>NZ_JALOBS010000011.1 GCF_023228165.1 Methylomonas sp. | reverse complement strand
TCGGTGTGGTGTGGTCGGTCATATTATGTTCTGACGCTCAAAGGTTTTTGATGATCGCCAAATCACGCTGGGTCGGGCCTACATACAATTGTCTTGGGCGACTGATAGGCGTGGTCGGTTCGTCCATCATTTCCAGCCAATGCGAAACCCAACCCGAGGTTCTGGCGATGGCAAACATCACGGTAAACATGTCTACTGGAATCCCCAAGGCTTTGTAAATGATGCCGGAATAAAAGTCCACATTGGGATAGAGTTTCTTTTCGATGAAATATTCGTCTTTTAAGGCGTGCTCTTCAACCGCTAAAGCCAGCTCGAACAGCGGATCGTTAGTTTGGGTTTTGCTCAGCACCTCGTGACAGGTTTTGCGGATAATGGTGGCGCGAGGATCAAAGTTTTTGTAGACACGGTGGCCGAAACCCATCAAGCGGAATGGATCCTCGTGGTCCTTGGCTTTGGCAATGTATTTGGGTACGTTTTCCACGCTGCCGATTTCCGCCAACATGTTCAAAACCGCCTCGTTGGCGCCGCCATGCGCCGGCCCCCAAAGCGCGGCGATTCCCGCCGCCACACAGGCATAGGGATTGGCGCCCGTACTGGCCGCCAGACGCACAGTCGATGTGCTGGCGTTCTGTTCGTGGTCGGCATGCAGAATGAACAGCAAATTCAAGGCTTTGACAAAGTCCTGATCGATGTAATGGTCCTGGTCGATATAATTTTGCGAGGACCGCGAAAACATCATGTTCAAAAAGTTTTCGCAATAGCTCAAATCCATACGCGGATAAACGAACGGCCTGCCGACCGAGTGGCGATAGGATGCGGCAGCTATAGTCGGCATTTTACCTATCATACGGGTTGCCGCCCGCAAGCGTTGCGCCGGATCCTTGATGTTCATTTCGCTGTGGTAAAAAGCGGAAAGCGAACCGACCACGCCGACCAGCATGGCCATGGGATGGGCGTCGTAATGGAAACCGTCGAAAAATTTACGCAGCGATTCGTGAATGATGGCTCTATCGCTGATCTCAAGGTTAAAATCCTGTAATTCCCGTTCATTGGGCAACTCGCCATGCATCAGCAAGTAAGCCACTTCCGTAAACTCGCAATGTTCGGCCAGTTGCTCGATGGGATAACCGCGATACAACAGGATACCGTTATCGCCATCGATGTAGGTTATTTTGCTGGTACAGCTGGCCGTGGCCACAAAGCCCGGGTCATGCGTGAAGCAACCTAAGTCTTTATAGAGATTACGAATCTCGACGGTTTCGGCACCTAGAGTGCTCTTTAGTAATGGGTACTCGACTTGTTTACCTGTACCGGTATGCTTAATCAGCAACGTATTGTTTGCCATGGTGTTTCTCTACATCCTATATGGTTGACCAATGGGTAGCTTTTTGATTATCACACAGCACCGGCTATACTCCAACCTCAATGGGCCAACTTATTCCTAATTCAGCGTTCCCAAAAAATTTTTTTTATGGTCTGTCGGTTCACACTACAACCGCCTCCAGTTGAAATAGCCAAGCACCAATAACCGACGCTTTGATCATTTATCCGCATACAGGAAGATTTTCGGTTCAATAAGTCGGCCGAAAAGACCCGACCCTTGAACGATGCACAGGCAACGGTGTTGGTAATTTCCAATCAAGACACTTAGCTTTCCGGGTTCGCAAGCATAGCCAGCCGATGCTTTACAGCAGGGGCTCCGACCAAGCCGTCGAATTATCCGTGGCGAGTCAAAAACCATTGGCGCCCAATCCTCGGGAATATGTGCGGAGGTCCATCCTTTTCCAGGTCGAGAGACCGGAGTGTATACGGAAAAACAAGTTGAAGTTTTTGACTCGTAAGCGGTAGAGGCAACAACACCGCGCACCGTTACCGGAATCAACTTGTTTGCTAGGATTTCTGCTAACATTAGCTTAACTTATACAGCCTGCTTGTTGCTGCCTGCCAAGGTTTTAAAACAACAGAATGGCTTTCTTTGGATAATTTATCTAAATACGAAATTGTCAGGATTACGCTGGAAAACACCCGGTTTTACATGAAAAATCTGGTTTTAAACTAAAAAGCAATTCGAAACTATATTAGTTTAGAATCAACCTGTTAATGCCTGATTAATGCTTGTACATTCAGCAGCGGAAAAGCCTTACCAATCAGTTTCCGATACTGATAAACGTTACAAATTACGGATGCAGTATTTTTCGACCAGCCATTTGAAATATTCCAATGCTTAATATAACTAAAATATCTGTTAATTATCGCCTTTGCTGGGCCTTATTAGGGTTTACCGCTGTGGTTGGCGCTGAAGAACAAAACGAAGCCCTCAACTTGAGCGTAGAAGACTTGCTGAATGTCGAAGTGACTTCCGTTGCCAAAAAAGCCCAATCCCTCAATGATGCGGCGGCGGCGATTTTTGTTATTTCCAACGAAGACATCAAACGTACGGGGGTCACAAACATTCCCGACGCCTTGCGGCTGGCGCCCGGTCTGGATATTGCCAAAATTAACGCCAATCAATGGGCAGTCAGTTCGCGCGGTTTTAATGGCCGCTTTGCCAATAAATTACTGGTGCTGGTGGACGGCCGTAACGCCTATGCGCGCTCTTTTTCAGGGGTATACTGGGAAAATCAGGATGTAATGATGGAAGACATCGACCGCATCGAGGTCATTCGTGGCCCCGGTGCCGCGTTGTGGGGCGCTAATGCAGTGAACGGAGTGATCAACATTATCACCAAAAATTCAGCCGAAACCCTGGGTGGTTTGGTAACGGGCGGCGGCGGCAACCAGGAAAAAGGCTTTGGCTCGCTCCGCTATGGCGTGAAACTGGGTGAAGACACCAGTGCAAGAGCCTATGTGAAAGGCTTCGATCGGAATCAAAACACCCTGCAGTCAGGCGGCAAAGCCGGCGATAACTGGGATAAGGTACAGGGCGGGTTTCGTCTGGATTCGCAATTAAACACACAGGATACGCTGACCGTTCAGGGCGATGTTTATCGCGCCACCATCAATCAGTTTGCCTATTTTCCGCAAATCTCGGCGCCTTATCAGACCACGGGCAATATCAGCAATCAGGATGTGGGCGGTAATTTACTGGGGCGATTTCAGCATACTTTTTCGCCGACCTCCGATTATTCGCTACAATTTTTTTACGACGCCTATAAGCATCAAGAGGCGATGTTTACCGACAGCCGGAATACCCTGGATTTGCAATTTCAACACCGGTTCGGCTTGCTGGACTGGCATGAAATCATCTGGGGAGGGGCATACAATTATGGCCATGACCAGCTAGTAGGTAACCAGCCGCAAAATGGTTCGGCGGCCATCATCAATTTAAATCCAGCCAGAATCAACGACCAACTCGCCAGTGGTTTTATTCAGGACGAGATGACATTGATAGACAACAAACTCTGGTTAACCATCGGCTCCCGGTTTGAACATAACGACTACAGCGGCTTCGAGGGCCAACCCTCAGCCAAAGTCATGTGGGCGCCGCACAATCAACACAGGCTCTGGGCTGGCGTTTCCAGGGCGGTACGCACCCCTTCAAGGGCCGAGCGCTATGGTTCGGTGCTGACCGGCGTTGTTCCACCGCAGCAAGCCGCTCCACCTCTTCTTTGTCCACCGGCTTGCACGCCCCCGGTTGGAATCGTTGCCCAGGGCAATACACGTTATCAGTCTGAAGAGGTGATTGCTTACGAAGCTGGTTATAGGACCACTTTTTCCAAGTCGGTTTCCCTGGATGTAACCGGTTTTTATAATGTCTACCGGGATTTGCGCTTTGCGGAAGAAGGCACACCGTCTTTCAACGGCACATCGGCGACACAACCTTTGAATTTTACCAATCAATTGGGCGGCAGAACCTATGGCGTCGAAATTGCCACCATCTGGCAAATGCTGAATTGGTGGCGCTGGGATGTCAATTACAGTTGGCTACATACGCACATAAACCCGAATGCCATAGGCGCCCCACAGACCAACATCAGCCCGCAACAGCGGGTGTCGTTACGCGGAGTCCTTTCGCCCTGGAACGATATCGATCTGGATTTCTGGTTCCGTTATGTCGACAGCAACTTCTCCGTGGGTTCCTTAGGCGAGAACACTATCAAAAACTATGTCACGCTTGATTTGCGCGCGGCCTGGCGGCCGATTAAAGATGTTGAATTATCGGTGGTGGGTCAAAACCTGCTCCAGCAAAGTCATCTGGAATACATATCAGAAAACCAGACCTTCCCGACCTTAATCGTACGCGGTCTCTATGGCAAAATAAGCTGGAATTTTTGAACCATGCACACATGGATCAACAAGCTTCCGCGCCTGTTGCTGGGGCTAAGTCTTTTGTTTAACACCCAGCCGCCGGCACAGGCGCTGACGCTGGAAGAACAAGCCGTATTGGCGGCGTTAGCGCTGAATATTGTTCGCTTCACGACCTGGCCGGAAGCGCTGCGGGAGATGAAAGATAGCCTCGATTTCTGTGTAGTTGGTGATAACGTAGTTCAGCAATCCTTTGCCGGTATTGATCGCAAAGCTGTCGGCAATAAAACCTTAAACATGATCAATCTATCGCGTTTAAGTAATTTCGATCAATGTGATGTTCTATTCATTAGCGAATTAAAACAAAATATTTTGCTGCAAGTGTTTGTCGAGATAAAAAAAATGCCCTTGTTAACCATTGGTGTCGGTGACGATTTTGCCAAACAAGGCGGTATGGTCGGCTTGGAAAATGTCAATAATAAAATGACCTTGCATGTTAATGTCACCGCAGTACGCGAAGCAAATTTAACGATTAGTTCGCGATTATTGAGCTTGGCTAAAATCATTAATAATTAATCAATATGAATTGGTTTAAAAATGCACCTATCCGGGTCAAACTTATCTCAATCATGACGTTAACGGCCATGCTAGCCCTACTCCTGGCCACGGCCGCGGTGGTAATAAACGAATATGTCACCAAAAAGAACGACACAGAAAAGCAATTAGTGTTAATTGCCGACATAATTGCCTGGAACAGCTCAGCCTCATTGGCATTTCGCGATACCCAAACCGCCCAAGAAATGTTGAAAGGGATGAACAGCCTGCCCAGCCTGCTTTCCGCTGATTTGTATGACCAGGCCGGCAATGTGTTTGCCTCATACCATTCGTCGAAAAAATCGGCCTCAAGCTGGAATGGCGAAGCGATCAAAAATTTAATTATCGTGCCGCAATCCAATACGCAACCCAAGGATTTACTGGCATACCTAACGAGTAAATTGGAATTTTGGTACAGACAATTATTTAAAATAAACACCGAAAATGCCCCGCTGCCGTTTTATAGGGCAGTGGTTACTTATGACGATCAGAACCAGTTACATGTACTCAAGCCTATTTTGCTTGATGGCGAACTACAAGGCATCCTGCATCTGGCTGATGATCGAAGCGAATTGCAGGCCTTACTGAATAGATTTTATTTAATCATTTGTCTGATTTTTGTTGTAACCGGTCTATCCATTCTGTTTATTTCAACTAAATTGCAGCAAGTCTTTCTGTCGCCCCTGTTGGATTTGATGGAGGCCATGCGCATGGTTACGCATGAAAAAAACTTTACCCGTCGCATTACCTCGATCGGCAAGGATGAATTCGGCGAAATGGCGTCCGTTTACAACACCATGCTTACCGAAATTCAGCAGCGCGACGAGGCATTAGAGCAGCACCGCGCCAACCTGGAACAAATGGTGGAACAGCGTACCGCCGAGCTGCGCCATGCCATGGAAGCGGCCCAAGCCGCGAGTAAAACCAAATCCGAGTTTTTAGCCACCATGAGCCATGAAATCCGCACCCCCATGAATGGCGTGATAGGCATGACCGAATTGTTGATGAGCACGGGACTCAACGAACGGCAAAACCGTTTGGCCGATACGGCCTATCGTTCCGCCAAATCCTTGCTGAGTATCATCAATAACATTCTGGATTTTTCCAAAATAGAAGCCGGTAAGCTGCAACTGCTAACCCGTGAATTCGATGTTCGGCAATTGCTGGAAGAGACGACTCAAATGCTATCCGATCAGGCTGACCGAAAAGGCGTGGAATTGATCCTGAATATTCCTTCCAACTTTGCTTGCGTGGCGCGGGGCGACGCGGAAAGAATACGTCAGATTTTAATCAATCTGTTGGGCAACGCAGTTAAATTTACCGATCAGGGTGAGGTTCAGCTGAAACTAAGCCCCGCCATCAATCCATCCGATCGAGAACAAATTGATCTATTGTTTGAAGTCATGGATACCGGCCCGGGAATTGCTGTTGAATTCCAAGAACATATTTTCGACAGCTTTACCCAGCAGGATGGCAGCATTACGCGCCGATATGGCGGTACAGGACTCGGATTGGCTATTTCGCGGCAACTGGTGGAACTGATGGGCAGCCAGCTCATGCTCAACAGCGTTCCAGGCCAAGGATCATGTTTTTACTTTCGGCTCACTTTGCCGTTAGGATTGCAAACCCGGATCAGCAAAGCAGCGTTTGAAACGTTGAAAGGTGTAAGTATTCTGGCGGTAGACGATAATGCTACCAATCGCGAAATCCTCACCGATCAACTGCAACAATGGGGAGCCGAAGTCACCTGTGTCGATAGCGGCCCGAGGGCATTAAAGCTACTGCATGACGCCAACAGCCAGCATATTCGTTTTCGTGTCGCCATACTCGATTGGCATATGCCTTACATGGATGGCCTGTCACTAGCCAAAGCGATTCAATCAGACCCGCTGATAAGCAATTTGTCCTTGATTTTACTCAGCTCTGAAAGCGTCAATATCGACAGCGAGAAAAGAGATCAATATGGCATCAGTTGCTATCTCAACAAACCGGTATTTCAGCAGCAATTACTGGCGTCTCTGCAGACTGTATTGGCACAAACATCTACCGAAAAACCGCCTGTCCCGGCACTTGAAAATCCGCCTCATTCCACCTTTAGCGGTCATATTCTGGTTGCCGAGGATAATCTGGTTAATCAAGAAGTCGCCAAAGGGTTACTGGAACAACTCGGCTGTCGGGTAAGCATCGCCAATAATGGGCAGGAGGCGGTCAAAATATTCAAGGAGCAGTTGTTTGATGTCATTCTAATGGACTGCCATATGCCGATCTTGGACGGTTTTTCGGCTACGATTAGCATTCGCGACCATGAATTGCGCGCCGCCAGAACCTACACCCCCATCATTGCCTTAACCGCCGACGTGCAAAAAGGCATTGAAGAGCAGTGTCACCAAAGTGGCATGGACGACTATTTGAGCAAGCCGTTCAGTTTGGCGCAGATACAGCAAGCGTTGGAAAAATGGCTACCGTTGCAGGCTAATGTACCTCAGCCAAAGTCTATTACCCAGATCAAAATACCTAAGCAGAAAGTTACCGCAGTATTGGATGAACCCACGCTGGCCTCTCTGAAAGCCATCGCTGATAGCAATGGCATAACTTTACTGGAAAAATCAATCAAACTGTATATGCAAACCGCGCCCGAAACGGCCGAACAGATTCATCAGGCCATTGCTGACCGAAACGCCGACGCATTGCGCAACGCTGCCCACAGTTTGAAATCAGCCAGCGCCAATCTCGGCGCTCGTGCACTCACCACTACCTGCCTGACTTTGGAAACGGCGGGCAGAGAGCAAGACTTTAGCGCCGTCACTTCGCTGCTGGTGGAATTTGAAACGCATTTTGAGCAGGCGCTGACAGCCTTGAAAGCCCAGTATTCAAGCGCCACTTCCCAGAAAAATGAATTTGTTGATCTGATAGACGAAACAGCATCGACCGCTAAACCAATGCAAATCTTGGTGGTGGATGACGACCCTAATTTTCGTCTGATCACGAGTGCCCACCTGAAAGCGGTCAACTTCGATGTAACGGAGGCGCACAGCGGCAATGACGCTCTGAAAATATTAAAAGCACTGCAACCGGATTTGGTCATTATGGATGCCATGATGGATGATCTGGACGGCTTCGAAACATGCAAGTCGCTCAGGGCCGACCCTATGCTAGCTGATATTCCGATTATTATGTCCACGGGTCTCGACGACATCGAATCGATCAATCAAGCATTCAAAGCAGGCGCCTCGGACTTTGTGATTAAGCCTTTAAACTACGCGTTATTGATACACCACATTCGCTTTTTGTTGCGATCAAGCCGCAATACCGCAGAACTTCGTAACAGTCAGATACAACTGTCGACCGCACAACGCATTGCTCGGATGGGCTATTGGACATGGAATGCAGAAGAAAACAAATTCGAGATGTCCGCCTTCCTTGCGGAATTATGTCAGCTCGATCAAACGGCATTCTCAGGCAGCCTGCAGCAGTTTATCGAGTTGATCGATCCGGAAGACCGCGTCCATGTGGAAGGCAACATTTATGCTACGCTCGACGGCGCCGTAACGCCTACTATCGAATACCGATTATTGTCTCACGAAGGTAATACCATCGTGGTCAATCAAGAAACCGCGCTTCTCTCCAATAGCCAGCATAAGATCGTTACCGGCACCGTTCAAGATGTTTCAAGACAAAAAGAATCCGAGCGTATTATTCACCAGTTGGCCTATTACGATGAATTGACCGGACTTTGTAGCCGCGCTTTTTACCGTGAGCGTATTGAACAAATCATCAAGTCCTCAAAACGCAATCACCGTCAATTCGCCTTTTTATTCCTCGACCTCGACGAATTCAAATATATCAACGACAGCTTTGGCCATCATGTCGGCGATCAAGTTTTAAAGTCTGTCGCCGAGCGCATCAAATTGGTGACCCGGGACGTGGATCTGGCGGTTCGCCTTGGTGGTGATGAGTTCTGTATCTTGATTGACGATCTGAATGACGAATATCAGGCCATTGAGGTAGCGGAACGTTGTTTAACTGAAATCAATCGCCCATTGATTATAGCCGGCAACCATCTTAAACCGCGCGTAAGTATCGGTATCGCTATCTATCCAAAGGATGGCGAAAATGAACATGACCTGATGAAGGCAGCGGATTCCGCCATGTATTCGGCCAAAAAAGCCGGCAAGCAGCGGTATGCCTACTACCGTCCCGAAATGACCGCATTGGCGATGAAACGCCTACAGGATGAACAAGAGTTACGCAACGCAGTCGAGTATTCCCAATTTATTCTGCATTATCAGCCCCAAATCAATTTATTGACGGGACGCATTGAAGGCGTTGAAGCCTTAATTCGCTGGCAACACCCTGAACGCGGCATGGTCAGTCCTACTGAATTTATTACTTTGGCCGAAAACCTGGGCTTAATCATCAAAATAGGCGAATGGGTCTTGCATACCGCCTGTCGACAAATGATGCAATGGCATCAAGCCGGCATGCCGTTAATTCAGATTTCAGTCAATATTTCTTCGTTACATTTTCGAGATAAAGGTCTGCTTGCCAGCGTGCAAAGCGCGCTTTTGCAAAGCCAGTTACCCGCCGAGTTTCTGGAGCTTGAGGTAACCGAAAGCGTGATGCAGACTCAAGGTGATATGCAAATTTTTCACAATATCAAGGAACTCGGCACCAAAATTGCCATTGACGATTTCGGTACCGGGTACTCTTCTCTCGCCTCAATCAAGGAAATACCGCTCGACTGCCTGAAAATTGATCGATGTTTCGTACAAGATGTATTGTATAACATACAAACCCCTGTGTTGCTGGGCACTATCATCAGCCTGTCCAACGCCATGGGCTACAAGCTGATAGCCGAGGGCGTCGAAACCATCGATCAATTATTAATCATGAGCGGCTTAGGTTGTCATAACATACAAGGCTATTATTTTAGCAAGCCGGTTGATGCGGGCGAGTTTCCCGCCCTGTTAAAACGGGACTATAAATTGGAAACACTTAGCCAACATCATTCGCTTTGAGAAGGCTATGGCTCATAATGAATAATCCGCCATTACATCAAAGGATCGTTGCCTGCAAAAACATCCCCAGTTTACCCAAGCAGGCACATCGCTTGATACGAGCGTTTAGCAAAGAGAATCTTGACTATCACGATCTAGCAAAGATTATTAGCGACCACCCAACCATCGCAGCGCGCTTAATATCTTTGGCGAATTCAGCTTGGGCCATGCCCGCTAATCCCATCAATTCGCTTGAACAAGCTTGCGCTAATTTGGGACTCACGGTGGTGCGCAGTGTCAGCATAGGCTTGACGCTTATCTCGCCGTTTAATATTTCCGCCTGCCCTGCCTTTGATATTCGTCGCTTCTGGGCCAGCAGTAAACTTGTCGCCGATGGGGCGGTACTATTAGCGTATGCGCTGCCAACCCAACCCAATCCGGCCTTTCTACAAACCTTGCATACCGGCGGCCTGCTACATAATCTGGGATTAATATGCTTGGCTGACTTAGTGCCCAAAGAAACCCAACAAGCCCTGCTTTGGGTTAAGTCGAACCCCGAGCTGACAGTAAACCGTGCACTTCATCAAACGCTGCAAATGGATTTTTGCGAGGTTGGAGGTTTATTTGCTGAAACTTGGGGCTTGCCGGACGAACTTGCCACCATTATCAAATTTCATCGCACCACCAATTATCAGGAGCATTATTGGGAATTCATCGCCTTGATAGGTCATGCCGCCGCCATGGTTGGTAGCTTATTTCGAACCCAATCCGCATTACCGCCATCCATTGCGATAGCAAAGCTAGGCATTTGCGATACCGATCATCAACAGGTATTCGAAAAATTGAAGCCGTTGTTTATTCAAACAAACCAATTAGCAAAGGCACTTTTCTAGTGCGATTTAAATCGCGTCGATATTTGTATCTCATCTGCGGCCCTATTAGCAAAAGCCACTAAAAGCGAAAGCAAAAAAGTTAGCCGGTTTCGCTGCCAATTTCACCGGAGGTCAAAGTCTTTGTGAGACTCTATACAGACTCCAACCCAGCACCAGCACCATCAGCCCTATCACAACCCCCAAAAAAAGATTGCTGTTGATCAGCTGTATAACATCAAAGCCGTTTGGCGGGGCCGTCACGACGGTTTCTGGGCCCAAACCGGCAACAACGGTTTGATAGCCATTGCTCAATAAGGTCAGGATGGCGGCCGTATCGTAGTGCGGAAGGGCTGCCCTACTCGATCCATACTGCAGTTGATAGTGTTGATCAGGTTGGGCAAAAAACACCACTTGATAACCCGGTCCCGAGCCTATGATATTTTCCAGTTCCAACGGCGGATTATCCTGGTTGTACAAGGTGATGCGGTAATGTTGTCGGCGCAGTTCCGCAAAGCGGATATGAGTGTCTTCGCGATTAATTTCTTTAAAATGTAGACTTTGCAATGTTGCGCGAGCCACGCTTTGCATGCGGGTTTCCATGCCCTGTTTTTGCGGAATGAATACTTCGGCTTGGCGATTGAAGTTAGGCGTGGCGATTTTAAATGTAAAACCGCTTAGAGGCTGGTTTTGAACCTGGATGTCTATCTGGCTGGTTTGGTGTTCTGCGTCTTGGCTGACGGTGAATGCAGTGACCGGGTAATCGAATATTTGCTGTGCGTGTGCGACTGTTTCGGTTTGGTTATGCCACAGTTCGATGCGTTCGATGTGCAGCGGCCGGTGCTGCAGTTCGGTTGTCTCGGTACGCTGCAATTCCGTTTCGCCTTGCAGAGTGCGGGTCAGTTCCATCAATTCGGCCTCGCGAGTTTTGATGGCTCCGGCGATCGTCACCTTGAAATGCCGGTCGCTGTTAACGGGCAAAACCACATCGAGGTTAGTTACGTTCATGAAACGGGAATAGTCGTAAATCAAGGCATTGTCTACCAAGGGGTGCCAATGCAGGCCGTCTTCGGAACCCTGTACCGCTAAGAGGCACTCAAAATCCCGCAACGTTGTCAGCACGCTTAATCCGTCTATGTTGGCGGCATCCGGTTTTAAATCCAGATTGATGACGATGCCGTCCTCTCCCTGTTTTTCCAGCCGCGGTTTTTCGCCGCGGCTGGGAACGCGTCTAACCGTGGCTTTCCGACCGGCGATTTTTTGCAGCAGATACGGTGTATCAACGCCGGTAGCATCGCGCACCCGCAGGTCGCTAAAATCGGCATTTGTGGCGGCGTATACAGCGGTATCCAACGCCACGGCCAGCAGGGTTTGCTGACTGTTATCCGGGTTAATAATGTCGCGACTGATTCGATAACCGGCTTCTTCGGCGTACCCCACAGGCAATAACAGACACAACAGCAAGGCAAATGCGCTTCTCATGACGACTTCTCTTGGCTGGTTTGGCCGATAAAGGTTTGCTGATACCGCATATAGAAAAACGCCCCGCCCAGGGCCAGCATACCCAACACGATAAACGCCAATATTCTGTATAGCTGTTCCAGACGCGCCAGGTCGATAAAAAACACCTTCCAGGCCACCAAGGCAAACAGACCCAAACCAACCAGCCTGAAAATGGATATTTGGCGTTTAATACCATTAAACACCAGCGTCAAGGCAAACACCGACCATACAATAGAAACCCCGCCGGAGCGCAGGCCCGGCACAAATTGATATAGCGCAGAGTTGATTTCCAAGCTGAGAAATGCAAACAGCAATACCAGCGCGGCACCACCAAAACCTTGCCGAATCGACATGGCCCGATCGCCGGCCTTGCTTAAGCGCCGATAGGCAAACAGCAAGAAACCGGTAATCGCCGCAAAATCCAGCAACCGCATCAGGGCGAGTTGGAACGAATACCGGCCGCCGTAACGCAACGTCCATACATTATCCAATGAGGAAATGTGGCCAAAAGTTAACTGCCAGGACGGCAAATCGAAAAACATTAGCTTCAATAAAACCCCGCCGACAAAAACTTTTAACGCCTGCAACAGCCAGTCGCCGGGTGACGCCAGATAGCGAATCAACAACAATGTACTGATGGCCAGCCAAACCAGGGTCAGCATCGGCATTTGCAGAGGCGGATACAAGTAACCGAAACTGCGGTACAACTCCAGTTGCAGAACCACAAACAACATGCCGGCTGCGATAATCAGAATAATTTGCAGTAACCAGTTATCTTTTAACCAGAGCGGCACATCGTTAGCCGGATCGCAAGCCAGATTAGCGGGTACGGCCGGTTTTTCGACTAATCGATAAGCCAGTCCCAACGAAGCAATGGGGACGCCAAAACTGATTACCCGCGCCAGTAAACCGACCAAAAAGTCGGCAAAACTTTGTTCGGCGTCCATGCCAGCCCCATATTGGTCGGCTAAATCGATAAAACAAAACCGGAACAATACAATCAGGTACAGACCATAGGCCGCCTGCCGTAAAAAATGACTGCGCATTTTTCCGGCCATCCACAACATTACCAGCGCTTGTAATGACCAACTCACGGTGAGCCATTGCCGAGATAACAGCAATGGCAGGGTTATCGTGATAAAGAAGGCGGCCAAACCGATAAAACTTAACAGCAGTTCCTTGTCCGCAATACGTTTAGCCAGGCAAAAGTAAACATGAGCAATATAAAAGGCGGCCAATATGACTGTCAGTAAAGCCACCCATATTGGGCCATAATGCTGCTCTATCAGATTGTCAGCCGTAACGAAGAAAATACCGGCATTAATGATCAAGGCCAATAAATCCAACAGCGTCGACTTCACTTGGTTAACCAGACAAAACAGAATCACCATGGTCGAATACAGCACAAAAAAACCGGCTAAAAACGGAAACACCTGCCAGAAAAAGTCGTTTTGATAGTTGTCCAGCGCGGCGAAAAACAGCAGGTAATTAAAGAAGAAACTCAAGAAGTTCAGCAAATGCCATTGCTTGTACCCGTTGATACCGAGAATGCCGATACCCAAGAGCAGCATGTAAGCATACAAGCCAACAAAATTTACCTGCCCGGTGGAGATTAAAATAGGCGTGCAATAACCGCCGATAATGGCAAAAATCGCTACCAACATGGCATCCAAACGAATCGCCAAGGTTGCTGCGCAGGCGGTGACTAGAATCATCAGTGCAAAGGTCGGATACACACTCAATAGCTTATAGAAACTGAAGGCGGCAAACACGCTGAAATACAACACGGCAATTCCGCCACCCAACATTCCCAGGCTAAATAAATGGTACTTGCCGCCGACTAGCCTTACCCCGCCGACAATCATGCTCAAGCCGGCCAACACTGTCAGCGCCACCCTGGCCCGTTCGCCTATCAGGCCGTTATCAATCGAATATTTCAGGAAAAAACCGATACCGGTCACCAATATCAACACACCGATACGTAGTAGCCAATTACTAGCCACCGCATATTCCATGCTACTGCCTTCCGGGCGATGTCCTTCGCCAACGATGATCCAGTTCCAGATTTGTTGCAGGATTTGCTTGGCGGCCAGCTCGAAACGGCTGGGCTCAATCGGCTGGCTATCGAATTGATGCCAGGGATCCTCGGCAGGCGCTTCGACGCTGGATTCAGCGGCAACGGTAAGCGGTTCCATTACAGGCGGCTCGGCTTCAACAGCCAATCTGGTTGGTTCGGTAACGGGCTCGGCTGCTTGTAGATCCGCAGAAGGTTGAGACTGGATTTTTTGGCTAACAGCTGAAGCCTGCATCGACTGTAATAGCATCCGCTCTTCGCGAATTGCAGTCGCGACATCTCGTAGTGATCGGCCTAGCTCCTCATGGAAGCGTTGCTGTCTAATCAACAGCATCACCAATAAAACCAGCATGGCCACCGGCACCATCACCGCGATGAATATGGCTAAACCCCAAAAATCGTCCATGGCAGTCTCCCGAACCGGACTCATGAAAATCAAATAATCTCGGCAAGCATAGTCTTTGACCGACAAGATTGCCATTTAGCCGACAAATCAATCGCTTAAATGCCGGTTACCTGCATTAGGCTAGGGAAATGCGCCAATGCCAGTTTTAGAGACAACTCCTCGTAAAAAAGCAGTAATACAAATAGTTGTTTTGCTATTTCTCTCTCACCAGCCGCTGTACCACTAAACTGCCTATCATGTCGCCTTCCACATTCACCAGAGTGCGAAAGGTATCCAGCAAGCGGTCGATAGGCAACAAAATTGCCACCGCTTCGGCCGGCAAACCGACCGATTGCAATACCATCACCATTGTTACCATGCCGGCACTGGGAATACCGGGCGCTCCGATCGCCGCCAGCATGGTGGTAAAAAACACGATGAGTTGTTGAGATATATCCAGCTCTATGCCGGCCAGATTGGCTACGAATAATGCCGCGGACGCTTCATAAAGCGCGGTACCATCCATGTTGGCTGTCGCGCCCAGGGGAATCACGAAACCGGCGATACTGGGTTTAACGTGCAAATGTTGCTCCGCGCAGCGTAAGGTGACCGGCAAAGTCGCTGAACTGGAGCTAGTAGCGAAGGCGGTTATCAACGCCTCGCGGGCGCCGCGGAAAAATTTCAGCGGCGGTATTTTGGTGATCAAGAACAACAAAAACGGCAACACTACAAAACCGTGCACCAGGATAGTCCCAATTACCACAGTGACAAACTGGGCCAAACTGCTTAACACCTCGACGTTTTGCGTGGCCAACAACTGAGCCAGCAAGGCCAAAATCCCCAGCGGCGCCAGTCGCATGATCCAGCCCACCATGCCCAGCATCAATTCCAGGCCTTCCTGTAAAAGCAGCAAAATATTTTTATAACGCTCGCCACCCATGACGAGAGAAATACCTAACAACAAGGCAAACACTACAATTGCCAATACATTGCCTTGCGCCAGAGCAGCAAACGGATTGATGAATAAGCCGTGCAGGAAACTGGCTATAAATTCCGCGAAACTCATCTGCTTGGCGGCAATGTTTTGATTAACCTCCTGGAATAAGTCCAGGCTAAGGCCTTTGCCGGGTTGGAACACGTTGGCGGCAGCCAAGGCTAATAATATTGCCGCGGCCATGGAGAGCAGAAAAAAACCCAGCGTGGACATCCAAACCCGGTGCAGTTGGCTATGTTGGCGTAAATTAGCCACACCGACCGCAATCGAGGTGAATACCAATGGCACCAGCACCATTTTCAACAAATCGATAAACAGCGTGCCGACGATACCGCAGAGATACATACCTTGCTTGACGCCAACGACTGCAGGCCCAAGTTGGGCAAACAGCACGCCTAACCCTGCGCCCAGGATGGTGCCGAGAAAAATCTGCGTATTTAAAGACATATCCGGAGCTCCAGATCAAAAGAACGGTTGAAACCTTACCGGTCATGATAACCGCGTTGTCTAGCTATCATAGCCGGTAATTCGGTAGAATCGCCGGCTATGACAATAGACAAAACACAACCCTGCCTGTGTGGCTCGGGCCAAAGCTATGCCGATTGCTGCGGACTTTTTCACGACACCACCCGCTTACCGGCGAGCGCCGAAGCGCTGATGCGTTCGCGCTTTAGCGCCTACGCGCTTAAAAAAGTCGATTATTTGTTATCCAGCTGGTCGGAAAGCACCCGCCCGGCCGACATCGACTTTTCCAAGGAAACTGCGCAGTGGCAAAGCTTGCAAATTATCGCCCGCAAAAAAGGCGGGCCTATGGATGCCAAAGGTGTCGTCGAATTTAAAGCCTTTTACTGCCAGGATGGGATAGCTTGTTTTATGCACGAAATCAGCAGATTTGTAAAAACCGACCAGCGTTGGCAATATCTAGATGGCGTTATCAAAGCCACGGGCAAAGTCGAAACCGATCAAAGCGCCGGTAGAAATAGTCTATGCGCCTGCGGAAGCGGCAAAAAATTTAAACGTTGCTGCGGCAAATAATCTCGGCGTCATGCCTGTTGTAAATATTGCAACACGTCCTCGACATGCGTTTTGACTTTCACTTTACGCCACTCCTGGATCAATACGCCATTCTCGTCGATGAGAAAAGTACTGCGCTCAATGCCGCGCACTTGTTTGCCGTACATGTTTTTCATTTTGATCACATCGAACAACCGGCATAGCTGTTCGTCCTGATCGGACAATAAATCGAACGGAAATGCCTGTTTGCACTTAAATCCTTCATGCATTTTCACGCTATCGCGAGACACTCCCAAAATCACGGTATGCAGGGCATCGAATTGCTGAATATGATCCCTAAACGCCTGTCCTTCCTGAGTACAACCAGGCGTATTGTCCTTGGGATAAAAATACAAAAGCAGCTTTTTGCCGGCAAAATCGGCAAGTGACAGGGTCTTGTCACCGGTGGCCGGCAATTGAAAATCGGGTACGGTTTGGCCGAGGGTTGCTGTAGTCATATGGTTAGCGTTTGATGGGTTCAAGAATGGCGTCAATATTCAAGCTATCGCAGAAATCCAAAAATTCCTCGCGTAACGACAAAATTCTTACATTAGGCGGTACCAGCAGGGTGAATCGGGTCGAAAAAACCGGGTTGCTGAACAGCATGGCCGGATGCAGGCTGGCGCTAATTTCGTCGATAAAAATGCCGCGGTCTACTAGAAAGGAGGTGATCTCATACAACAAATCCTTTTTTTCCATGGAAATGGTTTCCATGGTATAGGGCACGCCTTCGGGCTGGTTAAGCGGTTCGGTCAGGTTTTCTTGCGGCCGTAACAAACCGATTTGGACTGGAAACCGCTGCCGCAAACCTTCCAGCAAGCCTTCCAGTTTGGCAATGTGATTCCAGTTGCCGTCAATCAAACCGTATATCGAGGTGATTTCCGTCAAATCAGAAGTTCGAAGTTCTATTACAGTACACTGGCACGCACTAACCGCCGAGAGGATTTCAGTGATCAAGCCATCGGTTTTATTCCCTAACACGGTGATTGCTAGTTGCATGTTTCTCTGCCTATGGAGGTGATACCAAAGTTTAGCATCATTATGATCCAAACCAAGAGGGAATCATTTTCACTGATCTATAACAGCATTTACTTAATGACAGACATACCTTGGATATCGCAGTCCATTATATTGAGTGTTTGGGTATTCTTAATACCGACAGTCAACAATACGAAACAACAACTCAAAAAAACCTAACTTTCGTCAATATTGTTTCGCAATTAGCAACAAACAATTCTCTTCTTCGTTATTTACTTTTATTCACAACGAATTAAACTGTGGCCGTGTTTTGAGAAAACACACCTCCAACCTTGATATCAGGCACAAGGAGGGATTTTTATTAATTCGCTACTGAAAGGTTATTTCCATGAGGGAAACACAAACATCTAGCCGCCACATAGGCCACGTCGTTATGTTAGGCGCAGCGCTGACAGCCTTAAACGAATCGGAAGCAGCCGAAAAAAAAACCTATACCAGGCCCGCGCTCACGGCATATGCCAGCCAAATGCAGGACGCTCTGCTGGGCAGCGATAAATACCAAAAGCCTGTCTGGAATTTGCACGACACGCTAAATTTACCGAAATGGCTGGATCTTTCGGTCGAGCAGCGCAGCCGCTACGAAACCATGGACGGCCGGTTTCGCGCCAACCGTATCGGTAGCGATCAGCAGATCGCCCTTCAGACGGATTTATGGCTGCAAGCGCATATGGGACAGTTCCGGCTTGGCGTCGAATTCATGGATTCCAGAGCGCTGGATGCCGACAGGGGTTCCGCCGTGAATAATACTCAGGCCAACAACGCCGATTTCATACAGGGATATCTGGCCTGGGCCGATCAAAATCTGTTCTACAGCGGAATAGGCGCCGAAGTCATCGCCGGCCGGCAAACCTTGAATTTCGGCAGCCGGCGGCTGGTGGCCCGCAATGCTTTCCGAAATACCTTGAATAATTTCACCGGTATCAGAGTGCGGTTGCTGGATTATGATAAATGGCAATTCAACGGCTTCGTCAGCATGCCGGTGATCCGCTATCCGACTGGCGCCACCGACATTCTGGACGAAACGCACCAATTCGACGAGGAAGATACTCACACTTGGTTTTCTGGCGGATTTCTCGAACTATACGACTTGTCTTGGGGGGTGAATAGCGAGGTTTACCTGTATCACCTTGACGAGGGCGACAGTATCAGGAATCAAACCCGTAACCGCCGCTATTTCACACCCGGTGTACGGTTTTATCTGAAGCCCAAAAAATCCCAATTCGATTTCCAAGTGGAATCCATCGGCCAGTTAGGCACAGTGCGTTCCAACACCGCGTCCAATAACGCAACCGATCTGAATCACGCTGCCTGGTTCCAGCATTTGGACTTTGGTTATACGCTCGATATGCCATGGTCGCCGCATCTGGGCTTTGAATACGATTACGCCAGCGGCGATAACAATCCAAACGATAACAAGGATCAGCGCTTCGATACCTTATACGGCGTCAGGCGCGGTGAATTCGGCCCCACCGGCATCTACGGTCCGTTTGTCCGCAGTAACATCAACACACCGGGCTACCGGCTCAAATTGTCGCCCGACTCCGACGTAAAACTGGAGTTCGGCCACCGCGCTTACTGGCTGGCATCGGCCAAGGACAGCTGGACCACGGCCGGTTTACAGGACAAAACCGGCAACTCGGGCAACTATGTCGGCCAACAAGTGGAAGTTGTGGCGCGTTGGGATGTGAATAGCAGTCTTAACTTCGAAACCGGCTGGGCACATCTGTTCAAGGGCCGGTTCGCCAAGACCGCGCCGAACGGCCCCGACGGTAAGGATATCGATTATTTTTACGTCATGAGCATGCTACGCTTTTAAGCTTCCCGCTTACAGCTACCCTAATTTACAACTACAGGAGATTTTTATGCCAGCTCACCGTTTGTTTCGCCTGATCGCGACCGTCTCGTTACTCTTGGTTGCACCGACCGGGTTTTCCGAAACCGTATTGGTGGCCGTGGCTTCCAATTTCACCAAACCGATGACCGAAATAGCCGAGGTGTTTGCAAAAGAAACCGGGCATACGGCAAAACTCTCGTTCGGTTCGTCCGGAAAAATCGTTTCGCAATTGGAGAATGGCGCGCCATTCGAGATGTTCTTGTCCGCGGACGATGAAAAGCCGCTGAAACTGGAACAAGCCGGTTTGACAGTACCCGGCAGCCGTTTTACCTACGCTTTAGGTTCGCTGGTGCTGTGGTCGGCCAAGCCCGGTTACGTCGATGATCAAGGCCAAATCCTGTCAAAAGGCGGTTTTAGTCATTTAGCGCTAGCCGACCCCAAGCTGGCGCCCTACGGTGCCGCGGCAATACAGGTTTTGAAAAACATGGGTTTGCAGGACAAACTACAACCGCTGCTGGTGCAAGGCGAAAATATTTCCCAAACCCACCAGTTCGTCAGCACCGGCAACGCCGAGCTCGGCTTCGTGGCGTTATCGCAAGTGATCACGGACGCTAAAATCAGCGAAGGGTCCGGATGGGTCGTTCCCGCCGCCATGCATACCCCGATTCGCCAGGATGCGGTTTTGATGAAAACCGGCGCGGAAAACCCGGCCGCCTCCGCACTGCTGGCTTTTTTGAAAGCAGTCCCGGCCAAGGCGATTATTGAAAAATACGGCTACGGCCTGCCAAAACAGTGATCGAGGTTTGTTATGCTGACTGACTCCGATATCGCCACATTATGGTTGACGTTTAAGGTTGCCAGTCTGGCAACCTTGATTATGCTGATAGTGGGAACGCCGCTGGCTTGGTGGCTGGCGCGCACGACCTCGCGCTGGAAAAGCATTTTAAATGCGGTAGTGGCGTTACCATTAGTATTGCCACCAACCGTGCTGGGTTTCTATTTACTCGTGTTGATGGGTCCAAACGGCCCCATCGGCAAGCTGACTAGCGGGTTGGGCTGGGGCACTCTGCCGTTTACCTTCTCCGGTTTGGTGATTGCGTCGGTGTTGTACTCGATGCCTTTCGTGGTTCAACCTTTGCAAACTTCATTCGCCGCGATCGGCAGACAACCGCTGGAAGCCGCGGCCACCCTCCGTGCCAGCCCCTTGGATACTTTTTTCAGCGTGGTGATACCGCTGGCAAAACCAGGCTTTATGACCGGCGCGATTTTGGGCTTTGCCCATACGGTGGGTGAATTCGGCGTGGTGTTGATGGTAGGCGGCAATATTCCGGATAGAACCCGGGTCGTGTCGATACAAATTTATAACCATGTCGAAGCATTGGAATATAACGAAGCCCATTGGCTAGCCGCCGCATTACTGTTGTTCTCATTCAGTGTATTGCTAGTGTTATACAGTGCGCTTAAAACCCAGCCAGTAGCGCACCCATTGAAATGACGATGCCCATAACAGCCCGCTTCCACCTCGACTACGGCATCTTTAAGCTGGCGGTAAACTTAACTCTGCCGGGTAGCGGCATCACTGTGCTGTTCGGGCCTTCCGGTTCCGGCAAGACCACATTGCTTCGCTGCATCGCCGGCCTGCAACATGCACCGCAAGGCTTTCTGGAAATCAACGGTACCATCTGGCAGGACAGCGAACGTCAGATATTTGTCCCCACTCATAAACGCTCCTTGGGTTATGTGTTTCAGGAAGCCAACCTGTTTCCGCATTTGAACGTTAAGCAGAATCTGCAATTCGGCTTAAAACGCATAGGCAAATCCGCCGTAACCGATTTGTCTCATATCCTGGATTTGCTGGGCATAGCTCATTTATTGGACCGAGCACCGGATCGCTTGTCCGGCGGCGAAAGGCAACGGATTGCCATAGCCAGGGCTTTGGCTCTGAACCCGGAAATATTGCTGATGGACGAACCCTTGGCCGCACTGGATTTCAAGCGTAAGCAGGAAATCCTGCCTTTCCTGAGCCGTTTGCATCGGGAACTGAATATACCGGTTTTATACGTGACTCATGCGCAACAGGAAGTGGCGCAACTGGCGGATCATCTGGTGATCATGGACGAAGGCCGGTCGCTGGCATCGGGCCCGTTGGCTGAAACCCTGAGCCGGCTGGATGTACCGCTAGCCCAGGACAGGAATGCCGCGACCGTCTGGCCGGTAACAATAGCCGGACACGAAGCCGAATATCATTTAACCCATGTGGCTTTTTCCGGCGCCACCATCAGTCTGCCGAGCTTCGAAGCGGAAATCGGCACGCCGCTACGATTACAAATTTATGCCCGCGATGTCAGTATTACCCTGCAAAAACCCACCGATACCAGCATCCTCAATGTACTGCCGGCCGTCATAACCGGAATCGCCGACGACGAATGCGGCCACAGCATCGTGCAATTACGACTACCCAGGACGGAGGCCACGGCCGGTCAGGACAGTTGCCCAGATACCTCACAGTCTAACATGGATAACTGCGATCAGACCGGTGGCCAGCCGTTGTTGGCCCACATCACCCTTAAATCGGCAAAATTATTGCGGCTACGAGTCGGTATGCCCGTTTATGTGCAAATCAAAGGCACATCAATATTGAATTAATCCATCCATCCACAAGGAAATTTACCATGAAAGCAAGTGCACGTAATCAATTCGAAGGTGTTATCAACGACGTTCTAATCGGCGCGGTTAATGCCGAAGTTCATGTCGGTTTGAAAGGCGGAGAAACCATTGTCGCTTCGATTACCAAGGATTCAATTGAAGCCCTGGGTATTAAGGCCGGCATCAGCGTGCTGGCCCTGGTCAAGGCCCCACAAGTGATCATTGTCACTGATTTCGGCGGCTACAAACTTTCGGCCCGTAATCAGCTGCAAGGCACGGTAACCGAAGTCAAGCTAGGCACGGTCAACGCCGAAATCGACATCGAATTAAAGGGCGGCGAAAAAATCGCCGCCACGGTAACCAACGATAGCGTGGAAACGTTGGGTTTGGCCAAAGGCAAAACCGCAACAGCAACATTTAAAGCAGGGGCCGTGATTTTGGCGGTGAAAGATTGAGATAACACGCCCGCTCCGTCCGTAACGACAGCCCGTTACGATCGGAGCGACTAAGTGGTAGAGGTCACTATGTTACTGGATATAAATGTAAAACTACGGCGGGGGCATTTCGACCTGTCCACCCAAATATCGTTGGAAAATGCCAGCGCCGGTCTGTTTGGTCAATCCGGCGCGGGTAAAAGTACCTTACTGGGCTTAATTGCCGGTACCCTGCAACCGCAAAGCGGATATATCGTACTGGACGGTAAGATTTTGTTCGACAGCCGCAAAGGCATTCTGGTGCCGCGCGAGCAACGGCCCATCGGCGCAGTGCTTCAAACCGATTCGATGCCATTAGCCGCCACCGTTAGCGAAATCCTGCACAGCATCTACCGACGCTGCGCGACGCGGCGGCGGCTGTTCAAGCCGGACTATCTGATTCGGCTTTTAGAGCTCGGCCCTGTCCTAGACCAAAACATCGCACGGCTTTCCGCCGCCGACCGTCAAAGAGTCATGTTGGCCCGTTCGCTACTAAAATCGCCGAAAATGCTATTACTGGACGATACCTTCGCCGCTATCGGTAACAGCTACCGAATGCAATTGCTGCCGATTTTGAAACGCCTGCAGGCCGAGTTCGATCTGCCGGCCCTGTATGCCAGCCAGTCCCTGCGGGAAATTTTGCAGCTGACCGACAAGCTAATCGTACTGGAAAACGGCCAAATTCTGCGTAGCGGCCCATTACGGGAGATCGCCAGACAACAAGGCATTCTGCGTTATTTGGGGGTGCGTCAGATCGACAACATTCTGCCGGTGCACATTCGCAATCACGATTATGCGGCCGGATACAGTTTGGCCGACAGCTGCGGTCAACCCTTCAATTTACCGTTACGCCCGCAATTCACGCTAGGCAGCCAAACCCAGGTATCGATACGAGCCAACGACATTGCTCTGTCCCACGGCTTTATCGAAGGCATTTCGATCCAAAATCAAATCAAGGGCCGCATCTGCGCGTTAATTCCCGCCAGCGATAGCGTGATAGTACAAGTCGATTGCGGCTGTACACTACTGGTAGAGATCACGCCAGGCGCCTGCACGGAGATGGCATTGCGAGAAGGCACCTGGATTTACTGTTTAATTAAAACCCATGCCATCGTTTATTTAGCTGAATTGGATAGCTTGCCGTATGAAAAAGTCGTCAATCATGACGGTGGCTACTACTATTTACCTGCCGCGGATGCGAATAACCACCATTTTCCCGTCTAATCGGCGTATTTGCGCGGTCCGTCGAAGGACATGACAGCTGAAGCATGGTAAATTAACGCCATCTGAATCAGCAAAAATTCCGACATGACTATCCAAAATAAAGCACATCCCTGGCACGGCATTTCACCGGGCGACAATACCCCGGAAATCGTTACAGCATTTATCGAAATCGTACCTTCGGATACCGTGAAATATGAAATCGACAAACAAAGCGGTTATTTAAAAATCGACCGTCCGCAAAAATTTTCCAATATGATTCCCACTTTGTACGGCTTTATTCCGCAATCGTATTGCGCGGAAAAAACCGCGGAATATGCAGAATCCATGTCCGGCAAAGCTGTCAGCAAAGGCGACGGCGATCCCCTTGACATATGCGTACTTAGCGAGCGCAGCGTGACTCACGGCGATATCTTGGTGCAGGCGATACCTATCGGCGGTTTTCGTTTGCTGGACGGCGGCGAAGCCGACGACAAAATTATTGCCGTAATGAAAGGCGACGAGTTTTACCGGCAATGGAACGATGTATCGGATTGCCCTGAATCCTACATCAACCGGTTAAAACACTATTTTTTAACGTACAAACATCTGCCGCACGAAAAAAGCATTTGCGAAATCACTCACGTCTACGGCCGCGAAGAGGCTCACGAAGTGATCAGGCGCTCCATGGCTGACTACCAATACCATTTCGGTTGCCAGGACGTTGAATAGCCGCATCTAAATTATTAATTAAGGGTGTAATGCCGACACCCTTAATTAATGGCTGGGACTGAGTTGCCCTACGACCTCATCGGCATAATCGACCTGTTGCCTGACCAACTTATCGAGATTACGATCCGCACCGGAGGGTAGCGTGGCTTTGTTATCCAGTATCCAATGGGCAATATCCCGCCAAATCACCGGTGCCTGCAGGTCTCTAAGCAGCATGTGATAACCATTTTGGTAATAGCCGACCGTGTTTTTGCCGGGATGACTATGCAACAACTCCCGTACGAAGCGGCGGGTAGGTTCAAGCGGCACGATTTGGTCCTTTTCGCCGTAAAGTAACAAGGTATCGGCGTTCAACTTAGCGGCCGAACTCAATGCCGCATCCATCAAATTGGTTAACCCATATACCGCATCGACCCGGGTTTCCTTGATCACTAACGGATCGCGTCCCAGTGCTCGCAGCATTTCGATATTATCGGACGGGATAATCTCCAAACCTTTGCCGGTCAACGACATCCAGGGTACGGTGTGCGATAAGGTCCATAACAATGAGGTTTGATACCAGGGCATGGTTTCCCGCCCCCAAACCGCCGGTGCGGATAAAATGACGCCGGCGATCTGCGGTTTGTCCTTGCGGCTCATGGCATCGATAATCACCGCGCCGCCCATGCTTTCGCCCAACAGGTAGATGGGGGTGTCCGGATGCTCGGCCTGTATCAATGCCGAAATCTGCTTTACATCGCCCGCGTACGCATCGCTGCCCGCCCAAATGCCTGGCATGGCGCTTTCTCCAAAGCCGCGCTGATCATAGGCATAACAATAAATCCGCTGTTTTTGTAAATAATCGGCCGGAGCACCGAAAAAGCGCCGATAGTCATTAAAGCCATGCAAGGCTATGATAACGGCCTTGGGATTTTCCACGGGCCAGCGGCTCAAACGCAGTTGGGCACCGTCGGCGGTGATGAAGCTGTCCGCTGTCAGTTGCGCCTCGCCCATGTTCGGGCCAGGGACCTTCATGACGGGCGCGCAACCGACCGTAAACAAACCGGCCAACAGTAACCATATTGCCAGGCGATGGGTTTTAAACGAGTAATAATTTATGCAAGCTATCAATGACATAAGCGAACGGCATGCCGAGGTCATGGGTTTGAAGGTCCGGCGGGTAACGAAACCGGCAGATATTGAAACTGTCAGCAGGCTGGCCGGCGGTATTTGGCGAGATCATTATAGGCCGATAATCGGCAATCGACAGGTAGAATATATGCTGATCCGTTTTCAAAGTCCAGCGGCCATCGGCCAACAAATCGAGTCGGGTTATCAGTATTTTCTGCTGTTCTGCGGCCCGCGACCGGCAGGCTATTTTGCCTGGCTGGCCGATACTGCCGATCAATCGCTACATATCAGCAAACTGTATGTCGGTAAAGCCAGGCAACGTTCAGGCTTGGGCAGTCGAATCATCGTCGTTGCCGAACAGTACTGTCAAACCAAAGGTTTGCGGCACATATGGCTGACCGTCAATCGCCATAATCAGTTTGCCATCGATTTTTATTTGCGCAATGGCTTTATTAACTGCGGCATGGTGGTGCAGGATATCGGCGCCGGCTTTGTGATGGATGACTACCGGATGGTGAAAGTGTTACGGTAGATATGACATTAACCCAGCCACTGCCCGGAATACTCGGCATAGCCATCCTGTTTAACTAGCACGAACGCATCATTCCGGCGCAGATACAGCGCAGGCAAGGCATAGCCGTTGAAGCGCTGGGCTTTGATCAGACTGTAGGCACCGACATCGGCAAACATCAGCTTATCGCCGACAGCCGGAAGGTTATGAAAGCGATATTCGCCGAAAATATCGCCGGCCAGACAGGTCGACCCGGCGAGAATGGCGGTCTGGCCGCCTTGTTTGTCTTCATCCACTAACAACGGCCGACGCTGGTATTCGAATATTTCTGGATGGTGATTCACCGAGCTGTCCAATACCAGCACGGTTTTTCCGTCGCTGTCGAAGCTATCCAGCACGCGAGTCAACAAGTAACCTGCGTTACCCACCAGCGCCTTACCCGGCTCCAGATACACTTGCTCGGCGACATGTGCTTTCAAATAACGGATGGTTTCTATGATCGGGCCCAGCTCGGCAATGCGGTGGTACAAATAGCCGCCGCCTAAATTCAACCACTTCAAGCCGGATTGCTGCCTTAAAAAAGGCTTTAACTTGGATATGACGGCCTGGAATGCCAGGAAATCGGTTTGACCAAACACGGTGTGTATATGCAGCCCTTCGATGCCGGCCGGCAAGCCGGTTTGCAACATCGCCACATCCACGCCCAGCTTGGAATGCGCGCGGCAAGGGTCGTAGCGTTCATCATCGGCGAAAGACAGTTTCGGATTGACGCGCAGGCCTTTACTATAACCAACGCTCAATTCGTGCAAACGCCGATACTGCGACAGAGAATTAAAACTGATATGCGAACACAGCCTACCCAGTTCGGCAAATTCCTCCGGCCGCAGACCTGGAGTGGTCAAATGTACACCGCCCTGCCCGCCCAATACCGCATTTGCCAAGCGGGCTTCGAACAGGGAGCTTACCGAAATGCCGTCCACGCGATCTTTAAGATCGGCCAATAAAGCCCCCAGCGGCAGCGCTTTCATCGAATACAAGACCCGGCAACCGGTGGCGTCTTTAATTCTTTGCAAGGGCTGCAGATTGCAATGAACCTGCGGCATATCCAAGATAAACGCCGGGCTGTGTTCGACCCGGCGTTTTAGCTGGTCGGCATCCATCATAACGTCCGCCGCTTGCCGGGATACACAGTTCGTTCGGTCACAACCAAATCCATGTAGACATCGTGGCTTTGCATATCGACATGTGCCAGCAATTGCGATTGGTAACAGACCCCGGCCAAGACCGTATCCGCCCGTACTTGCGACAATAGTCTGTCATAGTAGCCGGCGCCGTTACCCAGGCGACCACCCAAGCTATCAAAGGCCACCCCTGGCACGATCACCGCGTCCAGTTCCGTTGGACTGATCCGCTTATCCGTTTCCAGCCAGCGTTCACGCGGCGGCTCCAGAATGTTCCACATGCCGGGCCGAAGCTCTTCGATGGCGTTCAGATGCCACAAGCCCAGGCATTTATTACCCCATTCATCGACCGTGCAATACGGGACCACGATGCGTTTAGCGCCGAACAGTTGTGCCGTTACAACCGGCAAGGTGCGTACTTCGGAGCGGCAATGCAGATACCACAATATGGTATCTGCCTGTTGATACCAAGGTTCGGATACAACGCGCCGGCAGATTATGTTGCTGACGCTCTGTTTATCCGGCTGCGCATTCCGCGCGGCATAGGCAAGCTGCCGTTGTTGCTGTTTATCCATGCTGCTTATAATAACGCAAGGCGGTTTCGAGTAAATCCGGGGCTTCGCTGAGCAAATGCCGGGCGTTTTGTTCCTTGCGCAGCCAGGTAAATTGCCGTTTGGCCAACTGCCGGGTGGCGATGATGGCTTTTTCCTGCAGGGTTTCCAAGTCGTATTCGCCATTCAAGTAAGACCAGGCTTGCCGGTAGCCGACGCAGCGAATGGACGGCATGCCATCATTCAGATCGCCGCGCGCGCGCAAGGCTTGGACTTCCTCCACAAACCCCCGGGCCAACATCAACTTGAAGCGCTCGGCGATTTTGGCGTGCAGCGTCTGCCGTTCAGCCGGGGCTATAATCAATTTCAAGTAGCGATACGGTTGCTCGTTTTGCTGATCGGTTTGAAAAAACGCCGATAACGGCCGACCGCTGATTTCATACACCTCCAGCGCACGCTGGATGCGTTGCGGGTCGTTAATGTGAATACGGGCAGCGGCTTGCGGATCGATTCGGGCCAAACGGGCATGCATGGCTTCCTTGCCCAATTCCAGCAATTCCCGATCCAGACGCTGCCTGATGTCGGCATCGGCCTCAGGTAATCTGGCCAAGCCTTGGGTCAAGGCGCTGAAATACAGCATGGTGCCTCCGACCAATAGCGGCAGCTTGCCGCGCCGGGTGATATCCGCCATCCACTCCAGTGCCAGGCTGCGGAACTGACCGGTGGAAAACGCTTCGCTGGGATCGAGTATGTCGATCAAGTGATGCGGAATACCTCTACGCTCTTCCAAGCCGGGTTTGGCGGTACCGATGTCCATACCTTGATAGACCAGCGCCGAATCGACACTGATAACTTCCGCATTCAAGGCTTCCGCCATGGCTATGGATAATTCGGTTTTGCCGGAAGCGGTCGGCCCCATCAATAAGATGGCGGTGGGTTTGTCGGTGGTCATTTACTGTCCGCGCATGAAAAAACGATCCAGATCCTGATGGCTCAGCGCCACCCAGGTTGGCCGGCCGTGATTGCATTGACCGATGCGCTCGGTCTGTTCCATGTCCCGCAATAAAGCGTTCATTTCCTCGAGGGTAAGTTTACGTTTGGCGCGTACCGAGCTGTGGCAGGCCATGGTAGCTAAAATGGCGTTTATGCTTTGTTCGGCTTTTCGGCTAACGCCGTGGGTGGTTAGGTCGGCCAGAATATCCCGTACCAGCTGATCGACATCCGTTTTGGCCAACAAAGCCGGAACAGCTCGCAATACCACGGTTTCCGGTCCGGAACGGTTTAATTCGAATCCCAGGCCATGGAAAAATGCATGCTCCTGTTCGGCCAGATCGGCTTCGGCGGGGGTAACCTGAATCTTGATCGGTAGCAGCAGAGGCTGGGAGACGATGGCCCGAGCGTGATAATGCTGCTTCAAACGCTCATACGTTATTCGTTCATGCGCCGCATGCGCATCCACCAAAATGATGCCGTTGCTGGTTTCCGCCAGTATATAAATATTGTGTATATGCGCCACAGCAAAGCCGAGCGGCGGCATGGCCTGATCGGACGCTGTCGCCGCCGATTGCGGATAAAGCTTGGCATAGGCCTGCATTTGATCGACCACGCTTGCCGGCATTTTTGTTTGGCCGGGGTAGGAAAAACCGCCCGAGCGATTGCCGTTAATGGGCTCCGGCCTATCGGAGAGGGCACGATTCGAGTCCGGATTGGCGGGGGCATTGGCCGAATGTTGCGCTTCGGCCATAGTCATGGGCAGGGATTGTTGTAGACTCAAAGCGGGCCGCGCCGGGATTGCGGGTTGCGGCTCGGTATCCGGCGCGACTTGCACCGCGATATCATGTGCCGGTCTCTGTCCGGGTCTTTGCTCGGCCAGACTGCGATGCAGAGCCTGAAACAGAAAGTCGTGCACCATGCGCCCTTCCCTGAAGCGTACTTCCAACTTGGTGGGATGCGCATTTACATCGACCAGTGCCGGATCGAGCTGCAGATACAACACGAACACCGGATGACGACCGTGATACAACACATCCTGATAAGCCTGCTTGACGGCATGCGCCACCAGCCTATCCTTGATCAAGCGACCATTGACGTAGAAAAACTGCATATCCTGTTGGCTGCGGGAAAAGGTAGGCAACCCCACCCAACCATGCAAATGCAAGCCCGAGGCGGCATAATCGATTTTGAGCGCATTGTCGACAAATGCCGAGCCACAGATAGCTGCGATGCGTTTTTCCTGATCGGCTTCGGTTGCGGCCGGTTTTAAATTCAGTACTTCGCGCTGATTATGCTGTAACAAAAAACCCACATCAAAGCGGCTGAGTGCCAGCTTTTGAATCAGGTTTTCGATGTGACCGAATTCGGTCTTTTCGGCTTTCAAAAACTTGCGACGAGCCGGGGTGTTGTAAAACAGATCCCGCACCTCCACCGTAGTACCGGGAGGATGCGGATCGGGTTGCGGGTCGAAGTTTGTCTCGCTGCCGTCGGCGCTGACTTGCCAGGCACAATCCGCAACCGCAGTGCGGGAAATCAGTGTCAATCGGGCCACCGAGCTGATACTGGGTAGCGCTTCGCCTCTGAAGCCCATGCTGACGACCCGTTCCAGATCGTCCAGAGATGCGATTTTGCTGGTGGCATGCCGCGATAACGCCAATGCCAGGTCTTCTTTCTCGATACCGCAACCGTTGTCGCGTATCTTGATTTGCTTGACTCCGCCTTGTTCGATATCGATATAAAGATGGTTGGCGCCGGCGTCGAAGCAATTCTCAACCAATTCCTTCACCACGGAAGCAGGCCGTTCGACCACCTCGCCGGCAGCGATTTGATTGATTAATTGGGTAGGTAAAGCGTGGATCCGCATCGGCTGCGCTCGTGAAAAAGCGCATATTTTAGCGGATGAAGATGACCGGCGCCGAATTGATTCAGCGTCGAAACGGAATAAAACTAACTGCTGCGCGGAATTTGCAGTACTTGGCCGACTTTGACAGTGCCGTCATCCATGCCGTTGACCGTACGAATCTCGCGCATGGATACGCCGTATTGACGGGCAATCCCGGACAAGGTATCGCCACGGCTGATCACATGTTGGGTCGCAGAGCTGTCGGCGGCGACCACATTGGCTTTCGGCGCCGCAGCGGTTTTGCTTACAACCGGCTTGGATCTTTTTCCGGCGGTAGCCACGCGAAGCGCGGATTTACCGGATTTTTGCAATTGTGCAAACAAGGTGTTGGCCGGCGCATATTGTTTAAAATGCGCCATGATGCCGTTAAACACCGCGGACGCCATTTTATCTTGATAAGCCCGAGTATTCAGACGGCGCTCTTCTTCCGGGTTGGATATGAAAGCGGTTTCCACCAGAATGGAAGGAATGGGCGATTTCAACACCACAAAGCCGGCTTTTTGCACACTTGAACGATGCAAATGACCTGCCGTTTTTACGCTTCTTAAAACCTTGCTACCCACGTGCTGACTGGCTTCCTTGGCCGCTTTATTGGATAAATCCATCAATACGGAAGAAAGTATATCGTCATGCTCGTCAACACCCGCCGCACCATCCGATGCGTTTTCGCTATTAGCCAGATATTGAGCAATTTGGCTGGAAGCACCTTTATTGGCTAAGGTATAGACGGAAGCCCCATGCGCACTAGGATCATCAAAGGCGTCGGCATGGATAGAGACAAACAAATCGGCTTTGGCGTCTTTGGCAATCCGGACTCGCTCGCGTAATTTCACAAAATAATCGCCATTACGAATCATCACGGCTTTCATGCCGGGTTGTCTGTTCACGGCGCGCTCCAGGCGTTTGGCAATGGCCAACACCACGTCTTTTTCTTGGGTACCGCTACCGCCCTGAGCACCGACATCCTTGCCGCCATGCCCGGCATCGATGGCAATCACAATATCTCTGCCCTTGGCACTAACGGCTGCTTTAGTCGCTTTAGTCGCTTTAGTCGCTTTAGTCGATTTAGAGGTCTTTCTGGCAGCCCTCTCGGTCGCTTTGGCAACTTTCTTGGGTGCTTGGGTAGCCGTCGGAGTAGTTGCCGATGTGGCGGATAAATCAAATTGCAGTAGTAAGCGCTGCCCTTTATTGAATTCAGTTACTTTGGCGGCGGCATCGGCATTTAATTCCAATACCACACGCAGACCGGTTTTATTGCGTATCGCGGAACGCACGCCAACCACTAACGGATGATCGGCAGGCGGCTGAGACATGGTCTGAAACGCGGCGGTATCCTGAAAATCCACCACCAGACGGCTGGGTTTTTTTAAAGTGAAATATCGATAATGGGGCGTGACGTTCAATTCGAACATAACACCGCCACCGGGTTGGAAACTGATGCCTTCGATTTCGGCAGGCGCGGCGTAGGCCAGCATCACCTGCAAAGACAAACCCATTACCCAGAAAAATTTAACAATCTGTTTCATAAGCCGGCCAACCGAGGAAAAAATTAAAAACGTTCTGAGATTATAGCAGCATGTCGTTGTTTTTCCAGTGTATTATTAAGGTATTTTTTAACGATTCTTCTAGTATGTTGATTTCTATCGATCTTCCGCTATTTTGGTAATCCAGCTTGATTTCCAGATCGGCCGCCGGCAAATACCCGGCCCCCATCTGCGGCCACTCAACACAAACCAGTGCCCGCTGCTGCAAGTAGTCGTTGAAACCCAGCCATTCCAGTTCCTCCGGGTCTTTGAGCCGGTATAAATCGAAATGAAATACACTACGGTCGGCAAAACGGTATTCTTCCACCAGGCTGTAAGTGGGGCTTTTGACGGCGCCGTTGTGCCCCATGGCACATAAAAGCCCCCGCATTAAGGTGGTTTTACCCGCTCCCAGATCGCCGCATAAAAACACCAAGCATTTTGGCGGCAACACTTTGCTCAAAGCAGCACCCAACAATTCGGTTTCGTCGCTATCGGTTAATTCGATTTTCATTAATTTAAAAGCTCTCTAATTTTCGGCAATAGATCGCTGGCCAATAGGCCGCGCTCGCCCAGGGTTGCCGCCACACAATCGGCAGCCTCGCCATGCACATAGACCGCCAGTTTTGCCGCGTCCATCAAGGGCAGACCCTGTGCCAGCAACGCCCCGGTAACACCCGCCAATATATCGCCCATACCGCCGCTCGCCATCCCCGGATTGCCGGTACTATTGACCGACAAGCCACTCTGGTCCGCAATCAAGCTGCCCGCCCCTTTTAATACACAGACACCCGCATATTCATTTTGCAATTTTTTGACTGCCGCAAAGCGGTCGGCAGCAATATCATGGGTATTGCAACCCAACAGGCGTGCCGCTTCACCGGGATGCGGGGTCAACACCCAGTTAGCTTTCCGGACGGGATGTAGTGCTAATAAATTCAAAGCATCGGCGTCGACCACGCAGGGTTTATGACTTGCCAGGGCATAATCGAGCATATCGTGCGCCCAACTATCTTGTCCCAAGCCAGGCCCTATAACAATGACGCTAGCCCTTTCCAACAAGAGATGTAAATCACTCGCGGTTTCGGCCGCGTGACACATTAATTCAGGCCTACCGATATTCAATAAATCGACATGCATGGCGCGACTGGCAATGCTGACTAAACCGGCCCCGCTAAATAATGCGGCTTCGCCGGCCAAACGGATAGCCCCGCTAAAGCCCCGGTTGCCACCTATTAACAGTACATGACCAAAATGGCCTTTATGGGCACTGCGAGATCGGCGCTTTAAAGCCGTTTTGTTTGATAGATACGCAGTAATGGGCAGTTGCGCCAAAATCGAATCGGGTACATTTAAACTCGAACAAATGATATCGCCGCAATAATCCCGGGCTTCTCCGGTAAACAGTCCGCATTTCATGGCGATAAAGGTGACGGTGAGATCGGCTTTAACCGCATAACCCAATACGCAACCGGTGTCGGCGTGTAAACCCGACGGCACGTCGATGCTCAACACCGGGCAATCCGAGCGGTTGATATGCAAAATCACCTGCGCATATTCTTCACTGACCGGCCGGCTCAGACCTGTGCCCAATATCGCGTCGACAATAATACCCGCGATTTTTGTCCGGCTATCGAAACTCGATACACGGCCGCCGGCCTGAATAAAATCCCGGTAAACAGTAAAGGCGTCGCCCTTAAGTTGCTCGACGGGAACCAGCGTATAAACCGCGGCATTAAAACCGGCCTCCAAGGCCTGTGTAGCCAGCACATAACCATCGCCGGCATTATTTCCAGCCCCGCAAAACACCGAAACGCAGTCCTGCTCGGGCCATCGTTGCCTTAAGGCGTTAAATGCGGCCAACCCTGCGCTGCGCATCAACTGTAGGCCCGGCATCTGCAAATTATGAATGGCGGTATGTTCCGCCTCGCGAATCTGGGCAACCCGATATAGCGCTTGTGATGATGTTTGCATGGTGTTGTTGTGTAAAATGACCAGGACGACATCATTATATTGCAAGCCAGCCATGCACCCAATCGAAGCAGCGGATTTTCAACAACTTGCCCAACAAATCAAGGCCTGGGGCACGGAAATGGGCTTTCAGCAAATCGGTATCAGCGATACCGATTTAAGCGCCGCCGAAGATTATCTGCGGCAGTGGTTGGCGGAAAACAGACACGGCGAGATGCAATACATGGCCGCGCACGGCTTGAAACGCAGCCGCCCAACCCTATTACAACCCGGCACTCTCAGCATCATTAGCGCCCGCATGGATTACCTGCCGGAAAACTCCGGCCACAGCCACGACTTACTGGACAAGCCCGCTGCAGCTTTCGTGTCACGCTATGCGCTGGGCCGCGATTACCACAAGTTGATGCGTAACCGTCTGCAAAAACTGGCCGATAAAATTGCTGCCGAAATCGGCCGGTTCGGCTACCGGGCCTTTGTCGACAGCGCGCCGGTACTGGAAAAAGCCATCGCCGAAAAAGCCGGACTGGGCTGGATAGGCAAACACAGTAATTTGATTAACCGCCGAGCCGGATCCTGGTTTTTTCTAGGTGAAATTTATACCGACCTACCCTTGCCAGACGACTCTGCCGCCAGCAATCATTGCGGCCAATGCCGTGCTTGTCTGGACATTTGTCCCACCCAGGCCATTGTGGCACCCTATCAAGTCGACGCACGCCGCTGCGTATCGTATTTGACCATCGAATTGCACGGTAGCATTCCGGAACAGTATCGCCCGCTATTGGGCAACCGAATCTACGGCTGTGACGATTGCCAATTGATCTGTCCTTGGAATCGGTTTGCCAAACTCAGCACGGAAGCAGATTTCAAACCGAGGCACCATTTGGATAACAGCACTTTGCTGGAACTATTCGCTTGGTCGGAAAGCGAGTTTTTGCAAAAAACCGAAGGCTCGGCGATTCGGCGTATCGGCCATCAGCGTTGGCTGCGAAATATTGCCGTGGCACTGGGCAATGGCTTGCCGAGCGAAGCCAGCAAAACCGCGCTAAAAGCCAAGCTGCGGCATGATAGCGAACTAGTGCGCGAGCATGCTGATTGGGCCTTGCAACGGTTGAACGCCCCTCAAACGCCGACTAAAATATCGCTTTGACCGCGCCAACTTCCGTGCAGCGTCGGTATCGGCCGAATAGCTCAGATGCGCAGTTCCGGTTTGATAGGCTTTGCTAACGCGCCGAATCGCGTAAACAATCTATTTCCTCAGAAATGCTTGCATAACTGTCTACGGCATACGTTGTTTTTTTGCTTTTCACGTATAATATTTGCCAATTTTCAAGCTTACTCGACTGAGGAAATATGAGCATCACACTGTCTAACCGCGTCAAAGCCGTCAAGCCATCACCGACTTTAGCCATCACTGCCCGGGCAGCCGCCATGCGTGCCGCCGGCAAGGATATTATTGGTTTGGGCGCCGGTGAACCCGACTTTGATACGCCGGACCATATCAAGGCGTCAGCAGTCAATGCGCTAAACAACGGCTTTACCAAATACACCGCGGTTGACGGCATACCCAGCTTGAAAAAAGCCATTGCGCAAAAATTTAAAAACGACAATGGCCTGGATTACGAGCTGAAGCAGATTTTGGTCTCCAGCGGCGGCAAACAAAGTTTTTACAATCTGGCCCAAGCGCTATTGAACCCCGGCGATGAGGTTATCATTCCCGCGCCTTACTGGGTTTCCTACCCGGACATGGTGTTATTGGCCGACGGCGTGCCGGTAATCGTGGAAGCCGGCCAATCGCAAAACTTCAAGATTACTCCAGCGCAATTACGTGCCGCCATTACCGATAAAACCCGCTTGTTCGTGATCAACAGTCCGTCTAATCCAACCGGCGCAGCCTACAGCCTGGATGAACTGAAAGCACTGGGCGAAGTTTTGCAGGACTTCCCCGAGGTATTGATCGCCACAGATGATATGTACGAACACGTCCTGTGGAACAAAGGCGAATTCGTTAATATCCTGAACGCGCGCCCGGATTTTTACCCGCGCACCATGGTATTAAACGGCGTTTCCAAAGCCTATTCCATGACCGGTTGGCGGATAGGCTATTGCGCGGGGCCCGCGGATTTGATCAAAGCCATGAGCATCATTCAATCGCAAAGTACGTCCAACCCCACCTCCATCTCGCAAGTCGCCGCCGAAACCGCCCTGACGGGCGATCAAAGCTGCATCGATACCATGTTGGTGGAGTTTAAAAAGCGCCACGACTTTGTGGTGGCCGAGCTGAATAGCATCGATGGCATCGAGTGCCTGCCCACCGACGGCACATTTTACGTGTTCCCGAATGTGGCAAAACTGTTTAACAAGCTGGACGGCATAGACGACGATGTACAGTTTGCGGAATATTTGATCGAAAAAGCCGGTGTGGCGCTGGTGCCGGGCTCCGCGTTCGGCTGCCCAGGCCACATCCGTATTTCGATTGCCACCAGCATGGCTAATCTGGAAAACGCCTTGGCTCGGATAAAACAGGCCGTTTAACCCGACTATACAAAAAACCCGCAAGTGCTGCGTTAGCCTCGCGGGTTTTCATGACGATTTTGAATCGTCTTGGCCGGATTGCGCCTCAAATCAATAATCCTTCTTCTATCGGCACATAGCGGTCGGCTGCCTGTATCAAGGTTTGCGCGGTTAATGTGGCTACGCCGTAAACTTCCGAACTGACTCGATAACGCTCTCGGGCTCTTTCCAGCAACAACTGAAAATCGCCGTCACCCGACAGTAAAATGACAGTATCGACCTGCTCGGCCATTTCCAGCACGTCCAAAGTAATTCCGACATCCCAATCGCCTTTCGCCGATCCGTCGCTGCGTTGAATATAAGGCTTGAGCTTGACCTGAAAACCGATGTCTTTGAGGATTTGCTGAAAACCGCGTTGCCTGGCATCGCCTCTTTCAATAGCATATGCATAAGCGGCCACAACTTGGCGACCGGCGGTGGCTTGTTGCCAAAAAGCACTATAGTTGAAATGTTTTTGATAGCGATGCCGGCAGGTGTAATAGATATTTTGCACATCGGCAAAAATCGCTACCTTTTGCATCCGAGGTTATTTTAAAAACGAACAGCAGTAGTCGCTGGGCATTTTAACTTTCATCGTGAATGCGGCATTGCCGGGCACATTGAAAGCTTCGCCGCCCTTGATGGTTTGCCAGCCGCTACCGGGTAACAGCACGTCCAGCTCGCCTGCCAGAATTTCCATCAACTCCGGATCGGCGGTGTTGAAAGTGTATTCGCCCGGCTGCATGAAACCCAGGGTTTTTTTGCTGCCATCGGCAAACATAATGGTACGGCTATTTACTTTGCCGTCGAAATATACATTGGCTTGCTTGACGATGGTGACGTTTTGAAATTCTGACATTGCGCGTATCTGCTGGTGAAAAAGTCGCGCATCATAACAGATCAGTTCATTTTTTTAATCACAAAAAGCCGCGGCGCGTGCGCTTGATGGTGTTGGCTGTAAACGGTTTGCACGATATAACTAGCGGAATCGAGCTGCTGCAACCAGTGCGTCAACCTACTGGTTTCCTCATCGCCGCCGGCGTGGCCGGGATAGGCCATTACCGTAATGACGCCCTGCTCAGCCAATAAACGGCATCCGGCGTCGATGGCTTGCAAAGTAGTTTGAGTTTTGGTAATCACGCTTTTATCCGTGCCTGGCAGATATCCCAGATTGAACATGATGGCCTTAACGCTGCCGTGAAATTCTTGCGGAATGCGTTTAGCCATATCGGCATGACTAGCGTGAAACAAAATAGTCTGTGCGGATAAATCCTGCTGCCGCATGCGTTGCCGGGTAATCCGCAGGGCTTGGGTTTGTACATCGAACCCAAAGACTTGTCCCGCACGGCCCACGCATTCGGCTAAAAACACGGTGTCGTGACCATTACCGACAGTAGCGTCGACAGCCACATCGCCTTTCCGAAGATATTCCAGAATAATACTGTGGGCCGTCTCAGCGAAGGAAATGCGTTTCATAATAACGTTGGATGTTAACCGCTATCGGCAATAAAGCGTGCTTTTGCAGAGCCGCTACGAATTGCTTTGCATGCCAGGGAATAGCCAAACTCCCCTTGGCACCGAAACCGTTAAAAATATGCAGATTAGCGTACTGTGGGTGCGAGCCGATAAACGGCTGTTTATCTAAGGTGGTGGGCCTGACCCCGACGTGCTGCGCCGTCACTACGATAGGCATTAAACCCGGCATAATCCCGGCTATGCCTTGCAAAAGCGTATGTTTGGCAAGTTCCGTTGGCCGGGTATCGGTTTGGCCTGGCTGAAAAGTAGCGCCGAGTTTAAATTGTTGCGCATCCATTGGGATCATCCAATGACCGTAGTTGATAATTTGTTCCGGGCGCTTTGCCGCGCTGCGGCAGCGCAATATTTCGCCTTTCGCCGGCTGGAAAGGCAGACCGCCAAACCAGGGGTTTTGGTTAGCATGGTGTCCTTCGCAAAAAACGATATGCTTAGGTGAAAATTCTCGCCAGCTTAAGTTGGGGTGTAAAATCAGCTCGTTATAATTGAAGTCAGCTTGCCGGTAACTGGCCTTAGCGATCAAAAAATTCCGCAGATGCGCCAGCAACAAGCCGGTTTTTAAATAACCGGTCTGCGCTTGCCGCAAAACACCATAGGGCGCTTTAATGGCATCAGTCGCATCCGGATAAGCCGCCAAAAAAGCTTGGTAATCGGGCTGATTTAAACGCTGTTCAGCGGCGCGCTGCTCGCGGACATTATTTAAAATCCGCAGCATGGGCAAGGCTACAAAAAAATGCTGTTGGAATACTTCGGACAACACCCGATAACACTGCATTGCGGCAGGCAATAGATCGAGAACATCCGAGTTTTTTACCAAGCGTTGCCCGGTAACCGGGTTTATCAGGCCGGCCGCTACCTGCGAGGCGTTCTCACGACCGTTGTCGATCACGATTACGCGCATTTCCTGGCGGATCAACTCCCACGCCAGCAAACTACCGGCCAATCCCTGACCAACAATCAAAACATCAATCGGCATGCTTGGGGGTCAAAGCCTCGGCGCTAAACACAATCCCATCCCAGCCGTCGCGTAAGAAATGGCGGATGTTTTGATGATCCGTACCCTCTGGATTTTCCTGCACATCTTTCCGATAGTAATCGCCGAACAGTGCCAATGTTTGCCTTTGATTCAAGCCGTTTAATTTAGCAAAGGCAAAAATTTTACATGACCCTTCATTCTGTCCCGCCGCATTGACCAAAGGCTGTTGAATACCGTTACTGAATTGGCAAGGTTGATAATCATAATGCTCCGCGATGACGGCCATAGTATCTTTAAAATCAATGTTTTGATCCGACTCGACAAGGGCAATAAAATCTTTTAATTTCATTAAAATACACCTAATGTTATTGATAATTAAGTTCCGTGTCATATAATGACGGAGTGAAAATCAGTTCATTTCTTGGAAAGAAAGGCTAATTATAAAACCCGCAGGCAGCTGCAACAGCGTTAAAAATACTGTTACATTTCGCCTGTACACTATGGGTTTTTCTATACCGTATTGTAAAGACCGTACGGATGACAATCTTACAACTCATAAAGGAATACGTTTTGAAACAGCAACTTATAATTTTTTTAATTTTTGCCTTGGTTGCCTGTAAAACTTTTGCCCAAACAGAATTTCCGCTTACCCCCACTGAACTTCCGCAAACCCAAACCGAACCGACAGCGCTTCAACCCGAAGCCAAAACCGACGTTGTTATCCTGAAAGACCCCGAAATATTAGCGACTTACCTACTTGCTCCCGGCGACGCCATTGAAATTACGGTCTGGAAAGAAGAGGGCCTGCAGCAACAGCAATTTTTGATTGGCCCCGATGGCAATATCGTTTACCCACTGATTGGAACCATTACGGCGGCGGGCAGGACCATTAGCGACCTTAACGAACTGTTGAGCGTTAAGCTGGCGGATTATATTGCCGACCCATCCGTTAGCGTGAAATTATTGAATAATCAAGGCAATGCCATTTTTGTAATCGGCAAAGTCAATAAGCCCGGCCAAGTGTTTGCCGGCAGACGTATCGATGTTCTGCAAGCCTTAAGTATGGCGGGTGGCCTGACCGTATTTGCCAATGAAAGCAATATCAACATTCAGCGCCGCATCGGCAATGAAATCAGAGTTTTTCCTTTTGATTACAGCAACGTTATAGACGGCGAGGATTTGGATCAAAACATTCTGCTGGAGCCGGGAGACACTATCACCGTACCTTAAGGACAAGGTAGATAGAGTTTGTACAGATGAAATTCAAGACGAAGCAGTTGCTTCCTGTCCTGGTTGTGTTTAGTCATAACTGCCAAGCGTTTGACTGGTTGTTCGAACCAAACTTCGGCGCAACCGAACGCTACACTGACAACCTGCGCATGCAGATCAATCCAACCCGCGACAATTTTGTTACTACGCTGTCGCCGGGCGTATTGCTCGGCTACATGGCTGAAAACCATGCCTTGAACACTACATTCAAATGGAATGAACTGATTTATCACGGCGAATCCAACCTGAACTTTTCCGAAAAAATCGCCAATATCGAACATCAATATACTGGCGAGCGTTTTAAAACAGATTTATCTGCACGCTACGCCGAACAGTCAACCATCAATACCCAGCTGGATCTGACCGACAACGCCTTCAACCTGCAACTTCAGATTCCCAAAACCACCCGCTCGGTTTCGCCGACACTCACCTATAACTTAAATGAGCGCGATGCACTTCAACTGTCGTATAACTACATAGATGTTACTTTCGAAAAGACGCCAGGGTTAACTACCAGCCGTTCATTTTCCGATTACTCTAATCAACAATACGCCGCAACCTTAACACATGGCTTCTCAGAACGATTTTCGGTCAATTTAACCGGTTCTTATTCCCTGTTCAGCACATCCGGTGAAAATCCTCCTGGTTTTTATCTAAATACTCCTTTTCCAGTCACTTCCGGTTTTAGCCAAAAGGCCACTACCTTTAATTATCAAGCCGGCTTTCAGTATGCTTATGATGAACGGACACGGTTATCCTTGTCCGCCGGCATCAGGGATACCACTACAGATGTTAGCTCCTTTCAGAACATCGATTTTTTCGGATTACCGCCTAGTCAATTTGGATTACCTAACCAACCTACTGTATCTACTCAATCATCCAAAACCAGCGGCAACGTATTTTCGGGCGACTTCAATCGAAAATACGATTGGGGCAGTATTGATTTAAAAGGTTCACGACAATTATCTCCAGCAAGTACTAGCGGCCAACGCAACACCACCTCCTTCTCTGCAAACGCTCGTTACAACTTAACCGAACGCTGGAGTTCGGGTATAAACGCCAGCTACCTGTTATCCGAATCGACCGCCACGATCAACAATAGCACCAACAATACCAGGACCATGATAACCCTGACGCCCAACATCCAATGGCGCTGGACTCCGGAAATTAACTTAAACTTGTCTTATTCGTATCGCCAACTGGAATTCGGTTCCATTAATCAAACCGCCTTTGGCAACAATATACAACTACAATTTTCTTACCAACCACAAATCAATCGCCAGGTGAAATAACGTGGAAATCAAACCCCCGACATTAAAGATTATCTGAAGATAGTCAAAAAGCGCCGTAGATTTTTAATCATTCCGCTTGTTGTCATCGCCTTACTAAGCATTGTTTTAGCCGTAGCGCTACCATCGGTATTTAGTTCCACGGCCACCATTTTGATCGAAGAACAAGAGATCCCTTCCGAATTGGTCAGATCGACGGTTACTACTTTTGCGGATCAGCGTATCCAGATTATCAGTCAGCGCATCATGTCGCGCTCCAATCTGGTCGAAATCATCAAAAAATACGATCTATACGCCGACGACCGCAAATCCAAACCGGAAGAAGTCATTTTGGAGAAAATGCGTGAACGGATTAAAGTCGAAACCATTAGCGCGGACGTTATCGATCCGCGCAATGGCGCCCCCACCAAAGCCACCATAGCTTTTGTACTGGCTTTCGACGATCATTCGCCCATCCTGGCCCAAAAAGTGGCGAACGAATTAACGTCTTTGTTTTTAAAAGAAAATATCAAATCCAGAACGGAGTCAGCAGAAAATGCCGCCCTGTTTCTGGGTGAAGAGGCCCGCCGTCTCAAAGTAAAAATTCAGGAACTGCAAGCCAAACTGGCCACTTTTAAAGAACAAAACCTGCAACAACTGCCGGAAATCAATCAATTGAATCAACAGGAATTGACGTCCCTGACCAACCAACTGATGAGTCTGGATACTCAGGAACGCAATGCATTAGACCGGCGCTTTTATCTGGAAGGACAACTGGCGCAAATAGACCCGAATGCCATGGCCACCAATGCGGCAGGCAACCGGGTATTCGATATGAAAGACCGTTTAAAAGAATTGCAGTCCCAATATCCTTCTCTATTGGCACGTTATTCCGATAACCATCCGGATGTGATTAAAACCAAACGCGAAATCGAGTCATTACAAAAAGAGATCGGCTCCAATACCGATTTAAATAAAATGAATGCCGAATTGACCGAGAATAAAGCCGAACTGGCAGTGTTACTGAAGCAATATTCAGACAAACATCCCGACGTGATCAAACTGCAAAAACAAATCTCATCCTTGCAACAAGCGCTGATCGAGGCCAGTCAAAACAACTATTCCAATGTTGCCTTGGAACCGGACAACCCCGCTTACATTACCCTTAGATCCCAGCTGGACGCGGCGAATTCAGATATCAAATCGATAGAGATTACCCGCGGAAAAATTCGGAACCGCATCGAAGAATTGCGAAATAACCTCATGCAATCGCCTTTGGTCGAAAAAGATTATATGGATTTGGTGCAAGAGCTGAATAATACCAATCAGCGCTATCAGGAAGTCAGTGTCCGGGAAATGGAAGCCCAAATCTCGCAACAACTGGAAATTGAAAAGAAAGGCGAGCGCTTTACTTTGATTGATCCACCGCAAGAGCCTCTGGAACCGGTCAGCCCTAATCGCATGGCCATTCTTTTCCTGGGGTTTGTATTGGCCATTGGCGGCGGCTTCGGTACCGTGGCGTTAGCCGAGATGATGGATGCCAGTATACACAGCGAAAAAACCATCACTAATATCTTGGGCGTAGCGCCGCTGGCCACTATCCCTTATCTCGAAAGCCGGGTAGAAAAACAAAAATATCAAACTCGGCGCCGGACCCTCATGTTGGGCGCCTTGATTACGGCGCTTGCCGCCACGTTGATTTTCCACTTCCTGTTCATGCCTCTGGATGTATTTTGGTACAAACTACTCCGCGTGGCAGGCGGCTTATAACTAACCGAGATCAGCCATGAATTCCATTCAAACATTAGCAGATAAAAACCAACCATCGAATGCCGGGTCTGGCGATGCCAATCGGGACGGCCTCAATGTCGCCTATAGCCAAACCCGGGTACATACACCCAACCAACAACTGCTCAAGGAAAACCGTATTATTTCGGCTTTTACGCCCGGACCTTGGCTGGAAGCCTATCGCATGTTGCGGACCCGCTGCTTGCAGAGCATGGACTCAATGGAATGGAAAACCCTAGCCATTACCAGTACCAGCGACAAAACCGGCAATAGTCTGACCGCTGCCAATTTAGCCATCAGTATTGCCATGGAACTGGATAAAACGGCGTTATTGGTCGATGCCAATTTTTTGAACCCGGCCATTGCGAATTTGTTCGGTATTCAAACCGATACCGGCCTCAGCGATTATTTGTTACACGATAAAGAAATCAGCTCGATGCTGATCAATCCAGGCATAGACCGCTTGGTCGTATTGCCCGCCGGTAAGCCGCTGTTTAATTCGACGGAAATGTTACGCTCACCGAAAATGGTACGTTTGGTCAATGAACTGAAAAGCCGTTATCCTTCCCGTATCATTATTTTCGATATGCCGCCTATTTTGTCTCACGACGACACCTTGGGCTTTTCGCCCTATGTGGATTGCGTGTTACTGGTGGTGGAGGAAGGTAAAACGAAAAGCGACGAACTTAAGCATGCCGCCACCTTGTTAAAAGATATTAATGTACTGGGTACGGTATTCAATAAATCAACCGATCATAAAATCCCTTTCCAGGATTAATCCCATTGCCCTGGTTTGCCGCAACCAACCGCAAACCATCAAGCTTTCAGTATAAACCAAGGCTGCCGCGATGGCGGCAGCCTGTATCGGCAAAATTAACCGCCTTGTTTAATTTTCTCCAAAGCCTGTTTCGCCTCATCCATGCCGTCAAACTTGGCTTTTGATTCCAGCGCTTTTTGCAAATGCTGCTCAGCTTTGCCGGTGTCATTCTGTTTGACATACAGCATGCCGATATGGAAATTGGTAATGACTGAATCAGGTGCCGCTTGCAATGCCTTAGACAGCAAGTTTGCAGCCAATTCCAATTTATCCTGTTTATAGGCAATCCAGCCTACCGTATCCAAAAAGTTGGCATTATTGGATTTTGCCAACGGTTCCGCCATTTTAGCGGCACGCTCCAGGTTTTCCGGGCTATCCGCATAATCAGACAAATAGCTTGCCAGATTATTGACGGCTAAAGCTGACTGTGGATACCGCTTATACGCATCTTCATATAGCGCCAGGGCTTTGTCATGCTCGCCACCGGCATGGTAAAGCCTGGCCAAATCTTCCACCAACTCCATCGAACCTTTGGTTTTTTCTATCCCTGTGGTATAGATTTTAATGGCTTCCGATTTGTTTTTTTGCATTAACTCGGACAAGGCCAGATTACGATAAGGGCTGAACCATTCAGGTTTAATTTGCATGGCTTTATTGAAAGCCGTTTTGGCTTCGGCGAATTTCTGCTCGCTGAGATAAACACCGCCTAACAAGTTATCGGCAATAAAATGATCCGGATATTTTTTTATCACCTGCTGTAGCTCGGATACCGCCTTGGCCGGTTGTTTTTGCGCCATGTAAGTTTTGACTATTTCAGTCAACGGTTCGATAGCATCCGGTTTTTTGACCAAAGCCTGTTTAAAAGCCTCAATAGCTGAATCCAGCTTGCCTTCCGCTTGGTAACCTAAGCCGGACATATAAAAACCGGCCGCGTCGTCCGGAAAGGTTTGTTGAACTTGCTTGGCTACGCCCTGGGCTTTATCCCATTGCTTTTTGGCAACCTCCAACTTGAACAGACTCTCTAATCCTTTATGACTTTTGGGATTGGCTTTCAAAAGCTCGGTGATTTGCTGTCTGGCCAAATCTTCCTTACCTGCCTGTAAATGCAGACTGGCCAGATCCAAGCGTGCGGTTTCATCGCCCGGCGCAATAGCCACCACTTTTTCCATATTCTCTTTGGCTAATTCGGGTTCCTTATTGCGCAGATGCGCCGCCGCCAATAGTTTTAATACATTGACGTTATTGGGTTGATCAACCAATACCGAACGGAAATCGCCAATCGCATCGTCGATTTTATTTTCCGCCAGGGCAAACTGGCCACGTAAAGTCAACGCTTCGCCATCTCTTGGATTAGCCTCCAATACTTCTTTGTTCAAAGCCTTGGCTTCGTCAACGCGTTTACCGGCAGCATAAAAGGAAGCCAGTTTGTTGCGGGCAGTAAGACCATTCGGGCCTAATTTATCGGCCTCTATGATTTGTTTAAGGGTTTCTTCGGCTTTATCCGCGTGTTTATTGGCCAGCTGCAAGGAAGCCAACTTAAATTTCAGTACATAATCGTCGGGTCTTTGCTCAATAAACGGCAATAACTCGGCAATCGCCACATCCAAGCTGCGTTTTTCAACTAGAAAATCGATCAAATTGGTTTTGGCACTATCATTTTCCGGCAACTTTTCCACGGCGTCGCGTAATGTGGATTCCGCTTTATCCAGCTGATTAGTACCCACCTGAAACAGAGCCAGATTTTTGTAATGCAGCACTTCGTTCGGTTGAACCTTGACGATGGATTCCAATAACGCTTCCGCTTCGGGAATCTGTTTGTTGCGAGCGTAGATACCCACCAGCATGGTACGCAGATTCACGCTATCGGGCTTTTTTTCTATGGCTTGTTTTAACAGGGTAACAGCATCGTCGATTTGGTTGCTTTTGACCTTGATGGACGCCAACATCAAAATTGCCGAAGCATCGTCCGGGCTTTTTTGCAGGGCTTTATCGACGAAGGCAATCGCGGCATCGCTATTGTTTTTGGCCATTTGTACGCCGGCATTCAACACCAGCGCCTCGACATTATCAGGTTCCTTGGCTAAGGCCTCATTGGCCATTTTTTCGGCCTCATCGATTGCCCGGTTCAATAATAATAACTGTCCTACCCTCACCCGGGCCATGACATGATTTTCATCATTTGCCACGACGGTGTTGTATTCCTTAAATGCCTTTTCTATATGGCCTTGTTTACTCAGTGTTTCAGCCATTTGGAAACGGCTTTCCCAGTTTTTAGGGTCAATCTGTAACACATTTTTGTAAGCCAGCTGGGCTTTTTCGTAATCGCCGGCTTGATACAATTGACTGCCTTCCTCCATGTATTTGGCTTTACGTTCATCGGCGCCATCGCAGGCTACCAGTCCAGTACTCAATACAGCAATACCTAGATTTTTCAGAATAGTTTTTTTACTTGTCATGTACATCTTGATTCCATTTGCTACGGGTTCTTGGATTTAATCCGGGATAACGTTACTGCTTATTCAATTTTAACTGATTTAGCGTTCTGAAAAGGACGGATTTACCCTAATTAAAGCCGCCATGGTGCGGCAAGTTGACGCAGCAGCGGAGCTAATGCGAGGTATTGTCTGGACAGCCGGGTTGGCAAGCGCTATTCTCGCCATTCACAAAAACCAGCTACCATGGAGTCTGCATGCCGCTAACACCTGCGATATTTCCCCAGTTATTAGAAGCGATATCCGCCACGCTCAACGACCATGCCGAGACCGTAACGGAATTGGACCAAGCCATTGGCGATGGCGATCATGTGTTTAATTTACAGCGCGGCCTAGAGGCCTTGCAAAGCCACGCTACGGAAATCGCCAACCTGGATTGGCCGGCGGCCTGGCAAAAAATCGGCATGACGGTGATGGCGGCAATCGGCGGGGCATCGGGCTCTTTATACGCAACGTTATTTATCGCTCTACACAAAAACAGCAAAGATAAACCGGCGGGTATGCAGACTTTTGCCGAAGCGTTTCAGTTAGCAGTAGAAGCCGTCAAGCATCGCGGTAAGGCGGATGTGGGTGAAAAAACCATGCTGGACGTTTGGGTACCGGTAGCAAAAACCTTGAAACAGGCCGTATCCGAAGGCAAAGACTTAAACGCTATTTTAGATCAGGTCTGTACTACGGCCGAAGTCGGTGTGGAAAGTACCCGCGACATGCTGGCTACCAAAGGCCGGGCTTCATTTTTAGGCGAGCGCAGCAAAGGACATATCGATGCCGGTGCCAAAACCGCACAATTGATGATCGCGGCAATTGCCCAGCAAATCAGATCCGCGTCATAATCGCCACAGGCGGAAATCATCCTCCGCCTGCATCGATCGCATCAATTAACAACCCCAGCGTAAGGCAGCGGTATTAACCGGTGCGTCCCACAAACCCAGCATTTCTTCATCTAATAGGGTCAGGGTTAGCGAACAACCGGCCATATCCAGCGATGTGGTGTAGTTTCCCACCAACGAACGCTGGATATTCAAGCCGCGTTTTTGCCAATACCGCCAAGCCAACTCATACACCAAATGCAATTCCACCAATGGCGTACCGCCGAATCCGTTTACATGCAATAAAACCGCCTGACCGGCCTCTGGGTGTAACTCCTCCTGAATATGCCCGGCAATTTGCTCGATCATTTCGCTGGCGGGTAACAACTTACCGGTTTCCCGTCCGCGTTCGCCATGAATGCCCACGCCTATTTCGATTTCATCCTCCGCTATCTCGAAGGTGGGATGACCCAAGGCCGGCACAGTGCAACTGCTCAAGGCGATACCCATGGAAGCGGTAGCTTGCACCACGCGTTCACCCAGTGCTTTACAGGCTGCCAAGTCATAGCCTTGTTCGGCGGCGGCACCGACGATTTTTTCTACCATTACCGTACCAGCCACCCCACGCCGGCCTATCGGATGATCCTTGGGGAGTGAAACATCATCATTGACCAATACACTGGCATTCGGGCCATCCAGCATTTCCGCCGCCATTTCAAAATTCATCACGTCGCCGGCGTAATTTTTGACGATAAACAACACCCCTGCTCCGCCGTCAACCGCTTGAGCCGCCGCCAGCATTTGGTCGGGCGTAGGCGAAGTAAAAATCTGCCCGGGACAAGCCGCATCCAGCATACCGTAACCGACAAATCCCGCGTGTAACGGTTCATGTCCGGAGCCGCCCCCGGAAATCAAAGCCACTTTGCCGACTTTTCGCTGTTTACAACTGACAAAATTCGGTTCGGTATGTAATTCAACAATATCGGCATGGGCCTTGGCGAAGCCTTGCAAACTGGTATCCAACAAAGTGGCGGGGTTGTCGATAAATTTTTTCATGTTTGTCTCCTTTTTGTTATTGGCGCAGGGCTTCAGTCAGTTCCCGTATATCCTGCATCACCCAAGTCGGACCGTAATCAAGCGCTTGAATATCGCTTTCACGCGAAATACCAGACAAGACCAGCACGCTGCGGATGCCGGTCCGTACCGCGCCCAAAATATCGGTATCGAGGCGATCGCCAATCGCCACCACACCTTCGGGGGCCACCGACAATAGGGTTAGCGCTTGCTGATAGATAATAGGTGCCGGTTTGCCGATGGTGGTGGGGACAACACCGGTGGCGGCGGTAAGCGCCGCCAAGGCCGCACCGTTACCGGGTAAAAAGCCGCGCTCGGTGGGCAGTGTGACGTCGCCGTTACTGGCATAGAAACCCGCACCGGCCTGAATATGCAGCGCCGCTGTACATAGTTTTTCCCAAGTTAAGGTTTTATCCAAACCGCTGACGACCAATTGCACGGCTTCCAGGTCATTTTCGCCTGCCAATATGAAGCCTTTATCCAGTAGAGGCTGCCTCAAGCCGGCACTGCCGATCACATAAACCCGTGTCGCCGATGGTTTATAACGTTCGGACAAATACAAGGCCGTAGCCATACCCGATGTTAATATTTCCTGGATATCAATTTCAACCAGCATGCCGGACAACTTGCTGACATATTGCTCCGCAGTGATACTGGCATTATTAGTGGCCAGTACAAACGGCAGTTTCAAATCTCTTAGCGTATCAAAAAATGCAGCCAGTCCCGGCAGCGCTCGATCGCCATGCCAGAGCACGCCATCCATATCGATGATGAAGCCGCCAATATCGGTAAAACCTAGCATAATGCTCTATATAGTTATTAAAAATTGATTTAACAGAATTGCATAAACGCCAGGGAGTGTCCAGCCAACCCGTTCATCGTGACTACCGGCGCTAGCGGACCCTGAACTTTTAAGATTGATTTGACAAGCAGTTTCGAGAAACCAACGCAGTAAAGCCAATCGAGACAAGCTTCCAACACGTTTTTGTAGTTGACTAAAAGCCAATAACCCTGTTTAATGCGCGGCTCTTGACGGGCCCAGGTAGCTCAGTCGGTAGAGCAGAGGACTGAAAATCCTCGTGTCGACAGTTCGATTCTGTCCCTGGGCACCATCTTTAAATATCAACAACCCCTTCTCTCCTTCAAGTTGCTAAATTTCTATCAGGTTGTTCATTTAAAATAACGAATGACTGATTAGCCGCATACTTACAACGTTCTATCGGCCTTATCTCGGCTCCTGATTGAATATATAGTTTCAGGCTTGACCGATATATTAGGACCATCAATAATAAATAAATTACCGATTAATAATATATAGATAAACTATATATTGCAGCTTGAATTGACAGCCCTAAACTTAAGCTCGTAACAAATAATAAGTTTTGTGATGCATATAACAAATTAACCGAGACCGACTACACTGTATTGTAGTTGTTTACTTGGGTATCCATTATAGGGGGCAGTCATGAAAATTGACTTAAAACAAAATAGTACTCTGCGAAATGGAGCCGCTAGAGACCAACGATTTTCATCACGAATCGATAAAGTTTCGCTTGCATCATTTGTCTTGCTTGCTGCGGCCTTGAGCGGGCAGACCGTTGAGGCGCAAACTTTCAATGACGCTAGTACCGCGGAGCTTGACCGAATTTGCCGAAATCCCGGGGGCCTAGGAACAGGAAATCTGGATACAATCTGCTCTGCATTGCAAGCAGGGGGCACAACCGCCGCTGCGGGGATAGGCAGTCAGTCACAACCAAGTTCGCTCCTTATCTCCCAGCAACAATTAAAAGACGCACAAACCCAGAAAGAACGAAAAAAAAGACCGCCCGCTTCGGCCGACGTTATTGCAGCGCAATGGGGGAAATTCAGCACATTTTTAACCGCCGGCGCTACAACGCTTCGGCATTATCAAAACCCCTTTGAGGACGGCTATAACGCATCCATCCCGGCTGTAACGCTAGGCGGCGGTTACGCCATTCTCAATAACCTGGAAGTGGGACTGGCGTTCAACTATGCCAATGCAAAAGGTAATTACAATTCCGGCGGCGGATTCGATAGCAACTCATACACGCCGCTACTGTATATCAACTACCTGCCCTTTGATAATGCATTTGCCAACCTTGCCCTAAGTTATACGCGAAGAAACCAAACCACAGACCGATTTGCCGTTGCCGGAACAACCGGAGGAACGCCAACAACTATTGGAGGAATTACTACCGGAAACTTCAACGCCAATCAATATACTCTTAACTTTTTAAGCGGCTACGACTTTGCGATTGACAATATCACGATCGGACCAAGAGTCGGCGTCGATGTTCGGCAATGGGAAATAAACAGTTATCACGAATCCTCAAACACAGGCTTGGAGTTACGCTATAACGATCAACATCAAACCTCGTTACAAACCACCCTAGGCCTATTCGCCTCCTCCGCGCATAGTTTTTCGTTCGGCGTTATAGTGCCGCAAGTCAACGTTGCCTGGGTTCATGAACATGCCAACGATTCGCGCATCATTAATGCGCATTTCATTCAGGCGGCCGACTCAACGACGGGTCCCGGCTTTTTCTTTCAGACCGAAAACCCTGCCCGCGACTGGGCCTTGATCGATGTCGGAGCTTCACTGCTGATGCAGAAAGGCCTACAGGCGTTTGCCAACTTTACAACCATACAGGGCAATAGTAACTTTGAAAGCTATGGCGGCAATGTCGGTGTAAGAATGGAGTGGTAATACCAGCAAGAATCAGTTTTTGGATACCAATGCGGCTGCCGTTTGCTTTAAGGCGGCCAACCCTATTCGCTCGCGTCATCCAAAATACTTGTCCATAGTCGCTCCCAGCAACACAGATGATCGTATTCGTCTATGACGATCAATCGCGAGCCTAAATGCTTGGCTGCCGCCGCCATCAATGACGCCGGCACGATGTCATCCTCGGCACCGGCATAATGATACTGTTTAATCGCTGGATCAAGTGGTGCAACCGCCGCCGGATTTAGAGAACCTTTGAGATCATCGTTTTCGGTATAAGCGGCCCAGACTTCCATATCCAGATTTGCAGCGACTGTGACTACAGCAACCGTTTCCGCTAACCGCGAAGCAAGCAGTACGGCCAGCGCGCCGCCGCCGCTGTGGCCAAACAAGACGACATTCCGGTAGTTACCTTGCCGTAACAATTGTTTAATTACCTCAAGCAAACTGGCTACCACCTGCTGCCCATATCGATGACTTAGCCAAAATCGGCTGGAGCAGGCATGATTCGTCCGCATGCCGTGATAGCAGGGCCTTCCCACATAAGCCGCCGGGGCCCGATCTAAATTCATTAGCCTTAACATCAAGGTATTACGGGGAGTCGGATCATCCGCTGGCCGACCGGCGATCCATGGGATACCGTCACCATCGAGATAAATATGCAGGGATTTTGATGATCTTCCCGATTTGCTATAAATCACATGCTGGAAGCGAGTACCGCTCATTACTGCGCGCTTAAAGTGCAGCAAACCGGCGTGGCGGGCATATTCTTCCGCAACCGTTGCACACCCTGCCCCAAGGAATATGCAGACAGAAACAATCGCTACGCCTTTGAGTGAAACGAACCCTATGCGTCGAGCTACCTGAAACTGACTTAAATTGATTAAAGCATTCAGCCTCATTTAAGGCGCAACTCCGGTTGGGTCTGGCGTTCGCCATTGTTGGCAAGTTTGATACGGTGGATTCCGGCCCAAATAATCATGCAATTCATCCACGGTTAAGTTGCGTCCGTCTTTTTGACAAAGCTTATCCAGCGCATTTTGTGGATCCGCAGCGTGCAATTGCACTCGACCATTACCTAACGCGGACGCCAATAGGGTTGGCTCGCCTTGGCTAAAGGCAACTCCCCACACTTCGGCACCATGAGTTATCCGGTCTATTTCTAGGCCAGTTGCGGTTTCTATGATTCTGCTTATTCTATCGATGCCGGCAGTGGCTAAAAATCTGCCGTTCGCACTAAAAGCAACGCTAGTCACCGCACCGCCCTGTTTAACTACGGCGACTAAATCACCCTTATCAAGGTTGATCAATTTTGCGGTATTGTCCACGCTGCCTGTCGCCAGCATGTTACCGTCCGGACTGAATGCAACGCTTAGCACGCTTCCGGCATGTACAAATCGGGCTTTTTCTATTCCGGTACTTAAATCGAATATTCTTGCCGTTCCATCTTCGCTGGCCGACGCCAAAAAACGCCCGTCGGGACTATAGGCCACCTGCGTAGCCGGTGCGTCAAGCCTTAAGGTTTGTGATGGTTGCCAAGTACGGGTATTGATTAAAGATACCGTACCGTCCTTGCTGGCAACAGCCAATTGTTGACCATCAAAGCTAAACACCACAAATCTGACTTCATCGGCACTATCTATTTGCTTTTTTACGTTACCGTTAGCCGTATCCAACACCCTTATCGTTTTATCCAGGCTGGCGGTGGCCAACCATCGGCTATCGGGGCTGAATGCTATCCCCCTCACCTCGGCTGTATGACGGACGGCGGCGATTTCTTCCGCGGTGGAAATGTTTATCAGCTTGGCCGTATTGTCTTTACTGGAGGTAGCCATGAAGCGCCCATCCCGGCTAAAGGCAACACCATACACGGTATCTTTATGCTGGAATGCCATTAATTGCCGGCCGGTCGTAACATCGTAGACTGTGGCGGTTTTGTCCTGGCTGGCCGCGGCCAAATACCGCCCATTCGGGTGAAAAGCCACCCCCATAATACTGTCATGTTGTTGGATTTTTATATCGTCTGGATAAATTCCGGTTTCGATACGGCGCACATGTTTGTCCATGCTCACGGTTGTCAGAAATCGGCTATCCGGGCTGAATACGATATTCCACACCGCGCCGCCGTGCATAACCCTTGTCAGCTCCTGCCATGTACCCGTTGCTATAAGCCGGGCACTCCCGTCCGGGCTGGAAATAGCCAGTAACAGCGAGTTTGGGCTGAATCTGACGCTATAAACATCGTCTCGACCGGTTAAGCGGGCAATTTCCTTACCACTGGAAATTTCAGTGATTTTAGCGGTATTATCGTCGCTGCCTGTCACCAACCAGCGACCGTCGGCACTAAAATCCAAACTGTTCACCACCTGATTATGCTCGATTTTTTTGAGTTCCTTGCCTGTCTCGGCATCGATGATATGGGCTAAATTATCCAGACTGACCGTCGCTATAAACCGGCCATCGGCACTAAAAATAATATGCGTAACGCCGGCACCATGATCGATCCTGAATAGCTCCTTACCGGATGAAATATCCAGCAGTCTGGTGGATTTATCCTCGCTGGCGGTGGCAAGGCGGCGACTATCGGGGCTGAAGGCGATATTGGAAACCGTCCCGCCATGTTGAAATCGTCGAAACTCCCTGCCTGTTAACACCTCAATCAAGCGCGCCGTACGATCCTTACCGGCCACTGCCAGAAAACCACCGTCGGGGCTAAAGCCGACCGCATTCACCTCGCCGTCCAGGGCAAGCTTAAACAGGGTTTTATGGCTTATAGTGTCGATTATCCTGACGTGCTTGTCGTTGCTAGCCGTGGCCATAATCCGCTCATTGGGACTAAAGGCGATGCTGTTAACCCAACCCTCATGTTGCAAGGAAAATATCTCCCTGCCGGTTGCCGTGTTGAATACACGTAGCTGTCGGTCTTCGCCGCCGCTCGCCAGCAGGCCGCCTTTGGGACTGATGGCAAGCGTAAGGATAGGTTGTTCATGAGCAATTCGATATGTGGGTAACATACGCAGCAATGTATAGGCGGCCGATGCCGCTGGCGCGTTAGGTTGAATACGCCAAGATTCAATCGCAAGTGCGGCTGCCCGCTCAACGATGCTATCGTCAGCCGCCGTATCGGCCAACCAGATTGCCTGAGCCGCCAGCTTCCCGGATTGCGTAACATTGCGCGATTGTTTGGCATCCCACCAATTCCACAAGCTCCAGGCAGCAGTCAACAGAAATATCAGCGCCAATACAACCGAAACCATGGCTCGGCGATTGGCTGCTTTTTCTCTTCGTTCGGCGTCCTTGCGCGCCTGTTCATCAAGTCTTTGTTTCTCCAACATTTGCCGTTGATCCCGGCTTTTACGTACCACCTCGGTCAATACGTCATGGATCAACTCTATCCGTTTAATGCCGCCCTGTTGCTCCCGGCGTAAAACCAGCAACCTTCTCTGTACCAGCGCATCCAAGCCATCCTTTGTAATGCCGGGGATTTCCAGGGCATTATCATAGGCTTCGCTGTTACGATAGCCGGAAACGGTCAGCAGCCTGTCCTCGATGAAGCTGCGCAACTCGGAGGATTGGTCTTGCAGGCAACGCCGGTAGAAATCCTCCAGGATCAGTTCCCGATTGCTGTCGACCAGCTGCGCCTCGATTCGCTGTGCCCGGTTCTTGAGTCTGCGTTCGTTAAGTTCCCGACACAACAAGCTCAATAAGGCTGGTTCGACGCATACATTCTCTAACCCAGCGAGTGTTTCTCCGCTTTGCTTGCCGGCCACTAAGCGGACGATGCTTTCTGCCACATCTTTTTTGAGCAAACGACCATCGGTCTGATTCACCACGTCCAAGGCTTGTTGACCGTTCATAGGGCGAAGCCGCATACGGTTATAGATTACCGAAGGCATCAACGGTCGCAATTCTTCCAGGTCGGCCAGATAGTCTTCCCGCAAGCTGAAAATCAGCTTAAAACGATGGCGACTAAAATCAAACTGTTTAGACCACTCCGAATCCGCATCCAAGCGCATTTTTACACTTTCAGGGCAACGGCCTTCAATCAGATCCGCAAGCTCTGAAAGGAAATCATCCACCTCGTTGAGTCGATGTGCATTTTCGCGGCCCAGCGTAAAGATTTCTTCAAACTGGTCGAAACACAGCATCGGCAGCGTGATGCGATTTCGGGTATCCCAAAACTCGGACTGTTGGCGATGGAAATATTCCCATAAGGTGTCGTTTTCCAGCCGAACTGGCGCCTCAATGGCATACGCCGTAACTTGCCTGTCCAAGGCGGTAAATACCTGCTGACGCAGCGGTAATGAATCATCGGAAAAATTCAGCCGGATAATCACGGGCAATATCAAATCTCGGCGTAACAGCGGAAACAGTCCCGCTTGCAATAACGAGCTTTTGCCCAAGCCGGAAACACCGCACAGCACGGTCAGTCGCTCACGATTGACTAGTCGATGCAGTTTCGTTATATCCCGTGCCCGACCCTTGAAAAACTCCGCCTCTTGTTCCTTAAACGCAGTCAGCCCTGGCCAGGGATGGTCTACGTCAACAAGTTCTGCTGCTTCTGCGGGTGCGGCGGCGATTTGCATGGCGACTATTCCGTATTGCGCCGGTAAGCCCGCTGCAAATTTTTAATTTCGGCTAAAAACTCCGCTCTACATTGGCCGTTTTGCAGGCGCTCCCAATGTAATTCGCGAATATAATCGTCCAGATTTGGATCGTCCGCAGGGGTATCATCTATGGCTAACGGCATGATGAAGCGCCGGTTATCCGGATAAAAATCGGTGCATTCTTGCGCGAATTTCCATTCGAACCTAAAAAAACGCCGCTCTTGCGTCAGAGTATTGCGGGAAATAATCGGCACAAATAGCGAGCATTGTTCGATGTTGGTTTTGATGCGGGTTTTAAAGTTATCACCAACCCGCAACGCGCTGGGATTTTTATCAAACCATACTTCAATACCGGCCTTTTCAAAGGCATTCTTGATAAACAAAACAGCCGCTTCGTCTTCATGCGCATAACTCAAAAATACCGCGCCACTACGCATCGACTTTGTTTCGTCCGCCTCGACATTGGCCTGATAGGGTTCCGTTTTTTCGACGGGGCGTACATGCTCTACCATTGCCTCAACAGGCTTGCCGTGGTCGGTGCCGGCAGGATGCGTCGCCATCCAGCGTTGGTATAACTCGTCAACAAATTCGATGGACTGCAACGGGAAAATTTTGGTGCGACTGCTGTAATGCAAAAGAAATTTGGCCAGATTTATTTCCTTGCGTATTTGGTCACCGACCAAAAAATCGGTTTTTTCCTTGGAAATAATCAAGCGGTGTCTATTGCCGATACGTACAAAAAAGCGCCCCAACCAATCAAATAATTGGCAACCAATCACCATCAGATCTTGCCTGACTAAGGCATCGAACAACAGCTTGGGGCGGGTATCCGCCGACTGCAATTCATGCATAAACTCTAGAATGTCTTCATCGGTAACCGCATAATCCGGTGCGGCGGTAAGTTTTCCGAATAAATGAAATACCGTAGTACCGACCAGTTTATCCATTTCTTCCGGCAAATCCTTGCTGGAACCGGGATAGAACTCTAACACCGTGGTGTTATCCTTACCTTCATAGCGAACTTGGTTAAGTGTTCTGACCAGATAGGGATCGAAACAGGTCGTCACAAATAACTTCAGAGGCCTGATTTTAGCTAGCTTAACCAGCGTTTCCGGCGGCTTAGCCGGCGACAATTCAGCTATGGTGCGTTTTAACGCGGGATAAATATCTTCTCGCTGCTGACCCAGAGCCAGATATCGGCAGGCGACAGCATTTAAGGTATCGTCCGCTTCCGGCGCAATTTGCAGGCGCTTTGCTAGTTGCTCCGCCAAATAGGTATATAACCGAGTTGATTTACCATCGATTTCAAGTATTAACAATTCCGGCCCGATGACAGGAATGACCCGGCCTTCCTCTATGAAGGCAATAAGTTGTTCCCATAGCCGCTCGATATTTGCTTCTATCATTTGCAAGCCCTGTCAGGTCGAATGCCGGGGTAGTTATCGACTTATAGTAAACCCATAGTGCGACTAATCAAGCCGTTAATGAAACCCTATTTGTGCTTCGGGCCGATCAAGACAATCACTGTTAGGCACGGAGCAGTTTAACCAGTAAAAGACTTGCCTATACCCGTAACGGCGTTACTCGGCCGCTACGCAGGAATTCCTGATAATCGGCCAGCACCTGGGCATGGTCGAAAGCCAGTTGCGCCGGCAGGTTATCGAACCTGAACAAAGCGGCGTTTTTGGCATCATCCGCGGCCTGGGGCATTCCGTGTGCCTGGCCGACATAGACCGCCGTGACGGTATGATTACGCGAATCGCGGGCGGGATCGGAATAAATCCCCAATAATGCTGTTAATTCGACCTCCAACCCGGTTTCTTCCTTTGCTTCACGGATAGCGGCGTGTTCCACCGTTTCACCGACATCGACAAAACCGCCCGGCACGGCCCAACCGTAAGGCGGAAAAGCGCGTTCGATCAAAACGAAAGGACGTTCCGGTATATCGATTAATTCAATCAAAATATCGGCGGCGAGCAAAGGGGTAATAGGCTTGGCCATGGAGGACCTCGTTCGGGAAAATAAAATTCCAGTGTAGTGGCAGACTTGATTTTAAACCAGCCATACCTCATAACATACAATGTAAAATCTAATTTTTAGGAGGGCTTATGACAATGCTTTACTACAGCCACGTCGATTTTCTGGCCCATGACACCGGTCCCGGACATCCTGAGAGCCCTGCTCGTCTGCGCGCTATTGAAACCGCATTAGGCGCCGTTAAGTTTCAGGGCATACGGCATGTCACGCCACCGATCCCGGACGATGTTGAAACCAAGCTGGCCTTGATTCATACATCCGCCATGATCGCACGCGTATTGGAAGGTATCCCCGCCGAGGGTTTAAGTTATTTTGACGCAGACACGGTCGCCTCGCCCGGTTCAAAGTCAGCCGCGCTGCGCGCAGTAGGCGCAGTCTGCGATGCGGTGGATAAACTCTGCACGGATCAGGCCCAGCAGGCATTCTGCGCCGTGCGCCCGCCCGGACATCATGCCATGCCCGGCTACCCCATGGGTTTCTGCCTGTTCAACAACATTGCTATTGCCGCAGAATATGCCCGTACCCGCTATGGTTTGGAACGTATCGCGATTGTGGATTTTGATGTGCACCACGGCAATGGCACCCAGGCAGCGTTTTATAGCCAACCGCAAGTGCTATACGCCTCCAGCCACCAATGGCCGCATTATCCGGGCAGTGGTCACCCATCCGAAAACGGGGTTGGCAATATTGTCAACGTCCCGCTGCCGACCGGCAGCGACGGCACGACTTTCCGAGCCAAATACACGGAAATCATTTTACCGGCCGTGCGTAAATTTAACCCGCAACTGATTCTTTTATCCGCGGGATTCGATGCGCATAAAGACGACCCCTTGGCCTCATTGCGACTAGTGGAAGACGATTATGCCTGGGTAACGCAGCAGTTGCGGGAGATTGCCGAGGCAACTTGTAACGGACGCATCATTTCCGCTTTGGAAGGTGGCTATGATTTACACGCCTTGCCGGCCAGCGTCGCCGCGCATGTCGGCAGCCTGGCCGCGGACTGAACGGGGGCGATTAAAACGCCCCCTGCTGTATTATTGCAAAACAGGAACGGTGTAGACGTAATCGTTATCTTTCATAGGCGTATGACAGGCGAAACATGTCGCGGACTTTTCCTTATCGTTCATCACCAGTTTATCGCCTTCCCAATGTCCAAAACCCCAGCCGCCGGTTTCGGCGAATTTCTTGCTGTCCTTGACCATGGCTTCAGCGCCGGCGAACTCGCCCGGCACCACGGCTTGCGGCCAGTTAGGGTGAGTTCTTTCCTTCCAACCGACTTTGGCGAAGATGGTTCCATCCGGCCACGGCTTGGTTTTGCCGGCTCGAGCCGCTTTGATAGCTATGTCGTTACCGAGAACGCTGCGCACCAGATGTTTATCCAATCGGTGAGACACACTCAGGGTTAACCAATCTTTATATTCTCCATGTACTGTTTTAGCGGGCTTATCGGCTGGTGTTTCAGCATGTAGCGCAGTCGCCAGCATAAAAGTGGTTGTTGCAAGCAGCCAGGCCGCGGTAGTGATTTTTTTCATGAGTACTCTCCTTATAAGCAATCAAGTAACTGAGTTAAGCCTATAGGATTTTAACCATTTGCTCCCTGACTCGCTAACACTAAATCGCCTGCTGCCCGCAAAATATTGTTTTCACTCGGTCTCTACGGTCATTTTAAGCCTAAAATGAACCCTTTAAACTTCGAAGACAATTTACGCGAAAAATTAATTCCGGCATCGCATCCGTTACAAAGCCTGCGTTACAGGGCATCTTTTACAGGACCATCGACCAGCCGTCCCGTAACACGAATTAAACAGATAAAGTCATGTATTGATTGACAAAATAAATAAAATTAAGGATTTAGTTATAAGCGTTATATTTACCTAAAACCTTAAGATCGCTACCGAATTAGCCGCCACTTAAAGTCTGCCGAAAATGATAATTTAATAAAATTGTCATTTATGCCATCGATAAAATCTATATGATGGTAGTGGGTTTAAACGAAATTATTTTGTTTAAACCCACTTAATTTTCCCTCAATCAGACTCAAAAATTTCTAATATTATGAATTTAATTAAAATATCAATGTTGGCTTTCATCATGGCAATTTCTGTTGGTGCAACCAGCAGCGTCGCTTACGCTGAAGAAGCCACCAGCTCAGTAGCGGGTGTTAGCGAAGTTATTTCACACATCGAAAATGCCTTGGAGCAAATTAGCAAAAGCGATTTCAGCGCTGCGCGCGGTCATATCAAATCTGCACGCACAGCATCGGAACAAATTTCCGGTCATGATGACGAAGTTAAGGCTGCGAATGCCTTAGTTATTCAAGGTCAAATAAAAGCCGGCAGAGGCAATGTTGCCGATTCAACAGCCGATTTAAATAAAGCCTTGAAAATATATAAAGCGCTGTAAAAACAAATCTTGAAATAGCAGAAACATCAACGCTTCCTCCGACTGGCGTTGCCGCCCGGGTTAAATCCTTTAACTCAACCGGTAACGCCCACATCCCCTCCTCGTGTTACCATTTCGCAAAATTTCTCGCACCAAACTGCAATGCACGAAGGAATCCGCCATGTCCGGCAACAATAATCGTTTACCCTACCTTCTATTTTGGATCTGCGTCGCTTTGATCGGCACCTTTGCTGTCGGCGGCATAGCCCTACAGCGCGGTGAAACCATCAACAGCATGTGGCTGGTGGTTGCGGCACTTTGCGTCTATGCGCTGGGATATCGATTTTACAGCGCCTTTATCGCAACCAAGGTGCTGATGCTTGATGCCGGCCGCGCCACCCCCGCCGAACGTTTTGACGATGGCCGCGATTTCATGCCGACCCACAAATGGGTGGTGTTCGGTCATCATTTTGCCGCGATTGCCGGCCCCGGCCCGCTGATCGGCCCCACGTTGGCCGCGCAATTCGGTTATCTGCCCGGCACCTTATGGATACTGATCGGCGCCGTACTTGGCGGCTGTGTGCAGGATTTCGTGACTTTATTTTTCTCGGTGCGCCGCGACGGCCGCTCGCTAGGGCAAATGGCCAAGGACGAACTCGGCCCCATCGGCGGTGCCGCCGCCATGCTGGGCGTGATGATGATCATGATTATTCTGATCGCGGTGCTGGGCCTGGTAGTGGTAAACGCCATGAAACACAGTCCATGGGCCACCTCAACCGTGGCGGCGACGATTCCGATTGCTGTACTGATGGGGATTTATTTACATCATCTGCGTCCGGGCCGCGTGCTGGAAGCCACCTTGATCGGCGTATCGATGTTGATTTTTGCCGTGGTTGGCGGCGGCTGGATAGACGAGCACCCAGTTTTGCGCGGCTGGTTCGACTACGACGCGCCGCAATTGGCGGTGATGGTGATATTGTATGGTTTTGCCGCCGCAGTATTACCGGTTTGGTTGCTACTGGCGCCGCGCGATTATCTATCCACTTTTATGAAACTGGGCACCATCGGCGCCTTGGCTATCGCCATCGTGGTGTTACGCCCCGAACTAAAAATGCCGGCGTTGACGCAGTTTATCGACGGCAGCGGGCCCATCTTCGGCGGCAAGCTGTTTCCGTTCGTGTTTATTACTATCGCCTGCGGCGCTATTTCCGGTTTTCACGCCCTAATTTCCTCCGGTACCACGCCCAAACTACTGGCTAACGAGCAGGATGCCCGTTTCATCGGCTACGGGGCGATGATGATGGAGTCCTTTGTGGCCATCATGGCCATGATAGCCGCCAGCGTGCTGGAACCAGGGGTGTTTTTCGCCATCAACAGTCCAGCGGGTATTGTCGGTGCGGAGGCTGTCGACGCCGTGGCCAAAATCAGCAGCTGGGGCTTTCCGGTTAGCGTTGAACAAATGCAGCATTTGGCGCACACCATGGGCGAATCGACTTTATTCGCCCGCACCGGCGGCGCGCCGTCTTTGGCGGTCGGCATGGCCAGCCTGTTTGCGCAAGTATTCGGCGAACATCTGCTGGCGGCCTGGTATCACTTTGCCATCATGTTCGAGGCACTGTTTATTCTGACCACGCTGGATGCGGGCACTCGTGTGGCCCGGTTTATGCTGCAGGATATGCTGGGTAATTTTAACTTGGATTTGGGTAAATCCAACAGCTATCCCAGCATCTTGCTGACCAGCGGCTTGGTGGTGTCTGCCTGGGGTTATTTTTTGTACATGGGTACCATAGACCCGTTGGGCGGCATTAATAGCCTATGGCCTTTGTTCGGCATCGCCAATCAAATGTTGGCGGCGATTGCCTTATGCGTCGGCAGCACCATTCTAGTGAAATCCGGCAAATTAAAATACGTCTGGGTCACAGCCCTACCCTTGTCCTGGTTGCTTATCATCACCACCAGCGCAGCCTGGGAAAAATTGTTTTCAACCGATTTAAGAGTCGGTTTTCTAGCCCATGCCGCCGACTTGTCCGACAAGTTAAGTAACGATTTGCTGACATCCGAACTAGCCGCAAAAGCCCCGCATCTGATTTTTAACGATTATCTCAATGCCGGGTTGACCGGCATCTTCATGCTGATCACTTGGCTGCTGTTGGGCGATACCTTGCGTATTATTTATTGTGTCGTTAGCGGTAGAAATTATCCGCAATCCAGTGAATCGGCGCATATTCCCAGCAGGCTGGTCGAGGACTGGGTACGGGATTAAACCCGCTTGCGTCGAACTTGCGAAAGCTGATGGACCCGGGTTTTGTCGCTATTTAGCCGAACCGCTCTGAATATGCTCAGGCTCGGTATTCTCGAATAGCAGCCCTATTTCTGAAAATAATTGGCTTAGTAACGATTCCGCATGCTCTAACTGAGGCTGCAGCAACGGGTGCTTTTCTCTGAGCGCCCGCTCCAGCTCGGACAAAATTTCCACCAGAGCGCGATGGGCGACGGATTGCACACTGCCTAATAATTTATGAATCATTTTAGTCGCGTTTTCGTAATCTTCCGCCTGATAATAGCTTTGAATTTGCTCCCAATCATGGCAATGTCTTTCCCGGAATAAGCCCAGCAGCTTGCGGTATATGGCTGAATTATTACCCGTCAGGAGGCGGGCTTGTCGACTATCTACACCGGTCAAATGCGGAAAACCTAATTCATCCTGAGCGATAATAGCTGCCGGCTCAACATTAGCATCGTCCCGAGGCTTGACCCAGCGAGCCAGCACTTGAAACAGTTGTGTCCAATCGACCGGTTTTCCGACATGATCGTTCATGCCGGCATCCAGGCAGCGTTGCCGGTCGGAGATCATTACATTTGCCGTCATCGCGATAATCGGTAAATTGGCGTAGCGAGGATTGCTTCTGATCGCGCGCGTCGCCGCATAACCATCCATCTCCGGCATCAGACAATCCATTAATACGGCTGAATAAGTTTTAAGCTCGATCATCCCAAGCGCTTCCAACCCATTGACCGCTAAGTCGGCCTGTATACCCTTGTTTGACAGCACCTCCAATAGCAACTCCTGATTGATGGGATTATCTTCAACCACTAACAAACAGGCGCTCTTAAGTGAGGCGATCACGGCAGGACTTGGGCCATCCTGGGGAACGGGTTTGACTTGGTCGGCCAACGCAATTTCCAACTCGATATTGAAATAAAAACAGCTGCCCTCGCCCTCTTCGCTGGAGACGCCGAGATTACCGCCCATGGCACTGATTAAATTTTTGCAAATCGATAATCCCAAACCCGTGCCGCCGTATTTTCGGGTAGTGGAATTATCGGCTTGATTGAAAGCTTCAAACAAATGGCTTTGTTGCAGCCTAGAGAGTCCGATGCCGCTATCTGTAACGCTGAAATGCAAGTTGGCTTTTTTATCAGTGGCCCGTAAACATTTAATACGCAGGGTTACCTGACCGACTTCGGTGAACTTGATGGCATTACTCAGTAAATTTAACAACACTTGTCCGAGCCGCAACGGATCACCCCAAAAAGCTGGCGGGACGGCTTTATCGACTTTAAAGTTGATATCTAATGATTTATTGCCCAATAAAGTAGGGGTGAGATCCTTTAAATATTGTAAAACCTCATCCAAATAAAACTCGGTATGCTCCAGGGTTAATTTACCGGCTTCCAACTTGGAATAATCCAAAATGTCATTAACGATACCGAGCAACCATTTGGAAGAGGTTTTGATCTTTTCCAGGTAATTTCGCTGCTTAGGATTTAATTCGGTTTCTAATGCCAATTCACTCATGCCAATGATGGCGTTCATCGGCGTACGAATTTCATGGCTCATATTAGCCAAAAATGCGCTCTTAATTTTCACGGCAGCCAATGCTTGCTGATGCATTTCAGACAGTTCTCTGGTGCGGTTGGTCACCTGAGTTTCGAGATTTTGCTGAATACGCCGCAATTGCCGCACCCGCCAATAATAGATGCTTAGCAATAAAGAAAAGAATGCAATCAACAACAAACCGCGAAACCAAACCGTCTGCCAGTAAGGTGGAATAATGGTGATGGGCAGCGTGAGCCCCATCTCATCCCAGACCCCGGCATTGTTGCTGGCCTTAAGATGAAACACATAGTGGCCGGGGTCTAAATTGGTATAAGTGGCGACTCGATTATTACTGTCGACTTCAATCCAGTTTTGATCGAAACCAGCCAATTTATAGGCATAGCGGTTTCGTGCGGGATCTGCGTAATGTAAGGCCGAAAAGTGTAAGGACAAGATTCTCGCGCGCCAGGGAAAGCTCAAATTCCTAGGTCGAGTAATGCTGCCTTCCAAACTGATATTGAGGTCATTTACATTCAAATCCAAGGTGCGATTATCGATATTGATCTCGGTAATCGCGGGATTGGGAAGTATGTTATTGGTGCGCAGCTGATAGGGATCGATAATGATGGCGCCGTCGGAAGTGCTGACATAGATCAATCCAACGTCGTCAATTACCATAGCGCCGGGTTCAATCCTGCTGGCAAAACCGACCGGAAAGGCATAATGCGTAAATTCAGCATTATCGGGGTTAAAACTTGAAATACCCTTGATGCCGGTGAACCATAGCAACCCCTGATCTCCGATCTGCAGGTTTTGAACCGACCCGTTACCTAAGCCGTTGTCGGCACCGAAATTTTGAAATTTGAAACCGGTTTCCGTTTCAATTGCTTGGCATATCCCGCGGCCCGTGGCCAGCCATACTCGGCCTTGCTTGTCCTCGATGACATTAAAAACCATATCGCTGGGTAAACTATTCTGGTCATTCGAGTCGAAATTGTAACCGTGAAATTGGCCGCTTTTCGGGTCGAACACGCTCAAACCGCCTCCTGCTATATAAGCGCCGCCTGACCACACTCTGCCCTTGCTATCAATAAAAAGGGTATTAACCGAATCATCGCCGAGACTGTTTTGATTGTTTTCATCATGCCTAAAGTGTCTTTTTATGCCCTTTAGCGGATCATATTCAATCAGCCCGCCTCCGGTACCCAGCCATAACATCCCGTCCCGCCCGGGTACGATTTTATTGACAAAATTATTAGCTGTATCCCCTAAATCGATAATCTGAATGTCCTGGTTTTTTTCGTTAAATCGAATCAGACCGTTCCGGGTACCTAACCATAACAAACCATTCGGCTGCGGATAAACTTCATACACCATCCCGATCGGAGTACGTCCTTTCTGCTTGGGCGCTGTTATTAATTTTCTTAAAATTTGCCGGCGGGTGTTGTCGACCAACAAGGCCCCCTCCCACGTACCCAACCATAGTTGATGCGTATTGTTAACAGCGATGGACCGAATGGCATTATTAACTCCATCATCGGCATCTTTTAAGGCTCTAGGTGTGAGTTTGCCAAAACCGCCGCTGGTAAAATCAATTCGACTCATGCCATTGGTTGTGGCAATAAAAAGGCTGCCGGAATGATCGGCCAACAACGCTTTTACGATATTGCCCGCCAAGCTGGTGGGGTCTTCCAGTCTTTGTTGATAAAGGTCAAAGCCTTGCAGGTGACTATTCCAACGTAACAGCCCCTTGGCAGTCGCCACCCAAACAGTTCCGTTCGAATCTTCGGCAAACTGATTAATCCTTGCGTCCCCCGTTGTGGCAGGCAGCGGCAACTTTTTCCTATTGGCCCAATCATCACCGAATTGCCAGGTAAACACCCCCGCTTCAGTACCCAGCCACAAGCGCTGGGTACTATCGAAAAACAATGTTTTAATATTGTTTTCCAAGGTTAATTTATTATCGCTGCTGATTTGAAAATGTTGAAATTGCTGGCTGTTAGGTGGGAGATAATCGAGTCCGGAAGGCCACGTGCCTATCCACAATCCGCCTTGCGGATCCATGACGAGTGTTTCGATATTGTTAACCGACAAACTATCTGGCTGCCGCGGATCGTGCCTATAAATTTTCGATTGGCCCGTCTTCGGATTAAAATGTCTAAGCCCACCTCGCGTGGCTAACCACAACCCATTTCTACCATCGGAAATGATATTACGAATATTGCCGGCTTCTCTATGGTCCGGTTCGGCTTCAGCCTTTATGATCGTTTTAAATAGTTCTGTTTCCGGTTCAAAAACCGTCATGCCGTCTCGCGAACCGATCCAAATTCGCTGCTGCCGGTCTTCAAATAAACTGGTAATGGCATCGAATTGCAAGGCGCCGGGAACATTAGGGGCCTTTTTGTACAGCTTCGCATCGTATCCGTCATAGCGTTGTAGTTGGGCATAGCTGGCCATCCAAATAAAACCTTGTTTATCCTGGATCATGGATGAAATTGCGCTTGCGTCCGGAATACCCGCTTCCTTAATAAATATCTCGGCTGCGGTTGCATGTCCGCTCGGCAAACACGTGGCAAGGCTACCCAGCAATATCGCAAGCCAATATTGCACAAAGATTAGATGGATACTACGCAACATGAAAGACTAATTATTGAAATCAAAAGTCGGTAGACAGCGTGACACTAAAACTGCGAGGCGCTCCAACATAGTACGAGGGGTTTTGCGATGCCGTAACAGTAAAGGAACTGCCGCTAGCAGCGGTCAAATTCAGATAATCTTCATCCAGCAAATTGTAAACGTTAAACTTCACCATGGGATCGCGGAACCAGCCCGTAGAGGGCAAACGATAACTGGAGTCGAAACTAACCAAAGTATAACCGCTTAATGACTCATCATTCACCAAAGTGGCGTATCTGTGGCCGGTGTACTTCGCCGATAAATTAGCCGACCACGGCCCATTGCGGTATTGCAAGGCGGCACCGGCCAAATATTCAGGCACATCGGGAAATGCTTTGCCTGCTGTCAACAGTGTAACCACCGGCCCATTTGTGGTTAGCTGTGTCTGCAGGTTTTGCTCCATTCTGTTATGCGTATAAGAAAACGAACCGTAGATACTCCAGTTGGGTAAAAACCGCCAAGCCGACTCCAACTCTATGCCTTTAGTAGTTGAATCGCCGACATTGTAATTAGTCCGGATATCGTTGAGGGGGTCGTATGCCAAGGCAATACGATTACGGTAATCAATATAAAACAAGGTGGCGGTTAACGATAAATCATTCTGGTAATAACGGTAACCCAACTCCCAATTGGTCGATAGTTCCTCTTTCACGTTTACAGCCTTCACCTTTGTATTCGGGGCAAATGAACTGTAAAACACCGAGTCAGGAGGTATTTTGAAATTTTCAGCACGGTTGGCGAAAATTTGTTGTTGATCGTCTAGCTGATAACGTATCCCTACGTTGGGCAAAGGCCTTGCATAACCAGCTTTCGCGCTTCCGTTATTCGGATAAGACTCACTCGCATAATTATTAAAATCGCGTTGCACGGTCATGTATCTTAAGCCTAACGACACCAACAAATCGTTATTCAAAATACTGATATCATCCTGGGCAAAAAATGACTGGGAGGTAGTTTCAGTCAGCATATTACGGTTTTGATAAACGGATCCGTCCTGTCGCAATATGAATTGCGAGGAATCCTCCAGCCAGGGGTCGGCGGCATTGCCGGCGGCATCGAAACGCACGGCCGGCATGGTGCGGCGGTGATGCGAATAGTCGAACCAGTAACCCGCCATCAATTTATGATTGGCCAATTGGCTGTGTAAGCGGGCCGTCACGCCCGGGCGCTGGGTTTCGGTTAAAAAACCACTATAAACCAAGACTGTATCCGTTATATCACCGTCGCCGTTGATATCACCCGCTTTTAAAGGGGGAACTCCTTCACTAAGGGCTCTTAACTCATCCCCACCGGTTCCGTAACCATAATTGTAATAAGGATCGATATCCAGCTTTAAATTCGGCATCAGCTCAAAGCGGCCTTGCAACGTCGCCAGATAATTACGGTAGGGATTGACGCTGAGGTTATAGAAACGATCACTAGGTATACTGCCATTCGGATTAGGTGGGATTATGCCGTAATCGGCATTGCGGCCTAGCGTTTGTATTTGCTGTTTGTTTAAGGTTCTAAAATTATTATTAAATAACTCGTTATATAAAAAACCGCCTGTAATGCTGTTGCCCGGCGACAGGTTCAGTACGCCTTTAAAATCCAGGTGTTCGCGATCGGCGCTGCCGTAGCCCTTGAATTTGTCGGCCTCGGCTTTGGAAACGGATAAAAAAGCCTTAAAGCGTTTATCGCCTAAATAACCGGTATCGGCGCGTAAAAAGGTTTTATAGGCGTTGAAGGCGCCATAAGTTTGCTGCACCCGAAAACGGGCCTGATCGGTCGGGTTTGAGGTACGCATGCCTATCGAACCGCCGGTAGCGCCGGTCATCGGCGTATCGGTATTGTTACCGCCTTGAATGACTTCAATCTGTTCCAGATTTTCCAAATCGACCAGTTCGGAAGGATATACGGCAAAATTGCCGGCGTCATTCATAGGCGCGCCGTCGATACTAACGCCGATCTGATCGCTGTTAAAGCCGCGCATGCGTATGTTGCCGCCGAATAACCCCGTGGCGTCATAACTGTAGGTGTTGACACCAGGCACCATATCCATGGCCTGATAAATATTGTTTTGGCTATTTTTTTGTTCAATCGCCGGCCGCGCTATTACACTGGCGGCCTGCGGCGCATTCTGCGGCGTCACCAGACCATTACCGGGCACCGCCACACCTTCTACAACCAACTTGTCCAAAACGACCGAATCATCGGCTAACGCGGGTGCGGCGCAAACCAGTAACAGGTATTTGGAAAACAATAGATATGGACCTGCATTGTGACCGGCAGTATTTTTCATGTTTAAAATTTCGATGCAATGGATGACCTTATTATAAAGCTGCTTAAGCAACAACGAAATTGCCGTCATACCCGCCTGGAAGCGGATCGATTGCATGGCCGCAGGAGCTAGAATCCAGCGCCATGGAAGGGCAAACTTCGATCCGTTCGAAGCCTGGATTCGCTTCGCGGTCTACGGCTCCGGCAATCTGGGCCGGAAAGACGGTCAGGCATGAGTGCTTTACCATTCGCTGCTTGCTAATCAGGATGGATGATCAATGTCGGGCGCCCTGCAAGCCGCCTGTATGCAAAACCACAATTCGCTGTCCAGTCTTGAAATAGCCTTTTTGTAACAAATCAAATACTGCATAAAGCAGTTTTCCAGTATAGACCGGCTCTAAAGTTATGCTGTGTGATGCGTAAAATTGTCGCACAAATTGCTCTAAATCGGCGGTGGATTTGGCAAATCCGCCGAAATGATAATCCTGGATAATTTGCCAATTAGTATAGATCTGATTTTGAGATAGCAACTGTTTAACTTCGCGATTCAGAAATCCCGCCCCCTTCAAGGCGGCGACACCTGTTACCCGGCAATGAACAGGCGCCGCGGCGATCAATCCCGCCAAGGTAGTCCCGGTACCGCAAGCTACGAATAGGTGTTCGAAATCGATAGGCATCTCGGCAACAATTTCGGACACGCCTTTTAACGCCAACGCACTCGCACCGCCTTCAGGCAGCCAATACTGGTTTGACGATAAATCCGCCATATCGCTATCTTTATAGGCGCGGAGCATTCGATAATCGCCGCGGGACACAAAACGTAACTCCATGCCCCATTGACTTAGATCCTGTAAGGTCCGATTGAATATTTTCGGCTGTTCGCCACGCACATAACCAATGGTTTGCAAACCCAGACTTTTACCTGCGAAAGCCAAAGCATGCAGATGATTGGAATACGCTCCACCCATGCTAACCAGGGTGTCTGCGCCCTTAACCAACGCGTCGTTAAGCGGATATTTCAATTTGCGCCATTTGTTGCCCGAGATAATCGGGTGTAACAAATCATCTCGTTTGAGCCATAACCGTATCCGCAAGTCGGATAACTTTGGATCGATAATGGGCGATAAGGTCGAGACCCCAAGACTATTTTCCAAGGCCCGTAAGCGCGGATGCAATAAGGTCATTCCCAGGCCTGCTTGATCGCCCAGGCAATGTCCGCCGCCTGCCGGTTGGCTTTGATATCGTGCACTCTGAACATCGTTACACCCGCCATAACCCCCAGCGCCGTCGTGACAGCGGTCGCAGTCACCAATTCATCCGGCTCGGAAACGTTACAGATACTGCCCATAAAGCGTTTACGACTGGTACCCAACAACACCGGATATCCCAAGCCAACAAACTGATTTAGACTCGCCAACAAAGCGAGATTGTCCTGTTTACGTTTACCGAAACCGATACCCGGATCGATAGCAATCAGATCGGCTTTGATTCCGGCAGTCAGTGCCGCATCGATGCGTTGCTGTAAATGGGTTTTAACGTCGAATACCACATCGGAATAATAGGGGGCATCCTGCATGGTTTTAGGCGCGCCTTGCTTGTGCATCAATATGATGGGACACGTATTGGCGGCTGCAATCGCGAACATATCTTCGTCATCCAGTCCGGCGGAAATATCGTTGATAATAACCGCACCTGCTTGCAAAGCGGCGGCGGCCACCTTACTCAGCGTAGTATCGATGCTGATCGGCAGCGCGGGAAAACCGGCATGAATGGCTTTGACGACAGGCACCACCCGTTGAATCTGCTCCTCCGCCGATACGGCATCCGAGCCGGGACGAGTCGACTCGCCTCCTACATCGACTATATCCACCCCCTCCCGCAGCATCAATTCAACCTGCCTCAGGGCAGCGTCAAGTGTGTTATATCGACCGCCATCGGAAAAACTATCTGGGGTAACATTCAGTATACCCATGAGTTGCGGAGCACAATTTAAGTTGAACATTGAAAACTATAACCGAGTGCGAAATACGTTAGAAAATGGGCTGCCAATACTATTGAGCTTAAAAAATCAGCTAAGCTTAGGCTGATAATTTTATCTCAGGCGGAACTACGATGGCAGAAAATGAACACATTCTGATTGGCCACTTGGTAGAAGTACGTGGCAACGGCATGGAAGCACGCATCATTGAAGAACACTCCACGGCTGCACCGATTATCAAAGTAGGTGAAGAAGAAATTTTGGCTGGTAATTTGGGTTCCTATGTGATGATTCGGCAATCCAGCATCGGTGTGCTGGCGTTGGTATTTAAAATGTGGGAACGCGACCGTTTTGACAGCCTGGGTAACCGCGCAACCGACCGGTTCATTTCCTTGATACCGGTTGGCGAACTGAATGAAAACAATACCTTTGTGCGCGGCGTGCGCCATTACCCCACGCCAGGTGCGAACGTTTACGCGGTCGGGCTTAAGGAAATCAATGCGATTTTTGTCAAATTCCGCGAGTACCAGTTTTTTATCGGCCAGTTGGCATCCCATAAAGACTATCATTTAAGTTTGGATCCGCGCGCATTGTTCGGACGCCACTTTGCTATTCTTGGCCAATCGGGCTCCGGCAAATCCTGGACGGTCACCAGCTTGATTCAACACACCATCAAAGCCATGCCAAAAACACATTTGGTCATGCTGGATTTACACGGTGAATATTGCTGGAAAAATGACAATGGTCAAATCGAATCGGCATTTCCTCGAGAAATGGTCAATTATGTAGACGCTTTAGAGCTGGAAATGCCCTATTGGATGATGTCCTATGCGGAATTGGTAGATTTGTTTATCGACAAGGACGACCGCGGCGCATCCATGCAAATGGCTTTCATGCGGGAGATATTGCAACAATTAAAACGCAAGGAAGCCAAGGAAATAGGCTTGGGCGCGGTATCCATCGATACGCCGATTTATTTTTCGCTGGCGGAAATGTATATGCAGTTCAAAAATGCCAACGAGGAACGCAAGGATTTCGGTAAGACGCACGGCGCCCTGTTCGGCCAATTCGATCAGTTTCTGGTCAGAATGCAAAGCCGCTTCAATGATGTGCGCTACGACTTTCTGCTAAAACCCAAAAAACGTACCAGTTCGGCCAGCATGGCAGATTTATTGCGACAATTCATCGGCTTGGGCCAACAGAAATCCAATATCACCGTGGTTGATCTAAGCTCTGTACCCACCGATGTCAGACCGGCGGTGTCAGCACAGGTGGGACGCTTGGCCTACGAATTCAATTATTGGAACCCTAAACGGCGCGAATTCCCCATAACGCTGATCTGCGAAGAGGCGCACGCCTATATTCCGCGCGAAAAAGGCGGCCAATTCGAGGGCACAAAAAAGATGATGGAACGGATTGCCAAGGAGGGCCGTAAATACGGAGTTTCCATCGGCGTGGTCAGCCAACGGCCGACCGAGTTGTCGGAAACCATGTTGGCCCAGTGCAGTACGTTCATCTGTCTTAGAACCACCAACCCGGATGACCAAGAGTATATTCGAGGCTTGGTACCCGAAGCAGAGGGCGACTTAACCGACATTTTGACCTCCTTAGGGCGCGGAGAGGCATTGGTATTAGGAGAAGCAGCACCATTACCCACTCGGGTGCAAATTTATCGTCCCAATCCGGAACCGAAAAGTAATGATGTGGATTATTTTACGGGCTGGAGGGAGGGTCCCGATGACCTGGATGTGGAAGGCATTGTCAATAACTGGCGCACTCAAACGCGTCAATGAGCGAAATAAGTCTTTAAACTGCAAAACTGTAGCACCCCACCCTACAGATGCCTGCAGCCCCAGAACCTTGATTACCTCATCACATTTAAAGCATTTGGGTTAAATTTTAATTTTGCTATCCAAAACGATAGTTTGCTCTGACTGCTGTTCCGCTTCTAATTTTTTTCGCTTGTCGCATTTTTCTTCACAAAGGCAATTACCGGTGCCGCCGCATGAACCTTTGATAGCATGGCGCCCAAAAATCACACCAACAGCCATGACGGCAATCACTACCAACATAAATAAAAAAGTCGCTAAAAAGTATCCCATTCTTTTATTCCTCGTTTTCATTTGCTGAAAAGAAAAACGAGGAGAAATCTTTCGATCGCTCCTCGTTCCTTGTCAGCGAAAAGTGAAATTAGCCGCCAAAATCGTCCAGCATGATATTTTCAGGATCGACGCCGTTAGCCAACAGCATGTTGATCACGGACGAGTTCATGATTGGAGGTCCACACATATAGTACTCACAATCTTCCGGATTAGGATGATTCTTGAGAAACTCTTCAAACAATACGTTATGAATAAAGCCAGTATAACCTTTCCAGTTATCTTCAGGCAGCGCATCGGACAATGCTACATGCCATTCGAAATTATCGTTTTCTTTGGCCAGCATATCGAAATCTTCTACGTAGAACATTTCGCGTTTGCTACGCGCGCCATACCAGAAAGTCATTTTACGTTTGGACTTCAGTCTGCGTAATTGATCGAAGATATGCGAACGCATCGGCGCCATACCGGCACCACCACCGATAAAGACCATTTCGGCATCGGTGTCCTTGGCGAAGAATTCTCCATAGGGTCCGGAAATAAATACTTTGTCGCCAGGTTTCAAATTGAAGATAAAGGATGACATGATACCCGGCGGTATCCCATCCGGCGCACCTGGAGGTGGTGTGGCGATCCGCACGTTCAGCATGATCTCTTTCTCTTCCGGATATGAAGCCATGGAGTACGCCCGTAATGCAGGTTCCTTGACCTCGGAAACATAACGCCACAAATTGAATTTATCCCAATCCGGGCGATATTCTTCTGCAATATCCATATCCGTATATTTCGATACATGCGGTGGACATTCGATCTGGATATAACCGCCGGCCCGATAGTCAATGGATTCACCTTCAGGTAATTCCAGCACCAGTTCTTTAATGAACGTCGCTACGTTATCGTTGGATTTAACGGTACATTCCCATTTTTTCACCCCGAATACGCTATCTTCAACTTCAATATCCATATCGTGTTTGACAGATACCTGGCAAGCTAGACGCTCACCTTCGGCAGCCTCGCGTTTGGTAATGTGCGACATTTCGGTTGGCAGAATATCTCCACCGCCACTCAGCACTTTGACTTTACACTGACCGCAGGTACCACCCCCGCCGCAGGCAGAGGATACGAACAGTTGATTGTCAGCGAGAGCTGTTAAAAGTTTGGAGCCTACCGGCACATGGATTTTCTTCTCATCATTGATCAGAATTTCCACATCCCCCGAGGCTACCAGTTTGCTTTTCGCGCCGATGATCAAAAACACCAGCGCAATCACGATAACCGTGAAGAAAATAACACCTAATGCAATTTCCAGCATTACGATACCCTTATAATTGAATTCCAGAGAAAGCCATGAAGCCTAGAGACATCAAGCCGGCTGTGATGAAAGTGATGCCCAAACCTTGTAATGCCGCGGGAATATCACTGTATTTAAGTTTCTCGCGCACACCCGCCAATACTGTGATTGCCAGTGCCCAACCAAAACCGCTACCAATACCGTAGACTACGCTTTCATTGAAATTGTAGTCGCGCTCGATCATGAACAAACTACCGGCCAGAATGGCGCAGTTCACGGTAATCAATGGTAGAAAGATACCCAGAGCGTGATACAAGGCTGGAAAATACTTATCCAGCGTCATTTCCAGAATCTGTACCAGAGCGGCGATCATGCCGATACAGCTCAACAGACTCAAAAAGCTCAAATCAACGCCGGTGATCCCCAACCAAGCCAAGGCATCTTCTTTCAGCAGCGTTTGGTAAATGAAGTTATTGGCCGGCACAGTCAAGGTCTGAACCACCATCACCGCAATTCCCAAGCCCATGGCGGTGGAAATTTTCTTGGAAACCGCCAGAAAGGTACACATCCCCAGGAAGAATGACAGCGCCAAGTTTTCTATGAAAACCGCTTTAATAAATAAGCTGATATAAGCTTCCATTAGTGGTGCCCTCCTTCACCGTGCGCAATCGACATAATTTTGAACTCGTTATGCTCAACTTGTTTAGGTTTCCAGGTACGGAATACCCAAATGATCAAGCCGATGATGAAAAACGCACTGGGAGGTAACAGCATCATGCCGTTAGGCACATACCATCCGCCATCCTGAACCAGCGGCAGTACTTCAAATCCCAGTAGTTTTCCGGAACCCAAGGTCTCCCTAAAAAAGGCGACCAAAACCAAAATCAAACTGTAACCCAAACCATTACCGACACCGTCGATAAAACTCTTTAACGGCGGGTTTTTCATCGCATAGGCTTCAGCACGCCCCATGACGATACAGTTGGTAATGATCAGACCAACGAAAACCGATAACTTTTTGCTGATTTCGAAAGCGAAGGCTTTTAACACCTGATCGACCACGATTACCAACGAGGCAATAATGATCATCTGCACAATAATCCGAATGCTACCGGGTGTGTGCTTACGCACCGCACTGATGGCGGCACTGGAACAGGCCGTTACGGAAGTCAACGCCAACGCCATAATCAACGATGTGGACATTTGCGACGTTACCGCCAGTGCAGAACAAACCCCAAGCACCTGTAAGGTGATCGGGTTATTGTCTACCAACGGTTCAAATAACACTTTTTTAGTTTCTTTATCCATGACCAAGCCCCTAACCATCATTTCTAATTTTGTTCAGATAAGTAGCGAAACCTTCGTCACCCATCCAATACTGGACCAGATTGCTGACGCCGCGACTGGTCAATGTTGCACCGGCCAGACCGTCAACTCTATACACAGCATCGGCACGACTGGTATCGACAGTGCCTTTAACCAACGTCAAAGCCACTTCGCCATTCTCGCCATAGACTTTCTTGCCCTTCCACAGAGCGCGCCAGTTTGGGTTAACCACCTCGCCACCCAGACCCGGCGTTTCGCCTTGGTCGTACAGGTTGATGCTTTGCACGGTTTGAGCATCGGCGTCTAACGCCATGAAACCATACATGGTGGACCACAAACCGTAGCCGTTAACAGGCAAAATAATCGATTGCAATTGATCGCCGTTCTTCACCAAAAATACTTTGGCGTATTTCGCTTTAAAACGGATGTTGGCAATATCTTTGTCAACCGGTATGACTTCGTTTTGAGCAGGGTCCTTGGCCGCTTTACGTTGGTCATATTCGGCGGGATCGATATTGTCTACATAATCGCCGGTTTTCAAATCGACGATTTTAGCTTCGATCCGTTCTTTGAAAGCTTGATCGATATCGGTACCATCGTCCAACAAGCCCGCCACATCAAGAATATTCCTCTTCATGTCCAGCGCTTTGTTGTAGTTTTGCAATGGTCTTAAGGCTACCGTGGCAAGCGATACCAATACTGCGCACACCAGGCACAAAGCCAAGGCAACCGCTACGGTTTTTTCCAGACTGTCGTTGTTTAACGCCAGCACCTTGTCGCGATACACTTTAAATTGTTCGTAATACTTGCAGAGATGCTCGTTATACTTACAGGTTTTTTTCTCGGCACTAAGCATGGCGTCTAATCCTTCTTCTAATATTTGCTTGGACAACAAAGTAATCTATCAATGGTGCAAACATGTTGGAAAAAAGAATGGCCAGCATCATGCCCTCGGGGAATGCAGGATTAATAACCCGGATCAGCACAACCATAAAACCGATCATACCACCGTAAATCCAGCGACCTGTATCGGTCACGGCCGCAGAAACCGGATCGGTAGCCATATAGACCATACCAAACGCAAAGCCGCCTAAAACCAAATGCCAGTACCAAGGAGTGGCAAACATATGATTGCTGCTGCTGCCGACCACGTTTAACAGTGTCGACATGGCTATCATGCCAATCATAACCCCAGCCATGATGCGATACGACGCCACTCGGGTATAAAGTAAAAATGCCGCGCCCAACAGACAGGCCAAGGTAGATGTTTCACCCATGGAGCCGGGGATAAAACCCAAGAAAGCCTGGAACCAGCTAAAAGTGGCTTGAATGTTTTCCACACCACCCGCGGCACCTAATGACAAGGCGGTAGCGCCACTGAAACCATCGGCCGCCACCCACACCGCATCTCCCGAAATCGATGCCGGATAAGCAAAGAACAAGAAGGCGCGACCGGTCAGTGCGGGATTCAAAAAGTTTTTACCGGTACCACCGAACACTTCCTTACCTAGTACGATACCGAATGAGATACCCAGGGCGACTTGCCACAATGGCATGTCAGGCGGCAGAATCAATGTGTACAACATTGAAGACACTAAAAAGCCTTCATTAACTTCGTGTTTACGCACGGTGGCAAATATCACTTCCCAGATACCGCCTACCGCTAGGGTAGTGATGTATACAGGGAAGAAATACAACATGCCATGAACCAAACAGGATAGCGGGTTGTATGGATTGTACCCGAACAGCACCATCGGGATTCTGCGCCAGCTATCGATTGACTCGACACCCATGGCTTTCATAGCCAGATTTGCTTGATAACCGGTGTTGTACCAAGCCATCAAAACACAGAATGCGGTGGCGATAACCACGAAAGTCATGGTGCGCTTCAGGTCGTTACCGTCGCGAACATGGGTTTTACCGCGCGTTACATCGGTCGGGGTATAGATGAAAGTGTCCACCATCTCATAGAGACCGTAGTACTTTTCAAATTTGCCGCCCTTTGTAAAATGCGGCTCTATGCTGTCTAAAATATCTCTAGCCGACATTTATCCTTCCTTCTCAATTTTAGTTAAATTAGCTCTGAGCACAGGTGCGAAATCATGTTTGCCTGGGTCGACAAAAGTAAACAAGGACAGATCCTCCTCGTTTAATTCAAGACATCCCAGCGCCTGAGCGGTATCGCTATCGCCAACCACTATCGCTTTCAGCAACGGCGTTGCCAGGATATCAAGCGGCATGACAGACTCATACACGCCAACCGGCACAATGGCACGATTACTGCCGTTTTTATCGGTGGTTAACGGAAACTGACGGCCTGTTTGGCGGTCTTTGCTGGATACGTAAACATTCATCGCCGAATATTTATTTTTTCCCGGAACAATCCAACCGAACAACTCCCGTTCGCGTCCTTCCCTCAACACAGAAACTTGCAAGCAGTTTGCGCCGAGAAAAGCAAATGGGCCTGCAGCTTCATGACCATACAGCACGGAACCGGAAATCACACGATTTTCAACATCCTGCAGTTCGCCGGCAACCAGATCGTCCAGGCAGGCGCCAACGCGGGCACGCACCAAGCGCGGATTTTTAACAGTGGGGCCAGCCAGAGAAACGATTCGTTCAACATTCAATTTGCCGGTGGTAAACAATGCGCCGATTGCAATGACTGCTTGATAATCGATATGCCAAACAAATTTATTGACATTAACCGGATCGATAAAATGAATGTGGGTACTGGGTAATCCGGCTGGATGTGGGCCGGAAAATTCGGCCACTTGCACGGCGGGATGGCTAACCACATCGGCACCTCCGGCTTTGCAAAGGTAGGTCTTGCCCGCTGTCAGCTTGGAAATCACACTCAAACCATTCGCAAAGTCGCTAGCACGTTCTTTGATGATGACCGCAGGATTGGCGGCCAACGGACGGGTATCGATTGCCGTGACAAAAATAGAGCTGGGGGCGCTATCAACGGCCGGCACTTTGCCGTAAGGGCGAGTTACAAAAGAAGTCCAAAGACCGGACGCCAACAGGTTTTCCTTGACTTGTTCCGCCGTTAGATTGGCTAAATCGGCTTCTTTGTAGCTAACAAACTTTTCTTGTTCATTGCCTTTTAATTCAATGACAACTGAAAGCAAGGCGCGCCTATCGCCACGATGAATGGCTTTGACGATGCCGGCGCCCGGAGCGGTAAAGTTAACGCCCGGATTTTTTTTATCGGAAAACAAGACTTGGCCCAATTTGACCTTATCGCCTTCCGCCACCATCATTTTCGGTTTCAGCCCTACATAATCGTTACCCAACAGGGCCACCGATTTGATGCCGTTACCATCGGTTATGTTTTGCTCAGGCCCGCCCGTAATGGGCAAGTCCAAACCTTTTTTAATTGTAAATTGCATAATTGATACGCCTGCTCTCCAGACAAATTGCAGCCAAAAGCCCTTTGGGAACCACAAAACTCAAAGGACAGTTCAAGACATAAAACCGCGACATTACATCACAAGTTACTGGCTTACTCAACGTCAAATCGCCCGCGCAAACCACAATTAGCCAACCCTAATACCCCTCGACAAATCAGATATCCACGACCTTATTAATGTCAAACGCGTCCACAACTCTGCGCCCGATGTAACCTCGGGTATTACTTAAAATTCGCGCATCGGCAATGCGATAATCGCCCATATTATGCACATGGCCATGAAACCAAGCCGCGATTTCATACTCGTGAAATAAAGCCTTTAAATCATTGCAATACGCCATTTTCTTTAAGGCGTTGGGTGTTTCAATCCAACTCCATTCCGTGGGAGCATGATGGGTAACGACTACCGTTCGGCCTTTAAAAGGTTCGGCCAACTGTGTTTCCAGCCACGCTTTGGCTTCCATATGCAGGGCTGAAAAATGCGTCTGATTGAAAGGCTCATCCTTAAAGCGTATCTTACGAAAATCATTTAATGTTTTCCCGATAGCCTCGGCTTTTTCCTCACCATCAATCAGCAAATCCGCCCACAAAGTGCACCCCAAAAAGCGCACATCATTGATAACATACTGATTTTTTTCGAGAAACTGAATATTGGACCCCGCACATTCCTGCCGCAACATGGTCAAAACCGCATGGTATTCGCTGTTGTAAAACTCATGATTTCCGGCCACATATACCACGGGCTTGCCAATGGATTTTAACCAAGACACACCTTGACTAAACACGCCGATATCGCCGGCCGCCACTACCACATCCGCATCGGTTTCCGGCAAACCTTGCTCGCCGAATTCAAGATGTACATCTGAAAAATAATTTATCCGCACAATTTGCTCTTTCGTCTTCCTGCTTAGAGGGTATAATTCATATTACCTAAGTAATTTACTTGGTATTTTCAGATAACTTTGATTTTTTGCAAACATTAATTCTATGTCGATTAGCCCCAGAAAACACACACAACAAGTATTGGTCGGAAATGTTAAGGTCGGCGGCGGTGCGCCGATTGTGGTGCAATCCATGACCAATACGGATACCGCTGATGTTGCAGGAAGCGTTCAACAGATTATGGAATTATCCACGGCCGGTTCGGAAATGGTTCGCATCACCGTCAACACCGAAGAGGCCGCCAAAGCCGTACCGGACATCGTTAATCAGCTGGAACAAAAGGGCTTTTCGGTGCCCATTATCGGCGACTTCCATTTCAACGGCCACAAGTTATTGGAAAAATACCCGGACTGCGCGCAAGCCCTGGCTAAATACCGTATCAATCCCGGTAATGTCGGCAAAGGCAAGGCCCGCGACCCACAATTCCAACAAATGATCGAATTCGCCTGCAAATATGACAAACCGGTTCGCATCGGCGTGAACGGAGGCAGCCTCGATCAGGCAGTATTAACCCGACTGTTAGATGAAAACAGATTATTGCCCAACCCACAGGAATTACCGGCTATCACCCGGGAAGCGATCGTATTATCGGCGCTGGAAAGTGCCGCCAAAGCCCAAGATCTCGGCCTGGGCAAAGACAAAATCATCCTGTCCTGCAAAATCAGCAACGTGCAAGAATTGATCAGCATCTACGAAGACCTGTCCAACCGCTGTGACTATGCCTTGCATTTAGGCTTGACCGAAGCCGGCATGGGTTCAAAAGGCATCGTCGCCTCTTCGGCGGCATTGGGGGTTTTGATGCAGCAAGGCATAGGCGATACCATTCGTATCTCCTTGACCCCCGAACCGGGCGCCGCCCGCACCAAGGAAGTTATTGTCGGCCAGGAAATCCTGCAAACCATGGGCTTTCGCTCATTTACACCGATGGTTATCGCCTGCCCCGGTTGCGGCCGTACCACCAGCGATTATTTCCAAAGGCTGGCTCAAGACATCCAGGCCTATTTGCGCGACCAGATGCCGGTCTGGAAAGACAAATACAAAGGCGTCGAAGCCATGGAAGTAGCCGTTATGGGCTGCGTGGTCAACGGCCCTGGCGAAAGCAAAAATGCCAACATCGGCATCAGCCTGCCCGGCAGCGGCGAATCGCCGGTTGCACCTGTTTACGAAGATGGCGAAAAAACCGTTACCCTGAAAGGCGATCATATCGCCGAAGAATTTCAGGCTTTAGTTGAACGCTATATCGAATCGCATTACAGCGCACACTAAATTAGGTTAAGCACAAATAAAAAGGCGGCTAATTGCCGCCTTTTTTATGTGTTTTTAAAAAGACTAACCAGGCTGCCCATCAGGGCGCGGCGAACTCAAAATGGGCAGGAATTGATAGGCGAACAAAGAAAATGCCGCCAGCCAACAATAGCTCGAGACCAACACAAAGCCACCGTACCAAGCGGGAAATAGCGCCGGAAACATTACCCGCGACAGCGCCGCCAGATTAATCAACACAAAAGCAATCGCCATAACATTTGACGCTTTCAACGCCCTGCCGGTATGCCCCAAAGATACCCGCGCCATCATACCCAGGGTCAAGACACCGATACCGCCGACGGTAAACGCGTGCAGCGCCAAGGTCGACATGACTAAGCCATAGGCCGACAACGCTACTAACCCAAAGCCCAGAATAACCCAACCGTAGCCTACATATAAAACCCACAGCAAAGGTACAAACCAGACCCGACTGTCATACCAGGCGGAAACTCGCATCGTATTCAACACCGCTGCCGCTAAGGCGACGATTAGCAAAAGCAGCCCGGAAACACCCAGCATCAGCAAAATAAATACGCCCAAACTCACTACGATTGTCGCAATATCCAGACCCGGATTACGAATACAAATAACTCCGGACAAACCGCGTTCGGTAAAAAATGGAAACACCCGCCCGGCAATCACCAAAATCATCATCACGATTAGTGTCACCACCAAGTTCAAACCCAGCATGGCGCTGGTTTCACCAACACCCAAAATTTGCGCATGTATCAAAGCATTGCCGGCCGCCATTAACAGCAATAAACCGGTAAAGATCAGGTTTTTAAAATTACCGGTCTTCAACAAGGGCTTGCTGATAAAAAAAGCTAACGCCGGCAGAAACGCAAAATCGATGCCGGCAATCAATATATCCGGAACCAATTCGGAATAAAAAGGCAATACCCGGCCGTATAGCCATAAAAAACACAGCGAAGCCAGCTGATCGGGGCTAGTCGTTTCACTGTTGGTCCAGTTTCTGACCGCAGTCAGTAAAAATCCGGCAATCACTGCGGTTGAATAGCCCAACAACATTTCATGGGCGTGCCAATAGGTGACGGGATAATAGTGGTCGATGTGCAAGGCGCCATTGGATAACGAATTCCAAACCGCGATTAAGGCCAGCGCCGACAATCCGGCCAAGGCAAAAAATGCTCTAAACCCCAGAGCAAACAGCGGGTAATCAAAAACCGGTTTATTCATCATGCAACCTTTCCTCCAGCCAGTCGATTTCGTTATGCGAGAATCCGGCGATTATACGCACTTCTCGATTAAACGGCCCTTTGGGTTTACCTTGGTAACAGGCCAGAATCTTTTCCTTATAGGTTTGCTCGGGGTCTAAGCCAAGCTGTCCGGCAAAACAGTTAAACCAATACGAGCCGCGTTCGACGTGCCCTACCTCGTCCTGATAAATCCGCTGCAAAATCGCCACTCCGGCGTCGTCGCCCAAGCCGCGCAATTTATCGATCATAGCCGGCGTCACGTCCAGCCCGCGCGCTTCCATGCAACGCGGCACCACGGCTAACCTAGCCAATAAATCATCAGCCGTATCTTCCGCATGCGACCACAAGCCTTTATGGGCGGCTAAATCTCCATAATCGATCCCCAATGTTAAAAGATGACTACTCAGCAACTCGAAGTGTTGCGCTTCCTCATCGGCAATTCTTAACCAATCCCGATAAAACTGTTCAGGTAAACCGCGAAAACGATAAATGATGTCCCAGGCCAGATAAATCGCCATGAATTCGATATGCGTTAATGAATGAAAAAACGCCGCCTTACCTTCGATACTGTTCAAGCGCCGGCGCGGCATATCGCGCGGCATCAATAACAGCGGTTTATCGGGAAACAAGGTTTCGGTGATCGGTTTTGGGGGATGCGCTTCGGCAAAACTCAACTGACCGGCTTGCGCCCAGCGCTGCGCCTGATGAGTTGTTGCCAATTTGCGCGTAATGTCGGTGTCGAATAAACAGCGCTCGGCTGATTCGAAAATGTTGTTCAAGTTTTCTCCATAAATCGCCAGACCAAAAAAATCAAACACCCAAATCATCTGGCGCATTAGTCACACCACGCAAACTTTTCAATTGTCAGCTTAAATCAAAGATTATACGATGTAACAGATTTTCTACGTTTTGGGGTGGAATATTCAGATGTTTGCAGAGCGACCAATAAAACTGTACTCGGAAATGCTTGATTGCAAGACTTGACCCCGGCGTTCCTTTCTAGTAATGCGCGCTGTGTGGCAATTGCGCGCATCATCCGAATAAAGCCATCGCCGGGAGATCGTCAATCCGAGCAGGTCAGGCAAAACCAAAATATATGCAGTCGTAAAACCGTGGACTTACGTCTTGTGGGTAAAATAAAAAGCCTGACCTATCACCCAAAACGGCGTTTTAAAAGTTAATTCTCAACCCACTATCGAATTGACTTAATCACACCCATTCATGCTGTCGATTTCTTCGAGCAACCATTGACGAAAAGCCATAAAGCTCGCGCTTTGCGCCGTCTCCTGGGTATAGATCAAATAATAGGTAAAATCCATGGTCAAACTTTTCTGAAACGGGATGACCAGTCGACCAGCCGCAATGTCTGAGGCTGCCAACATAGTATGGGTAATAGCAACCCCCAATCCATTGGTAGCCGCATCCAGAGCCATGTAAGCGTGGTTAAAGTGCATACCTCGCACCGGATCTACAATCTCCGTCAAACCCATGGCTTCCAGCCAAATTTCCCAATACGACCGTTGTTGGATCTGATAAATCGGATCGACGTGTAATAGCGTATGTCCCGCTAAGTCGGCAGGTTTTTGCAACGGTTGTTTCCCCTTCAAAAGTAAAGGGCTACACAATGGCGCAACTTGGCCAGGGAAGAGCTTTTCCACCTCGAAGCCCGGAAAGTCGCCGGAGCCGAAACGGACCGCCACATCGATATTTCCATGCTCAACATCCACCAGCTCCCGATCCTGCAATAGGCTCATGGTTTTGGAACCAACCAATTTGGTACTGGCCGTTATCCTGACTTCGATGTCCGGGTGTTTGGCAACGAATTGATAAAGGCGCGGCATCAACCACTTATTGGCAAAAGATGGCGTCACATTTACGCTGAAGATAGGTGCGGTATCGAAAGACCGCATCTCTTCGACCGCAGCGATAAGTTGATTAAAACCGGCTTGAAGTTTGTCCAACGAAGCTTGTCCAACCGGCGTCAAGGTTAATGCCCGATTAGCACGGTGAAACAACCGCACGTTGAGGTGATCTTCCAGCGCTTTGATTTGGTGACTGATGGCGGCAGGCGTGACATAAAGCTCGTCGGCAGCCTTTTTAAAGCTTAAATGTCTGGCAGCGGCTTCGAAAGCTCGAAGAGCATTTAAGGGCGGTAAGCGTGTACTCATAAGCTCTATTGCCATCAATAAGTAAACAATATGTTCATTAAATAATCATTAGATTAGTTTTTATAAACAATCAGGTGATATTTTATCATTTGTCAGCTAGCTCTGCGCTCCCTATAGTGCAACCGTCGTCAACGTAAAGACGATATTTAAAAGCTAACCATTAATTTACTTAACAAATTGGAAAAAATCATGAACATCAAAAATTTAATCTTAATAGCCGCCTTAACCCTGTCAGCAGGAACTTGTTTTGCCAATTCAGCCAGCGCTCGCTCTAGTCAGAAAAGTATTACAGCCATGCCGGCTAGCCCTCTTCAACTGCAAGTGTTAGCGGCCAAACCCAAAATAACAGCGGAATTCGCTCGCTTTGAAGCCGTGCCTGTACGCTCACCAAAAGCGCTGACTTATCAGGGACGTACTATCAGCCCTAATCAATTGGAGGTACTTGGGAAGAAAATTAAATAAAGAGGGAGTCCACTCATGACTGGACTTTTAATGACTAAGATTATTGTTGTTATCTCAATGCGCTAACTTTCATTAGCGCATTACTTTCTTCCTTGTGATTTCCACTGCAATTGCTTAACTGCAAGGACGGCGGCGACATGGAAAAAACAACAGAACTCACTTTGCTTAAAGCGCTAATACCCAGTATTTGCCGGTTTTCACCCGGAAAAACAGCCACGTCGACATTTTTAAGCACGCAATTGCGGCCAATATCGATGGACTGAATCGTGTAGAGAGAGACAATTTTAACCGAACCGTCCGCAGTCACGCCTTTAATCTGAGTAGCGTATTTCGCTTGACCGTTGGCTTTTAAAATGGCGAGGGTTTTTTCATTGATAATCGTATGGCTGGAACCGGTATCCACCAGAAAGTCCATCTGTTCCATACCGTTAATCTGGACAGGGATGTAATACGTCCCAGCTTCGCTGACCCGCATGGCGACAGGCTCGTCTATATCGCTTGCCAAGCTGCTTCCAAGGGGCATCAAACCAATAATCATCAGAATAATTCGCTTCATCACTAGCTCCGCCTCACATGGATAATCCCCTGCATTTGACATGTCCAATGCATGAGTCATTTTGTAGCCTTGAATCCTAACATTAAATAAGGTAGGGAACAAATAGCACCTGGTTCCTCTGATTGAGAGGCTAAACAGTCAGAACCAAGGGGTCAAGAACCAAGGGGTCAGGCCTTACATTTTGCACATAGAACTTATACTGATTTGTCAATTGCAAGACATGACCGTTCGCAGCCCGCGTAGGGCGTATTAGTGATAGCGTAATACGCCGAATGATTTAAAGCCAACATGCGGCATCGGGTCAGAGGAGGCCGAAGCCTCCGTCTGCCCACAGAACCGTGCGTACGGGTCCGTACACGGCTCCTCACGCAAGACTAACCCATTGAGACACTTCAAACCAGAAGGGTAAGGGGTCAGGTCTTGCATTATAGCAATAACAGCTTATACTGCCACCCATGGCAAGACCACTCAGATTAGTAATAACTGGGGTCAGAGTAAACTTAAATTCCTGCTATCCCGTTACTGTTCCATCCATAAACTTCAGTCAGAACAGATGGCAAGATTACCTCGAGTGTGCCCTGTAGGAATTCCCCAGCATGTGATCCAGCGCGGAAATAACCGGCAGGTGTGCTTTGCCTGCGAGCAGGATTTTGCGGCTTATGCAAGTTGGTTGAAAGACTATGCAAACAAATATCGGGTCGATATTCATGCGTGGGTATTGATGACCAATCATGTGCATTTGTTATGCACACCGGGGGCCGACAATGCGGTCAGCCGTATGATGCAATCGCTGGGCAGGCAGTATGTGCGATATTTCAATATGAGCTATAAGCGAACCGGGACACTTTGGGAAGGCCGATTTAAATCCTGCGTCGTGCAGGAAGAAAATTACCTTTTGCAACTTTATCGTTATATCGAGTTGAACCCGGTCAGAGCGGGAATGGTAGATCAACCGTCGGATTATGCTTGGTCAAGCTACCCGATAAATGCATTGGGGAAAACATCGGCGCTGTGCACGCCTCACCCCTTATATCTTGCGTTAGGCCGTGAGCCCATGGAAAGACAGTCAAATTATCGCGAATTATTCAAGTATCATGTCGAAGGAAAATTATTGGAAGACATTCGGCATGCGACAAACAAAGGCATGGTACTTGGCAATCGGCGGTTTGAATCGGAAGTTGAAAGTTTGACAGGTCGGAAAATAGCCGCAAAAAAAATGGGCCGACCTGTTGGATGACGGAAGGAAAAGGCAGATCAATAATTTAAGTTTACTCTGACCCTACTTAATCGGGAGACGGACATGAATACCAATCTTGATCTAAGCGACCGGCAACGCTTTCTATTTGCAGGCTTGGGCGGCATCATGCCGACGTTACTGAATTTGATTGTGATCGATCTGGAAACTTTGCTGCTAAGCGTCACCGCTTTGTCGATATTGTCGTATCTGATCCGGGTTTTGGCCTTGTTTGCCATTGGCGGCGTGGTGGGCTGGCTCAATCGTAGCGAGCGCGACCCGATCAAGCTTTTCCAGCTCGGTATTGCCGCGCCGGCCTTGATTACAGCAGCCATGAACGGTGGCCGGGTTTCGCTGCCGGACATGCCGACCGCCCCAAACCAGCAAGTTTCCTGGCACATCTTCTCAGAGGCTTACGCACAAACCAATACGACTGACAGCCTAAAACGTTTTACCATGCCTGAAGAAACCTCCGTACAACAGTTTTATCGCGGTTTTTTCGGCACTTTGCCGAAGAATGTCTGGTTTGTCATTGCTGGCTCGCACGCAACTCAGCAGGCAGCTGAGCAACAGGCCAGGCAAATTCGCAGTAACTACCGCAACTTCCCAGCGGCCGTCTACGCGCCTTATGGCGGTAATCCGTATTATGCGGTCGTCATCGGTGCGCAGCTTTCGCTTCAGGACGCCAAACAACTGCAACAACAAGCCATCTCGGCCGGTTTCCCCAAAGACACCTATTTATGGACTTTCCCTCAGCGCTAGGCCGCTGCTGGCTGAATCAATTTCTATACTTGACCGACACGGCCTCAAGCGACAATAACCGTCGCAAACGTATCAGCAATTCGTCACTGGGTCTCACCCGCCATTCGTCGCCCAGTTGTATGGTTGACTTGGCGGTTGCAGCGATATATTCAATGGCGACAGGACATTCTCCGCCACGGAACGGCATTAATATTTGTTTCAGTTCCTCGACAAATGCCCGCGACCGCGACCATTGCGAGGCATCCCAACCCAATACGATACCGCGGGCAAACATTTCCCGCGCTTCCTCCATGCTATAAAGTTTTTCCGCTGTCATGCGCAGACTGTTGGTATAGTCATCCATGCTTAACGAACCTTCCGCCACCAACAAAGTGTCCTTGGACAGCAAATCCCGGTATTTATCGTAAATACCGCTAAATGCCGCCACTTCCAAACGGCCGGTACGGTCGTCAAGTGTGGCAAAACCCATCATTTTGCCTTGCTTGGTTTGCCGGGTGCGCATTTCCACGATCAAGCCTGCCACTCGAGCTTCCATTTTGCCCTTGATGCGCCCGGCATCGGCTTCCAGGTTGCCCAAGCTGCCGTTGGTGATGTGTTTTAATTCCGGCAGATATTCCGCAATCGGATGGCCGGTCAGAAACAGGCCCAGGGTCTGTTTTTCCGCTTCCAGCTTTTCTTTTTCGGTCCAGGGCTCGACCAGATTGGCATAGGCTTCCGCTTCACCTTCGTCCGATTCGGCCGCGTCCAAACCGAATAAATCGTTCTGGCCCGCCAGCGCCATCTTGCCATGCTGCTCGGCCACCCGCAACGCGGTGGTTAATTCGGCCAAATGCGCGGCCCGATTGGGGTCGATGGCATCCAAGGCTCCGGCCCTGATCAGCGCTTCCAATACCCGCCGGTTTACCTTGCGCAAATCCACCCGCTTGCACAGGTCGTATAGCCCGGCATAGGGTCCATTGGCGTTGCGCTCTTTAATTAAATCGTCGATGGCGTTCTCGCCGACCCCCTTGATGGCACCGATGCCGTAAACGATTTGACCGTTGTCGTTGACGGTAAATTGATAATTGGACACATTGATGTCCGGCGGACATATCTCCAGCTTCATCTCCCGGCACTCGTCGATCAACACCACCACCTTGTCGGTGTTGTCCATATCCGACGACATCACCGCCGCCATAAAGGCCGCCGGATAATGCGCTTTCAGCCAGGCGGTTTGATAGGCCACCAAGGCATAAGCAGCCGAATGCGATTTATTGAAACCGTAACCGGCGAATTTCTCCATCAAGTCGAATACGTAGGTGGCGATACCTTCGTCGATTTGGTTTGCCACGGAACCCGACATGAATTTTTCCCGTTCCTTGGCCATTTCCTCCGGCTTTTTCTTACCCATGGCCCGCCGAAGCATATCGGCGCCACCCAGGGTATACATCGCCAATTCACGGGCAATCTGCATTACCTGTTCCTGGTACAGAATTACCCCGTTGGTCGGTCTGAGGATGGGCTCCAGCAATGGGTGAGCAAACTCGGCCTTGGCGCCATGCTTGACGTTGATGTAATCGTCAACCATGCCCGACTCCAGCGGACCGGGCCGGAACAACGCCACCAGCGCGATAATGTCGTCGAAACAGTCCGGCTTAAGCTTTTTGATTAACTCCTTCATACCGCGCGATTCCAACTGGAAAACGGCGGTGGTTTGGGCATTTTTCAGCAACTCGTAACTGGCTAGATCGTCGCGCGGAATCTGGCTGATGTCCACCGGTTGTTCGCCGCGTTGCGCGCGTTGGCGATTAATGGTTTGCAAGGCCCAGTCGATAATAGTCAGGGTCCGCAAACCCAAAAAGTCGAACTTGACCAAGCCGACCGCTTCCACGTCGTCTTTGTCGAATTGAGTGACTAGGTTACCGCCGCCCTGCTCGCAATACAGCGGCGCGAAATCAGTCAGCTTGGTCGGCGAAATCACCACCCCGCCGGCATGTTTACCGGCGTTACGGGAAATGCCTTCCAACGAGCGCGCCATGTCGATCAGGGCCTTGACTTCCTCCTCCGCGTCATACAAGGCCTTGAGTTCTTGACTTTCCTGCAGTGCCTTTTCCAGGGTCATGCCAATCTCGAACGGAATCAGCTTGGCCAGACGGTCGACAAAACCGTAGGCGTGCCCCATCACCCGACCGACATCGCGAATCACCGCCTTGGCCGCCATGGAACCGTAGGTAATGATCTGCGAGACGTGATCGCGGCCGTAGTGGCGCGCCACATAATCGATCACCTCATCGCGGCGTTCCATGCAAAAGTCGATATCGAAGTCGGGCATCGAGACCCGCTCCGGATTCAAAAACCGCTCGAACAGCAGATCGAATTCAATCGGATCCAGGTCGGTAATCTTTAGTGCGTAAGCCACCAGGGAACCCGCGCCGGAACCCCGTCCCGGTCCCACCGGAATGGCATTATTCTTGGCCCACTGTATAAAGTCCGCCACGATCATGAAGTAACCGGGAAACCCCATCTGCACAATCACGTTCAGCTCGATTTCCAGACGCTCATCGTAAACCTTGCGGTTTTCCTCGAAACTGCCCTTTCCTACTGGGGCGTGTTGCAGCAAGCGTTCTTCCATACCTTGCCGCGAGGCCTGTTTAAAAAAATCATCCAGGGACATCCCTTCGGGCACCGGAAAGTCGGGCAGGTAGTTTTCGCCCAAAGTCAGTTCGACATTGCAGCGTTGGGCGATGACGACACTGTTTTCCAACGCTTCCGGAATGTCGGCAAATAGTTCGGCCATTTCTTCGGCCGTGCGTAGATATTGCTGGTTGGTGTAATTTTTTGGGCGGCGGCTGTCGTCCAACACCCGGCCTTGGTGAATGCATACCCTGACTTCATGGGCATCAAAATCGGTTTTGCTGATAAAGCGCACATCGTTGGTCGCCACCACCGGCAGATCAAGTTCCGTAGCCAGCTCAACCGCCAGCTTGATGTAACGCTCTTCCTCCGCTTTGCCTATTCTTTGGACTTCCAGATAAAAGCTATCGGGAAATAAATCCCGCCAATATTCGGCGCAACGGTTTGCCTGCTGAATATTTTCGGCCAGCAACGCCTGACCGATATCACCGTCCATGGCCCCCGATAGTACAATCAGCCCCTCGCGGTTTTGTTCCAGCCAGTCTTTTTGCAGCATCGGAATGCCTTGATGCTGGCCGTGTTGATAGCCTTGCGAAATCAATTCGGTCAATGTGACATAGCCGGGCTTGTTGCGCGCCAAAAGAGTCAGTCTATGCGGTGCGGCCGGTTCGTCGGGGTTAAAAATCCAAACATCCGCACCTATCAACGGTTTGATGCCGGCCCCTTGGGCGGCTTTATAAAATTTAACCAGTGAAAATAGGTTGCTTTGTTCGGTTATGGCCGCTGCCGGCATAGCATAATCGACCAGTTTTTTGACCAAGGGCTTAATTCTGACGATACCGTCGACCAGCGAAAATTCGGTATGTATTCTAAGATGGATAAAGCGAGGGCTCACGACAACCCCCTTAGGATTTTTTTAACCGGCGCAAAGCTGGCCCGGTGCTGCGGGGTAACACCGTGTTGTTGCAAAGCCGTTAAATGCTGCTGGGTCGGATAGCCTTTGTGTACGGAAAAACGATAACCCGGATAAAGCCGATCCAACGCTGACATTTCTTCATCCCGCGCCACCTTGGCCACTATGGAGGCGGCTGAAATTTCGGCGACCAATAAGTCGCCCTGCACGATAGCTTGTGCCGGACACGGCAGTTTAGGTAAGCGATTACCGTCCACTTTGGCAAACACCGGACTGGGTTCCAACATGGAGAAAGCACGCTGCATGGCTACCAGGGTGGCTTGGAGAATATTGATGCTGTCTATTTCACTGGCTTCCGCCCGCCCCACCGCCCAGCAAATGGCCGAGGCCTTGATTTGCACAGCCAACTCGCGACGTTTCTTTTCAGTGAGTTTTTTGGAATCCGTCAGCCCTAAAATGGGTTTGTCCGGATCCAGTATCACGGCCGCGGCGATGACCGGCCCGACTATGCAGCCGCGGCCCACCTCATCAAGACCGGCAATTAAACAGGAATTATCTAAGAATGCCGCGGGTAACATTGCGCAGAAAACTGACCATATTGGAAAGCTCGTTGCTTTCGCCGGCCATGCCTTCCATTTCTTCGATAGCGTCCTCGAGACGCAAGTTGTTTTTGTATAGAATTTTATAGGCTTGACGGATTTGCCGGATCACCTCGGGCGACTTGCCGTTGCGTTCCATGCCCACCGAATTGATGCCGTGCGGACGGGTCGGCCGGCCGCCTACCATCACAAACGGCGGAATATCCTGGGTAATGGCGCTGCCCATGGCGGAAAAGCTGTACTCGCCGATTTGGGTAAACTGATGCACCAGCGTAAAGCCGCCCAAAATGGCATGATCCCCAACATGCACATGTCCGGCGATCGAAGCACCGTTAGCCATGATCACGTAATCGCCTATCATACAATCGTGGGCAACGTGCGTGTAAGCCATGAACAAATTGTCATCGCCGATTTTGGTCAACCCCTGATCCTGCAAGGTACCGCGATGCATGGTACAAAATTCGCGGATGACGTTGCGGTCGCCTATTTCCAACCGGGTGACTTCGTCGGCGTATTTTTTGTCCTGGGGATCTTCGCCGATGGAGGTAAATTGATAAATCTGATTATCTTTACCGATCGACGTGGGTCCTTTGATGACCACATGCGGCCCAATATCGGTACCGGCATCGATTTGCACCTCCGGCCCGATAATAGAGAATGGGCCGACTTTGACATCTTCTGCCAGTTCGGCTTTAGGATCAATTACCGCGCGTGGATCAATCATCTAATTTACCGATGCGGCACACATGATTTGCGCGCTGGCCGCCAATTCGCCTTCCACTTCCGCGCGGCAATCGAATGACCAGATGTTACGCCTGTGCTTTACATAACGGATATCCAGCATCAACTGGTCACCCGGCACCACTTTACGCTTGAAGCGGGCATTATCGATACCGGCCAGATAATACACAGTACCCCGGCTGATCGATTCATCCGATTGGGAAGTCAGCAGTGCAGTCGCTTGCGCCAATGCTTCCATAATCAATACACCCGGAAATATCGGCAAATTCGGGAAGTGTCCTTGAAAAAAAGGTTCGTTAAAAGTAACGTTTTTGACCCCTAGCAAACGCACGCCCGGCTCGCACTCAACCACCTTGTCAACCAGCAGAAATGGATAACGATGCGGGAGTAATTCCTGAATTTGTAATATATCGAGTTTGACAGTCATGTTTGTTCGCATGCGAGGAGAAGGATGTCAACCGCGGGCTGACATCCAGACAAATTTGAATCGTTTGAAAACGAAGCATAAAACTTATTGGGACAATGTTTCCAGTTTTTGCTGAACGCGGCTGGTTACATCGATATCATCGTTTGCATAAATAACGCCGTCGGTTAATAACAAATCGAATGACTCTTCCTTGGCCAACGCTCTAACCGCTTCAACGATGCGTTTTTGCAGATTGCCTAACTCTTCATTTCTGCGCATATTAAAGTCTTCGCTAAACTCCTGTTGGGCGCGCATGGCATCTCTTTTTTTGTCGACAATGTCTTTTTCCAATCTGCGGCGCTCTTCTTCACCCATGACTGCCGCATCTCTGCTCAAACGGTCTTCCAGACTTTTTATTTCTTTCTGTTGCGATACCAAAGCCGTATCACGTGGTTTAAATTCTGTTTCCAACCGGGATTTAGCTTTAGCGGCTTGTGGGGCCTTTTCCAATACCTTGGCGACGTTGACAAAACCGATTTTAAGATCAGCTTGGCTCACGCCGGCTACCAACATCAGCATTAAAAACAACGAAATTCTATTTTTCATGAGTACAACCATCTCCGGGTTAGATTTTTTGAGGGATTTAAAACAAAACACTGCGCCAAATTATAAGGCATAAACGGGGTAGCCCAAACTAAAATCCTGAGCCAAAGTTAAACTGGAAGCTTTGCACGTTATCGGCACTAGTGGAATTAAAGGGTTGAGCGACACTCACTGAGATGGCTCCAAACGGCGATAACCATTCCCCGGATAAACCGGCCGAGTAGCGCATGTCGTTAATTTGCCAACCCTTGCTGACGGTACCCGCGTCCATAAAGGTGCCGATACGAACCGACTTAACATCGCTTAAAAAAGGCACCGGGAAAAACAATTCCGCCGAGCCGTATATTTTTGAGGAACCGCCAAACGGTCTGGCGATCTGTCCGCTACCCGCTTGCGGTGTATCCCTAGGACCGAGAGTATTCTGTCTAAAACCACGCACCGAACCGGGACCGCCGCCGAAATAATTTTCGAAGAACGGCAACTCATTGGTGCTGCCGTAACCGTCACCATAGGCCACTTCGCCCAATACCCGAAAGGTAAAGTCGCTGGACAAAGGGAAATAATGTTGTTGCTTATAACCGACTTTAAAATATTGCAGATCACTGCCCGGCACGGTAGCGAGTACGGACACCCGCTGCTGTCCGCCATCGGTGGCAAACACCGCCCTATTCATGGTGTCATGGGTCCAGCCTAAACCGCCGGACAAGGTCAGAAAACTGTCGCCTTTATTATTGATGAAATCGACCACTTCCTGTGGCGAAAAGCTGGTGTCGGAAATTTCAGTTTGTTTAAAGTCGACATCGAAACCCAGCTGATCGAACTCATTCAACGGAATCCCGAAATTAAACCCAGCGTTGGCGACGTTGGTGTTGTAGCGGGAGATATTGGCTTGATAACCGTTACGCGAGGTATAGCCCAGATCCCAGCCCATGCTGACGCCATCCAAGGTGAAATAGGGATCGCGAAAACCCAGGTTATAGCGCGTCAATATATTACTGTTATTAAAAGCAAAATTAACCCGCTTACCGGTACCGAAAATATTATCCTGCGAAACGTTAGCGTTAAAGATGACGCCCTGCACCTGCGAATAACCGACACCGGCCTGTAAATTACCGGAGGCCTTTTCCTTGATCGAGTAATTGACGTCGATCTGATCGGCGGTACCCACCACGGGCGGCGTTTCCACACCCACTTCTTCGAAGTAACCCAAGCGATCCAAACGGGTTTTGGAGCGCTCGATTTTACTGCTGGATGCCCAACTGGATTCCATCTGCCGCATTTCACGGCGCATGACTTCGTCGCGGGTTTTGGTGTTGCCTTTAAAATTAATCCGCCGCACGTATACACGTTTGCCGGGATCGACGAAAAACGTCATGACCACGGTTTTGTTTGATTCATTGATTTCCGGCACCATGTTGACGTTGGCAAAGGTATAACCTTCATCGCCCAGCCGTTCGGAAATAGCTTTGGAGGTCTCTGTGGCATTTTTGCGGGAAAAAATTTCGCCCGGCCCCACCCTCACCAGTTTGACCAATTCCTCGGGCTCCACCACTAACTCACCGGAAAGTTTGACTTTTTCCAGCGTATAGACGTCGCCTTCCTTAACGTTAATAGTGATATAAATTTCTCTTTTATCGGCGGTGATATCCACTTGCGTGGATTCGATGGAAAAGTTTATGTAGCCCCTATCCAGATAATAAGAGCGCAATTTTTCCAGATCGGCTGATAGTTTTTGCTTGGAATATTGATCGTCTTTGGAATAAAACGACAAAAAATTGGTGGTGCTGAGCTCGAAATCCTTTTTTAAGGCATCATTGCTGAACGCCCGACTACCTACAATATTGATCTGTTTAATCTTGGCGACTTTACCTTCGGCAATGTCGATATGAATGCCCACCCGGTTACGGGTCAACTCGGTCACTTCCGTCTTGATTTTCAGCCCGTACTTACCGTGGCTAAAGTATTGCCGCCGTAATTCCTGCTCAACTTTATCGAGGATTTGTTTGTTATAGACCTTACCTTCCGCCAGGCCGATCTTTTTAAGCGCATCGGCCAAATCTTCCTTTTTAATGTCCTTGTTGCCTTCTATAACGATCTTGGCCACCGAGGGTCTTTCAACGACGTTAACGACCAGCGTCCCGCCTTCACGTTCCAGGATAATATCCTTAAAAAAACCGGTATTAAACAAGGCTCTGATTGCCGCTCCTTGCTTCTCCTCGGAAAAGGTTTCTCCCACGGTAACCGGTAAATAGTTGAAAACTGTTCCCGCCGAAATCCGTTGTAAGCCTCTAACCTGGATATCTTCAACTACAAAACTGCTGGCAAGAGCAGCTTTGCCGGCCAACATGCTCAGCAAAAGTATTTGAAATAGCGGATTTTTTTTCACTCAGTCAACCAGAAAAAATAAACAGCTGCGATTGTATCATGGGGTTTTATGTTTCCAGACCATTGAATCTGCAAATGCTCGGGAAATTCGCATGAAAATTGCATTTCTTATTTAGTTTCAATTGCAAACAAGCACAATTAAAACCCGTTAAAAAGACCATCTTATAAACCCTTGATAACTCGACAATTAAATTCAACCGAATCTTACCGAAACGAATTATTAACCAAGCTTTGGTAAGCCGATCGGGCATAATCCGCCTCCAATATCGGCAACTCGGGAGAACCGACCTGACTGACACCCCCCGCCTCTCTTACCGCAGCAACCGCATGTTCGCCGTCCAGTTCATAGATACCGGCTACGGAAATGCCGTGTTCGGGCGTAATCAGGCTATAACAGATATTTAGCCAGTTTGCTGTCGATGCAGTTTGCTCATTAAGCAAACTGTACACGGCAATGGCACAGGCTTTTGCTTCGGAGTTGGCGGCAAAGGCCGATTTGGGGATAGGCGCAAAATGAGCCGCATCGCCAATGACGTGGATATACGGGTCAAACAAGGATTGACTGGTCTGTGGATTAACCGGGCACCAGCCGCTTTTATCGGTTAAACTCGCTTCGCTAGCCAAAGTCGCGGCGGTCTGAGCCGGAATAATATTCAGTACGTCGCCTCTAAAACGGTCGCCAAAATCGCTGATTACCGTATGGGTTTGCGCGTCCAGCTGTGTGATAGGGTTATCGGCCAGGGAATGCCATTCGATCAAGCTGTCGGCTGTACCGTAGCGAAAGTGCTGCCGCCATCCCGCTTCGAACAAAGCTTGTTTGGAAAAACCGCGCTTCGGATCGAGAATGATGATTTTTGCGCGCGGATTATGCTGTTTTAACCAATAGGCCATCATGCTAGCCCGTTCATACGGGCCAGGCGGGCACCGGTAAGGGTCCGGCGGAGCAACGATTAACACCACGCCGCCGGCCGGCATGGCCTGCAATTGCCTGACTAATAATGTTGTTTGCGTCCCCGCTTGCCAGGCATGCGGAAAAACATTCGCCATGGCGGCCGTATAGCCGGAAATGGCATCCCATTGAAAGGCGATACCGGGAGACAAAATCAAACGGTCGTACGCCAAATCTTGCCCACTGGTCAGGCGTAATCGGCGCCGATCGCGGTCGATTGATTTAACGCTATCAGTGACCAAGCGGATACCGTGACGTTGTTTCAAAGCCAGATAGTCGACGGTTAATTGCGGCAGACTCGTCAAGCCCGCAAACAGCCAGTTGCTGCCGGGGCAGGTGATATAGTCGGCTTTCGGCTCTATGAGTGTAATGTTGAGATCGGCCGCCAAGCTCCTCAGCGTTTTCGCCGCTGTAGCACCGCCGAAACCGCCTCCCACCACAACCACATTCGCCATTGTATTTTTATGGCGCACGTTTTCACAACCGCTCAGCACTCCCGCACCAGCGGTCATAACTTGTAAAAAACGTCTTCTGGATATCTCAGCCATTATTCAATGTTGAGCGATATATTCAGCAATGACCCGTAGCTCGTCATCGCTAAAACCTTTGGCAATCCGAGGCATCAGCGTCGCTGATTTTCTATCGTATTTAAAATCCAACAAGTCTTGTTGTATGGTTTGCGCCGACAAGCCAACCAGCAAAGGAATACCCCGCTCCGGAGCAGCATGATCTTGATGACAACTTACGCAATTAAGGGCCACAAGTTGTGGATTAATTTCCGCAAAAACCGGTAAGCTCCACATTAGCCATAAGGCCGTTAGACGCTGCTTCAGCTGCATAGCTATCCGGCATGTTTTTGCCGAAATACTTCATACAACATCACTCCGGCGGCTACCGATACGTTCAGACTTTCCACTTGGCCCGCCATCGGAATTTTGACCAAAAAATCACAGTGCTGCCGAGTCAAGTGCCGCATGCCGGTGCCTTCGGTACCCATTACCAGGGCCAGCGGCATATCCAGCTTCATATCATAGATCGTTTGCTCGGCTTCGCCGGCGGCACCCATGATCCAGATGTTCTGTTCCTTCAGCCAACGCAGCACCCGCGCCAAATTGGTCACTTGATAAACCGGCACGGTTTCCGCCGCGCCGCTTGCCACTTTACAGACGGTGGGCGTAATTCCAGCCGCATTATCCTTGGTAAGGATAATGCCATGCGCGCCCACTGCATCGGCAGTACGCAAACAGGCCCCCAAATTATGCGGGTCTTGCACCTGGTCCAAAACCAGATAAAAAGCAGGTTCGGCTAATGCTTCCACAGCCTGCTTTAACTGATCTTCGCTATGCATGGCAGGTAATTCCACCGCCACCACGATGCCTTGATGATTTTTGCCATCGGCCATACGATCCAGTTTTTTACGTTCGGTTTTTTCCGGACGGATACCTAAAGCGAACAAATCATCCGACACTTGCTTGAGACGGGCATCCTGCCTTTGCTGGTCGACCCAGGCTTGCTTAATTTTTTGCGGCGAATATTCCAGCGCGGCTTGCACGGCATGAATGCCGAATAATTGGGTCGTACTCATGGTTTGCGGCGTCTTTTAGGCTTGGCTTTGCCCTTGCTCTCATGTTTAGGGTCGCTTTTTTTACTGCGGTTCTTACCTGAGGGAGATTGAGTGGCTTTTTTAACGCCTTTACCGGTCTGAAGTAGTTCAAAATCGATTTTTTTGTCGTCGAGACTAACCCGCACCACTTTAACTTTAATCAAATCGCCCAGCCGATAGCGAACGCCGGTACGCTCACCATGTAACTGATGCCGCCCTGCATCGAATTCGAAATAATCGTTATGCAGGGAGGCAATGTGCACCAACCCTTCGACATAAATGGATTGCAACTCGACAAAAAAGCCGAAACCGGTCACGGCGCTGATAATGCCGTCGAATTCCTCGCCGATTTTGTCCATCATATATTCGCATTTCAGCCAGCTGACGACGTCGCGAGTGGCATCGTCGGCCCGACGTTCGTTTGCGGAACAATGCTCGCCCAACATCACCATATCGGGGTGAGTGTAATGAAATTCGCTGACTTTTTTGCCCGACAGGCAATGCCGGATAGCTCTGTGCACCAATAAATCGGGGTAGCGGCGAATGGGTGAGGTGAAGTGAGTATAGGCCTCCAGAGCCAAGCCAAAATGGCCCTTGGTTTCCGGGCTGTATACCGCCTGAGACATCGACCGCAATAACAAGGTCTGAATCAGATGCGCATCTTTTCTTTCCTTAACGGATTCCAGTAAATGCATATAATCCAGGGGAGTAGGCTGCGCACCGCCGCCCAAATGCAAACCTAATTCGCCCAAAAAAGTTTTTAACGCCAATAGCTTTTCAGCACCAGGACCATCGTGAATCCGCAGTAAACGCGGTATTTTTTTGCGCGTTAAAAACTTCGCCGCCGCGGTATTGGCCGTAATCATGAATTCTTCGATCAACTTATGCGCATCGTTGCGCACCACCGGCACGATTTGATCAATTTTTCGTTCCGCGCCGAATACGATACGGGTTTCCTGGGTATCGAAGTCCATGGCTCCGCGTAGTTCGCGCTGCTGGCGCATGGTTTTATACAAGCCGTACAAATTCTGTAAATGCGGCATCAGCGCAGTGTACTTTTGGATCAGTTTTTGATCGCCATCCACCAGCATTTTAGCGACCTGGGTATAGGTCAAACGGGCATGAGAGCGCATCACGGCTTCAAAAAAACGCGAGCGCAGTACATCGCCTTCCGCGTTAATAACCATTTCACAGACCATGCATAAGCGATCAACCTGCGGATTGAGCGAACACAAGCCGTTGGATAAAATCTCCGGCAGCATCGGAATCACTTTTTCCGGAAAATATACCGACGTACTACGGTTTTTGGCTTCCGCGTCCAGCGCCGTATTGACGCGCACATAATGCGACACGTCGGCGATAGCCACTAATAACTTCCAGCCTTTGGCGGTCTTTTGCACATAAACCGCATCATCGAAATCCCGCGCATCTTCTCCATCTATGGTCACCAAAGGTAAATGGCGAATGTCTTCCCTGCCCTGCTTGGCCTGCTCGGGCACTTCGGGGGTTAACGTCTTAATCTCTTCCAACAAGGCATCCGGCCATTGGCTGGGTAAATCGTAAGAGCGAATTGCCATTTCGATTTCCATACCCGGCGCCATGTGCATGCCTAATACTTCCGTCACCCGTCCTATGGGCTGACAATGGGCGGTAGGTTGCTGGATAATTTCCGCCACAACAATCTGGCCTTTTTTGGCGTTGCCGGTGTCTTCCGTAGGTATTAATACTTCATGGGCGATTTTTTTATTATCCGGCACCACATAGGCAACCCGGCCTTCGACAAAAAAACGTCCTACTATCTGGTGGGTATTTCGCTCGGTAATTTCCACGACCGTCGCTTCGCGACGTCCCTTACGATCGAGACCCGAGACACGGACCACGACCCTATCGTTGTGCAGCAAGGGCTTCATTTCCCGTGGCGATAAAAACAAGTCATCGCTACCATCGTCCGGCTTTAAAAAACCGAAACCATCGGGGTGCCCCAAAACCCGGCCACTAATAGTGTTGTGTCCATCTCCCAGGCTATATTTTTGCCTGCTATTGAAGACTAATTGTCCATCGCGTTCCATGGCGCGCAACCGGCGTCTCAATGCTTCTAGAGCATCCGGACTTTCCAGGCCGAATTGTTGAGCAATTTGTTGGCGGCGTAACGGTTTTTGCGCTTGAGCAATCAGCTGCAGAATCAGCTCGCGGCTGGGGATGGGGTTTTCATATTTCTCGGCCTCACGCTGAGCGTGTGGGTCTTCGAGGTTTTTGAAATCAGTTTCCTGATCTTGGATTTCTGTCATTTATTTTCATTGAATAAAACTGTGCCGGAACTGGCGTGGGGCTGTCCTTTGACAGCCCCGGGTGTTAGATAAAATCATAACCTTTTTTGCCTCCTTGCTGCTGACCGGGCGTCTCCATGATACGTCGGCATTCAAACTGCCAATAACCCAGCCCGACATTTTTACGCCCATTAAGAATAATCGGAAAATTTTCTTGCCCCATAAACATTTTTAATATATCCCCATCTTTTATCATGAAGGATTCGATGATGATATAACTTCTTTCTTCATCGCGATACTTTATGCCATATAGTAAAGCTTTGCGGGGTTCGGATTCCGAAGATGCGTCCGGCTCCTGGTAAGTGACCGAATACGACTGCGGCGCCAGTATGGTTACCTCGAAAATTAATTTATTGCCTTGCTTGGGCAGCAATATCTTGCATACCACGCCCAAACAGCGTTGTTGCGGCAAGGCATCGGTTTTTCTAAAGCTTACCAAGCTGCCAATCGACAAAACACCTTCTGTTTCGAAATGGCAATACAGGGCACGTTCGGAATCGGTCTCTGTTAATACTTCCAGATCCGCAACGATGGGGCGATTCGGCATTTGCAGTTCATGCGTTGCGTCCAGACCAATCGCCAGATAACGGCTGAGCCGATCCGTAAAATAGGCGGTTCCTTGCGGCTCTTTACCTTCCCAACGTTGCATCAGGTATTCAAACAATTCGATAGATAATTTTTGGTTATCGATTTTATTCGCATCCAGGGAACTAAAGCGCGCTTCATCTTTACTGGAATATTTTTCGGGTTGTTTGGTGATTTTATGCAGCCGGGTCAGATTTAAATACATCTTTGCCGAATCAGCCCGTCGATCTTGGCTCTGGTCGGATAGCGTAAAACTGGGCGGCAAATCTTCATCCATTAAAATCATGCACTGTGCGGTTTGATCGACCACCGGTTTTTTTTCGATCAGCACCAAATCACTAATTTTTTCGATGAAGTCATAAACCAGTTGAAATTCCTTTTGCAACAATCCGGAAGGATACGCCAGACTCAGCAATAATATTTGCTTGTAACTTTCTTCTATGCTGCTGGACTTACTGAATAAACCGGCCTGATCGCTGAGCTTGGTGGTTTCCTTACCTAACTTCACAGCCAATTTATACAGCGAATGTAAATCGAACCATATCCAGTCGGGAACCGGATATTTCATAATGTAATGCGTGATAATGATGCTACTTAAACCTTTGATGGTGCGCTGTATCGATAATGCGGTGTTCTTGCCCTGCAACCAGCCCACCTCGCGTCTGGTTAAATCGCGAGCAACACTCCAGTAGCCGATGGTGAACTGTTTTTCAACCAACACCACCAGGGCAAAAATTTTCTTTTCAATTTCCCCTTTGGGGAAACCCGATTTAATCAGTCTGGAGCGCAAGTATTCCTCAATCATTAAATATTGCGGCCGCAGTAACTCCAAGGCATTCAGGCGATTTGCCGTGGTCATTTCCAATGAGATCAGATCATTGATTAAATCCTGAAATAACCGGGTAGCCAATCCGGGGTTAGCAGTGGGTAACTCCGCCACCCACTGCCGTAAGGCCGGTTCGGCAAAGGTAGCCACTAGCTGCGGATTATTTTTTCGCTCGGGAATAACCAGAAAAAAAGAGTTTTTCACACACTGTCCAAATTATGGATTAGCCCAACGGTACTGAAACGGTTTAGCCCAGGCAACGAAAGTAGGTTGTTTAAGACTCTCAAACCAACGTTAGTATCAAAAAAGTTTGATTGTGATTGAAAATGCATCGATTGATGCGATCAGGCTAGCGTGGCCACAAAAGAATCGTCTGAATTCAAACCTCCCTTAGCTGCTTTAGGCAGATCTCGATTTGCAATAGCAATCATAAAACCGCCACCAAAGCGGCATCGATATTTACCACGCCACCCAACGCTCGGTTTAACGTGGTGAAATAGTCAACGCTCCCAATGTAACGCCAATATCAAGGCCTCGCCCTTTACCGGTTAATGCCAGCGATATCTCCCCGGAAGTCAGAACCTGGGCGTCAACGGATTTTGTAACACCCGCGTGCCCTTCCAATGCAACATAATGACCATAAATTTCATTCAGGTTGCGTACATCGGAGAATACTCCCGTACCTTCTATTTCGGATTTCCCGAGGGTAAAACCGATACTTTTGGATGAAAGGCCAACCTGGGCACGCTGACCGTTTCTGCAACTGATATGCCCTACACCGTCGTATTGTTTATAAACAAATGACCAACCACTTAATTTGTAGGTCATGGTACAGGACGTCATCGTATCGGCAATTGCAGGCATGGAAATCATATTGAATAAAGCAACAGCAAATACAAATACCAAAGTTCGGAAAAATCGGGTTTTCATTTTATCTCCACACATTCCCCTATCAAACAATAGGGAATTTTAGTTTTATGAGCTGTCAATTATAGTACAAACAGGCGCTTACCGGTCATGAGGCTACATTCAATGACAACATGGCATTAATGCCGCCATCGGTATCCGTGTTGTTCAGCTCGGTAGCCAAAATGTAAATTCGGCTTCTATCCACCCCGATCTGTTCGGTTAAATATTTAGCAATATGGTTCGAGCGGCTCACGGCAAGATCATTCAGCCGCTCCGGATCCGGCTGCATGATGGCTTCCAGCTCCGCTCTCGCCAAACTATAAAAATCGCCATCGGGATTGGATTTAATACGCGGCGACCCAAATAGCGAGTGCTCGATTCTTTGCGGAAACACTTCAGTGTAAAATTTCTCTAACAAGCGTTTGTAGTCATCATCAGATAACTCGATATACTCCGAACGGATGTTGTCGCCATATTCGCGCAACTCGCCCGACTTCATTTTTTTCAGAATATCCACGACCGCATCGAAACGCATCACGGGCCAATCCTGAATCTCGTAAGCAATACCTTTGATCTCCAACACCAACGCAGGTTTGCTCGCTAATGCCTTGCCGATTTGATCAAGCTTGATTCGCTCTTCCGCACTCAATTCACTGCTGCCGGCCGCAAAACTTATTCTGCTCATGTCCGCGCTACTGTCAAACAAGGAAGCCATGGCCTTGAAGGGAGATGTCGCGGCCTTGGTAATGAGGTTCACAAATACATTCGCTACTAACGATCCGACACTGAATTCCGGATCTTCCAGACTGCCAGTGATCGGAAAGTCCAGATTGATTTTGCCATCGGCATCTTTTAGTAAAGCAACGCCCAGCTTCAATGGCATGGACACGGCTTTGGGGTTTTCCACTTTGCCGCCCAACACCAGTTGATCGATAAAAATTTTATTCTGCGCCGTCAGCTTGCCTTTTTTAATGCTGTATTTTAAATCAAGCGCCATCTGACCTTTTTCGATGGTATAACCGGCAAATTCCGCCATATAGGGTGTAATCAATGGCAGCGGCATATGGCTAAAGTTAAGAGTAATATCGGAGTCGCCCGTTTTAAAATGATAATTGCCGGCAATTTTTACCGGCGCCAAATCGTACACTTTACCTTGCAATTTAAGCTTAGTGGTCGCATTTGCGTTAGAGATAAAGCCATCGATTTCGCCATTTAAATCGTTCATTTTGGCAACGAAGGGCAAAATCAAGGAGTAGTCGGCAAAATCCGACTGGCCTTTTTTCATTTCAATTTTACCGATAGTTATCACCGGTTCCGGAGTTTTTAGGGCTTTTTTAGACTTTTTGACCGGTAGCTTATTAGTTTGCTTGGTTTCAGCTACGATAATATCGCTGACATTATTAGTGCCATCTTTTTTGATCATGAACTTCATATAGGGCCGATTCAGTATCACCCTGCCAAGTTTAAAATCCTGCTTCTGCACATCAATGACTATCTGCTTCAATTCCAGACTGGCCCATTTCACAAAATCCTGATTATTAGCCTTATCGCGCGTGATTAGATGATCGATATTGGCATCGCCTTGAAAACCAACCTGTACCTCATCCGCCACACTGAGTTGTATATGGCCTTTAGTATTAAGGTCGCCATCCACCAATTCCAGCTTTAAGAAGGGATCGACATAGGCTTGAAAAGTCTTGAGTTTTATTGCCTGCAAATCCAGCGCAAGATTAGCGGAAAATGGCGCCAACACCATATCGCCATCGAGTTTCACACTACCCGCCTTATTAAACCGGGTACTGAATTGCACGGGTAACCGACCGCTATCCACACTCGAGTAATCTTTAATAGTCACATTGAGTTGGCTCAATAACATCGGCTGCGGCTTTGGCTGGGTGTGGTCGACAAACTCGAGCTGATAATTGCTTAATGCCAATTCGCCTAAGGAAAACTGCCAAGGCTTGCCTGTTGCCTCAGCGACCGGCGCAGGTTCAGTCGCTGAGGCATCGGCTCCCAACAATGCCTGATAATTAAGCTGCCCATCGGCCTGTAACCAGGCATTAATCTTGGCATCGCCGCCAGAGAGCCTGGCCACTTTAACCGTCTGCTTTTGCAAATCAAAATCAACACCCCTCGCCTCCAGAATTGGCATGTCGATCAATTTTTCCGCTTTACCGTTTTCCTGGAGCGTCAGCTGTTTTACATCGACAGAGCCATTCTCTACCACTACCGCAACGTCCGACTTTTCATCTGATTTGACGGAAACATCAGCTTGTAACAATAACTGCTCGGCAGACACATCAAGCACGCCTCCCCCCTTCGCTGTTTCGCTGAGTGTCAGTTTTTTTACATCCACGGCAGTATTACGCATCAATACCGCCATCCCTGACTTCTGATCCGAGCTAAAAGACACATCGGTTTGCAGCAATATCTGCCCAAAAGACATGCCGATCAATTGACTTGCTTTATCTGTTTGATTGAATGCCAGCTGCTCTACATTCAGACTGCCTTTATCAACCTGTATGACCAGGCCTGCTTGCTCATTTGAGTTAAATGCATAATCGGCTTCCAAAGACAACAAACCATCAGCAATTTCAAGCGACATCAGGTCTTGTAAAAACAACAACCAGACTTTGTTTAATTTGAGATTATCAAGCTTGATATGCCCTGTAGAACTCAGGCTGCTCAGGTTGATATCGCCTTGCCAGTCCAGTCCACCGCCTGAGTCCAAACCAAATCCAAAAGAAAATGTCGACTTGGCATCGGGAGCGGTCGTGAATTCAGCAACGGAAAAGTTCACCGGCAACAGCGTTTCTTTGGCATCCTGCCCTGCCTGCGTATCGAGCCAACTGATTCGGCCTTCGTCTAAAGTGAGCTGGTGTATCAATATAGGTGTGCTACCGGTTTGATTGTCAGGTTTATGTTCCTGATCGGGTTGCGAAACCTTGTCGATAAGATCACTAAAGTTAAACCGGCCATCGGCTTGACGCTCCAGGTTGGCGACGGGTTTTTGTAACACCGCCGAAGTGAAAACCACTGCTCTTTGTTTTACCGATTCAAGAAACGCTACATCAACGGCCAACTCTGTAAAATTTAATACTGATTTGCCATCGGTTGTCGACAAATCAAAGCCTTGCAAATCTGCTGTTAATTTAAAAGGATTGAAATGCGCATCTTGCAATTGCACCGGCAGACCTGTGAGCTCAGTCAATAATCCAGGCAATTTGTCACGCGCCAGCTTAGGCAGCAAGTAAAATCCGCTAGCGGCGTACAATCCCACTAGGCTGGCCAGTACGGCAAAAGTAATCAGTATTTTTTTCAGCATTACCCTCTGGCCCTAATGTAATTTATTGATAAAATCGGCCTCGATGCGACAGCCACCTAAATCGGGATAATCCGCAATGGTCTGCTCGAAATCCCGGTAGGACGGATGCTGAAAAGCCAAGCGGTTAATTTTGCCCTGCGCCAGTTCAAATTCCAGCGCCCCGCCCTTCTCGCGAGGACTACCCGGTTTGCCGACAAATAATGTAATTCCGATATTCGCCAGCGGTTTGCCTTGCTCTAAGGCGGGTCTGACGCAAGTAAAACTGTCGACATTTAATCCGGCGATAACAGTCGCTAATTGGGCAGCGCTAATGATCGTGCCTTCATCGGGAATTGCAGGCAACTGCAACAAGCTTTCCAACCCGAAATTACCTAGATGATTTTGCAGCAACACCGTGCCGCTTCCGCCTTTTTCAGTGGCCAGTTGCGGATACAGTTGCCTGGATATTTCTTCTTTATCGGGATGGCTCAACGCCGTCACAAGTTGTCGGCCCACGGACTGTACGGAACTAATCGCGCCTTCCTTCTTTTGCCGGTTACTACTCAGGTTTTCCCAATCCTCAAGCGAGTTGACCGGCAGCTGCATGCTTTGCATGGCGGCATAATCTTCACTGGCCAGACATCCGGCGAAATCCTTACTCCGATATTGCTCCAGTACGCGGGGACGTATCGCATCGGTCATGGCTTTTTGCGCGGAGATGTTAAAGTTTTTCCAGTCGGCTGATTTAGAAAGGAAGTAATACAACACGGCGTTGCGATCGAATTTATTAAAGCCCAGCCCTTTCAACACCAGTTTCAAACGGCGGCATTGCTTCTCCACTTCGCCGTACTGCTGCCAGTCCGGCTGTAAATTCGGCTTTTCTGCCTGGTCCACTTGATCGATGAGCTGCCGCAAAGGGATTTCACCTGCCGAGGTTTGGATCGGCAAACGTAACAATTCGTCCAAAGATAAATCATGCGCATCAGGCACCCCGTCAATAACCGCCTTGAGTAGCAATGAAGGCTGCAGTTCCGGATAGACCCGCAGCTCTCCCAACAACTTGGTTTCCGAAACCCACGCCTTCATGCCGCCATCCACTACTTCATAAACCTCCAGCCGGCTCTGATTCAGATGACCGCCATCGCTTCCGAGTACAACACTAGCGGGAAGATTGTGAGTCTCGGAACTATATTTGGCGGACGTTGAGGGTTTATTGACAGCAGGTTGCGCAGCGCTGGCTTCTACCCAACTACCCGCCAGCTGACCCATTACGGCAATACCGGTACCCACCCCGGTCAATGCCATCAAACTGCTGGCGGCATTGATGTCGCCTACTAATTGCGACAAATTGGCTTCCTGGCTGTTACTGGTCAAAAAACTGTACTCCACCTGGGTATCCTTTGCGGAATCCAGTCTTAACCAGGGTGTTAAATTAACTTTTTTAGTTTCCAGCTTAAAGTTACATTTCCCCGTAGTTGCTTGATATAGAAAGCCGCTGGTTTCGCGTTTTAGTTTAAGGGGCTCGTTTTGTATATTGAATAACAATGCCGCGGACAAATCCCCAGACTCATAGGAAGCGCCAATATCGCTGCAACCGGTTTTTAGGGCGTTATCGCCTTTAAACGCGAATTCGGAAACAATTTGCACATAGTAATCGTCGGCCGATACCGATGACTGCCCTTTTAGGGGCGCTAAAGGCGATGTGTCGGTTTTGGGGTAATCGACAACAATTTGTCTACTGGTGGCGCAGGCGGATAGTAATCCACTTGAAAGCAAAGCAACATGAATCAATAATGCGGGACGTATCGACATTGAGTATCCTGTTAAGTGACGCAAACTCCGCCGCAAGCCAAATAAAACGCCTGTTACGAAGTATTATGGAAATGATAAATTGAACGCGCTGTTGTGGCTATGTTTTTATAACCACGAGCAACATTAACCGGCGTCTTGCTTAAAACGATGAATTTGTCGGCGTTGTTTTTTATTGGGTTTGCGTTCGCGTTCCGAAGGATGCAAAAAAGCTTGTTGTTGCTTATGCAGCGCTATTTGTTCCTGGCGTTTAGCGGCGCTGGCTGCATCTTCCTGATAAAGCAGAGCGGCTTCCTTGGCCGGTCGCCGCTGTTTGTTCAGATCGGTAACCTGAATTTCCCAGGTATATTGATCTTTAGTGACGGCAACGACATCGCCCACCTTGATATCTTTACCCGGCTTGCAACGTTGCCCATTGACATGCACTTTGCCGCCGTTAACGGCATCGGCCGCCAAGCTGCGGGTCTTGAAAAACCGCGCGGCCCACAACCATTTATCGATCCTGATTTCAGACACGTCAGCCAAGCGGCAAACCACTCTCCGACCAGGCTTTAAAACCGCCCGCCATGCTGACCGCCTGCGTATAACCCAATTGATTCAACGCATGCGCAGCTAGAGCCGAGCGTCCGCCGGTTTGACAGTAAACGATGATGGCTTGTTGCTGTTTGCCTTGAAACTCAGGAGTTGCCTCGATCTTAAACTCCAATACCCCGCGTGGAATATTGATAGCGCCGGGCAAATGCCCAGCCGCATATTCAGACGGCTCTCTTACATCAAGAATCAAGCTAGTTTGTAACTGATCCCGAGCAGCGGTAGTGTCTATTTCTTTGATCTGTTGCTTGGCACTAGCAACCATATCCATTGCGGTTAAAGTCATTGATCCTCCTTATGGATAGCGATAAAAACACTGAAAGCCTAAGCTTCCATGTGCTTTTTTAATTCTTTGGGAATCGAAAACACCACTTTTTCTTCAATACCGGTGTTTTCCCTGACCGAAGTAGTTTCGCCGCCCCAGGCTTTTAATTGATTAATCACTTCCTGTACCAACACTTCCGGTGCGGATGCGCCGGCGGTAACACCTACAACCTTGATACCATCCAACCAATCTTGTTTTAAATCCATATAAGTATCAATCAAATAAGCCGGTTTGCCGAGTTGCTCCGCAATCTCGCGCAAACGGTTGGAATTGGAGCTGTTGGGCGAACCCACCACCAAAATCAAGTCGGATATTTTCGATAAATCATGCACGGCATCCTGGCGATTTTGCGTGGCGTAACAAATGTCATCTTTTTTCTGTTCCTTGATGGACGAAAACCGTTCTCGTAGCGCATCCACCATCACTTTGGTATCGGTCATCGATAAAGTGGTCTGGGTCACATACGCCAGATTGTCCGGGTTGTTGACTTGCAGATTTTTTACATCTTCAGGCGTTTCCACCAAGTAAATGTCGCCATGCTCCGTGCATTTTTCATACTGTCCCATCGTGCCTTCCACCTCCGGGTGGCCGGCATGACCGATTAATATCACCTCTCTATCTTGCTTGGCGTGCTTGGCGACCTGCATGTGGACTTTGGTCACTAAGGGACAAGTTGCATCGAACACGGTCAACTGCCGTTCCTCAGCTTCTTTTTGTACTTCTTTCGATACACCGTGAGCGCTGAAAATCAGATACGACCCCACCGGTACATCGCTTAAATCCTCGATAAAAATCGCACCTTTTTCTTTAAGACCATCCACCACGGTACGGTTATGTACCACCTCATGCCGAACATAAATCGGCGCCCCAAAGGTATCGATCGCCTGATCGACAATTTCAATAGCCCGGTCAACGCCGGCACAGAATCCACGAGGGTTTGCGAGTACGATTTGCATAATTCTTGAGTGTTTTACTTGGTTAAGACGAAACGATTTTAATCCAATTTTGTGTCCGCGACGATAATTCCGTCATTATCGGCATAAATATAATGATCTTTCTTAAAATTGACACCGGCAAAAGTGATCATTTTGTCGCGGTCGCCATGCCCATGCTTATTGCTACGCAAGGGATGGGTATTCAAAGCCATGACAGCGACAGGCATTTTGCCGAGCAGATCCACGCTACGTACACAGCCATACACCACAATACCTTCCCAGGCATTTTTTACCGCCAGCGCGGCCAATGTGTCGCCCAACAAAGCACATCGCCGAGAACCACCGCCATCTACCACTAATACCCGACCCTGTCCGTTTTCTTCCAAGGTACTCCGTACCAGAGAATTATCTTCAAAGACCTTTAATGTGGTAATAAGGCCGGAAAACTGGCATTTTCCACCAAAATGCCTGAGCATGGGCTCAGCTATCTGAAAGTTTTCCTGCTCGGAAAAACGATCGCATAGATCGGCAGTCGCCAAAGCCATATTAACCTCCTTCATACTTAGAAATAACGCGCCAACAAACCATATTGACACTCTTCATCCGGCAACGGAATACGCACTTCATAGCCGCCGCCGGAGGCTTCCTGCATGGGATTACCATATTTATCAAACATGCTTTCAACCGTGATGTCGCTATTTCCTCGTGGCAAAATCAATTCCAGCTTGTCGCCCACATTAAATTTATTTTTGACATTAATATCGGCCAAACCGGTGGCCGAGTCATAGGCGGTAATTTCGCCGCAAAACTGCTGTTGGTGGCTTTTGGAATAGCCGGAAATGTAGTTTTGATGCTCGTGCGTATGGTGTCTTTGATAGAATCCGTCGGTATAGCCGCGATTGGCCAGATTATCCAATACGCCGATTAATTCCGGCTGAAAGGGTCTACCCGCCAAGGAATCGTTAATGGCCTGCCGGTACACTTGCGCCGTCCGCGCCACATAATAATGGGACTTGGTGCGGCCTTCTATTTTCAAACTATCCACGCCGATTTCCACCAAGCGCTGTACATGTTCTACAGCCCGCAAATCCTTGGAATTCATAATATACGTGCCGTTTTCGTCTTCCATCACCGGCAACAGCTCGCCTTTTCGACCTTCCTCTTCCAGAAAATAGATGTTATCGGCCAGAGGATGCCGCTCCGCCCCGCCGCAACTGGCAGTATTCAAGTTTTCGTTCAGGGCGTCCATGGATAAAACCGCGCTTTCATCCAACACATAATCACCCTCGGCATTTTCCTGGGCGGGTTTGGTATCGTATTTCCAGCGGCAAGAATTCGTGCAGGTACCCTGATTAGGGTCGCGATGGTTGAAATAACCGGATAACAGGCAACGGCCGGAATAGGCAATGCAAAGCGCACCATGCACAAACACTTCCAATTCCATGTCCGGGCATTCCTGGCGAATCTCGGCAATTTCGTCGAGGGACAGTTCGCGAGACAATATGACCCGCTCTATACCCATACTTTTCCAGAATTTTACGCTGGCGTAGTTGACGGTATTCGCCTGAACCGACAAATGCACCGGCATATCCGGCCATTGCTCGCGGGTCAACATAATCAGCCCGGGATCCGCCATAATCAGGGCATCCGGCTGCATGGCTATCACCGGCGCTATGTCTTTAACAAACGTCTTGACTTTGGCGTTATGGGGAATCACATTGGCTGCCAGAAAAAACTTTTTCCCCAGTTGATGCGCTTCGGCAATACCTTTGGCTAAGTTATCAGCCAGAAAGTCATTATTACGGACCCTTAGACTATAGCGTGGCTGGCCGGCATAAACGGCGTCGGCACCGAACGCAAAAGCATAGCGCATATTGCGAATAGTACCGGCCGGGGAGAGAAGTTCGATTTTTTTCATAAAATGTTTGTAGTCAATCCAAGACAGCATTCTAGCAAATTCAGATTAATCTAGCGCGACTACAAAACTTTTTATGCCTCCAAAAACAAGTATTTGGCTAGGGTAATTAGTTTTATTAAGATAGAAAAGACAACTCAGTCATACAGCTCGGCGACAGAAAAGGGTTTGCCTTGTTGATCTTTAGCGGAAAGTTGCGGCGTGGCTATGCTTGTTGGCCACGCTATACCGATATCGGCATCGTTCCATAAAATACAGCGTTCATGTCCGGGCGAGTAGTAATCCGTGGTTTTATACAGAAATTCCGCAGTATCCGATAAGGTCAGGAAACCATGCGCAAAGCCAGCCGGTATCCACATTTGCTGTTTGTTTTCCGCTGATAGAATAACCCCCACCCATTGCCCGAAGGTTGAAGAATTTTTGCGAATATCCACCGCCACGTCGAATACCGCGCCTTGCACCACCCTGACCAGCTTGCCCTGGCCTTTCGGCGGCAACTGGTAATGTAATCCGCGCAAAACGCCCTGCTGCGACTTGGAATGATTATCCTGTACAAATTCAGGTTTAAACCCTGTCAACTCCCCGAACAGCGACTGATTAAAACTTTCGTAGAAAAACCCCCGCTCATCGCCAAACACCTTAGGCGTAAATAAAATGATATCGGGAACCGATAGTCGCTTTGCTTGCACTAGAACACCTGTTGATCAAGAAGACGCATAAGATATTGGCCATAACCGTTTTTAATTAAAGGTTTTGCCAGTTGCTCGATTTTTTCCTTATTTATCCAGCCGCTACGCAGGGCGATCTCTTCCAGGCATGCCACTTTCAATCCTTGGCGATTTTCAATAGTTTCAATGAAATTACCCGCTTCAATCAAGCTGCTATGCGTACCGGTATCCAGCCAGGCATAGCCGCGTCCCATAATTTCCACGCTGAGTTGTTTTTGAGTCAAATAGGCTTTATTAACGTCAGTAATTTCCAGCTCGCCGCGTGGGGAGGGTTGTAAGTTTTTAGCAATGTCGACTACTTGGTTATCGTAAAAATATAAACCGGTAACCGCATAGTTACTTTTAGGCTGAATCGGCTTTTCTTCCAATGAGGTTGCATTGCCATCCCGGTCAAAGCTAACGACTCCGTAGCGCTCGGGATCATTGACATGGTAAGCGAATACGGTAGCACCGAGGTCTTGGGTATCAGCGTTCTTAAGTTGCACATGCAGATCATGGCCGTAAAAAATATTGTCGCCCAACACCAAGGCACTGGGATGATTGCCGACAAACTCCCGCCCGATAATAAACGCTTGCGCCAATCCGTCCGGACTGGGCTGCACGGCATAAGACAAATTAATCCCCCAGTCGCTACCGTCGCCCAGCAGATGCTGGAACAGCGGCGTATCTTGCGGGGTGGAAATAATCAAAATATCGCGAACCCCCGTCAGCATCAAGGTACTGAGCGGATAATAGATCATCGGTTTATCGTAAATCGGCAATAGTTGTTTGGATACGGCTTTGGTCACCGGATACAAGCGGGTACCTGAACCACCGGCGAGGATAATGCCTTTACGTTGCGTCATAATTATTTTCCGTGAATTTCCATTAACATACGTTCCACCCCGGTTTGCCAACTAGGCAAACATAGATCAAAGGTGGTTTTGAGCTTGTCGGTATTCAATCTGGAGTTTAACGGCCTCCGGGCCGGCGTGGGGTATTGCTCGGTCGGTATGGCCCGCAAGGTGTCTTTGGCAAGCTTTAGGGATATACCCGCGTCTCTGGCAAAATTCAGCACATAATCCGCATAATCAAACCAACTGGTTTCACCGTCCGCCACCAAGTGGTACAAACCCGCCACGTCTTGACGGTCCCAAGCAGTGCGAATGGCAAGCGCCGTTACATCAGCCAATAATTCCGCGCCCGTCGGCGAGCCGAATTGATCATTTATGACGGACAGTTGTTCGCGTTCTTGAGCCAAGCGCAACATGGTTTTGGCAAAATTATTGCCCCTTGCCGCATATACCCAACTGGTGCGAAATAGCAGATGCCGAACGCCCGATTGCTGTATGGCTTGCTCGCCGGCCAGCTTGGTGCGTCCATAAACACTCAACGGGCTGGTTGTATCGTCTTCCCGCCAGGCTCGCGTGCCGCTGCCGTCGAACACATAATCGGTGGAATAATGCACCAACCAGGCATCACAAGCTTTTGCAGCCTCGGCCAAGACCGTTGGTGCCTGGGAATTGATCAGATTTGCCGCCTCGATGTCGGTTTCCGCTTTATCCACTGCGGTATAGGCCGCCGCATTAACGATGACATTCGGTTGCAAATCCTGTAAGGATTTAGCTATTCCGTTTAAATTGCTTAAAACACCGCAATGCGTTTGACTTTGCCGATCCAGAGCAATTAACTCTCCCAGCGGAGCCAGGCTACGCTGCAACTCCCAACCCACTTGGCCGTTTTTTCCGAGTAACAGTATCTTCATGTCAGACCGCAAAATTACAGGTAATCATGCTTCCCTACCGGCGTAATTCTTTTCCAGCCAGGACTGGTAATCACCGGATAACACATTATTTACCCAACTCTGATGTTCTAAATACCATTGCACGGTTTTGCGAATACCTGTATCAAAGGTTTCCGCCGGTTTCCAGCCCAGTTCCAGCTGCAATTTTGTGGCATCGATGGCATAACGTCGGTCGTGACCAGGCCTATCGGTCACGTAAGTGATTTGCTCCGCGTAAGACTTGCCGTCGGCGCGCGGCTTTAATTCGTCCAGCATGTTGCACAAGGTATGCACCACCTCCAGATTGGCTTTTTCGTTCCAGCCACCGACGTTGTAAACCTCGCCAACTTGGCCTGCCGCCAACACTCTGCGAATCGCACTGCAGTGGTCTTTCACATACAGCCAATCGCGAATCTGTTGCCCGTCGCCATAAATAGGCAGTGCTTTGCCCATAAGTGCATTCTGGATGCATAGCGGAATTAGTTTTTCCGGAAAATGATACGGCCCGTAGTTGTTGGAACAATTGGTGGTCAACACCGGCAAACCATAAGTGTGATGATAGGCGCGCACCAAATGATCGCTGGCAGCCTTACTCGCGGAATAGGGGCTATTAGGCCGGTATTGATGGGTCTCGGAAAACTGCGGATCGGTTTTCTCCAAGGAGCCGTACACCTCGTCGGTTGATACATGCAGCAAGCGGAACGCCTGTTTATCCGGTTCATCCAAACCATTCCAATAGCAGCGCACTGCCTCCAACAACCTAAAGCTACCCAGAATATTGGTTTGAATAAAATCTTCCGGACCGTGGATAGATCGATCCACATGCGACTCGGCGGCAAAATTAACCACCGCCCGAATTTTGTCTTTTTTCAGCAAATCCAGCACAACGGCGTAGTCGCCTATGTCGGCTTTTACAAAAATATGCCTGCCATCGCCCTGAAGTGAAGCCAGATTTTCCAAATTCCCGGCATAGGTTAGTTTATCGATATTGACGACCGGCTCGTCGGAACCGGCCAGCCAATCCAAAACAAAATTACTGCCAATAAAACCGGCGCCGCCGGTCACTAAAATAGTCATAAATTTCTAATGATTCGTTTGCCTGCACCCAAATAGTCAGGCGGATTGATAACCGGAACCGCGCTCATCTTACCCAGCTTATAATACTCACGGCAAATATAAACTAAATCGCGCCCCTCCCAAACGGCTTTGATTGTCTATTTCCACAAAGCCGGTTTTGTCGCGATTTTTATGAAATCCGGCGATTGCCGCTACAAAATACAAACCCAAGCCAGTGTTACCGCTGACCCAATCCAAATCGGCCGGGTTACGTAAATCGGCCTTGAGCAAGTGGGGAGGATAGCCCAGGCCGTCGTCTTCAATACAAAACCGCAAATAACCGTTTGTTTCGGCGGCCGAGACAACAACCAAATTTTTAGTATAGCGCTGGGCATTATTCAGTACCGTACCCAACGCATTGCTGACATGTTGATAATCGCAATAACACAATAAATCATCGCTGCATTCAATCCGCACATCACTATTTTGCAATCGAGATAATCGATCCTGCTGCGCTTTCGCCTCCCGAATCAAATCCAGCGCCGCATATTCATCCTCTATTAAACTGAACTTGTTACTGTCGATTTTATACATCACCAGCAATTGCATCAGACTATGGTTGATACGATTAGCTTCAAACTCCAACTGCCTGATATCGTCTACCTGGTTGTCTAATTGTTTCAGCGCCAGCTGTTGAATCAGTCCCAACAAAGTCCCCAATGAATTTTTAATATCGTGCACGGTGGAGCCCAATATCACCGGAAACAGTGCCTCTGCTTTTAAACCGGAGCTCATACTTTGGCTCCCTCATGATATTGGCGCAGCAGATTGGAAAATTCCATTTGCAAAACACCCAGTTTTTGCCCATCGATATGAATTTGTCTGGCCTTTTTAAACAACGCTTGCGCTCTTAACAACTTTTCTTCATCAATTCCGCTGACTTTGAGGTCGTGCAAAATTATTTTCAGCATATTGATAATGATGGTTTTGTTATCCGGCATGCTGGCACCGGCTTTTTCGAATAGCGCCATCGCTTCCTTAAATTTACCCTGCTTATATAAGGCCACACCTTTGTTGTTGGTCGCCACCAACGCCCGTTTGGTTTTTTCAATCAAATCCTCGGAATGATTTTCCATGCCAACGCTCGATTGCATGTGCCGTACATCATCCATAAACTGTTCATCATCAATGTGCGTTTTGATCAAACCATCCAGAATCGCTTCCGCTTGGCCGGCTTTATTTTGCAAAAAACAGCCTCGGGCGATATCCAGCTGTAAATCCTTGGGCGTATCACCCGCTAACTGCCGATGTAACGCCAAGGCCTTTTGCAAACACAGTCCGGCCTTTTCGACATCGCCGCTATTCTGATGTAATTCCGCCTCCAGCGTAGTGGCACGCAACTCTGCTTCCGGATCGTTCAGATACTCGTGGCGCATGTGGGCCAAGGTTTTTAATGCATCGTCCGCAGCATGTTTTTTGGTGTACAGCTTTGCCAGATTGGTAAAGTCGCTACACGATTTATATATCGAATGCTTTCCCAAGGAAACCGCCGCTTTATAAGCCTTTTCGGCCAGCTCAAGATTTCCGTTCTTATCCGCTGTTTCGGCCAACTTCTTTTGCCTCAATATCGATTGTGGAGACAGGTCCACCGCCTGATTCACCACTTCTTGCACTTCTTGCAACTTGTCTTCGGCTTCATACACCTTGGAAAGCCAATCGTAACCTTCCAAGAACAACGGATGCGCACGCAACAAGTCTTCAAAATGAGAGGTTGCCCCGCCAAAATCACCTGTCTGAAAATCGATGACACCCAAGCCCAGCCGCGCCCAAGGCAAATCGCGCTCTTGCAAAATTTCCGAATAAATCCTGCGTCCGGTGACAAAGTCGCCCACCAAGGTAGCCAATTCCGCGCGCATCTTTAACAAATGCGTACGGATTTTTTTATGATTGCCGGCCAGCAATTTTTCGCATTGTTGAATGGCTTGAGACAGATTGCCACGTTCGACTTCCTTTTCGATGGTCTGCAATAAGGTTTTACGGGTCAGATTACGTTCCAGGCGCACGAATAATTGCTGAGCATTGAACGGTTTAGCCAAATATTCATCGGGTTTGCTGTCCATGGCACCCAACACCATACTGGCACTTTGTTCGGCAGCGATAATGATAAAAACACAACCGTAACTGATCAGCTTTTGAGCGCGCGCCTCCTCCAATACCTGCTGGCCATTTTTCCCGGTGCCTAAATTGTAGTCGCACAACACTACGTCAAAGCTGGTTTTACTCATGGCCAGCAACGCATTCTCGCCGTTATCGGTTTCGGTAATCAGATCGGCGTCCAGGGTATACAGCATATTGCGTATAGCCTTGCGCATTGCGGGATAATCCTCGACAATTAATATGGATTTATCGGCCAAAATCGGCTTCATGATGCTATGGAATTATTTAAATGATCAGCAATTCTAGACTCAGCCGACGATTCTGTCTCGGCTAACCGCTTATTTCCTATCTACGTTGCGTTTCCCAAGCCCTGTTATCGCTGGTTGCAAACCGCCGAATTGGTCTTGCCGTACCCTGCAGAATTATGCGATTAAAGCCTGAAGATGTATCTGCATGACCGTTACCGCAATACCCCGATAGTTTTCCTCGGATAAAATTTGCCAACCCAACTTTTGATAAAAAGCCGCTTGATCCGGCGTGAACAAATACAGCGTCTCAATGCCGCCTAACCTAGCCTGCAACATCGCATGCTCGACCAACCTACCGCCGATTCCCCTGTTACGAAATGGCGGCGCCACAAACACGCTGGCTAGCCACGGTGTCAGTGTGGGCCGCGTATCCATATCGCTTGCCACAATCGCCGCCGAACCGGCCAACTGTCCGTTGCACTTGCAGATAAAAGTACTCGGCACTAATCGTTTACTCAGATAACCCTGCATTCCATCGATGCGTTCTTCCAGCGTGCCACCAGGATTCAAATGCCTCCATTGCCGATGATGCCATGCGGCCAGGGTTGGAATATGCTCGGGCTGGTGAGATAGGTCTATGATGTTCATGATTGATCGCTAAACAGAGATGGCTATTATTCCGCGTGGCCACAAAACCGTGCCCACCCGGCTGCAACAACCGTAGGCCATATTGCCGCGATAGCGGTTATATGGCAATCAACACGGAAATATCGGGGTGCGCGGAGCGTTCCCTGACAATTTCGGCGCTTTAAAATGTCACGTAACCGCAATCGCGGCAACGCGACCTACTGCTAATCCCATCTTCCCATTAATCTAAACCTGCCCCAAACTCAACGCCACCCGCCACAAATCCTCTTCGGTGTCCACGCCGGCTTCCGGTGTTTGCTCGACGATATTCACCAGCACTTTTTCGCCATGCCAAAGAATCCGCAGTTGCTCCAAGGATTCCACGCTTTCCAGCGGCGAAGCGGGCCAGCTGCAGTAGCGTTGCAAAAAACCAACCGTGTAAGCATACATGCCGATGTGGCGATAATGCGGATGGGTTTCGTCACCGATGACGTGGTGTTCTGGGAAACTGGCGCGATTCCACGGTATCGGCGCCCGGCTGAAATACAGTGCGTAACCGTTTTTATCCAGCACCACTTTCACCGCGTTGGGGTTGAAGATTTCCTCGGCGTCGAGAATCTTGGCCGCCAGCGTGGCGATACCGGCCTGTTGCTGCCCAGCCAATGCGGCAGCAACATCGCGAACATAGGCCGGCGGAATCAACGGTTCGTCGCCCTGCAGATTCACCACGATATCGTCAGTCTGCCAACCCAGTTTGACGGCCACTTCGGCGATGCGTTCGGTGCCGGACTGGTGGTTTGGGTCAGTAATCACCACCTGTATCCCCAGCGCCGAAACCGTATCGAAAATGCGCTGATCGTCGGTTGCCACCACTACCTGCCCTGCGTTGGCTTCCAGCGCCCGCTGACAGACGTGGGCTATCATCGGCTTGCCGGCAATTTCCAGCAAGGGTTTTCCAGGCAAGCGGGTCGAGGCGTAGCGGGCCGGAATGACGACTTTAAACCCGCTCATTTGCGCAAGGCGTCCGCTTCTTCGAAACTCAGTTGGCGGGCTTCGTCTTCCAGCATCACCGGAATGTCATCGCGGACAGGGAAAGCCAGATTATCGGCTTTGCAAATCAGTTCCTGTTTGTCTTTATCGTAAATCAGCGAGCTTTTGCACAGCGGACAGGCCAGAATATCAAGCAGTTTTTTGTCCATGAGTTTTATCCTTCAGTAGAGTAAGAAATGAATCGGCAAACGCTTCGGGCAATGCGGCATCCACCGGTAAATACCAATGCCGCGGCTGCGCGAATGCGGCGCATTTTACGGCGTCTTTTTCGGTCATGATCACCGGCTTGGCGTCTTTAAATTGCAAGTCGGTCGCGTTAAAAGGATGGTGATCGGGAAAGCCGTGAGTTTGACAATCCAAACCCGCCGCGGCCAGCTGCATGAAAAACCGTTGTGGATTGCCGATGCCGGCCACCGCATGGCAAGTGATGCCGATAAAATCAGTTACTGGTTTAATTTCTCCAGTGAGCAGATTGACGAGATTATCGCCTCGACAATGCATAGCTAGCTCGCCTTCCAGCAATTCCTTGGGTTCGTTGACCACCACGAAATCGACTGTATTGACCCGCTCGGGCGGCTCTCGCAATGGCCCAACCGGCAGGCAATAGCCGTTACCGAAACGGCGTTGGCCGTCGATCACCACGATTTCAATGTCGCGCTGCAAAGCGTAGTGCTGTAAACCATCATCGGAAATAATCACGTCGCAGGCATTTTCCGCCAGCAGGTGCCTGCCGGCGGCCGGACGGTCCGCGGCAACCACGACGGGGCAGTCGCAACGCCTGGCCAGTAGCAAGGCTTCGTCGCCCACTTGGCGCGGATCGCTGTGGGCCGTTACCGAGAGCGGCTGTGTGTTTTCGCCGCCCGCGTAACCACGGCTGATCACCCCGGGTTTATAGCCCTGCTGTTTTAACAGCCGCACCAGACAAATCACCAGCGGCGTTTTGCCGGTGCCGCCCACGGTTAAATTGCCGACGATGACCACCGGCACCGGTAAGCGGACGGATGTTTTCAGCCCCGTACGGTACAAAAAACGCCGCAAACGCATCGCATCCACATAAAACATCGACAGCGGCATAAACCAGGCCGAGATGTACATTTCCTGGTACCAGGCATCTTCAAACCAGCGCGCTATTTTGGCCTTCATTGGTGCTCCGCAGGATTGATGGCGAAGGTTATATGATGAAAACCCAATTGGTTGGCAATATCCAAGGCACTCACCACGGCCTGATGCGGGGTTTTGCCGTCGGCACTGATAATGAAAGGCAGCTGGTGCAATTCGCCCGAAAAACCGGCCAAAGCACTTTTCAGACTATCCAGACTCTGTTCGACCAGAGGCTGCGGTTTACCGTCTTCACCGGCCAAGGCGTATTTGCCGTCGGCATCGATAAACAAATTCACCGATTTGGCCGCCTGATCGACTTCTTCGCCCTTGGCTTCCGGCAAATTGATTTTTAAATCGGTATGGTGACGAAAGGTGGTGGCCACCATGAAAAAAAACAGCAGCACCAGCAGCACGTCTATCATCGGAATCAGGCCGATTTCCACCGGCGCGCGCTTTTTGCGGCGGAATTCCATCAGACGTCCTCTCGGTTACCCTGCATGATATCGATCAAGCGCAGCGATTCTTCTTCCATTCGCACCACATGATCGTCGACCAGCCGCTCGAAATAACGATGAAAAAACAAGCTGGGAATCGCCACCGTCAGGCCGGAAGCGGTACAAATCAGCGCCTCGGAAATGCCGGCGCTTAGAATGCCGGGATCGCCCATACCGCCCACGGCAATATCGGAAAACACCCGAATGATACCGTCCACCGTACCCAGCAAGCCCAGCAATGGAGTGATCGAGGCCAAACTACCGAGCGCGTTTAAATAGCGCTCCAGCTCGAACGCCACCTGTCGGCCGACTTCCTCGATACTGGTTTTCATAATTTCGCGACCGTGCTTACGGTTCAGTAATCCCGCCGCCAGCACCCGGCCCAGCGGCGAACTCATTCTTATCCGACGTATGGTGGCATCATCAAGTTTGTTGTCCCGGTGCAGCTGCCAGATGTAAGGCACCAAGTCAGCCGGTATAATGCGCTTACGTTGCAACGACCAGAAGCGTTCGCCGATAATGGCCATTGCCGCAATGGAACATAAAATAATCGGCAGCATCATCCAACCGCCGCTTTTAATGATTTCAAACACCTATAACTTCCTCACGAATAAATTCATCCAATTTTAACCCAATGTCACCGGCTTTTGACGAGCTACTCCGAGAAAGGCGATTAAAAACGCCACACCGCAAGCCAAGGCCGCAATCACGAACACCGGCCCGCCGCCCAGTAAGTCCCACAAATAGCCGCTATAGAAACTACCCACCATTCCGCCCAGGCCAAAACTGAGGCTACTATAAAGCGCTTGCCCCTTGCTTTGATGCCTGTCGCCGAAATAACGATGCAACAACTGCATGGCCACTACATGCGCAACGCCGAAACTGGCCGCATGCAGCAACTGCGCCGCCACAATCACCGGCAGCGAGTCCACGCCATGGGCGATCATCAGCCAGCGCAACATACTCAAGGCCAAACTGCCCAACAACAGGCCGCGCAGGCTGATACGCTTGAACAAACCATGCATCCAGATGAACACCAGAATCTCCGCGCAAACCCCCAAGGCCCATAAAAAACCGGTTAACGTGGTGGAGTAACCATGTTGCTGCAGAAACACCGAGTAGAACACGTAATACGGTCCATGCGCGACTTGTAACAGCATATATACGGTAAAGAAGGCCAGCAATTCAGGTTTGAAGAGTATTTGCAAGACGCTATCGGCGGCTTTATTATCATGGCCGGCAACGGCTTCCGGGGTAAGCAACGCCATAAACCAGTTACCGAGCAATAAACCGGTAATAATCCAAGGCAGATAGTCGATACTGAAATCATCCAGAAAACGGCCGATACCTAAAACCGCGGCGATAAACCCAACCGACCCCCACAGTCTAATCCGGCTATATCGTTGCGGTTCGGTTTTAAGATGGCGCAAAGTAGCGGCTTCAAATTGCGGCAAGGTGGCATTCCAAAAAAAGCTGAACGCCACCGTCACACCCGCCACCCACGGATAATCGTATCGAACTAAAAATCCGCTAAAAATCAGTGCCGAGAACAGCGACGTGATGCGTATCAGCCGCAGGCAACGACCGGTTTTATCGGCCAGCCAGCTCCATAAATAAGGCGCGACGATTTTGGTCGCCACCAGCATGGCGGTCAATTCACCTATCTCGGTAGCGGCAAAACCTATTTGCTTGAGATACAAACTCCAAAAGGGCAGGAATGCCCCCAGAGTAGCGAAGTAGCAAAAGTAAAATCCGGATAAACGCCAATACGGCAGTTTCATTTAACGCAGAATCGGCAGACCGCTATCGACATGCAGGTTTTGGGCGCGGTGGCGCAGCAAATGATCCATTAATACGATCGCCATCATGGCTTCGGCTATCGGTGTGGCGCGTATGCCCACGCAGGGATCATGGCGGCCTTCGGTAACCACCTCAATGGGTTCACCGTTGATATTGATACTGCGACCGGGCAGGCGCAGACTGGAAGTGGGTTTCAGCGCCATGCACGCCACGATGTCCTGGCCGCTGGAAATGCCACCCAGAATACCGCCGGCGTGATTACTCAAAAAACCTTGCGGGGTGATTTCGTCGCGAAATTGGCTGCCTTTGGTATCGATGCAATCGAAACCGTCGCCGATTTCCACGCCTTTTACCGCATTGATGCTCATCAAGGCATGCGCCAGATCCGCATCCAGGCGGTCGAAAATCGGCTCGCCCAAGCCCGGTGGCACATTGCTGGCAATCACTTCGATCTTGGCGCCGATGGATTCGCCTTCCTTGCGCAGGGCATCCATATAGCTTTCCATCTCGGCTACTTTATGCACATCGGGGCAAAAAAACGGGTTATTAGCAATTTCATCCCAATCGAACGCATCGATCTTAATCGGCCCCAATTGCGATAGATAGCCGCGCACCTGTATACCGTGCTGTTCCAACAAATATTTCTTGGCGATAGCGCCCGCCGCCACCCGCATGGCGGTTTCCCGCGCCGAAGAACGTCCGCCGCCGCGATAATCCCTAAATCCGTATTTATGCTGATAGGTGTAATCGGCATGACCTGGACGGAAACTCTCGGCAATTTTGGAATAGTCTTTTAAGCGTTGATCGGTATTTTCAATCAACAGGCCGATGGGGCAACCGGTGGTTTTGCCTTCGAACACGCCGGAGAGAATTTTGACCGCATCGGCTTCGCGGCGTTGGGTGGTATGGCGGGAGGTACCCGGTTTGCGTCTATCCAAGTCTATTTGTAAATCCGCTTCGTTCAAGCTCATACCTGGGGGGCAACCGTCCACAATGGCACCCAGCGCGGGACCGTGACTTTCGCCAAAGGTAGTGACCGTAAATAATTTTCCTAGAGTGTTTCCAGACATGCTTTATACCGCGCTTGCAAATAGAGAGTGATAATCGTTGACTTGTTGCGCCGTGAGCAGAAAAACCCCGTCGCCGCCGCGTTCGAACTCCAGCCATTGGAAAGGTACATTGGGGAACATATCCTGTAAAGTTTCCGCACTACTGCCCACTTCAACGATCAGTATGCCCTGCTCTGCCAGATATTGCCTGGCATCCACCAGAATGCGGATCACTAAATCCAGACCGCTGTCTCCGCCGGTAAAACCCATCTCCGGTTCGGTATGAAATTCGGCCGGCAGGCTTTCCCATTCGCTAATGGCCACATACGGCGGATTACTGACGATAACGTCGTAGGGCTTGACCGGCAAATCGGCAAATAAATCGGATTGATACAACCCCACCTGCCCGCCCAAATCGTGTTTTTCCACATTGATTTGCGCGACATCCAAGGCCTCCGCCGATAAATCCACCGCATCGACTTGCGCATCCGGAAAAGCATATGCGCAAGCAATGGCAATGCAGGCGCTACCGGTACATAAATCCAGGATATTGAATACCTGATCTTCATTAACCCAAGGCTCGAATCGTTCCGCAATCAGTTCGGCGATCGGCGAACGAGGCACCAGCACCCGCTCGTCTACATAAAAAGACAAACCGGCAAACATGGCTTCGTTGGTTAAATAAGCGGATGGTTTGCGTTCCAGGATGCGGCGCTCGATTAGGGTTAAAACCGCCTGCCTTTCCGACATGGTCAACACGGCGTCCAGATAAGTATCCGCCAAGTCATAGGGTTGGTGCAGGGTGTGCAAGACAATTGCGGCTGCCTCGTCCAAAGGTGTTACCGTGCCGTGCCCCAGAAATACCTGATGCTCGGCAAAACGGCTGGCGCCCCAGCGAATATAGTCCCTGATGCTATTCAGGGTTGTGATAACATCCGGCGAAGTGATAGTCATGTGCTGCCTGCAGATAAAAAGGCTGCAAATTTTAAACTAAACCCGACCCGCTTGTCCGAATAAAGCAAATACCGATGACCGAGGCCATCCCCAACCCTAAACCCAGCAAACTCGCCAAAAACCGTTTATATCTGGATTGTTATAAATATATGCAATCCGAAAAGCTGGCTTTACCTACTATTCCGGATGTATCCATCAAGATTCGCCGCGCCATCAATGAGCCTAAAGCCAACAGCAGTAGAATCGCCCGCGTAGTTCAGATCGACCCCAGCATTACCGCACGGCTAATCAAAATCTCCAACAGCCCGCTCTATCGCGGCCGGCGCAAGATAGAAAGCTGCCCGGAGGCCATTACCCGCCTCGGTTTGAAAGCCGCTCAAGACATCATCACCGTATTTGCATTAAAAGCCGTATTCAACGCTCGCACGGGCATTATTCGCCGCAAAATGCAGGAGTTATGGGCACACAGCAGCCATGTTGCTGCAATTAGCGCGGTATTGGCCCACAAAACACCCGGCTTCGACCCGGACAGAGCCATGCTGGCCGGCCTGATCCATGACATCGGCATTGTGCCGATACTGGGCTACGCCGATCGGCAGCCGGATATCCTGGCTTCGCCCACCGATCTTGCCGAAACCGTCAAGGAGCTGCGTAGCGAAATCGGCGTGCAAATCATCCGTAAATGGGATTTTCCGACCGACTTTGAAGATGTCGTAAACTATGCGGAAGACTGGTATCGCGACAGCGGCCCGCTGGCCACTTATAGCGATATCGTTATGATCTCGCAATTACACAGCTTTATCGGCAAAATCGACATCAAAAAAATGCCGAAAATGGATGAATTACCCGCCTATAAAAAACTGGCTGCCGGCAATTTGGATGCCGACCTCAGTATCAATATTCTCGACCAGGTCAAGGATGAGATTGAACATGTGCGCGCCATGTTGAATTGAGGCTAATTTGCCATGGCCAGACAGGTTTCCACCAACCTCACCCAATAAGTCGCCCCCAACGGCAATATCGCGTCATTAAAATCGTAACTGGCATTGTGTAAAGTGCATGGGCCGGCGCCATGATCGGGCGCACGGTGCTCGCCTTCTCCGTTGCCGATGAAGCAATAGCAGCCCGGCAATTGTTGCAACATATAAGCAAAATCCTCCGCGCCCATTACCGGCTGCTGTAGCAGCACATTTTTCGTGCCTACAATGCCCGTCATTACCTGTCGGCAGAATTCCGCCTGCTCCGGATGATTGACCGTGGCGGGATAACCTTTGGTAAATTCAATCTCACAGGTCATACCGTGCGCCAGACAAGTATGCTCGGCAATATCCCGCATGCGTTGCTGTATTAAAGCCATTAAGTCAGCCGAAAACGTCCGCAAGGTGCCGGTCATTTCGCAGGTATCGGCTATCACGTTTTTTGCCTCGCCAACATGCACCGTGGTTACCGACAACACACCGGCATCCAATGGATTAGCGCTACGGGTAAGGATGGTTTGAAAAGCCATGATGATTTGCGCCGCTACCGGTACTGGATCCAAACCTAAATGCGGTAAAGCGGCATGGCAACCTTTGCCGCGAATAATGATTTGAAAGGTATCGAAGGCCGCCATTACAGGCCCCGCCCCCACAGCAAATTGCCCTACCGGCAAACCGGGCCAATTGTGCATGCCATACACTGCCTGCATGGGAAACATCTCAAACAACCCGTCCTTGATCATGGCATCCGCGCCGCCGCCGCCCTCTTCAGCCGGTTGAAAAATAAGCTGCACGGTGCCGTCGAATTTTCCATGCCGAACCAGATATTGCGCGGCAGCCAGCAACATGGCTGTATGTCCGTCATGCCCGCAAGCATGCATCTTGCCGGGAAAGACCGATGCATGCGCAAAGCCATTTTGCTCCAGAATCGGCAATGCATCCATATCGGCCCGCAAGCCGATTGTCCGCGATGAACTGCCGGCGCGAATCGTACCCACTACGCCGGTTTTTCCCAAACCGCGATGCACCGAGATGCCCCAGCCTTGTAAAGTGTCCGCCACCCGCTCAGCCGTGCGTACCTCTTCAAAACACAATTCGGGATGGGCATGAATATCCCGGCGCAAAGCGCGGATTGCAGCGATTTCGGCCACAATGTCCGGCAATACCTGTGAATAGTTAAGTTGTTGAGCCATTTCGTCCATACGTTCCCCTTGCGACCAATTATCTGAACAATGTGAATGCAACCAGAATCATAACGAAAAACCAGGGACAGTATTTGTAATTGAACCGCAATCGATTTTTAGCGCTTAAAAATCAGCCAAAGTCATAAACAAGATTGCATATCAGCCATATTTGCTTCATAATGCGCGGCTGAAATATTGATCCGGAGAGATGGCCGAGCGGTCGAAGGCGCACGCCTGGAAAGTGTGTATACGGTAACGTATCGAGGGTTCGAATCCCTCTTTCTCCGCCACATAATTAAGTCTTTGATACATAAGGACTAATAGACAATAACCACCAATAAATAACGGTCTTTTCTACAAAACCGTACTACAAAGGGGACTTATTGTTACGGCTAAAATTCCCTATCTGACAAGCCGAAAAAACGTCTTTTATTTCCGTCTCGGTGTGCCCGCCGAACTTCGCGAAATTTTCAAATCCCGCGAAATCACCCAAAGCCTCAGAACTCAAAACAGCGACGAAGCCGAGCGTAAAGAGTTAAAGCTTGCCGATAAAAAACCCGCCACAAGGCTGGTTCTGTTTTACGCTTGAAATATTCTTTCACCTTCGTGTTTCGGCCACGCCGCTGTCGCAACGAGTTACCTTTAAGTTCGATGCGGTGCGCGCCACTGACCAAGCGATCCCCAGCATGGTATCCGCCAGGGTCGAATTGCCGCCACTCAGGTAGTCATGCCAACGATCCACGGGTAATCGGCTGGTCGTGGCAAACACTACCTCCAAGAAACCATGCTCTAGGAAGACCCCGATTAGAGGATTAATCGACTAGCGTGTAACCAGCCGTTGGATTCGCATAAAGTATCATGATTGTGATTCAACGGCTTTTTACGGTTTGATGACTGATGACATCAGAATTTATAGGGCTCTTCTCGTCCGTAATTAACTCCCTGTACTATCCTGTCATCGACATGATTTAGAAATTGATGTTTTTAGGGTTAAGACATGATTGACAACGTTTTCGAGAAATACCGTATCCCAGTTGAGTTACCCAGAGATCCGCTGGGTACGCTGTACTTTATTCTTCGTAAAGCCGAGCTGGTGAAAAATCTGACCATTAACGAATGGGACTGGCTGGAATCTCAGCGTCTTAACGATGCGATTTCGCTTATTAAGACCCAAGAAGAAAACCGGAAGGTAATCGAGGATTACCGGGCAGTCATTGCTGAAACTGTTAGAAACGATTTGGCATCACTCCGTCATAATCGCTTTGTACGACCGCATGTTTTGACAGTGCCATTGCCGGAATCGGATCGGGCATTGGTATTTTTCAAAGTCCATAACCGAGAGGATTTGGCAGAAAACGAATTAGCCTTGATCGATAAGACGTATAAGCATTTCTTATCATTCAGCAAACTCAAGGAAAAATTCGGTATCACCGAAGACATTCCGTTCGATCCAAATGCCGTTCAACGGTTGTCAAACGTCACGTCCAAGCAAGCCTTGTCTGCAAGCGATTTTGAATGGCTTATACAGAACAGTGTGTTTTCAGTATTTCACTTCATAGAGCCGCAGACTAAGTCATTATTCGCTCGTTATCAATGTAATACGACTGAATTGGCAGTCGATGGTTTTATGCAGTTGTGTTTGATCCTGCAAAAACTGGATGAGGGCTCACTGCCCACAGAAACCGAACAACAATTTCTAATCAAGCATCAATGCCTGTCAGCTTTGGCTGCCCTTCAAGCACTTGAATTTATCGCCCTGAAGAAGCAGTTCCGTGCGACTCAGTTTGCATCGGATGATCCTGGTCAACATCTTTTTAAGGTGCTGCGAAAAATCCGTGATGAAAAACCGCTCACGGAGCCAGAGGTCAATTATCTCAAAAAGCGAAAATTGTTCGAGACCCTCAAGTTTATCTATAAACGCAAAGCGGATGCGTTGACCGACAAAGTCAAGCAAGGCCATGGCTTAACCGACGATGATATTGTTTGGTGTAAAGAGCACTTCTTCGAAGAGATCATTATTCTGGCATTGAAACTTGACTTTAACCTAACTCGTCGCTCCGATGGCATTGACAGCCCACTTTATTCAATACTCCTCAAACTCAATAACAATCAGCGTTTATCTGACGATGATCTGATTTGGCTAGAAGCAGAAAAGCTGTTTTATCCTGACACGGCGATACCTGTGGTTCCGGCTCGTTGTTGTTAAAAGCCAGCGATGAAGCGCCGCGTGGTTTGACCATATTCGGTCAGGAAATGGACAACGCCACCAGCGCATTGGCGCGGATGAACATGATTCTGCACAACAATGCCACCGCCAAAATCTGGAAGGGAAATACCATTGACCGACACCGCGATTCGCATGGCTGTGGTGAGTCGTATTCCCTGGATTAGAAAACAACAACGCGACTTTGCAGCCCAGCCCAGACAATCCGATCGGGAAATGGTCAGCGGCGAATGCCATTACTTGTGGGGAAAACGTCACAGACTAAATGTTGTGGAGCGAAGTGGTCGGCATGAGATAAAAGTTTCGGGTGGCAAAATCCATTTGTTTGTGAATCCGGGGACATCGGTCGAAAATAAGATGCTGGTACTAACGGAATTTTATCGAACTTAACTTAAAGCTCAGATTGAGAAGCTTATTCCCAACTGGAAAAAATTGATTAGTGTTGAATTAGTTGATTGGAGTGTTAAGAAGATGAAAACCAAGTGGGGCAGCTGCAATTCGAGTGCTAAACGCATCTGGTTGAATCTTGAATTAGCCAAAAAACCTCCGGAATGCTTAGAGTATATTCTGGCCCACGAATTAGTTCACTTGCTTGAGCGTAAGCACAATGAGCGTTTTAGAGCACACATGGATAAGTTCATGCCCAATTGGCGGGAGAGGCGGGATTTGCTAAACAAGATGCCGTTGTCGTTTGATACTTGATTATATTGACTTGCTTTAAACTGCACGCCAATTGTCGTCTGAGCTTCCATTCGCTTCACCGTTGGCAATCGCTCGGCGGATTCAAAACCATAAAAACCTTTAGAGATGAAGTTGCCATGGAACTAGTAACAGAAGAAAACCTTAAAAGATTTTGGCATCTATGGTAAACAAAAAGCGTTTGTAGGAATGACGATTCGCGAAATTATTACAGCGAACGAAGGTGGGCGCTGCATTGCCGAAGGCACTTTTTAAAACACTTATAAGCATGTGTGAACATTTATCTAAGCTGGGCACAAGTCAAATACAAAGACCAAGGGATGCCCAATCCTAACGCCGATACAAATTAAATGCCAGACATAAAAAAGCCCACCTAAGTGGGCTTCGTCCGATATTATTTTTTATGTTTTGAATGGACGCCCGCCAGTTAAAATGGCTGGTTAATAGCTTGCGTTTGTTATTATTGCTTTACCGGAGAACCGGTCGCTTCCTTCCTCGTTACCTTGAAAACATATGCTCTCAAGTAGCCTCTACCTCTTTACAGGGTGGTGCCATTCTATTTCAATAAAATACTTTTGTCCAGTTTAACTGCGGCAATTTGTCGCGCTCACGCTATCAGCCGCACTCATTTACATCCATTTCAGTCTTGACCCCGACTGGGGAATTTGCACGAAAATGCCCGAGTAAAGCCCCCTATTACTTCCCTAGCTTTACGCCGGGCAATAAAAAACCCGCTAAGCCTTGCGGCTAGCGGGTTTTTAAATTTCTTTGGACTACTCTGGAAGAGTAGGTGGTACGAGGGTCGGTATCGAAATCATCTATAAATATTTGAAATATATAAATTCAGTAAACACGCAAAATAAAAAGGTAACGATAACGGTAACACTTTAGAACTTTAACCCTGCGTCATCACGCTTTTCACCCCAGTAATTCTTGGTTCATTTCATATCTTGATAAATCACACCATATAGGACTGCAAGACTTGTCTCACTAACTTGTCGTGTTCCGCAAAAAGACGATGAAATGTTGTCCAATGCATACCCTTTGGCCTTAATCCCTGACCGTTCAAAAAACCTGGCTCCCATTCTAAACGCTCTCTAAGTTTATCCACTTTTCGGATAGCCCTGTCTTCCAGTGTTTCACGCTGGGATTTATATGCCAATTGATAACATTTGCGACACGCGAAATATTTACCGCCCAAATACAACACGGCAACACGCTTGCCACATCCAACCGCAGGACAAGTAAACCAATAGCGTTTCCCTCCATAATGGCAAGCAGTAGTTTGCAGAGCAATTGAATGATCTATAAATTGCCAATCGTCACCTCGGACACGATAAGAATAAGAAAGCCTGACTTTGTCTGATTCCGGCATGACACGAATTTTACCGGTCACCTTTCGGTTTCTAGACCAAGTACAAATAAAATCAAGATTTGTTCGTAAGAAGCCCTCACGCGCCCAATTCCTGATGTCAATTGACCGACAATCGTCTGTACATTCGAGATCGGACTGCCTACCGCTACCAAAACCACCCATAAATATTTTACGAAATCATTAGTGAAATTTGATTTTTCCAAGTTTCCGCAACTTTTGCCAAAAGTCCTGCACGCCTCATATATCATGGCTTTGCGGTCTCCAAACTTGAAAGACCATTTGGTTGCGCAAGCTTGGATTAATATTAACGGATAACAAGCTACCCAAATCGCAATTTTTCGTTATCCAGCCAGGTGAGTGATAGGCTCAATCAGGTCGGCATTTTTATAAACATGCTTGATTTCATCGAATGTATGAGGCGGGCAGAATACCAATTCCTTAATTTGGCCTCTGCACACGATTCGCCAATGGCTAAAGCGCTGCCGACGTTGCTCAAGTAGTAATTCGGATACTATCGTATCGCGGTGCGTCTTGATGTGATGCCTTTGCTGCTCGCTGAGTTTTGAAGCGGGTCTGATTTCAATGTCGGTGTCGTTTAGAGAGACTATAAATCCAGCCTGACGCATTTTGCTTAAAGCGCTCATCAAAACACCTCCACATCGTCGACATGTGAATTTGCTACAGCTGAAAAAACATCATCATCTTCGTCAACGTCATCACTGGCAAGGGTTTTCTTGGTCACCGCTTCATCACTATAAACTTTCGCCCCATCATCCAATAGCCTTCGAGTCACGGGTGTCTGATAATCAAAATGTAACTCTGTTCTAATCGCTAAGCCTTTTATGGGCTTGCCATATTTGTCTTTATTCATGGCAACAACCGCAATATGCAGTTGCTTGCAAACATCAACGACATTGGCCGTGAAGCGCTGCAGCGCAACCGGATTTACCGCAGCCTCGTCACACCAAAGCTCATAATTGGCGTAGAGCTTTTGTGATCTCGCTTTATCAATCTCAAAGGTATCAGTCTTCTTTTTCATGCTGCAGCCCACATAAACGACTGCATCCGCTTTGATGACCATATTGTCATCTAGCCAAGCGGCAATTTTATTGGTTTCGACCAAATGCTCCCGTTGCGCTTGTGTCATCTGGCCGTTAATGCCACCAATAACCGCCTTGACGTCAGCATCCGTCATGGCAAGTACCCAGTTCAAAAGGCCGGGCAACTCATTGAGCATCACCGTTTCAATACCGCCCATGGCAGCCCATTTAGCTTTGTCGGCATCGGTCACTTTGCGATTAAAGATTACTGGCATCCTTCGCCTAATTAAGCCACTGGTATAGTCTGCCGTTTGAATCGCCTCATTGGATGCGACGACAACAACCCCTTGAAACACAAAACTGCCGGATTGTTGTTGATTTTTCTTCTCCATCCTCACCGGGTCACCACCGGTTAACGCCTTCAGTACTGAAACCTCACCACCATAACGGGAAGAGTCACTAATTAGTGCCAAGCGCTTGCCATACAATGCTGCTGCCTCGAAGCGATTGCTTTCAAGATTTTTTAAGTCGGTAGCTGCATGATTTTTTTCGCCGATAAACGCCACCAGCAGACGAACCAAAGTCGATTTACCAGTACCGCCTTCACCAATCAACTCAAGAAACTTTTGGACATCACCACCCACCAAGGCCATTTTGAAAAATGCACGGATAATATTGACCGATTCGTTATCCTGACCGCTTGCATCCCACAACCAACACTTGATGACATCCAATTTAGCCTTGGGCTCGTAGCAGTAGGGCAACTGCCAATTAAACTTATGCTTATCGGTGTAGACCAGCAACGTCATTTTGCAAGTATCCAGAATGCCATTAGCCAATGGTAATAAATGGCGATTGTTTTCCCACTCATCTAGCAACAAATAAATCATCAAAAACGACTTAATGTTGTTCAGCTTTTGCATGGCGTAACCTTGCGGTAACAAGAAGTCCATCGCTTGCATGATGAGCTTCAGTGCGCGTTTTTCCGGAATCGTGTACCACAAGCCTTTTTTCTGGCTGTACCAATCGCCTCCGATTTCGTCATAGCAAAGGCAATTTCTCAATTGGTTGGCGATATGTTCAGCCAGCTTTGACTCTTTCTCGGAAGGATCGCTGAAACTTTGTTTGCTGCCATCTGGCTGCACAGCTTCATCACCCAACTTTTGATTTTCCGAATCAATTACGTCGTGTATGACCGCTGCAGCCCGCTTGGGTGATGATGGTGACGAAGGTGATGTAGTTTCTTCTACAACAACATTTTCTGCCTCACCAACTACCCCAAACGTTTTGTCGAGGGCCGCAGTTAAATCCATTTCCGGTATTCGATAACTGCTCATCGATACACCTCACTATGTAAGCGCATGATGGCTTCGAAAGCCTTCTCAGCCCTTTTACAATCAACCTCACTGGCAACCTTATTGTTTATGGCCTGAAAACAGAGTGCCAAAATAACTGCCTCAATTACTAAGAGGTCAAATAATTCCGACTTATTAAATTTTGGCGCTGGCTTTTTTGGTCTGTAGAAATTAGTCGTTTTATCGGGAAATAAATCACTGGCTTCAAAACCTATTGCAGCCAGAACATCTGCATAATGACAACCGGCAAAACAATGGATGATGATTTTGTCATCGATTTGCTTGATGCCCAAAGACGGATGTTTATCACTATGCGCAGGGCAACAAGCCAGCCATTTATTTAGGCCGGTATTTTTCACTTTATCCAACCGCTCTAGTAAGCATTCGGTCTTCCAATCAAGCGTTTGCGTAGACTGTTTCATAAACCCACCTTGCTATTTTTGTGCATGCGTGGATTGGTCTACTTAGCGCAGCCCATAGAATCCAGCAACGTCAAGATATCGGCTTTGCGCCAAGCGGTAGTTCTCTCACTTAGTTTGACTGGCTGCGGGTATTTACCGGATTTGACCCCGGCTAAAAAAGTCGAACGGCCAATCGGCAAAATGGGTTCGATACCGCGTTTCTTATCACCAACAATTTGCCAGATACGCAAATAACCTAGGGCTAACATGGGGTTGGATGCTGTGGACATTTAATGCACTCCTTTGTGCTGCTTAAGACGTCAACAGTGTGTATTGGATATTCAGGCCGATTTGGGTCGTTTTCCTGAAATGAATTAGAAAATTCTGATAAACAGTAAGTAATTGAAATTTAATGCAATAAATTTTGGCAACAAAACTTAAAATTAGGTTAATCCCAGCATATTCGCGTCAAGCGAGCTAAGTTAGCTTTTGGGCCTTATTGACGATCTGATGAATTCTTTGACGGCTCAATTTTGTGCCGTCAGCTAATTTTCGTAACGCCGATTCCTGATTCTTCAAATTAGGCCCGCCACAGACATCTGTGAGAAAAGTTATCGCCTTTATGGAATCCGACTTTTTCAACCATCCACCGGAAAGGTAGTGGTAAGCCAAGTAGATGTTTTTATCGCGTTCCAACGTTTTGGCCTTTCTGTTCTTGGCGGCTACGCTGGCGGCTTTTTTGGCGCGTTTGGTTCGGCCTTTGGCGTCTAGTGGCATGCTTATTGACGATGGGATTTTGAAAATAAAAATAATGGGCGTATGCCGGTTAAACTACAATAAGTTTCAGCTTACCGCATGTAATGGATCAACGTGACTAACTTTCAAAACGAACTGGCTGCCCCGCAAAATCTACCGTTATTCTTACCTCGTTATCTGCAAAAACAAATTGACGTTGCAGCGTCGATTCCAGCCGGCCATTTAGAAATCATTCAAAATTGGCAAGCCTTGATGGATGACAAGCGCCGTAAGCACGGAAAAGGCGAACGCGAACTCGAAGCCGATCTGACGATAGATTTTTTCATCAAGATACTGGGTTGGCATGGCGCCACTAGCAAGAATCCAACATTAAACTCGCAGTACAACATTGCTACCGAAAACAGAACGCCGGATATTGCATTAGGCCATTTTTCCGATGCCACTCCTAAAGTGATTGCCGTTGGTGAATACAAAGGCGCAAAAACCGATCTTGATGTCAAGCAAAAAGGCGACGGCTATCAAAATCGCACCCCGGTCGAACAAGCCCGCAACTACGCCAGTCTCGAACCCAATTGCCAGTTTTATCTGGTGACCAATATGCGTGAATGGCGGTTGTATGCCAAAAACAGCAGCCCAGACCGCTATGAGCGTTGGTTTCTTACCCAGCTACACCAACCGGAACACTATTGGCGATTCGTAGCGCTGTTGTCGGAAGACGCCATCCTGAACGGCAAAACCTTGCGCTGGCTGCAAGAAAGCGAGCAGCAAGACAAAGAGATTACCCGTGGCTTATACAGCGAATATCAAAAGATGCGCTGGAACAGCATTATCGGCTTGGCGGAAGCGAATCCTGAGTTTACCGCCCTGGAAATCATCGAGCCGGCGCAAACCTTGCTTGATAGAATCCTGTTTATCGCCTTTGCCGAAGACAACGGGTTGTTAGCAAAAAACACCTTCAAAACCTATACCCAAAACGATGCGATACATTCCTCCTGGGATAATCTGAAAGCTTTGTTCCAGGCTATTGATAAAGGCAGCCGCGATAATCCGCAAACCATCCCGCCTTATAACGGCGGTTTGTTTGCGCCCAACCCAACACTGGAAAATCTGGACATACCGGATGCCTTGATTCAGCAGTTTCACGGTTTGACTGAATATGACTTCGGCACGGAGGTAAGGGTTACCGTACTGGGGCATATTTTCGAGCAAAGTGTGGCGGAACTGGAGCAATTGCGGGAAGCGGCGGAAGCCAAACCCAAATCGTTTATTACTGACCTGGCCAAGCGCATTGCTCCAGCAGAAAGTAAAGGCCGCAGCGTCAGCGGCAAACGCAAGCAAGACGGCATTGTTTATACCCCCGACGCCATTACCCGCTTCATCGTGCAACAGACATTGGGGCGCTATCTGGAAGCTAAGCAAACGGAAGTGCGCGAGTCATATCTGACAGCCCAGGGAGAATGGCGCAAACAAGCGGCCAAAGGCGCGGCAACCGGCTTGAAAATCGGTCAGACGGAAAACGACATTGCCAGAGGCGAATACTATTATTGGGCGCATTGGCAACAAACTCTGGAAAGCATCAAAGTCATCGACCCGTCTTGTGGCAGCGGTGCGTTTTTGGTGGCCGCCTTCGATGTATTCGCGCCGTATTACCGGGAATTGGCGCAAGCCTTGCGCCGTCTTTATCCCGGCAGTTTGGAAGAATTCAACGGCGACCGCGCTATTTTGACCCACAACCTGTATGGCGTGGACATCAACGCCGGCGCGGTCGAAATTGCCAAACTATCGCTGTGGTTGAAGACCGCCAAGCCCGGCCACAAGCTGGATTCCTTGGATGGACATTTGCTCTGCGGTAATAGCTTGCGCTTTGAACCGGATAAAAAAAGCCGCTGGGTCAGCGAGCGTTTCGGTTGGAATACCACGTTCAAGGAGATTCTGGTCAAAAGCGGTTTTGATGTGGTGCTGGGCAATCCGCCGTATGTGCGGATGGAAATCCTGAAACCCTGGAAACCGTTTTTGTCTGCAAATTTTACTGTGGCCGCCGAACGCGCGGATTTGTACGCCTATTTTTACGAGATTGGTTTACGCCTGTTAAAACCGTCTGGATGTTTGGGTTATATTTCCAGCAGTACTTTTTTCAAAACCGCCGCCGGTGAACCGTTGCGAAGCTATCTCTTGAAACACGCGGCCTTGCAGACGATCGTTGATTTTGGCGATTTACAAGTCTTTGAAGGCGTCACCACCTATCCGGCGATTGTTTGTCTGCAAAAAAATCAAGCCGACGCCGATCATCATTTTCACTTCACGGTCATCAATGACCCGTCACAAATTCATCAATTAGACGAGGCATTTTCCAAAAACTCACTAGAGATTCCGCAAAGCAACCTAAATGCCGACAATTGGCATATGGGTGACGATGCTCTGGCGAACCTGAGAGCCAAATTGATTGAAGGCCACAAAACTCTTAAAGAAGTTTATGGTTCCCCAATGTATGGAATCAAGACCGGCTTGAATGAAGCGTTTGTGATTGATCGAACCATTCGCGACAAGTTGGTAAAAGCCGATCCAAAATCGGCCGAATTGCTCAAGCCCTTCTTGGAAGGCAAAGACCTGAAAAAATGGCGAGTGGAAGCGAGAGATTTATGGCTGATTTATATTCCCAAAAATCGAATCAACATAGAGGATTATCCGGCTATCAAAGAACTCTTGATGCCATTTAAAGAAAAACTGGAAAAGCGGGCAACCAAACAAGAGTGGTTTGAGTTGCAGCAGGCGCAGGAAGCGTATGCGCCATCTATGGAGAAGCCAAAAATTTGCTATGTTGATATTTCCGACAAACCGAATTTTTCACTGGATATAAGCGGTTCATATTGCGCGAATACTGCTTACTTCGTTCCTAAAGCCGATTGGTTTCTTGCCGGCTTGTTAAATTCAAAAACATTGTGGCTATTGATTCGAAGTATGTCACCATTTATTCGTGGAGGGTTTTATCGGATGTTTACCCAATACATCGAAATACTGCCCATCCCGGAAGCCAGCGAAACCCAAAAACAAACCATTGCCGATCTCGCTGAAAAATGCCAGCGGGATGCCGAAGCGCGTTACAAACAGCAAAAAAATCTACGCGACACCATCCCATCGCTGCATCCCGACAAACAGGTCGAAAAACTGTCCACCGCTCTGCAAAACTGGTGGCAACTGGATTTCGCCGCCTTCCAGAAACAAATCAAAAAGGAATTCAAGCTGGACATTCCGGTCAAGGAACGCATGGACTGGAAAGAACTACTCGAAGACGGCACCCAAGAAATAGGACGCCTGACGTTAGCCATTGTCCAATCCGAGCGCGAACTCAACGCAGCGATTTACGCTCTCTTTGGACTCACGCCAGAGGAAATTGCATTGATTGAAAACGAATAGGAGGAACCATGCAAATCACCGCCGAACTGGATAACCAACACCTGGAAAAACTGCATGAGCTGGAAAAGACTTTGCGAAAAAACACCTCAGAACTGATTTCTTTGGCTATCGATGAAATTTACCAGCGCCAAGTCAACCCTGAACTCAGCGAAGGCCAAAAAGCTTATCAAATCATGCAACAGACCGGTTTTATCGGCAGCATGGCGGGCGACGGCAACCTATCGGAAAACTACAAAAATCTACTGGATTGGAGCGATAAAGCATGATCATCGCCGATTCCGGGTTTTGGATCGCGTTAGCCGACAAAAACGACAAACACCACGCGAGAACCAATGCCGCCGCCAAGGCCCTGGATGAAAGCTTGATAACGACGTTTCCGGTCATGACGGAAGTTTGTCATATTCTGTTAAAACGCCAGGGCGTGGCAGCGCAATTGAGTTTCATGCAAATGTACCATTTAGGCGCTTTCGACGTGTTTGAAATCCAAGATAAACATAAAACGCGTATCGTGGAGTTGATGCGGCAATACGCCGACTTGCCAATGGACTTGGCCGACGCGTCGCTGGTGCTATTAGCTGAAGACGTGGGCCATGGCCGGATTTTCAGTACGGATAAACGCGATTTTCATACCTACCGTTGGAAAAATACCCGGCCTTTTCAAAATCTGCTGTTACCGTGAAAATGGAAAGTTGCCCACATCATGCAGAACTCTCATGAATTCGTCATAACGCACTATGCCTTCGCTACGGCATTGAATCATGCTGAAGCGTACGGCTTCTTTTAGGTGTTGTTCTATTTGTGGATGGTATTCAATCCACTGTTCATGTTCGGTATAAATCGGCGATTGGGTCTGTAATAGAGCTTGATAGGCTTCAAGTGCTGCCGGAAAACGGGCAGCTAATTTCTCGCAAACGGTTTTAGTATAGAACTGAGCCAGTCCTTCCACGATGCCAAGATCGGCATTGCCGAAATCTTTGGTTTCCCACGTTGTGCCGTCGATATCTTTACCTCGATGGGTGTATGCGTGCGCAAGTTCATGCGCCAATACGACCAAACATAAGCCTTCTATGGATATGCTGTACAGCTGGGCATAAATGCCGATTGCCACCCAATAAATTTCGACCCTGGGAGAATTTAAAAAGTAGGCGCCTAAAATGTCTTGATCAAGGTTTCTGAGTCTTTGCTTGAGGTCAATCTGTTTGAGCTGTTCAAGTATTTGTTGGAACCAACCCGTAACGTTGCCAAGGTCGGATTGCGAAATTGGACTGGGGCATAATGTTTGAAGTGCGGAAAATTGCTCGATAGCAATATCAAGCCCGCTGGCGGTATCGGCAAAGGATTTTTCGTTTAACAGAATAGGCGCTTGTTCACTGTATCTTCTCAAAATATCAATCAATGGCTCCGGCAGGCCATCAACAACTTTGATTGGAATTTGGATGTTTTTGTTTTCCGTATGGTTGGATTTGCTCTCGATGTTGAGTCTGAGTGCGGTTTCATTCCGCAGTTGATCCCTAACAATCAAATTCCACTGGTCGACAGTACGCTGCACCCGCTGCTTTAAATCCGGCTGATATCGTTCTAAATTCTCGATCCAATGTCTTGCTGAATTTGAATCTGCATCTGGGCCGATATCATGACTATAGTAAGCATCACCCCATTTTTGTGTAAACATCGAATCCGCCTTGATTATGATTGAATTGTGCAATTCAGCCTTGCATTCTAAATGGTATCACTTGCGCTCCAGACTTTAAGTCGTCCAAATAATCAGCCCACGTTTGCATCATGCGCCGCCGTTCATTCAAATACTGCGCTCGATTATAAGCCGCCCTGACTTGGTCTTTAGGCATGTGGCTTAGTTGCCGCTCAATAGCATCTGGTGACCAACCGTGTTCATTAAGCAACGTGGACGCTGTGGTCCTAAATCCGTGCGCACTCATTACGTCGCTGCCATATCCCAGTGTCCTAAGAGCAGTCCTAATAGTTCCATCCGACATTGGCCTACCATCGCCACGACTAGAGGGAAATACATAACGCCCTAGCCCAGTCAATTGATTGATTTCTTCCAAAATATTGACTGCCTGTTTTGACAATGGAACTATGTGTTGGATTTCAGTTTTAGATACAAAATACCGCCATTCTTTAGCAGTCAAATCTATATCTTTCCATTCCATTTGCCGAATTTCACCGGGCCGCTGAAATAAATAGGGAGACAACCTGAAAGCGCATTGCACAACGAATGTGCCTTGATAGTGAAAAATGTCTCTAAGCAATTGTGCAACTTCTTTGGGTTCAGTAATTGCCGCGTTATGTTTAACTTTTTGCGCAGGTATCTGTTTGGTTACTGGCTGAGCGGGATCGTAATCGGCAAATCCATGAGCGATTGCGTAGGCGTATGCAGCACTGATTTCACTATTTACTCTATGCGCTGTTTCTAGTTGATTTTTAGCAATTAAAGGTTTGATGATACTGAATACATCGGGGGATTTGATTTCCGCAATGGGCTTATTACCTATTGCTGGAAATACGTACAGCTCAAAACGCCTAACTTTCTTTTGACGGGTAATATCACGTATCTTGTGACCGGTAGCATTAATCCATTCACGAGTGATGTGCTCGAAGCTGTTAATAGCAGGCAAACCCGCATTAATGCGTTTTTCGTTTTCTGCCGTTTGTAGCCTAGCGTCCTTGGCTGCTCTTCTGACAGCACTGGGGTCGATGTTGTTAGCAATGTTCTCTCGGGCTTCTTCAGCCTTCCTTCGGGCAGTTTCCAGCGCCACGGCTGGATAAGCACCAAAAGCAATTTTTTTACGCTTTCCCGTGAAGGTATAAACAAAACGCCACAACTTGGAGCCATTTTTACCTACGAACAGAAACAGGCCACCACCATCGCTAATGGAATAATCCTTTTCACTGGGTTTAGCTGTTCTGTAAACCACATCTTTATTGAGATTCAACGCCATTATGTTACCCCAATTGTTACCTTCCTTTTTGCCATTATAGGCACGGTAACAAATAAGGTAACACTTTTGTATGAATGTCACCGATTTTCACTGCACTTCTTCGGACAATAAAAAACCCGCTAAGCCTTACGACTAGCGGGTTTTTAAATTTCTTTGGACTACTCTGGAAGAGTAGATGGTACCGAGGGTCGGAATCGAACCGACACTCCCGAAGGAACCGGATTTTGAATCCGGCGCGTCTACCAGTTTCACCACCCCGGCAAAGAAAGTGGGCATTATAAAGTCTTTTCCGCGTTTTGCAATAATTTTTTTACCGCTTTACGCTGCCAGCACCACTGCCGCCTTGAGTTTTTTCATGGCGTTTTGCTCGAGCTGCCGTATACGCTCTGCGGAAACACTGTAACGATCAGCCAACTCATGCAGAGTAGCTTTTTCTTCCGCCAGCCAGCGGCTCGCTAAAATATCGCGGCTTCTGTCGTCGAGTTCTGACATAGCGCTCATCAGCAGGTCTTCTTTTCTATCCTGCCAATCGCTGTTTTCCAGTAGCAAGGCGGGGTCGGCATTTTGCTGTTCGAGATAAGCAATCGGCGCAATGCTGTTATCTTCCGAGTCATCCACATTAGGCTCCAGGCCTATATCGCGCCCATCCAGCCGCCGCTCCATTTCGAAAACGGTTTTTACATCGACATCCAGATTATCGGCAATAACTTCCGCTTCATCAGGCGATAAATAGCTCAAATCTTTTTTGAGTTTGCGTAAATTAAAAAACAGCTTGCGTTGCGCCTTTGTGGTGGCAACTTTGACGATACGCCAGTTTTTGATCACGAATTCGTGAATTTCAGCCTTGATCCAATGTACGGCAAAAGAAACCAAACGCACGCCCATGTCTGGATCAAAGCGTTTTACCGCCTTCATTAAACCGATGTTACCTTCTTGAACAATATCCGCTAACGGCAACCCGTAACCCGCATAACCGCGAGCCACATGCGCTACAAATCGAAGGTTAGCCATCACCAGTTCACGCGCGGCTTCAATGTCGCCTTCATCGCGATAACGCACAGCCAAGTCATATTCTTGCTCGACTGACAATTTAGGCATCCGAGCAACCAGACTTAAATAACTGTCAAATGTCCCAACCGACAAATTGATCGGCAAAGCCAACATATTATTCATATCTACCTCTCTTAAATATAACGTTAGACCGATTTTAGCACTCTCTATAGAGGAGTGCTAACAATTTGCTAAAAAATTTTTGCCTTAAATCTCCAATTGGATTAGTGGTTTAACCGAAGCGTCTTTCCCTACCGGGCCATCGCTTTACGACCTACAGCCAAACTCGTAAAATGCAACAACAGCGAGCCTGGCTCGCGCCTTACCACTCTCATAATTAAATTCCAAAAATGTCCAGCAACGAAAGCATCGTTCAATCCAATTTTATACGTCACATTATTGCCGAAGATCTGGCAGTCAATAAAAACCAAGGCAAGGTCGCCACTCGATTCCCCCCCGAACCCAACGGCTATTTACATATCGGCCATGCCAAGTCCATCTGTCTGAACTTTACGCTGGCAGCCGAGAACAACGGCACATGTAACTTGCGGTTTGACGACACCAATCCGGAAAAAGAAAGCATCGAATACATGGAGTCGATTGAACGAGACGTCGCCTGGCTGGGCTTTACCTGGGCCGGCAAGTACCATGCCTCGGATTACTTTGAACAGCTCTATCAATACGCCGTGCAATTAATCCAGCAAGGTGATGCTTATGTAGACAGCTCCACAGCCGAACAAATTCGTAGCGATCGCGGCACTCTGACCGAACCCGGCATAGCCAGCGCCGACCGTAGCCGCGCTATAGAAGACAACCTGGACTTATTCCAACGCATGCGGGCCGGCGAGTTCGCCGATGGTCAGTATGTGCTGCGGGCCAAGATCGACATGGCTTCGCCCAACATCAACCTACGCGATCCGACAATTTACCGCATCCGCAGGGTTCATCACCACCGTACCGGCGATACGTGGTGCATTTATCCCATGTACGACTACACCCACTGTATTTCCGACGCCTTGGAAGGTATTACGCATTCGATTTGTACGCTGGAATTCGAAGACCATCGTCCGCTGTACGACTGGGTGCTGGACAAATTGCAAACGCCTTGCCACCCGCAACAGATCGAATTTGCCCGCTTGCAGCTGGAATACACCATCGTCAGCAAGCGCAAATTGCTGCAACTGGTCACCGAAAAGCAGGTGAGCGGCTGGGACGATCCGCGCATGCCGACTATATCCGGCATGCGTCGTGCCGGCGTACCACCGGAAGCGATTCGCGATTTCTGCGAACGTATCGGCGTCACCAAAAAGAATTCCTGGATCGAAATGACCGTGCTGGAAAACTGCATCCGCGAAGATCTCAACGAAAGCGCCAGCCGCGCCATGGCGGTATTGCGCCCGTTGCGCGTAGTCATTGAAAATTGGGACGACGGCAAAACCGAAACCTACCAAATCGCCAACCACCCGCAAAAACCGGAAATGGGTAGCCGTACCGTGCCGTTTTCCAGAGTCATCCTGATCGAACAAGACGACTTCATGGAAAACCCGCCGAAGGACTTCAAGCGTCTGGTGCCGGGCGGCGAAGTGCGCTTGCGCGGTTCTTATGTCATCAAATGCGAACAAGTCATTAAAGACGATGCCGGCCACGTGGTTGAATTGCGCTGCAGTTACGACCCAGCCACGTTGGGGAAAAACCCGGAAGGCCGCAAGGTCAAGGGCGTAATTCATTGGGTATCCGAAGCGCAATCCGTACCTGCCGAAATCCGCTTATACGACAGATTGTTCAGCCACCCCAACCCAGACACCTTGGATAATTTCCTGGATGCCATCAACCCGCATTCCTTGGAAATTCTGCAAAATTGCCGGGTGGAAGCCAGTCTGGCGGAAACCACTCCCGATGTTCGCTACCAGTTCGAGCGCACCGGGTATTTTTGCCTGGATGCTGTCGACAGCCAACCCGGCAAGCTGGTTTTCAACCGTACCGTCACGCTACGGGATAGCTGGGGAAAATAACTCATGCCGGTTAGCGCCAGCCTAATACAGCATCTGCGGCAAGTGACCGACTAGGACCTGCAAAACCACCGTCTGACCAGAGTCGGCGGTGGCGATATCAATACCGCGTTCCGCTTACAAGCCGCCGGTATCGATTGGTTTATAAAGCTCAATCGTGCCAGCCTGTTAAACATGTTTGCCGCGGAAGCAGCCGGATTGCAAGAACTCGCCTCGCTGCAACACGTTAAAGTCCCCCGGGTTGTGGCATTTGGCGCACACGACAATCACGCTTATTTGCTGCTGGAATACCAAGCGCTTGGTGCGCTGCGGGGTGACAGCGCCAGCCTGTTCGGTCGGCAATTGGCCCGTGTACACCGGCAACCGCAGGCGTTTTTCGGTTGGCATATCGATAACACCATAGGCTCAACCCCGCAACATAACGATCGCAGCAATAATTGGATCGATTTCTGGCAACAGCAAAGATTGGCCAAGCAATTGCAGTTTGCCGCCGAGAACGGCTTTACCGGTTCCATACAAACCAAAGGACTGAAACTATTGGAAAAACTTCCGGCCTTTTTTAGCCGCCATCAACCCCATCCGTCACTCCTGCATGGCGACTTGTGGGGCGGCAATGCGGCAAGTGACAGCCGGGGCAATCCTATTATGTTCGATCCGGCTTGCTATTATGGCGACCGGGAAACCGATATCGCCATGACTGAGTTATTCGGCGGCTTTGCAACGGGCTTTTACAGCGCCTATAACGAAGAATATCCGCTGGACCCTGACTATAAGACCCGCAAGACACTTTACAATCTCTACCATATCCTGAATCACCTGAATTTATTTGGGGGCGGCTATCTCAGCCAAGCCAGCAGCATGATTGAACAGCTGTTGTCGGAACTGAAATAAGCTGTTTTTAAATAGTTCCACACTGACGAACGCAATACCGTGTCGCGCCTGACGTCATAACCTATTGTTTGTTAACCACATAAAGCCATGCCTTTTTGAGCTCCGCGCAAACCGGCTACCGGCAAGGAATTTTCCAAAAATGCGCGGTTTATCACTCTTTCAATAAGGACTATACTCTGACGCACTGATATTAAATGGTAGCGAATAGGCATGAAGAAGCAGCAACGCTCTGTTGATTACGACGGTCTGGATGGAATCCTGCAACTTCCCGATGCCACTAACGATACGGCCAAAGGGTATCCGCCATTCTGGCTAACTGCTTTGATCGCCGCAGGTCTGATCGGCGCGTTTTTACTGTACATTCAAACTCAACCCGCGCAGCCAAAATCAATATCGGTACAAACCGACAGTAGCGTACCTTCCCTGGCATCCACCCACAATCCGACCTGGGAAGGTAATAACCCTGCTTCAACAAATCCGGAACAGGAGGCTGCTAGCCGTCAAACCGATTCGGCCATCGACCATCACAATTCAGCTGCCGCTACCGAGAACACCCCTGCGCAACAAGCGGTCGATCTTGAACCCGCCGCCGCGCCCCCGGAAAACGAAGTGCCAGCCGCAACATCGCCTGCTATTTTGTTTACCGTGCATTTCAAATTTGATTCAAGCACACTTAGCCTCCTAGACAAATCCGCAAAAGACGATTTAATCCATACGGCAAAAAGCTGTTCCAACACCATCAAACTAACGGGTCACACCTGCAATATGGGCTCTGCGGCAGTTAACAAACGCATAGGCTTGGCTAGAGCGAATAGCGTAAAAAAAATATTATCGGCCGCCGGTATCCCAGCCGAAATGATCGCGATAGCCTCTGAAGGAATGGATAGTCCCGCCGTGCCGAACGACACGCCAATCATGGCCGCCCAAAACCGCCGCGTCGAATTAACTTGCCGGGACCACTAACCGAATTTCATAGGACATAAACCATGCCACACAAAACAGATTATCAAATTGCGCAACAACAGATACTCGACGGTATCATTTCCGGCCAATTCGACATTGAAAACCGTACAGACCTGGGGCCCATGATCCCCATCAGGCTTTTTCAAGCCTTGCGAATGGTGGCTTTGGGTTCGAATGTTGAAGATATATTGGGACAAGGAGCGCCTTCGCTGGTTTATCACTCCGGTCAAAGTCTGGGTTTGGCAATGGGGAGGCTGGCTGCCGCCAATATCGATAAAGACCTGGAAACCTATGTCGGCAAAATAAGGCTGCTTTGCCGTCAACTCAGTATCGGCTTGGTGGTTCCCGATAAAGTGGACTTAAGCGCCGGCAGACTGGAGCTGCGCGTCGACGAATGCGTTTCCTGCGCGGGTATACATAATGTCTCGGCCCCAATTTGCCATTTCGAAGCCGGCATGGTGGGCGGCATAGTCAAAACGTTTTTTAATCGGAACGTCAAGGCAACGGAAACCAAATGCAATGCGCTGGGTGATAAAACGTGTTTAATTCGGGTCGACCTGCTCTAAACAAGATTATTACAACTTCAAGAATCCAGGAGAGCACCATGAGCAGCAACATACACCCACTTGATACCCGAAAATCACAATCCGGCGAAATAGATGCCATTTTACGTAACCTGATGAGTATACAAGGCGTAACTGCCGCGGCAATCGTCGATAGCGACGGCTTGGTCACGCACATTCAGCGCGAGTCGGAAGTCAACACCGATGCGATCGGCGCCTCCGTGCAGGTAGTATTCGGTGCGGCGGCCAGGGCTGCTCAACATGTCGGTCACCATTCCACCAACATGGTGATTTGTGAAAACACCGAAGGTTTTATTCTATCGACGCCTGTCGAAGCCGGTTTTATGCTGGCCTTGATAACCCAAAGAGACGCCTTATTGGGCCGGGTGCGCTTTGAATTAAAAGAAACCATTCCGGTTTTGAAAAAATTGTTTAGCCATTACCTTAATCATTAAAGCAAACGTCAAACTTTCCCATGCATTGGTTTCAAACACAATTAACAGAGTTAAGTCGTCTGGCTGACGAATATGCGATATCGCAACGGCAATCCTCGTCCAACATCATCAACGTCAGCGAAAAAATGCGTTTAAAACGCGCCGAATTCATCAATGCCGTACAGACTTTGGTGGACAAGGTCGGTAAGATCAAAGGCATTTCCGCTTGCGCGGCTTACCACGATGGCTTGATTCTAGCTCAATCGGCGCAGCTTGCCGCTATCGATGCGTTCGGCGCCACGGTGCAGGAAAGTGCGCGCGCGGCGCAACAAGGCGCCGCTTTGCTTGGGTTGGGCGAACTCGAACAAATTGTTGTGGTCGGGGCCAAAAACAAGGTAGCCATGCTGAGCATCGGGCCGTTAATGTTATGTATTTCCAGCCCTAAAGAAATTAATTTGGCGTCGGCGCTGAACCGAAAAACTTAATACCAACATTTATCTTTCAGACCTATAGTCCATCCAATACTTCTTAAAACGTTTGCGCGTCAACTCAACATGCATGGCGGCACCATCGGTTTTTAAACTAATCGCTCCGACTTCCGCAGTGCTGAAGCTGTTGATATGCATGGTTTTATAGCGCCGCATCACGGCGGCATGCGGAAAGCCGAAACGATTTTTATAACCCGCCGGTATTAAAACCAGTTCCGGCCGTACTTGCCCTAAAAAACCGGCACTCGATGATGTTTTACTGCCATGATGCGGCGCAACCAGCACCGAACTGGCCAAGGCCGCGCCGTAATGTTCTACCAACCACTGCTCGGCAGTCCGCTGAATATCCCCCGTCAACAGCAAACCATGCTTTGCATTGCTGATTTGCAATACGCAGGAATTGTCATTTTCGCCACTAAACGGCTCCGGTCCAGGCGACAGCATTTTGAACTCAACCCCATCCCAATGCCAGCCCTGCCCGGCTGCGCAATACAAGCCGCCCGACCTCTCCGCCCATTCCGGCACACTGCTATATAACGCGGATACCGACATTTCGGACAGCACAGAGCTAGCGCCGCCGCTGTGGTCATTGTCGCCATGGCTAATCACCAAGCCATCCAGCGTCGCGATGCCCCGGTAACGTAAATAAGGCAGAACCACGGTTTCGCCCATATCGGCTTGCTGACTATATTGGGCTCCAGTATCGAAGACCAAGACATGCTGTTCTGTTTGCACTACAGCGGCCAAGCCCTGCCCTACATCCAGCAAGGTAAACCACAACTCGCCATAACGCGGCTTATCACTCTTCACAAAAAACAGCGGCAACAATAAAAACGGGCTTAAGTAGCGGCCCGGCATGCCTTTCGGTGCCAGCAACAGCAACACGCCTAAGGTGCCCAACAGCACGCCATACCAAGGCGGAGCGGTCAAGGACAGGCTGGCGGGCGGCCAGTCAGCCAATTGCTGCAAAAGCCACCATAAGCTGCGTAATAAACGTTCAACCGGCCATAACAACCAATATGCCAATTCCGGCCAGCAAAAAACCGTAGCCGCGGCTAACAGGGACAATGGCATCACCAGCAAACCGATTATCGGTACGGCCACGCTATTCGCCAACGGCGCAACCAGGGATATTTGTTGAAAAAACACCAACAAAAGCGGCGACAGGCCCAGCGCCATCGACAGATGCAATTTGCCGGCTCGCCGCCAATATCCCGGCCTTCCCAGTCGGCCGGCTGAGATATACAGCAACAACGCAACCGCGCTAAAAGACAACCAAAAACCCACCGATAGCAGCGCCAGTGGATCGATTAATACCACCACCAGCAACGCCATCAGCAAACCTTGCATGACTGCGGTATTACGCTGCCAGACCAGCGCCCAAAGCCCGACAGTCAGCATCAAAACCGCCCGCTGCGCCGGAATCGAGAAGCCGGCCAATGCCGCGTAAAACAGTGCCGCCAGCCAAGCGCACAGCGCCGCCGGATTTTGCGGGGACACCGCTAAAATACCTACCCGCGCCCAAAGCCACCGAACCATCAAAAATACACCGCCCGCGACCAAACCGATGTGCGCGCCGGAAATTACCATTAAATGCACAATCCCGGTTAATCTGAACACCTCCCATTGCCGCCGGCTAATTAAATCCTGGCTGCCGATAGTCAGTGCCTTAATAACACCCAATTGATCGCTGTCCGCTAAGAGCTCATCCATCCGGTCGGAGATGGTTTGCCGGCATACTGCAAGATAGCGGGTAATGGAAAATGCCGTATCGATCCGCCGTGGTTCGGGTTTTGAGCGCACATAGCCGGTGGCGCCAATATGATTGGCAAACAACCAGGCTTCGTAATCGAAGCCACCCGGATTACCGCGGCCATGCGGTTTTTTCAATCTTACTGTCATCTCCCAGGTTTGCCCGGCTTTAATCGATTGGGTCGGATAATACCAATTCAAGCGTAATTTACTTGGTACGCCTGGGTTATCATGCGTCAGCTTAAAATCGAAACCGACCCGATGCTCGGTTTGCTTGGGGATACTGACGATGAAACCTTGCACCGATAGGTCTTTGCCTTCTAAATCATTAGCCAATCGATCCGTCAAACACCAAGCGCCATAAGCGCTGGCCCAAATCGCTCCCAGCACCAACAGGCAAAGGTGCCAGTAGCGCCTATAAGCCAATAATAATGTCAAGCCAAGCAGCACCCCCCATTCCAGAATATCGGGCAACCGGGCCCATTGCTGCACCCAGCCAATACCCACTATAAAAACCAGCACATACACGATTACCTCTCTTCCGGCATAAACCACCCGGATAGCGTGCAAGGATTTTGCGGTTGCGCTGACAGGCCTGTAAACTGCTCAGCAATAATTCCTAGACTGCTAGTTATTCTTATCCCACAAGTTTTCATGCCACCACGTTTTCGTTTTTGCTTGACTCGGACCATTTGGCTTAAATGCCATCTCTACTTAGCGTTGCTGTGCGGTTTATTCTTCACACTGCTGGGTTTAACAGGTAGCCTGAGTGTCTATCGCGCTGAACTCGACGCCTTGCTTAATCCTGAACTGGTTATCGAGCAACCAGAAAGCCAACCGGTATCCCTGGATGTCGTCTTGGCCCAACTTCGCAAGCACCACCCCAATCGGCACGGTGCCTGGACCCTGGAAATGCCCAGCACGCCCGACGGCACAATCACGGCCTGGTTCGAAAAACCCGCCGAAAGCGTGGACAGCTATTACGCGCCGCTGATGGTGGCAGTCAACCCCTACACCGGCAAGGTGATCAATAGCCGCTTCTGGGGGCAAACCGTCACCACCTGGCTGCTTGATCTGCACACCCATCTACAACTGGAAGCATCCGGGCGGAATTTTGTTACGGCACTGGCGGTGCTATTAATGATTTCCGTGTCGAGCGGTTTATATCTCTGGTGGCCAGGCGTTGCGCGATTATCCCGGGCGTTTACGCTAAGGCACAATGCCGGTCTGATGCGACTGCTGCTCGACATGCATCGTCTGTTAGGCTTGCTGAGCGCCGGCATTTTACTCATGCTGGCCTTCACCGGTTTTCATCTGGCCTATCCGGACCTGCTGGAAAGCTTGACTGCCTCGTCCGGCATGGGCCACGGCGATGCCGGCCCCAACGTCAGCAGTACCTCAAAACCAAATGACAAACCCATTACGCTTAGCGAGGCGGTTTTAGTCGCCCGCGGCCTGTTTCCGAGTTCCGAAGTACGCCGCGTCACCACCCCGACCGGCGATTTGGGCACCTATCGCATCAACTTACGCCAACATCGGGAACTCAATCAGCACCACCCGTTTACCAATGTCTGGGTAGACCGCTGGAGCGGCCAGATTCGTAGCGTCAACAACCCCAGCTTATTCAGCGCCGGCCAAACCTTTACCACCTGGCAATGGCCGATACATACCGGCGAAGCATTTGGCGACTGGGGGCGGTTAATCTGGTTTTTCGCCGGCCTGACTCCGTTAGCGCTTTGGCTGAGTGGTCTGATTCATTGGCTATACCGTAAAGGACTTATTCAGGACAGGCCCATCGATATCGCCGGCCTCGGCCGAACCGCCGCTAAAAAGCTAGCCGGCTATTCTTATCGTACACACACCTGGTTGATGCAAAAGCTTGAACCGCTGGTGATTCGTGCCATCCGCAAAACCGCTGAAACTATTGATCGCTATAAAAAATGACCAACTGCCCGTTTACCGTATTCAACCAAATAATCCACGCTTAAATCCCGAAGCAATAAAACCTGTTAGAATTCTCGCACAGCTTGACTAACAGAGTAGCGCAATGCCCAAAAAAATAATAAAAAAATACTTACCGGACCCGGAAAAAATCAAAGCCATCAAAAGCCTGCATTTTTTGGGCGACAGGTTACACGATCCGAACTTATGGCATTTGAACCGGCATTCGGTGTCGCTGGCTTTTGCGGTCGGTTTGTTTTTTGCTTGGGTGCCCACCCCCACGCAAATGGCCATGGCGGCCGCAGTAGCGTTATTCGTACGCGCCAATCTGCCGATTTCGGTAGCACTGGTGTGGATCACCAACCCCATCACCATGCCGGCATTATTCTATTTTGCCTACCGGGTCGGCATCTGGATCTTGAATAAACCGCATTTCGCCGGCGAATTTTCCGTTGAGAACGTCTTCTCCAGTATGGCGGACATAGGCGGACCGTTTTTGTTCGGCTGTCTGGTGCTGGGCATTACCTGTTCAACCCTGGGCTATTTCGGCATGAACGCCTTTTGGCGCTGGAATGTGACGCATCGCTGGAACGTGCGGAAAAAAGTCCGGGCTGGAAATTAAATTAGCCAATGGTTTGGTTGTTTTCCGCGGTTCATGCCGAGCCAATAGGTAAAGCAACGGCCATTATTTTAAAAAGACGTAAGTAACCCGGCTATCGTCGCCACGCTCCTTTCGCACTTATTTTATTTCTTGAGATTGGTGAGTTATGGGATTCTCAATTACTTGGTGTGCGGTTCATGAGAAAGATGCAGAAAAACTGCTGGGCGATTTGAATCTCACGCCAACAGGGGAAACAGAAGAATTTCCCGAATCAGCTGCATTAATGGCAAAGCTCGACACAGGCTGGCGCATAATTTGGTGCAATAAGTACGATAGTCCCATTATCGGCTCAAAAAAGCTGGCGGAAATTTCGCTTGAACGCGATGTACTTTTTTGTCTCATCGAAGAACATGTGATGGCAAGCTCATTGGAATTCTGGTCTGCTGGTAATCAAAAATGGTGGATATCTCATCAAAGCGAAAACAGTCCAAAAGACCTAGATATCGCAGGAGAGCTTCCTGAATGCTTTCCGGCAATAAAAAGGGAAATGGAAGAGGCGCAAAACGCCGATGATGGGGAATATGCAGATGTTGATTACATTGTTGAAATCCCTTTGAAGGTTGCGGAAACGCTTGTCGGTTTTAAACATGATGAAGATTGCCCGCATATCTCTAAAGAGAAATTTATGGTTCTGTCGATCTCCTCTAAACACAAGACATTTTTGTCCAGGTTGTTCGGTAAATGAGAAACGAGCCTAATTAGGCAAGCCACACAGCGCCAAATACGACGCATATTAGTTCATATGTAGCCTGAGCAAATTCGAGTCAATGCTTTGCCCAGGCCGTTGTATTTAATTGCTTATAAAAACCTACACTATCAACCCATCTTCCATATGCAACACATGATCCATGCGGCCCGCCAGCTCCGGATCGTGGGTGACCACTAGAAAGCTGACTTGTAATTCCTGATTCAATTCCAACATCAACTGATATATCTGATCCGCGGTTTTGCTGTCCAGGTTGCCGGTCGGCTCGTCGGCCAGTACGCATTTGGGTTTGTTGATCAAGGCTCTGGCGACGGCCGCGCGCTGGCGTTCGCCGCCGGACAGTTCGCCGGGTTTATGCAAAATTCTGTGCCCCAAGCCGACCCGCTGCAACAATTCCGCCGCCTGCTCCTGAGCCTGTTTGATCGGGCGTTTGCCGATCAGCAGCGGCATGGCCACGTTTTCCAGAATGGTAAATTCGCCCAGTAAGTGGTGAAACTGATAGATAAAGCCTAAGGACTGATTGCGCAATTGACTCAATTTAGCCGAGCCGACCTTATTTAAATCCGAACCGTCCAAAATCACGCTGCCCGAGCTGGGTTTTTCCAAACCGCCCAATAAATGCAGCAAAGTACTTTTGCCGGAACCGGAGGCGCCCATAATGGCCACCCGCTGTCCGGCATGGATGGACACATCCACACCCTTTAAAACTTCGACATTCAGATCGCCTTGCACGAAGCGCTTGGTGAGCTGCCGGCATTCCAAAATCACGGGCTTACTCATAACGCAACACCTCGGCCGGATTGATTCGCGAGGCCTGCCAAGCGGGATACAGAGTAGCCAGCAGCGACAGGAAAAATGCGGTGGCGGCGATCCAGTAAACATCCCCCCAGATCAGTTTGGAAGGCACTTCGCTGATGTAATAGACGTCGGCGGCCATGAATTGCACGCCAAAGGCTTTTTCAATCGCCGGCACAATGGTTTCCACATTCAGCGCCAATGCGATGCCGCCCACGGTGCCTAACAAAGTGCCCACACTACCGATCACGCAACCCAATACGATAAAAATACCCATCACCGAGAGATTGGTCAGGCCTTGGGTTTTCAATATGGCAATATCGCCGCGTTTATCCGTCACCACCATCACTAAAGTAGAAACGATATTGAATGCCGCCACAGCCACAATCAGCAACAGGATAATAAACATGGCCCGTTTTTCGGTTTGTACGGCGCGGAAAAAATTGCTATGCGCCTTAGTCCAATCGCTGACCCGATAGTCGTTACCCAACACATCGGCGATATCCTGGGTAATCAACGGCGCGTTGAACAAATCGTCCAGTTTCAAGCGCAAGCCCGACACGGCAGGCGCGATGCGGAATAATTTACCGGCGTCATCCAGGTGAATCAGCGCCATATTGCGGTCGTATTCGTACATACCCACTTGAAACACACCGACCACGGTAAACCGCTTCAAACGCGGCAGAATGCCGGCAGGTGTGGAATTGACTTGCGGCGTGATGACGGTAACCTTGTCACCCATAAATACGCCCAGATAACTGGCCAGTTCCGCCCCTAAAATGATGCCGAATTCGCCGGATTTCAGGTCATCCAGGCGACCGAATTTCATCTTTTCGCCCACTTCGGAAACCTTAGGCTCGTAGTCCGGCAAAATCCCTTGCACCAGGGTGCCACTGACTTGCCGGTCGGCATTCACCATCACCTGCCCTTGGATAAACGGCGCTGCACCTTCGACATGCGGCAAGTTACGGGTACGTTCCGCCACGCTTTGCCAATCATCCAATTGTCCGTAACTGCCGGTAATGGTGGTGTGCGAGGTCATGCCCAGTATACGTTCGCGTAATTCGGCTTCAAAGCCGTTCATGACCGACAACACCGTAATCAAGGCCGTTACGCCCAAGGCAATACCGAGCACGGAGGTTAGTGTGATAAACGAAATAAATTGGGTACGGCGTTTGGCGCGCGTATAGCGCAGCCCGATATAAAGAATCAGAGGTTTAAACATGCAATAAGTGATTAAGGGTTCTTGCAATCGGCACAATAGCCGTAGAGATAGAGGCTGTGTTCCACCAATGTGTAGCCTAACCGCTGGGCGATTTCGACCTGCCGCTTTTCAATGACTTCGTCGGAAAATTCATCGACTTTGCCGCATTTCATACAAACGACATGATCGTGATGGCTACCATTATTGAGTTCGAAAATGGAATTCCCACCTTCGAAATGATGCCGATTCACCAAACCGGCGGCTTCGAATTGGGTCAAGACCCGGTAAACCGTAGCCAAACCAATCTCTTCGCCTTCCGCCAGCAGAATTTTGTAAACTTTTTCCGCCGACAAATGCCTGTCATCTTCCTGTTTTTCAAGAATCTCCAGAATCTTGACTCTGGGCAAGGTGACTTTTAAGCCTGCGTTGCGTAATTCCTGTGTTTCCATAGCCTGTGCTCATCATTCATAGTAGCGCTGCATTGTAGCGTTTTTTGCCCCGAGTCGCTGCGAGAATTATGGGATAATGCTTATCCATTTTTGGTCATAATCCACCTCAAACCATGAAAAGAACCGTTTTCCTGCTCGCCGTTGCCGCCGCACTGACGTTGACTGCTTGCGAAACTATTCTCAACAACCTGCCCGGCGTCTACAGCATCGATATAGAACAAGGCAATATGATCGATCAATCCATGGTAGACCAATTGCGCCCCAACATGAGCAAGCGGCAGGTACTCTACATCATGGGCTCGCCAATGCTGGCCGATACTTTCCACGAACGGCGCTGGGATTATTTATATTCCGATCAACCTGGCGGCGAAGCCCGGGTACAAAAACGCATTTCTCTTTATTTTAACGGCGACAATCTGGTAGGCGTTCAAGGCGATTTTCGGCCCAGCCAATTACCGGTCATCAAAGAATCCACCGAAACAACCGTGGATGTGCCCAAACGCAATTTGGATAAAACCATGTGGGAAAAAATTACCGGCCTGTTCAGTAGCGAGAATTCCGGCGATTTGCCGGTTAAACCGGAGAGCAAGCCATCTGACTTATTAAACGAATAGGCCATTTACCTGCCACTACTTTTTCAACTGCGAGTCGGCCTGATTCGATATTACCGTATATCCGCCTGACGTTATAGCAGACATCTTTTAACAATCGATAAATCCGCCTACACAATCCAGCCTCGCAGATATGCTTGAGCCATTTAGACAGATACCTTTTGGCGGTCACCGCTGATGTCGGCGCCCCTGCACTGTGCCGGACCTACTGAATCCGGCCGGCGAACCCAACGGCATTTTCATCCGACATTCCGGATGTTTTGGCCGGGTGTGATCGACATCACCAGCATTGAGCCGCAAAGCCTTTGCAGACGGCCAGGACGCCGACCAAATTATCCGAATATCGCGATCTGGAAACCGACGCTCACCTGCTAAGACTGGAAAATACCGTGGGCTAATTTGTAATGAATTGGCAAAGCGTCACGCCGACATTCGCGAATACTGAATCCATTCATCTTCCTTGCACGATATTGATAAAAAGTAGGCATACCCGATGCGATCTAACGAAAACCGCACAGATTAACGGCCGAAGAATTTGTGCAAAACGGCGTGCAAAACTTTCCAGGGTCCTGGGGAAAAGTAAAGTGGACCCCAGGTTGTTTAATGCCCGGCTTTTTGCCGCACAATTCTGGAGTGATAAAAATGAATGTCATACCCGAAATCAGACGCCTGCATTTCGTTGAGAAGGTCACCATCAGTGACTTGGCGAAACAGTTCAAGCTGTCCCGCCCCGCTATTCGCAAACACCTCAAAACCGTCGAAGAGCCGGTTTATCCCACTCGCCAACATCAACCTCATTTGAAACTCGGTGCTTATCTCGAGCAATTGACGACATGGCTGAAGACCGATGCGGCATTAACCCGGCAAAAAACGTAAACGCACGGCTCAACGCTTATATGAATGCCTACAGGTGGAAGGCTATGTCGGTGGTTACAGTGCGGTGCAACGTTATGTGAAGGCGTGGAAAGCGTCACGTTCTGCGAGTCCGGCGATTAAACAAGCATTCGTGCCGCTGTTGTTTC
>NZ_JALOBS010000061.1 GCF_023228165.1 Methylomonas sp. | reverse complement strand
CAGGCAAACATGAAAGCAAATATTGGTTTAATCGGTCTGGCCGTGATGGGTCAAAACCTGGTATTGAACATGAACGATCACGGTTTCAAAGTGGCGGTCTACAACCGCACCACCAGCAAAGTCGACGATTTTCTGGACGGCCCGGCCAAGGATACCCAGGTGGTCGGCACCCATTCCTTACAGGCGCTGGTAGACAGCCTGGAAGCACCGCGCAAGGTGATGCTGATGGTGAAAGCCGGCGCCGTGGTCGATCAATATATCGAAGACCTGCTGCCGTTATTGTCGCCGGGCGACATCATTATCGACGGCGGTAATTCGCTGTTTACCGACACCGATCGCCGTACCGCCTACCTGACCGAAAAAGGCTTGCTGTATATCGGCACCGGTGTCTCCGGCGGCGAGGAAGGCGCTCGTCACGGCCCGTCCATCATGCCCGGCGGCAACAAGGCGGCTTGGCCGGCGGTGAAACCGATTTTTCAGGCCATCAGCGCCCATGTCGATGGCGACCCCTGTTGCGAGTGGGTGGGCGATAACGGCGCCGGCCATTACGTGAAAATGGTGCATAACGGCATCGAATACGGCGACATGCAGTTGATTTGCGAGGCCTACCAATTGTTGTCGGAAGGCCTGGGGTTGAACACCGACGAGATGCAGGCCATTTTCGCCGAGTGGAACCGGGGCGAACTGAGTTCTTACCTGATCGAGATCACCGCCAATATCCTGGCTTACAAGGAAGACAACGGCCAACCGTTGTTGAACAGCATTCTGGATACCGCCGGCCAAAAAGGCACCGGCAAGTGGACCGGCATCAATGCGCTGGATTTGGGGATTCCGTTGACGCTGATCGGCGAATCGGTATTCGCCCGCTGCTTGTCGGCGCAAAAAGACGAGCGGGTCAGAGCTGCGCAAGTGCTGCCTAAACCTGGCGACAGTTTCAACGGCGACAAACAGGCCATGATTGAAGCCATTCGCCAGGCGTTGTACGCCTCCAAAATCATTTCCTATGCGCAAGGTTTCCGACTAATGCGCGAAGCGGCCAAGGAATACCGGCTAACTTTGAATTACGGCGACATTGCCTTGATGTGGCGCGGCGGCTGTATCATCCGCAGCCAGTTTTTGAACGACATCAAACAGGCTTACACGCAAAATCCGGATCTGGAAAACCTGCTGCTGGCGGATTTCTTTATCGATGCCATGAAACAAGCCGAAGCCGGCTGGCGGCAGGCGGTGATTCTGGGCATCCAACTGGGCATTCCTACTCCGGCCTTTTCCTCGGCCCTGGCTTATTTCGACGGCTACCGCACCGAACGCTTACCGGCCAATCTGCTGCAGGCACAACGGGATTATTTCGGCGCCCATTCCTACGAACGCACCGATAAACCCAGAGGCGAATTCTTCCACACAGACTGGACCGGCCACGGCGGCAAGACGGCTTCGAGTACTTATACCGTTTGATGGTTTTACCGGAGGCAGACTCGACACCCGCCCGCTCCTGCAATACAAGTGCCCGGCCCGGCTATCTTTTGCCAAGCTGGGCATAAAAATGCAGCGTTTTTCAGTGGATATGTACTTGGCGCGACTTTACCGTGTCGCTCCTGCGCAAGGTATAGCTTTCCTGATTGCCTGCCATCGGCGCACCCTTGCTATTCAGCTGAACCAGCGTGCCTTCGTCTTCAATCCGGAATTGCCTTATAGCTGCGTCCTTGCGGGGCGTCAGCACCACAAGCCGGGTTTTATCGTCCCAAGTATATTTGCCCTTCTCATAAAACTCCCTTGAGGAAGCTTTGGCAAATTGGCTCACCAGCAGGTAATTGTTGTTCTGCTTTAAGGACAAGGTCATTTTCAGACCATCGCAATCGTCGCACGGCAAAAAACCGTAAAAAACCCCGTGAAAATCCTCACTTTGGCCCGATGATTTCTCGTGGGCCGCGTGGTCCATATGCTGCTGAGAAGTCGATTCACGCGTTTTAAGGACTTTTTCCTGCATCTGCATGTCCGACAATGCCCATGCAGGTTGGTGGGTCAATAACAAGGTACTGAAAAACATCAAAGACAGGTTAATTTTTATCATTATTTTTCTAATTGCTCTGGTTTAGGAACCCATTGCTAATCGATGGGGCGAGTTTTCGATCGGAATAGTCCGCGCGGCGTGAAAAATTTACCAGGATTATCCTGAACGTCAACCACGGGCTTTTCACGCTTAGCGCCCGCCTAACGATCACTCCACAAAATCATAAACTTGGTATCTCCGCACCATTGGACGCAGCACTTCCTGTGCCATCCGACCATAGGTCGGATTTTTCAAAAACGCTTCAAAAGCGGCCTGGTTTTCGAACACACTGGCTATTGCCACATCATACGATTCATCCAAGGCCGAACTGGTATGCCGCCGCTTGACAGGAGCTGGGCTGCCGACATCGTAAGCCATTACGCCGGGTAACCGGCCAAGAGACTTGCTTTCATCGATATATCGCTGCCTCAGGTTTGCATCCTCCGGCTGTTTTAACCAGACGATCACCAGATGATGTAAGCGATGTTGCGGCTCTACGGGGGGCGTGGCGCACCCGGATAAGATAACAGCCAGCATCAGCGCTGCCCATCTGACCATCACTCTTCCTTCCATTTGATATTACAGCCTATGCTGGGAATTTGCTCGGCGGCGATGGGTTGGCCGGCCAACATATTATCCAGGGCATTACGCAAATCCTGGCCCGAAACCGGTATTTCATTCTTAGGCGTGGAGCCATCCAACCGCCCCCGGTAAACGCAGGCTAGCTTGGCGTCAAACAAATAAATATCCGGTGTACAGGCGGCCTGATAGGCTTTGGCCACGGCTTGGCTTTCGTCATACAAATAGGCGGCGAACGGATTGCCCCACTCGACCATCAACTCCCGCATTTTGTCCGGAGCATCCTGAGGATAATTTTCGATGTCGTTGGCGCTTATCGCTATGCTGGATATACCCAAACCGACATATTGCTGGGCAATGGCGATCAATTGCTGTTTAACATGCAGTACATAAGGACAATGATTACAGATGAACATGATCAGGGTGCCTTGCTCGCCTTTCAGGTCCCGCAGACCGATGTTTTTACCGCTAATACTATCCGGCAAATGAAAATCCGGCGCTATCGTGCCTAAAGGCAGCATATTGGAAGGTGTAGCGGCCATAAGTTCTCCTTGGGTAAACGTTATAAAACCTGGATTATAAAACAGCGAAGAGACTGGTTTTACCCCAAAAATCACTTTACTATAAAAATCTCAATCCGTATTCCAAGGCAGGTATAGCAGATGATGGACAACAATAACAACAATGTTCAACTGCACAATGCGCCCCGCTTAAACAATTACGTGATCACCGAAAAACTGGGTGAAAGCCTACAAGCCCTGGTTTTTAAGGGGTTTCACAAACATGTACCCGACTACGCGCTAGTCATCAAATGCCTGAAACTGCTGTCTAGCTGGGAAGACCAGTCCCGGCATTTGCGCCAAAAAGTCGAACGCTTAAAAGTCCTGCACGACCCTCGCATTTGTACCCCTTTGGCCTTGGAGAGCAGCGAAGACCATCAGTTCATCGTACAACCTTGGTTCGGCGGCCTGCCCTTGAATATCTGGGCAACCAGCCAAGCCGATATCACACTAAGCGATTTTCTCGGCTTGGCCTGCGCGTTGGCCGATACCCTGCAAACGGTGCATGATGCCGGCATCATGCACGGCGGCGTTAAACCGCACAATATCCTGGTGCTGCCGGACTCCCTGAGCATACGCCTGACCGACTTCATCACGCCATTGGATATACGCGACGTCAGCCATTTTATTTACGACCCGGAATTCGTTCGCAACACCCTGGCCTATACCTCGCCGGAACAAACCGGTCGTATCAATTACCGGGTGGATTTTTCCACCGATTTATACTCGCTGGGTATCGTATTTTACGAACTGCTGACCGGCGGCTTGCCGTTTTTTTCCTCCGACCCGCTGGAGCTGATTCATTCGCATCTGGCCGAAGAAGCCCGCAAAGCCCACCTCATCAACCCGGACGTTCCTGCTGTTCTGGCTGAAATCATTCACAAACTGACCTTAAAGCAACCGGAAAAACGCTATCAAAGCGCCTCCGGATTACTGGCTGATTTAAGGCGCTGTCAGGAAGAGCTCCAAAGACACGGTCGCATATCCAACTTTACCATTTGCCAACACGACCTAAGCCGGCGGGTGATTTTCATCTCCAAAATGGTCGGCCGCCTGGCGGAAAGCGCCTTGATACATCAAGAATACCAGCAAGTCATGTCAGGCCAATTTCGTTCGGCGTTTATTTCCGGCTTATCCGGCATAGGTAAAACCCGTCTGATCCAGGAATTGCAGAAACCGCTGGTTAAAAATCGCGGCTATTTCACCTCCGGCAAATTCGATCAATACCAAAAAAACATACCTTACAGCTCCTTCATACAAGCCTTGCGTAATTTGATTCGCACCTTTCTCACCGAAAGCAACGAACAGGTCGCGCAATGGAAGCACAAAATCCTAGAAGCCGTGGAAAACCAGGGCGGGGTGATTATCGATGTCATACCGGAACTGAAATTTATCATTGGCCCACAACCGGAACCGGCTCACTTACCGCCGGTTGAAGCCCGTAATCGTTTCAACAACCTGTTCGGTCGCTTTCTGAGTTGTCTGGCCAGCGAAAATGCGCCGCTGGTGCTGTTTATCGACGACTTGCAATGGTGCGATACGGCCACCTTTGATTTTTTGCAAAGCCTGTTTGCCAATCATCCGGAACACCCATTTTTGTTTTTCATAGGGGCATATCGGCATAACGAAGTGGACAATGCCCACCCCCTAAGCAAATTAATACGCGCCATTCAGGACAATGAAGGCCCCTTGACGGAGATCAAACTGGAGGCGCTCAACGACAACGACTGCCACGAAATGGTGGCTTATATTCTGGACTCCTCGCTACAAACTACCGCCCATCTGGCTGGATTTATCGCCCAATTAACCGAAGGCAACCCCTTATTCGTCAGCGAAAGCCTGGCCTGGCTATATAACGAAAACCTACTGAGTACCGATGCCGAGCAGCACTGGGTATGGGACATGCAACGCATACGCGATGCGCAAATGCCGGCCAGCGTGGTGGAACTGTTCAGCGCCAAAGTGCGCAACCTACCCTCGAAAACTCTGCACATTCTCAATCACTGCGCCTGCATGGGCAACCGTTTCACCGCCGACGCTGTCTCACTGGCGATCGATATGCGTATCGAACAGTTGTTTGAAGACCTAAAACCGGTGCTTAGCGTGAGCTTGTTACTGGAAAACAAGACTGATTTGCAATTTGTTCACGACCGGGTGCAGGAGGCAGTGTTACATCAGATTGATAACAAGCTAAGGCCGGCCATTCACTGGCGTATCGGCAAACGTCTGCTCGCCGCGGCGGCAGTTAAGCCTAACCTGAAAAAACAAGACGACCTAACAGTGCGTGTGACCGAATGTCAATGCGCGGTTCAGCATGACATCAATCCGGAATCCCTGGACAATTTGTTCACCATCGCCGCCCACCTCAATCAGGGCCGAGCCACCTCACTGGATAACCAAACCGCTTATTGGCTGGCGGATATCAACTTTCATGCCGGCAACAAGGCATTGGACGCACTGGCGACCGCAGCCGCCAACGAATTTTTCCTGAACGCCCACCACTATCTGCCGGACGATTGCTGGGAGATTGCCTACCCCTTGACCTTCAAAATTCATCAGCGTCTGGCAAAAACCGATTTGATGTGCGGTCGTTACGAAAGCTCGGAAGGTCTGCTGAATCATCTGATCGAACATGCCATTAGCGACCTGGATAAAGCCGAAGCTCTGGCCGATCAAACCACTTCCCTATCCTCTTTCGGCAATTTCAAGCAAGCCATTCTCACCGCCAATCGCGGTCTGGCCTATTTCGACAAAGCCATTCCCGATCATCCCGACCAGGCCCGACAGCGCATGCATCAACTAATGACGCAAATTCAGCAACAAGGCGATATCTGGCAAACGATTTTGCGAATACCGTTTACCCGGGAACGTAAAAGTAAAATCGAACTGGCCTTTTACAGCGAGCTGATCCCGGACTTATATATGTGCGGTTTAGTGCCGCAGCTGTATTTATCGGCCGCGCAATCCACTCTACATTGCCTCGAAGGCGGCATGGATGAATCGGTGATTTATTCGTTTTCCATCATGGGTCTGAATCTAGGCGAACAGGGCCGCTTTGACGAAGCCTTTAAATACCAGGACTTGGCGCATGATCTTTGCGCTAAATACCCCAATACCTTTGGCGCTACTCGCGGCATGAACGGCATCGTCTGGTGCAATATGCATAGTCGCAGCCATCCGGCGGATATCGTCGATTACGCGCATAAGGCCATACAGTGCGGCAAAAATTGCGGCGATTTGTATAACGCCGGCTTGTCCTACGGCCCATTGATGTGGAATTTGATGGTGCAAGGCAAAAACCTGCGCTGGCTGGAAGAAGCCGCGGAAGAATGCCTGCAATTTTCCCGTAAAAACCAATTGTCCTTTTCGGTAGGACTAGCCGAAGCGGTATTGGCAGGCTGGATACAACCGATGAAACCCGATTATCAACCCGTCGACATGACAGCGACTTTACAGCGCTGGACCACCGATAATTACGTGGCGGCATCCGGCAGTTATTTTGCGTTGCTGGGTTTTGCCCAGTATTTTTTGCGCGACTACCAGGCGGCCTCCCAATCCTTGCAACAGGTGGAGGATTACCTGCACGGCATGACCGACAACGTCTTGAAAAGGCTGTGGTATGTCTTCAAAATTCTGATTCGCCTACGCCTGCCGGAACAACTGGACTGGCCGGAAATTGATGCTGAAATCAACCCCTTGCTGGACAAACTTGAAGCCTGGGCAAAACTGGGACCTTTATTAAAACCGTACCTGGCTTTCATTCGGGCGGAAATTGCGCTGCAACAAGGCTTTTACCGGGAAGCACGCAACTTATATTTTGACGCCATCGCCCTGGCCCAGGCACAACACTACGGTTTGCTGAGCGGGCACCTAAACGAAATGCTGGCGGATTTGTTAGGCGAATACCAGCTGGGCGATGCCGAATTGTATTACGCCGAGGCCCGTCGCCACTACCGACTATGCCGGGCGGATACCAAAAACAATCGCTTGCAGAACCGACATCCTTATGTCAGCAGAGACTCGGCAACGCGCAGCAACCGTAACGAGGTCTCGCATGAAACTCTGCCCAGCCTGGACATCAATTACTTGATGAAATCGGCTCTGGCGCTATCCGCGGAAATCGATTTAACTCAATTGATGCAAAAAATCATGGCGGTGGTTTTAGAGAGCTCGGCCGCCCAACACGGCTATTTGCTGATCAAACAAGACGATGAATTACTGGTATGCGCCGAACAACATGTCGGCAAGAAACAATCTCCCCAAAAACCGGCCTATTCATTCAATAAGCATCGTGGCATTTGCCATGCTATCGTCAATTATGTTCATCGCACCCATGCAAAAGTAGTGTTACACGACGCGGTAACTTGCGGAGATTTCCAAAACGCCCCGGAAGTGCAAAGTCTAAAGCTACGCTCGGTATTATGTTTGCCTATCATCAAACAATCTGAACTTATTGGTCTACTCTATTTGGAAAACCGTCTATCCGAAGGCGTATTCACCCTGGAAAAAATCAGCATGACCGAATTATTGACCGCGCAGGCGGCTATTTCGCTGGAAAATGCCAAATTGCTGGAACAAACCCGCTTGGCTTATTTGCAATTGCAGGAAAACCAGGAGCACATGCTGCAAATGGAAAAACTCTCCGCCATGGGAACCCTGGTGGGCGGCGTGGCGCATGAAATCAACAACCCTTTGATGGGCGTGATGAATTTTGTGGAATTTGTCGCCGATCGTACCGACGACCCCAAATCCAAACAAATTCTCGACCAAGCATTACAGCAAATTTTGCGGATCAAGAAAATCGTCTCCAACATGCTGGTATTCATGCACAGCAAATCCACGACCGGCGGGCATTGCTCATTTTCCGAAGTACTCGACCAAACCCTGTTGTTGTTGGACGGCGAGCTGCGCCATGCGGCCATTCCGGTTGAGCTACAACTACCGGAAAATCTGCCGGATATTGCCTGTCCAGCCGAATGCCTGCAGCAAATTCTAGTGAATTTACTCATCAATGCCCGCGATGCTTTGCTGAATTCGGCACATCCCAAAATCGAGATTGTTGCCATACTCAATGCTCAAACCCTGGCTATTTCGATCAACGACAACGGCCCGGGCATTAGCCCGGAAATCCAGAACCGCATGTTCGACCCATTTTTTACCACCAAAGCTCCCGGCAAAGGTACCGGCTTGGGTTTATCGGTTACCCGCCGACTGGTTCAAGACGGTGGAGGATCGATCAATATCGAAAGTCAACCCGGCAATGGCTGCCGGATTCGCATTAATTTCCACATTTTCGATAGCTAATTACCGGCATTCCTTGGATAATTGCGAATAATTCGCATCCAAATCACATAGTTCTGAGTAAAGTACATGTTAAACAACATTCTAGTCATAGATGATGATCCCGCTGTCCGCGGCGCATTTAAACTGATACTGGAAGAAGACGGCTATATCGTCAGTGAAGCCGAAAACGGTCTGCAAGGCCTGGAAATGGTAGAGCAGGACCGCCCCGATTTGGTTTTTCTGGACTTGCGCATGCCGGGTATCGATGGCGTGGAAACCCTGCGCCGCCTAAAAGCGATCCACCCCGACCTGAATATCTATATCGTCACTGCATTCGCGGCCGAATTCATGGAACAACTAAAATCCGCCCACGAGGACGGCTTGCAATTCGAGCTGGCCAGCAAACCCTTGTCTGCCTCGCAAATCAGAAACATCGCCCAAGTCGTTCATGTCGCTAAAGCCCACGAGGCCAGACGCGCCAACCACCATAAGCTGGTATTGACTCTGTATGTGGTGTCCCTGAACGCGGAAACCCGCCGCTTGGCAGAGCAAATCAGCGCCCTGCTGGCCGGCATTTACGAACCCGGCCATTGGGTGTTTGATGTTATCGAAGTACTGGGCATGCCGGAAAAGGCACTGGAAAAAGAAGTGTTCGCCACCCCGATGCTGGTGCGCGATATACCGGAACCGGTATTGAAACTGTTGGGCGACCTATCCCGCATGTCATCCGTCATGGCGGCTATTACCACGCAAACACAGGGCGTAGGCGTCCAGACCATCATTATCTAACTAGCTCTGAAGATGGCCGACACTCTAAAGCGACTGAATCTGATCCTGGACACCATTACCGATGGCATTCTGGTGGTCGATTTACAGGGTATTGTGCTGTACGCCAATCAGGCCGCTGAACAGCTACTCGAACGGCCCGCCATCGTTGGCCAATCGCTGGCCATTCCGATCACCAACAGTTCGTCGGTGCCGCAAGATATCAACCTGATCAGACCCAGCGGCTTTGCCTGGGCCGAAATGCGTTCGGCCCCGCTGGATTGGGAAGGTGCAAAAGCCTATGTCATCGGCTTACGCGACATTTCCGCCCGCAAGGAAGCAGAAATTGCCCTGCAACAAAGTGAAACCTTGTTTCAAACCCTGGCCAAACTGGCACCGGTGGGCATTTTCAAAACCGATGCTTGCGGCAAATACGAATATGTCAATCGACGCTGGTGCGATATCAGCGGCTTGGATGCCGCGGCCGCGCTTGGTGACGGCTGGACCGACTCAATTGCCGTTGAAGACCGCGCGCGGGTTCTGGCGGAATGGGACCGGTCCGCGCAAACCCAGATCCCTTTTTACAGCCAATACCGGTTCCAACACCGGAACGGCCCGCTACACTGGGTAGTAGGGCGCGCCGAGGCGGAATACGACGGTAATCATCACTTACTTGGCTTTATCGGCACCATCACGGATATCAGCGAAATCAAACGTAACGAAGAACATTTGCGTCTGGCCGCGGCCGTGTTCGAAACCACTCGTGAAGGCGTCATGATTACCAATGCCAACCGCGAAATTCAACGCGTTAATCGGGCCTTTAGCGAGATAACCGGTTACAGCCAGTTTGAAGCGCTAAATCGAACATCAGATTTATTACGCTCCGGTCGGCATCCCGACGAGTTCTACCGCGCCATGTGGGACGAAATCAACCAGACCGGGCACTGGCAAGGTGAAATTTGGAACCGGCGCAAAAATGGCGAACTTTATCCCGAGCTATTGAGCATCAGTACGGTCAAAGACCACGCCGGCGAAATATGCAATTACGTTGGGGTATTTGCCGATATCTCCATATTAAAAGCCTCCGAGCAAGAACTGGAATTTCTGGCCCACCACGACCCGCTGACCAAGTTGCCGAACCGTATGCTGCTGATATCGCGACTACAACACAGCATCTCGCAAGCACAGCGCCAGGACAGCCAATTGGCGGTAATCATGATAGATTTGGACCGCTTCAAGGATGTTAACGACAGTTTCGGCCATCTGGCCGGCGACGATTTGTTGCAAATGGTTGCCGCGCGTCTGACGGCCCGATTGCGGGCCGCCGATACCGTGTGCCGACTGGGCGGTGATGAGTTTGTCGTGCTCCTGGAAGATATGGCGCACCCGGAAACCGCCGCCCGCATTGCCACCGACATTATCGCCACCATCAATGAATCCTGGCAATTGAGCAACGGTAACGAAGTGCGAGTCGGCGCCAGCATCGGCATTGCCTTATACCCGGAACATGGCAGCGCTCCGGCGGAATTACTGCAACATGCCGATACCGCGCTTTACCAGGCCAAAAATGAAGGGCGTAACTGCTTTAAATATTTTTCCGAAGAATTAACTCGGGCCGCCCGGGAACGTATAGGCATCGAATTTCGCCTGCGGCAAGCCATTGAAAAAAAAGAGTTTCGGGTGTTTTACCAGCCGCAACTGGAAATCAGCACTGGCGAGATTGTCGGTGCGGAAGCGTTGATACGCTGGCAAACCGCCGGCGGCGAATTGATACCGCCGCTAAAATTTATTCCGATAGCCGAAGATACCGGCTTGATCACCAGCATCGGCAACTGGGTGTTAAAAGAATCCTGCCGGCAAGGTAAAGAGTGGCTGGACGCCGGCTTTCCACCTATTCGCATCGCGGTAAACCTGTCGACCCACCAGTTTCTGCATAGCGATATTTGCGCTATCGTGGAAGACACCCTGGCCGAAACCGGCTTTCCGGCTGAATATCTGGAGCTGGAACTGACCGAAAGCGCCTTGATGAAAAGGGAAAATGAAGCAATCGATATTTTAAATCGTTTGCACGAATTAGGCATCCACTTGGCGATTGACGATTTCGGCACCGGCTATTCATCGCTGGCTTATTTAAAATCCTTTCCGCTGGACGTGCTTAAAATCGATAAAAGCTTCATCGACGACATTCCCATGCAGAGCAACGACATGGAAATTACCGCCACCATCATTGCCATGGCCAAGACCCTCCGCATGCAAGTGATTGCCGAAGGCGTCGAAACACCCGCGCAAATGGCCTTTCTAAGCAGCCGCAATTGCGATTTTTATCAAGGTTACTTCGCCAGCAAACCCTTAGCCGCCGATGAATTTGCGGCCTTTTTAAAGCAACACGTACCCGAAACGGTTTACTGACACACGCAATCTACATCATCGGGTTTTAGACTATGCGCCGAAACGTCGTATAATGATCTATTTTTCAAACCAACGAGGATCAGAAAATGGCTGACAATTTGATTGCACCCTCCATTCTCTCCGCCGACTTTGCACGCTTGGGCGAAGAAGTGGACACTGTTTTAAAAGCGGGCGCGGACATCGTGCATTTCGATGTCATGGACAACCATTTCGTACCGAATCTGACCATCGGTCCTCTGGTTTGCGAAGCCCTGCGTAAACACGGCGTCACCGCGGATATCGACGTGCATTTGATGGTCGAACCCGTCGACCGCATCATTCCCGATTTCGCCAAAGCCGGCGCCACCTACATTACCTTCCATCCCGAAGCGTCCAGACACATCGACCGTTCCCTGCAAATGATCAAGGATTTGGGCTGCAAAGCCGGCTTGGTATTTAATCCAGCCACACCTCTGCATCACCTGGATCACGTCATGGACAAACTGGACATGATTTTGTTGATGTCGGTCAATCCCGGCTTCGGCGGCCAATCCTTCCTGCCGTCCGCCTTGCCTAAACTGCGCGAAGTCAGAAAACGGATTGACGACAGCGGTTTCAACATTCGCCTGGAAATCGACGGCGGTGTCAAAGTGGATAACATCCGCGAAATCAAAGCCGCCGGTGCCGATACTTTCGTGGCCGGCTCGGCTATTTTCGGCAAACCCGATTACAAAGCGGTTATCGACGAAATGCGCGCGGAAATGGCCAAAGCCTAATCTTCGCAATACCGCTTCGGCGTTCGGCCGAAGCGGTTTCCTCCCGCCCGACACCCCGCAACACCCATGGAATGGCAAAGCTTTTTAAACCGCTGTTGCAGCCTGGATCTGGAAACCAATGAAAACGGCGAAATTTTCGCCGTCGCCGCCCAGTTTGGAAATCAGACTTTTCGCCGCAAAGCGCCTTTTTCCATACATCAGGTTTTGCGTGAACTGGATGCATTTGCCGCCGGCGCCGAGTTTCTGTTGGGCCACAATCTATTAGGCCACGATCTGCCGGTTTGCCGATCCATACTGCCGAAACTAGCCTGTCTGCAAAAACCCGTCGTCGACACCTTGATTCTGTCGCCATTGGCGTTCCCGGAAAACCCCTATCACCGCCTGGTCAAAAATTACAAACTGGTGCGCGACGGCCTGAATGACCCATTATTGGACGCCAAACTGGCGGTGTCGTTATTCCAGGACCAATTGGTTGCGCTAAAGGAACAGCAGCAGGACAGCAATATTCTGTCGTTTTATCACTATGCGTTTTCCGGCGATCTCCAATATGCCGGATTGCAACACAGCTTGTCGGAATTGGGCGCGAGACCTATCAACTGAAGTTTCCCAGAAAATAATCAAGCCACCATGCGCAGCAACACCGAGACCAGTGAATTTTTGGTGGGATTGCCGGGTTTTGGGCAAACCCTATCGAAATCCTCATCGAGCGCGGCTTCGGCGATG
>NZ_JALOBS010000010.1 GCF_023228165.1 Methylomonas sp. | reverse complement strand
ATAGGGAGTTTAACAACAAATACATTCGCCATAAAACTTAAAAAAACCGCAACAGCAGCAGTCCTCGCTTGAGTGAGTATTATAAGATATATTAGAATAGATATTAAAAGCATATCGATCGATAAAAGTCCCTTCTTATAAAACATAAACCGCCCGATAAAAAAACTGACTAATGGTGCCAAAAATACTCCCATTGCCTGTGGATGGGCTAATATGCCTTGAAACCCCAGACCATTGAGATTATATGCAATATCGTGATTAAATAAAGTAAATAAAGAAAGAAATACAACGGCAAACATAATAGAAAATATCCAGACTGTTACATCACGTATTTGTTTGACATTTAGTTTATTGAGTATACTTATCACAGCTAAAGCTGAAAGCAAAAACGAAATAATCTTTAAAAAAGATATCCATACCGAACCACTCGTTATTCCAGATAACAATAAAGCACAAACTGAAAATATAATTACTGGCATCAACTGGTTTGCAACATGCCTCATACCCCAGGGAATGTATAATATCGATGATAATAATAGTATTCCCAAGCTAAAAATAGAAAGATTGGGAGCAAGGATAGCTACAGCAGGGTTCATAAATCTAATTAAAATTAATAATGTAATTGCTTGTATAGTTCTCTGCGGGCCAAAAAATACCATGCATATGCAACAGGAAGCTACAACAAGCGAAACAACAGAGCTTAAGCATACACCAACAAATATAGTAATCTGAAGCAAAAAATAAAGAATAAAAGTTTTTCTTTCTGCATGTTGATCGTTACTAACTGCCTTGTTTTGTAACATCGGATCAATATTGTAAAATTTAATAATCATATAAACCTTAACTACATACCGGATCACTACAAAACAAATTTGAAGACGCGCTAGGCATTCTTTGCAAACCTTGTTGTTAAGTTTTTCCCAACATGCATATACCTATTTAGCAATAAAATGTAAAAACAAACAGCTAACAAAATTAAGCCATAGAATGCATATAAATTCATCTCATCAACATAAAACACATCAAAATAAAGCAACATTCCAGATACCAAAGAAAATGGTATGAATAACATTCCAATATCTATATAACAAAATTTACCGCAGACCTTTTCGACGGCGTAAAAACACACCAACATCAAAAAGAAGTTACGAAACAAAAACATATTTAAAGCTACTCGCGGCATACTTAAATAGTCAATTACCATCCAAATAGAGCACACTTCAACCACAATTGAAGCAGCTAATAAATAAAATCTGTTCTTCCAAAACCCGGCGGAGGCCAATATTTCATAAAGTGTATTTACAAGAATACCGGATGGTATGATCAGACATAGTATTCGAACAAAAACAATCGACTCATTCCACTTACCTTTCCAAATTACATCGGTTAACGTCGGCAATATTAAATACCCAAAAATACCTATCAACGCACCAATACTATATGAAACAATTATGCTTTTTAGAACTGCGTTCTTGTATTTTAACGAATTATCTAACAAACCAGATAAACTAGGAAAAACAATACTTTTAACCGTGCCATTTATCAGAGCTATTGGGCTATTTATTATCTGAACCGCGAAAAAGTACACACCAATTACAGAGGAAGAAAAATAAGAACCTAGAATAAAATATTGAACATTGTTTGATAAATTAAAAGCAAAATTACTTGCAATAACCCAAATTGAGTTATTTAAAATATCCAGGATCTTAACATCATTGAATTTTGCAAATTTTGGCCAACTTCTGACAAAATAAAACGCAGAAATTGCGCCAATTAAGGGCTGCATAGCCAACGGCACCAATAAACTAAATATACCAAAGCCAAGTAGTGCAAGCATTATTGTCAAAAAATGCTTGCTCAATATCGTAATCAAATTGGCTATAGATATTTCGCGAAAGTCTTTTTGAATAGACAACTTTGCTATCAATATCGGCCCTGGCGTTGCGAACAGATAACCGAATGCTAACACAATAAGAAGCACTGTTAGTTTAGGTTCGCCATAATATGTAGCTATATTTTCTGATAAGGCTAAAAACAAAACGCAAATAAGCACATTAAACATAAGTGAAAAAGTTGCTATACGTGGAGCTAAATTTATATATTCACGTCCACGCTGAACAATTATCTGGTCTGTCCCTCCGTTTCTCATGCAAGTGAATACACTTGCAATAGATAATGTGATAGCGAACAAACCATATTCTTCCTTAAGCAGAACCCAACCTAACACAATCTGAGTAATAACCCCACCAACTCTAGCCAAAATACTCGCCCCTGTGAAGTACAAAGTACTAGAAGCTATTGATTTTTTCCTCAACGATCCCCCATAAAACACTATGATTTAATGCCTGATACATCTATCAATTTCAAAAACTCATCATTCCCTATTATATTTCCCTGGAAAGTTGTCCCGAACGAAGTCTTTAGTTTCAATCCACCACGGCATTGATTCAACCCAATTTCCTTTACTTCCAAGCGCTCCGTTCCAAATGACAAAACCATCTGCGCTATCTTTTAAGAACTCCATCTGCATTCTCCAATAACTTACCGGTAATTCTCTATTTCCATACTTATGTTCTACTGACATTTCGCTGTAATTTGGCCATATAAAAGGAATAACCTTTCTGCCATTTGCGATTTCTTTAGCTTTTGCTAGCACCAGTATCGCCTTAGCTTTCCATTCTTCAGGATTTTCATCATGGGTATATAAGCTTGGATACAGCACATCGACAGATTCTACAAGTGACTTTCTGAATTCATTTTCATCGAACCATTTGCTCAGCAGCTTTTGTGAACTAATAATATCCCTGTGAGCCCAAGCGGGAACCACCCCAAAGTAACCAAACTTATGACCTGGATGAGCCATCCGTAACTCATCTAATGTATTAGAATATCTATTGATAACTTCCTTTTTTTGGCTATTACTTTTCCTTCCCCAATTTTTAAACCAATGTTCTATGTCTAGTATCACAACACCTGAATTATCTGTTAATACAATAGCTGAAATTTTATTTAAATTTTGCTTACTTATATCATCTCTAGTTTCTTTAGGCCCATAGATTTGTTGCTCATATATAATGGTTGACTTTGAAAAGCCGTATTTCGAAAAATCAGGAGTATTTTTATATCCCGTATGAATAAACATTTCGAACGCGTGACAATCAAACGCCACCAGTAGCAGCGCGCAAATTATTAATCTACTAGAAGCCTTCATATTACAACCACCTTTTCTGGCCACGCCAAAATACATTAGTTACCTAAATATATCTAATTTATAAAAACGATAACTCAATTATTGGTTATACTTTTATATCTTAAATATGCAATTAAATTCATTTATAGCTCTTAACTTAGAAAATCTTAAATCAAATAAATTTCTTATTTTGTTTTCTTGTGGCTTTTGCATAGCTCGATTTTGTTCCTTTGTAATGGCTACAATTATTTGACCTACATCGCCTTGTTTAATAACATCACCACACATCTCAAACTGAATTATTTTCGCCAGCTCACCTTGTAAATCGCCAATAAATATCACCGGGCGCCCCACCGCCAATATTCCATAAAACTTACTCGGCACTATCAGGCTTTCCAATTCCGGTTTTAAGCTAATCAAATGTACATCCGCAACGGACAAACTCTCGGAAAGCGTTTCGCGCGGTTGGTAGGGTTTAAAAAGGACATTGGTCAGGCCTTTTTCAACACACTCCTGCTGCACTTGCGGCAGTTGTGCGCCGCCGCCTATCAGCAAAAACACAATGTCTTCTCGCTCTTTCAAAGCCGCGGCTGCATCCAGTATGGTTGAAAAATCATGACTGCGCCCGAGATTGCCGGAATAGCCGACCACGAATTTACCTTGCAAGCCCCATGCCGCGCGTAACGGATTTTGGTCATGGGGAATCGGCTTGAGCTGCTCGCCATCCGCCCAGTTGTGAATTACGGTAATCTTGGTATTGGGGATGCCTTCCCTGCGTAAGCGTTCGGCCATTAATTCGCCTATGACTACATTCATTTTGGCTTGTAGCAAGGTTTTGTTTCTGATGGCTTTTAATAGCTTAAAAGGCAAGCCCCTTGCTAGTTTTACACCCAATTCCGCCGCCACTTCCGGAAACAAGTCTTGCAACCAATTCACCAGCTGCGCGCGTTTCAATTTAGCGACTAGCGCGGCGACGACCGAGATCAGCGGTGGGTCGGTTTTGGCAATCAGTGTATCGCCGGCTTTTGTCAGCTTGATTAAGGTGGCGAAAGACGAGACATAAAAGCTCAGGTAGTCGAATGCACGGCCCACCAGATTTTGCCGGCCAAATCGGGTGGTTACGACTCTGTGGACATGCACGTTTTGGATGACTTCGCAGGCCGGCAGTTGGGCCGAGGCATCGTCGTAGCGCTGGCGACTGGTAACGATGTGTATCGCGTGATCCACGCTATCTTTGGCCAACCCAAACGCCAAATCCGTAAGCATTTGGCTGGTAGCGGAGTGATCAGGGTAAAAATAGCGGTTAATGAATATCAGCTTTCGTGGCTGGCTTTGCATGGTCATTTAAACATTATCCTTTGCTTGAGTTACGGCTTTATGTCGATGGCTCGACGACCCTACTTGGTGCATCCTTGCCGACCCAGTATAGCAAGATATAGGGATTATGTTTGCACCCAGAATAGTCGAAGGCGCCTTTTATATATTTTTCCGCACAGACAACCTACTCTATCCGGCACGAGTTTCACGGCTCAAACCAATTTTGACGCTTGACGGATTAGGCGCATCCGGCTTCTTTCTTTCGAATATGAAACTATTCTGCGCATAGCACAACAGGGTCTTTTGGCTACTTCCGCTACGTTGCCCTACTATGCTTATCATACTTCATATTTCTGCTTTAAATTCTCCTCTCCCTAACCCTCTCCAGCAGGAGAGGGAATTGAGGAGCCGAAATTTGCTACCCCCATCCGTACAGAACGACCTGATTAGCAAAATACTTCAGCTAAAGAATTCGAACCATCAAAATATGATTCGATTTGGCGAAATGAATAATCAGATGTTTTTGGTGCGGATGAAACCGCGTTGGCGGGTTAAATTCTGTGCGCTGCCGATATAAGTAAGGGTTATCCGCCAGAAATGCCAATTTCTGTTTTAAGGCTTGTTGGTACTGCTCGGCTTTGGCTTCGCCGTAGTTCAAATACCCCTAGCGATAAATGTCGGTTGAGTCTTTTTCCGCTTCCTTGGAAAAATATAGCGACTCATCAGGCATCGTTTTTCAAACTGTTACGAGCGGCCTGAATAATGGCGTCAATCGATAGATCACTTTCGCCGTTTTGTAAGTCTATGGTGATCGCTTCTTGCAACGTTTGTATTTTGTTTCGTTTTTTTTTGATCCTGCCGAATTAAATCCCGCACGTAATCGCTCGAATTCGCATACGTGCCGGTTTCCACTTGAAACTGCACCCAGTCTTTCATCGGATCGGGAATTGAAATGCTCATGGTCGCCATTTTCATTTTTTACACGAGTCGGAAAAATTGCTGAACAAAACGCCCCAAACGAGGACATTAAATTTGTTCGCTTTTGGTTTCACGACTTGAAAAGAAAAGGCATCAGTGACACAACTGGAGACAAAAGAAGCTTCTGGAGATAGATCCTAGCCTGTAACGAGGGACTACGATGTTACGCCAGATATGGTTGGGCCGACGGGAAAACAGAAATAGCTTTCGCCAGAAAAATTTATTATGCTGTTTTTAACTCTGAAAACCTGCTGACAATCAACAAGTTATTGGGGTGAACGATGGGGCTCGAACCCACGACAACCGGAATCACAATTAGGCCTGTTTTATTTATTAATTAATGACTTAATCAGTTCATTTGTCATCAGAATTTTGAGGCTAAATTGAGCTATTGACGACCCCCAAAAAATCAAAATTTGATCAAAAGTATTGATCGGTCTCGAAGATTTTGACTTCACAGGGTGTTCCCTTCATTTGATGGTTGATCAAGGCCCTTTGCCACTCAGCACACAAGGAGCCGGCGGTATAAACGCTATAAATGAGTTCTCAGTCAGGTTCAGTCAAAATCTCCCGAACTGTCTCTAACGTCATCATCAAGGTGATTGCTTGCAAAGGTGACTCCACAAATCCCTGTGAAAGATAAAATTGTTTGGCTTGTTCGGACAGAGCATGAACCAATATAGCCGATACTCCCGCATCCCCCGAGACGTTGACTGCCCGTATCATTGCGTCGCGCAACAGCGCTTTGCCAATCCCTTGGTTATGATAACGCTTGTCGACAGCCAGTCGACCGAGCAGCAAGACCGGCAAAGGATTGGGCATGTTACGTCTCATGGCTTTGGGCGAAGCCTCATGACTGATTGCACCGGCAGACAGGCAGTAGTAAGCAACAACGTCCACGCCAGCAATTACTACAAAGCAACGGGAAGCCCCTGCCCTATGGTTTTTGAGGGCACGTTTTTTTAGCCAATCATTCAGCGACATATCCCCGCAATCAAAATCCACCAACCGATGATCTGACGTGATCGGTCCTGGGGGCGACAGTTCTAGAACAGTCATTTTTCCCAAGGCGCTTTTGTCTTAATTAACTGGCGAAGCTTATCGGTGGGCGGTAAGGGTTGGTCGAGCAACGCTTGAAATTGTGCAAATGTGCCGTCATCCACTGTGAAAAATGCCTGATCCAACAGTATATCTTCTGCCGCACGACAGGCGGCTTCCAACATAAAGTCTGATCGACTGCGGCCTAGACGCTCAGCGGCTTGATCGATGATATCGCGCTGCCTGGCCTTGGCACGGATATTGATGGAAACAGGAGTCGTTTCTCTAGTTTGCATTTGTTTCATGTTCATACTCCGCTTTACTCAAGATCAGCATATAAATTTGTGTAGAAAAATGCAACACAAAAAACGAAATAGTCATCTCGTTAGTCTTCCATACCGGAATGATAAGAGCTCCAAAACACAAAGTTATCGTTACGCTTTACACGTCGAGATCGGCCACAACCTGCCGGTCAAGGCGACTTTTCAATTTCAATAGTTGAGGTATCCAATGACCTACTCGGATGTCCGGTTTTCGGCGAGCAAAATGACATTATCACTGCCCGGCCACGACCAGTCGATCAGGAAATTCAGGGTAATGTCTGGAAGAAGCCTCAAAAACCCCATTCAACATTTCACAGTAATCCGCCGCATTTATAACGACGTCTCCAGCTGCAAGTTAAATGACGCGTTCAAACCTTAAAATCGATTGTCAGCCGCGAACAATCAGTGCGTGCTTGGAGGAATATATGCCATGCATTCGGTTCTCAGTTCCAACAATAACGCTGTAGAAGACAATTGTTACAAGAAGTTCACCGTGTTGAGGGTGTCTTTCTAGAGACCAGGTCTTTATGAAGGCACCTCCATCAGCCATCAATACCACCATCTGGGACGCACTCACAGAGCGCGAATCCTGGAGTCGCACCAGCCCATCTATAGTTGATGTCGCGATGGTAATTAACGCTCCTATGCCGGGAACAAGGCTTGCAGGTCAAAGTATCCATGGGATGCCGCCTCGTTCGGATTGTCCCTGGAATATTCCTGCATAGGTTTTTGCGGTAGCCTTGTTCAACATATATCTATCGACTACGAGTTTCTTGTCAAAAGAAAGTTTATTGCATTCTGCCATATGTAACACGGCAGAGATTTTTCCTTGGGACACCAATCCCTCTAGGTTCAATCCTGTTTTTGGAAACACCACACTTAACTGAGGCGAGAAAAGTAAAGGATCATTTTGTTCAAAGTAACCAGTCATTTGCAATCCTCCGCATAAGATCAAAAGCAATTAATACCTCAGTACGTCTTTGCTGAACGTTTGGGTTCTTATCAAAGCATCCAAACATACCAGAGCCTAATGGCAGACGAACGCAGTGGCGCTCAATTACCAGCTAAACACAACACCCGACATCGCAGAACACGGCATTTTTGAAGTCTTCAGATCGGCCGCATTCTGCGTCAAAAATGGCGAAGCTTTCGAAATTTGGACCTGAGTTCGAATACCCTTTAACAATACAGCCCTCGTCTGATCGAACAATGGCGCACCTAATTCAGCGATCTGGATACGCTCCTGAAGACGTTGAAGACAAACAATCAGTTTTATAATCCTAATCGAATCCCAACGGTGCCAATATAATTGTCGAAGTATGCGTGTCCGAGCAAAGTTTCAAAGTTGGCAAAAGCCTGCCAACCGTTCGGCAGCACGGCGACTATACCGGTACCCAAATCTCGGTCAGGTTTGTCGGTTTGAAAACTGAACGTGGTTGGAATCGGCCGATTATCGTGGGCAAACTGTACGTATATCGACCGTTGGCCATTGTCGTATTCGTGCGTCCAATCGGCATTCAATTGGGGCACCAATACGCCCCAGTTTGTACTGATGGCATATGACGCCAGCACACCGATAGTGGACTGTACCGAGGTTATACGGTCGTTCATGAAGCGCAGTTCCAACCCGGTATCTCCCTGTTCGGTATAACTGCCCGTGGCGACGCGCCGGTAACGCACTGTTGCACGCGGCCCGATGGGACGAATCACTGTTGCTACAAAAAAAGCAGCTGAAGATATGGGTATTAATTGGATACCCTTCACTTTTCATGATTTAAAAAGGAAAGGTGTGAGCGATACCACAGGCAACAAACAGGATGCCAGTGGGCACAGAAGCGCTGCAATGTTGAATGTTTATGATGTCAAAATGAAGACGGTAAAGCCATCGAATGAGTGATTATTTGTCACCAGCTAGGACAAATGATGCAAATAACTTTTATTAAGTTATTGAATTTATTGGGGTGAACGATGGGGCTCGAACCCACGACAACCGGAATCACAATCCGTTTTGAATTAGACATTTTCTTCAATTCCTCTTATATTTCAATTAGATAAAAACTCATTAAGCCACTATAAGCAACTTAAAACTACTATATTGTTGACGATTGGTTGACACTTTTAAGCTTTACACCTCCCGGTTTACGTACCTTCTCAAATTCAGAACACACTAAATCAAACTGTTTATTCAACACCGACAGAACCGACGCAACATTGCCAGAATCGCAGTTATTACCACTGGCCAGAACCTGAAGATCATCATAGGCTTGCCGCAACTCTTCTAAATCATTAGCCACTTCTAACATGGTCATTTAACACACTCCAAATAATACTTGATCGCCAAGCGTATTAAAGCGCTTACGGTGCGCTCTTCCCGTTCCGCCCTTTCGGTTAGGGCTTGAATCAAATCATCATCCAACGCCACGGAAGTGACTTGTTTTGCCGGTTTCTTGCCTTTGCCACGGCCTTTAGGTTTTGTCGGTTGTTTTTCAGTCATGGCTTATTATATCTTATTAAGTTTTAGTGTCAATTATTATCTTTAGCCAATTGTACAAATTCGCCACCAGAAGGCTGAACCAAAAAAAGCTGTTTAAGCTTAACAACACGCTCATCCATATTCTCCGGCAACGCTAACACCTTTTGCACATACTTACCCAACGCTTCCGCCTCGATTGAGGACGGGATACGCTTGTTAAACAAATCCAAAGCCAGCGCCAGACCCTCATCATCATGAACGAACGCGAAGGACTGGCAGAATTGAAACTCCTCCCCACGCTCGAACCCATCAGTAAACCCCTTTCTATAACCTTGCCAATACTCAGAGGCTTGATTCTGCCCCTCCAAAGCCTGCTTAAGCGATTGGTCAATCACTTCAAACTTTTTCAGAAAATTCCGCACCTCATCAACCTTACTCTCAGGAACCCGAACGAGAACCGTTTTCTCACCAAATTTGCTCTTTCTCATAAAAAACCTTATTTATCAATACGTTAAATTGTTACAGTAACAAATGAAAACTCTAACGAAAACGCCAAAAAAATGCGTCTTTTCGCTTTTTCCATGTTGGGCAAAGTAGCCCAACACTAGCCTTAACGTCTAGTACTATGGTTTTATTAAGATGTGTTACAGGGACATCTAAAAGCCGGCCTGAAAACAGGCCGGCTTTCCAGCCCTTTAAACAATCTCTCCAAAACCCAATACAAGACCGCGCGCCGAATATATGCCCCTCTTTACTTAATGTCAAATAGTTATTTTTAGTATTTTTTATTAACTTTTAGTTGATTGTAATCAAACAAGGTGCTATAGTGGTTTATAGTTAAAAATCAGCAATTTCTGACAATTCCCTAACTTTGTGACATCGGTCACGTTACCAACCACCCAAAGCCGCAAGAACCATGACAATTAAAAAAACCGAAGCCGGCTGGCTGGTCGACATTCAACCAGGCGGACGAGGCTGCAAACGTTATCGAAAAACTCTAGGCACCAAAGCCGAGGCTTTGCGCTGGGAAGCGTTTGTGACCAACAAGTCGATTAAAACGCCGGACTGGGAGCCCAACAAGAAGGATACACGCCGCCTTAACGAGTTGTTGCAGGTTTGGTACGACCACCACGGGAAGACGCTCAAGGCGCACCACGACACGTACAACCGCCTTTGTTTGATCAGCCAGCGGCTGAACAACCCGTATGCCTACACAATCACCCCGGAATTGTTCAGCGAATACCGCAAACAGCGGCTTGCTGACGGCTTGACCGCTAATGGTGTTAACCGTGAGCATGCTTACCTGCGGAGCGCGTTTAACGAGCTGATACGGCTTGGAAAATGGCAAGGGGAAAACCCAATTGCTAAGGTCAAGTTGATGAAGATCGACGAGCACGAGCTTAGCTTTCTGACTTCGGTTGAGATTGGCCGATTAATGGCCGCCGTTGATGAATCGTTAAGCACTGATTTGCGCCTGGTCGTTTCAATATGCTTGGCAACCGGCGCTAGATGGTCAGAAGCGGTGAATCTTAAACGCCAGAATGTGAGGAATAGCTTGGTTTACTTTGTCGGTACGAAAAGCGGGAAGAACCGAGCAGTTCCAATACCTGAAGCGTTGGAATGCGCTATTTTGAGCCATCCTGATGCCAGTAAAGGTCGGTTGTTTTCCGATCCAATTAAGGCTTTTCGAAATGCGATTGATAAGGCTGGAATCGTCTTACCGCGCGGTCAATCGTCGCATATTTTACGGCATACGTTCGCATCCCATTTTATGATGAATGGCGGCAACATATTGACTTTACAGAAGATTTTAGGCCATCACAGCCTTGATATGACTATTCGATATGCACATTTAGCACCGGAACACCTGGAAGAAGCCAGAGTATTAAGCCCTTATTCTAAATGTGTTTTGTGATGATTTAGTGTTTTTTAATATGTTTTATTGTCTTTTGGGCGAACCCTAAAGGGCCGGGCTTTCCGTTCCAATCAACATCGAGTCACGGCAACAAGCCCTAATCAAAAAATGCTATTCCGCTTTGCTCCATAGATTTTTTGCTAAGGGCTTGTAAGCGGTGACTAGATGCCGATTTCCACTCCAATCCCTTTCGCAAAACCGCTCCCTCACTCTGGCTCAAGGCTCCCCATTGTTTCGGGCGGGGAGCCTCTCGCCGTGCGTTGCGGTCGATTTTCGGCAGATTTCCACGTCCATACAAGCCTGTCAAGCGGCCGCTCCGCTAGTCCGCTTGACAGGCTTGTATGGAACGCGAAATCGAACGCCGCGACCGAACGACGGCGAGAGGCTCCCCACCCGAAACACCCAATACAATCCCCCAGGGTAAGAAGCGGTTTAACACCCAGACTTCTCCGGGAAATTCGCATCTAGCACACGCTTTAAGAGCTCCGAAGCAAATGCATAGCCAGACATGCCCCTTTTAGCCGCTTGAACTTCTAAACGCGCATAGTACGGGTAAGGAAGGGCCGTTCTGAATTGTCTTGGCTTGACCGATGGCGCCGTTGATACTGCGGGAAATCCAGTTAACTCGAAATTTTGTTGACTATTGGTTGACGATTGTTCAGACATGACAACCCCCTTTTGCAGGTAAGTTGTTGATTTTAATGGGGTGAACGATGGGGCTCGAACCCACGACAACCGGAATCACAATCCGGGGCTCTACCAACTGAGCTACGCTCACCATAATGATGAATTTTTGCGATGGCACGCTTGGCAGGACTCGAACCTGCGACCCTCGGCTTAGAAGGCCGATGCTCTATCCAGCTGAGCTACAAGCGCAAATCGTGGTCGGGGTAGAGAGATTCGAACTCCCGACATTCTGCTCCCAAAGCAGACGCGCTACCAGACTGCGCTATACCCCGATATGACCTTCTATTTCGAGGCAGTTACGCCGCCCCGTGATGAGATGCGCATGTTAAAGCATGAAACCGATTGAGTCAAACACTTTTTCACAATTGTTACATTTTTTTAAGCCATGCTCGCCAAGGGAAGATTATTGGCCAAAACGTGTCGCAAATAGACCGTCATTCAGCGCAAGCCACAACCGACCCTCTCGGTAACTGCTTCCGCGTTGCTCTCTACTTACAGCCCTATAGGCTTCCAGCGGGAGAGGATGGAATCAGGAAAATACAACGCCAGAAGAAAGCCTATTTTGACCGCCCTCATCCCAGCCTTCTCCCGGCGGGAGAAGGGGGGGGCGAAACCGGCCGCGCCGAACAGTTACGAAAAGGTTAACCAAAACATCTCTAATGATTAATCCCGCAATAATTCGTTAATGCCGGTTTTACTGCGGGTTTTCTCATCCACTTGCTTGATAATCACCGCGCAATACAGGCTGTGGCTGCCGTCCTTGGATGGCAGGTTGCCGGACACCACCACGGAACCGGCAGGAATGCGGCCATAGCTGATTTCGCCGGTCATGCGGTTGAAGATTTTGGTGCTTTGACCGATGTAGACTCCCATCGATACCACGCAGTTATCTTCCACAATCACGCCTTCGACGATTTCCGAACGGGCGCCAATAAAGCAGTTGTCGCCGATGATGGTCGGATTGGCTTGCAGCGGCTCTAATACGCCACCGATGCCCACGCCGCCGGACAAATGCACGTTTTTACCAATTTGCGCGCAGGAACCCACGGTTACCCAGGTATCCACCATGGTGCCGCTATCGACATAGGCGCCAATATTGACGTAAGACGGCATCAAAATCGCGCCGGGCGCCACGTAAGAACCGTAACGGGCCACGGCATTCGGCACCACGCGCACGCCGGCTTTAGCGAAATCGTCTTCGCTGTATTGGCCGAACTTGGTCGGCACTTTGTCGTAATAGCGCACATCGCCGCTTTCGATGACTTTATTTTCATTGATACGGAACGACAACAACACGGCTTTTTTCAGCCACTGATTGGCCACCCAATCGCCGTCTTTTTTCTCGGCGACACGGGCTTGTCCCTTGTCCAGCATTTCCAGCGCGTCGTCCACTGCTGTGCGGATTTCGGCTGAAACACTAGTAGGACTGATGTCTGCTCGGTTTTCAAAGGCGTCGTTAATTATGGTTTCCAGATTTGACATGGTTTTTCTTAAGATTTAAGGATTAAACAAATGCAGGATGCGCCGGGGCAAGGAGGCGCATCGTCTTCGCGTTCGATGCGCCTCGCGTTGTTCAGCAGATCCTACGCGGTGTTTTCATTGAGAAAAGTTTTGATGCGTTGCGCGGCTTCGACACACTCTTCCAGCGACGCCACCAGCGCAATGCGGACATGATTGGCGCCGGGATTTATGCCGTCGCTGTCGCGGGACAAATAACTACCCGGTAATACCGTTATGTTTTGTTGCGCAAACAATTGCAGTGCGAATTCGGTATCCGGCAGCGAGGTTTTCAACCAGATATAAAAACTGGCCGGCGGCCGGCTGATTTCACAAACATCCTGCAAAATTTCGATAAATGCCGTGAATTTGTCCCGATACAGCTGACGATTCTGCTGAACATGCGTTTCATCCCGCCATGCAGCAATGCTGGCATATTGGGTAGTGACCGGCATCGGACAACCGTGGTAAGTGCGATATTTTAGAAACTGCCGCACAATTTCCGCATCGCCCGCCACAAAACCGGAGCGCAAGCCCGGTGCATTTGAACGCTTGGAAAGGCTTTGAAAAATCAGGCAATTTTTAAAATCGATAAGGCCGGCCTGATAGGCGCTTTGCAGTAAACCGCGCGGCGGAAGCGCTTCGTCGCCGTACAGTTCGGTATAACATTCGTCCGAGGCAATCACAAAATCATAGCGGGCCGCCAGTTCCAGCAGCTTCTCATGATGAGCCTGCGTCAATACCGTACCGGTGGGATTGCCGGGCGAACAAATAAAAATCAATTGGCAGCGCCGCCAAATTGCTTCCGGCACGCTATCGAAATTCGGCAGATACCCGTCGGCTTCCAGGGTGTTCAAATAATACGGCTCGGCTCCAGCCAACAAGGCCGCACCTTCGTATATTTGGTAAAACGGATTGGGCATGATGACCACCGGCTTGTCGCGCGGATCGATCACCGCCTGCACAATCGCAAACAAGGCTTCGCGAGTACCGTTGACCGGCAATACCTGAGTATCCGCATCGATATATTCGGCGGGTATTGCAAAGCGGCGGCTTATCCAGTCTGCCATCGTCTGCCGCAATTCCGGCAAGCCTTTGGTGGTTGGATACTGCGTCAATCCCTGCAAATGCCGCACCAGAGCCTCTTGAATAAACGGCGGCGTGGCATGTTTGGGCTCGCCGATCGACAAGGCAATGTGAACCTTGTCTGCCGGGGGCGCAATACCTTGTTTTAATGTGGCCAGCTTTTCGAACGGGTAAGGATGCAGTAACTGTAAATGCGGATTCATTATTTAGCGCAATGCGGTTGTTTACCCATACTCCAGGCTTGTTGCTGTAACTGGAGAGCGTGGTTCATGTGTTGGTTGAGATTATCGATACGACTGCTGTGCGATGGATGCGTCGACATGAATTCGATCGGCTGGCCGCCTTGCGCCGCTTGCTCCATTTTTAGCCACAGATTGATACTCTGACGCGGGTCAAAGCCGGCCTTCGCCATTAAATCCAAGCCTATGGTATCCGCTTCGGTTTCGTGAATACGGCTATATGGCAAAATCACCCCATATTGTGCCCCTACCCCCAGCAAGCCCAATGCTGTCTGCCCCAACGCCGTTTGCGGCTGGGAGACGGCCTGCACCATGCTCAAGCCGGTACTGACAGCTGTTTCCTGCGACAAGCGCTCGTTGCTGTGCCGCGATAATACGTGACCGATTTCATGCCCGATCACCGCTGCCAGCTGATCCTGGTTATCCACTAAATTGATCAATCCGGAATGTACGCCGATTTTATTGCCGGGCAAGGCAAAGGCGTTTAACGTGTCGTCTTCAAACACCACCACTTCCCACTGCCCGCCCACTTCGCGCGTAAGACTATAGGCCACGCACTGGGCAAACTGGCTAAAACGCGGATTTTGACTAACCGGGTTTTTGCTTTTCATGCTGTCAAAAGCTTGCAAACCCATTTGATTGACCTGATTGTCCGGCATGAAGATGAACTGTGATCTGCCGGTCGGACTGGTCACGCAAGCATTCATCGTCATGGCGATGACGGCCGTAAGTAACGTTTTTTTCAACATGGCGACATTATCTACATAGTGAACTAAAACAGCATTTTAACGTAATTGCCGTAGCGGGACTAAACCCTTTTTCCGTCCGAGCAATCGCCGGCCGAATTATTTTTCGGCACCGACCAGACGATAAGCCTGCTGCAAACAAAACAGCACCACTTGCCGCCGCACTGCCAGCCGATCTCCGGAAAATTGTTGCTTAACGCAATGGCTCGGCTGCCCACGTACTTGCCAAGCAATAAACACGGTACCGACCGGCTTTTCACCGGTGCCGCCATCCGGGCCGGCAATGCCGGTTACAGCCATGGCCAAATCGGCCAAGCTATTCGCCAAAGCCCCCTCCACCATCTCCAACGCCGTTTCTTCACTCACTGCGCCTTTTGCATTCAGAGTTGCTTGGCTGACGCCCAGCATATCGACCTTGGCTGCATTGCTGTAGCTGACAAATCCACGGTCAAACCAGACGGAACTGCCCGGCACATCGGTTATCGTTTTAGCGATGCCTCCGCCGGTGCAGGACTCTGCCAAGGCTAACTGCCAAGCACGCTTTTGCAGCCTGGAACCCAACAATACCGCCGATTCATAAAGCGCCCGATCCATCGACAACTCAACCGGGTAACTTGTTTGCTTCGTCCGACTTTTCGTAGTCCGAACCGACGCTAATGATAAAGCTGGTGACCTGCTCGATACTCATGGCCGATTTAATGATTTTCGATTGATGCACAATAATCGCAAAACCGGATGTCGGGTTGGGCGAAGTGGGCACAAACAACACGTAGCGGTCTTCGACTTTATTCGTCACATACGCCGGCACCCACAAACCGTCTTTCGGGTATTCAACGTAAACCACCTCGCGCGGCTCCTGCAGCTCGTGCCCGGCTATCATTTGTACCAGTTTTTTGGTGACCCGATATATAGTACTTAGAATAGGAATACGGCAAACCAGTGTTTCAAACGAGGCTATGATGGAAAACCGCCCCAAGCTGACGCGATGGCCGATATAGGTAATCAGCATAAAACTGAACCCGAACAGCAAAAATGTCACAAAATAGTTATCCGAATAGCCGTAGACAAATTGGAACAGATCGGTAAATCGATCTTTTACAAATAAAATAATTTGCAAAATCACCACTACCGGAATCAATGCCAGGATACCGATCAAGGTGTAGTTGAGTAACTTCTTCATGCGCTTTCCCTTTTTAGTTATTGTTACTGGAAGTAAAAATTATCCACTGAAAATATCAGCCTGTCTGCAGAAAAATCACATAACCTCCCCCCTATTTAAACACCCGCTAACAGAGCGGCCCAAGCGGCCTTTTCGGCTCACCCATCTTGACGGAACCGCGACCGACATCCGCTGTCGAGCCGTTGTAACAGTTGCATATGAAATAACGGTTACTCTCGCCGGCTAACGCCGCCATACCTTTGGCGCATCAAATTTCGGCGCCTTGATTCATGCGGGAGTGGTTGAAGGGAATTTAACAGCTAGGCAGGACGGGTTTTGCAAACCCGTCCTGAACGTTTAATCCAAATTACAGGAGAACGACAAAACGATAGGGGCAGATTGAATAATCCGCCTGGCTAGGGCAAGGTCCAAATATAATGCCATGATCCGATAGCGCCACCATGCTCACACGCAGGGCGCCGCTAAAACTCGCCGACCTGGCCGGAACCTATTAATCCGCTCAATACGGCCACACCCAACTGTCCGCCGCCGGCAGATCCGCGCCGTATTCGTAGGCATAATTACGACATTCAATCTGCATATCACGCATTTTTTCCTTCACATGCGCGCCGGCCACCTTTAACGCCGGCACCCGATCGATGGCATCTATCACCAAACTGAAACGGTCTATTTCGTTTTGAATGGCCAGTTCCAGCGGCGTGTTGATGCTGCCTTTTTCCTTGTAGCCGCGCACGTGCAGGTTTTTGTGGTTATTGCGCCGGTAAGCCAGGCGGTGAATCAACCAGGGATAACCGTGGAAGTTGAATAAAATCGGCTTGTTCAGAGTAAACAGGCTATCGAAGTCGTTATCCGACAGTCCATGCGGATGCTCGGCGGCCGGGGTCAATTTGTATAAATCCACCACATTCACGAAGCGCACTTTCAAGTCCGGGAAATACTCCCGCAGCATGACGGTGGCCGCCAAAGCTTCCTTGGTGGGAATATCGCCGGCGCATGCCATCACCAAATCGGGTTCGACGCCGTTGTCGTTGCTGGCCCACTCCCAAATACCGATGCCTTTGGTGCAATGCTTGATCGCCGCGTCCATGTCCAGAAACTGCAGATGCTTTTGTTTGTCGCAGACAATCACGTTGATGTAATCGGTACTTTGCAGGCAATGGTCGCTGACCGCCAGCAGAGTATTCACGTCGGGCGGCAGATAGATACGGGTTACGGCCGGACTTTTATTTACCACCACATCCAGAAAACCGGGGTCCTGATGGGTAAAACCGTTGTGATCCTGCCGCCAAACCGTGGAGGTTATCAATAAATTCAACGACGAAATCGGCGCCCGCCAAGGCACGGCTTTGGACATTTCCAGCCATTTGGCGTGCTGGTTGAACATGGAGTCGATCACATGCACAAAGGCTTCGTAAGTGGAGAAAAAGCCGTGCCGCCCGCTTAACAAATAACCTTCCAGCCAGCCTTCCAACGTATGTTCAGAAAGCATTTCCATCACCCTGCCATCGACCGCCAATTGACCGCCATCGGCATCTTCGGGCAGGTAATCGGCCAGCCAGGTCTTTTTACTGACTTGGTAAATATCATCCAGCTTGTTGGAGGTATTTTCATCCGGGCCGAATACCCGAAAATTCTGCATGTTTTCCTGCATGATATCGCGTAAAAACTTGCCCAATGGCCGGGTGTTTTCAGCAATGGCCGTGCCGGGTTTGGCCACCTCTATGCGGTAATCACGAAAATCCGGCATGCACAAAGCTTTGCGCAAACGGCCGCCGTTGGCGTGCAAATTGGCGCTCATCCGACGCTGGCCTTGCGGAGCCAGGGCTTTTAGTTCGGGCATCAGACTGCCGTTAGCGTCGAACAATTCGTCCGGCCGGTAGCTGCGCAGCCAGGCTTCCAGTTGCGCCAAGTGGGCCGGGTTTTCCCGCACCCCGCTCAAAGGCACTTGATGCGAGCGCCAGAAGCCCTCGACTTTATGTCCGTCGACTTCCCTGGGCCCAGTCCACCCCTTGGGCGAACGCAGCACTATCATGGGCCAGCGCGGCCGTGCCGCCTTGCCGCTGTCGCGCGCTTGGTCCTGTATGCGGCGAATTTCCAGCACACAGGCTTCCATCGCCTCCGCCATTTTACCGTGCATCTCCATGGGATCGCTGCCCTCCACGAAAAACGGCTGCCAGCCGTAACCCTTGAACAGATTTTCCAGCTCTTCGTGACTGATACGCGACAGTATGGAGGGATTGTTGATCTTGTAGCCGTTCAAATGCAGAATCGGCAACACCGCGCCGTCGCGGATAGGGTTGAGGAACTTATTGGAATGCCAGGAAGTGGCCAGCGGCGCGGTTTCCGACTCACCATCGCCTACCACGACAGCGACTAATAAATCCGGATTGTCATAGGCCGCGCCGAACGCGTGGGAGATACTGTAGCCCAGCTCGCCGCCCTCATGAATCGAGCCCGGTGTTTCCGGGGTACAGTGACTGCCTATGCCGCCCGGAAAGGAAAATTCTTTAAAGAAGTTCAACAAACCTTCTTCGTCTTCGCTTTTGTTGGGATAAATCTCGCTGTAAGTTCCTTCCAGATAAACCGGCGCCAACACACCCGGCGCACCATGCCCCGGGCCGGCCAGAAAAATGGCATTCAGGTCGTATTTATTGATCAGCCGGTTGAGATGAATATAACTAAAGCTTAGGCCGGGACTGGCCCCCCAATGCCCCAACAAACGTTGCTTGATGTGTTCCGGCTTTAACGGCTGTTTCAGTAACGGATTGTCGCGTAAATAAATCATCCCGGCTGCCAGATAGTTACAGGCGCGCCAATAGGTATTCAGGACTTCGGTTTCTTGCATGGAGAGGGGCATATTCGTCATAGCAGGTTTCCTGGTCGGTAAAACATAAAGAACCGGCTAGAAGCTAGCCGGCTATAGAAAGGGTTATATTGTCACTATAGCTTATCCGTTTGTCATTTTGATGAACATTACAATCCTCTCCCAATAATTTCAAACAGTCGCTTACTCCGGTTCAGCAGGTTCTACGGCAACATTGCCTTGCTCCGTGCAATCGACAGCACAATATACCCAGCGGCTACAGACCAACATTAATGGCAAGGCGAAAGCCATCGCCGACAATAAACTTTGCAAGGTTAATTGGCTGGCACTGCTATCCCAAATCGTCAAGGAGCTATTAAGAGAAATATTCGACGGCAACAAAAACGGGAACATAGAGACGCCGAATGTCAGCACGGTCATGGTCACGCATAGCGCGGCGGCTATCATGGCGAAATAAGCTTTGTCCCACTTGGACAAGCCTAACATAGCCAGACCGGCCAGAAAAGCCAACACCGGGATACTCCAAAGCAGCGGCTGGTGTTCGTAGTTATCCAGCCATAGACCCTCGCCGCGCTTGACGAACTTGGCCAAGGGATTGGAAGCGTCGTTCGGCAAAACCTCGGAATTGATGTGATAACCCTCCAAATGGGTTATCCACAAACCGGCCGCGGCAAACAACACCAAAAAAGCCAAGCCAGCCCGCAGTACGATGGCCTTGGTTTGCTGTTGCATGCCATCGTCATCACCGGCTCGTAGTTGTAAAAACACCCCGCCATACATCGCTAGCAAGGCCAGGCAAACTGCCGCTACTAACAGCGAAAACGGATTGAACAGCCCGGCGAAATCGCCCAAAAACAGGATACGCATGTCGCTATCCAGATGAAACGGGATGCCTTTTAAAAGATTGCCAACCAATACCCCCAACAACGCGGCCGGTATCAATCCACCGGCAGCCAGTAGTTTTTTGCCATGCCGCCGCCACTGGACATGGTCGCAGTCGTCCAGAAAATACAGGGTCAACGGCCGCAACAGCAAGATCAACAATATCGGCAACAGCAGCGTATACAAACTGGCCATGGCTACCGCATAAGCAATGGGCCAAGCGGCAAACAGTAGCGCCACCAACACGACCAGCCAAGCCAGGTTCACCATGCTGGCCGGTGCAATACTGTCGATCAATCGTCGGCTATCCCGGTCGGTGGTTCCCAGTAAGGGTAGCAGCAGGGTCACGCCCAGCGTGATGCCTTCGCATAAAACCGTTACCACCATTACCACGCCGAGCAATGCCCAGCCAATCAAGCGTAAACTTTCCAAATCCAATGTCATGGCTCAAACTCCCGGTAGGCCGATATTACGGTTGACTATGGATTGCCGCAGCAGACAAAACCCCACCAGCAACAAAACAGTGTATGCACAGACATAGCCCATTGCGCTGACAACCAATTCCGCCGCCGACAATGACGACACGCCCATAAAAGTCGGCAGCACACCGGCAATCGCCCAAGGCTGTTTGCCTAACTCGGCGACAAACCAGCCGGCAATGCAAGCCAGCCAGGGTATGGGTGCCAAATAAACACTAAAATTGACCAGCCAGGCCGGCACAGCCTTAATTACAACACTGTATAGTCCAGCCAGCAAAAACCAGAGCATACTCAGCGCCCCGGCTGCGATCATGAAAAGATAGGCCCAGTGCAGCAAGCCCGGATAGGCTGGCAATGCCGATTGGGCGGCCAGGCTAATGTGTCGGTCTTCGGCGCCCAATATGGTTTTATGAAAAGGGGTTAACAACATGGCATAACCCAGATTGGCTTTATGCGCCTCAAATTCCGCCAATAGTTGCGGGTCTTTATTGTCGTCGCGCAGATCCTGTAACAGGGCATAAGCCTTGATACCACTGCGGATACGGGTTTCGATATTCGGTAACAGCGCGGCAACGGGCCGCGCCTGCAGGGCTGCCAGCTTGGCTTGCTGCACAGGATGATCCAACATGGGCGTGGTGTCGCCCAAGCCGATGGTGACGCCTAACATCGCGACGCCCATAGCGGCCGCCCAATTAAAACTCTTAAGAGCCATTTGATCCCGCGGCTGTTTACGCAGCCAATAGGCGCTTATGCCCATTACGGTGGCCATGGCGGTGACATAACTGGCCGTCACTGTATGCAAGTATTTAGCCAGTGCGGCGGGATTGGAGACAAACAAGTCCAAATCGGTCAGCTCCATCCGATACGACTGATAGTTAAAACTCGCGGCCACCGGATTCTGCATCCAGCCATTAGCCAGTAACACCCAAAATGCGGACACATTGACGGCCAACGCCATCAACCAGGTCAGCAACAGATGCTGCTTCTGGCCCATTTTTTCCCAACCGAACCAATACGGTCCGAACAATACCGCCGCCAGAAAAAAGCCGCTCGATGCCTCGATAGCCAACGGCAGTGCAAATATATCGCCGACATAATGCGAAAAATACGAGCCGGTCATACCGAACTGAAATACCACGATGATCCGCGTCGCCACGGCCAGCACAAAATTAATCGTAAATATCCTGCCCCAGAACCGGGCCATGGTTTTATATATCGGCTGCCCGGTGACGGCGTACATCGACTCCAGCAAAGCCAAAAATAATGCCAGCCCTAAAGTCAACGGGATGAATAAAAAGTGCAGCATCGCAGTTATCGCAAACTGCCAGCGCGATAATTCGATAACGGTTTCCGAAATCATTCCAGCCTCTTAGTCACTGTTACAAGTGGCGGCAATTATAGAGACATCGGTTTGGTTACCGGCGATTTTTTGTGGGTGGCGTTGATAGGAAAAAGGTAAAAAGCGGTTTAGCAAGCGCGCTGGGCGGGAAACAGACAGCGGAAGCGGCTACCCTTACCCTGCTGGCTTTCCACTTCCAGTTTGGCGTCGTGTCTGACCAATACATGCTTGACGATGGCCAAGCCCAACCCGGTGCCGACCACCTTATGATTGCGCTTGACCTCCGCACGATAAAAACGCTCGGTAATGCGAGGAATATCCGCCGAGGAAATACCCTCGCCAAAATCCTCGACTTCCAGGTAAAGCGAGCCATCGGGCTTTTGATGCCAGCCGACTTTGACCGGCGACGTCGCAGGCGAATACTTCAAGGCATTCACCAATAAATTGGTGAACGCGCTTTGCAGCTCCTGACCGTCCCCTTGCAGATTGCTATCGGTGGTAATGGTCAATTCAATCCGCCGTTCGTCTTTTTCCAACAAATCGCTTTCATGACAGATTTGCTCCAATAAGTCGCGCATGGTCACGCATTCGAATTTCTTGGCTTTGGTTTCCAGCTTGGCCAACAACAACAGGTCATCGATAAGGTGCTGCATGCGCTCGGTTTGAGTGGCCATACTTTCAAACGACCGCGCTAAACCTTTGGGCACGTCATCCATGTCCAATAAGGTTTCCAGATAGCCCTTTAAAACGGTTAATGGCGTGCGCAATTCATGCGACACATTCGCCACAAAGTCTGTCCGCATCCGTTCCATGTTTTTGATTTGCGTCACATCTTGCGCTAATAACAAGCGTAAGCCGGCCCCATACGGCACGACGCTGATTTGTAGGATAATGCTGTCGTTAACGGGCGAGGTGATGCAGATTTTTTGCTGATAGTCCTGAGCCTTAAGAAATTGCACGAACTGGGGAGTCCTGATCAGATTCGGAATACGCTGGCCTTTATCCGACCTTTTCAAACCCAGTACTTCCCGGGCAGCCTTGTTGGTCCATTCAATCTCGGCGTATTCGCCCAATACCACGGCGGCGTCGGGCAGCGCATTGGTTGAGGTACGGAATTGGTCTATCATCCGACTGAGTTTTTTCTTACGCTTTTTATCGGTTTTTTTGATCTTCCACAGGTGGTAGTAAATATCGGCCCAAATACCTTTGCGGTCCCGGTAATCTCTAAATGCGCCCCGACTCAACCAACTTTCCAGCTCGTTGATTGCCAAAGTTTGCTTTATCAATAACAGCACACTGACGCACAACAGCATCAGGCTCAGATGCCCAATAAAATAACTAAGCAGTAACGCCGGCAAAACGAGGGCAATAATAATCTTGATTTCTCTTTGCCATCGGTCCATTTAGTTCATCCCGCCATGGAAAAGCGGTAGCCGAAACCCCGCACGGTTTGGATCAAATCTTCCCGGTCAAATTCGGCCAGCAGTTTACGCAAGCGACGGATATGCACATCGACCGTGCGCTCTTCGATATAAACGCTACGTCCCCAGACCTGATCCAGTAAATGGGTTCGGCTATACACCTTGTCCGGGTGGGTCATAAAAAACTGCATCAGCCTGAATTCGGTAGGACTAACATCCAGCGTTTTGCCGCTAATGGTCAGCCTATGCTGCTCGGCATCCAGCGTAAGATCGCCGACATTCAACTGCCCGGACTCACTCAACTTACCGCTACGCCGCATCACGGCTTTAATCCTGGCAATCAATTCCTTGGGAGAGAACGGTTTGGTAATGTAATCATCCGCACCAATTTCCAAGCCGCGAATTTTGTCTTCTTCTTCGCCTCGGGCCGTAAGCAATATAATGGGCAAATCCTTAAAACCGGGCTCCCGTTTCAGGCGCCTGGCTAATTCAACCCCACTAATGCCGGGTAGCATCCAATCCAATACCAATAAATCGACTCGATTTTCCGCCAGTGACTGCAAGGCTTCTTCCGCGCTGGCGGCCGCCGTCACTTGAAAGTCGGCCTGCTCTAAGACCATCACCAACATTTCCCTAATGGCGTCTTCATCTTCCACAACCAGGATATTTAAATTTGACATAATCATGTTACGTTTTAGCCTAATCAACCTGGGAATTTAACAATGCCATATTACCCTTTTATGACAAACATACATCCCGCCATAAAATGATCATTGCAGCCCCCAGCAAAAATTAGTTAACTGTAGAAACCGGCTACGGCATTCCGGTCAAATCGGCAATAGCATCCACGACCATCCCGGTTCCAATCGTAATCATCAAAACATCCGAGGCGATTCGAACATAACGATAACCGGTTGGCGGATAACCTATTTGCCTGATAACCCCGTCTGGCAAATCATAAAAAATCAAGTCTCGCGGTAAAGGCCGCCCCTTCGTCCAGCGTTTTGCCTGTCCCGGCGGCAAGCAGCCATTATGTTTCTTGGCCAAACCGGGCGGACAATGGCCGGCACGAAATTCATTGGCATAATATTCACGGATAGCGATACGCTGCTGCTCTGCAAAACCGCCTTGCCGATAATATTGATCCGGGTAGTTTTGTGGGCGAGAACTATATGGTGCTTGACCATGCCGACTATCATCGCGATTTTCATGCTGCTTAGACTGATGTGATTTCTGCTTGTGCCCCCCACCACCGGTGCCGGCGGGTTTTTCGGCCGAAGCCTCCCCGGCAACAGCAGCCATTGACAAAGCGAACACCCCCATCAGAAAACCGCGAAAGGGCAAATTGAATTTTGTCATAGCAAGCTCCAACGTCACATTAAAGCAAAAGCCTAACATCAATTGCGGAGATTCCCGCGACATTTATAGCCTTCCGCTTAACTAGTGGCTACAAACTCATGACCCGGAAATTCTCCCGGTTCAAGATCATTCGATAGTGAACCGGGCATCTCGACAATCACCAATAGCCGTTGCGGCTTTAAATTGGGTGAAATTGGCTACTGGGCGGCACGAATACGAATATCGGCATTGGCTTGCAATTGATTCAATACCGCTTCGAATTGCGCCCGGCCAAACGCAGTCGCCATATTTTTTTCGATCAGCGCCTGATTGGCTTTGTCGGCTTCCGTCATTTCACCTTCAGTGACGTGATTTATACTCGCGACAATCTTGCCACCTTTCGGTTCATCGATGACAACGATGCTGGACCGATTAGCCTGCGGCTTAGCTGCACGAAACATGGCTTGATTAATAACCGGCTCGACTTCGGTACTGGTACGCGCTAATCCGGTCAGTTTTTTTACCGATAATTGCGCATTCCGCGCCACTTCGGCGATTGATTTACCTGCCGACAATTCGTCTTTGAGTTTATTGGCTGTTTCGGCCGTTTGTTGCTGCGCCCGTTCTTTTTGCAATGCCGCAATCACCTCGGCTTTGACATCCTTTAACTCTTTATTTGCCGCCGGTAGATGCGATTTCATCCGCAATACCACCAATTTATCGCTGCCCACCTCAACCGGTTCACTATTCACACCTTTCAAGACATCTTCGGAAAAGGCTGCCAAACGAACTTTTTGGTCCGCAGCAACCCCGTCACCGGAATCACGGGTAAACAAAGGCGTTTCCTCGACATTAACACCCAACAAAGCGGCGGCGGCATCCAAACTATCCGGATTTTCGTAACTGACTTCGCTAAGTTTCTCACCCAACTCGCCGAATTTACTTTCCGCCTGGGATTTCTTAAAGGCCTTAGTCAGTTCGGGTTTAACGGCTTCGTAGGATTTAACCTCGCCAGGAACCAACTCCGTCACTTTAATCAGGTGGTATCCGAAAGCGGATTTCACCGGTTCGGACACTTCACCCAACTTTAACTGGCTGGCAGCATCTTCAAAGGCCTTTTCCATGACGCCCACATTGAATAAACCCAAATCGCCACCGTTTTTGGCAGAGAGCTTGTCATCGGAGACTTCCTTGGCCAAAGCGGCAAAATCCTTCGTCGCTAAGTCTTGCTTGGCTTTTAAAGCTTTTTGCAAAGCTTGTTCTTCATTGGCTGCATCTTTGCCGAAAGCAAACAGGATGTGGCTGATTTTGCGTCTTTCAGGGTTGCTGAATTGCGCTTTTTGCTCTTCGTAATAGGTTTTAAGCTGCTCTTCCGTCGCATCGACATCGCTTGCAAGCGTATCCAAGGCTAATTCCACATACTGAATAGAGACCTGCTCTTCTGTTTGATAGGCATCCTGGTGCTGCTGATAGTAGGCCACGACATCTTCTTCGGAGGGTGTCTGGCTTGAGACCGACAACGGCACGGGAATATATTCCACATCCCGCTTTTGATTTTGAATTTTATAAAACGCCGCCACTTCGAATGGTGTCACGAAGCCGCTATCCACAATGGCTCGTTGCACTTGTTCCATCATCAAAGCTTTTTTGATCCGGCCGACGAATTCTTCCGAAGACATACCCTGCGAACCCAATAAGGCTTGATATTGGTTTTTATCGAATTTGCCGTCATTTTGAAAATATTCCAACGACTGAATGAAATCTCTGGCGGCATCATCAGTGACAACCAGCTTTTGCTGCTGTGCATATTGCAACAGAACCTCGTCCCGAATCAATTTCTGCAAAGCCTGCTTTTTCAGGGTGTCTTCATCAAATTTCATCCCTGCCAGATTTTGAGCAAACTGCTGGTAGGCCTGATTGACATCGCGTTGAAAAAACTCTTTGTCGCCCACCGTAACCTCGGGCGCCTCCTTGCCGCCGCCCAAATAATTCTGGATGCCCCACAAGCCGAAAAGCACGCAAATCAGCACTAAAATGATCGACGCAAAAACGCCTTGCACCTTTTCTCTAATCTCTAATAGCATAAGCTCTGTCCTTAAACAGCATTTAGCCCGACATTTCAGGCCTTAAAATTAATACGCAAAAAAAAACCTCGAACCATTCGGCCCGAGGTTTCTGTTTTGGCGGAGCGGACGGGGCTCGAACCCGCGACCCCCGGCGTGACAGGCCGGTATTCTAACCAACTGAACTACCGCTCCTAAGTCTGGTGGGTGCTGAGGGGTTCGAACCCCCGACCCTCGCCTTGTAAGGGCGATGCTCTCCCAGCTGAGCTAAGCACCCGACTAAAGAACTGCTAGTTTACAGCATCTTTTAAAGACTTACCAGCTTTAAATGACGGAATTCTCGCTGCCTTAATAGTAATCTCTTCGCCGGTCTGCGGATTGCGGCCTTTGCGCTCTGCTCTTTCTTTTACTTCGAATGTTCCAAAACCTACCAAAGCTACTGAATCGCCTTTTTTAAGCGCCTCTTCAACAGACTTGATAAAACCATCTAAAGCACGGCCGGCATCGGCTTTAGTCAATTGAGATGCTGCAGCGATCGCATCAATCAGTTCCGATTTATTCATTTATTTCCCCTTAGGATTTGGTTTTATTAATTATTACTCAAACAATCAGTTTCATTCGGCACAAACAGGCTCACCCCTCCCATATATAGCCGCCTTCCCGTAAGAAGGTGGGACTTTATATCAATGGGCGGCGAGCCCTGTCAAGCATTCAAATAGCCGCATCCCACGGTTTTCACGGTTTGGAGCCCAAACAACACCATATTAGTGAGCAACAACCACTTGCGACTTCGCTTCGGTTTTTCCGTTTGCAGCATCTGCCCTCTCTGCAGCCTCAATGACAATAGGCACCGGCATTTTTTGCAGCGCAATCTCAAGCACTTCATCAATCCATCGGACACATTTGATGGTCAAATTGCTTTTGACGTTATCGGGTATTTCCGTCAGATCCTTTTCATTTTCATACGGTATCACCACCGTCCGTATACCGCCCCGATGCGCGGCTAATAATTTTTCCTTCAAACCACCGATAGGCAACACTTCGCCCCGCAAGGTTATTTCCCCGGTCATGGCCACGTCGGCCCTGACGGGAATTTTAGTCAAGGCGGAAATAATCGCCGTACACATGCCGATACCGGCACTGGGCCCATCTTTCGGCGTGGCGCCTTCCGGCACGTGAATATGAATATCGTTTTTTTGGAACACCTCGTTATCGATCCCCAGCACATGCGAACGGCTTCTTACCACGGTCACGGCGGCGTCGATGGACTCCTTCATAACGTCGCCCAGCTTACCAGTCGCTTGCTGCTTGCCTTTGCCCGGCATCACGGCCGTTTCTATGGTCAACAGCTCGCCGCCAACTTCCGTCCACGCCAGTCCGGTAACTTGACCGACTCGATCATTGTCTTCGGCCATGCCGTAGCTAAAGCGTCTGACGCCTAGATATTTATCCAGATTGTCACTGCCGACCGTAATTTTGTCTTTATCGCTGGTTAACAATAAGTCTTTCACCACTTTACGACAGATTTTGGATATTTCGCGCTCCAAACTCCGCACGCCGGCTTCGCGGGTGTAATAGCGAATGATATCCCTAACCGCCTCTTCCGTTACTTCGATTTCGGATTCCGCCAAACCGTTATTTTTGACTTGCTTCTTAATCAGGAAACGCAAAGCAATATTGATTTTTTCGTCTTCGGTATAACCGGCCAAACGAATCACTTCCATCCTATCCATCAGCGGAGCGGGAATATTCATGGTATTGGCCGTGGCCACAAACATCACGTCGGACAAGTCAAAGTCCACTTCCAGGTAATGATCTGAAAAGGTGTGATTTTGTTCGGGGTCCAATACCTCCAGTAATGCGGACGCCGGATCGCCGCGAAAATCCGCCGCCATCTTATCGATTTCATCCAGCAAAAACATCGGATTACGGGTTTTGATTTTCGACAAATTTTGCAGAATCTTGCCCGGCATCGATCCGATATAAGTACGCCTGTGGCCACGAATTTCCGCCTCGTCTCGCACCCCACCCAGGGCCATCCGCACATATTTGCGGTTGGTGGCACGCGCTATCGATTGGCCCAACGAGGTTTTTCCCACGCCAGGAGGTCCAACCAGGCATAAAATCGGCCCCTTCAATTGCTTGACGCGTTGCTGTACAGCCAAGTATTCCAGAATGCGTTCTTTAACCTTCTCCAATCCATAGTGTTCAGATTCCAGCACCTGTTCGGCCACTTTTAAGTCGTGACGTACTTTGGTTTTCTTTTTCCAGGGCACGCTGACCATCCAGTCAATGTAATTACGCACCACGGTGGCCTCGGCCGACATCGGCGACATCATTTTTAATTTATTCAGCTCCGCCATGGCTTTAGTTTTGGCTTCGGCCGACATGCCAGCGGCTTCAATTTTCTTTTCCAGCTCTTCGACTTCGTTGCTGGCCTCGTCCATTTCGCCCAACTCTTTCTGAATCGCCTTCATTTGCTCATTCAGATAGTACTCGCGCTGATTTTTTTCCATCTGTTTTTTGACGCGGCCGCGGATTTTCTTTTCCATTTCCAGGATATCCACTTCGCCTTCCATTAGAGTCATCAAGCTTTCCAGGCGTTTGGCCACATCCACCATTTCCAGCATATTCTGCTTTTCCTCGACTTTCAGCGCCATGTGCGCCGCCATGGTGTCGGCCAGCCTGCTCGGATCGTCTATGCCCGCCAGGGAATTTAAAACTTCGGGCGGAATTTTGCTATTCAACTTTACATACTGGTCGAACGAACTGATAGCCGTGCGCTGTAATACGTCCAACTCTTGCTCGTCAATGCTTACTTCGTCTTCCAGCTCCAGCACGCCTGCCGCACAGTAGCCTTCAAATTCCTGATATTGAATAACCGAACAACGCTGCGTGCCTTCAACCAGAACCTTGACGGTACCATCCGGCAATTTGAGCAATTGCAGAATATTGGCCAAGGTGCCTACTTTGTATAGGTCGTCAAACTCAGGCTCATCAACATCCGCCTGCTTTTGGGCAATCAACAGCACTTGCTTGTCTTGTTTAATGGCGGCATCCAGAGCGTCAATGGACATCCCTCTGCCTACAAACAACGGTATAACCATATGCGGATATACCACCACATCCCGTAACGGGAGAACGGGAATCAGTTCGTCTTTACTTTTTACGTGAGTCATTTAATTTGTATCCTGTGGCCGGAAAGCAAAATTTACCTTAATCCTATATGAGGACGCTCGGTTAGAAAACAAGTATCTTCGCAAAAACGCAAAAAAAAAGGGGCTTTGCACGCAAGCCCCCTTTTTTGCCGACCACTAAACCATTAAAAATTATGAATCCGCCGCCGCTCTTTTTAACTCGGACTCATAAACCAACAACGGTTCAGACTGCCCGTTAATGACACTTTCATCGATCACAACCTTGCTGATATTTTCACTGGAAGGCAACTCGTACATGGTATCCAGCAAGACGTTTTCAACGATGGTTCGCAAACCTCGCGCCCCGGTTTTTCTTTCCATGGATTTACGCGCAATAGCTGCCAGCGAGTCGTCCCTAAACTCCAATTCGGCACCTTCCATCTCGAACAAATGCTTGTATTGCTTGATTAAGGCGTTCTTAGGCTGAGTCAGTATCTGTATTAACGCTGCCTCATCCAACTCGTCCAAAGTGGCCACCACCGGCAAACGTCCAACGAATTCGGGAATTAAGCCGTATTTGATCAAATCCTCGGCCCGCACGTCGGCAAACACTTCACCGACATTTTGACTATCATCCTTAGCTTTGACTTCCGCGGAAAAACCAATGCCGCCTTTTTCGGTACGACTCCGGATTACCCTGTCCAGTCCGGCAAAAGCGCCGCCGACGATGAACAAAATATTAGCTGTGTTGACTTGCAGGAATTCCTGCTGCGGATGCTTCCGCCCCCCTTGCGGCGGCACGGAGGCAACGGTACCCTCTATTAACTTCAATAGCGCCTGCTGCACGCCTTCGCCCGATACATCGCGCGTAATCGAAGGGTTGTCCGATTTCCGGGAAATCTTGTCTATTTCATCGATATAAACAATACCGGATTCTGCTTTTTCGACATCGTAATCGCATTTTTGCAAAATTTTCTGGATGATGTTCTCTACATCCTCACCCACATATCCGGCTTCCGTTAATGTCGTGGCATCGGCAATCGTGAAAGGCACATCCAACAAACGCGCCAATGTTTCAGCCAATAGCGTTTTACCTGAGCCGGTTGGACCAATCAACAAAATATTGCTTTTGGCTAACTCGACATCACTTTTCTTACTATTGCTGCGCAGGCGCTTATAATGATTATAAACCGCCACAGACAGGATTCTTTTGGCTTTTTCCTGCCCGATAACATAATTATCCAGCTCTAGCTTGATTTCTTTTGGCTTAGGTAACGCACCATTACCGACGGCTTTCTCATCCTCCATCAACTCATCGCGAATGATGTCGTTGCAAAGCTCAACACACTCGTCACAGACATAGACTGATGGACCAGCAATCAGCTTCCTAACTTCGTTTTGACTTTTGCCGCAAAAAGAACAGTAGAGAAGTTTATCTTCGTCCTTGCCTTTTTTGTCTTTACTCATGGCCAAACCCCAAGGTAATTCATTGCTTCAGTGACTGAAGAATATTTCAAATTAATCAATTTTTCCAATAAATTCGCCGCAAAGCGGCGAATTTTGTCTAGCCGTTACGGCTGGTAAGAACTTTATCGATCAAACCGTAATCAACCGCTTGTTGCGAACTCAAGAAATTATCCCTGTCCGTATCCTGCTGGATTTTTTCCATCGGCTGACCGGTATGATGCGCCAGGATTTTATTCAAGCGCTCGCGAATAGCCAGAATTTCCCGGGCATGAATATCGAAATCCGACGCCTGTCCTTGAAAACCGCCCAATGGCTGGTGAATCATGACACGAGAGTGCGGCAAACAATATCGTTTGCCGGCCGCGCCACCCGCCAACAATAAGGCACCCATACTGGCGGCCTGACCGATACACATAGTGCTAACGTCAGGTTTAACGAATTGCATGGTGTCGTAGATTGACATACCTGCCGTCACCGAACCACCCGGAGAATTGATATACAAATGGATATCTTTATCCGGATTTTCGGATTCCAGGAACAGCAATTGAGCCACTACCAGATTAGCCGAGTAATCTTCCACTTGGCCGACTAGAAAAATTACCCGCTCTTTCAACAAGCGAGAATAAATATCAAACGAGCGCTCACCGCGCGCGGTTTGCTCTACTACAATTGGCACCAAACCGCCTGCGGCTTGCGGAGCCATACTACTCATGCCATTTAGATCGATCATTAAGGTTCCTATGCTTGTTGTCTATCCATGACGTCTTCAAAACCGACACTTTGGTCGACGACTCTAGCACGCTCAATAACCCAGGCCACGGCTTGGTCTTCCAACACCATCTGCTGGACGTCATTTAAGCGGCTATTGTCCGCATAATACCAGTTAATGACGTCTTCTGGCTTCTCATAACTCTTCGCCATATCCTCGATCGTGGCGCGTACTTTATCGGCATCCACTTTGATATCGTTCTTTTGAATGATTTCACCTAAAATCAAACCCAGAGCCACTCTGCGCTTGGCTTGATTTTCAAACATGTCCTGCGGCAAATTCAGGTCTTCCAGTTTCAATTTTGCTTTGCCGGCACGCTCCGCATAAGGCTTCATCAGCGCTTGAATTTCCTGATCGATCAGGGCATTCGGCAGGGTAATTTGTACATTCGCGAACAAGGCATCCATAACGGCTGTTTTCAGCTTGTTTTTCAAGCCTTGCGCCAACTCTCTTTCCATGTTGTCTTTAACATCGGTACGAAAGCTCTCGACATCACCGTCTTCCACGCCATAAGCCTTGATGAACTCGGCATCCAACTCCGGCAGTACGGCCGCTTCGACCTTGACCATCTCAATTTCAAACTCCGCAACTTTACCGGCCAGTTTTTCGCTGTTGTATTTTTCCGGAAAAGTAATGCTAAAGGTTTTGGATTCCCCAACCGACAGGCCTTTCAGCTCATCCTCAAAACCCGGGATCATTTGATTGCCGCCGATCTCAATCGCGTAGTTTTCAACCTTACCATCGGTAAAGTTTTCACCTTCCGAGACCCCTGAAAAATGGATCGTTACCCTATCGCCTTCCTGCGAAGCGCGCTCGACCACGGCCCAGGCCTGCTTTTGCTGCTTCAGTTTGTCGATCATCTTTTCAACATCGGCATCCGTTACGCTGGCTGTTGGCCGACTGACTTCCAAACCATTAACCGCATCCAACGAAATTTCCGGGTAAACCTCAAACTCCGCAACATATTCGAAACCTTCACTTTTTTCCGCGGGCGTGATGCTGGGATGACCGGCAGGAACCAACTCCTGCTGCTGCAGCGCTTCGAAATAGGTCGTTTGAATCAAATCGCCGGCCACTTCCTGTTTCACACGCTCGCCGTACAGTTTTTTAACCATACTGGTCGGCACCTTGCCGGGACGAAAACCATCCACCTTAACTTCCCGGGCCAGTTTTTTAAAGCGAGTTTCCATTTTTTCCTGAAGCACCGCATCAGGCACACTAACAATCATTTTTCGGCTTAATTCTGATGTCTTCTCGACAGAAACTTGCATTGCATTACCTCAAAAAGTTAAAAAAGAAGGAATTGAATAGGGGGAATCGATCAGCGGAACTCATGAATATATCGAAAAAGGTGCTGTATCGCTGTGAATAACAGAAAGAAATGGTGCGAGCGGAGAGACTCGAACTCTCACGGGGTTACCACTGGAACCTAAATCCAGCGCGTCTACCAATTTCGCCACGCTCGCAAACAAAAGAACGCAGCATTATAATCAGCCCTCCAAGCAAAAACAACTCCATTTCAACTAACTTTGCCATGAATATCCGACTAAAACGATTTATCTGCTGCTTTTTACTGTTCTTGACCGCATTGCCCGTACTTGCGGACCCTATGGCGAAAGGCGTTGTAAGCTTTGCTAAGGACTACCGGCTTGACGTCGAAATTGCCGATACCGCACCGCTACGGGAATACGGCCTGATGCACCGAGAACAGCTGCAAGACGACCAGGGCATGCTGTTTGTGTATCCGGATCAGGCATTGCGTGGGGTCTGGATGAAAAACACCTTACTCTCGCTGGACATACTATTTCTCTCAACGGACGGCATGATCCTTTCCATGCTGCGTAATTTATTACCTTGCAGGCAAGACCCTTGCCCGGTCTACACTTCAGTGGTTCCCGCGCAGTACATGCTGGAGGTCAACTCCGGATTCATCGCCAAGCACCAACTCGAAATCGGCCAGACGGTTATGCTGGATTACCACCACAACACCCCCTGAAGCCACCACTTACTTCAGCCGGGGCCGTTGACATCCTCCGGATCGCCTTCATAAGGCGTTGCGTATTTACAGTCTTTTTGTGGACAAACTTTTTCCGTTCCCCGCCGCTTGGTGGTTTTCAAGGTTAAAATCGGCCACTGGCAGTCGGGACAACTTTCCTTGATCGGCGCATCCCACAAGGCATAATCACATTTAGGGTATTCGGAACAAGAATAAAAAATCTTGCCGCTACGTGCTTTACGTTTAAGTATCGAGCCTTTCTTGCATTGCGGACACTCAACGCCGGTATCCTGCGGTTTTTCCAACGGCTCAATATGTTTACAGGTCGGATAAGCGCTACAACCGACAAACTTGCCATAACGACCGGTTTTAATCACCAGCGGCGAGCCGCATTTAGGACAAACCCGGCCTTCAACCACTTCCGGCTCGACCGAGGCGGTAGCGCTATCCTCACCCAGATTCCGGGTATACGAACAAGTCGGATAATTAGTACAGCCGACAAAGCGACCGTTACGTCCCAATCTTATCGATAATGGACTACCGCACTCAGGGCATTGCTCGTCTATACTCTCCTGAGTCACATCCTTACGCTGAACGGACTCCTCTTTTTCATTAATCAGTTGGGTAAAGGGCCGCCAAAAATCGTTCATTAACGGAATCCAATCCTTTTCCCCTCGCGCCACCGCATCCAGATCGTCTTCTAAATTGGCGGTAAAATCGTAGTCGACATACTTGGTAAAATGTTCGGTCAAAAATTTATTTACTATCCGCCCTACATCAGTCGGATAAAAGCGTTTGCTGTCAATGGTGACATATTCGCGATTCTGCAAGGTGGAGATAATAGTGGCATAAGTCGATGGCCGGCCGATGCCGTGCTCCTCCAGCGCCTTAACCAAACTCGCCTCGCTATAGCGTGGCGGCGGCTCGGTAAAATGCTGATTTGCAGCCACGTCATTCAGAACCACCGGCCGGCCTTCTTCCATGGGCGGCAATAACCGATCCTGATCGTCGGCGGCTTCCTTGCTGTCGTCCACCCCTTCCAGATACACCATCATGAAACCCGGATTGGTAACGGTGGAACCGGTGGCGCGAAATACATTCTTATCGCTGCCGCAAGTCAGATCCACGGCAACCAGATTTAAAGTCGCAGGGATCATCTGGCATGCCACGGTGCGCTTCCAAATCAAGTCGTATAATTTAAATTGCTCGACGCTCAAGCGGCCTTTAACTTGCTCCGGCAGTCTTTGCACCGAGGTAGGGCGAATGGCTTCATGCGCTTCCTGCGCATTTTTGGATTTGGTTTTAAACTGTCTCGGTTCTTTCGGAACATTATCGGCGCCGTATTTTTCGGCAATCAAAGCCCGGATATCCGCCAATGCTTCATCCGCCAGATTCACCGAATCGGTACGCATATAAGAAATCAACCCGACGGTTTCGCCGCCCAGATCAATACCTTCGTACAACTGCTGCGCCACCATCATGGTGCGCTTGGTGGTGAACCCCAGCTTGCGTGCGGCCTCTTGTTGCAACGTGGACGTTATAAAAGGCGGCGCAGGATTTTTACTCCGCTGCTTTTTTTCCAGTTTGGCGACAATCAATTGGCCGTCGCCCGCGTCCAAAAGCGCCTGCTTGACTTGATTGGCTTGCGCTTCGTCGGTGATGCTGAATTGAGTCAGCTTTTCGCCGTTAAAATGGGTTAGCTTGGCTTTAAACGGCTGACCTTGCGCACTGGCATCGGCCGTGTGCGACCAGTATTCGCGGGTTTTAAATGCCTCGATTTCCAGTTCACGCTCGACGATCATGCGCAAAGCCGGACTTTGCACCCGTCCGGCCGACAAACCGCGGCGGATTTTTTTCCACAGCAACGGCGACAAGTTGAAACCCACCAAATAATCCAAAGCTCGCCGCGCTTGCTGGGCATTAACCATGGTAAGGGACAATTCGGTAGGGTGTTCGATAGCCTCGGTCACGGCTTTCTTGGTGATTTCATGGAACACTACCCGCAACACCTGCTTGTCTTTTAGGAGCTTTTTTTCTTTCAGATGTTCGAACACATGCCATGAAATTGCCTCACCTTCCCTATCCGGGTCGGTGGCGAGATATAAAGTGTCGGCATTTTTCAGGGCCTTGCCTATTTCCTGCAAATGGCGTTGATTACGATCTATGACCTGGTATTTCATGGCAAAGCCATTCTCCGGGTCGACCGCGCCCTCCTTAGGAATCAGGTCACGCACATGCCCATAAGAGGCCAGCACCTGAAAATCCTTGCCCAAATATTTTTCGATGGTTTTGCATTTGGCGGGAGACTCTACAATGACTAAACTTTTGCTCATGCTATCCGTATGAAAATCAATGTAAAGAAGTGGGTATCAAGTCGTAAACGATATCTTCCATGCGGGAAAAGGCCGCGCTATCACCGGGTTGACTTAACAACACCATCAATACGATCCACTTCAGTTTATCCAAGGTAATATCTTCATCTTTCAAAGCCATGGCCCGATCGATGGCAATTTCCCGGTTGGCCGCCGTCAAAATGCCGGCATGTTCAAGAAACATTAAAAAATCGCGGCATTCCAGATCAAACACCGATTCTTCCTGACTGCTGAATATCCGGAATGAAGATGTCACGGCAGGCGTTATGCTTTCAATTTCCGCCAAGGATTCCAGCCAATCAAAGGCTTTACTCACATCAGGCTGCTGAAAACCGGCATCCAGTAACTCACTGGCAATCGCATCGGTATCGGGATAATTATCGCTATCACCATCCAGATAGTTTTCAAACAGATAGATCAGCACATCAAAAATATCTTCTTTCATTAGAGCCTTTATTGGGTTCGGTAATAGCTACCGCCGGCGGCCGCGGCAATGTAGCCTTGCAGTTCCAGAACCAGTAGCATCGATGAAACAGTCTCCACCGAATAACCACTATCCTGGACCAGATTGTCAACCGTTATTGGGCTGTACGGAATCAATTTCAATAGATTTTGCTGCTCCAGGTCAAGCGCCGTCTGATGTATTTGTGCGCCAATCGACTTATATACTTGATTGTATTGGCCTAATTCTTCAAAAATATCCTCGGCCGTTTCGACTAATTTAGCGCCTTGCCTGATTAAAGCATTACAACCGCGCGCCAATGGATTATGAATCGAACCGGGAATGGCAAACACTTCACGGTTCTGCTCCAAGGCCATTCGCGCGGTAATTAACGATCCGCTTTGCTGGGCCGCTTCCACCACCAACAAACCTTGGCATAAGCCACTGATAATTCGATTACGCCTGGGAAAGTGCCCGGTCTTGGCTTTTGTACCCGGCGGAAATTCGGAAACCAACGCGCCATTAGCCACAATGTCCGTCGCCAACTGTTTATGACAGGCTGGATACACGCGATCCAAACCGGTACCGGCCACCGCAATAGTAAGCCCTCCCGCATTCAATGCCCCCCGATGGCTGGCGGCGTCGATACCCAAAGCCATGCCGCTGGTAATCACAAACCCCGCCTCGGCCAGCGCCTGGGCAAACTCGATGGCAATTTTTACGCCTATATTGGATGGATTGCGACTACCGACCATGGCAATTTGCGGCCGATGCAGGATGTCCGACTGCCCTTTAACAAACAATATCGGCGGCGGATCGGTAATTTCCTTTAGTTGTTCCGGGTAATCGGCATCTTCAATCGTGATGGCGGCATTTTCGGGCTGTTCAAGCCAGACTAAATCCTGCTCTACTAATTCCCAGGGTGGATTTTGCAGCGCCGCAACGAGTTTTTCGCTAAACCCCGCCCCCTGCAAAGTGGTTCGAGATGCTTTAAAGATTTGCTCAACCGGTAAAGCCGCCAGCAAACGCTGAACAGCAACGGGCCCGACACCGGGGATTCGAGCCAGGGCCAGCCATGATTTGATATGAGAATTCAGTTTTTTTGACAATAAATGGATTACAGCCAATAGTAAACTCCCACCGAAAATCGGCGGGAGTTGGTATGTTAAGGCGTTTGCACCCTATCCAAGGTATGTATGGCGGAGGTGGCTTTCATCACCAGAGCATAACTCACCCGTTCAAAAGGACGAAACACCATCAAAACCCCCGCCAATTCATCCGGCAATTTAACCGGCACCGCTTCATCGGATTGCATCCTGTCGATGACAACGCGGCCTCTTCTGTAGATATCCAGAGTATGGCCTACTTCCAAGCCATCCTGGATTCCTTTATCGATCACCACAATATCGCGTTGCCCAATCTGGGTAACGCCACCCATGACCCGAATAATACTACCCGCCACACGCTGTTCTGGCGGCCGAGGAAAATAATTTAGGGCCATCTCTCCCGCGGCGCTCAACATCAACCGGTCACCGCGGCGCACTTCGCTATCGGATTTAGTGATACGCAAAGTTGCCGGATCGCCCGGGCTTTCCAATAGTGTATCGGCGATATATTCAGCTTCGTAGCCGAGTATCTCCTGCGTATCCGGACTGACATACGGCTTGCCCTGCCGGTAAATGGTGTATTCCAGCCCTTCCGGATTCTCAATCGCCCGCACATAAACCCGATCCCCGGCTCCGGCCACCAAATGCTCATCGGCAATTTCAAGCACATAAGGCGCCTCGGGCAGCTCGTCAGCGGAAACCACTTTAGGCGAACTCAAAAACTGGGCGATCGCATCGCTGGGTATCATGGGGATGGCTTGCTCGATCGGCGACTCACGGATATGCGGTGTCAAGTTGGGTACATCGCTATACCCGGAATCGACCGGATTCAGACTCAGATGCGGCTCACCGTTAACATACGAAAAATACAACGTGTCGCCCGGATAAATCCAGTGCGGATTTTTGATCTGCGGATTGTTATGCCACAGCTGCGGCCACTGCCAGGGGTGCTCAAGAAATTTACCGGAAATGTCCCATAAAGTATCACCCTTAACCACCGTATATTGATCAGGATGATTGGGATTGATTCGCAGCGAATCCGCCCAAACAAAAGCGCTAAAAAGCAAGGGAACCAACAATCCCAGCAATATACGTAAAGCCATATAGTTATTCCTGCCAGCTAGAAGTCTGTGTGAGAGCAAAGTTTAGATGAATTCAGCCATAAATCCAGCCAAAACCCGCTACGGGTTTTACTTGCCCTATTGATGACGCTCAAACTCCAGCATTCCAACGGAAATCCGCTTAAAGCAATTACTGACTTTTAAATTCCGCCTGATGCTGAATAAACCATTGATAGGTGGATTTTAACCCCGCTTCCAAATCGATAGTGGGCCGCCAACCCAAGGAGCGCAATTTACCGTTATCCATCAGCTTGCGTGGCGTACCATCGGGTTTGGAACTATCCCAGATAATATCGCCGGCGAAACCCACCACCTTTTGGATCGTTTCAGCCAACTCGCGAATGGTGACATCCTTGCCGGTGCCGACATTCAAATGCGACAACATTGGCTCAGTTGCCGCTTGGTATGCCGACGTATCCAGATTCAAAACATGTAAACTTGCAGCAGCCATATCATCCACGTGCAAAAATTCGCGCATCGCCGCACCGGTTCCCCATAGGGTAACGACTGGCGCATGCGCCATTTTGGCATCATGAAGCTTGCGTATCATGGCCGGTATGACGTGACTATTTTCCAGATGAAAATTATCGTTTTCGCCGTATAGGTTAGTCGGCATGACTGAACGGTAATCGGTGCCGTATTGGCGGTTATAGGACTCGCATAACTTAATGCCGGCAATTTTAGCAATCGCATACGGCTCATTCGTCGACTCCAAAATGCCTGTCAATAAGGCCGCCTCTTGCATGGGTTGCTCGGCAAACTTAGGGTAAATGCAGGAACTCCCCAAAAACAACAATTCCCGACAACCCGCCGCCCAGGCCTGATGAATAATGTTAGCTTCCACCATCAGGTTTTGATAAATAAATTCGGCCGGATACACATTATTAGCATGAATCCCGCCCACTTTAGCCGCAGCCAGAATTATCTGATCCGGTTTCTGGCTTTGCATAAATTCACGTACAGCCGATTGATCGGTCAAATTTAGTTCGGCATGCGTGCGCACCACAATATTACCGTGCCCCGCCGCCTGTAGTTGCCGCAAGATGGCCGACCCCACCATACCGCGATGTCCGGCCAGATAAATTTTCTTGTCTGCCATGAGCTTATTCCTTACTAACTGCCACGCTGTAACCCTGATTCTGCAACAGCGCATGTTTTTGTGCTTGCTGCAAATCATAAGCTACCATTTCGCCGACCATTTCCTGTAGCGTAATTTGCGGCACCCAACCCAGTTTTTCCTTGGCATTGCTTGGATCACCCAACAAGGTTTCCACTTCGGCCGGTCGGAAATAACGCGGGTCGATAGCCACGATTTGTTGACCGACTACGGCTTTTGGAGCCTTACCACCGCTTATGGCTGCTATATAGCCTTTTTCGTCTACACCCTTGCCTTCCCAGCGCAGCGTGATACCCAGTTCCTTAGCCGCCATTTCTATAAATTGGCGCACCGAATACTGCACCCCGGTAGCAATGACAAAATCTTCCGGTTGTTCCTGCTGCAACATCATCCATTGCATGCGCACATAATCCTTTGCATGCCCCCAATCGCGTAGCGAGTCCATATTCCCCATGAATAAACACTGCTCCAGGCCCATGGCAATATTGCTCAGGCCTCGAGTGATTTTGCGGGTCACAAAGGTTTCACCCCGGCGCGGCGACTCGTGGTTAAACAAAATGCCGTTGCAGGCATACATCCCGTATGCTTCGCGGTAGTTAACGGTGATCCAGTAAGCATAAAGCTTGGCCACCGCATACGGTGAACGCGGATAAAACGGGGTGGTTTCTTTTTGTGGAATTTCCTGAACCAAGCCGTATAGCTCGGAGGTGGAGGCCTGATAGAAACGTGCGGTTTTTTCCATACCTAAAAATCGCATGGCTTCAAGAATCCGCAATGTGCCGATCGCATCCACATCGGCGGTATATTCCGGCGACTCGAACGACACCGCCACATGACTCATGGCGCCGAGATTATAGACTTCGCTAGGATTGGTTTCTTTAAGGATACGGGTTAAATTGGAGCTATCGGTTAAGTCGCCGTAATGCAGATAAAACTTAGGGTTTTTGACATGCGGATCCTGGTAAATGTGGTCAACGCGTTCGGTATTAAATAGCGACGCCCGCCGTTTGATGCCATGTACTTCATAGCCTTTTTCCAACAAAAACTCCGCCAGATACGAACCATCCTGACCGGTGATCCCTGTGATCAGGGCAACCCGCTTTTCCATATCAACTCCTATAGGGTTAAATTCAAATAATCCAACTAAAAAACACCGCCAACTGGAGCCGGCATCTTGAAAGGTGTTATTACACACACATTTAATATATTAAATGCTACACCATTTATTTTAAAATCCGTTAGTTACCAAGTTATTTCAAAGATCTAATCTCGCTCCGCACATTTAGACATGCAGGCTCTTCTCGAGATTGGCTCGCAGGGCTTCCAAAAATGCCTCGGTACTCAAATAATGCGACTCGTTCAAATCGTCGCCGTAGATACACAACGCCAGATCCTTGGTCATTTTGCCGGCCTCCACCGTGTCGACACAGACTTTTTCCAAAGTTTCGCAAAACCGTATCAACTCGGCATTGCCATCCAGCTTGCCGCGAAATGCCAGCCCTCGGCTCCAGGCAAAAATTGAAGCGATAGGATTTGTCGAGGTTTTTTTGCCCTGCTGATGCAGACGATAATGACGAGTGACGGTGCCGTGCGCCGCTTCAGCTTCCATCACTTTTCCGTCCGGAGTGACCAGTACCGAGGTCATTAACCCCAATGAACCAAAACCCTGCGCCACGGTATCGGACTGCACATCGCCATCGTAATTCTTGCACGCCCAGACGAAAGCGCCACTCCACTTCAGGGCCGATGCCACCATATCATCGATCAGCTTGTGCTCATAAACAATGCCTTTGGCCGTAAATCGATGTTTATATTCCGCCTGATAAATGGCTTCGAAGATATCTTTAAACCGGCCATCGTACTTTTTCAAGATGGTATTTTTGGTTGACAAATAAAGCGGCCAGCCCCTATCTAATGCCACGTTGAAGCAGCTGTGGGCAAATCCGGCGATAGAAGCGTCCGTGTTGTACATGGCCAGTGCCACGCCGTCCCCCTCGAAATGGTATACCTCAAACGCTTGCTCAACCCCGCCGTCATCCGGCGTAAAACTGATGCGCAAGGTACCCTGCCCCTGGGTGACAAAGTCCGTAGCCCGATATTGGTCGCCAAAAGCATGGCGACCAATGCAAATAGGCTGGGTCCAGTTCGGCACCAGCCTCGGTACATTTTGGCAAATTATGGGCTCTCGAAACACCGTGCCATCCAGAATATTTCTAATGGTGCCATTGGGAGACTTGTACATTTTTTTCAGGCCAAACTCCGCCACCCTGGTCTCGTCCGGCGTAATCGTGGCGCATTTGATGCCGACGCCATGCCGTTTGATCGCATTTGCGGCATCTATCGTGATTTGGTCATCCGTGGCGTCGCGCTGCTCAATGCTCAAATCGTAATAGTCGATAGTTAAATCCAAATAAGGCAAAATCAACTGATCCTTAATGAAATGCCAGATGATGCGGGTCATCTCATCGCCATCGATTTCAACGACCGGATTTTCGACGTGTATTTTTTTCATCCCCTGCTCCGCAAATTAACTAGTCGGCTCAGTATAGCCTGCCAAAGTGTTAAGTGCTTTAAGCTTTATTAGCGCCATCGAGCGGCGTTATTGCACAGCTTGCCGGTTCATTGTATAAGAAGATAACACCTCGGCCGGCCTTTTAGACTGGCCACCATCCAATGCAGCTAGCCTGCGGAGACTCAAATGAAAGAATATCAAGAAGTTCGCAATCATCTAATCTACATGCTCGAAGAGCTGGATGACCGACTGGGCAAAATCACCGACGATGTTAAACATGTCGATAAGCCGCTGGAGCAGGATTTTTCCGAACAGGCCACCGAAGTGGAAAATGACGAAGTTTTAGACGCCCTCGGCAACGCCGCCCGCCATGAAGTGGAAAAAATCAAACAGGCCATTTCCCGAATAGACGAAGGCACTTATGGTATTTGCCTGACCTGCGGGGAACCGATTAGAAAAGAACGCCTATTGGCGCTGCCTTATGCCAACCGATGTATTCGTTGCGCCGAGCTCAAAGAGCAACATTGACGAATTTCAGTTAACTCGCTTCGGGCTCCAGATTAAAAGCCACCCGGCACGATTCGCTTACCAATCTGTACTATCCTTGCCCGTACACATCCACTATTGCTGAGACAACCAACATGGACATCGCCGAACTATTGACTTTTTCCGTTAAAAATAAAGCCTCGGATTTGCATTTGTCTGCGGGTTTACCGCCTATGATTCGGGTTGATGGCGATATCCGCCGCATCAATATTCCGGCCTTGGATCACAAGGAAGTGCATGCGCTGATTTACGACATCATGAACGATAAACAGCGCCGCGATTACGAAGAGTTTCTGGAGACCGACTTTTCGTTTGCGCTTCCCGGCGTAGCACGTTTCAGGGTCAACGCATTCAACCAAGACAGAGGCGCCGGCGCGGTATTTAGAACCATTCCTTCCAAAGTATTAACCTTGGAAGAACTGGGCGCGCCCAAGTTTTTTGAAGAAGTTTGTAACAAACCGCGCGGATTGATTCTGGTAACCGGTCCAACCGGTTCAGGCAAGTCCACCACGCTGGCGGCGATGATCAACCATATCAACAACAACGATTATTCGCATATTTTAACGGTGGAAGACCCGATCGAGTTTGTGCACGAAAGCCAGAAATCATTGATCAATCAGCGCGAGGTCCATCGCGACACCTTGGGCTTTACCGAAGCTTTACGTTCGGCGCTTCGGGAAGACCCCGACATCATCCTGGTCGGTGAGATGCGGGATTTGGAAACCATTCGCTTGGCGCTCACCGCCGCCGAAACGGGCCACTTGGTATTCGGTACCTTGCACACCACTTCGGCCGCTAAAACCATAGACCGTATTATCGACGTGTTCCCGGCCGCGGAAAAAGACATGATACGTTCCATGCTGTCTGAATCCTTGCAAGCGGTTATCTCGCAAACGCTGCTGAAGAAAGTCGGCGGCGGCCGGATTGCCGCGCATGAAATCATGGTCGGCACAGCGGCGATCCGCAACTTGATCCGCGAGGCCAAAGTCGCGCAGATGTATTCCGCCATTCAAACCGGACGCAAAGACGGCATGCAGACGCTGGACCAGAATCTGAAAGAGTTGGTCGACAAGGGCTTGGTGACCGGCAAAGCCGCCATGGTGAAAGCCGTCAACAAAGACCTGTTCCGTTAATTTCTGGAGGCAGCATGGACTTCAAAGCATTATTAGCCTTAATGGTGGAAAAAAAAGCATCGGATTTATTCATCACCGCCGGCAAACCACCCTGCATGAAAATCGACGGCAAGGTGGTGGATGTATCCAAAAACATTCTGACCGCCGACCAAGCGTTAAAAGTGGTACTCAGCATCATGGAACAACGCCAGAAAGACGAGTTCGAACATACCAAGGAATGCCAATTCGCCATGGGCGTTGAAGGTTTAGGACGTTTCCGGGTTAGCGCCTTCACCCAGCGCGATGCCGCGGGTATGGTGCTGCGCCGTATCGAAACGCATATCCCCTCGTCCGAAGATCTGCATTTACCGCCGGTTCTGAAAGAACTGATCATGTACAAACGCGGCTTGGTCTTATTTGTGGGCGCAACCGGTACCGGTAAATCCACTTCGCTGGCAGCCTTGATCCGCCACCGCAACGAAAACAGCAACGGCCATATCATTACTATCGAAGACCCGATTGAGTTCGTACACCAACATAAGGGTTGCATTATCACGCAACGTGAAGTGGGTCTGGATACCGAATCTTACGAAGTGGCTTTGAAAAACACCTTGCGTCAGGCGCCGGATGTGATATTGATCGGCGAGGTCAGAACCAAGGAAACCATGCAACACGCCATTACTTTTGCCGAAACCGGTCACTTATGTTTATGCACCTTGCATGCAAATAATGCCAACCAGGCATTGGACCGGATCCTGCATTTTTTTCCGGAAGAAATGCACAGACAAATATTTATGGATTTGTCGTTGAATTTGCGCGGCATCGTCGCCCAGCAACTAGTCAAGCGCGCCGACGGCAAAGGCCGTTATCCAGCCATTGAAATTTTGTTGAACACTCCGCTGGTTTCGGACTTGATCCGGAAAGGCGAAGTGCATAAGCTAAAGGAACTGATGAAAAACTCCCGTGAGCACGGCATGCAAACTTTTGACCAGGCCTTATACGATCTGTATACCGCCGGCAAAATCAGCTATGAAGACGCATTGAATGCCGCCGATTCACGCAATGAGGTTCGCTTGATGATCAAGCTCGGCGCCGAAAATGCCGATTTCGATAACGACGATATGAAATTGTCCGAGACCGATGAAGACAACGGCAGTCTTTACCGTTAAATAACCGAATACTTATGAAACATGCTGTAACTTTTTCAACCCGCCTTTGTCTTGGCCTGAGCCTGCTGATATTTTGCGGTTGCGCGAATCAGCCGGAAAAATCGCAAGCTACCGACAAGAATACTCACTCGCCAACTCAGCAAAACCCTCCACAACAGTCCAGATCGGCAACGCCAGACTTGCGTCCACTGGTCAGCGTGGGCGGTTATAAGGCAGCGTCTGTATCGGGCGATTACGCCGGCTATCAAGCCGTGAATCGTTTCATTGATTTCATGGTGCAAAAACACGGTTTTGACCGTGACTATCTCACCGGTCTGTTTTCGAAGGCTAAGCGCAAACAATGGACTTTGGATTATCTAGCCAAATCCGATCGCAGTTTAAAGGCTCAACCCAGTAAAGGCAGCTGGTCCCGTTACCGGGCGAAATTTCTGGATCCTAGGCACATCAACAGCGGAGTTAGTTTTTGGCACAAACACCAACATGCATTGCAGCGTGCCAGCCGACAATATGGGGTACCCGCCGAATATATTCTCGGCATCATGGCTGTCGAAACCACCTTTGGCAGTTATGTCGGCAGCCACCGCGTCATTGATGCGCTGACGACTCTAGCGTTCGATTACCGGCGGCGCGGCGAATATTTTCGCGGCGAATTAGAAAATTTTTTGGTAATGGCGCGTAGCGAGCATATCGACCCCGCCAAACCGATCGGTTCCTTTGCCGGCGCAATGGGCCTTGGACAATTTATGCCCAGCAGTTTTTTGGAATGGGCCGTGGACTTTAACGGCGACGGGCATCGCGACTTGTGGGATCCTGTAGACAGCATCGGCAGCGTTGCCAACTATTTTGCTCAACATGGCTGGCAACCAGGGCAGCCGGTAGTTTCGTCCGTACGCGGTAAACCAGCCGCCGCCAGCAACCTGGAACCCGGCCTGGATCATTTATATTCGTTAAAATCCTTAACGGATTCCGGCTTGTCGCTGAATACCAACTGTCACTGTGACGCGCCGTTGCGGCTATTATGGCTGCGGCACAATAGTAACGACGAGTACCGCATCGGCTACCCCAACTTTTACGTCATAACCCGATACAACCAGAGCACCCACTATGCCATGGCCGTGCACGAATTGGCTCAAGCCATCAAGAATGCTTACCATAATGCTAAAAGAGGATAAAAGCCGCATTACTTTTTCCTTATTAAACGCTGCATAATTAAAGGATTTATTAAGCCTTTTTTAAGCGAATCCACCCAAAATTAGTCGCGCCTGAATCAGTTAGCATATTAGGAGTATTTATGATCAGATTAGCGATTTTTACGGTACTTGGAATCCTGTTTTCTTTGCCCGTCATGGCCGACCCACACGGGGGCGGCCGCCATCATCATGGTCACCACCACGATCATCATCGGCACGGCCATCACCATCGCTACCGGCAAAAGTACATCTATGTGCCGGAACGGGTGGTTGAATATGTTCCGATTCGCCCGCGTTACTACGCACCACCTCCGCCGCCTGTCAACTATTACCGTTACGACCAACGCTCCCCGCAAGGCTTGGTGGGCGGTATGGTCGGGAGCGCAATGGGTTACGAAATGGGTCGTGGCGATCCGTTAGCGGCAGGTGTGGGGGCAGCCGCGGGCGCATGGCTGGGCAATGGTTTTTATTAAAACCTAAGCTTAACAACCGTGGTAACCCAATGAAAGCCGGGCATTACCCGGCTTTTTTATCGGCTAACAAACACCAACTACCGCTGATAACTCGTCTCGCCCGCTAGTTGTCGGAGCGCCATGCACATCGAACAACCGCAACACTGAACATGTTCGATCGGGAGCCGGCAACCACGGCAGTCGGGTAATGAATGGTTTTGGATTGGTCGTAAGCTTTGTCTGCCAACCCGCCCGGAGCGCAGCCCTTTTCCCGCAAGATTTTTTCAAGCACCCTGCCAGTAAAAATCGGCAAAAATGAGGCGGGCGCCAACAGCCGGTTTTTATCATCACACGTCCAATTTCTGTTGCGAATACTCCCCTCCCTCCAGCGGGAGAGGGTATTGAGGTGCCGAAATTTGATAAGCATAGTTGATGACATCAGCGCCGATATGGGTACTGATTTTAAACACAACCCCGCCACAATCAGTGAACTGAATGGTTACGTTCAGCAAGGTTTTATTCTTTACAACATAACGTGGTGTATATTATGGCCGTGCCCTTTTATGAGTGGCGCTCCGGCATTCGCCAAAACCTTAGACGTAAATACCATCGCGGCGGCAACAGCCATAATTATTTACTTTGTCGGCGATTCATTTCGGTCGCCTTAAATTAAAGGCTCTGCAGGCACGCCAACCGATCCAACTTACCGGGCGAACAAAATATTGGCGTTCAGTCCAACGAAACCAGAACTAATAACAGTGGGTAAGTAGGCAAATAATGACTTTCCACCCGGCAGTGAGAGAGTGCTGAAACACGATCCTACCGCTGTTTTTAAAGTCCGTTTTAATGTGTCAGTCAGCCGCACTATCTAACACAAACGCTTAACCTCACTCTGCCGATATAAGTTCTCGGCCATCAAAAACGTTCAAACGCAGCCGACCACTGCCTATAATGGTCACTTAAGCCTTTTTACATGGCACTTATTAAGGGAATCAAATGGCGTTTAACATATGACCCGATATCCGAAAAAATTTTCACTCCGACCTTACACTTTAACCGCTTCATTATCTCGCCCAAAACCGAATTCTTAACGCCTTGATGTACACCGTGAGCAACCGCGCAATGAACGCAACCGCCGAATATCGCAATTATTTTTCGAACCGATGTAAGGAATAGCCTACAACACCGACTAACAACAGGTTTATTCTCATTTTTTGATCACCAACCTATGCAAACTCCTATCGCTACAGTCCCATCCACCCGAACCGTCATGGTGCTTGATGACCAGATTTTCTATCGAGACATCCTGGTCAGGTTATTAGATATGCAGGCACATCTTGAGGTCATTGGCCAAGGAGACTTTTGCGATCAAGCCATGTCGATGATCATCAACCTTGAGCCCGATATCATTCTGGCTGCCCCATGCCTAAACCCGGAAGCCAATCTTTTCTTCATAGAACAGCTACTATCAAAACGTCAAAATGCCTGCATTCTATTGATTGCATCGTCTTGCTGCACGGAAGATTTAGTAAAATTTATTTGCTCGGGTGTTTCCGGAATTTTTTTGAAGGCTCGCAATTTTGAGATCTTGCTAAAAGCCATCGACCGAGTATTAGCCGGCGAATTGTGGTTTGAACGTACACTGCTAAAGTCTATTGTCGACACAGCGGATAGAACACCGTTGGCTCAGCCTTACACCAACACCATTGACAACACCAACAACAAACTTGACGTCTTATCCAAGCGCGAACTGCAGATTGTCGAACTCGTGGTTAAGGGACTCAATACCAATTCGATTGCTAAAACCCTGGCAATCAGCGAAAAAACGGTACGTAATCACATTTACTCGATTTACGGCAAACTAGAAGTTAGCGATCGCCTGGAGCTGGCAAGATTTGCCTCCCAAACAAACTAGAACAAAACCAGGACATCAGTCCAATCAAAACCGCGCGCCGGAAAACACCCCTCATAAACCCAAAAAACAACCAACTACTATCAAATATATACCAATAAATTCAGGTATATATAGCTTGTTCCCTTGTTGCTTATCAAAGCAGATTTCCGCCCAAAAAACGGCAAATAGCCCAACAAAAAAACCAGTTAAATAACATAGTTTTGGGTCAAATAACCCAAAAAGATTCCCTTAGCTACTGTACCTTTTCCTCAATACAACGCCCCTCTTCTTAATTTAATCTTAATCTGGCTTTATAAAAACACGGCTTAAAAAAATTTCAGCCACTCAATGCCGCCGACACAACTTGCAAAAATGCTTTCCGATTACGGCAAAGCTTGGTTTGTTAACTTTAAGAGGATGAAGTAATGGCAACTCGACGCGATATTCTAAAATACGGCGCAGCAGGCACCAGTTATGGGCTGCTGGCGCCTAAAAAGGCAAATGCCGATTTGGTGTTTCCCGATGGATTCGTTCCTAGTATCACCGCAGCACCCAGCCCACCGGTTACCCCGTTTAAAGATCCCTTAAACGTAATGCCGATCTCCAAAAACATCAATCCGGCTTTCCTTAACACTCCGCAAGGCGGCGGCAGCGCACCCGATCCGCAGCGTCATCAACGTTATAACGAATTTCACCCGCAAAAATATTACGTTCATTATATAGAAGAGTTTTTGTGGCAATACCATAGCGACTTTCCTTACAACCAGGGCTCTTGGGCTTGGGGATTTCGCGACCCGCATATGCCCAAAGGCATCACTCCCGGCATGACGTTCCACGCCAAATATGGCGAACCGGTTTTCCTGCGCCGCATCAATAACCTGCCTCCGCTTGGAGCCGCCAATATTCGTTTTGCGATGCCTAGCCCGACCATTCACTTGCACAATGCGCACACAGCGTCCGAGAGCGACGGTATTCCACAAGATTATTTCAATCCTGGCGAATTTTGGGATCATCATTACGCCAATTTCCCAGCCGGTCACGATAAGCGGGAAATCATGTCGACCCTGTGGTATCACGATCATAGATTGGACTTTACCGCCACCAACGTTTATGCCGGCCTGAGCGGATTTTATCTGCTATTCGACGAAATGGATGCCAACGACGAAACCAAACCCGGCACCTACCGCTTGCCGAGCGGTAAATATGACGTACCGCTGATTCTGCACGACGTTATGTTCGATCAAAATGGCCAACCGGTTTGGGATTTCTTCAACCCGGAACCTAATGGCGACGACCTGCCCAGCGCGCTATACACGACCCATGGTTTACTCGGTGATCGCTTTACCGTCAACCGGGTGATTCAGCCTCATTTTAAAGTGGAAGCACGGAAATACCGCTTCCGGGTACTAAACGGTGGACCATCTCGCATTTATCAGTTGTATCTGACCAAGCCTGATAACGGCCATCACGACCACGATGGCCACCATGGCAAGAAAGGCAAGCACGGCGGACGCAGCAGCGACCAGGAATTTATCATCCTTTCCACAGACGGCAATTTGTTACCGAGACCTATCGAGTCAAAAACCATGCGTATAGGCCCCGCTTTACGCCACGACATCGTCATCGACTTTTCCAAATACCGCCCAGGTGAATCACTGTATCTGGCTAACCGCATGGAAAGCCGTGAAGACGGCGCCGGCTGGACCGGCCGGGAACTGGAAGACGACGACTTAATCATGCGATTCGATGTAGTGCCTGCTAAAGGTCCGGATCGCAGCCGTATCCCCGCAAAGATGCGCGAATTGCCGCCTATCAATATGTCGGAAGTTCGCAGAGAGCGCCTGTTCGTATTCGATTACGACAACGGCTTGTGGACCATCAACGGCAAGTTAATGGATCCCAACCGCTCGGATGCCAAAATCGAACAGGGTAGCGCGGAAATATGGACTTTCCGGAATGCCGGCAGCTCCTGGATGCATCCTATCCATAGCCATTTCGAGGAGTTCCAAATTTTGGAAGTCAACGGCAAACCGATAGACCGTGATGATGTCAATCATGCTCGTAAGGACGTGATCATGCTCGGACCTAACGAAGAAGTGAAGTTTTTCGGTCGCTGGCGCGATTTTCTCGGCAAACACGTCATGCATTGTCACAACGTGGTCCACGAAGACCATGCCATGATGATCCGCTGGGATATTGTCGAACCTGGTCAAGGCGATTAATGCCGCCTTTTAAAACTAACCGAATTTGATTTATCCGAGGTCATTATGAATACTGAAAAATCCCGGTACACAGCCAACTCTATTTCCAGGCTGGAACTCAGAAACCTGTTATTGCAGGCATTTTTACCACCGCCCACCCAAGGACGCGGCGGCAACCAATTTCCCAATGTCCCTGTAACATCGCACGCAGGACGGGTCTACCAATTCCACAGCGAGTTGATCAGTAACAAGGTGGTTATGGTGCAGTTTATGTCCCTAGACACACAACAACTTTTCCCTACGCTAAAACATATGGCGCAAGTTGCGGATCGCCTGGGTGACAAGTTGGGCAAGGAAGTGAACATTTATTCGATTACCACCAAACCGGAAGCCGATAGCGTTGAAAGGCTTGCAAAATATGCTCAAGAGCATGACCTGCCAGCCGGCTGGCTATTGCTTCGCCCCACCAGTGGCGATTCACAAGCTATCAGCGATCGCTTTGCCAAACACTTGACCCGTCATCACCATCACACCGGCATCAATACCCGCATGGTGCATTACGGCAATGGCGGCGTGGGTATCTGGGGTGCATTCGCTGTCGATGCCGACCCAGACATGGCACTTAGCCGCGTGAGCTGGTTGCAACCCGGCAAAATTGCACGCGACGAGATGAAGCGCGCGGGCCCCATCGCTTTGACCCGTCCCGACAAGGACATCAATAGCAACCGCGATGTTTAATCTCACTTCGGCCAAGTCGAAGCCAAGTTAAGGAATGGAGTTGAATCATGTTAAAACACACACTAAATCATAGCCGCCTGGCCATCGCCGTGACCGTCGCCTTGTCGGGCGTGGGCGCGGCTCATGCTGCTGCCGACTGCGTCATGCCGCAGCCCAGACCGCCGCAAGCGCAGGAATCGGTTTCCGCTGACGGTAAAACCACAACCATCATCACCCCCGAAAACACCATCTTTGCCGCTCAAGACCCGTTCGCTGAACCGCCGGGCAGCAACCATTTGCCGACCGTTTACAAAAACGTCTGCGACGGTAACGGCGTTGAAATCCTCAACACCCTACCCTCCACCCCCGAGCATCCATACAATTTGCATCCCGATCCGGTCATCACCCCCATCGACAAGACCTCGCCGACGGATGATTTGATGGTGGCCCTCAAGCAAATCAGCAAAAGTGACCGCGAATATTATGAAGACCATTACGGTCGTTATGAAGACCATGATCGTCATAACGACAAAATGTCTTTTAAAGCGGCTGTTCAGCTGGGTCTCGATATTCTGGAAGGCAACCCCGTGCCGAACCGCAATTACAGTGGCATACCTTTATTGCACTATAACGGGCCGAATAAAATCAAGCGCGTACAACCCATCTTCGATAACGCGGGCAACAAGATAGGCGGAATGGTCGAAGTGCATCAAATCTGGTTCGATAGCCATATCGAAGGCGATACCAATATGATCGACCCTAGCGACGTATTGGATGTGCCTTGGACCATACATTACAAAGTAGATACCTTGAATCGCGGCCACGAAGACTTCGCACCCATGGTGATGTATTTCGATGATCCGGCCTTAAGCCCTCCCGGCATGCCGCCTATGCCCAACGTATTGATGGACCAAACCTTTTTCCCCATGGAAGACGGTACCCGCACCGAATATATGATGCGGATGGCGCAGGGCAAATACTACAACCTGTCGTACCACTGGGGCTGGCGCCAGCATCCGCCTAGAGTGCAAGTTATCGAAAATGCCAGAAAACGCGTAGGCCCCAAGTCGCTGCCTGAATGGGAAACCTCGGTATTCGGCCAAAACCCGAGAGCTGACGAAGCCAGCAAACTGGCTGCAATCGCCAAAATCGGCGACTTGGCGCCCGCCAAACGGATGTGGAATACCCTGCGGGAAATCCAGGCTAGAGGCAAGGCGAACAAAAAACAGATCAAGGAACTGAACCGGGCTTTCGAGCAATGGCATAACCGCACAAAATTACCTGATGGCGTCAAAGCCGATCCGGATAGCGACTGGACCTTAGCCTTCCTCAATAACACCATTTACGGCGAGATGAAAGGCATCCTGGACGAAAGCCAAGCAACCTATCCATATTGGAACACTCGCGGCAAAACCGTAAAAATCAAACTGTTGAATGGCGATTATTTCGATCACGCCTATTTCAATGTCGATTTCGGCGGCAGACGCGGCTGGGAAAACACCTTCCAATCGACGGAAGTGATCGGCGGCGCCGGACATTGGTTTACCTTCGGCCGCGCCCATTGGTGGGTGAATGCCGGCATGCCGACAGACAACCGACCCGGCTTGATCATGACCCCACCCGCAACCAAGGTTAACGGCGGTGACGTGATCGGCGAGCATAATGTAGTCATGCAAATGAACTTCGAACCATCCCGCCGCCTGCGCTGGTATCAGTTCGATCCTTTACACCATGAAGTTGCCGTGTGGTCCGTCCATTGATAGGCTAGTTCGCGCAAGCAACATTTAAAGCCCAGGGTAAGCAGTACTCAGTACTGTTTACCCTTTTTCATTTAAAGTTCATTTGATTTTGTCATTTCAATTATTACCGAGGTGAAGGTGAAACTATCGACCAAATGGCTGGCTGGTGCATGTTTATGGCTGGGGGTTGGCCTGCGCGTATTTTCGGATGATATCGCGCAAACCTGGCTGCTCAGCGAACCTCGACCAACAGCTTCAGGTTCGGAACCCTCGGCGACGGTTTCCAGTTCTCCGGCTCGCAAATACCAAGTCAGCACAATCAATTACCAACTACCCGACGTGAGCTTGATCAATGCCAACGGCGATGACATCTCATTACAGCAATTACTAAATGCCGAAGGCCCCGTGGTACTGCAGTTTGTATTTGTCACCTGTTCAACGATTTGTCCTATTTTGAGCGCCTCATTAGCAAGCGCACAAGCCGATCTCGATCAATTGTCCAACGGCAAGCAGCGGTTCATTTCCATTTCCATAGACCCTGAGCAGGACACCCCGGAACAACTGCACGCCTACGCCAAGCGCTTCAAAGCAGACGGTAATTGGCATTTTTTGACCGGTACTCCCAATGACATCAAAAATGTATTGAAAGCCTTCGATGCCAGCTATGCGGGTAATAATAAAATGTTCCATTTAGCGCTAACGTTCATGCGCCCCGGCCCGGATTCGGCATGGCGGCGCATCAACGGCCTGCTGGGCAAGCAAGATCTTATAGCAGAATATAAGCAGATGTTGGCCATGCCTGACTAACCGCTTGCTGGTCAAGGACCTCCACTTTCAACCAACATCAAAACAGAGCAATACCCTATGGCTGACAAACCGCTACCACCAATCGTCAAAAGAACCGGACTAACTTTACTTCTAGTGTGTCTAGCCTTGGGCGGCTATTGGCTGAGCCAGCATTACCGGCAGTTTTTAGCCCCGGATGCCATGCTGGGTGCGCAAATATATGAACGCGGTATAACCGGCAACGGCGATGCGCTGCAAGGTGTGGCGCAAAACGACATCGCTTTCAAAGACCCCCAATTCAATTGCGCGCAATGCCATCGTCGTAGCGGCTTTGGCTCCAGTGAAGGCGGCAATTATGTATTACCCGTCACCGGCAATATTTTATTCAATCCACGTACCTTCGATCGCGCCGATCTGTTCAACAAATTATTCAAAGAAAGCCAGGGAAAAATGTTCTGGGCCAGAATGCGCTCGGCTTATCAGCGTCCGGCTTATAGCGATGAATCGTTGGCCGCGGCTATTCGGAGTGGCATTGACCCTTCCGGTAGAAAGCTGAGTTCCTTGATGCCGCGTTATCAGCTAACAGATACCGAAATGGCTGCACTTATTACTTATTTACACCAGCTTTCCAATCACAATGACCCTGGTGTCGATGACCGCGTGATCCGGCTGGCGACCGTGGTTGGCCCCCAAGTCAGCAATAAAAATAAGGACGCCATGTTGGCCACCATTGCCAAATTTGTGGCATGGCTGAACCTGGAAACGGAGGGCAACCTCGCCCACCCTAATTTTTCGCCGGGTTATCGCTCTGAATTCGCCAAGGCCTTCCGACTCTGGCAACACGAGGTCTGGGAGTTACCCGCCGATCCCAAGCAATGGGCCGACGAGCTGGCAAAGCGCTACCAACAACAGCCAGTCTTCGCCTTTATCGGCGGCATGGCGGAGGGCGACTGGACGCCGATACACGATTTTTGCGAAAACAACCGTATCCCTTGCCTCTTCCCATTTACCGATCTGCCGCCGACCGGGAAAGACAATCATTATTCGATGTATTTTAATCAGGGACTGATTCTGGAAGCCAAAGCCATCGGTAGATTTCTGCGCCATCAAAAAACGCTTGATTCGCGGCTGATCGTCAATATTCATGCAAACGATGCCCGAGGTAACCAACCGGCCATGGCACTGGCGCAAAGTCTGGCTGGCGACAAGCAGCATGTCGTCATAGACATGCCTTTCGAAACTGTCCAGCAACTTCGCGATCAATGGCAAACACTCACTCAACAACAAGCCGAGCCCATTAACGCGGTAATTTGGCCGGGGAAATTCGATCACGCTATCGCCGCCGAGATTCCCTTAATGGCACAACATAGCGAACGTCTGTTGCTACCGGCGGCTACTCTGGACGCCGGAAATCAATTCCGCGCCGAAATTGCCAGTAAGCTGTATTTCAGCTACCCTTACGAACTGCCGTCAGCCTATCATCCGCATGCTTTTAGAGTCAGAGCCTGGATGAACACCCAACAACTGCCTATCGATAATCCCCGCTTGCAATTCAACACCTATTACGCGCTGAATTTACTACAGTTCGGCTTAGAACACGTCGTCGACCACTTTTCCAGGGATTACCTGCTGGAATACATAGAAACCGAAGCCGAAAATCTACTTAATCCCGGCACCTTTCCTAGGCTGAGTCTCGGCCCCGGACAACGCTTTGCCTCCAAAGGCGCCTATATCGTGCAACTCGATAATGACCCTGACCAGCCCTTCCATCCGGTCAGCAGCTGGATCACACCTTAGTACTCGGACTCAGTTAGGCCGACCCATCTCATTTTGTATCGCCCGAATAAAATTTTGTAAGGAATCATATCGATCTCCGACTGAGTGATCAGGAAGACACTGTGGTCTTTCCTGATAAACACTTACTACTCTTTGGAGACGACACCATGAATAAAAAAAATCTGACTCTGGCTTTGGGCGGTGCAATTGCTTCCGGATTATTGGCCACGGCCCCTTCCATTCAAGCTGGCGAAAATCCATTTGAGATGTCCAGCATCAACCCAATCCAACAACTAGCAGCAGCCGATGAAAAAGCCGGCGAAGCCGGTTGCAGCGGCAAGGCGCGTGAAGGCAAATGCGGCGAAGGTAAATGCGGCGCCAACAAAATGAAAGACATGAAGGATATGAAAGGCGCGGAAGGCGGTTGCAGCGCAAAAATGCCCGAAGGCGGCTGCAGCGGTAAAATGCCTGAAGCTGGTTGCAGCGGTAAAGCAGCACAATAAAAATCGGAGCCGCCGCCGATGAACCCATCCCATCCTTTCGGGCTGTCCGGCGCCGGCTTGGGCTTGCGCCGGGCACTTTTACCCGCGTTACAAGCCGAGATAGCGGACAGCATAGACTTTTTTGAAGTATCGCCGGAAAATTGGGTGGGCGTTGGCGGCCATTTGGGCAAACAATTTCGCAGGCTGACCGAACGCCACCGTTTTGTGGCGCACGGCCTGGCCCTGTCGCTGGGCGGCCCGGCCCCGCTCGACGTGGTATTTTTAGGCGAATTAAAACGTTTTCTCGATCAACATCAATTCGCTTTATATACCGAGCACTTGAGTTTCTGCAGTGACGAAGGGCATTTTTACGACTTATACCCCATTCCGTTTACCGAGCAAGCGGTCAAACATGTGGCCGAGCGAATTCGTCAAACCCAACAGATTTTGGAACGGCCCATCGCGTTGGAGAACGCCTCATACTATCTACAACCGCCACAAGCGGAGATGGATGAATTGAGTTTCATCAATGCCGTGTTGACCGAAGCCGATTGCTACCTGCACCTGGATGTCAACAACATTTACGTGAATAGCGTCAATCACGGCTACGATCCACTGGCTTTTTTACGCGGCTTGCCGGGCGAGCGCATTGTGTATGGCCACGTTGCCGGCCACGACCTTGATCCGTCCGGGCTCATCATCGATACCCATGGTCAAAACACCATTGAAGCCGTCTGGACATTGCTGGACGAAGCCTACCGGCTTTTCGGTACCTTTCCGACCCTGGTAGAGCGCGACAGCAATATTCCGCCATTAGTGGAATTGCTGCCCGAAGTGGAACGCATTGCCACGCTACAAAAGTTACATGGAGGCCGCTGGGAGGCCAATCAACATCTCGAGGCATCAGCATGACAGCCTTGCAAACACAACAACGGCTTTTTTTGGATTACTTACGCCGGCCGCAAGCAGCGAAGGTACCGCCAGGATTTGCCGCCGAACGCCTGGCGGTCTATGTCGAACTGCTTTATAACAAATTCGACGAAAGCCTGTCGGCCTGCTTTCCGGTTATCCATCGCATTCTGCCAGGCGAGGAATGGCGTGCTTTGCTGTTGGATTTCATCGCCGAACACCGCTGTGGTTCGCCGTATTACCGGCAAATACCCGACGAATTTTTACAGTATCTGCATCTGGAACGCCAACAAGCCGGCGACAAGCCTTTTCTTGCCGAACTGGCTCATTTTGAATGGCTAGAATTACAACTGTCGATTGCCGAAGCGGCTTCAGTGCCTGTCAAAGCGCTGACAGACCATCAACTGTTTCACGATGTACCACTGTTTACCCCGGTCAAGCAGTTACTGCATTACCGCTGGCCGGTACAAGACATCAGCCCGACGTTTCAGCCTAAGACACCGCCGGCCGGCCCCACCCATATATTAGGGTTTCGGGATAGCAACGACCAGGTCCAATTCGTAGCACTCAATCCGGCCACAGCCCGGCTGGTGCGCCTACTTTGTAACGGCTATACCGGTCGACAAGCCTTGGACAACCTTGGCAGCGGGCTGGATGCAGCCGCCTCCACTCAATTCATGCAGTTCGGCATGCACGCCTTGCTGGAACTACACCATCGTGGCGCAATAGTCGATACGCGTCCGGCCCATGTTTCTGGAGCACACTTATGAACCAAACCCAAACATCTCCCGGCTCGTCCTGCATCAGCTGCGAAATTAGCGCCGGCATTGCCCGGATCCGCGCACTGCCGCGGCAATTAAGTCATTGGCTGGACCGGCACGCACCAACATTGGCGCCGACGTTTTTACGCCTGCTGCTGGCTTACGAATTCGGCGAGGCCGGTCTGGAAAAACTGCAGGGTGAAAATTGGTTCACCGAGTTAAACTTTCCGTTTCCGTTTAATATGTTACCGGCCGACTTTAGCTGGACGCTGGCGACCGGCCTGGAGATCATCGCCCCCTTGGCCCTGCTGCTGGGTTTTATGACTCGCTTTTTCAGCGCGGCACTAATCGTCTTGAGCGTGGTCGCTATAGCAGCCGTACACTGGCCGGCCGATTGGCAGAGTTTGAACGAGTTATGGAAAGGTTACGCCATTTCCGATCACGGATACGGCAATTACAAACTACCCTTGATGTATATATTAATGTTGTCGACCCTGCTGTTTAGCGGCGCGGGCCGTTTGAGTCTCGACAACTACTTGAAAACACGCCTATCCACCGACTAAACCCCTTCATGATAAAAAAATTCGCTTGGCTAGTATTGTCGGCTTTCACGCTCCCTGCTGCAGTAGCAGACTCTAATGTCAGACTGGGAGAATTCAGCCAAAATCACCTAACCGGTTGGGAACGGAAAAGCTTCAAGGGCGAAACCCGCTACCACCTACAAAAGCTGGACGGCGTGACGGTTTTAGTTGCGGATAGTCATGCCTCGGGTTCGGGCTTATTCAAGGAACAAGCCATCGACCTGGAGCAGACACCGATATTGAACTGGTCCTGGCGAATAGCCAATCGGTTGCCCGGCCTGGATGAACAAAGCAAGGCCGGCGACGATTACGCCGCGCGGGTCTACGTGCTGGTAAAAGGCGGCCTGGCCTTTTGGCAAACCAAAGCCATCAATTACGTATGGTCCAGTAATAGCGCCAAGGACCGCATTTGGCCGAATGCGTTTGCCGGCGACCATGCAATGATGCTAGCCTTGCGTGGCCCGGAAGCGCCGTTGAATAGCTGGCAGACCGAGAAGCGCAATGTGCGGGCCGACTTTAAACAATTGTTTGGCGAAGATGTTCGCCGCATCGATGCCGTGGCCATCATGACCGACACCGACAACAGCAACGGTTCGGTTTCGGCTGTTTACGGCGACATCTGGTTCTCCAAGGATTAAACATGCACGACACCAAACCGCTACTGGCCCTTAATGACTTTCCGGCCATTTTCCGCAAGCCGCTGGAAGTTTTACAGCTTAACCTCGGCTATCTGTGCAACCTGAGTTGCGTGCATTGTCATGTCAACGCCGGCCCGAAACGTACCGAGCTGATGAGCCGCGAAACCATGGACCGGATTCTGGCATTGGCCGAAGCCGCTCAAATTCATACGCTGGACTTGACCGGTGGCGCACCGGAAATGCATCCGGAGTTTATGTATCTGGTGCGTACTGCCCGCGAAGCCGGCATCAAGGTTATCGACCGTTGCAACCTTACCATCCTGGAAGAACCGAGTTATGAAGATTTAGCAGAGTTTCTAGCCGATCAGCAAGTGGAAATCGTCGCGTCCCTACCTTGTTATCTGCAAGAAAATGTCGACAAGCAGCGCGGCAAAGGCGTATTCAAGGACAGCTTGGCGGCATTACAGCGTCTTAACCGGCTGGGTTACGGCCAGACGGACAGCAGCTTGCGGCTTAATTTGGTCTTCAACCCGCAAGATGCGGTGCTGCCGCCCGACCAGCATCAACTGGAGCTGGCTTACAAACAGCATTTGTGGCGAGAATACGGTATCGTTTTCAACCAGCTGTTTGCCATCGCCAACATGCCTATCCAACGCTTCGGCAGCATGCTGGTCAGCCAGGGCCGTTTCGATAGTTATCTGAATTTATTGAAACAACACTTTCGCGCCGAGAATCTCGACAACCTGATGTGCCTGAATACCATCAGTATCGACTGGCAAGGCTATATCTATGACTGTGATTTCAACCAGATGCTTACCATGCCGTTGGCTGCCGCGAACCACCCCCGGCCCCATATCAGCCAGTTCAACCCGTCGCAGCTGAAAGGTGCTCCAATCGCCACCGCCGCGCATTGTTACGGCTGCACTGCCGGCCAAGGCAGCAGCTGCGGCGGCGCACTGGCTGCCGTCTGAGATTTTTACCGCGCTTATCCAGCAAACCCCGACTGAACACGCTGCTGGTTTACCAGCGTCTGTAACCCAAGCCAAACCGATAACCGTAGGGGTAAAAGCCATAGGCACCATAGTAACCATACGGATAATAACCCGGATAATCATTTTCCTGCTCGCGCGGCCATAAATACTGGCTTTGCACTTTCATCAACGGATACCGGTAAGGTTTTTCGCCAACATTGCGGCTCACCAAGGAATCGATGATGCCGTAGACGGTCAGCAGACGGCCATGCGCATAAATGGCCGGATCGAGAAAGCCGTCCACCCGGGCCAGAAACCGCCCTTGGGTATCGTCGCCGTCGACCGGTTTTCCATATCGGCCCAGCTTCTTGGCCAGTATCTCGATCTCGGTGTCGTTTGGATGATTAACGACAGACAAGATAGTTCCGCCCCAACGCACCGGCTGCTGTTGCAGATCGGCTTGCGCCAATACATCTGCAATCATGGGATTGGGTTCGGGCGGTTTTCTGATCGCTAAAGGGATATGGCTGGCGCAGCCGGATAGCGCAATCGCAAACAGCACAAATAGCAAATTTTTCATGATGTCTTCCTCCTAAAATGATCCGCCAAGTGATTTGGCGTCTATCCCTACCGCCCCTTCAGACATTTAGCCTATTGAACGGTTCATTGCGCTGTCTCGAAAACCTTGCTCAATTAACGAACCCGGGCATGGTCGGTATAACGGCCGCCGGCGACATAAAACCGCCGATATCGTTAAAATCGACGGGGAACTCATCGGCCGCCGCTTTTTTGGCGAATAAACTGAATATCAACACTATCCAAAATATAGCGGAAAGACGATTTAATAGATAACGATTCATGTGCTTCACCCGAGCTTGAAATTGCGATTAAGTCAGCCAATTTATGACTACCTGATTTTGGTCGCACTGCACGCGGAAACCTTACATGGCTTTTTCAGGTGTTTTATTTTGCTAGTTATACTGCCCGAATTTCAAATGTCGGATGTAAATTCTCCTCACCCACTCCCGCGGGAGTGGGGGTTATGGCGCCGAAATACCGTGTTTGCGGTATCGATTACAAAACGGTTCTTTCCAGCAACCAATACGTCCCCATCAAACTGACTGCTATCGAACAGCCCTTCAAGAATTTCCCGGCTATCGCTACCTTATTATTCAACCACCAGATCATGGGTAGCACCACGGCGGCGACCGCGATTTGTCCGCTTTCTATGCCCAAATTAAATGACACTAGCGGTAACAGAATACCGGTGTCGCCCGAGGTAATTTCCATCTCCCGCAACGCCCCGGCAAAGCCGAAACCGTGGATCAAGCCAAACCCGAAAGTCAGCCAATGCCGGCCTTTGGGATGATCGCCGCGAATAAGGTTTTCAACCCCGACGTAAATAATAGTGGCGGCAATGAAAGGCTCCACAAAACTGCTGGGTAAATCGACCAAATTCAACCCGGCTAGCGCCAGGGTCAGCGAATGAGCAAGCGTAAAAAAGGTAATAATTTTTAAAGCCGGCCAAAAACTATGGGTTACCACCAATAAAGCCAACAAAAACAACAAATGGTCGTAACCAGTAACGATGTGCTCTATGCCCAGTTTAAAAAAATCGCTGACGGTATTCAACACGGCATGCGTCGACGCCGGCCTCCGCCCGTCCGCCGCACCGGCAAATGGGAGACTCAACCGGTCGTCCTGCTTGACCAGCATTTTTTCAGCCAGCGCTTTGCCGTTGGCATCCCTGACGATCAGGTATTGCTGATGGCCATCGGGTAATAATGCCAAAAAGGTCGATTGCACCAACAACTGCTGTTTCGGTACCGCAGGGTACCGAAATTGGACATGGGCATTGTTCTGGCCGTCGAAACTGACTTGCCCCGGTTCGACCGGGGTCACATCGTCTCCGTCCACCGCAATGCGCAGCTGCCCGGCCAACAACTGGGCGATGCCGGGTTTGGCGGCTTCGCGTTCGCTATCGGATACCTCCGCATCCAAATCGCTGTCCATCGGCGAAAAAGCCTCGATGTCCTGCAAGGCAAACGTCACTCTGACCTCGATCAGATCCGATTTTAAGGCCACATCCAGCGAACTAAGTCCAGGCGCGTGAGCCCAAACCCAAGCGGCTTGCAACAGTAAAACCAGCGCAACCAGCCCTCTGCCATAACCGGCACTAAAACATCCCATGCGCTTATCCCTAGAAATTAATGGTAATCGTGCCGCGCACCATGCGAGGTTCCACCGGGTGTTTCAAAATACCGGTAGCGGCGGCCGCCCCGTTGGGATAGGCAGAACCGTAGGCATAGGCAATATCGTTGCTTTGCGAGCCCAGGATGTTGAAAATATCGATTTCGAATTTGTATTGCTTCTGCTTATAACCCGCTCCCAAGTTGACGATGTTGGTATCGCCGGCCCAAAAGGTACCGGACTCATCCAGCGGCACCGCGCCGAAATGACGAAATCTCAGGGTACCGAACAAACCGTTCGGCGCTACCAGCGTGGCGCCGGCGCTAACCACCCGACCTACCGAATTGGGCACAAAGTTGTCGGTGGCGCCAGCGGGTATTTCCGCAAAGCGCGCCGTGCTCAAGGCGTAGTCGGCATCCAGAGTCAACCAGTCGGTCGGCTTATAGTAATTGGTCAATTCGATACCGTAGCGATGGGATTTGCCGTTGACTTCGGTGGTGCCTTCATCGCCGACGAACACCAATTCCTCGCTGGATTCCAGCCACCATAAAGCAAAGGTACTGTTCAGGCCGGGGATATAGTTAGTACGTATCCCCGCTTCGCCGCCGCGCGACCATGCGGCCGGACGGATTCTGGCGTTCGAGTTGCCTTGGTCGTCAACCGCAGCCGAACCATCGACTGGATTAAGCTGCAGAGTGGTGCCTCGTGCGTCGTTGGAATGATAGCCATAACCGATATTGAAGAAATATTCGGTGTCGTACCAAGGACCTATCACCAAACTCAGCTTGGGGCTGATCATGGCCTTGCCGCGACTGCCGGAGTTGGCGGTGTTGGTACTGGCTAGACCGCTGCCGGTGTTGAGAACGGTAACGTCGTTATTGATGAAATCACCGCGCAAACCGGCGATAGTCCGCACCTTGTCATGCCAATGCGTGTGATTTTTGGCATAAATGCCGACGGTAGTGACGCCCACATCGGCGTTGCTGACGGTTTCCAGAATTTGCCTCTGCCGGGTATGGTAAAGGCCCAGCCCCATGATTTCGTCATGCCGGAATTGCAGACCGACGCTGTTATCCATTTCAAAACCCAGTATTTTGTTATAGCGGGTATGTTCGAAATTGCCGCCCGTCTGCACCCGGCGTTCGGTTTGCAAAATCTGGTCGCCCTGCGCACCGCTGGTGAAACCGCTGAAATTGGAATACAAATTCAAATCCGTATACAGCGCATAGATATTGGCGTCGTTTTTCCAGTTTTTGCCGTATTGCCAAAAATTACTCGATAAGCTGTAACGATTGCTGGTGCCGCCGTCGCTCGGGTCCATGGAGCCGTACAGCCCCAGCGCACCGCTATCAACCGCCGCTTGCGGGATTTGGTTGGTCGCCGTCCAACTATTGGAATATGCCTTACCGTTGATGGTCATCCCCCAATCATGTTGATCCAAGGTGTACTTCAACATGCCATTGAATTTCTTGGAATCTTCCGGCACTTGCCAAACCCCGTTATACAGATTGAATTCGCCGGCATACAACAAATTGCCGTCGCCGACTTTATCCGAATTGGCAAACAAGGTGCGGTAATAGTCGTATGAGCCGGCCGTGAATTTGGCAATCGCCTGATCCAGCTTATCCATGGTAAGCATCTTGGCGTAACCGGCTGCCGAAAAGTCCCCAACCTCCGCATAGTATGGGCCTTTACCGTATTCGATTTTTTTCACCAGCTCGGGAATCACGCTGTTCAAATCCATATACCCCTGACCATGCGCATGCGTGGTCATGTTCATCGGGATGCCGTCGACATAGGTGGTAAAGTCGGTACCGTGATCCAGATTGAAACCGCGCAGAAAATACTGGTTGGCCTTGCCCGAGCCGCTGTGCTGGGTAGCGACAGCCCCCGGCACCACCTCGAGCAATTCGCCATTGCGGGATAACGGCCGGTATTCGAATTGCTTCTGGCTCACCTCGCCTTGCGAGGCGGTTTCGGCAATCCCGATCAAATCCTTACCGCGTCCATCTTCCTCTACTTCAATGGTTTCCAGCTCTTCGGGCATGGTATGCGCCCGAGCTAGCGAAAAACTAAAGCCTAAAGCCATGCCCAGGCCTATCGTTAACGGTTTGAATAAGAATTTTTTGCGTCTGTATAAAGCTGTCATTGTCTCTCCTGCTTTTCAATGTAATCGTCTTAACGTGTAGTTTGCTGGTCTGTCTGTGTTTGATTTATAGCGGTTCAAGCCGACGACTCGAATCGGTAGTCGGTGAGTTGCGGCCCGTAAAGGGCCAAGCCGAGCATCGACACCCGCCTGCTATGGCCTGATGCGCTGTCTTGCGGAACAAGATTCGTGAAACAATTAAACGGTCCGGGAATGGCTGGACGCGAAGCTACCAGGCTACGCGCTAAATCGGGCGAGCGATACTGAAAACCAACACTGACTTGGTTGTTGCGGATACTGATAGTGGCTAAGATCGATTGAAGATAAAACGCTTCAATGCGTGAAATCGGGGAATTGCCGAGAAGGGGAAATACTTGCGGGAGCGAAACAATCACAAGCGGCGGTGAAGTCAGGCCGACACCGTTGCTTAGCAAGTGTGTTCCGGGGGTATGGTTAATATCCGGGAAACAGCGTTTGAAATCCGGGCCAAGAGGCGGATTATCGGCCGGGTATAATCCCGGATCCCGCCGGTCACTGCACACGTCGGCTGCAGCGGGTTTTCCCGGTGAATAGACTGCTTCGCCGTTGAACGTGCTTAGCTTGCCACTCCGGTGTTCCGGCGCAGCCTTGACAAAGTCCGGCGGCATTTCAGAGATCGGCCTTACCGTAAGGTCGGCGCACCCGCCTTCCCCGGCACCCTGCACGGAACAGTTTGCCGCGCGCATTCGTTCTTTGCCGAACGTAAAATAAGCATCAATTTCAGCTGCTTGTCCGCTGCCGAACCAAGCCGGCGCCGTCTGCCGCGAATGACGCGATAGGACTTTTTTGCTGTCTTCAACATTTGAATCGGTGGTTTCAGCGATGGCCGAACTGGAAAACAATGCCGTCAGCAAACAGGTGATGCTGAAAATCGCCAATTTGGCCACCAAAATGCCGGCACCATGCAACAGCAGCGTGGCCAACATAAAACCCACGGTATAAGAAATTAAACTGGCCGAGGTGGAAATTTCCTGGCCGTGCGCAAAGCCGTGGAAAAAGGCAAAAAAGGCCACGATCATCACATTGATATTGGCGTTGAAGCGGACCTTATGGGTAATCAACAGGCTAAAAACCGCGCAGGACAACAGGATGATACCCTCCACACTGGGAATCGATAAGCCGGCCGCGCCGGCCAGCCCGCCCAAACTCATCACGCCGACAAAAGCCAGCGGCAGCACCCAGATCGCTTTGCCACGCAGTTGCGCCGCCCAGATTCCGACCGCCAGCATAGTCAGCAAATGGTCCCAGCCCATCAGTGGATGAGTGAAGCCGTGACTCAAGCCGATGAGGTCAAAATTGAAAAATTGTTTGCTTAAAAACGCCAGCAGCAGCAAGGGCTGTATACAAAAAGACAGCAGCAGCTTGCTCGGGCCGAAGCCTGAGTCGGACGATTTGCTGGTACGATTTGGCTGCATGACTGTTTAAAAAGCTAAATTAAGCCGCTGTTGAATTAGAACACGTGTATTCGAAACCTCGATACACATCGGATTAGACTACCGCTTACCGATATTCGATAAGCAGATGCTAAAGTGGGGCAGATGATAACGCAAAAATTCTGCCGGTAACAATTTTGTTAACGCGAACTATCCGAGAACATTCATCGAGCTGACGCCGTCAGGCCAGTAACAACGCGGCTTTACCTATCGCCGGACCTTAAAAAAATCCGTCAACAGTTCGGCGCAATTGGCTTGTAACACCCCGCCCAGCCAGTCGATTTTATGATTCAAAAACGGTGCATCGCTGAGTTGCAAGGCATGGCAGACCGCACCGCGTTTCGGATCGTATGCCCCGAATACCAGGCGCTTGACCCTGGCATGCGCGATGGCGCCCATGCACATCACGCAAGGCTCCAAAGTTACATATAAAGTGCTGTCGCTTAAGCGGTAGTTTTTTATGGCCTGCCCTGCGTTTCGCAAAGCCTGCATTTCGGCATGCGCGGTGGGGTCGTGCAGCTGAATCGGTTGATTCCAGCCTTCGGCGATACAGCGCTCATCTCGCACCAACACCGCGCCCACCGGCACTTCGCCCTGCTGTTCGGCTCGTTGCGCCAAACGCAGAGCATGCCACATCCAATCCTCGTCCGTCATAGCGTGGCTTTGCCTAGCCTGTCGTTCACTGCCGCCCATTCTTCCATGGCCGGCGGCTGTTCCACCAAAATACTGTCCAGACCGAAACTGTCCAACTTCCGCAAGGCGCTATACAGAGCCGCTTCATAAGCTTCCGCCTTGGCGGGCAAATGCAGCAAATGCTCGCAGGGCAATGCGGACAATTCAGGACTGAACGCCAACACGCCCACCTGCTTACCCTGCCCGCACTGCTCGTCGAATAAATTCAACAACGTACCGGATTCGCACAAATAGGCCGGCGTAGCGGGTGCATAATGTGCCGCCAGCATGCCGGGCGCACGGATTTTGTGCTGGGATTTTAAGCCAACCGGCCTTTGCAATACCTCTTCCAGCTGGCTGCGACTGATCCGGCCGGGTCGCAGGATGGTCGACTGGCTGTCGGTCAAATCGATAATGGTCGACTCCAGCCCCACACTGCACGGTCCGCCATCCAGAATACAGTCGACCGCATCGCCCAACTCGTCCGCCACATGCTGCGCCAACGTGGGACTGATGCGGCCGAAGCGGTTGGCGGACGGCGCGGCAATCCCGCCGTCGAATACCCGCAACAACCACAAGGCCACCGGGTTATTTGGTACCCGCAACGCCACCGTGTCCTGCCCGCCGGTGACAGCCAACGGCACCGAGGCTTTTTTGCGCAACACCATGGTCAACGGCCCCGGCCAGAACTCGCTGGCCAGCCGCCAGGCGGCCTCCGGAATATCGATGGCCCAATCCTTGATTTGCAAGGCGTAAGCCAAATGCACGATTAAAGGATGATCCGCCGGCCGGCCCTTGGCGGCAAAAATTTTCGCCACGGCCTCCGGATTGGCCGCATCCGCGCCCAGGCCGTAAACGGTTTCGGTGGGTATCGCCACCAGTTTGCCCTGCCGCAGCAACGCGGCGGCCTGTTCAATGGATTGTGGGTTAACGGCTGTGGGGGTCAAAATGCCAGACTCAATGAAGATATAAAGGCTTATTTTAACTGTTCGCTGTGGTTCATGAGGGAATATTCAACCTGCGGATGGAAACAGCTGCCAGAGCTTTTGTTAGGCCATGTTAACGATTGTGATCAGGCTCAAAATGGGGCTAGGGTTTTACCCTCTGAAAATCACTTTAATTTGGGATAACTAACCCAAGTCATGATCGGGTGGCGGTGGCGGGATTTCGCCCATCATCTCTCCCACGCCACCGGGCACGCGGTTTTCCGCATCTGGCGGTTGAACCCGGTGATTTGAAGGGTCGCAAAATCCGGGGATAACCATACGCCAGGTAGGTCAAGTTGCGCGGAGCGTTACCTGACATTTGCGTGCTGATTGCCAGTTAACGCTAGCGCGGCAATAGGGCCTACCACTGAATTTAAAGCCAACACAATTTGGCAACCGCGTTTTTCCGGGCATTGCATCCGCGACGAAACATTACCAACACCTTGCCGATTACATTCATTTCTTACCGATTAAACCTGGTCATGTTGCCGGCGTTGCCGACCGGCCTTATTCGTCTTTTCACCGTTGCGGCAAATGCGGTTATTATGCGCCGGTTTGGGCCGTAGAACCTGCAACTTACTAACAATTGCCGGAATAGCCCGATAGAGGATGCAGGCAACCGGGCCTGATTTGGTGATTCTCAATTATTCATAGGATATTTTTATTATGGCTCTAAACATTATCGGTGCCGGCTTTGGGCGCACCGGCACATTGTCGGTGTACACCGCACTGAATCAGTTGGGCTTTCCGTGCTACCACATGATAGAAGTGCTGAAAAATCCCGACAATACAGCCCATCTGGATTTTTGGCACCAGGTGGCAAATGCGGATGCCGGTACCCAGCATGACTGGGAACAGGTGTTTGCGAACTACACCGCCGCGGTTGACAACCCGGCCTGTTGCGTGTGGCGGGAACTACTGGCCGCCTATCCCCTCGCCAAGGTGCTGCTGACCCTGCATCCCAAAGGCGCAGAGGTCTGGTATGACAGCACTCTGGAGACGATTTATTTCACGGAAAACATGTGGCAGTTCAAAGTGCTGAAATTCGCCACCCCGTTCGGACGCAAATTCGGCGACATGACCCGCAAACTGATTTGGCAACGCGCGCATAAAGGTACGATGACGGATAAAGGTCAAGCCATCGCCCACTACCACCAACACATCGCCGATGTGCGGGCGGCCGTGCCGGCCGATAGGCTGCTGGTGTTTTCCGCCGATCAGGGCTGGGGTCCACTTTGCGAGTTTCTGGGCGTGCCGGTTCCGGAAGCGGATTTCCCCAATGTCAACGACCGTAGCGAAATCAAGAAAACCATACGCGAAATAACCCGGGCGGCCTATGTCATCCTGGGCGCGGGTTTAGCGGGGCTGGCCGGTATGGCGTATGCCGCACTGCATGTTTTTGCTTAAGCGAAGCAGGGTAAGGTAAGGAACAAAGCGAGTCCTTAACAGCTACTTCCGAGAATACCCCTTTATTCCCAAAGCGGCCGCAGCAGTTTGTCCAATAACCGGGGGTCGTCGAAATGGCGTTTGCCGAGAAAAGCAATGGCATGCGTACCCCATTGCCGCATGGCGCCGGAACTAGGCACGCCCATCGGCCAGAGCAGAAACCGTTCGGCGCGTTCGCTGCCGGGTACCAGGCCATCCTCGTCGAACAAACTGCGGTATCCGTCGTTCGGGATGGGCAGTGAGCGCAGTGCGTCGTAATCCAGCCAGCCGTATTGTTCGGAATCCGCCGTCGGCTGCTGGGTGGCGATGCCGGTGATAAAATGATTTCCGGCCGCGATTTTCACCACTACCCGTTCGCCGGGCTGATGGGCGAGTAACGGCGTCGGCGTCAAAATCGGTTCCGAACCGTCCTGGGGTTGCCTCACACGCATGCCCGCTCCCGGAAAAATCTGGTAATAACAACCGCAAGGATGAATGCTGTCGTAAGCCAGCGGCCTGCCGTCCATCCTTAAGGTGACTCGCCAAATCAAACCATCGAAGCGCCCGGCGTAAATATCCAGTGGGCTCGTAGGCGGGCGGGCCGGAAACCAGACCACATAATTCAGCTGCAGTAAAACCTGCTTTCCAACCCGGGTATGGGACGGCAGCCGATAAACCCGCGGCTGCCGGGTGTCTATAAGAGCTTGGCCATCCGAGGCCATTTCAACCGTAGCGATACGATCGTTGTCGTCCCGCGTATCGACCAGCCAGGCCGGCGCATAGGCGGAAAACAGTTGCTCGAGTTGGCTCGCGGACGGCTCTGGAATGCCTAAGGGATTGGCCGCCGACAGTTGCAGTATGTTGGCCGCCTCGGCCGTCGGCATAGTCCCGGAGGCGGGCGGCGCATAGCTAATTAAGCGGCCCTCGACCGGTGGTTGTCCCGTCTCAAGGAAAGGCTCGCGTATTTCCTGCTGTAATTGCCGGACGCCATCGACTATGGCCCAGCGGGTCAGAAAATACAGGCCGAACAGCCGCTGCCAGGTTGAATACGCGTCGGGTGGCTGTATTTTCGAAAACAACAGAGCGCGTTGGCCCGAGGAGTGTTTTAGCGGCTGGGTTAGTATCCGTCCGCAGCCGGACACCGTCTCCACTATCTCCGTTTCCGCCAAGGCTGGTAGGGCGGATTTTGCCCGATCCGGCAAATTGCGCCATTCGATCAGCCGCGCGGTTTCATCCAGTTTGCGCAAGCGCTCCAACCACGCGGCGTAGGCGCGCTCCGTTAAATCGGCGTTGGCAAACGAGGCTAAAAAACGATTGGCGCGCAGGGCTGGAAAACCCTCTATGCGCGCGGTTCCCGCATCCGCCACAGTGAACGCCTCCACCTTGTCGTCCATGTCCCGAAAAAACCGTTCGCAGTCGACCGTATCGGGCTTTAAAGGCACAACCAACGGGTGCCATACCGCACAAGCTTGCATCGCTATCGCCAATATGACGGTCAGCGTTGATAAGCTCAAACTTCGCTTCATGGCGAGCCGACAGCGAACCGGCGCTTAGTCAGCCGGATTAAAGCGGGATTTAACAGCCGTCACCAAACAGCGCCCGGGCAGCGAAACGCCGATCTTATAAAATCCAGTAAACATAGCCGATCTCCAAAACAAACTGCTACCCTATATTTTTAGGGCATAGCCGTTCTTCTTAAAGTCGATACCGCAATGCCGTCGTTTTCCGAGACGCGGGCTTGAACCGAAAGCAATACCTTTTGATTAATCGTTGAATCAAGAGCCGTGTGAATGACCGTTACGGCGTAATTATCGGAATGATGAATGACAACAGCCGCATCGCTAAAAATCCATTGGTATTTGGAATCCAAAGGCTCTTTCAGTTGGATGTGTTCCATAATCGCTGTGGTGGCGTCGCCCCACTCACACCATAGATCATCAAGTGATCGGTAACGTCTAATCATAGTTTGGGTAAACCTTATGTGTGCGGATAAAGGTAACTTGCAATCGCAAAGATTACCCCGCTTCTCATTGCAGTATTAACAAATTTAGGCTTGAACAGGGCGCCAAGCAGGGTTTTCCTATACTCAAAGCAGTCTACACGGAATTAAGCCAATAAACCCAAATAATCCAAATAATCTACTCGCCAATTTTGCTGGGTTTTGAGCCCAGACTCTATGTTTCGTCCGGGGCGGGTGTTCAGATGTTGTAATGGATGCTATAACTTTTGCTCTGTAAAACAGGCCGGGAAGCGGTCGATGCGCAGACCGGCAAACTCATACGCCGAGCCATAAAAGTTCGAAGATTGCATATTCGAGATCAATCACCCGAGCGCTTCCCGCAAAGGCTGGTGACGCTTAAATAGCGGCCGAACCGAAGCGCATAAACATGACCGAGCGGCAAAATTACAAAACGGCGCGTTAAACCTTATCAACTATAAACTAAGATGTGTCGGCAAATTGAAAGTACCGAAAGGTAACTCGCCCCTAATTTTGGAACACGCTAACTTTATAGTCTGATCAGGACTCTGAACATGCCAACGACCTGCCCCAAATGCGACTATACCCGCCAGAAATCCGACTACGCCCCGGATTATGAATGTCCAGCCTGCGGGATTGTTTACCGCAAATATTTAAATAAGCTAGCCAACGACCCGTTTGCCAGCAAGGAAAAAGCTATCGACCGGCCAAAAGTCTTGGTTTCCGCGGCCTGGAAACCCGAAACTCGCAGAGGTACGCTCATCTTTATGCTGCTGTTTACGCTAATAACCTTGTTCTACATCCGGGAAATAGTATCCGGCTTAAATGCGAAAGACTGGCCCAAAACAACCGGCGTTATTACGTCGTCTTACCTATCGTCCGGCGGACGCGGTGGCGACAGGCTCAATATAAGTTACGACTATGCGATAACGGCCAAACATTACCAAAACGACCGTTTCAACTTTGGACTGTTATCGTTGAATGGCCATAGCAGCAGCGCGCAACACGCTGCCGATCGCCACCCTATCGGCAAACGGATGGCGGTTTACTATCAAGAGTCCGATCCGGCCAATTCGGTGCTAGAAAATAAACTCGACCTTAACGACAATCTGCTATTTGTGCTGGGTTTACTGAGCGCAGTCGGCATAACGGCTTATTTTAGGTTTTTTTAAATACCGGCAAGCGCACAGGTTCTAAACAGCCTGAAGCTTGCCGGCCATATCAACATACATCCGGGGTATAGTATGTCATCATCCAAACCGACTATTTCCGAGCAAGCCGCGGCGGCGGCCAACGCCGGCAATCTGCTTGAAGCCATTAAACAAGTCCGGGAAGAAACCGGCCTGGGCCTTAAGGAAGCCAAGGAGATGGTGGACGCCTATCTGCGGCACGGTCACGCCGCATCGCCAACCGGCATCTCTCATACCGAGATGCCGGTTGCAGCCATGCTTGCCTTAAAAAATGGGCTGTTGATAGAGGCCATCAAACATTACCGAGAGCATAATCATTGCGGTTTGAAAGACGCGAAACAAGCGGTAGAGCGCCACATTGACACCAACCCCCTGCTCAAGCAGCAGTTTCAAGCCGCCGCCAAGCAAAGCGGCATGCCATTCGTCAACTTATTGCTGGTGCTGGTATTGCTGGGTTTAATGGCGCTCGGCTATTGGTATACCGGCGGAGAGATTCGCTAACGCGTCGGCCTCGGTCGGTTTTTTGATCGCGGCCGCCATGCAACGAAATTCCCGCTAAAATGTCATCATCCACAGACTTTCCAATCGCAATTCCGCGCGGCTTTGCATAACCATGCCGGGGAGCAGCCATGAACCAACCCGCTTTGTCTTCGTTGCGTAACCGAATAAACCAGGCGTATTTACAGCCTGAAGCGCTGCTTGTTCCCGAGCTGGTCCAACAGCTGGGCGATTATGGCCGGCAAGAGGCCAAGGATTTTGCCCAAGGCTTGATTAGCGGCGTTCGCGGCCGGCACACTCAGGCGTCGCCTTTCGAGGCTTTTTTGCAGGAATACAGCCTCAACAGCGCCGAAGGTATCGTGTTGATGAGCATGGCGGAAGCCATGTTGCGCATACCCGACCAGGCCACTCAAAACCGCTTCCTGCAGGAAAAACTGGCCGATGCCGACTGGCAAAGCCATGCCTTGCACAGCGATTCGCTGCTGGTCAATCTGGCCAGCAGCGCCTTGCTGCTCAGCGGTAAAGTCGAACAGCGGATTCGCCTGCAGGCGTTGGATCACCACCAACCGCTATTTGCCGGCTTGCTTTCGCGTCTGGGCGAGCCGTTGATACGTAATGCCGTCAAACAAGCCATGCAGTATTTGGCGCAGCATTTTGTGTTGGCGGAACGGATAGATCGGGCACTGGATCTGGCCGCCGCCCAACCCGGCTACCGCTATTCGTTCGACATGCTGGGCGAAGCCGCGCTGACTACGGCGGATGCCGAGCGTTATTTTCATGCTTATTCGCAAGCCATAGCCACTCTGGCACGCGTAGCCGGGGCGGATTTATTCGCCAACCCCGGCATATCCATCAAATTGTCCGCACTGTATCCGCGCTACGAAGCCTTGCAGGCAGCCCATGCCGTCCCCGCCATCGGCGCTAAATTATTGCTACTGGTCAAACAGGCCCGGGACGCCAATATCAGCGTTACCATCGATGCCGAAGAAGCCGAACGACTGGAAATGAGTCTGACGATATTCGCCGAGCTGGCCCAACACCCGGCTCTGGCCGGCTGGCACGGCTTGGGCTTGGCGGTGCAGGCCTATCAAAAACGCGCCATGGCGGTAATCGATTGGTTGGCGGAGTTGGCAAACCAACAGCATCGCCTCATACCGGTGCGGCTGGTAAAAGGTGCTTATTGGGATACCGAAATCAAACGCGCCCAGGAAAACGGCTGGTCCGATTACCCGGTATTTACCCGCAAGTCGGCTACGGATGTGTCTTATCTGGCCTGCGCAAAATTAATTCTGTCCCGACGGGAGGTCTTTTATCCGCAATTCGCCACTCATAATGCTCACAGCGTGGCGGCGATTTGCCAGCTGGGCCACAATCACCCCGGTTTCGAATTTCAACGTTTGCACGGCATGGGCCAGCCTTTATACGATCAATTGCTGGAAACATATCCGCGGCTAAACTGTCGGGTCTACGCACCGGTCGGCAGTTATAAGGATTTGTTGCCTTATCTGGTCAGGCGCCTGTTGGAAAACGGCGCTAATACCTCCTTTATTCACCAAATCGAAAACCCGGCCGTCAGCCCGGAAATCTTATGCCGCGACCCTGTCGAGACGCTGCGGCAGGATGAGGCGCCGACCATCGCCTTGCCGGCGGACTTGTTCGCTCCGCAACGCCAAAACTCCGCAGGCCTGAATTTAACCGACCTACAATTGCTGCAACAATGGCAAACCGAGCTGGCCAAGCTTAACGGTAAAACCTTGCAAGCGGCGCCGCTGCTGGGCGGACAAACCTACTCCGGCGATACTGTTACGGTATGCAGCCCTTTCGACCGCACCGCCGTGGTCGGCCAAGTGACTTGCAGTTCGCCCCAGGCAATCGAACGAGCCTTAGATCAAGCCACGCAGGCTTTTGCCGACTGGCGGCTCTGCCCGGCACAGACCCGTGCGAATTATTTAGTGAAAGCGGCCGAACTACTGGAGCAGCAGCGTCTGGAATTGGCCGCCCTGTGTGTGCGTGAAGGCGGTCGCACCTTAAGCGACGCGTTGGCGGAAATCAGGGAAGCGGTGGATTTATGCCGCTATTACGCCGCCGGCGCGATCGAATTGTTCGGCCAACCGCAACAGTTGCCGGGGCCGACCGGCGAGGAAAACTGCTTATGGCAATACGGGCGCGGCGTATTCGTCTGCATCAGCCCGTGGAATTTTCCGGTTGCGATTTTTATCGGTCAAATCGCTGCAGCCTTGGCGGCGGGCAATACCGTCATCGCCAAGCCGGCCTTGCAAACCTCATTAACCGGCATGGCCTGCGTACGCTTGTTGCATCAGGCCGGTGTGCCTAGCGAGGTGTTGCACTTTTTGCCGGGCGAGGGCCCGGTATTGGGCAAGCAATTGCTGAGCGACAACCGAGTGGCCGGGGTGGCCTTTACCGGTTCCAGCGCCACCGCGCGTAAAATCAATTTACAGTTGGCCAATCGCAACAGCGCCATTGCGGCGCTGATCGCCGAAACCGGCGGCCAAAACGTGATGCTGGCCGACAATTCGGCGCATGCCGAGCAATTGGTTATCGATGTGTTGAAATCGGCTTTCAACAGCGCCGGCCAGCGCTGTTCGGCCTGCCGGGTACTGTTTTTACCGGAAGAAACCGCCGACGCCATCATTGAACGCTTAATCGGCGCCATGCAGTGGCTGCGATTGGGGTCGCCGTTGGATTTAAGCACGGATGTCGGCCCGGTTATCGATCAGGCCGCTTTAGACAAATTAACCGCGCACGTCGCTTATTTAAAAAGTAACGCCAAACTGCTATATCAATTGCCCATTCCCGCCGGGCTTGAGAAGGGTCACTATTTTCCGCCTACCCTGGCCGAAATTGCCAGCCTGTCGCAATTGGAACAGGAGGTATTCGGCCCGATTTTGCATGTCGTACGCTATGCCGGCTCGGACTTGACCGGCGTGATCGAAGCTATCAATGCCAGCGGCTACGGTCTGACATTGGGCGTGCACAGCCGTATCAAAGCCGCGATGCAAACCGTGCGGCAGCAGGCCCGGGTCGGCAACGTCTATTGCAACCGCAATATGATAGGCGCGGTGGTCGGCGTGCAACCCTTCGGCGGCATGGGCCAATCCGGCACAGGCCCGAAAGCCGGCGGTCCGCGTTATTTGTTGCGTTTTGCGGTTGAACAAACGGTAACCAGTAATTTGACGGCCATCGGCGGTAATCCGTGGCTACTGGCGAAACAGCAGCGTTAGCCTGATTAAGCCTTGCGGTTTCATTCAATGTGCTGGATCTGGGAATCCTAGACTACTGCGCTGTTTGATTGCCGCTTAACCCTATGTGTTGTTAAAACTTCAGCATACGGATACACTCAAGCCACTCGTTACCATAAGCTTTTGCCATGCGACCTTCAATAGCCCTGCAAGCACACCGCGACACCATTAAAGAGATTGCCCTCCGACATAGGGTACAAAATATACGCGTGTTCGGCTCGGTCATTCATGGTGACGATACGGAAGATAGCGACTTGGACCTACTCGTTGACCCCACCAGAGAAACCACACTAATGGATATTGCCAAAATTCAAGTAGATCTAAAAAACCTGTTAAACATAACCGTTGACGTACTGACGCCACGGGCACTACCCGATAAATTCCGCGATCAGGTTTTAAAAGAAGCTCAACCATTATGAGCAAAAAAGACGTATTGCGAATCCCGGATTATCTGGAACACATAGCGGAAGCCATCGGGCGGATTCAACGCTACGTCGACGACATGTCGGAAGTCACTTTTCTGGAAGACGAAAAAACCCAGGATGCTGTCATTAGAAATTTCGAGATTATCGGCGAGGCCGCTCACAACATAGAACGTTACCACGCTGACTATGCCGAGTTCCATGCGGACGTACCTTGGACTCTCATGTATGCAATGCGAAACCGAGTATCACACGGCTATTTCAAGGTGGATTACGAATTGATTTGGCAAACCATTCATGCCGACTTGCCGGAAATACACCAGCAAATCCAACTATTACTTGCCGATTAGAGGCTATAAAGGCCGTAAGGTGTTTTCGCGATAGTAAATTTCAATGGCTTGGCGAGCGGCATAAGAATAATAGCTGATCGTAAAGCTACCTTTTGTCCTCAATCTGCACAGATAATGCTTATGTTCAGCTAAATTTTTGGGGTATATAGTGAATTCTCTTATCAACATTTAAAGCCATTTGAAAATAGATTTCAATCGATGGGTATTTCAAACCGACAAAACGCTTAATCTCTTTTTCATAAGTAGAAAAAAAATACAAAGCGTGGTCATCGAAATGAACGACGAAAAATATCAACTTTTTTTCGATCGGCTCTTGCATTTTTTCTAAGGCATTTTCAATCAGCGAACCGAGCTTATTGAAAAAGCCTTCACCAAGCTCTCGATACACAGTTGTTGAAAATACTTCCCCTTTTTCATACCGATCAAGTTCCTCGTCCGAAACACCTATGGTTTTAACCTCACAAAGCCCATAAGCTGAATTTTCTTCGAACGACAAATCGGAAGTTTTTAATCCTATACTGCCTCTCTCGGGCAGAAACATGATGTTATTGCAGCCTCGAGTTTTCAAATATTTATAAGCGAATGATTCATTCAATTGATTAAAAAACTGATGTTTCCCTCGCCTACTACTGTTCTGTTTAAACAATTTCGTAACTTTTCACTTGAACATACTCCAAGCGTTTTCATTCAAACTGCATAATGCATCTTCATAGCTAGAGATTTGAGTCCGAAGACCATTTAAAAAGTCTGCATTGCTAAATGACTGATACTCCTTCAACCACCAATCCTCTGGAAACAATCTGTACAATTCTGAAATTAAGGAATCGAATCTATGCATTCGAACTCCTAAGAATTTAAAACAGTGATGAAGTAGGCCCGTTTCTCTTGGTTCATATTTTTAGCATTTTTCTCATTGTTATTTACCGATTAATTGGCAATTTTGCTTCCAGAACTTGTTCTTTGCGATTATTTCCTGCATTTCGTCAGAATTGAATTGGTCACCTGTCTTAAAGACATCATTAGTGGCGGAATCGAGCGCACCTTCAAACACCCTGCCAAGCATGAAATCAGGTGTTGGTCCTTGCAAAAGAAGAAGCATCATCATTGGTACGCCCGTCGATAAATCTTCTCTCTTAACTTTTTCTGAACGGATTGCATCAATGAACTTGAGTCCTTGAGCGTAACCATATTTAAATAACCGCTCTTGATCCTGTGGATTGTTACTCTTTTCTGCCAAAGCTGAGCATTTGAATGCACTCCAGGCAGCCATACCCATTTGTGCATATTCCGATGAGCTTTCTGCGAAAACTGGTTTTCCTGAGATCAATCCAAACACAAAGCTCAACAAAAATATTTTTGTTTTCATTGTATGCATTGCGATTTCCTTTTTTAAGTGCAAACAAGAAATTGTTTCTGCATATCATCACTGATTACTACGCTCTAGGCAACAGGCTCCGCCAACTTGCTCAGTCTAGCCGGGTGAGCACCCTTTTTGTGTCCACGCGGACCAATGTCCAACAGGCCGCACTAAAAAATAAATGCTACATTAATCACCATCATTTACCCAGGGACAAACCACCCTTATGAGTTCTTCCGATGTTTCCAGAGCTTTGGCCCAACCGGTGCGTTACCGGGTTTTGGCGCGTTATCTGGCCAGCATCGGCTTGGTGGTGGCCGTGTTGCGGCTGCCGCCGATCTTGCTGTCCTGGGCTTGCGGCGACTGGCATTTCATGGTGGGCCAGGTTTTGGTCTCCTTGGCATTGCTACTTATTTGCCTGCCGGTGACGCGCATTTGGGTGCCGGACGGAATTCGAGACAATGAAGTGATGGTAATTACCAGCCTGTCCTTTGCGTTTACGGCCCTGCTGGAAGCGCTGCCATTTATCGGCGAAGGGCTACCGGGTATCGATGCCCTGTTCGAGACGGTGTCCGGCGTCACCACCACCGGCTTGAGTACCCTGACCGGCCTGCAGCACTATTCCGCCGCGCTGTTGTTTAGCCGGGCCTGGATGCAGTGGTACGGCGGCTTGGGGGTCGTGGCGTTTTCGATTGCCCTGTTGTTCCTGGATCGAGGCATGGCGGCGCGCCGGCTGGCCATGGGCGATATCACCGACAGCCGGGACATACTGGGTAACGCCCGCGGCCATGCGCTGAAGCTACTGTTTATATACGCCATATTGAGCGTCATTTCGATTTTGGGCCTGTGGTTGGCTGGCCTGAGCCCGTTAAGCGCCGTGACCCATGCCTTGAGCGGCATATCCACCGGCGGCTTTTCCATTTACGATAACAGCCTGGCCGCCATCGATAATGCGTGGTTACAGGTTTTGGTGACCTTCACTGGCGTGTTGGGCGCCGTGGCGCTTCCGCTGTACTACCATGTAGTCAAACACGGCTTTAAAGAATTGGCCGCAGACTCCGAAGCGCTGGCGCTACCGGTAATCAGTTTATGCGTGGTTGGCTTGCTGTTTTTTTGTATCAATGCCGATGTCGGCAATGTCTGGACCAGCCTGAAACAAGCCGTGGTGATGGGAATTTCGGCCCAAACCACCACCGGCTTTGCCGATGCCGACATAACCCCCATGAATGCCGGCGCCAAATTGACCTTGATAACCTCCATGATGATAGGCGGTTCGATGGGCTCCACCGCCGGTGGCATCAAAATTCTACGATTTTTGATCGTCTTGCGCTTGATTCAACTGTTCATTGTCCGTACCGCCCTGCCGGCGCATGCCGTGCTGGAACGCCGGCTGTGCGGAGACAAGTTGGAAGCGGACGAGATTGAACGGGTATTGATGCTGATCATGATTTTTATGGGCACTGTGCTGCTATCCTGGTTCGCTTTTTTAGTCATGGGCTATGATCCGCTGAATGCTTTGCTGGAAGTGGTATCGGCCTGTTCGACCACCGGCTTGTCGTCCGGCATCACCCGCACCGAACTGGAAACCGGCCTGAAAGTGGTCTTGATCATCGATATGTTATTGGGACGGGTGGAGTTTTTGGCGATGCTGGTATTCTTATATCCGCGCACCTGGATCAAAATAGGGAGTAAAACTTGAAAATCGTCTTTATCGGCGCCTCTTCGCTGGCCATCGCCACGGCGCAACAGTTACTACGCGCCGGTCACGAAGTCATCATCATCGAAGACGACAAAACCGTCATCGATAAACTGATGCCGCAAATCGACTGCGTGTTCCTGCACGGCAACGGCAGCAAACCGGCTATTTTGAAGGAAACCGAGCCCACCAGCATAGATGTGCTGTTTTGTCTGACCAAAAGCGATGAAGCCAACATTATCGCCAGTCTGGTGGCGCGCTCCCTGGGCGTAAAACGGGTGATTACCCGGGTAGAGGATCCCGAGTTCGAGCATATTTGCGTCGGGTTGGGTTTAACCGACACCATCATCCCCACCCTGACCCATGCCCGCTATCTGGCCAATATCGCCGCCGGCCGGGATATTTTGGAGTTGTCCGCCGTTTTTCGCGGCAATGTAAAGCTGTTTAGCTTTATCGCCACGGAAAACGAAGCCGGACTGGTGGGTGATTTGGATTTACCCAAAAATACCCGGGTCATCTTCTGCTATCGGGACAACCAGTTTTTACCGCTGGATCACGATAGCAAAATCGAACCGGCCGATGAACTGGCGTTAGTCACCACCGTGGCCGATTATGAAAAATTGCACGCCAAGTGGGGTAACGGCAAGGATATAAGCTAAGACAAGGCTTTCTTTTTTTGTCGTCACCGTCATTAACTCGGGAGTACTGGAGCACAAACCTGAGTTTGTATTCCAAAAAATAGTCGTTTGATCTGACCAAAAGTTACCGAACCCTGAGCCTGCGCCTCCAAATCGGTATATCGGCAAAACCTTCCAACCACAAAATTTCCGCGCAAACCGGCTGATATTGTTATCCTTATCGACCGCTTAATTTTCAGTCGACCTCATGAGCCAATATCAACTGTTCGCTACCACCCCCAAAGCCATGGAAGGGATACTCGCCGCCGAAATCGAAGCCCTGGGCGGACAGCAGGTGCAGCAAAAAATGGCTGGCGTGGCGTTTCAGGGCGATCTGGCCATGGCCTATAAAGCCTGTTTGTGGTCGCGCACCGCCAACCGGATTTTGCTGTTGCTGGGCAGCTTCGAGGTTAAATCCCAGCAGGATTTGTACGACGGCGTCAATCGCATTAATTGGTTCGAACATCTTGAACCGGACGACAGTCTGGCGGTATCGTTCAGCAGCAAAAACAATCCGGCCATTAACAATACCCATTTCGGCGCCTTGAAAGTCAAGGATGCCATCGTCGACCAGATGCGCGCCAAATTCGATAAGCGCCCCAATATCGATACCGAGCGCCCCAGTATTCGCATCAATGTTTATCTGCATAACGAAACCGCCCAGCTGAGCCTGGATTTGTCCGGCGAGAGCTTGCATAAACGCGGCTACCGGGATGTCAGTATTGCCGCGCCGATCAAGGAAAATCTGGCCGCTGCCATTTTATTGCGGACCGGCTGGCCGAAAATCGCCGCTGCCGGCGGTTCCTTATTGGACCCGATGTGCGGCTCCGGCACCATGCTTTTGGAAGGCGCCATGATTGCCGCCGATTATGCCCCCGGTTTGCTTAGGGATTACTATGGCTTTCTGGGCTGGAAGAAGCACGATGCCGAACTGTGGCAAAACCTGCTGGCCGACGCAAACCAGCGCCGCGATATGGGTTTAAAAACCCTGCCTGTCATAGTCGGCTTCGATCAGGACAGACATACCGTGGCGACCGCCTTGCAACACGTGGAAAATGCCGGTTTACAAGGCAAAATTCATATTGAAAAACGTGACATAGCCGATGCAGCGGCAGCGGAAAGCTGGCCGAAAGGCTTGATTGCCTGCAATCCGCCTTATGGCGAACGGCTGGGCGAAGAGGCCGAAACGGCTGAGTTATATCGGCGGTTTGGCGAGGTGCTGAAAAGCCGCTTCGGCGGCTGGCAGGCGACCATGATCATCAGCAATCCGGAGCTGGGCTTTAGACTGGGCCTGCGTTCGCAAAAACCCATCACCTTATTTAATGGCGCGTTGGAGTGTAAATTGCTGCGCTTCAACATCGAAGAAAAAAGCTTTTTCGAGCCGAAAGCCAAATCCCAGCAAGAGCGCATCGAACAAATCGGCCGCCGCACCCAAGCCGAACAAGTCGATACTCAAGCCGAAATGTTCGGCAACCGCCTGCGCAAGAATCTGAAAAAGCTAAACAAGTGGGTAAAGCAAAACCAGATTCATTGCTACCGTGTGTATGACGCCGATTTACCCGAATATGCGGTAGCGGTGGATGTCTATCAGGGCGAACAAACCTGGGTCAACGTGCAGGAATACGAGTCGCCGAAAACCATCGATCCCGCCAAAGCCAATCAACGGCTGGCCGGGGCGATGGTGGAAATACCCAAAGTGCTGGGGATTCCTAAAGAACAGGTATTCTTAAAAATCCGCCGCAAGCAAAAAAACACCGATCAATACGAAAAACAGGGCGACTCAGGCCGCTTTCATGTGATTGAAGAAGGCGGATGCAAATTCTGGGTGAATTTCGAGGATTATCTGGATACCGGCCTGTTTCTGGATCACCGGCCAATACGCATGCTGATTCAACAACAAGCCCAGGGCAAGCGGTTTTTGAATCTGTTTGCCTATACCGGCAGCGCCAGCGTGCTCGCGGCCATGGGCGGCGCAGCTTCCAGCGTCACGGTGGATATGTCCAATACCTATCTGGATTGGGCCAAGCGCAATTTCGACTTAAACGGCATACGCGGCGACCATAAGCTGGTACGCGCCAATTGCCTGACCTGGCTGGCTGAACAGGCCGTCGCCAAACCGGCCGCTCAGTTCGATTTAATTTTTCTGGATCCGCCGACGTTTTCCAATTCCAAGAAAATGGACGACGCCTTCGATGTGCAAAACGACCACGTACAACTGTTAAAAAATGCCGCCGCCATACTGGCACCCGGCGGCATATTGTACTTTTCCACTAATTTCCGCCGCTTTAAAATGGATGCTGTATCGTTGGCCGGTCTGAATATCGAGGATATTAGCGCCGCGACTATCCCCGAGGATTTCGCCCGCGACCCAAAAATTCATTATTGTTGGAGAATCAGCCGATGAGCGAATGTTTGCATATCATCGTCAAGGGCCGGGTACAGGGCGTGTACTTTCGGGCCTATACCCAAAAGCAGGCGGTTAAACTTAATTTAAACGGCTACGCGCGAAATCTTGCCAACGGCGATGTGGAAATCATCGCCCGTGGCGAGCACGCGGACCTCCAGCAACTGGTGGCATGGTGCCATAAAGGCCCGTTGTTGGCTAAAGTGAGCGAAGTCATGGTCTCCGATCATGACGCGGACCAAGTATTCTCGGAATTTGAAATTCGCTAGCTCGCGTCGAAAGCTTCACAGACTCATTCGGCGCACGCCACCTGGCTTATTGCCGCAAGCTCATGAAACCCGTCGGCGTTTCGATATCCCAGCCATTGCCGCGCAGCCGCTAAGCATCATCCAAAACGCAGTGGGTAGCGGCACGGCGGCCAGCGAGAAAGTGTTACCCTGAACTTTCTCAAACCCGTTCAAGGCGAATTGATTGTTGAAAATCCCAATATCAAACAGCGGTAGTGATTGATCATTCGTATAGGCCGGATTACTTGGCCTGTCGTAACCGCCGGAGGCAACCCCGAAATCGTAATTGGCGCTAATGTAAAAATCCAGCATATCCACACCGAATATGGCATCGAAAACCAATTTCGAATCGTTAGCCAATGTGGCATCGACCCAGTAGGTAGGCGTGACTTCGACCAGATCGGACAATAGGGTAATGGCGGGTAAATTGCTCAACAGGCCCGAAAATGATTGGGTTAGCCCAATACCTTCCAGATCGACCCAGTCGGAAAAAATCAAATCCACCATCAAATTCGATTGTAATGAAAAGTCTTGCTGCAGGCCCATTTGCAGACCGGCAGTAATGTCGATCAATTCATAGCCCATGTCGAAATCCACAATCCCCCAATCGAAACCCACGCCAGTACCTAATGCGGGATTTCCGGCCAATATCAGTTGATCAACATCCATCTCAGCCGTCAATAGGGTACCGGTATCGGAACCGTGCAACGCACCGCCACTTACCACACCGTTGGCGTTTACGCTCCAGTCCGGCCCTACGCTGATAGTGGTTGCACCCACATTGTACTCAAGGCCCTGGTCGATACCCAAGACCCGGAAAACACCCGAATTGTCGCGGTTGAATGAGGCAATTTCCGGTGTGTAATTGATATTCACCAAGGTTTTATAGGGGGCATTAGTCGTGTTATTGTCCGTATAACCTTTGTTGCCCATCCGGTAATCGTGGTCTGCTAATATACTGGGCTGAACCACATCGAAACGGGCGTAAGCGCCGGAATAATAATCCAGGACGCCGTCGATCCAGGCCGAAGCATTGGGGCTTTGGGTATTGAATGTCGAAGTGTTCAACAGATTGGCATTGCCGAGCAGGTTAAATTGCTGACCTTTAACAATCGTATCCGGGGCTGAAAAGCTGGCGCTATAGTTTAGCGCGGCGTTAACCGAGCCGCCGTCGACTTTTGCCCCCACGTTGATGCCCGTGCGTAAATCATTCGAGAACAAAAAATAAGGATCGACGCTATAACCGTTCTGGGAAAATTTACCGGGATTAACCGTCAAACTTCGCGAGCCGGTGTCGACACCTATAAATTTATTGTAGTTGAACAAAAATGCATCGCCTTCGCTCCAGATACTTTGCGGCGTTGTTGTAGCAAAAGTTAATGCTCCGGAGCTGAATTCCACGGCCTGAGTATTGTTGGAAAATAAGCCGAGAGGTATTACCAAACACGACAGGGTCAGCATTTGCTGCAAATATCGGCAGAATAGAAAAACAGGAGTCTGACGGGCGGCAAAATTCATATTCCCCTCCAAAATTCAAGGAATCAAACGACTAAAAAGTTTCGACTGCGTCACAAAAATAGCATTAGCTTTACAGTACGGTCAAGCACTTACCGAAATTTCTGGTTGCCTGGAAACATCGAACCGCCTGCCCCGCAATGGCGGATCAAAGTCTTTTGCGGGTTCCGCTGTGTAAATAAACCTGCCGATGGTTGAGTGATATCCGCGCCTAACCAAATCCGAAACCAACCGCTTCACCGACTAACGATGGGTTAAGTGTTCAGGCACTCATACATTTTATAGAATTAAGTTCTGAAGAATTTCCGCTTCGAATCGGATTACAATAGGCACATTACATAATTATAAATCGCGACGATGTTCAATCACGGATTACCCATCGTCACTATCGGCAGGAACTACTTTGGCAGATAAAACAATTCGTATCGCCACCCGGCAAAGCCCGCTAGCGCTATGGCAGGCGGAACATGTCGCGGCAAGATTGGCACAGGCATTCCCCGGTTTAAAAACCGAACTGATAAAAATGGTCACCCGCGGCGACAAGATATTGGATGCGCCGTTGGCCAAAGTCGGCGGCAAAGGCTTATTCGTCAAGGAACTAGAGCAAGGCATGCTGGAAGGCACGGCGGATATTGCCGTCCATTCCATGAAGGACGTACCGGTGGAATTTCCAAACGGACTGCATTTAGCCGTCATCATGGACAGAGAAGACCCGAGTGATGCCTTCGTCTCCAACCGCTACCACAGCTTGGCTGATTTACCGGCCAATGCCCGCATCGGCACCTCCAGCTTACGCCGTCAATGCCAAATCAAAGCCAGATATCCGCAAGCGGAAATTTTGAGCTTACGCGGCAACGTCAACACCCGGCTGGCCAAGCTGGATGCCGGCGAGTACGACGCGATTATCCTAGCCTCCGCCGGCTTGAAACGACTAGGGATGGGCGAACGTATTACCGCCCGCTTAAGCCCGGAAGAAAGTCTGCCGGCCATGGGCCAGGGCGCGATCGGCATCGAATGCCGTATCAACGATACCGGCATTCATGATTATTTAAAGGTATTGCACGACGAAGCCACCAGCATACGCGTCAGCGCCGAACGGGCCATGAACGGCCGCTTGAACGGCGGCTGCCAAGTGCCGATTGCCGGTTTTGCCGAAATACGAGCCGATAAACTGTTTATGCGCGGACTGGTCGGCCATCCGGACGGCAGCGTGTTGTATCGTGCCGAAGCGGAAAGCCCCCTGGCTGAAGCGGAACGATTGGGTATCGCTATTGCCGATGCATTATTGGCCCAAGGCGCGGATAAAATATTGCGCGAGTTGTATCAATGACATCCGGCCTGCGCGGCGCGACGGTATTAGTAACGCGGCCCGCCGCCCAGGCCGACGCACTGTGTCGATTAATCACTCAAGCGGATGGACGGGCTTTACGATTTCCAACCATAGAGATTCAGCCGGTCGGCATCGATGCCGGGTTAATTGAAAAAGCCCTGGCAGGTGATTGGTTGATTTTTACCAGCTGTAATGCGGTGGATTTTGCACTCAAGGCGTTCGGTGGCAAAATGGTGGAATCTCGGGCTGTAAAATTTGCCGCGGTCGGTCATGCAACCGCGGCCGCCTTGCAAAAAGCCGGTCTGCAAGTAGCTTGCGTGCCGGAAACGGAATTTAGCAGCGAAGGCCTGTTAGCTCAACAGGCCATGCAACGGGTTGCCGGCCAGCACATCTTCATTGTGCGAGGCGTGGGCGGCCGGGAAAAGTTGGAACAAACTTTACGTGGCCGTGGCGCGGAAGTGGCATATCTGGAAGTCTATCGTCGTTGCCGTCCGGATATTAACAGCGAGGAACTGATTCGGTCGTTGCGGAATCAACAGTTGAGCGCTATCACCATTACCAGTGGCGAAGCGCTACAAAATCTATTGGCAATGCTAGACCCTGCAGCGGCGAATCTGCTGCGAAAACAGCCTTTGCTGGTGGTGAGCGACAGAATCAGGCAATTAGCGCTTGAACTGGGTTTTGAACAGATTACAGTCAGCCTGCAACCAACGGATGCAGCAATTTTAGAGACATTGACGACGTTATTGAACGGGGAAAACAGTGGCCGAAGTAATTGAACAACAAGAAAAGCAAGCCCCTGCAGTGGTGGTAAAAAAATCTCATGCCGGGTTGTGGATAGGAATCACCGCCATAATTTTGGTAATCGCCTTGGCTGCCGCCGGTTTTTACTTCATGCAGCAACTACGCGCCACACAGGATACGGAAAACAGTCAGGACAGTCTTAAACTGATCGAAATCGACAAAGAACTGAACGGCCTGCAGCAACAACTTTCCGGCGTACAATCGCAAATAGCCAACCTCAATGCCGAAATGACCGGCAAGGACAACCACTTTACCCAAACGCTGGCCGACTTTTCCAAACTGCACGAAGAGCATCTGAACACAGCCCGCAAAGAATTGGAAACCTCGATTGTGGTGTTGCAGCGTCAGCTGGGAAAGACCCGAGGCGACTGGCTGCTAGCCGATGCCGAATATTTATTGAGCGTTGCGAACCAGCGTTTGCATTTGGTGGGCGATGTCTCCACCACCCGCGAGGCGCTGGAAGCCGCCGACCAACGTTTACGGGAAAGCGGCGATGCATCCGTCTTTAAAGTCCGCGAACAAATCGCCAAAGAAATTGCGCTGCTGAATAATGTGCAAGAGCCTGACATCGTCGGCATTTATGCCGGCATCCAACATTTGCAGTCCGCTGTCGAGGAATTGTCGGTATTCCTGCCGCATGCCGGCAAGGAACCTGAAAAAGCCGCCGCCCCGCAGGACCTTTCCGAACACGGCCATGAGATTCTGGACAAGGTGGCCAAACAACTGGAAGGCTATGTAGTGTTGCGGCATACCGAACATCCGGTCAACGCGGTTTTGTCTCCCGAGGAAGCCCATTTCATCAAGCAGCAATTGAAAGTCCGCCTGGAAATGATTGAAATTGCCTTGGTACAGCAAAACGACACCTTGTTTACCAGCAGTATCGAAAACGCCAAGGAATGGTTGCAAAAAAACTTTGCGGAAAATCTGCAAACCGAACAATTCGTCGCTGAGCTGAATAAACTGTCCGGCGTACAACTGCATAGTCAATATCCCGACGTCAGCGGCTCCTTGAAACTACTCAAGGACATCGGCAAACTGCGGCTGGAAACCGATAAAGCAGTGCTTGCCGACCCGCCCGCAACTCCATCACCCGCCCCGGCCGGCAACGAACAGCCGGCTACCGGCCAGCAATAAGCGGACGGCGATATGAGAAACCTACTTTATTTTATTGCTTCCCTCCTCTGTGCGGTAGCCGTCGCCTTTGCCCTGCATACTTGGCTGGCTCAATACAACGATCCCGGCTATGTATTAATCGGCTTCGGACACTGGTCGCTGGAAACCTCGTTGACGGTATTTACCGTCGCGCTAGTGATCGGTTTTTTTGTGCTGTACAATTTTTTTCGCTTGGCCGGGGTTTTATTGCGCCTGCCGGGACAAATATCCAAACGCCGCCGCAATATCAAATTCAACCGCTCGCATGATGCCCTGATCGCCGGCCTGTTCGATGCCGCGGACGGCAATTGGGAAAGCGCCGAAAAAGTCTTGATCAAACACGCCGCCAACAGCGGTGCGCCGTTGCTGCATTATCTGACCGCGGCCCGCGCGGCCCAATCTCGCGGCGCGCTGGATAAACGCGACGAATATTTGCAGAAAGCCGCCGAACAATCGTCGGACAACAATATGACTGTCGGCCTGACCCAGGCTGAATTACACATGTCCGAGCAGCAATTCGAGCAAGCCATTGAAACCTTGAGCAAGCTGCAGTCCATCAACCCCGGCCATGGCCGGGTATTAAAAATGATGCATCAGGCCTACCAACATATCGGCGACTGGGAAGGCTTGAGCAAGCTATTACCCTCGCTGCAGCAAAACAAGGTATTGATGGAAACCGAAGTAAAACTGCTGCAAACCAAAGCCTATAGCAGCCAGCTGAAAAAAGCCGCCGCACAAAATGATGAAGCCAGCATTCAAGCCAGCTGGGAGCAGATACCCGACCATATTAAATCCCTGCCGGGCATAGCCAACATTTATTTCGCCGCGATGATTGCAGCCGGTGCCGGTAGCCGTACAGAAGAAAGTATCATCAAGCAACTCGGCAAGCACTGGGATGCCACCTTACTTGAACTGTACTCCAATATCGAATCCGATAACCTCCCCAGACAGCTGCAAACCGGCGAGCAATGGCTGGCAGTGTATCCAAACGACCCGACCTTGTTAAAAACACTGGGCAAGCTGGCGCAAAAAGTCGGTCAAATGGAAAAAGCCGAACAATATTTATTGAAAAGCCTGAATCTGGAAGCGTCGGTAGGGGTTTGCCAACTGCTGGGTGAAGTAATGTTTATGAAGGATGACAAAGATAAAGCCTGCCAATATTTCAAACGCGGACTGGAGCTGGCATCCAAGGAAGTGCTCACGCAATTGGAAGACCAAGCCGAACCAGGCTCGGCGCAAGCTTAACGCCGAATACTGAAAAATTTCGGCGCTGTGGGGCGGCAAAGGCAAAGTCGCTTGGCTATAGAACTTTTTGAATGGTGCCGGAACAGATGTAGGGTACGCATCGCGTACCATTAAAGGTCATCATGGCGTTAAAAGCTCTAGGTACGCGGTGCGTACCCTACTAGACTGGTTTAACGTATTTATAAGACGCCTTCGTAGCCTCGGTTAGCAAAGCGTAACCGAGGGAAAAATACTCACCGCCAAGAAAAGCTTAACATTCCCACGATTACGCTCACGCTAATCGTGGCTACGCGAGCTAATTTTATCCGAGCCCGTTTTCTTCGTTGCAGCCAGCGTAGCCCGGATGCAATGAAATGGAATCCGGGAAAATGAAGGTCATCAAATCCCGGATTGCGCTATGCTTCATCCAGGCTACGCAAGTTGACCTAGAAAGTTCAAATTGCCGCCATTGAATAAAACGACCCGCTCAAGCCGACGATCCTTTCTTTACGAATGCCGTTAATTGAAAAGCGTATCCCACATGACGTCGACTTTTTTCAGCACATCGTCCCGCATCACAATGGGCCTGCCCCATTCGCGGTTGGTTTCGCCCGGCCATTTGTTGGTGGCATCGAAGCCGACCTTGCAGCCTAATCCGGATACCGGCGACGCAAAATCCAGGTAATCGATCGGGGTATTTTCCAATATGGTCAAATCCCGGGCCGGATCCATGCGGGTGGTAATGGCCCAGATCACGTCCTGCCAATTACGCACATCCACGTCATCGTCCACCACGATGACGAATTTGGTGTACATAAACTGCCGCAAATACGACCAGGTACCCAGCATCACCCGCTTGGCGTGTCCGGCATATTGTTTCTTCATGCTGATGACGGCCATCCGGTAGGAGCAGCCTTCAGGCGGCAAATAAAAGTCGACGATTTCCGGAAACTGTTTCTGCAGAATGGGCACGAACACTTCGTTCAGGGCCACGCCTAAAATAGCCGGTTCATCGGGCGGGCGGCCTGTGTAAGTGCTGTGGTAAATCGGTACCTGCCGCTGGGTGATGCGTTCCACCGTGAACACCGGGAACTCGTCCACCTCGTTGTAATAGCCGGTGTGATCGCCATACGGGCCTTCCGGCGCGGTTTCGCCGGGATAAATTAAGCCCTCCAGTACAATCTCCGCACTGGCCGGTACCTGCAAATCGTTACTCAAACACTTGGCGACTTCGGTCTTGCTGCCGCGTAACAGACCGGCAAAGGCGTATTCGGACAAGGCGTCCGGCACCGGCGTCACCGCAGCCAGTATCGTGGCCGGATCGGCGCCCAGCGCCACTGCCACCGGAAACGGTTTACCCGGATACTTTTCCTGCCATTCCCTGAAATCCAACGCGCCGCCGCGATGCGCCAGCCAGCGCATGATGAGTTTGTTTTTGCCTATGACTTGTTGCCGGTAAATGCCCAGATTTTGTCGATCTTTATTGGGACCCTTGGTAATTACCAGCGGCCAGGTAATCAGCGGCGCAGCATCTTCCGGCCAGCAAGTCTGAATCGGATAAACACTCAAATCGACCTCATCGCCGATACGGATGACTTCCTGACAAGGCGGCGAATTGACCATTTTAGGCGCCATGTTCAGCACCTGTTTGAACGCCGGCAGTTTGTCCATGGCATCCTTGAACCCTTTGGGAGGGTCCGGCTCCTTCAGATAAGCCAGCAATTCGCCAATGCCGCGCAATTCGCCTACGTCCTTGGCCCCCATGCCCATGGCCACCCGTTTGGGCGTGCCGAATAAATTGCCCAACACGGCAATATTGGAGCCTTTAGGATTTTCAAACAACAAGGCAGGCCCCCCTTGCTTCAGCACCCGATCGCAAATCACCGTCATCTCCAGATAAGGATCCACTTCCACGCTGATACGCTTCAGTTCTCCTTGCTTTTCAAGTTGCCGAATAAAGTCTCTTAAGTCTTTGTATTTCATCGCGCATGAGTAATGGATCGGAATTGAGCCGATCAAAAAACAAAGCCGACAACGGCCGGCTTACATAAACTGATAGGAACTGCGCCTAGCGATTTGTGATTCGACGCCTCGAAAGCCTGGGAATTCGAGGTCGTACCAGCCTATCGTTAACGCTTACTCTTCGCCCGCCAACAATTCTTCCAGGCTGGGTAAAGACTGATCATTGCGGGCCCGGGCTTTGTAAACATCCACAAATTCCATAAAGGCTTGCTCAAGATCTTCCAGCACCTCCCGCTCGTTTTCGACTTCTTCCTCGGGAATTTCTCCGGACTCCAGATAGTCGTTCTGAATTGCAATTTCACCGTTTAAAGACAGCAGGGCAAGGATTAGGGCATTATTAGAAATATTCTCTGGCATGACGGACTCGCTGGTTGGGATTGAAGAACAGGTGGGAACACGTTGTCGAATGAAAACGCTGCAATTGTAACGCATTGCCAGCATACTGATACCGGGTATATCAAAACACCCGGCATCGACGCCGCCTAGTCGATCAGCGTCAAATACTTTTGATATAAATCGGCTTGGTCTTCAACGTGCACAGGATCTTTACTGATGCAATCGACTGGGCACACTTCCATGCACTGCGGTTTGTCGTGATGCCCGACACACTCGGTGCAAAGCGACGGATTAATCACATAAATATCGTCACCTTGAGAAATGGCACCATTTGGGCATTCCGGTTCGCACACATCGCAATTGATGCATTCATCGCTAATAATCAGGGCCATGGGCTACTCCGTTTTAAATTTGTTGGTTAACCGGTCTTTAACCGAATCCGACACAAAACTCGACACATCGCCGTTTAATCGGGCAATTTCTCGGATCATGCTGGATGAAATAAATTCATATTGTTCGGCGGGCGTTAAAAAAACGGTTTCGATATCCGGCGCCAATCTGCGATTCATGCCCGCCATTTGAAATTCGTATTCAAAATCCGAGACCGCCCGCAAGCCGCGCAGGATGACGCTGGCTCGATGCTGCTTGGCGCATTCCACTAACAGATTATTAAAGCCTATCACCTGTATATTGGAAAACTCGCTAACCACGCCTTCAATGAGCTCCACGCGCTCCTGCAACGTAAACAACGGCTGCTTGCCGCGGCTTTCAGCCACGGCCACAATGACTTTTTCATAGAGCATGGAGGCCCTATGAATCAGATCGAGATGGCCATTGGTAATCGGGTCGAATGTCCCCGGATAAATTGCGGTAATTTGCATGACGATAGTATTATTTTGGGAGGACGGATTCTAAAGCATCCCAGCAATAAAAGCAGGCAAAAATCCGCCAAACAGCCACTTTTTAGAGTTTATCGACTTTGATAAAGACTATAAGCCACCTCTCCAGCCTGCTTGTACTTCAAGCACTGCCAATGGTCGGGTAGATCATTCAGGGCCAAATTGCGTTCGGTTTCGATATAAATTTTTCCGAATTCCGCCAGCAAACCTACCTCGGTCAATCGCCGGCAAATAGGCTTAACCAAGTCCTGCCCAAACGGCGGATCCAGAAAAATCAAATCAAAGGCCGCGTTTCCCAGTTCCATAAACTGCAAGACATCGACTTGCACAACCTCGATCCGCTCGGTTGCCAATGCCGCGCAATTTTCTTTCAGTTTCCGGCAGGTTTGGGGGTTATTTTCTACCTGCACCACCTGCTTGGCGCCCCGAGAGGCCGCTTCGAAGCCCAAAGCGCCGCTGCCGGCAAATAAATCCAGGCAGCGGCTGTTGGCGACATCGGCTTGCAGCCAGTTGAACAGCGTTTCCCTAATCCTCGCCGGTGTCGGCCGCAACCCCGGCGCATCGTCGAAGGCGATCAGCCGGCTACGCCATTCGCCGCCGATAATGCGCAGCTTGTTACTCATGCTTTATTTGCCGCCGACCGCCAGGGAGGGTGGAAGTGCGGCGGCGGGTAGGGAACCCGCGCCGCCGACCGTGACGGTTTGCAACCATTCCGGCTTGATTCTGCGCTGGAAGGCATCCTTGATATCCGCAACGCTGACAGCATCCACCTTGGCCGGAAACTGGTCCAGATAATCCAAAGGCTGCTGATAAAAGCCGATCATGGTGACGTAATCGGTCAATTTGGCATTGTTATCGGTACGCAAGGCAAAGCCGCCGGTGATGTTTTTCTTGGCCGCTACCAGCTCCGCTTCGGTAGGACCATTTTTGATGAAATCGTTTAACGTTTCATCCATGACTTTTATCGCTTGATCGGTTTGATCGTTGCGGGTTTGCAAGCTCATGACGAATGGACCTTCTCGATATAAGGGCATGAACTGGCTGGATGCGCTATACGCCAATCCGCGCTTTTCCCGCACCTCATCGAACAATCTGGATACCAAGCTACCGCCGCCCAAAATATGATTGCCCACATACAAGGCAAAATAGTCGGGATCTTTACGATGCGTGCCCGGCATGCCCGATAATACATGGGTTTGGCTGGACGGAAACGCTATGCGCTGGGTGGTGGCCTGGGTGGGTATTACCACCGGCGGAATTTGGGCGGGTTTTTCGCCCACGGGCAAGCCGGCAATTAATTTTTCCGCGATCTGCTCGGCCCGCGACTTCTGTAAATCGCCCACAATCACTACCATGGCGTTAGCCGAAACGTAATATTTTTTATAAAACGCTTTCAAATCGTCGACTTCGAAACCGGCTACGGTTTCCACCAGACCTTCTTCGGGATGCGCATAAGGATGATCGTGGTACAAAGCTTTGTTGAAAGCGATGCCGGCCAGGGCGCCGGGCGATTCCTCCCTATGCTTCAAGCCCGCCAAAGTACGATTCTTTTCGCGTTGAAAATCGTCTTCATTAAATGCCGGCGTATTTAAAATCGCTTGAAAGGTACCAAAAGCCTTATCGAACAAGGCTTTCTCCGTCAGACTGCGCAGAGACAGCCAGGCCATGTCTTCCGAGACACCCGTGGAAAAAACGGCCCCTACCGAATCGAAACGGTTGGCAATATCGTCGGCATTCCACTCGCCGGCACCGGTATCCAGCATGGCCGAGGTCAAGGCAGCCAAACCGAATTGAGCCTCGTCACGGGCACTGCCGCCGTCGAACGCCACCCGTATATCCACCATCGGCAAACTGGGTGTCTGCACAAAATAGACCCTGGTTCCATGGCTGGTCCGCCAATGTTGAATGGCGACATTTGCCCAGCTTGCCTGGCTTAATATCAGCAAAAACAAGCCGATCAGATTAAAACGCATGGTGACCTCCAGTCAGTTTTGCGGGTTTGGGAGCTTCGGTGATGGGTTGCGGGTCCAGATAAGCCACGGTCAGACTGTCCTCGATCAGATACTTACGCGCCACTTCGCGCACTTGCTCGGCCGTGACCTGGTTAATTTTCCGCACATACTCATCGGCTTTTTGCCAGCCTATGCCTACCGTCTCCAGCAAGCCCAATTGCAGCGCTTGATTAAAATTTGAATCCTTTTGGTAAATGTCGTTGGCCAACACTTGCGCCTTGATGCGTTGCAATTCCTCTTTACTCACCAATTCGCTTTGCAGTTTATAGACCTCGTCCTTCAAGGCGTATTCCAGGTCAAACACACTTTTGCCTTCCGCCGGCGTGGCTTCCAGCAAAAACATATCCGCCAAACGCGAGTTCATGTCGTAACCCGCTCCGGCGGAAACAGCGATTTGCTGGCCGCGAATCAGGCGTGTCGACAAACGGGCTCCGTTACCGCCGTCCAGAATGCCGGCCAGCACTTCCAGCGCATAGGCTTCCGATTCCGGCTTGGCCGTGTTCAATACCGGCACTTTGTAGCCCATCATCAGATAAGGCAATTTGGCCGGCGCTTTAACAGTGAGTTTACGTGCGCCTTTCTGCGGCGTTTCGTCCTGCGGCTTGATAGGCTGGATATCACTGGGTTTTAAGCCGGCAAAATATTGTTTGGCCAATTCGATGGTTTGCCCAGCATCCACATCGCCAACCACCACCAAGGTGGTGTTATTGGGGGCGTACCATTTTTGATACCAGGCTTTAAGGTCTTCGACTTTGTAATTGGCGATATCGGACGGCCAGCCGATCACCGGATTTTGATACGGGCTATTGGTAAAGGCGACCGCATTGAATTGTTCCTGGGCTTTGGCGCGGGGTTTGTCTTCGGTACGCATGCGACGTTCTTCCGTGACTACTTGCAGCTCCTTTTCCAATTCTTCGGCTTTTAAATCCAGATTGCGCATCCGGTCCGCTTCCAGCTTAAAGCTGATTTCCAGACGCGATTTTTCCAGGGTCTGAAAATAGGCGGTGTAATCGCTGCCGGTAAAGGCGTTTTCCTGGCCGCCATTTTCGGCGATGATGCGGGAAAATTCGCCGGCCGGATATTGTTGAGTGCCCTTGAACATCATGTGCTCCAGCATGTGCGAAATGCCGGTGATACCGCCGGGTTCGTAACTGCCGCCGACCTTGTACCACACTTGCGACACCACCACGGGTGCCCTATGGTCTTCTTTTACCAGTATTTTCAGACCATTATCCAAAACTTGTTCATGCACTTTGCCGTCTTCCGCAAAGGCCTGCCAAGCTGGGTAAAGCAACATCGCTGCTGCGATACCGGGTTTCAACAATTCCAATTTCATAACTCCCTCATTGATAGAAAAGACGAGCGCCTGTGACGATTTCAATATTCAAAGGTTCACTGTTATTCTATAGCTTTAATGGCATATAAACTATTCGGACCCGAATGACAGACAAAAGCAGCGTATTATCCTGGCGGCACTATCTGGAACTCTGTAAACCCAGGGTGGTTGCGTTAATCGTGTTTACCGCCATCGTGGGTATGTTGCTGGCTGTTCCCGGCTGGCCGCCGTTCGGCAATTTTTTTTACGGCACGTTGGGTATCGGCCTGGCAGCCTCTTCCGCGGCCGCCATCAATCATTTCATCGACCAAATCGCCGACGGTCAAATGGCCCGCACCAAAAACCGCCCCTTGCCGACCGGCGACTTGAATTCGCAAAATGTACTACTATTCGCCGGTATCATCGGTTCGATTGCCATGGCTGTGCTGATTATTAAAGTCAATGCCCTGACCGCATTTTTGACTTTTCTGTCGCTGATTGGTTATGCGGTGATTTACACAGTGTACTTAAAAAAAATGACCCCGCAAAACATCGTCATCGGCGGCATTGCCGGCGCCGCACCGCCTTTGCTGGGCTGGACGGCCATTACCGGGGAAATCCATCACCACGCCCTGTTGCTGGTATTAATCATTTTCGTTTGGACACCCCCGCATTTTTGGGCGCTGGCCATTGCCCGCCGCGAGGAATACGCCAAAGTGTCCATTCCAATGCTGCCGGTTACACATGGGGTGGAATTTACCCGCCTGCAAATCCTGCTGTATACCATTTTGCTGCTGATCACCACCCTGCTGCCTTATCTGACCGGCATGAGCGGGTTGATTTATTTAATTTCCGCGGTGCTGCTGGGACTGGGATTTCTGTATTACGCCGTGCAAATGATGCGAAAAAAAGACAATAAAACCGCCATGCGCACCTTCGGTTATTCGATAGTTTATCTAATGCTGATATTTGCCGCTTTGTTAATCGATCACTACTTCCCACTGTCCTTGTCATGAGCCTAACCGAACCGGAACATCCATTCGCCGAATTTATCAAAATTTTGGGTAAGGGCAAAAAAGGCTCTCGGCCTCTCACTCAAGATGAGGCCTATCGGGCCATGAAAATGATTCTGGCCGACCAAGTACAGCCGATTCAGCTGGGCGCATTTTTAATGCTGATGCGCGTCAAGGAAGAGACTTGCGAAGAATTGGCGGGCTTTGTGTCGGCAGCGAAAGAAAGTTTTCCGCACAGCCCCTCGATACCGGTCGATTTAGATTGGTCGTCTTATGCAGGCAAACGCCGTCATTTGCCTTGGTTTTTGCTGTCAACATTTTTACTGGCGGAAAATGGCATCAAGGTATTCATGCACGGCGCCGGCGGCCATACCCAGGGCAGGCTATATACCGAAAAGGTTTTGGAAACTTTAGGCGTACCGGCGGCGCATTCTATGGCGGAAGCCGAACAGCAACTGTCGACAAGCAACTTTAGCTATCTGTCGCTGCAACATATTTGCCCCATGCTCTACGATATGGTCAATCTGCGTCCGGTAATGGGCTTGCGCTCGCCGGTACACACTTTGGTGCGCTTACTGAACCCGATGCAGGCCAGCCACAGCATCCAAGGTATTTTTCACCCCAGCTACCGGCAAGTACATCAAAAGGCTGCGTTGTTATTGGGCGAACGCAATATGGCTGTGTTAAAAGGCGAAGGCGGTGAAACGGAACGGAATCCTGACGTCGACTGCCTGGTGCAGAGCGTCGGCAACGGCGAACTGATCGATGAGCTCTGGCCTGCGCTATTTGCCCGGCGCCACATGAAAGCCGACCAGCTGGATCCGCAACAATTGGCAAGCTTGTGGCAAGGCCAGTGGGAAGATGAATTTGCCGAGGCGACCGTGATAGGCACGACAGCCGTCGCTTTGAAATTATTAGGCCGGGCGGACAACCAGACTGCGGCCCATGGGCTGGCGGGTGACTTGTGGCTAAACCGGAACAGAGCACGCCTGTCAGGCGGATAACGCCTGATCTCGAACAAAACGAGGTACGCCGGGAAACATCTCCCGCTCGAGGTGCACATATTTCAGCCCCAGCAAACTGGAGTGTTCATCCAATTCCACCCAAATCACTTCGGCTTCGCCCTCCAGTTGCAACTCTTTGAAGCTAAAAGCCGAGCGACTGCCGACTTCGACGTCAAGTACCCGGGCAACACGCACCATCAAACCGTCTACCGACACATTTTGGGTGGTAAAAACATGGCTGTTACCGTCGATGACAATTTCTCCCAACGTGCTGATGTTTTTACGATACGCTCGGCGGTTGTAAAGCAAATTGTCGATGTCGTACGACAGCTCCCGAAACTCAATGCCTATCAATAGCCCATCATCAACCGCTTCGACCCGCACCACTTCCGCTTCTCCAGCTACCCGCATATTCGGCAAATAGATGTCCACGCGCGGCGAAACTTGTAAACTATGAAAAATGTCTTTTATCCGGTGCTCGGCGTGTTTATCGCTTAATTCCGCCAGAAATCCCGTCAACGACAGATTGATGACCTTGATGGGATGCTCTTCAAAACCGAGATAAATTAAGCCATTGCTGGTAAGATTTTTACGGTAGGCCCTATTCTCTTCCAACTGTATCGTATTTATCATGTCATTCACTTCACGTTTATGTTAACCAGGAGGACGGATGGAATGAAACTAAATTCATTATTGATCATAATCTTAGTCCTTTTATCGGCCTGTGCAACCACTCCCCCCAAAAACACACAAAACGTTTGCCAGATTTTCCGGGAAAAAGACGATTGGTACCAGGCCAGCCTGACTGCTTCACGTCGCTGGGGAGTGCCGATCGCGGTGCAGATGTCCATCATTTTTCAAGAATCCAGCTTTATCGCCGATGCCGAACCGCCCCGGCCCACGCTATTGGGCTTTATACCCTGGTTTCGCTCCAGCAGCGCCTTCGGCTACCCGCAGGCCCAGGATGGTACTTGGTCAGACTATCAGCACCAAACAGGCAACCGCTGGGCCGATCGGGAAGATTTCGCCGATAGCTGCGATTTCGTGGCTTGGTACTGTGCGATTAGTAACAAAAAATTGGGCATTCCTTACACCGACGCACAACATCTTTACCTGGCTTACCACGAAGGCCATACCGGTTACCGCCGGCAACATTATAAAAACAAACGTTGGTTGATGAATGTCGCCCAAAAAGTCCATCAGCGCGCCTGGCAATACGACGCACAATTGGCCACTTGCAGACAAGAGCTGGACAGCGAAAACTGATAAACTATTCCGGTAACTAATCGCCGGTAACCAAACCCTCAGCTCGGAATAACTCTAGCTATGTCCTGATACGGCGAAACAGGTTATGGCTTGTAACCCCGTTGAATAATAATTTATTACCAGGAGCAACCCTTGAAATCTTTAAGAAACCGCATCATAGCTACTTTAATCGCATTTATTACAGGATTTATTATGTTCTCTATGGCCAATGCCACCCCTCCCGCCGAAAACAAAGCCGCCGGCGAAAAATTCCTGGCGGATAACGCTCAAAATGCCGGCATCGTGACCACCGCCAGCGGGCTGCAATATTTTGTCTTCACCGAAGGCACGGGCGCAGCGCCCAAAGCCACCGACAATGTCACCGTGCATTACAAAGGCACCACCATAGACGGCAAGGAGTTCGACAGCTCCTATGGACGCGGCGCACCGGCCACCTTCCCGCTTAACCGGGTCATTGCCGGCTGGACCGAAGGCCTGCAATTAATGAAAGAAGGTGCGAAATACCGCTTCTTCATACCGTCTAAGCTGGCCTATGGCGAACGCGGCGCCGGCCGTGACATCGGCCCCAACGCCGCGTTGATCTTCGATGTGGAATTGATCAAGGTCAATTAAATAAACACCGGTAACCGGCAATACCAGTGTTGCCGGTTACCGATCCAGCTTGATCACCTGACAGTGACCTCAACCCGGCGGTTTTTGGGTTCATCGGTATTATCCGGGGTTGCTATCAACAAATTCTTTTCCCCGTGCGAATCCACCGTGACTTTGCCGGCATCCGGCATAACCTCCGTAAATATCGCCGCTACCGATTTAGCCCTTTCCAGACTCAAACTGGCATTGGTTTGTTCATCGCCTATCGTGTCGGTATGGCCGATAATTGAAATATCAGCCGCCGGACGCCGCTTGATCTCGGCAATGATTTCAGGAATATCGGCCATGGATTCCGCCGTCAATGTGGCCGTGCCGCCTTCAAAGTACAAATAAAATGACCGCGGTTTTTCCGGACTGGCCGCTATTGCGGCGCCGAAGTCTTCCTTGATCTGCTGTTCGCTGACCAGAAAAGTTTTCCCGGCTTCGCCCTCTAGATTCACGGCATCCCGGTTATTTTCCAACAGGGTGGTTCCTTGCGGGGTGGTAACCTCTACCTTGCCGAGGCTGCCGTCGTCTTCCGCCAACAAAACCACATAGGATTGAGAACAGCCGCTTAACCCCAAGGCAAGCAACAGTAAAATCGCCCGAGCAGGCGAACAAGCGAGTGTACTATTTTTAGTTTTCAACATTATTCCGCCTCCGCCTTAGCCAAAAAGCGTGTGCCTCTAACGCCGATAATACCGGCCGGCGTTTTTACCGATACGGCTTCCGGCTTAAGCTTGGCAATCACGCCGGAGATATAGTGCAAGGTGCCTTTAAGCAAACTTGCCGCCAATTTCAACTCGCTTTGGGCCGGCGCAAACAGATATTCATCAATACGAAGCTCGGTATCGGGCCCCAACGACATGATCGTATTGTCTTTAAAAGTCACCCCCAATCGCCCATTCTCAGCCGTTTTCAGTAAATTCCCCATGTACACCGGCAGCCCTGGCCGAGCAGGAACGGTGCCCTGCTCGGCCGTGATGCTGGCTTCGCCTTCCACAATTTTCACAAATCCCAACACATCACTCTCAGCCCAAACATCCACCGACAATAGGCTTAAAGCCAATGCCAGCATTGTGATACATATCTTTATCATTTCCCCTCCCAAAGGCATGGATTGCTCTGTATTAATAATATTCCCGACCGTCTATACTTATTCGCAATTAATTGGTTCAGGTCGCCGACAATTTAACTCAATCACTAGACAAGACTAAATAATAGTCATACATTGCGGATAACGGGCGAAAACATCCAAAACCTTTTAGTTAAACCGGTGTCAAGGTAGTTTGAAAAGCTCGGCCCTCTCTTAATCACCCTACTGATCCAGCACAAATAGCCATCGTGAACGCCGAACCCCTAACCAATATAGCCATACCACAAGCTCACAATCTGGCCTTGCTGTTTAGTAATGGGATTGCCGGGCCGGATTTGCAGCGCGGCATTGAAGCCTGCACCAGCCGCTGCGACACCTACCTGCTGACTGACGCAGACCAAATCATGCCAGAATTATTAAGGGGTAATTTTGACATATTGTTTTTGGACATTGATGCCGAAGGACTGGATATTGACAAAGTTTTGCCGCTAGTGCGACAGCATTTTTTGTTACCCGAACTACCCATCCTGATTTTAGCCGACCCGGCATCGGAAAACAGACGCAACGCAGCCCTGGAGATGGGCGCTACCGACTTCATAACAAAACCCATGGCCACCAATGACGTGCTGTTAAAAACCAGAAACGCACTGACTTTTCGGCACTGCTTCAAAGACCATCTAGCCGCGCAGGATCAGCTTGAACATCAAGTCCGGATCAGAACCGCTAAATTGAACACGCTGATCGACAGCGGCTTAATGATGTCGCAGGAAAAAAGCCGCGACCGGTTACTGGCGCACATCCTCCACGAGGGCCAAAAACTCCTGCATTGCGACGGCGGCACCATTTTTCTGGTCACCCAAAATAAATCGTTACGCTTCGCGATCCGCACACGTGATGATGCGCTGCCATTTGAGGAAATTGAACTGTATGATCCCATCTCCGGAACAATCAACGATCGGTATGCCTCAACCTATGCGGCCAACCATAATAAAACCGTCATTATCAATAATGCTTACGAAGAAACCCGCTTCGACTGCAGCGGTACCCAAGCCTTTGATGCAAAAACGGGTTATCGGACCGTCTCGCTATTAACCGTACCCATGGCCCCGCGCAACGGCCAGGTAATCGGGATTCTGCAGTTTATCAATGCATTGGACCCCGAAACCGGAGCCGTCATTCCCTTTCCCGAAGACATTGTCGAACTGGTAGAAGCCTTGGCAGCTCAATCCGCGGTCGCACTGGATAATATACAACTGATTGAAGGCCAAAAAGCCACCACAGAAAGCATCATTCAGGTTTTAGCATCCGCCATCGACACCAAAAGCCCGCATACAGGCCACCATTGCGTGCGGGTACCGGAATTGGCCATGATGCTGGCCGAAGCCGCCTGCAAGCAAAGCCAGGGCCCTCTGGCACATTTTAATTTTGACTCCGAAGACCAATGGCTGGAATTTAGAGTAGGTGCCTGGCTGCATGATTGCGGCAAAGTCACCACGCCCGAGTATGTGATTGAAAAAGCCACCAAATTGGACATGCTGTATAACCGCATACATGAAATCCGCATGCGATTCGAAGTATTATTGCGCGACGCCAACATCCGGCGACTCGAAACGCTGCTGAGCGGCGGGAAGGCCCAGGAAGCCAATCAACAGTTCGAACAAGAAAAAGCCGAATTGATGAGCGACTTTGCCTTTCTCGCCAACAGCAATATGGGTAGCGAATCGATGCATCCCCGCGATTGCGAACGCATCCGAAGCATCGCCGAAAAAACTTGGTTACGCTATTTCGACGACACCCTAGGACTCTCGCAACAAGACAGCATGCGCTTGCAAGCCGACGATAAGCCCGCTTTACCGGTAACCGAACGGCTACTTTCGGACAAGCCCAAGCACATCGTACCTCGCCCGCTTCATAAAGTGCCCGATCCGGCACTGGGTATCAAAATGACCATCCCGGAGAACATGTTCAACTATGGCGAAATTTACAACCTGTCCATTCAAAAGGGTACGCTAACAGCTGAAGAACGCTACAAGATCAATGAACACATCATCGAAACCATCAATCTGCTGGAAAAAATACCCTTCCCGGATTTTTTGCAGCGGGTGCCCGAATACGCCACCACCCACCATGAGACCCTGGACGGGCGCGGTTACCCACGTAAACTCACTGAAACCGACTTATCCATCCCTGCGCGTATTATGGCGATTGCCGATATTTTCGAAGCCATTACAGCCTCCGACCGACCTTATAAAAAACCGTACAAACTCTCCGAATCGTTAAAAATTCTCTGCAACATGAAAAACAACCGCCACATCGATCCCAATGTGTTCGAGCTATTTTTAACATCCGGCGTTTATAAAGAATTTGCCACTAAATACTTGCAGCCCGAACAGATAGACGAAGTGGATATATATGAGTTTATCGGCCCCTCCTCGTAACCGCCGACGCATTTTCCTTCCTTTCTGCAGACGCCATGCTATTAAAAGCCACTCCACTCCGACTGATACTCGGTTGCGGTGTGTTGGTAACAGCCATACTCGGCTGCGGCAGCCTATATCTGTGGGAGCCGCTGCCGCTACAAATCATTCGTAACGCCACCTTCGATCAGTTTCAACGCCTTAAGCCGCGAGTTTACCAGGACATCCCGGTCAGGATCATCAATATCGACGATGCCAGCTTGGACCGGCTGGGCCAATGGCCATGGCCGCGCACCCGCATAGCTGAACTGCTGACTATTTTGCAGGCCGCCGAACCGTCCGCCATCGCCGTCGATATTATATTCGCCGAAAAAGACCGCACCTCGCCGCAAGCCATGTTGGACTTTTGGCAGCTGTCCGCCGAGAAAAGACAATTACTCGGCAACCTGCCGGACCATGACGCAGTGTTGGCCGAAGCCATTCGGCGCAGCACCATCTCTTTGGGTTTTGCCTTGTCGGCGGCCCCGTCCCCGCAAGCGCCGCCCGCCGTCAAAGCCCATTACGTGCAGATCGGCGCATCACCGCTACCTTTTTTGCAGCTATTTCAGGGCGCGTTGTCGCCCTTACCCATCCTGGAAAACGTTGCGGCCGGTAATGGCGCATTAACCTTTATTGCCGATGCCGACGGCGTGGTCAGGAAAGTACCGTTACTGTTGCGCTATCAAAATAGCCTGGTACCGTCCCTGACGGCGGAAAGTTTGCGGCTCGCTCAAAAGACTAATAATTATACTCTGCGCAGCCTACCGAACGGCTTGGGTTTGGCTGAAATCGGCATAGGCGATATTCGAGTGCCGACCACAGCCGGCGGCGAAATCTGGATCAATTACAGTCAAGCGGACGACCGGCGTTATATTCCCGCCTGGCAGGTAATGGCGGGCAGGATAGACAAAAGCCGGTTGCACAACAAAATCCTGTTAATCGGCGCCTCGGCACAAGGGCTGATGGATTTGCGCTTTAGTCCGCTAGGCGGGATTATTCCCGGTATAGAAATCCATGCCCAGGCCCTGGAACAAATCCTCGCCGGCGTGCACCTGATCAGACCTAGCTGGGCAACTGCTTTGGAAATGCTGGTTATCATAATTGGCGGCTTGCTAATCGGCGGTATCGCTCTGGGCCATGATGCAATTTTTTCATTTTTCAGCTTTTTCCTGGCCTTGATACTGTTGTGGAGCACAGCTTGGCTCGCCTATGCCGACTGGCGCTTTCTGCTCGATCCCCTGGTGCCTTCGCTAATGTTACTAGTGGTATTTCTGTTTACCAGCATTTTTCGGCATATTTACAGCGAACGCAGCCAACGTTGGGTCAAGCAGGCTTTTTCGCGTTATATCTCGCCCAATCTGGTGGAATATTTAATCAGCCACCCCGAGGAGCTGGAATTGGGCGGACAGCGCCAAACTTGCAGTTTTGTCTTCACCGATCTGGTTGATTTTACTTCGCTGATGGAAAACCTGGATCCCAGCCAAGCCGTGAGTCTGTTAAATGCTTATCTGGAAAATATGATCGCTATTGCCTTTTCCCATCAAGGCACCCTGGACAGGATAGTCGGCGATGCCGTGGCCATCATGTTCTCCGCCCCCGTCAAACAAAACGACCATCAACACAGGGCCATCCAATGCGCTTTGGATATGCAGCGCTATGCCGACCACTATGCCGCCGAATTAAATGCCCAAGGTCTCGCTTTCGGCCAAACCCGTATCGGCGTGCACAGCGGAGAAGTGATAGTCGGAAATTTCGGCGGCAAAACCATCTTCGACTATCGGGCTTTGGGCGACGTTGTCAATACTGCCTCGCGCCTGGAAGGCGCCAACAAATATGTCGGCACCTTGATCTGTGCGTCGGCGGCCACCCTGTCCGGCTGTCCTGACATAGCCAGGCGCCGGATCGGCCATCTACTGGTAAAGGGCAAATCCATACCTTTAGAGGTTTACGAGCCATTAGACGCTAAACGCCTCAACCCCGCGGCACTGGCAGCCTACCAGACAGCCCATGACCTAATGTGCGCCGCCCGGCCCGAAGCCATCTCCGCATTTCAACAATTGGTCGCCTCGTATCCTGACGACAAACTGGCCGCCTTTCACTTACAACGCCTATTAGCCGGCGAATCGGGCGATTTAATTGAATTGAGTCAGAAATAACCCTGCTTGTTGGCCGGTCCGGTGTAACCGGCCCGCAGCCCTTGCGATAAGCCGTCACCCAGCCAACGAATCAGCTTGTTTGCCGGTTAAACCGGGCATTAAATTCGGCTAAGGGCTCGGGATAGCCAAACAAATACCCCTGAAAATATTGGCAACCGCCGCTAATCAAATAATCGAGCTGCTGCTCGGTTTCCACCCCTTCGGCCATGATTTGTAAATTCAGACTTTGCCCCAAAACCAGGATGGTCCGAACAATCGAGTCATGATCGCGCACATTGCTTGAGCCGCTGATGAACGAACGATCTATTTTCAACTGCGTCAGCGGCAGACGCTGCAAATAGGTTAAGGAAGAATATCCGGTGCCGAAATCGTCCATCGAAAAGCCTACCCCCAGCTCTTTTAATGCTTGCATGATGGCGATAGTATTTTCCACGCTGCCCAATACCTCATTCTCGGTAACTTCCAATATTAGCCGCTTCGGATTGGCACCGGTTCGGCTGAGCATGGTTTGCAGCTGTTCCACAAAATTCTGCTGACTCAACTGCTTGGCACTAATGTTTACCGCCAAATTCAAATCCGCCATTGACGGCAACCGGGCCCAAGTCGCCAAAGTCGTGCAGGCCTCCAGTAAAGCCCAATTTCCCAACCCCACAATTACCCCGCTTTCTTCCGCCAAGACAATAAATTCCCTCGGTTCCACTATTCCGCGCCGCGGGTGCTGCCATCGCAACATCGCTTCGGCACCTAATGCCCGCCCCCACTGATCCACCTGGATTTGATAAAACAACTTGAACTGATTTCGCTCCACGCCATTACGTAACTCAGCCTCCAATGCGGCCCGCTTATTCAGCCCGGCCTGCATTTGCGGGTCGAACATACACAAGGTATTGCGCCCGGCCTGTTTGGCCTGATACATCGCCATATCCGCCTGGTTCAGCAAATCCTCGCTGCTGAGACCCGAACCGTGAAACACAGCCACCCCGATACTGGCGCTGGAATAGTGTTCCACCAGGGCGGTAGTGCCGTCAGGGTTGACTTGATGCAAGCAGTAGACCTGATTCATTTCGTTGAGGATTTTGTTACCGATTTTTTGCGCGTTAATAGCCGCGGATTGTTCGTTCGCCGATAACTCTTCCAGCAAAACCACAAACTCATCCCCACCGTGGCGAGCAACCATATCCACTTCCCTCACCGACCGGCAGAGACGCTTGCCGGCTTCGATCAATAGCTGATCGCCTAAATTATGGCCCTGGGTATCGTTTAAAATTTTGAAGCGATCCAAATCCAGAAACATGACGGCCCCGTAACCGCCTTTACGCTGATTAGCGATTAATGCGGCCTCCAGTTTTTCAAGCAACAGCCGTCGGTTGGGTAAATCCGTTAACGGGTCGTAAAACGCTAATTTATAAATACGCGCTTCGTTCAGCTTGCGTTCGGTAATATCGGTAAACGTCACCACGTAATGCGTCAAATGTCCCTGTTGATTGATAACCTTTGTGATGGACAACCATTGCGGATAATGCTCGCCGTCCTTACGGCAACTGTCGACCTCGCCTTGCCAGCATTGCTCGGCATCGGCATTATCCCAAACGGCCAGATCCAGAGCCGCTTGCTGCGGCCAACAAGCAATTTGTTTGGGGGATTTACCGATACATTCCTCGGCCGAATAACCGGTTAACACGCTAAACATCAGGTTGACCCGGCGGATGGTCTTATCGGCATCGGTAATCATGATGCCTTCCTGGCTATTCTCGAACACCGAGGCCGCCAAGGTGAGTTCGATTTCCGCTTGCGTGCGTTGCCTTTCGCGATCGAAATTGTCCAAGGCATAGGAGATATCGTTGACCAACCCATTTAATAACGTAATGATGCTGTCGCTAAAAAAATAGGTTTGCTCGGAGTACACAGCCAAGCCGCCGATAATGTGCTTGTTTCGCAGCAATGGAAATGCCGCAACCGATTGTATACCCGCCTCCCTGGCCAATTTATGCCAGAATTGCGCTTCCGGTTCGCCGAGCAAATCATTCAAAATGCAGGGTTGTTTTTGGCGTATGGCACGGGCCAAAACGGTTTGGCCGTAGGGCGAACGCGGGTCGACACTAATATGCAGCTTATCGACATAACCCGGCTCGCTATCGCTATGCGTCAACACCTTGATCTGTCCGGACGCATCCAGCATACCGACGAATACTAAGCGTAAGCGGATTTTTTCCTTCAAAATATTGCATATCCGCGTCAGTAAACTGTATTCGTCGGATTCGCGCACAATGGTGGCCACACTCTCGGTCCATGCCGCATAAACCCGGTTCAACAAATCCAATTGCTGCTCGGAACGCACCAAGGTATCCAGCATATTGTTCAAGGACCGACCCAACTGGCTAATTTCGTTATTGCCTTCCAGCTGGCTGCGTTCGGCGCGAGATCCGGTTTCAATGGCCGACGCCACTCTCATCAGTGACTGCAAGGGTTTGATCAGACTGGTCGATAGCCACAACGATACCAGCAGCAATACCACTACCGTCACCACAATAAACTTTAAACTGGCGACGGCCACCGAGCGTAAGTTGGCCTGCGTGGCCTGCTGATCCAGTTCGATACGCGCCCACCCCACCAGATGCGCATTCACCGTAATAGGCACCGCCACATCGATCATATGTCGATCGGCCAGCAACAACCGGGTTTTTGGCTGCTGCCGGCTCAATAACTGCTGACTCAAATCATCAGACACATATAGACCGATTTCATTGGTTCGGGTGGACGCCAGCACTTGCCCGCGCGGCGAAAGCACGAACGCTCTAATTAAGTTAGGGGTTTGAGCATACCCTTGCAGAATCTCCTGCAGGCCGACCACATCATTCGCCAACACCCAGGAGCTGCTGCTGTTTGCCAGTCCATTGGCAAGCGCCTTCGCCCGCAATATACTGGTTTGGTCCAAAATGTGCTGTTGCTGCTTTAATAACAAGCCGGCCAAGCCCAGCATCATCAGCAATGAAACCCCACCGAAAGCCAAGGCCAGACGCCGGTGTATGGACTCCCGCCCAAACCGGCGCAGCGACTCCCACAATCGAAAGCGGAAAAAGGCAGTCATGGCCTTGGCAAATGCAGGGTTTGGTTAAGGCGCTGCAAAAATGCCTCGACAGGCGCATAAGTTTGATTGTTAGCGACTTCAAAACGCGACACGGGCACGGCTGCCAGCATGGCCCGCCCCTCATCGCTATCTTGCAGCGAAAATAATAGACGAGAAAAGTTATCAATGACCTCGACAGGTATGTCTTTTCGGACCACCCAGCCATTGTTTTGCAGCGGCTCGGTTTGCCATTTCACTTCCAATTCGGCTGCTTGCTCCGGGTGCTCCGCCAAAAATAATTTCCAAGGCACCGGCCAGGTAGCCGCCGCCGCCACATCGCCCATTAGCACATTCATGATCGAAGATTCCTGCGACCCCACATAGCGGTTTTCGATATCCTTGTTCACATCCAAACCGTGAGTATGCAGAAAATATTGCGGCATCATGGTAGCGGCGAGTGCCGTTTTTGCGGGATACGAAACCGCCTTGCCCTTAAGGTCGGCCACGCTGTTAATACCGCTGTCCTTGCGTACCAATATGATGCCGCGAAAATCCTCATCGTCCGCCATTTTTCCAAACACGCGATAACCATGTTGCAAGGCATTAATGGTTTGATAGGGATTCGGCATGGCAATGTCAAAATAGCCTCCATACAGTTTTTTATCGAATTCCTGGTAATTCCGGGATGCCTCCAGTTTAAACTCAACTTCCGGCATGTGCTGGTTGATATGTTCGACAATCGGCCCGTATACTTCAAACAGCCGTTTAGGGTTGTGCAGCGGATGAATACCGACAATGTATTCCTTTACCTGCACCCTGGGCTCAGTACTGAACGTCGGTTGATAATGGGGCAGATGGTGCGGATTGAGATAATCCTGCAAGTTATGCAGCCAACCTTCGACACCCGCTGTGTAGAATGTGTCGGCACAAACCGGGCTCAGGCAAGCCAGCCAAAACGCACAGCATAAACCCAAAATCCGCCCCAAGTTCAACATCAAAGAGTACCCTTCAACAGTTTTAATCGGCGTTGCAACTTCATCCAGCTGTTGCAATTTATTATTCACGAATATTCTAACCGCTATTTGTGGCTAAACTTGCCCTTGCATTCTTCATTGGAGCAATAAATATGACTGACGCCCGCAAATTTTTGATATTTCTGCTGCTATTTTGTCGGCCTTATCTGGCAACAGCGTTTGACAGCCAAACCGTGCCGGACGCATTAAAACCCTGGGTATCTTGGGTATTGGCCGATCAGACCCAATTCGACTGCCCGTTTTTCCATAACAACTTTCAGCAGAAAACCTGCAGTTGGCCCGGCCCGTTAAAGCTGGAATTGCAGGACCGCAATGGCCGATTTAGCGGCGCATGGCGCTTATATCAGCCCGACTGGATCATCCTGCCCGGCGACAACCGGCATTGGCCGCAACAGGTGATGGTCAACCAACAGCCGGCTGCGGTGCTAGAACACCAAAACAAGCCGGCCATTCGGATGCCCGCCGGTCATTATCAAGTCAGTGGCGAATTCAACTGGGATAAACTGCCGGAAAGCCTTGCGGTTGCCCAGAATTCCGGTTTGGTTCAATTATCCGTAAACCGCCAATCCATCGCCTATCCGCGTATCGAGCAAGGCGCAATCTGGTTGCATGGTCCGTCCGCTTCAGCCGATACTCAACAGGATAGTCAGGACCTGCAAGTCTTTAGAGAAGTCATTGACGACAACCCTTTACAAATCAATACGCGCCTGCAATTAAACATCTCCGGCACGGCCCGTGAAATCAGCTTGCCGCATGCATTGTTACCAGACTTTATTCCGGTTGGGCTCGAGAGCCCACTGCCTGCCCGCATCGAAACCGATGGCAGCCTGTTGCTGCAGGTCCGCCCCGGCAGTTGGAGCATTACCTTACAAGCCCGTCACCCTCGACCACTGCTGAAACTGGACTTCGCCGTTCAAGACCCCAATTGGCCGGCATCCGAATTATGGGCATTTCAGGCCATGCCTGCCTTACGTCTGGTGGAAGTCACGGGCTTGCCTGCCATAGACGCCAGCCAAACCAACCTACCGGCGGAATGGCGGCATCTACCAACCTATCAGATCAAACAAGGGCAAAGCATGCAATTTAATTTGATCCGGCAAGGCGATCCCGAACCCGAACCCAATCAATTGAATTTACAGCGCAAACTCTGGCTGGACTTCGACGGTGGCGGTTACACTGTTAGCGACCGGATCAACGGCAAAATGACCCGCGACTGGCGCTTGAACGCTTTACCTAATACGTCATTGGGACAAGTGTTGCTGAACGGGCAAAATCAATTGATAACCCAGCTTGGCGATCGGCGGCAGGGCGTCGAAGTTCGCCGAGGCGCCATACAATTACAGGCCGATAGCCGTATCGACAACCACATCGGCACGCTGAATGCCGTCGGCTGGCAACAAGCCTTTCAACAGGCCCAGGCTGAATTAAATATCCCGCCCGGCTGGCGTCTGCTGGCCGTCAGCGGCGTGGACAACGATCCCGATAGCTGGCTGACCCGCTGGACCTTGCTCGACCTGTTTTTGGTGTTGATCGTGGCATTGGCCATCGGCCGGCTGTGGTGCTGGCAATGGGGGCTGCTGGCTCTGTTTAGCCTAGCCTTGTTCTGGCATGAGGCCGAGGCGCCACGTTGGATATGGCTGAATACGCTCGCAGCCCTGGCATTATTAAAAGTATTGCCGGCGAACCGCTTTTCGCACTGGGTGAAGTGGTATCGCAATCTCTGCTGGCTGAGCCTGATCATAATCGTGGTGCCGTTCATGATAGCGCAAATCCGTATCGGTATTTACCCGCAACTGGAAAGATCTTGGCAACCGATTCAAGCCAATTATTATACCGAGAGCGATGCACTCAGCGGCGGCATTGCCGAGGAACAACTGAGCATGGCCCCGCCCGCCTCGCCCGCCCCACGCTTAGCCCGAAAAATGATGAATAAGGCCTATTCCAGCATGGCCGGCGATGACGGCTCCGCCACCAACTTCGATCGTATTGATCCGGAGGCCAATCTGCAAACCGGCCCGGGCTTGCCGCAATGGCAGTGGCAAACAGTGCAACTCGTCTGGAACGGCGCGGTGGATAGCCAGCAGGCCATCCGGCTGTGGTATTTGTCACCCGGCTGGACTTTGTTGCTGCATATTGCCCAAGCCTTGCTGGCGGCATTGCTGACCTTAAAAATGCTGGGTCTGGTCAACAACCGATGGCGTATCACCTTTCCGGCCGCGCCTGTCTGGTTGCTGGTACCGATATTGATGATGCCCGGCCATGACAGCTGGGCGGACATACCCGATCAAGCCCTGCTGGAGCAGTTAAAATCCCGGCTATTACAAGCACCGAAATGCTTGCCTTCCTGTGCGCAAATCGCCAGCATGGCTATCCATATCAAACCGGACAGCATGCAAATAGAATTGTCGATTCATGCGCAAGAAGCGGTCGCCGTGCCGTTGCCTGCCCAATTGAAACAGTGGTTTCCAGAACAGATCACTACCGACGGTCATCCCGCCCAGGCTTTAGTCAGACAAAACGATGGCTCACTCTGGTTGGGGGTCGATGAGGGTGTGCATAAAGTCTTGTTGCAAGGCCGGCATACGCCGCAGTATAAATTTACCCTGCCTTTACCCTTGCAACCGCAACAAACGCATATCGATAGCGAAGGATGGCGAGTCGATGGGTTATACGAAGACGCTAAAACCGGCCCGCAACTGGAATTTACCCGCCTCAACCCCGAAGCGACTCGGCAAACCAAACAATTGCTGCAAACCGCCATGCCGGCCTTTGTACGCATCGAAAGAACCTTGCAATTGGGCCTGGACTGGCGCGTCGCCACACGGGTTGTCAAATTGGCCGGCAACGACAGCCCGGTGGTTTTAGAATTCCCACTGCTTCCGGGAGAAGCCGTCACCAGCGCTAAAATTCACGTTAAAGACGGTAAAGTCCTGGTCAACATACCAGCCGGACAAGCCAGCCTGGAATGGCAGTCGCTATTGGAAAAACGCGAACAATTGCAGTTAACCGCCGCCGAAAATGCCGCTTGGAGCGAATTATGGCGTGCCGACGTCAGCCCGACCTGGCATTTACAAACCAGCGGCATTGCCGTTGTGCACCATCAAGACCAACAGGGGGCCTGGCTACCCGAATGGCGACCCTGGCCGGGTCAGAGCGTAACCTTGCAAATCAGCCGGCCGGCCGCAGTGCCCGGGCCAACCCTGACCATAGACAAAACCGAATTGAGCATTCAGCCCGGTAAACGCAGCCAGCAAGCCAGTTTGAATTTGCACATGCGCAGCTCCAAGGGCGGCCAGCATAATGTGCAACTACCGCCACAAGCCGTGCTGCAAAACGTCGCGATTGACGGCGTCAGCCAACCTATCCGACAAAAAGACCTAACCGTCACGCTGCCGATTAGGCCGGGTGCGCAGCAAATATCCTTAAGTTGGCAGACGCAAAACGAACAGGCCACCATCTTGACCACACCTTCGGTTGACCTGGGCATCGCTAGCGTCAACAGCCAAATACAAGTAATTAACGGTCAGGATCGCTGGGTGATATTCACTTTCGGCCCAAAATTCGGCCCTGCCGCGTTAATTTGGGGTTTAGTAGCCGTGTTACTGTTATTGGCCATCGGACTAGGCAAAACCCCATTAACCCCGTTAAAAACCCGGCATTGGTTTCTGCTGCTGCTGGGCTTAAGCCAAATCCATATCGCAGCCGGTCTGCTGGTAATCGCTTGGCTGTTTGCGCTGGGTTCACGGGCAAAATACCCTCCAACCTCGCCAACTTATTTTAATTTGGTGCAAGTAGGTTTAGGACTGTTGACGCTGACAGCGGTAATATTGCTATTTGCCGCCGTCCAGCAAGGCTTACTCGGCGCGCCGGATATGCAAATTACCGGCAATCAATCCACGGCGCTAAACTTGAACTGGTATCAGGATCACAGCGGCCCCAGCTTGCCAACCGCAACCGTGGTAGCCGTGCCGATGATGGTTTATCGGATACTGATGCTGGGTTGGTCCTTGTGGATGGCGCTGGCGCTATTGAATTGGCTGCAATGGGGCTGGTCATGTTTTGCCCAAGACGGCATTTGGAAAAAGAAAGCTAACCTACAACCGACAAAAGTGCCTGAATAATAATAGCCCGGATAGCCATTGGGCTATCCGGGCTATTAATTTATTTCAAGCGATTTTTTTCTTCCACCATCTCGTCGATGTATTGCATGACCAAATTGCTAGCCGCTTCCGACGCATGCATTTGTTTGATGATTTCATCCAGCTTCACTGCATCGGTTTCCCAATTTCCACGTGAAATTTCATAGGCCAATTGCGTGGTTCTGTGTATATCCTGATGGGGTATTTCCAAATGGCCGTATGCTTCGGTGGTCCGGAATTTTTCATAGCCGATACCCTCGTAATACCATTTACCCAGCCGACAGTTGTGATTATCGATTTTAATGGCGCGGTATTCCGGACAATCGTCATGGCTTTCGATCGCAATATAGCCGTTTTGCTTGTAGATAATGTGGTCCAGCTTGGTCAACAAGCCAAAAGACTTATCCTTGGCATAGGTAATGTACCCCACAGAAGCCTTTGCCGAATCGGATAACCCTGCAAACTGGTGCCTGAACGAGCTGACCTGCTGCATAACCTCCTGCGATAACGACGAAGAGCTTTCCGCCTCCTGATGCATTTGTCCGACGCGCATGTTAAAGGCCTTTAACGTTCTGGACACTTCCAAGGCAGCATTCTTAGTATGTTCCGACAGATTTTTCACCTCATCGGCGACAACGGCAAAGCCGCGGCCATGTTCGCCGGCCCGGGCCGCTTCTATGGATGCATTCAATGCCAACAGATTGGTTTGATCGGCAATCCCGGTGATCATGGATAATGATTCAGTAATTTTTTTGCTATCGCTGATCAAATCGCTGATCACTTCCGATACCGAATGAACCGTGGCGTTAATATTTTGCAATGACGAACTGATCTGCTCTACGGTATCCAGGCTGTCATCGGCGTTGCGGCCGGTTTCCATGGTAATGATTTCCACCTTTTGCAATTGTTCGGTGATACCAATCAGATCATTTTGACAAGCCTTTAAATTGCCTGACAGGTTAGCGGTATTTAGAGAATGCAGGCCGGCGGATAGGCGTCTTTTCACCATCAACTTGGCATTTTCATTCATTTGCTCCAATGCCGAGTTCATGTCTTTGGTCGACTGCTTTAACAAACCGGGTAACCCGTCTCCCAAGGCATACCGATCATGATTTCCTTTGGCGGCCTCATTGAAACAAGTATTGATTTCCTTAAAATACGACTCGATGATATCTAACGTTTCGTTCAATTCCCAAGCCACCTTACCTACTTCGCCCAAACCACGGGTGCCTGTAACACGGTGGTAAAGTTCCCCATGGTTAGTCAATCTCAATACGTCTTCCATGCGCCCCAATACATCCAGATTTTGTTTGGCGGTTTTCCAGATGTACCATGCGATGACGGGATTCGGAATAGTCAAAGCCAACGCAACCCAGGAAAAACCCTGCGCCATCAGGCAATAGGCAAACAGTGCCAGCGCGAAAAACAAGATACCCGCAACTGCGTAGTTTACCCGGGTTTTCAAAAACGGAATATTAGCGCTGACTCTGCTCATTTCGATACTCCGTTGGGTTTATACAGCTGCAGCACCAGGTTGTTGTAACTTTTGGACCCGGTTCGTTTGACTACATCGAAAAGGTACTCCAGCGACTGAACAGGCGCCTCCTTGACGGAACTGTTTTTTTCTATAGCCAACATTTCGTTATAAACCGGGGTAATGACTTCAAGCGCCGAGCGCGGCGGATTACGCCGCACGGAATAGTAACCCTGTAATATTCCATCTTTGTCATAGTCCGGCGTGATATTGGCAAAGACCCAATAAAAGCCGCCATCGGCACAGAGGTTTTTGGCAAACCCGAAAAATTCCTCGCCGGACTTCAAGGTATCCCACATAAACCGAAACACCCCTCGCGGCATGTCGGGATGACGTATGATGTTATGTTGTACGCCTAGTAATTGATGTTCCGGATAGCCTGCTATTTCCATAAATATCCGGTTGGCATAGGTTATCCGACCGGACTTGTCCGTTTTGGAGACTATAAAGTCTTCCTCGGCCAATTTGTATTCTGTGTTATTGGGGGTAATACCGGGTTTCATGTCCACACCTTATTGTTATATTCCTGATAAATTTTAGGTCTTTTTATCAAAAAAACTAACTCGCATCCTGTTTTATGCAAAATAACCGGTACCCATGCCCAAAAGCGTCATACCCCAGGTAAAAAATACACCCGCCGACGTTTGATCAAATCAGTGAATACGCGTCGAAAGAAAGCAGACTGTTAAACAGCAGCTGTTTAGGCGCTAAAAGTCGCCAGACATTGAAATTTTACAAATGCAACTAAGGTAACGATTGCAGATAACCTGAGACATCAATCACCTGCAATCGAGGATGGCTGGAACTTTAATTGAGGACAGTATGGCCACGCTGTCTTAAGCAACTTCTGTAAGCGTTTTTATAGCCGTCGTCGGATTGTATGCCTTGCTTGGCCCCGCCGCCTATGCCGCCCGCCGCCGCACCAATCGCCGCGCCTTTACCCGGATTGCCGGTCACCGCGCCAATTGCCGCGCCGCCAGCAGCGCCAATCAAACCGCCAACAGCAGCTCCTGTGGCCGTCTCTTTGAAAGAGCTGGCGGCTTGCGACGCCAGTTGCTGGCATTCCTGCATATCCTGGTCGAGTCTATATGCATTCCTGTCGTTATAGGTATCCACGGTAGGCCTCCAACCTGTAGTTGTCGCACAGCCTGCCAATAGCAACCCTGCCATTAATGAAACCGAACGGTTGAATTTGTTCACGTCTAAACTCCTGCTGTTATGTTGAAAATTCCCACTTATTTTTATACAGTACTCTATGTTCTACCAATTTGATAATACCAAGTCAAATTGACAGTATGAAGCTGTTCACGTATTATCCGCAGCCTTTTTTATCCGTTTTATTTAATAAGGCAAACTCTCATGAAAAGAACCTATCAACCAAGCAAACTTAAACGCGCCAGAACCCACGGCTTCCGTGCCAGAATGGCTACTGTAGGCGGGCGCAGAGTGATCAATGCGCGCAGAGCGAAAGGCCGCGCTTCCTTGACAGTCTAATTGTCAGCCGAAGACTTCGGTTTTCCCGATTTATATCGGCTCAGGACGCCCGCCGAATATAAAAATGTCTTTTCAAACCCTGTAAAATCCAGTGATAAGTATTTTACAGTGCTAGCGATCAACAGTCCTTTGCCGCATCCGCGGCTGGGATTGGCCATCGCCAAAAAAGCCATTAAAAAAGCAGTCGCACGGAATCGCATAAAAAGAATTGTCCGGGAGAGCTTTCGCTTACAAAAACAACAGATTGTCAACATAGATATTGTGGTATTGGCGCGCGGTGACGCAGCAAATGCGGACGTGCAAATTTTGAGGAAGTCATTGGAAAGGCATTGGCTTAAATTGGTAGATCGATGCGATTCCTGCTCATAACCCTGATCAAGGTTTACAAATACTTCATAAGCCCGCTACTGGGACCGAGATGTCGTTTCTATCCCAGTTGCTCAAGTTATGGCATGGAGGCTATTCAACTGCATGGTGCTGCCAAGGGCTCCTACCTCACGCTTCGACGATTATTAAAATGCCACCCCTTCCACGAGGGCGGCATTGATCCTGTTCCAGAAAAATTGAGTAAATAACAATGGATAACATTAGATTTATACTTGTCATGGCGATGCTGATGATCTCCTATATGCTTTGGGAATCATGGCAGATTGATTATGGCCCGAAACCGCAAGCAATCGTCTCCGACACCCCGTTAGTCGCCGGCGGTAACGAAATAGCCTCATCGGCAAATCCTGTCCAAACAGAAGGAAGCCAGCCGGCGGACGCTGCAAGCGCCCGCATCATCACAGTAAAAACAGACGTATTTGCCCTGGAAATCGATCCTGAGGGCGGCACCCTGCGCAATCTGGACTTGCTGCAATACCCGCACGAAAAAGAAAACACCTACGTCAATAAGGCCTACAAGCTGATTGGCATGCAAGCACCGGAAAAAGATCTGTCTCCCATCCGCTTGTTCGACAGCAATCCCGACAACCTGTTTCTGGCTCAAAGCGGCTTGGTTGCCAGCGGCGACTCCGCCAGCGTACCCGACCACCATGCCCAGTTCGACAGCGAGAAATCCAGCTACCAGCTGCGGGAAGGCCAGGACGCGCTGAGCGTTCCCTTGACCTGGACAAACCAACAAGGCCTGCGCATCACCAAAACTTTTACGTTCAAGCGCGGCAGTTATGCTGTCGATGTGACGCATAAAGTCAGCAACCAGTCCGATAAACCCTGGACAGGCCGCCAATACAATCAGCTGTTACGCGTCGAACACAGCGACAAAAGCGGCAACAACTTCATCAGAACCTATTCCGGCGGCGTTGTTTATACCCAAAAAGACAAATACCAAAAAGTCAAATACGACGACATGGTCGACAGCAACCTGGATGTCGCCACTCAAGGCGGCTGGAGCGCATTCATCCAGCATTATTTCGCCAGCGCCTGGATTCCGCCCGCCGACCAGGAAAACCATTTCTACACCAAAGCGCTCAACGAAGGCCGCTTCGTAATCGGCTCCTACTCGCAAGATGTCAGCGTACAACCGGCCAACGACGGGATTTTCAACGCGCAAATATTCGTCGGCCCAAAAATTCAGCCCATGATGGAAGCAGTAGCCCCCGGCCTGGAACTGACCGTCGACTACAGCTGGTTGACCATCGTTGCCAAACCGATTTACTGGATGCTGAACCAGATTTACGACTATGTCGGCAACTGGGGCATCGCTATCCTGGGCGTCACTTTCTTCATCAAAGCCTTGTTCTTCAAGCTGTCTAAAGCCAGCTTCCAGTCCATGGCCAAAATGCGCAAGATTCAACCCAAGTTGAAAGAACTGCAAGAGCGCTATCCTGACGACAGGCAGAAATTCAATACCGAAATGATGGCCATGTACAAAAAGGAAAAGGTCAACCCGCTGGGCGGCTGTTTGCCCATGCTGGTACAGATTCCGGTGTTTATTTCGCTGTACTGGGTGCTGATCGAAACCGTGGAACTGCGCCAGGCGCCTTTTATGCTGTGGATACAGGATTTATCGGCGCAAGACCCCTTCTACCTGTTGCCGATTGTGTACGGTATCACCATGAAAATTCAGCAAAGCCTGAATCCGGCGCCTATCGACCCGTTGCAAGCGCAGGTAATGAAAATGTTCCCTATCGTTTTCACCGTATTCTTCCTGTTCTTCCCTTCGGGCTTGGTCGTCTACTGGATCTGCAACAATAGTTTGTCGATCATCCAACAGTGGTACATCACCAAACACGTACTGGAAGGCGACTCCCACGCCCATTAAGCTGAAAAGATGGTAAGCACTAGCGACACCATCGCCGCAATAGCCACACCGCCGGGTAACGGCGGTGTCGGCATTATCCGCATCTCCGGGCCTGTCGCACTCGACATCGGCCGACAAATCACCCGCAAAACACCCAAACCCCGTTACGCCCTGTTTAGCCGGTTTTACGATGCGGACGATAGCGTCATCGATTCCGGGCTGGCGCTGTATTTCCCCGGCCCGGCGTCGTTTACCGGCGAGGATACTCTGGAACTGCAAGGCCACGGCGGCAGCGTGGTATTGGATATGCTGTTGCGCCGAGCCTTGAGCCTGGGGGCACGCCCGGCCAATCCCGGTGAATTCAGTCAGCGGGCTTTTTTAAACAACAAAATCGACCTAGCCCAAGCCGAAGCCATCGCCGACCTGATCACCAGCGGCACCGAACAAGCCGTACGCTCCGCGCAGCAATCCATGCAAGGCGTTTTCTCGGATCAAATCAACGAATTGATAGACGAATTGATCGAACTGCGGGTTTATATCGAAGCCGCGATCGATTTTGTCGACGAAGAAATTGACTTTCTCAACGACGGCATGGTGGCCAACAAAATCGAACAACTGCACGGTAAAATACAAAAAATACATGCCACGGCCCAGCAGGGCCGCTTGCTGCACGACGGCATTAGCGTGGTGCTGGCAGGCAAACCCAACGCCGGCAAATCCAGCCTGCTGAATGCGCTGGCCGGCCACGAAGCCGCCATCGTCACCGACATCGCCGGCACCACCCGCGACGTGTTGCGGGAACGCATCCAGATCGACGGCATGCCTTTACACATCATCGACACCGCCGGCCTGCACGACAGCGACAATATCGTCGAACAGGAAGGCATCCGCCGCGCCCAACGCGAAATCGAAAAAGCCGACAAAGTCCTGCTGCTGATGGATAGCACGGACAGCGAAAACAACGCCATATTGAGCCAACTGCCCGCTGGCATCGACGTCACCCTGGTCTTCAACAAAATCGACTTGTCCGGGCACCCCGCACAAATCACAGAACATCCGCACAGAGACGAAATTTACCTGTCCGCCAAAACCGGCGCCGGTCTGGACTTGCTGAAACAATACCTGAAAAGCAGCGTAGGCTTCGGCGAAACCACCGACAACGTCTTCATCGCCCGCCGCCGCCATTTGCAAGCCTTGAGCTTGGCACAACAAGCCGTCGAAAACGCCGGCAACCAGTTAAAAAACCAGGCCCCGGAACTGGTCGCCGAAGACCTCCGCCAAGCCCAAACCAGCCTGTCGGAAATCACCGGCGAATTTACTTCCGACGACCTGTTGGGTGAAATTTTCGGTAGTTTTTGTATAGGCAAGTGAAGCATAGAATCGCCATACACGAAGTAAAGTGGGTTCGCAGGCATCGCTGCAAATGAAAAATAGGCATACTTTAATTACGCATTTTGGCTGCAATCATATATGACCAGCGAGAACGTGATTTGAATGCGTAAAGTCTACCCTAAGGCGTCATAGGACCTAAGTCAGACTCATCACACAGCCCGACAAGCCCTTTTGCGACTCCCTAAGCCGCTATTGCAATGCCCTATACAGAAAGTCCCCGATCCGATTAAACAAGTCAGCATAAGTTGCCGGTTTGCCACCTGATCAGGTAAGGTTTATGCTCATCGTTTAGGCTGAGTTTATGCTAAAGAGGTCATCAATGATCGCGCTTGAAGGTTTTTCCAAAATAAGGCTATTGTCCACCTGTTTCTGTTTATTGTTAGCCTTGAATGCTTACCCAGAGGGAGGGCAAAACATGACGATGATCCTCAAATCTCCGAATTTTGCACATCAAGCGGATATCCCCAAACAGTTCACTTGCCAAGGTGACGATAGCTCGCCTGCTTTAAGCTGGTCTGGAGTTCCCGCGCAAGCCAAAAGTCTGGTCTTGATCGTTGATGACCCCGACGCCCCAGACCCCGCTGATCCCAAAATGACTTGGGTGCATTGGGTGCTATATAACATTCCGCCTGCGATTTGCGAATTACCGGAAGCCGTGGCTGCCAGCAATTTACCGGCTACGACGCAGCAAGGCCAAAACGACTGGAAACGCACGGGTTACGGCGGCCCTTGTCCACCCATAGGCAAACACCGCTACTTTCACAAGCTGTATGCGCTGGACATCGAATTGCCTGACCTCAATCAGCCGAACAAAGCCGAACTTGAAGCGTCAATGACTGGACATATCATCGAAAAGGCTGAACTCATAGGTATGTATCAGAAACAATAAAGCCGAAAGGGCAGCAGCGGAATTGTCTTAATCGGACCGATAAAGATGTGTGGCCGTTACAGCCTGTCTGCCAGCTCAGAAACCATTGTTGAACATTTTCAATTGCTGAGACAGCTGCGCTTTCAACCCAGCTACAACATCGCGCCGAGTCAGAAAATTCTCAGTATCGTGGAACTGGACGATCAATCGCGTAAGGCGGTCAAGCTGTTTTGGGGCTTAGTGCCATCGTGGTCGAAAGATACCAAAAACAGTTCGCACCTGATCAATGCCCGAGCTGAAACCGTGCGCGAAAAGCCGTCGTTTCGGGCAGCGTTTAAACATCGTCGCTGTTTGATTCCAGCGGATGGCTTTTACGAGTGGGCAAAAAATGCAGACCGCAAGCAGGCGTTCCATATACATCGAGCAGATAATCAACTGTTTGCCTTTGCCGGCCTCTGGGAACAATGGCAGCATGAAACCGACACCCTGTACTCCTGCACCATTATCACCGCGGCGGCTACCGAATTGATGCAACCCATTCACGATAGAATGCCGGTCATCATTCCACTGGAACGCTATCACCAATGGTTGGATAAATCGGCCAATCCAGAGCAAGCCTTCGCGTTACTCGATAATGCCGCCTATACGGAGATGACGACCACGCCAGTCAGCGACTGGGTGAATAATCCACGGCATGATGATGAACGATGTATTCAAATGTGCTGACTGTATTGAGTAAGTACATTGCCGGGAATCAACGCGGGTGTTCGCAAACCAAATTTCGGAAATGTTTGACTAGTCAATAGCGACCCAAAAGAGCCGGTCGCGTTTCTCCATAGCGGCTAGTCAGCCAAATCCAGATTCTGCGACGGGAGGTCTATAAAGCCGCCGTTGGCGACCTCAACCAAACGGCCATCAAGAGACAGTCGCCAATTTTCAGCGATGGACAGGTAACTGGCCCATTACCGCCAATCATTTCGTTTGCTTCATATTCGCGATTTTGGATACGCATTGTTTTCATTATTGGGCTTTCCAATGGCCTACCAGATTACCTTTTACCGAAGGGAATACCTGCTTAGTCTAATCAATGGCGATGCTCAGAATCCGGGTGCAGTCAGAAGGCATGATTTGCTTTTAAAATAGTTACCGCCTAAAATCGGACTAGACCAGTCAGAATTGGAGGTTGATTATGCATACTTGGCAAATTCAGGAGGCGAAAGCACGTCTTTCCACTGTATTACGTAGCGCCGAACAGGATGGGCCGCAGGAAATCACCCATCACGGTCGTTCTGTTGCTGTACTGCTCTCACGTGCCGACTACGACCGACTCACGGGTAATCGCCAATCGCTGGTTGAGTTCATGCGCAGTTCACCTCTATATGATCAGGACGATCTCGTTATTGAACGCGATGTCAGTCTGACCCGAGAGCTCGAACTGTGAGTTATTTGATCGATACCAACGTCTTATCGGAATTGCGTCGCCGTGAACCCAATAAAGGCGTCATCGAATGGTTCGAACCACGCCCCGCCACCACGCTTTACCTCAGTGTATTGACCTTGGGAGAAATCCGTAAAGGGATCGATTCGCTGGTCAATGACGATCGCCAGTTCAAATTGCTGGATTGGCTGGAAGTGGAACTGCCCCAGTTTTTTTCCGGCCGGATTTTGAATGTGGATGCCTACGTTGCTGATCGTTGGGGACGATTGAATGCCCAAATGGGCCGACCCATCCCGGCTATCGACAGTCTACTGGCAGCCACGGCACTCACGCATGGGTTGAGACTGGTGACTCGCAATGTACGGGACTTCAATTACCCTGAGCTTGATGTCATCAATCCCTGGCAAGATTGAATTGCAGCGGGACCCGGCTTTACATGAGCATCGCGATAGCGACACAAAACCTTTTTCTAGGTTTAAATAGGCTGAAGCTTATACGTAATCAGGAAAGTATTTGTCGCGAATATTGATCGTCCACTTTCAGACAATAAGTTGTCATCAGTATTTGGTGAACGAATGACTCTTTTGGGTCGCCTGGCGACAGTCTGCTCTTCAGATTCATCGCCGGAAAGCTGTCATTGAATTCCGATACCTGAAAGCGGCCGTTCGTCACTGAGTTCAATTGGCCGACAACAAGCAGTGATAAAACAACTTAACGAGACGTCACGACTTATCAGCTAATTCCACAACCACATGACCTTCAACCAATAATTGCAGAGCTTTCGGAAAAACTTCGTCGAACAATTCTTGTAATCGCTGGTTGGTGGTATTACCGCAAGTGACCCAAAGTAATTGTGGTGGTGGTTGCTGACGCAGCAGTAGTTCGACAAAATCACTGTCCTTGCTGATTAAAACGATACCCTCTTGCTGAGCGCGTTTGAAAATTTCTAGATCGTCGGCATCACGCAATCCCAGTTCTCGTAGGGCGTACGCTTCAACTTTGAATGTCCAGCGCAACCAATCGGCCAGATTCGGCGGTAGTTGAGCGGCAACCCAAAAAATCATGCGACCAGTCGTTCGAGGTTGGCTCGTCGGGCTGCGTAGAGGAGGCAGGCCTGGATGTCAGCGAGTTCTAGGTCCGGGTAATCAAGCAGAATTACCTCACTACTGACACCATCTGCCAGCATTTGCAAGATGTCACTGACCCGTATTCTCATGCCGCGAATACAAGGTTTGCCACCGCACTGCAGGGGATTATGGGTGATTCGGCTCTCGATTTGCTCGTTCATGATGTGACTATCCAGTTCTAAATTGACATTATTTTAACTTCATTAGGCCAGAGGGTGCTAATCGCGGACGATATATCTGAATGATGATGACTCAATCTAAAATGTTGAGAGGATATAGTCCGTAGTGACTCAGTTCTGAGGTGATTTTGCTCGCCAAATACCTGACAGTCAATTAGGTCAAAGGTAGCAATTTCTGGTGAAATTGGATAGCGATACCGACGGTCCGGTTTTGGCCGGCAGCTGCCGAATGGCACTGCCATTTAACGAAAAACCTAACCGCGACTCACCCCACCCGGCACATCACCAAAATAATAAAACTTAAATTGATATGTCAGGAAGTATGCCTTATTTCCCGCTGCAATTGGTCTCGTCAGATTTACCCGTTGCTTGCCTCGTCCAGCCCTTAATCCAACCCAGCCAGCAAAGTGAAAAGCAGGTTGATTATATATTTTAATATTTCAAACATTGTTGTATAGTTGACCAATGGACAAACAACTTGCCACCGCTTTATTCGAATCCCTGGCCTCCGGCATCCGTTTGGATGTGTTTCGGCTGCTGGTTAAAAACGCGCCTTCCGGCTTGGTAGCCGGGGAGATCGCTGCATCTTTGGCGCTGCCGCCGACCAATTTGTCGTTTCATCTTAAGGCGATGACCCATGCCGGCTTGCTGAATGTCACCCAGGAAGGCCGCTTTCAGCGTTACCGGGCGAATTTGGCTGTGATGCAGGCCTTGGTCGACTATCTGACCGCCGAATGCTGTACCGGCCACCCGGAGCACTGTTTCGACGCCGGCGCATCTTCAATCTGCTGCGACTAATTTCTATAATCACTTAATGCATCAACTTAATATGAACGTTCTGTTTCTCTGTACCGGCAATTCCTGCCGCTCCGTGCTCGGCGAGGCCACTTTTAACCATTTAGCGCCCGAGGGCTGGCGAGGCATGAGCGCCGGCAGCAAACCGACCGGCAAGATACATCCCCGTTCGCTGGCTTTGCTGGAAAGAGAAGGCATCTCTACCGAAGGCTATTACAGCAAGTCCTGGAACGACCTGCCGGTGACTCCGGATATCGTGCTGAGCGTCTGCGGCAACGCCGCCAACGAAACCTGCCCGGCCTATCTGGGCCCAGTGATGCGCAGCCATTGGGGCGTTGAAGATCCGGCTCATGTTGCAGGCACGGATGCGGAAATCGACGCAGCGTTTATGCAGGCTTACCGGATACTCCGCCATCGCATCGAAACTTTTCTGGCCTTGCCGCTGGACGAACTGAAAAACCATCCGCAACGGCTGAAGGCGGAACTGGATCGCATCGGCACCCTGTTACCCGAGAATTAAAGGAAATCCGTCATGACTACCATACATGTATTTGACCCTGCATTATGTTGCAGCACCGGCGTGTGCGGCGTGGATGTCGATCAACAATTGGTCGATTTTTCCGCCGCTGTCGAATGGGCCAAACAAAACGGCGCGCAAATCGAACGCTTCAATCTGGCCCAACAGCCGCTGGCATTCGCCGAAAATCCTGCCGCCAAAGGCTTTTTGGAGCGCTCCGGCGCCGATGCCTTACCGCTAATTTTGGTTGACGGCGAAGTGGCTTTGGCGGGCCGCTATCCGAGTCGCGCCGAACTGGCGCGCTGGGCCGGCCTTACGGTCACTGAACCGGCCGCGGAATCGGCCTGCTGTAGCGGCAGCAAATGCTGTTAACGCGGAAACTTCGAATAACCTCCTCTTTAGCCAGCCAATGCCAACTATGAAATTTCTCGACCAAGCGCCGCGTTTCCTGTTTTTTACCGGTAAGGGCGGCGTGGGTAAAACCTCGGTGGCCTGCGCATCGGCTGTGCGGCTGGCGGAATCCGGGCAACGGGTGCTGCTGGTCAGCACCGATCCGGCCTCCAATGTCGGCCAGGTATTCGGCGTTGGCATAGGTAACCAAATCACCGCCATTCCCGCCGTGCCCGGTTTGGCGGCGTTGGAAATCGATCCGCAAGCGGCGGCGCAAGCTTACCGCGACCGTATCGTCGGTCCGGTACGCGGCCTGCTGCCGGATACGGTGATTCAAGGTATCGAAGAACAGTTATCCGGCGCCTGCACCACCGAAATCGCCGCATTCGACGAGTTCACCGCGCTGCTGACCGACCCGGCGCTAACCACCGATTTCGAGCATATCGTCTTCGATACCGCGCCGACCGGTCACACCATCCGCCTGTTACAACTGCCGGGGGCCTGGAGCGATTTTCTGGAAACGGGCAAAGGCGACGCCTCGTGTCTTGGCCCGCTGGCCGGTCTGGAAAAACAGCGGACTCAGTACAAGTCCGCGGTGGAAGCCTTATCCGATGGCGCACGTACCCGGCTGATCCTGGTGGCGCGCGCTCAGCAAAGCACCTTGGCCGAAGTGTCCCGCACTCACGCAGAACTCGCCGCCATCGGCTTGCGAAACCAGTATTTGCTAATCAACGCGCTGCTGCCTGTCGGCGAGACTACCGAAGACGTTTTGGCGCAGGCGCTTTATAGGCGCGAACAGAGCGCCTTGCGGAATATCCCGGCGCCATTACAAGGAATGCCCCGCGATGAACTGTTTCTGAAACCGTTCAATATGGTGGGATTGACTACCTTGCGGCAACTATTGCTGGACACCCCTTCGCAACCTGCAGCGATTGCGGCGGTTACCGATCTCGATACGCCCAAACTTGCCGAACTGGTCGATACCATAGCCAAAGACGCTCACGGCTTGGTGATGCTGATGGGCAAAGGCGGCGTGGGCAAAACCACCTTGGCCGCGGCCGTGGCCGTGCAACTAGCACAACGCGGTCTGCCGGTACATTTGACCACCTCCGACCCGGCAGCGCATTTAAACGAAACCCTGAACGGCGCATTGGCGCATTTGACGGTGAGCCGCATCGACCCTGCGGCGGAAACCGCCCGCTATCGCCGGCATGTTCTGGAAACCAAAGGCGCCAAGCTGGATGCGTCAGGCCGGGCCTTGCTGGAAGAAGATTTGCGCTCGCCGTGCACGGAAGAAATTGCCGTATTCCAGGCCTTTTCGCGGATTATCCGCGAAGCCGGCCAAAAATTCGTGGTGATGGACACCGCGCCGACCGGGCATACCTTGCTGTTGCTGGATGCCACCGGCGCATACCATCGCGAAGTGGCCCGGCAGATGGATGGCGACTCGTACTTTCTAACCCCGATGATGCAGCTGCAGGATCCCAAACAAACCAAAGTGCTGCTGGTGACGCTGGCCGAGACCACGCCGGTACTGGAAGCCGCCCATCTACAAGCCGATCTGCGCCGTGCCGGTATCGAACCGTGGGCCTGGATCATCAATAACAGCGTTGCCGCAACCGCAGTGCAGGCACCTTTGTTGCGCCAACGGGCGGCAAATGAACTACGTGAAATCGACGCAGTCGCACGCAGCCACGCCCAGCGCTACGCCGTAGTGCCTTTATTACAGGAAGAGCCGGTTGGGGTTAAGCGTTTGTTGCAGTTGGCGGGCAGCACAGTTTAACCACAGAACCCGCTCTAACTTTAACCAAGAGCCTAACCTGGACACAACCATGAAACGTTTTCACATTCATATTGCCGTAGACGACCTGGAACAAAACATCCGCTTCTACAGCGCCTTGTTTCAAACCGAACCCACTGTAGTGGAAGCGGATTATGCCAAATGGATGCTGGACGACCCGCGCCTCAATTTCGCCGTCTCCAATCGGGGGCGCAAAGCGGGACTGGATCACTTGGGTCTTCAAGTCGAATCCGATCAGGAACTGGAAGCCGTAAAACAAGGATTGTCTGCCGCGGCCTTGCCGGTCACCGCGCAAAAACAGGCGGCCTGTTGCTATGCGCAATCCGACAAATACTGGAGCGTCGATCCGCAAGGCATCGCCTGGGAAGCCTTTCACTCCTTGAATGCCATTCCGATGTTCGGCGAAGATCAGGCGATACAACTCGAATCTGGCTCCAGTTGCTGTAAGCCAGCCACGGAAGCCTAGCCCCCTAGCTACTAACATCTCAAGAAGCACGCCATGAATACGCCCAGCTGTCCCAACCCACGCTTATCATTTCTCGACCGCTACCTGACCCTGTGGATTTTTGCCGCCATGGCGGCGGGCGTGGCTATCGGCTTTGCTTTTCCCGGTGAAGTAAACGCTTTCAACAGCGCGGTTTCCGTCGGCACCACCAACATCCCTATCGCCATCGGCTTGATCGTTATGATGTATCCGCCGCTGGCCAAGGTGCATTACGAAGACCTGGGTGAGGTGTTTCGCAACTGGCGGATATTGTCTCTATCGTTAATACAAAACTGGCTGATCGGACCGATCCTGATGTTTGCGTTGGCCATGCTGTTTCTGCGCGATTATCCGGAATACATGACCGGCCTGATCCTGATCGGCCTGGCCCGTTGCATTGCAATGGTCATCGTCTGGAACGAGCTGGCGCGCGGCGATAACGACTACGCCGCCGGATTGGTGGCGTTCAACAGCGTGTTCCAGGTGCTGTTTTACAGCCTCTATGCCTGGCTGTTCATTAGTGTATTGCCGCCGCTGTTCGGCCTGCAAGGCAGTCTGATCGACATCACCATCGCCGAGATCGCCAAAAGTGTGTTTATCTATCTGGGCATCCCCTTCATTGCCGGTTTCAGCACCCGCTTTGTGCTGATCAAAGCCAAGGGCAAAGACTGGTATCAGCACAATTTCGTGCCTAAAATCAGCCCTCTGACGTTAATCGCGCTGCTGTTTACCATCGTGGTGATGTTTTCCCTGAAAGGCGATTTGATTGTGCAGTTGCCGCTGGACGTGGTGCGAATTGCCATCCCGTTGCTGATTTACTTTGTGGTGATGTTTTTGGTCAGCTTTGCAATGGGCAAAGCCATAGGCGCGGATTATGGTAAAACCACCACGCTGGCGTTCACCGCCGCCAGCAACAACTTCGAGCTGGCAATTGCCGTGGCGGTGGCGGTATTCGGCATCAATAGCGGCGCGGCGTTTGCGGCCGTGATCGGGCCGCTGATCGAGGTGCCGGCAATGATAGCCTTGGTGAACGTGGCGTTTTGGTTTAGAGGCCACTTTTATGCGAAAAATACCCCGACAGCCTGAATTACTGGCTATCCCCTACCGGCGCTGCAAAGGCATCGGACACCAGCGTTTCGACATTGCTGCCGTTCAGCGCCTGTAAAAACGCCACCAGATCGTCGATTTCCGCAGCCGACAAACCTAACGGTTTAATCAGTGGCGACAGGTTTTCGTTGGCGATGCCGCCCTGGTTATAAAACGCCACCACCTGTTTCAGGCTGGCCAGGCTGCCGTTGTGCATGTAAGGCGCGCTGAGCGTTACGTTACGCAAGGATGGGGTTTTGTAGGCCCAACGGTCGGCCGGGTTTTGGCTGATTTCGTAATAGCCCAAGTCATTGGCCTTGGTTTCGGCAACGCCTTGCAGGCTTTTATTGTCCACTTCCACAAACACCCCGGGCGCGACTTGCACCCGCTGCTTTTCCGGCGTTTTCCGCATGGACTCGGCATATCCGATACCGGTGTTGTGGCGTTTTTGGTCGCTAAACAAAGCGGACTTCTCGCCTATGCCGTGGCAACTGCTGCAGCCCGCCCTGCCGGTAAACAGCTTAAACCCGCGCTGTGCCGCAGCGCTTAAAGCCGAACTTTGTTTGCCGAAATACCAACGGTCGAACGGCGAATCCGCCGAGTTCAAGGTACGCTGATAACCGGCCAAGGCTTGGCCTATGGTTTCCATGCTCGGGCCTTTATTGAAGGCCTTTTCGAACAGTCCCCGATAATCCGCGCTGGCCTTGATTTTATCCACCACATGGCCGATGGAGGGGTTGCCCATTTCGTTATGCGCCAGCAACGGCCCCCACACCTGTTGCTCCAGGCTGTTTTCGCGGCCGTCGTGAAATAGTAATTGCGCATAGCCGACGTTATACAGCGACGGACTATTGCGCCGCACGCTACGGCCTTCTATGCCTACGGCGGTCGCCATTTCATTACTGCTAAAGCCTTGCTCGGGAATATGGCAAATCGCGCAGGAAAAGGTGTTGTTGAACGACAGCCGACGGTCGTAAAACAGTTTGCGGCCCAATGCGACTTTGGCGCTTGTCAGCCGGTTGTCTTTGGGTTGCGGCAGTTTAGGTAAACCCAGCGGCGGCTTACTGGCAAACTCGATCAGCTTGGCCGGCTTGCCTTGCCGGTGTTCCAGCGCCAACGAGCGGGTTTGATAATCGGTTTGTTGGTAGTTTTGTTTGTTATCGCCGGCTTGATACAGGCTTTCTCCGGTCTCAGGCTGCGCGACCACCGCCGGTTTGGGGGTTATCAACAAGGTTTTTACGTCGTTGATGACCGTGTCGGCATGCAGAAAGTCCACGTTGTAGATATTGCGGATATTTTTGTCGGTATCGATCAGATAAACCCGCAGCAAATGCGAAAAAGTACCGGTGAACTGGCCTTGTTCGTCGTAAATTTTTTGCACGTTTTGCTGATAGGCATTCAGTATCGGCTGCAGGGTTTGTTCGTCGCGGGTGGTCAAAAATTGCCAATCGAAATCGCCGGTTTTAAATCCGGAACCGTAATGGCGCATCATCTCCGGAGTGTCGTTGCTCGGATTAAAACTCAAGGTCAGCAACCGCAATTTTGCGGCCAGTTCCGGTTGTTTCTGCAATTGCCTGCTGATTTTATGCAGCACCTGGGTCGCCAGCGGGCAACCGTTTACGTCGCTGCAAGTGGCGTAAATAAAGCTTAACAACACCACTTTATCGCCCATTAAATCGTGCAGGTGTTCGGGTTGATTGTCGCTGGTCAATATCTCGCCGTCGCCGGCGGCGCCGATCACCGGCAGCGAGTAACTGGCGGGCGCGGCCAATTGATACGGCAAAGCGGCATAGCCGGGCGCCAAGGGAGTTGTAGGCGCGGTTTCGGCCCGACAGGCAAAACCGCTGAACAGAGCCAAAAGGCCGATAAAATAACAAGTTTTCATAATTCCAGTCCCAGCTGTGGGTTAAAGTTCGCCGACGGGCATTCCATTTATCCCAGCAACACATATTATAAAAAACTAATATTCTATTTGGCCGCTGCTGTCAACTGCGGCTGATATCTTCATGCTCCCCGGAATTCGGCATTGGGTGTTGAAATTTTGCTCTTCACACCGCCTTCTGAGGTCATTTTTAAATCAACTGCCGAGAAAATCATCGGAAGCGATCGCTGGCAATAATCTAAACCGTACGTCGCAGTCAGCCAAATCGGACATATTCTTGCGCGTATGCAGGGCGCAAAATGGAAAGGTGTCATGCCGCAGGAGGAGCGGGCTATTCAACCCATTCCAAACATTTCCTTATTTCACGCTGGTTTTAAACAATCAGGATGGGGAAAACAAACCCCGTTCAGTTAGACGGCGGTTTCGAAAAAAGCCAGCCTTGCGCGTCATTTTACCTGTTAAGCTAACGCGTAAACTATTTGGCAAACTAAAGAGGGATAGCTGTGTTTATTTTCGAAAAATTGTATGGGTCTTTAAGGCTGTTCAGTTTAATTATGCTTTTGGGTGTTTGCAAAGCCTCAAATGCCGTGGTCATTTGGGTTGGTCCAGAAGTGGCTACTCCCCTCACCAACGTAGTATGGGTCAATAATACTCCGTTTAGTTTATCCTGAATCCGTGACTTAAAAATCCGTCAACAACTGCAACTCAATGATTTAAAAAGCCCGCGTAGCTCCGATTAGCGATAGCGTAATCGGAGGAATGTTGACTCCTAACCGTGCGATTACGCAAGCTTTTATGGCCTTCATTTATTCTCAACCCTACCCGACACCGCTTCCGCCGCCAGCAAGGCGGAAATACTGACCCCGGCGATGCCGCCGCCCGGCCGGGTCCAGTGTCCGGCATGAAATAGCCCCGGCAAAACCCCGCGAACGCCGGGCCGGTTGGGGCCGATTTGCTCGGGGGTGGCGGCGAAACCGTAGGCCGCGCCTTGCCGGTTCAGCGTGTACCTCTCAAGCGTGCGCGGGGTGCCGGACTCCACCAGCAGCAAATGATCCTGCAGGCCGGGAAAATGGCGTTCGGCTTTTGCCAACAAGCGTTGCTCGAACGGCTTTTTCGCCTGCCGCCAGGATGTACCGATATCGAAGCGGCACAGGGTGGTCAGCAGCATGATGTGCTGGCCATCGGGCGCCAGGGAGGGATCGGTCAGGGACGGCAAGGTGGCGGAAAACCAGTTGAAATCGCCGCTTTGGTTTGAGGCATAGGCCGCTTCATGATCAAACGATTCGAAGAAAAACGACTCGTGGGCATGCTCGGCCATGGGTAAATCGGTGGCGACATAACTGACGAAAATCGAGGTGGACGGGGTGAGTTGCGCCAAATGGTCGCAGTACGGTTGCGGCAAATATTCCCTGCCTATCAGTAATTCGGCGGTTTGCCGGGCGTCGGCGTTGGACACCACGATGTCGGCGCGAATCAGCTGGCCGTTCTCCAACACGATGCCGGCGACCTTGCCCTGCTCCACCACAATTTGCCGCACGCTGGCATTCAGCAGCAGCTCGCCGCCGTGGGTTTCCAGGGCGCCGGCCAATGCATTGGCATAGGCCTGAAAACTGCCCCGGCAATAATAGCCGCCTTCGTAGGTATAGCCGGCCATCATGCAGGCCCAGTATAAAAAAGATAACTGCGCGGGCGGCAAACCCAAATACGGCCACAGCGACGCGCAAAGGCTTTTCAGCCGCGCATCTTTTAAAAACTCGTCCAAGGCTTCGCTCAGACTGGCCCGACGGTAACGCAACAAATTCGCCAACGCCACCGCCGGCGAAACCCGCGCCGAGCGGCCCTGTTCCAGAATAGTTTCCGCCAGCATGGCCTCTTCCGCCAGCACCTTGCATAGCCGGATCAAGACCCGCAGATTATCTTTTTCCCGAGGAAAATGCGCGCACAAACCCTCTATGAATGCGCTTTCTCCGGCTTGCAGAGTGATTTCGCATCCCGGATAAACCGCCCGCGCATAGCTTTCTATCGGCATGAAAAGCGCCTGCGGGTCTATGCCGACGGCCGTGCAAATTTGGTAAATACTGCTGCCGTTTTGATAGCCTTGCGGGCCGCAACCGCTGACCAAGTGCACGCCGGAATCGAAATGAAACCCGCGTCGTTTAAAGCTGTGCGCATAGCCGCCCGGCCTGTCGTGGCGCTCCACCAGCAATACGGACTTGCCGGCCTTGGCCAGCAATGCGGCTGTGCTCAAGCCGCCGATGCCGGCGCCTATCACTACCACGTCATAAGTTTCTTGTTTTGATTCCCTGTGAACGCCGCGCATGACTGTCAGATTTAAACCTAAGGGACCGGCAGGTTAGCAGATTGACCAACCGCCCACAAACTCACTACGCCAGCGCTGCCAACAGGGCGTCTTGCGCGCTTTTGGTCAGCTTGCCGGCCTGAGTACGCGGAATGGCGTCGACATAATGAATTTTCCTGGGCAGAAACACTTGGTCCAGATAAGGCTGCAAGCCAGTTCTGATCTGCTGTTTATCCAGCTGACTCACTACTACGGCGGCCAATCTGTCTTCCCCGGCTTGGACGTACTGCACGTAGAAAAAACCGTCCGCGACCCCTGGTATGTCCAACAGCCTGCGATTCAACTCGCTCAAAGAGGAGCGCTTGCCGCCGATCTTGACCATATCGCCCTGTCGGCCCAGTACCGCAAAACGGTTATCGGCTTGCAGGCCGATACCATCCTGCAACACCAATTCCATCGGTAAATGCGCCGCTTGCAACAGGGTTTGTCCTTGCCCATTCCGAAACAGCCGGCACCCCGGATAAAGCCGCCAGGAACTGCCGGCCAAGGTTTGCCTATGCGCAAACGACAACGTTTCGGTGCTGCCGTAAATTTCGACAGGCGATTGCCCCAGCATGGCACGGACTTCGCCGGCCAGTTTGTCCGACAAGGTATCGGTAGCGGAAATAACAGCGCACAGGTTATGCCAATCGCCGCCGCTTAAATGCCGCAAATGGGTAGGCGTGGTGACCAATACCGCCGGCCAGGCCGAGTCGGCCACCGCGCAACGGATATCCTCCGGAAAGAACGGTCGCTTGTCGTACAAGACCAAGCGGGAAAATAACGGCCAGAACACCGATGTTTCCAACCCATACATGTGTTGCGGCGGCGTGGTGGAGACCATCAAACGGACTTGATCCCACAACCCCAAGCTGCCGACTGCCATGCTCGCGGAAATCCTTAGCGTCTCCAAAGTATGCATATTGGCCTGAGGCTTGCCGCTGCTGCCGGAGGTAAAGGCGATCAAACGGCTGGCGCGCCAATCGATCTCAACGGGCCGCTGGGCTTGTACAGCATAATCCGGCGCAACCACTTCGAACCAGATCATCCCCTGCAATTGCGGCTTGCAATCGGCGGCGACATAGGCGTTGGGATAATCGGCACGGATTTCCTGAATAACCGCGGGTTGACCGGACGGCGGCAACAGGCAAATCTGCCCCCGGCTGGCGGCGGCCAGCAACGCTATGCAAAATAAATAACGGTTTTCGCATAAGTTGATCATATAAGCCCGTTCCGGTAGCAGAGCCGCCAAGCGTTGCACGTCGCCCCACAGGTTTTTTCGCTTGATCACCCGTCCTGCAAAGACGGCAAAGGGCTCATCGTTATATGATAGGAATGAATCGGAACACTCCTGAAAGGCTAAGGCTTGTTGCATGAACTGAACTCTGGGAATTGGGCTTTAAACGCCTGCTGTGATGCCGACCTTTATTTTAACCGAACCCAACAGCCAACCCACAATGGATACGGATGTATTGATCATAGGCGCCGGCCCGGCCGGCAGCGTAGCGGCGCAAATGTTGAACCGACTGGGGCACCGGGTGGTCATTCTGGAAGCGCAGCAATTCCCGCGTTTTTCGATAGGCGAAAGCCTACTTCCGCAGTGTATGGCGTTTCTGGAAGCGGCGGATATGCTGGACGCGGTCGGTGCCGAACATTTTCAGCTCAAAAACGGCGCCGCCTTTTCGCATGCCGGCAAACTGACCGAATTCGATTTCAGGGAAAAGTTCACACCCGGCTGGGGCACCACCTTTCAAGTGCCGCGCGGCCGTTTCGATCAGGTACTGGCCGAAACGGCGCAACGATCCGGTGTGACCGTTCATTACCAACACAAGATTGTTGCCGCAGATTTCAACAGGCCTGGCCTCGCTAGCCTGACAAGCGTTGATACCCAGGGCGTCACTCGCGACTGGACGGCACGCATGGTGCTGGACGCCAGTGGTTTCGGGCGAGTATTGCCCAGACTGCTCGATCTGGAAACGCCTTCCTCGCTGCCGGCCCGGCAGGCCCTGTTCACCCACATAGAAGACCGCATTACCACGAAAAATTACGACCGTGACAAGATACTGATCGCCATACACCCCAACCATCATCAAATCTGGTACTGGCTGATTCCGTTCAGCAACGGCAGAAGTTCGCTGGGCGTGGTGGTTCCGCAAGGTTTTCCCGACGCAATCGGTAGCACACCGTTGGCGATTTTGCGCGACTTGGCTTGTCAGGAACCCCGGCTGGCCGAGTTACTCGCCAGCAGTCGCTTCGACACCCCCGCCAATCAAATCGGCGGCTATTCGGCCAATGTCAGCCGCTTGGCCGGCAGTGGCTTTGCGCTACTCGGCAATGCCGGGGAGTTTTTGGATCCGGTGTTTTCCTCCGGCGTCACCATTGCTTTAAAATCCGCCGCCCTAGCCGTTCCACTGGTCGATAAACAATTGCGCGGCCAGGCGGTCGATTGGCAAACCGAGTACGAACAAGCGCTACGCAAAGGCATAGAGGTATTCAGAGCGTATGTGGAAGCCTGGTACGACGGCAGCTTTCAGCGCATCATCTTCGAACAAAGCCAGCTGGCCAGTGTCAAGGCCATGGTATCCGCCATTCTGGCCGGCTATGCCTGGGATGAAAGCAACCCGATGACCCAGCGTTGCAGTAAAAGAATTACAGCCCTTGCCGACATCTGTCCGCCCTTGTAAACACGACTGAGGAGGAAAACGATGTATTTACATGACTTGGGTATTGTCTGCGCACTGGGCTCCAGCAAAGCCGAGGTGCTATCGAGCTGGCTGGCCGGCCGGATAAGCCAAGCCGTTCCGCCCGTCTGGTTAAACACCGCCGTGCCCGCCATCAGCATCACCGCCGATCTGCCCACTCTGCCGCCCGACTTACAGCGCTACGCCTGCCGCAATAATCGTCTGCTGTTGGCGGCTTTACAGCAAATCGCCCCCGCCGTCGAATCGGCAATCACCCGTTACGGTCGCTCGCGTATCGGTTTGCTGCTGGGTACCAGCACCTCGGGCATCGCGGAGGGCGAATCGGCGGTTAGCCGATTGCTGACCCACGGACAATTACCCGCCGCATATCACTACAAACAGCAAGAGCTGGGCGGCGCCACTGAATTTTTGGTCCATTATCTGAATATTCAGGGCCCCGCCTACACCGTGTCTACAACCTGTTCATCCAGCGCCAACGCCCTAGCGTCGGCGCGCCGCTTATTGCGCCTGAATCTTTGCGATGCGGTCATCGTCGGCGGTGCCGATGCGCTGTGTCACACGACTTTACAGGGCTTTTCCGGCTTGGGCGCGTTGAGCCGGATAGGCTGCAATCCGTTTAGCAAAAACCGCGACGGCACCGTGATAGGCGAAGGCGCCGCCTTGTTTCTGATGACTCGCGAATCGGCGCCGATTGCCTTGTTGGGGGTCGGCGCCAACGCCGATGCCTATCATATTTCCGCGCCGCGCCCGGACGGCTCCCGCGCGCATGCCGCCATGCAAAATGCCTTGTTGGAAGCGGGCCGGACCGCGGAACAAGTCGATTACATCAATCTGCACGGCACGGCGACTTTGCAGAACGACGCCATGGAAAGCCGGGCCGTGGCCACTTTATTCGGTGCCGACACGCCCTGCGGGTCCAGCAAGCCGGCCACCGGCCATTGCCTGGGCGCGGCCGGCGCCATTGAGGCCGGCTTGTGTTGGCTGCTGTTGTCCGCCTTGAACGGCGAACTGCGCCTGCCGCCGCACCTTTGGGACGGCGAGCCCGACCCGAAACTGCCGCCGCTGGGTTTCGTTACGCTGGATAAGCGTCAGTCTAAGCGGCTACAATATTGCTTGAGCAATTCTTTTTCGTTCGGAGGTAACAATGTGTCCTTGCTCATTGGACGCTGCTGAGCAGACAGCCGGCTTCCCCTATGCTGTGGCGTCTCTGCTGCCGCAGTCCGGGCGTATGGTGTTGATCGACAGAGTGCTGGATGCCGGCGAAGGCCATATTACCGTGGAACTGACCGTACGCGAGGATGGCTTGTTTTCCACCCCGGACCATGGCGTGCCGGCCTGGGTGGGCCTGGAGTTCATGGCACAGGCGGTGGCGGCATATTCCGGCTATCAGCGCAAACTGCGCGGCCAGGCGATAGACTTGGGATTTTTATTAGGCACCCGCCATTATCAATGCTCGGCCGGTAGTTTCCGCTGCGGCGCGAAACTGACCATCCGGGCCGAAAAAATCATCGAGGCCGCCAATGATATGGTGGTATTCGATTGCCACCTGGAAGGTGATAACATCCAGGCAACCTCAAAACTGAATTTACTGATGCCACAAGATTCAAAAACATTTCTGGCCGGAAAAGGCGTATGAAGCAAAAAACCATCCTGGTAACCGGCTCCAGCCGTGGCATAGGCAAAGCCATCGCACTGCGTTTGGCCCGCGAAGGCTACGATCTGGTGGTGCATTGCCGCAGCCGTTTAATCGAAGCCGAGCAGGTCAGGGACGAAATCGTACAGCTGGGCCGACAAGCGCGGATGCTTTGTTTCGACCTGGCCGACCGGCAAACTGCCCGCGACACTTTGGAAGCCGACATCACCAGTTACGGCGCTTACTACGGCGTGGTCTGCAACGCCGGCCTGTCGCGCGACAACGCCTTTCCGGCCCTCAGCGACGACGATTGGGACGCGGTATTGCGCAGCAATCTGGACGGCTTTTATAACGTGCTGCACCCGCTGGTGATGCCCATGGTGCAAAGCCGCCAGCCCGGACGCATCGTCACCTTGTCTTCGGTATCCGGCTTGATAGGCAACCGCGGCCAAGTCAATTACAGCGCCGCCAAAGCCGGCATCATCGGTGCCACCAAGGCGCTGGCGCTGGAATTGGCCAAACGCAAAATTACCGTCAATTGCGTCGCCCCCGGCCTGATCGAAACCGAGATGTTGGACAATTTACCCTTGGATGAAATTCTGGCGGCCATTCCGGCCAGACGCGCCGGCACGCCGGACGAAGTCGCCGGACTGGTGGCGTTTTTGATGTCCGACGATGCCGCTTATATCACCCGCCAGGTGATCTCCGTGAATGGTGGTTTATGTTGACCCACCGTGTGGTCGTGACCGGCATGGCCGGCTTTTCACCCATCGGTAACGACTGGCAGGAAATCCGCAACCGGCTGATCAACAAGCAATCCGGCATCCGTTTTTTGCCGGCCTGGGATAAATATAACGGCCTGCTGACCCGGTTGGGCGGACCGGTGGAAAATTTTCATCTGCCTGCTCATTACACCCGCAAGAATACCCGCAGCATGGGCCGCGTCTCCCTGCTGGCCACCCGCGCCAGCGAATTGGCGTTGACTGATGCCGGCCTGCTGGGCGACCCGGTAGTCAGCGGCGGTCGTACCGGCGTGGCTTACGGTTCTTCGGTAGGCTCGACGCCGGCCATCGCCGATTTCGGCAGAATGTTGATCGATAACGATATCGGCAATCTGAACGCCACCACCTATTTAAAAATGATGGGACATACCACCACGGCCAACGTGGCGGTATTTTTTCAGATTCGCGGCCGGGTTATTCCGGCGGTCAGCGCCTGTACCTCGGGCAGCCAGGCCATTGGCTTCGCTTACGAGGCCATCAAATTCGGCTTGCAGGATGTGATGCTGGCCGGTGGGGCCGAAGAACTTTGTCCGACCGAAGCGGCTTTATTCGACGCCTTATACGCCACCAGCACCCGCAACGACGAACCCGAACTGACCCCGCGCCCTTTCGACCGGGACCGCGACGGCCTGGTCATTGGCGAAGGCGGTTGCACGCTGGTCTTGGAGGAGCTGGAGCGCGCCAGGGCGCGCGGCGCCAGAATTTATGCGGAAGTGGCCGGCTTTGCCACCAATGCCGACGGCGCCCACATTACCCAGCCGAATGCGGACACCATGCAACTGGTGATGCGCCTGTCCTTGCAGGATGCCGGACTTGAATCGGCGCAAATCGCCTACGTCAGCGCGCACGGCACGGCCACCGAGCAAGGCGACATCGCCGAAAGCTACGCCACCGCGGCGGTGTTCGGCGCCAATACGCCGATCAGCAGCCTGAAAGGCTATACCGGCCATACCTTGGGCGCTTGCGGCGCGCTGGAAGCCATGGCGGCGATTCAGATGATGCGCGACGGCTGGTTCCATCCCAATCTGAATCTGGAGCATGTCGACAGCCGTTGCGCTGAACTGGATTACATCACCGGCACGGGCCGCACTTTGGCTGCCGAGTATGTGATGAGCAATAATTTTGCCTTCGGCGGGGTGAATACCTCCTTGGTTTTCCGGCGTTGGGATAATTGATAGGTGACCACGGATGAAACATCCCGAACCAGTGTCATCCGCGGCCTGCCCGCTGGATTTTACCTTGAAGCATTGGTGCATATGGCAATCCCAGCCTTTACCGGCAGCGGTGGAAATCTGGCCGGCTGGACAAACATTACCCAATCAAACCGATAATGCCGATGTAAGTTTTCTACCGATGATGCAGCGGCGGCGCTTATCGCCGCTGGCCCGCGCGGCCTGCGCGGTTGCCTGGCATTGCCGGCTGGCCCGCGGCGATATGCCGACGGTATTTTTTTCCTGTCACGGCGAAAGCCAGTATTATCTGGAAATACTGTCCGGTTTAGCCAGCGACGGCAGCGTGTCGCCCAGCCGCTTCAGCCTGTGCGTGCACAACGCCATCGGCGGCCTGCACAGTTTACATAGCGAAAGCTCCCAGGCTTATCTCTCCTTGGCCGGCGGCAGCGAAGGTTTTTTCACCCCATTTTTGGAAGCGGCCGGCTTGCTGCTGGAAGCGCCCCAAGTAATGCTGGTCTGGTACGAACAACCTTTGCCGGAATGTTATCAGGCTTATTTGGCGCTATCCGGACAAACTTGGGCCTTGGCGATGGTTTTGAGCAAAGCCGGCCAGCACGGCCCTCAACTGAATCTGCTTCGCGAAGCCACGGACATTCCTGCGAATAGCGACAGCAACGAAGCCGACCTGTTACAAGCTATTCTGAATAATCGCCGCCATGGCAGCTGTCGATTGGAACGTGCGCACTGGCACTGGAATTTAGACTATGCTTGAGCGCCTGAATTATTACTGGCGGTTGTGCGGCACCGGTTTGAGTTTTTTTCTGTTCGGCGCCATGGGTATCCTGATTTGGGGGCTGTTATTTCCTCTGTTCGAACCCTTCCTGGGCCGGCGCGGAGATAAAAAACGCCGCACTCGCCGGCTAATGCAAGGCATTTTCCGGGTTTACATGAATTTCATGCGGGTGATCGGTATTCTTAATTACCAAGTGCAAGGCCGGCGGGAACAGCTTCTTGCCGACGGCAATCTGGTTATCGCCAATCACCCCTGTTTGCTTGACATCGTATTTCTGATTTCGCAAATCCCCAACGCCACCTGTATTGTGAAACCCGCCTTGATTCGCAATCCCTTCATGCGCATTCCCATTCGTGCCATGGGCTATATCTATGCCGAAGATCCGGAAATGTTGGTGACACGTTGCGCGGAAGAATTAAACGCGGGCAGCTCGCTGATCATTTTTCCGGAAGGCACCCGCACCACGCCCGGCAAAGCCATCAAATTTCAGCGCGGCGCCGCCGCCATAGCCCTGCAAGCCGAGGCTAAACTTTTACCGGTTACTATCGGCTGCCATCCAACCACCCTGACCAAGCGCGAAAAATGGTATCAGATACCTGAAAAGAGGTTTACTTTGAGCCTGTTTGTAGGGGATCATATACGGTTAACGCCAATTTCCGAACACAGCTGCCGCTCGCAAATAACGCGGCAGTCGACCCGGCAACTGGAAGCGTATTTTATTGAGCAGTTGGCACAGCATGGAAAATCTTGAAGCCGAGCTTAAACGTTTAATCATCGACATTTTTGAACTCGAAAACATCACTCCGGTTGACATTGCTTCTGAAACGCCGCTTTTCGGCGCCGGCCTGGGCCTTGATTCCATCGATGCATTGGAACTGGGCGTCGCATTGAAAAAAAAATACAATATTCACATCGATACCCATTCAACCGGATTGGTCGAGCATTTCGCCTCGGTAAAAAATCTGGCCAACTTTGTGGTATCGCAACAGGAAAATAAATCAGTATGAAAACCCAAGAAGATGTTTTTAAATTCTTGCAAGAAATCATGGCGGAAATGTTCGAGCTGGCGCCCGAGGACATCGTCCCAACTGCAAACTTGAGTACGGATCTGGATATCGACAGCATCGACGCGGTCGATTTGATGGTCAGACTGCGGGAATTGACCGGCAAACGCATTAACCCGGAAGACTTCAAAAACGCCCGCACCATACAGGACGTCGTCGACACGGTACATCGTATTACCTCTGCATAATTGCCCATGCTCATCCGCAAACGGCTGCCGGAGCGTCTAAGCCTATCCGCCAAACCAGCAACCCCACCGAAACCGGACTCATTGCCATGTTACGCATCGGCCTAAGCGGTCTTATCTGGGCCGTCACGATCGGCTACCCGTTTCTGGTCTGGTATTCGCTGGAATATTTTCAACCCCGCTCAATCGCGCTGGCTTTAGCGGCGGTTTTTTTGCTGCGCCTGTTGGCCCGAAACCCCAGCCCGAAACCGGCCGGCATTGCGGCCATATTGGCGCCGGCCGGCTTGATCTTTTTATTGGCGATTGCCTTTTTGAACGAAACCCGCTGGCTACTCAGTTACCCGGTCTTGGTGAGTCTGTCGTTTTTTGCGGTTTTTGCCTACAGCCTGGTCTATCCACCCAGCGCAGTAGAACGGCTGGCTCGTCTGGAAGACCCGGATTTACCCGCCAAAGGCGTCGCTTACACCCGTAAAGTCACCCTGATTTGGAGTGTGTTTTTCTTCTGCAATGCCGGCCTGTCCCTGCTCACCCTCTGGTATGGCGACCCCTGGCTGTGGAGCTTGTACAACGGCTGCCTGTCCTATGTCTTGATGGGCCTGTTAATGGCTGGCGAAATGCTGGTGCGCCGTAAAGTGAAGGCAAGCTATTGAAGCCTTCCGCCCCGCTTGAGCAAAACCCGGCGCTATATCCCGAGTTCATCGGCAGCCGCGAAACCGCCGACGGGATTATTCTGTCTTTATGCATCCCGCAAAATTTGGCTTACTTTTCCGGCCACTTCGAGCAAGTGCCTATCGTGCCCGGCGTAGTCCAAATCCAATGGGCCGTGCATTACGCCCAACGGTATTTGGGCTTGCAAGCCGTGTTTAGCCATATGGAAGCGGTGAAGTTCAAGGAACTGCTATTGCCGGACCAGCACTTCGAACTGAGTTTGCGTTATCCGCCACGGGCTTGTAAATTGGAGTTTCGTTACCACTCCGAAACCCGCGAATATAGCTCGGGCAGGATCTACTTCCATGACCTTTCCGTTTAAGCCTTGCATTCTGATCCCGGTTTATAATCACGAGCAGCCGTTGCCGGGCATCGTGGCGCATTTGGCGGCCGACCCGTTAACCTGCATTTTGGTCGACGACGGCAGCCGGCCGGCCTGCGCGGAAGTGATACGCGGCTTGGCCGCGCGATACCCTTGGCTGCAAACCCTGCGACTGGATACCAACCGAGGCAAAGGCGCCGCCGTCAAGGCCGGCATCCTGCATGCCCATGACTTGGGTTATTCCCATGCCGTGCAAATCGACGCCGACGGTCAGCACAATCTAAACGATCTACAACAATTTATCACCGCCGCTCAAGCAAATCCGCAAGCGCTAGTGCTGGGCCAACCGATTTTCGACGCCTCCATACCCAAGCTACGCTATTACGCCCGGTATTTGACGCAAATTTGGGTGATCATCAACACCTTATCCCTGCAAATTCGCGATGCCATGTGCGGCTACCGGGTTTATCCGCTTGCCGCTTGCGCCCAATTGATTCGCGGCGTAGACCTTGAAGAGCGCATGGCGTTCGATGTGGAGATTCTGGTTCGACTGTATTGGCAGGGCCTGCCCATCGTTTCCATGCCCACCAAAGTGGGTTATCCGCAAGACGGCGTTTCGCACTTTCGCGGCTGGGAAGACAATCTGCGCATCAGCCTGACCCATGCCCGGCTATTCTTCGGCATGTTGCCCCGTCTGCCGCAACTATTGGCGCGACATTGGTCATGACGGCGGATAACACACCCAAACACTGGGCCTCGCTGGAAGAAACCAGTCTGGTGTGGGGCATCAAGGCCCTGGTGTGGATTTACCGGATCTTCGGTCGTTGGGCATTTCGGTTAATTTTAGTCCCGGTGGTGAGTTTTTATTTCTTCACCGGCAGCATCGCACGCGAGGCCTCGCGGGATTATTTGCGCCGTCTGAACCAATATTTCCCCGATTCACCCATTGGCGGGGGCTGGTGGCAAAGTTACCGACATTTCCTCGGTTTTGGTGAAACCCTGCTGGATAAAATCATCGCCTGGATGGGTTATATCGATGCCGGCCAAATTGACTTTCCCAACCGGCCGTTACTGCTGGAGCTGCTGGCGCAAAAACGCGGCGCCATGCTGGTCAGCGGCCATATCGGCAACCTGGAAATTTGTCAGGCCATCGCCAATCTGCGCGGCCACATTCATCTGAATATTCTGGTTCACACCCGGCATGCCGAAAAATTCAACCGCCTGCTGGGCGGCGGTAAAGGCAGCGCCACCATCAAACTGATTCAGGTTACCGAACTGAATCCGGCCATCGCCATCGAATTACAGGAAAAAATCGAAGCCGGCGAATTTTTGGTGATGGTGGGCGACAGAGTACCCGTACAAGGCGGGCGAACCATAACCGTTCCATTCCTGGGAGCGAATGCCGCTTTTCCTCAGGGCCCGTATTTGCTGGCTTCGCTGCTGCGCTGCCCGGTGTTTACACTTTTTTGTTATCCGACACAGGGCCGTTATAAAATTGATCTGCAACCTTTTGCCGAATCCATCCGCATTCCTCGCGCCGAACCGCAACGCCGGGATATGCTGAAAACCCTGGCGCGGCGTTATGCCGAACAGCTGGAAATCCATTGCCGTATCGCCCCCTTGCAATGGTTTAATTTTTATCCGTATTGGCAGACCCCGGCCGAAACCGGCGGCAAAAACCAGCCTTTGGAGAATGATTCACCATGATCCGCGCCGAAGTGGAATTGACCGTACCTTTCTTCGATATCGACATTCTGGGCATAGCCTGGCACGGGCATTATTGTAAATACATCGAAATCGCCCGCTGCGCGATGCTGGACACCATAGACTACGGTTACATGACCATGCGCGCCACGGGCTACATTTGGCCCATCGTCGACATTCAATTACGCTATGTCCGTCCGGCAAAATTTGATCAACGCATCAAGGTATCGGCGGAATTGGTGGAATGGGAATACCGCATGAAAATCAGATATCTGATCACCGATGCCGAATCCGGCGAAGTGCTGGCCAAGGGCCATACCGTGCAGGCGGCGGTTGATAGCACCAGCGGCGAAATGAGTTACGCTTCGCCGGCTATCTTTCTGGACAAACTTGGGATCAAAGCCGATGCCTCTTAACAAAAAACTCACGCTACTCATCCCGCCGCTGGCCTGGCTAGGCTGGTATTTTCTGCCCGGTACACCGCCTTTATGGGCCCTGGCCAAACATTGGCCGATTTCACTGACCATGGCCTTCGGTTCGTTTATTGCCGGCGCCACCAGCGAAGCCGGCGGCGCGGTGGCTTTTCCGGTATTCACCAAAATACTGGCCATTCCCGCCACGCAAGCCAAATTATTTTCGCTGGTCACGCAAAGCGTAGGAATGGGCTCTGCTTTGTTGACCATTTTGCTATTACACATACGGGTGGAATGGCGAGCAGTGTTTTGGGTGGTACTGGGGGCGATACCCATGCTGTGGTTCGGCTTCATGATAGCCGAGCAGTTACCCGCCAGCGCGGTAAGAATGATGTTTACCGTCATTCAGAGCAGCTTTGCGTTGGCGCTGTGGTGGCATAATCGCGACCCGCACCGCGACCGCCATGTTAGCCTGCCTGCTTTCGGCAGCCTGGAAAAGCTTACCTTGCTGGCCTTCGGCATGTTGGGCGGCCTCATCAGCGGCTTGTTGGGCAGCGGCCTGGAAATCATTGTATTTTCGGTCTTGGTGTTATGGTTTCGGCTCTGCGAAAAGTCCGCAACACCGACTGTCATCGTCATGATGGTGCTGACCTCCTGGTCCGCATTTGCAATGATTTATTGGTCGGGGCGCTTTGTACCGCCGGTAACGGAATATTGGCTGGCCGCCATTCCTATCGTCGTCATGGGCGCTCCGCTGGGTGTTTACGTCTGTTCGCGCATGTCCAGAATCGGCGTGGTTAACACCCTGTTGAGTTTGATTCTGCTGGAACTCCTGTCTTCATTACTACTGATTCCCTTAACCCTGGAACTAGCCTTGGCATCTATCGCGCTGTTCCTGGGATTTTCTTACGTGTATTATTCGATGTACCGATCCAAACGCTATCGGGATGATCCATCAGCACTTACATAACCCGCCCATGAGGATATGCCAATGCACAGAAAAACTTTTTTACTGACTTTGCTAAGCCTGATCGTTTTATTGACAGGTTGCAAAAAAGAACTGAAACCGGATCAACTTGCGCCTGGCGTACAACCGGGACAGGTGTATTACACCCAGTTCAGCTTGTTTCAGGAAAAGAACAATTTCCGCACCACTAACTACCGGAAAGGCATACTGATTCCAATCAATACCGCCGTTAGCCTGCAATCCATCCGCGCCGATCAAGCGGAACTCAGATTAGTGGAAAGCGGCCAGCCGCTGAGCATAGAAAACGTCCCCAAGCACACTGTAGACGACATGCAGACAGCCTTTAAAAAAATCGCCGGCCCCAACAAAGTCGATTTGAGTCAGTTTTCCGCGACTGAAAAGGACGCCATTCTGGCCGGACAAGTCAAAAAAGGCATGAGCCGCAAAGCGGTTTTGGCGGCCATCGGTTACCCGCCGCAAAACGAAACCCCTTCTTTGAACAGCAACGACTGGACCTACTGGTCGAATCGTTTCAACCGTTTTATCGTGCATTTCAAAAATGACAAGGTGGACAATATTGTCGATTAATAACGGTATTCCGCAACGCTGCGATGTAGTGGTCATCGGTGGCGGGCCCGCCGGTTCCAGCGTGGCGGCCTTGCTGGCCAGACAAGGCGTCGATGTGGTGCTACTGGAAAAAGCCCGGCACCCGCGACCGCAAGTGGGGGAAAGTTTGATCCCCCACGTATGGAAATATGCCGAGCTGACCGGCGCCGCGCCACTGATGGAACAACAAGGCTTTGTCGCCAAGGCCGGCGGCATTACGGTCTGGAACGGCAAAATCCACCGGATTGCCTTTGCCGAATTCGGCTTCACCCGCCCCGCTCTGCACGTAGAACGCGATATTTTCGATGAGATATTGCTGAAACATGCCGAAAATCAAGGTGCGAAGGTGTTTCAACAGGTAGCCGTGCGGGATGCCAAACTGGAATTGCAGCTGCCGGAAGTCAGCTATCTGGATAAGCGCGGCGGCGATACGTTCGAAGGTGCGATTCGCTGCCGGTTTGTGATCGATGCCAGCGGTTCGTCTGCCGTACTGGCCGGACAATTCAAATCCAAACGGTTAATCGATTCTCGCATGCGCTTTTTGTCTTTGTGGGGGCATTTTAAAAACTCCCGTTATGTCGGTGCCGATGGCCGCAGTTATCCGGCCGGTGACGTCACTAAAATTCGGCCGGTCACCTTCGTGACTTCGTTTGAAGAAGGCTGGATCTGGCATATTGCCATGCGCCAGGTCAGTAGCGTCGGCCTGGTTATCAACACCGACAGAGCTCGCGCCATGGATAAAACCCAACGCGAACGCTATTTTCTGCACACTTTGAAATCAGCCCCTTATTTGGACCTGCTGCTGGATGAGGCCGAATACCTGGAAAACTCGTTTAGCCAACGGCCGGACTATTCCTACTACTCCAGTAAATTATGCGGAGAAAACTTTTACTGTATCGGTGACGCCGCCTCGTTTGTAGACCCTATTTATTCCCACGGTGTGCTGAACGCCTTTTACAACGCCTCCATCACCGCATTGGCAATCGCCGAGTCTTTGCAAAACCCCGCCAACCGGGCCCGCCATGCCCAACTGTGCGAAAACCGTATCCGGCAGTTCTACGGTTTTTCCCGTTCTTTGGCCTTGGGCGAGTTTGGCGGTGACGGCGTGGATTCGGAGCTAGTGCGCCGTTTCATGCGCCAGGTGCCGCAAGTCGAACTGGAATTGATGCTGGCCGCATCGTTTATGTCCGAACGATCTGAAAATTTCCATCAACTGGCTGAAAATGCCGGCCTCAGCCTACAACCGACTCAAGCCAGAGCGCATTTTATGGAAAAGTTAATGCTTTAGTTAAGCGGTTCTTTGCAATGGAATAGCCGAAATAGCCGCTCAACGCCTCACTTCAGCATGAGACTCAAAATGTTCTCTTCAAAAAACAAAGCCTCCGTAGCTTGATCCCACCCTTCTCCATCCGACCGAGCATCGTTTGAAAAATAGGAGTGGAATCTAAACGGAGGATTTACCCTTAAGCAGTGCGGCGTTTACGTAAGGTTAAAAAACCGACGATGCCGGTTAAAAAGCTCAGCGCAGCGGGCGGTAAGGGCACAGGCGTATTACTAACGGGACCGGCCTGGTAAGGCTTTATGTTAGTCGCATAGGCGATAGAAACGTTATTGCTGACCAATGAAGTGTCTGTAAAAAGCAATTGCCAAAAATTCGGCGTCCAGGGATTTGAGGTGCTACCGGTTTGCACCACCCATTTTTCGCTAGCAGTGCCCTCGCTGGAAAGCCAGGCAACTTGAAAGCGACTGGAATCCGCCAGAGTGCCGGTAGAAGAAACGGTCGCTCCGTTTACCAGAGAATCCACTCTGATAGACCAGTCCTGACTGCCTTGAATTTGGCTAAACGCGATATTCGCGCCACTGCTGAATTGGGCAATGGGTGTCGTCGTGAAAGCCGTTTCGGTATCTTCAAAAATCCCCAGGGTACTGGTTGGCGACCAGGCAACCGGACCGGCCGCAAAAGCCGGAAAACTAAAAAAATTGACTACATTGGCTGTAGGCTCCCAAATGCTGGCGGAAGCCAGATTGGAAAAACCCAATATGCCGACAGCTATAAAGCTATAAACGCTTGCTCTCATTCGTTTTCTCCCTGAATGAATTTGTCTGTGAAATAATTGCGTCATATAACGCAGTAAAAATGCGATATGACTTATACATGAGGCATATTACGCAATAATGACAAAAATATAAGTATTTTGAAACAAAATTAAGACAACCTTTATGGCATTTCACGCATAGTCGCGCATATTAACAGCTTTTATCTACGCCAAACACTGCACTAAAGTACAAATCACGACCGATAATCGCCTGCCTATGAAATAATTGCGTCATATCCCGCGCCGGTAAACTCTGCAGCAAGGCATTTGACGCAATGACATGAATATGACCTACACGAAAATCACTCTGCCATTTTGGAAATAACTTGCAGGCCAATCACTCATTTAAGTAGCGGTTTACCCCGCTCAAAATCATTCAAGGGCATGATCTTGAATCGCCGCTTGCCTGCCGCCGAGCTGTTACTTAGAATGCAAGACCATTTTCAGGAGACGCCAATGAGTGAAGCTCGAGAATTTTTGCCTTTAAATCTGGCCGTGTTGACCGTATCGGACAGCCGTACCGAGGCAAACGACTCCTCCGGCTTGGCCTTGGTCAACGGCCTGAGCGAAGCCGGTCATCAGCTACACGACAAAAAAATAGTACCCGACGATATCTATCGGATTCGGGCCATTGTCAGCCAATGGATTGCCGACCCGGCGGTTCATGCCGTCATTAGCACCGGCGGCACCGGCGTCACCGGTCGAGACGGCACCCCGGAAGCCATTACGCCATTACTGGACAAAGTACTGGACGGGTTCGGCGAGGTATTTCGAATGATCTCTTATCAAGATATTAAGAGCTCCACCGTGCAATCCCGCGCCTTGGCCGGCGTGGCCAACGGTACATACATCTTTTGCCTGCCGGGCTCCTCCGGGGCCTGCCGTACCGCTTGGGAAAACCTGATCAAGGATCAACTGGATTTCCGCACCCGTCCCTGTAATCTGGTGCAATTGATGCCGCGTCTACTGGAGAAATAATGCAAGCACGTTTCATGATATTTGCCGCGGTAGCCGGCTTTTTGGGAGTGGCAATGGGCGCTTTTGGCGCGCATGGCTTGAAAAATGTGCTGTCGGAACATTACCTGGACATCTACAAAACTGCGGTAAGCTACCAAATGTGGCATGCGCTGCTACTGGCCTTGATAGCGACACTGCCTCGGCAAAAATTCCTGACCTGGGCCGGCTGGGCCTTGGTGACGGGCATAGTATTATTTTCCGGCAGCTTATATTTACTGGCGATACTGAACATTGGCTGGCTGGGTATGATCACCCCGCTGGGCGGCTTGGCTTTTTTGCTGGCATGGGGCCTGCTGGCCTATGCCGCGTTTCTACATCAGCGGAACTCAACTCATGGATAAACCCCCAATTCGCCCGACAACACCGCCTCGCCCATCTTCCAGCCGCAACTTACGCGACATGGATAATGTCGAGGAAAAATTGCCGCCTGTCGCTGAAGATGGCCTTATCAATGCACTGCATGTCGTGATTCATTTCGCGGTGAAGGTGATGGCCGTGCTCATGACCCTGGTGATTTTATGGGGCGTGGCCGATGTGTTTTACGTCATTTACCAGCGGCTTATGGCAGCGCCCTTCATGCTGCTGACCGTTACGGATATTTTGGCAGTCTTCGGCTCTTTCCTGTCGGTATTGATTGCCATCGAAATTTTTATCAATATCACCGTCTACATCAAATACGATGCTTTACCGATTAAACTGGTGATCGCCACGGCCTTGATGGCGGTAGCACGAAAAGTCATTATGCTGGATTTCAAGGATTTGGACTGGCCCTATGTTATCGCCATGGCTGCGGTAATCGTCGCGCTGGGACTGACCTATTGGCTGATATCCTACAAACCTAAACCTGCCCCTCAAAACGAGCGATAAATCATGCGCGACGCCACTCCCCAAACTGTTTTCCTCAAAGATTACACCCCCCCCGAATACCTGATCGACAGTGTCGAATTAAATTTCGATTTGGATGACCGGCATACCCTGGTTAAATCCCGTTTGTGCATGCGCCGCAATCCGCAAAGCGCCGATCAAGCAGTGTCTCTTACGCTGATGGGTGAAGAACTGGAGCTGGTGAGTATTGGCATCGACGGCAATCAGCTTGCGACTGAGGATTTTGTGATTACGCCGGAAGCAATGACTATCCACCAGGTTCCGCAGGATAAAAGCTTCGTCATTAGCATAGAAAACCGCATCAACCCCAAAGCCAACACCGCTTTGGAAGGCCTGTACCTGTCCAGCAGCATGTTGTGCACCCAATGCGAGGCGCAGGGGTTTCGAAAAATCACCTGGTTTCTGGACAGACCGGACGTAATGAGCCGCTTTAAAACCACGCTTACAGCCGATAAAAGCCAATATCCTGTGTTACTGTCCAACGGCAACAAGATCGGCCAGGGCGAACTGGACCACAATCGGCATTGGGTCAGCTGGGAAGATCCTTTCGCCAAGCCTTGTTACCTGTTTGCCTTGGTGGCCGGGCAACTGGATTGCGTGGCGGACGGCTTTACCACCATGAGCGGTCGCCACATTGCCTTGGAGATCTTCGTCGAACCGCACAACGTCGACAAATGCGCGCACGCCATGCAGTCGTTGAAAAATGCCATGCGCTGGGACGAAGAAACCTATGGGCGGGAATACGACCTGGATTTGTACATGATCGTCGCCGTCGACCATTTCAATATGGGCGCCATGGAAAACAAAGGCCTGAACGTGTTCAACACCAAATTCGTACTGGCTCGTCCCGACACCGCCACGGACAGCGATTACGAGCATATCGAAGGCGTGATCGGACATGAGTACTTCCACAATTGGTCAGGCAATCGCGTGACCTGCCGCGACTGGTTTCAATTGAGTTTGAAAGAAGGCTTTACGGTGTTTCGCGACCAACAATTTACCGGCGACCGCACCTCGGCGGCCGTCAAGCGAATCGAAGACGTCAACGCCTTGAGAACCCGCCAGTTTGCCGAAGACGCCGGGCCATTGGCGCATCCGATACGTCCGGAAGCCTATATCGAAATCAACAACTTCTACACGCTGACCGTCTACGAAAAGGGCGCCGAGGTGGTGCGCATGCTGCACACGCTGCTGGGCGCGGCAGGCTTTCGGAAAGGCTGCGACTTATATTTTGCCCGCCACGATGGCCAGGCCGTCACCTGCGAAGACTTTATCAATGCCATGGAAGCAGCTAACGGCGCAGAGTTAAATCAGTTCCGCCGCTGGTATTCGCAAGCGGGCACGCCCGTACTGACAGTCAGTCAACAGTTCGATGCAGAGGCCCGGCAACTGCGTTTAACGATTCAACAAAACTGCCCACCCACACCCAACCAGCCGAAAAAGGCCCCGCTGCACATTCCGGTCAAACTGGGCTTGTTAGCCCCGGACGGCTCGCCGGCGCCCATCGTCCTCGACGGCGAACGCCATGAGGAGATCACCCTCAACCTGATCCAATCCGAGCAAACCTTTGTGTTTGACAAACTGGCCCAACCGCCGGTGGTTTCGCTGTTACGCGGCTTCTCCGCGCCGGTGAACTTAAACATACCGCGTAGCCTGGAGGAACTGGCCTTTTTGCTGCAACATGACAGCGATACCTTCAACCGTTGGGAAGCCGGCCAGCAGCTGGCGGTAAAAGTGATTTTCGATTTGATCGAAGATTTACACCAGCAGCGCCCGTTGCATCTAAATGCCTTGGTAGTAAAAGCTTTCCATGCCCTGTTGGCCGAGGAAGGCGACGATTTATCCTATCAAGCCTTGTTACTGTCTCTGCCGGACGAAAGCTATCTGGCCGGGCAAATGCCGATCGTCGATGTAGAAGCCATCCATCATGCCCGCGAATTCGTCAAAACAACCTTGGCTCACGACCTGCGGGACGATTTTGACCGGGTTTACCGCATCCACCACCGGGATGAATCCGGTCAGTTCAGTGCCGACGCCATCGGTAGACGGCGCTTGAAAAACGTCTGTCTGAGTTATCTCAACCAACTGGAATCCGGCCCAAGCTACGCATTGGCCAAAGCGCAATTCGAACAAGCCCGCAATATGACCGATCAAATGGCGGCCTTGTCGGCCATCGTTAACAGCCACCACCCGGATAAAGCCGCCTGTCTGGACAGCTTTTACCAGCAATGGCAAAACGAAGCCTTGGTCATCGACAAATGGTTTGCCTTACAAGCCGCCAGCCACATGCCTAATACCTTTGCCACCGTACAACGACTGATGCAACACCCCGCCTTCGATATGCACACTCCCAACCGGGTGAGGGCCTTGATCGGCGCATTCAGCCAAGCCAATCCGCTGCATTTCCACGCCATAAACGGCGAAGGCTATCGCTTCCTGGCCGACCAGGTTTTGGCGCTGAACACCTTGAATCCGCAAATCGCTTCCCGCATGGTCACCGGCTTGGCACAGTGGCGCCGCCACGACAGCAAACGGCAGGAATTGATGAAGCAACAGCTGCATCGCATCGCCGCCACGGAACCGCTTTCCAAGGATGTTTACGAAATTGCCAGCAAGAGTTTGGCGTAGTGGTCACAATCACGTAAACTAGCGCCGAAATAACCCATTCACAGCCAGCATGAACCCACGTACCGCACAGGTCGAACGTAACACGCTCGAAACGCAGATTAAAATTGCCGTCAATCTCGACGGCAATGGCACCGCTTCTTTTCGAACCGGGCTGCCTTTTCTTGACCACATGTTGGATCAAATTGCCCGGCATGGCCTAATCGATATGGACATTGAATCGAATGGCGACCTGCATATCGACGCTCATCACAGCGTGGAAGACATCGGCATTACCCTGGGCCAAGCTTTTGCCAAGGCTTTGGGTGATAAGAAAGGCATTTACCGCTACGGTCATGCTTATTGTCCGCTCGACGAATCCTTGTCGCGGGTAGTGGTGGATTTTTCCGGCCGGCCTGGTTTGTTTTACGAAGTCGAATTCAAACGCGCCTTGATAGGCAGTTTCGATGTCGACTTATTCAAGGAATTTTTTCAGGGCTTTGTCAATCATGCCGGGGTGACCTTGCATATCGACAACCTGAAAGGCGGTAATGCCCACCATATCGCCGAAACCGTTTTCAAGGCTTTTGGCCGCGCCGTGCGCATGGCCATTAGTCCGGACCCGCGAATGGCTGGCATCATGCCATCAACCAAAGGTAGTCTATAATCCGCTTGAGCTGTTTTCCTTCTTAATTTTCTGGTTTTTATGTCATCAGTTGCCGTTATTGATTACGGAATGGGTAATCTGCACTCTATTGCCAAAGCACTTCAACATGCCGACCCGCAAACCCATGTGCAAATCAGTGCCGATGCAAACGTAATTCGGAATGCCGACCGGGTGGTTTTCCCCGGCGTAGGCGCCATGCGCGATTGCATGCAGGCGCTGCATGACTTACATCTGGTCGAGGTGATTCAGCAGGTAGCGCAACACAAGCCCTTTTTAGGTATTTGCCTGGGCATGCAGGCACTATTGAGCGACAGCGAAGAAAACGGCGGCATCAATTGTCTAAATCTGTTTCCCGGCCACGTGCGGCGTTTTGCCGACCACTTATGCGATGAGCAAGGGCAACCGCTGAAAATTCCGCATATGGGCTGGAACCGAGTCAAACAAAAGCCGCACCCTTTATGGCGGAACATTGCTCAGGACAGCCGTTTTTATTTCGTGCACAGCTATTACGCCAACCCCGACCATGAACAAGACAGCATAGCCAGCACTGATTACCCAAGGCCTTTCACCTGCGCATTGGCCCGGGATAATGTGTTTGCCGTGCAATTTCACCCGGAAAAAAGTCAGGCTGTAGGCTTGCAGTTATTACAAAATTTTTTGTGCTGGGACGGCACCTCTTAAAACCGACTGCCGCACATCGGCTTTTTTAACCTTTCGATAAAGTGATTTAACCGTTGAGATTGAACTATGTTGCTGATACCTGCAATTGATTTAAAAGAAGGGAAATGTGTTCGCTTGCGCCAAGGCCGGATGGACGATAATACGGTATTTTCCGACGACCCCGTTGCCGTGGCCGGTCGATGGGTGGAAGCGGGTGCCCGCCGCCTGCACTTAGTCGATCTGGACGGCGCGTTTGCCGGCAAACCCAGAAATGCGGACATCATTCATGCCATCGTGCAGGCTTATCCCGATGTACCCGTACAAATCGGCGGCGGCATCCGCGATGAAGACACCATTCAAGCCTATCTGGAAGCCGGCGTCGAATACGTTATCATCGGCACCAAAGCCGTCAGCGAGCCCCATTTCGTGCGCGATGTCGCTATTGAATTCCCCGGACATATCATCGTCGGCCTGGATGCCAAAGACGGCAAAGTGGCCATCGACGGCTGGTCCAAACTGTCCCGTCACGATGTCATCGATCTGGCCAAAAAATTTGAAGCCCAGGGCGTATCGGCCATCATATACACCGACATCTCCCGTGACGGCATGATGCAGGGCGTCAATGTCGAGGCCACAGCCAAACTGGCGCGCGAAATCACCATCCCGGTTATCGCTTCCGGCGGCATCACCAATATCGACGATATTCGCGCACTGGGCGAAGTCGCTCACGAAGGCATCATGGGCGCCATTACCGGCCGCGCCATTTACGAAGGTACACTGGATTTTGCCGAAGCGGAAAAACTCGCCGAATCCTATGCCGATCCGGGCGTCTGATTTTAGCCGGCCCAAACACATAATCAAGCGTAACTCATGAGTCTTGCCAAACGTATTATTCCCTGCCTGGATGTCGATAACGGCCGCGTGGTAAAAGGCGTGCAATTCGTCGACATCCGCGATGCCGGCGATCCGGTGGAAATCGCCCGCCGCTACGACCTGGAAGGCGCGGATGAAATCACCTTTTTAGACATCACCGCCACCCACGACAACCGCGATACCATCGTGCATGTGGTCGAACAAGTCGCCAGCGAAGTATTTATTCCGCTGACGGTCGGTGGCGGCATTCGGACCCTGGAGGATATTCGCCGCATGCTGAACGCCGGCGCAGACAAGGTCGGCATCAACAGCGCGGCCGTATTCAATCCGGAATTCGTCAATCAGGCAGCGGAAAAATTCGGCTCGCAATGCATAGTGGTCGCCATAGACGCTAAGAAAGTCAGTCAGTCGGGCGAGGAAAATCGTTGGGAAATTTTTACCCATGGCGGCCGAAAACCCACCGGCATCAATGCCGTGGAATGGGCGGTTAAAATGAAAGACTTCGGCGCCGGCGAAATTCTACTGACCAGCATGGACAGAGACGGCACCAAATCCGGCTTCGACCTGCTACTGACCCGCGCCATTAGCGAAGCGGTCAGCATTCCGGTGATCGCCTCCGGCGGCGTCGGCAATCTGGATCATCTAGCCGACGGCATCATCGAAGGCAAGGCCGACGCCGTACTGGCCGCCAGTATTTTCCATTTTGGCGAATACACCATCGAACAAGCCAAGCGCCACATGCAATCACGCGGCATAGAGGTACGCCTGTGAGCGACACCTGGCTGAATGAAATCCAATGGTCGGAAGACGGTTTGGTGCCGGTCATCGCCCAACAGCACGACACTGGCCGGGTAGTGATGTTTGCCTGGATGAATCGCGAGTCGCTGGCGCTAACCGTCAGCGAAGGCTACGCCACCTACTGGTCTCGCTCCCGCCAACGTTTATGGCGTAAGGGCGAGGAATCCGGCCACCGGCAAAAAGTCATCGACATACAACTTGATTGCGATGCGGACGTGATCTTGATTAAAATAGCGCAGGAAGGCGGCATCGCCTGCCATACTGGCCGGGAAAGCTGCTTTTACCGCAGTCTGACCGACGGGGAATGGCAAACCAAGGAACCCGTCTTGAAGGATCCCAAAGCTATTTACAAATAAATCACAAAGCCGGCATAGCTCAGCAGGTAGAGCAGCGCACTCGTAACGCGAAGGTCGTAGGTTCGATTCCTATTGCCGGCACCATTTAAATCAATGAGTTAAAATATTTTCAGATCTATCGCTATTTAAAATGATCCACTGATGATCCATTAAAAAACAAAAAAATACCTTTCCAATAACAAAATTTGTTACTGGAGTTCTTGATTTTGATTGCTAGTTCCTGGATGATTCAAACTTATTGGGCGTTAAGGTTTTACTGGTGGCCCCAGAATGATCTGTATAGCTAGTGTTGCTACATGCAGAGTTGATTAGCCTAAGTCGATTAAGAATCTTAGTACTTAGGCTAAAATAGTTTTTATAGTATTTAAGTACTTAATGCTAAAAATACCTTGCAGCTTGCTCTAAAAATATAAAAGCAACCATAGTAAGTTACAAATAATTAACATAATAGGTGACGCCAATGATTGCAGCAACTCCCACTAGTGATACATCTCTTGGTCTAGTTCGGCTCATTTTTTCTTTGGCTGCAAATCCATCACAGAATGTGCCGGAAGGCTTAAAATCCCACCTTGTTACAGTTATTACTGAAGCTAAAGCATTGCATGAAAACCCTCATCACGTATCGGCACAAACAAGCTCTGAATCTATAGCATTAGCTTTAGAAATGAGCTCAAATCCCGAACTAACAGCCGCCGTTGACGAAATTACTACCTTTGAAAGCATTAGTACTGTAATCGCTAATAAAGTACTTGAAAAAATGAGGCATTATTCTGCTTACTAAAACAAATCTTCAGCTATTAGGCAATCAATTAGCCAAAATAGCTGAAACCCCCTATTTTAGTCACGAGTTAAATGTCTACCTCGGGCAGATTAGGTCAGTAACTGATAACCTCATATCAAACTTCTCTGCGATACCACTAGATGTTGCAGATTCTATGACGAATCAAATTTGGACTGCGTCTAAATTTCTATCAGGCAGCACTTCCAAAAAAATACCATATGAAATTGCGCATTGTTTAAAGCTTGCCCTTGAAGATTGGACGCATAAAAAAGCCCTAATAACTACAGCTCTCACACAAGAAAAGAATTACAGTTTTTATTTTGAGGGGGTATGGCCACAATTTTACATTCTGGCTGAGTCGTATACTGGTATTAAATTTGAGAGCGAACTGGTACAAATAGCCTTTCCAAAGCTTTATCAACATCGACCATTATTAAATGTAGCGCTTTACCATGAACTTGGGCACTTTATAGATATCCATCAAGGCATAGTGAACCAGTCATTATTATTGGTGCCTAGTGCGATGCTTCCATTGCCAAGTATCAACTTTAGCGGTTTAAGTCCTGACTTAGTAAATCAAATAGCAATTCATCATCGAAGAGAATATTTTGCTGATCTTTTTGCGGCAAGCTATGCAGGAAAAGCGATTAGGGATTTTTTAGCTGAATTTGCCAAAAACAACCCCCCCGACTGTAACGCATCCAGCTACAAGTGATAGACTTTCTTTGATAGATACGTTCCTTTCTGGAAACAACTCTGACATTATCAATCTGTTCCAATCGATACTTTTAAGCCAGGGGCTACAACAACTAAAAGTGTTTTACTCTGCGCCAAATGTATTCGATTCTTTTAATAATGCCCGTCCTTACGCAATTAAAAACAATGCAGAACTTCATGGGATCTTCGAGGCTGGTGCAGACTATCTTAAATCCCTAGAAATTAATCCGATAAGTCTATGGAGTGAAGCAGGCGAAGTTACTACTAAACGAGCTATAAATGATCTAGTCGAGAAATCTATTAGAAATTCTATGATTACCGATAGATGGAGGCATATTGAACCTTCTTGATAAAGATAGATTGTGTGAATTGCTTAACTCTGATTCGCCTGATAGTTTATTTATCGACCCATTGCTAGATATCTCGCAAATTGGCTCTGTTACTATCGATTTGCGGCTTGGCTATGATTTCTTTGTTTCAATTCTCACAAGGAAACCATCGATAGGAACAAGTATAAATCCAGACATTCCAAATCACCGAGCAATAGGGTCATACTTTCAAGAAACACGTAGGGATTTAGGTGAAAAATTCGTCCTCTACCCTCATCAAGTAGTTCTATGCACAACATTAGAATATGTTTCTTTACCTTCTAATGTTTATGCCGATATTCTTTCAAGAAGTAGTTATACAAGGCTGGGCATCCCCTTGAATACAATGGTACAACCTGGTTTTCGTGGATGCATACCCTTAGAATTGTTCAATCATGGAAATAGCCCAGTCGAGCTTATCGTAGGAAGCAGGATATGCCAGGCCAGATTTTTTGAGATTGAAAATAATGTTGAATATATTGATGGAACTAGGCAAAGAAAATACTTTGGCCAAGTAAGGCCGACGGTCTCATCTGCCGATACCGATTCTGAGATGTCAAAATTGTCTCAAATTGCGGGAATGCTTAAATTTTAAACAAATCAACCTGATTGTATTCTCTACCAGGTTTCGCCCCCTCTCCACCCTAGCCGCATCCAGGCGTAATAAATGTATACATTATTTTACACTTCCAACCATGCCCGCAAACCCGCTTTCTACCGTGTAAATAAAAGTTAATTTGACAATTATTTTACAAGTGTTAATCTGTATCTAAGACATTAATTTACACATAGGCGGGCATTATGAAAGGTCAAAACGTTGGATACATCCGGGTAAGCTCAACATCACAAAACACTGAACGCCAGTTGGCCGATGTGGCGCTTGATCGAATCTTTACCGACAAAGCCAGCGGCAAAGA
>NZ_JALOBS010000009.1 GCF_023228165.1 Methylomonas sp. | reverse complement strand
TGCTCTCTGAACTCGTCAGCATACTGTTTCTTGGAAAGATTCATTTTTTATCTCAAATTTAAAGGGTTCTAAAAATTTGAGGCGACAACTATTTTGACGCGGGGGGTGAATGTCAATTGTAAGGCCTGACCCTGTTGATTTGACCCTGATGATTCTTCTGATGATTCTTTGGCTCGACCTATGCGCCCGGTGATAAAGTAATTCAGCGCATCAATAATTACGACAAGGATGTGTTTAATGGCGACATTGGCATCATCAAAAGCATCGACATTGAAGAAAGCCAGGTCCAAATTCAATTTGATGAACGGTTGGTGGATTATGAATTCAGCGATCTTGACGAAATTGCCCTGGCCTATGCCACCAGCATTCATAAAGCGCAAGGTTCCGAATACCCGGCCGTGGTCATTCCGCTGGCTATGCAACACTACATGCTACTGGAGCGAAACCTGCTTTATACCGGTGTAACACGCGGCAAACAACTCGTTGTGGTGATTGCCCAAACCAAAGCATTAGCGATGGCGGTTAAAAATCAGCGCTCACAACGTAGAATCACACACTTGGTCGCCAGGCTGAATCAAAAATAATCATACAGTTATCTTTAAGGCGCTATATGCTAAACCGAGCCTGACTATAGCGTCCTCTGCACCCTGAATAAGAATGGGGGCCGTCGGGTGTGAGCCGAATCACGAAAACTCTTCAATGTAGCAACCTAATGTAAATTTCTACCAATTGCCATCTGTGCTTCAGAGCCGAATATTTTTTCAGCGTCAGTGTTCCAGTATATTACTAGCTCGTCTTTATCTATATTCTCCCATCACGCTCATTTGCACCACATCAGAAAATTTCGCACAAAAATAGTGCGCCAAGGTTTGCAAGCAATGTGACCATTTTCATGTTCGGGTTTTTATAGGTCATTGGTTTAAGGTTTGTTTTCTAAGTCTTCGCGGTATAGATGACCAGCGCAAACTTCTGGCCTAAAGGTTGCAGATTTTAATAAATCCATCTAAATCAGTGATTTTCTTATGAAAGACAAGGCTACCCTCCAAAGCATAAACGCGGCTGAAGAAGATCCTCATACCGGCCTCTCCAAAGAAGCCTTAAAGCACGCTTTTTTAGATAATTTATTCTACGTGCAGGGAAAATTTCCTGAGCTAGCTACGCAACATGACTATTATTTGGCCTTAGCTTACACCGTACGGGATCGCTTGTTGCATTGTTGGATTAGCACGGCTGAAACTTACACCCGCCAGAAAGCGCGGACCGTAGTGTATTTTTCGGCCGAATTTCTACTCGGTCCGCATCTGGGGAACAACCTGCTCAATCTGGGTATAGCGGAGCAGGTGCGTCAGGTGCTTCCGGAGCTGGGTTTAATCTACGACGAACTATTGAGGCAAGAAGTAGAGCCGGGGCTTGGAAACGGTGGCTTGGGCAGACTGGCTGCCTGTTTCCTGGATTCTATGGCGACACTTGAAATTCCGTCGCTGGGTTATGGTATTCGCTACGAGTTCGGCATATTCGCGCAAGAAATCATCAACGGTTGGCAGGAAGAAAAAACCGACAAATGGCTGCGTTTTGGCAACCCTTGGGAAATTCAGCGCCCAGAATGGGCCGTCGAAATCAAACTGGGCGGACATACCGAAACCTATCTGGATACCACAGAAACGATGCGGGTGCGCTGGATACCTGGCTGGACCGTATTAGGCACGCCTTACGATACCCCGATTCTGGGCTACCACAACAATACCGCCAATACCCTCAGATTATGGAAAGCCGAGGCGACCGAATCGTTCGATCTAGGTAACTTTAATCGCGGCGATTACTATGGCGCTGTACAAAAAAAACTAGTCTCTGAAAACATCACCAAGATTTTGTATCCCAACGACGAGCAAATTCAAGGAAAAGAATTACGTCTGCAACAGCAGTATTTTTTTGTTTCGTGCTCATTGCAAGATATGTTGCGCATCATGCAGGTTCAGGAAATTCCTTTAACGCAATTTCACGAAAAATTCACTGTTCAACTTAACGACACCCATCCGGCGGTTGCCATCCCGGAATTGATGCGCTTGTTGGTAGACGAGCATGCCATGGAGTGGGATTCGGCATGGGCCATCACGCAAAAAACCTTTGCCTATACCAACCATACCTTGCTGCCGGAAGCCCTTGAGCAATGGCCGTTGAATCTGTTCGCACGCATATTACCCAGGCATTTGGAAATTATCCTTGAAATTAATAGCCGTTTTCTAAATGAAGTCAGAATCCGCTTTCTGGGTGACACCGAACGTCTGGCTCGCTTGTCGTTGATCAATGAAGCCGGCGAGCGATACATTCGTATGGCGCATTTGGCCAGCGTCGGCAGTCATGCCATCAATGGTGTAGCGGCATTACACACCGAATTGCTCAAAAAAGACGTGTTAGCCGATTTTTATACCCTGTGGCCGGAAAAGTTCAGCAATAAGACCAATGGTATAACGCCCAGGCGCTGGCTGGCTTTATCTAACCCTAAATTGACCAAGCTTATATCGCAGAACATTGGTGAATCCTGGATCAAAGAACTTAGTCATTTAAAACAACTGGAACCTTTTGCGGAAGAACCGTCATTTCGTTCAGAGTGGCGCTATATTAAACGTTCGATCAAAGAAGATTTTGCTTCCTATTTGCGCCACAGCACCGGTTACATCATCGATCCGCAGTCCTTATTCGAAGTTCAGGTTAAACGTATCCACGAATACAAGCGGCAGCATCTCAGCGTTTTGCACATCATTTCCTTGTATCACCGCATGAAGTCCAATCCCAATAAGGACTTCGTACCGCGTACCTTTATTTTTGGCGGTAAGGCGGCACCCGGTTATTACATGGCCAAACTGATCATCAAACTCATTACCTCTGTGGGCGATGTCATTAATAATGACCCAGCCGTCAGGGATAGATTGAAAGTGGTTTTCATGCCCAATTTCAACGTCAGCAACGGTCAGCGAATTTATCCTATAGCCGATCTATCAGAACAAATTTCAACGGCCGGCAAAGAGGCATCAGGCACCGGGAATATGAAGTTCTGCATGAATGGCGCACTGACTATTGGTACGCTGGATGGGGCAAATATTGAAATACGTGAACAAGTGGGTGCGGAAAACTTTTTTCTATTCGGTTTGGATGCAGACGAAGTACAAACGCTTAAATCTCAGGGTTACAACCCTATGGATATTTATCATTCCAACCCCGAACTTAAAGCCGTTATAGATCTGATTTCAGACGGCTATTTTTCGGGGGGCGATCGAGAACTATTTAGACCTATCGTTAACACTCTACTGCAGGGTGACAACTACATGCTGCTGGCTGATTACCAGTCATTTGTCGACTGCCAAAATCAAGTAGGTCTGGCTTACCTAGATACCGAACATTGGACACGCATGTCTATATTAAATGTGGCCCGTAGCAGTTTGTTTTCCTCCGATCGCACTATCCAGGAATATTCTCGGGATATCTGGAAAGTAAACCCCGTCAAGATTGACTTGTTAACGCAAGAGGATGTGAAAAAAAGTATGCAAGCTTTTTTATGATTAATCGCAACTTCTGGAATTTACACGAAGTATTGCTCTAACATAATTAGTATGTGGCATACAAGACAGGTCTACTAATTTAGTGATTGATCTGAATCCGTGACTTAAAAAGCCGAAAATGCCCCTATCTTAATGATTTAGAAGGCCTATTTTTGGATAATACGCCTATTCCATTTTTCAACCAGCGAGTGAGTCATGCAGCGGTTTATCCTGGATCAATCCGAAACTGAATTTTATACCAGCCATTCCGGATTAGCCTTGGTCGGTTTATGTTTAAATCGGTATGGCAAGCTTAATCAGGCCTTGGAAAAAGGCATTCCACTACCACACTGCATTCTCATGCGGATATTATCAAAAGCACTATCGGCACCCTTTGTCTGGGCAAAAGCGATTTCGAAGCCATCGAAAACCATCGTAATGACGACTATTTCAAGGCCGCGTTGTCGATTCAGCACGTGCCGTCCAGCGCCCGTCTCAGACAACGCTTGGACGAACATGCCGACGCCTTGTTGCCGATCGTTTATCACAGCAACATCGATTTTCTGGCCCACGCCCAGGTGCCGGTGACGCCGTTTGCCACCGGGCATGTCGCGCTGGATATCGATGTTTACCCCATGAACAACGAAAAAACCCGTAAGGAAGGCGTTTCCAGAACCTATAAAGGTTTTGATGGGTACGCCCCGATTGCCCTCTACTTGGGCAAAGAAGGTTGGTGCATCGGCAATGAACTGCGCGAAGGCAAGCAGCATTGCCAGTATGAATTCCGCTATGCGCTGGAACGCGAGCTGGCAGCGGCGAAACGCTTGACGGCTTTACCTTTACTGGTGCGCTTGGACGGCGGTCATGATGCACTCGACAATCGTATCGTGTTACACGCAGCCGACCGGGTGGATTTCATCATCAAATGGAATCCGCGCAAACAGGATAAAGACGCCTGACTAGCCTACGCGGAACAACGCGGTGAAAGGACTGCTCCGCGCGAAGGCAAACGCGTTGCCTTGTTCAGTGTCATGGAACAACACAGCCGACACGGCAAAACCTATACCTGCCGCCGGGTCATATCCACAGGGCACAAGTGCAAATTACCGAGCGCACGATGACACCGCAAGGCCAACTGCTGCTGATGCCCGACATCGAAATCGAAGGCTGGTGGAGCAGTCTTGATGCAGCCGAGTATGACGATGAACGGATCATCGCCCTCTATCGCGACCATGCCACCGCCGAACAATTCCACAGCGAATTCAAAACTGATCTGGATATCGAGCGCCTGCCGTCCGGCAAATTCGCCACCAATGACCTGATCATGACGCTCAGCGCTTACAGCTATTTATGCCCTTCAGGGTACAATATCCTGCGCTGGATCGGCCTGATTGGCTTGCTCGGTGAACAAAGTCCTATCCGGCATCCCGCCAAACGGCGCCGTATCAAAACCGTGATTCAGGAACTCATGTATCTGGCTGCGCGACTCATTCGTACGGGTCACCGTTTAAAACTCCGGTTCTCGCAGGCCTGTCCCGGCTTCATCGCCTTTGAAGCCACCTACGCCAAACTCGCCGTCGGCTAGCGACTGATTGATCCAGCATCGACAGCCCGCAATCCATCACTGCGAAACACAGCGGTGAGAGAATCCTTCGTTTAAAATCCAGCCACTTTATCCCGCCCGGGAAAATGCGCCTGATAATAGGGTAAATTTCCGGCCGTCAAACTCGATTGCAAGGAACGCACTTTTAAACCAAGCGAATTTTGGAATAGGCAGCAAGATAAAATGTCAGGCAATATGCGGAGTCACGGATTCAGGGATCAATAAACAGGCGGCGATTCGGCAAGTGTGTCAATGGGTCGTAATTGGCTTGAAACCAAATGAGTTCCTCGGATTTTTTCTTTTCGGTAATATCGGAAAACAGTGCGACCCGCCTATGTACCGTGCCGTCGTCATTGAAAACCGTATTGATAATGACCCATTCCATGTAAGTATCGGAATTTTTGCGCCGATTATAAATTTCGCCTTGCCAACGGCCCGTTGTGTTTAGCGCATGCCACATGGCTTTGTAAAAGGCCGGTGATTGTCTGCCGGAACTGAGAATTCCGGGATTTTTGCCAAGGACGTCTATTGTGGTGTAACCCGTGCAGGTAGTAAAGGCCGGATTAATGGAGATGATGCGATTTTCTTCGTCGGTGATCATCATGGCCTCGCTGCTATTTTGCTATACCAAGGCGGCTAGGCGTAGCTCGTCTTCCGCAATTTTTTGCTCGGTTATGTCGCGGGCCGCAGCGTAGATAAGATCTCCCTTAGGGCAAGCGTTCCATTGAATCCAGCGCCATGAACCGTCTTGATGCCGATATCGGTTCACGAAATTATTCATCGAGGTTGACGCGGAAAGAACTGTCATGGCCTCTTTAGTGGCAGGGACATCCTCTGGATGCACAAATTCTAAAAAGGGTTTGCTTTTAAGTTCGGTTACGCTATAGCCCAGTAGTTGTTGCCAGCGAACATTCATTTTACGAAAGTATCTCTGCATATCCGCAATACAGCACAAATCCAAGGCATTATTGAAATAAGCGTCCAACTCTTCTGTTTTCAACCGAAGAGCTTGTTCGACTTGCTGGCGAGTACTTACATTTAGCGCCATCAAAATGCCGGTAACCGCTATGACTAGCAGGTAACACCAAAAATTTTGTAAGCTGCGTTGCTGGTTTTTCGCAAAAAAAACCGGTATTTAGATCACTACCCAGATAGCCAATGGCGGCGACCATCATTAAAAGCAGTGTTACCCCCATGGCAGCCGAATCGAAATGCTCCCCATAAAATCAGCAGAAATACCCAGTACCCGCGCGAAAGCTCGCCGAAAGTTTCCTTAAATAAATCCAAAAATAGCATCATGGAAACGATAAATGACAGCAGGATATAAATAAGTGTTTCGAATATACGCTTGGTGCGATTAAACCATCCGCTGGGTAGATGCCGCCAGACCAGTACAAAAGGCGTGCAAACAACAATACCCAATATGTCGGCTTGCCACCAATGAAAAACGTTAACAAGTAGCTTGTCCGTCCCCAAAAGGCCAAGGTAGCCCTGGGCGAAACTGCCGAATAGCGCACTAATGCAGGAGGTTAACGGTGTGACGACGAAGAGGGTGATGAAGTCGCTAGTGCTCAGTGAGTCGCTATCGAAATCGCGGTTGTAGGTTTTGATTAAGCCTGATGCGCAATAAACTTCCAAAGCATTCGCGAAGGCTATGGACACCGCAATCGATAATGGTTCAAGGACTAATCCCGCGGCTAGCGAGCCTATGATTATTCCAGGCCAGGTTTGCCGTCCTGAAATCAACATAATGGCAAGCGCAACGCCATTAGGCATCCAAATAACCGTGCCATGGTGATTGATGATAGATGGAATTGCCATCAAATATGCGCTGGTAACATAAGCCATCGCCAATCCAGCGAGCCGTAACAGGTTAGCTATCCGATAGGTGGAGTTAAGGCTCAAAAATTCTTCTCTTAGATAATTAGATCGGCACAGGAGGCATTAATCTTTGATAATGGAAATGTTACAAAATCATTACATTATTAGAGTTAAGGTAATTGGCCGAAATTTTTTTGAATCAATCCGTGCGGCTATGGAGACGCCTAAGTCTTTCTCGCAGATAGGCAATGTTAGGTTTTTATTGGCATGAATCGACGGCATTTTTTTAATGCCTGAATTGCTTTGATTGTGTGTACGTTACAAGCTTGGGTTTGTGCTACAGGTAGAATGAGACGGGAGTAGGCGTGTGCCTATTTGCGTCCGCGGCTGTGTTTGAAAGGGGTTTGAATGGATACGAAAATGCTAGCCTGGAACCGGGCCGGGATGCAGATATTTTGTGACTTGGTCGGCGGGTAGTGGGTAACTAAAAAAATAACCTTGCCCGTCCTGGCATCCTTCCCGCCGCAAAATGTCAAGTTGTCCTTGGGTTTCCAAGCCTTCCGCGATGGTTCGCATATCAAACCCATTCGCTAACTGGATAACTGAACGAATGATGGCAAGATCACGGTCGTCCACTTCCAAATTACGGATAAATGAATTATCAATTTTAAGTTTATCGACACGAAACCGTTTTAAAAACGCCAGGCTTGAATAGCCTGTACCGAAGTCGTCTATGGATAATGTGAAGTGTAACATCTTGAATTTTTTCATAATTTCCATAATATAATCAACATCCTGAAGCATGATGGCTTCGGTGAGTTCCAGTTCTATATATTGAGGGTCTAGATCGTGCTGTTGAGCCAGGCCGGTAATCATTTTGATAACGTCGCCACGTTTGAAATGAAGCGATGATAAATTGATAGCCACTCTGACCGGTGCATAGCCTTGGTTTTGCCAAGCCTTTGCCTGCCTGCAGGCTTCGTTTATCACCCATTCGCCAATCGGAACGATTTGTCCGGTCTGTTCGGCAAGCGGGATAAATTTATCGGGCAGCATCAGGCCTTTTTCCGGGTGATTCCAGCGTATCAATGCTTCTATCCCAACCAATTGAGAACTGCTCAAATTAAATTGCGGTTGGTAATACAAAACAAACTGTTGTTTCAGTAGAGCATTCGCCAATCCGTTACGCAAGCGCAAGCGTTCCATCGCATCGATATTCAATTTATCGGTATAGAATCGATAGGTATTGCGACCACTGTCTTTGGCGTGATACATCGCCGCGTCCGCTAGATTTAACAAGGTTTCAAAATCATCGCTATCAACGGAATACAGGGCAATACCTATGCTGGCAGTTGTGGTCAGCCGATATTCATCGATTTCAAATACTTCGCCCAGATGGATAAGAATGTTCTGCGCCACCAGCGATACTGAATGAGAATCCGGCATATCAGTGAGCACAATGACAAACTCATCGCCGCCCAAGCGGCAGACAGTATCAACCTCCCGCACGTTGGCTTCTAAACGCTTGGCCGTGGCTATTAGCAGGCGATCACCAATTTCATGTCCCAAAGTGTCATTAATGTTTTTAAATTGATCCAAATCCAGATAAAGCAGGGCTACAGAACCGGCATCGTGCCTGTGGGTTATGCCCACCGCTTGATCAAATCGGTCGCGCAACAAAAGACGGTTAGGCAATTTTGTCAGAGGATCGTGATAAGCCAGGAAAGTGAGCATGGCTTCATCGGCTTTACGTTTGGAAATATCGCTAAAGATTGCAACATAATTACATAAGGTGCCGTCGCTATCATGCACCGTGCTGATATTCAGCCATTTAGGATAGATTTCACCGTTTTTGCGCCTATCCAATATTTCGCCATGCCAGGTGCCTTCGGTAAGGATGTGTTGCCACATCTCCTGGTAAAACGCTTTATCATGCCGGCCGGAAGACAGAATACGCGGATTTTTATTGGCTACTTCATTTAAGGTATAGCCGGTTATTTGTGTGAAAGCATCATTGACATAAACGATGTTGTTGTGTTGATCGCTGATCAATACGGCCTCATCGCTATTCGACAGCACTTTGCTCATCAGACGTCCCTGCCGCTCATTTTCCAGCCGGTCTGTAATTTCTTGCCCCAAAGTGATTAAGGCTTTACGGCTGCCGTTTGCTTCGAAAATAGGTGTTTTAATCATTTCAAACACACGGCTACGGTACAGGTTGTTTTCTTTCGACGGGGGGGTCGACAGGGTCAATTCAACGGGTTGTCCCGTTTGCCATGCCTGCTTATCAAATTGTTGGCTAATTTCAAAATAGTGGCGGCATTTCTCATCGCAAATAGCGGTCAGTTCAGCGCAGGTCTTGCCTTGCCACGCTTTTCCGACTAATCCGTATAGCTCTAGACAGGCGTTGTTTGCAATTTGCCATCGGCTTTGTCCATCCTTTAACGTAATTAAGTTTCTAGTGGTATTGATCAACAAAAAAAAGTTTTCTTCATTGACAAATGTTGCCGGTTTGCCGATTTGACCGATAAAACGATAACCCTGCCCATATTCGGTTTTTATCAATAATTCCGTGCCGGGGCTTGTCTGGCGTAGCGTCGATTTCAATATAGACAGACAACGGGAGATACTTTCATCCGAGGTGGGGGTGTTATTCCAGACTCTGGCGATTAAATCATCCTTGGAGACTCGTTTGCCGGCATGCTTCACCAGTTCAAGCAGCATGTTGAATTCCTTAGGGTGCAGGCCGACGGGCTTGCCGGCAAAGGAAAGGCCTAGCTCGCTGTCTATCACAAAGCCATAAAAATCGGCGTGAAAATGATCTTCCATGGCTTAATCGGCCTCTAGCGAAATGCTGTTTATAGTGATTGTTTTGTCTGTCTGACGAAAGTAGATGATGTGGAACACAAGCTCTGTAATTAACAGTTTAATTTAACAAGCCAAGATACCAATACTTACAATTTAAATCCTTATGGAAACTTGTTAAGGATTGCCTGCCTAAATCCTGAAAAATCATTTTAACGCGAATTCTCAGTGCATCTGCAGGGGAGTCATTTGTCTATTATCAACGTTAGCGTAACGCGGAAGGAATTAAACGCCGATATACAGAGTAGGTAAGCAATAGATTTTCGCAGCTCATATTTTGTGTTATTTCTGCTTACTTTGTAAGGTTATTGGTGTTTTTACTACAAAATGGACCAAAACCCCATTTGTTAAAAAACATGACGATTATATTGCCTTATAAATCAACGTCTTATTAATTATGGAGCTGGCATTTTAATTGCTTTTAGGCAAGTGCCGGGCCGTGCCGTTATGCTCAAAACGTGCAAGCCGGATCGGCAATTTATTTTCTCGTCGTGAGGTGTTGATATGTTTGAAATCGTTGTATTGGCCATGATGCTGTTTTTATTCGCGGCATGCCTATATACCCCGTTCGCTAATTGTGTTCGGTATTTTACCCAATCCGAATCCCGCCAAGACGGCCCGTCCGCGCCCAGCGTGATTCAGTCCGGCAAATCCGCGGAAAGCTACACGTTTTTAATGCACTTAAAAACCGAAGTAGAAGCCGAGCTGTTTCCACGTCCAACCGACTCGGTATTGCGTCGACATTATGATGCCCTGGTGGCGGTTGAGCTGCAAAATCGGCTGGCGTTGATGGCCGAATAATCGCAGGTAATCGGATTTGCGGGCAGGGACGCCGCAAACCGTTTGGTATTTACTATCAAGAGATCAAGGCAAGGATGCGGCTAACAGTTGCAGGGGATGCACAAATTTTTGCTCGTTCAAGGCCGGGTCGGCATTCAGAAAACACATACAACCGAAATTACTACTCACCAGCATCCGCGCGGCGGATGCGCTAATGGCTTGGGTTTTTAGGCTTCTTAGTGCCTTGGCATTCTCCGGGTGGCTCAGCATATAGCTGCCGCCGGCCCCGCAACAAATTTGATTGTCCGGCAGCGGCGCGACCGACAAGCCCGGTATTTTGTCCAGCAAGGCATAGACCGCGTGTTGGTTTTTCAGCAGGTTGCGCTGGCTGCAGGGTTCATGCACGGCCACGCTGCTATCGACCGGCTTCAATACCAAATCTTCCGGCCAATGTTGTAATAAAAATTCATTAATGTCGGCCAAACGGTTGCTGAACAGTTGCACGGCTTGTTCATCCTCGGCCCGGTATTCGCTCAGCATGGCGCCGCAGCCGCTAGCGGTGTGGATCACTGCGTCGACGGGCAATGCATTAAAGACTTGCAGATTGTTGGCAATCAAGCCTGCGGCAGCTTGGCCGTTGTGTTGATGAATGGCGCCACAGCAGCCTTGTCGCGGCGGCACGGAGACCTCAAAGCCGATGGCATTCAATAGTGTGATACTGGCTAACAAAGTATCACGATCGAATTGCTCTGCAATGCAACCGGTAAACAAGGCCACGCTGCCGCGTCGGTTTACGGCAGTCGGGTAAGCCGGCTTTAAAGGGGTTAAAGCGGGTGGGGTAAGCAGTGCTTCCGCTTCGGCCAGCCGCAGTTTTTTCAACCAGCCGGTTTTGCGTAACGGTTTCCGCATGCCGGATTTTAGATAAAGGCCCAACAGCGGCATTAAACGGTTGCGCCGGCGTTTTTGCTCTATGACGCGGAAAGCCAGTTTCGCCAGCCAATTCCGTGGGGTTTGCAAGGCTGCCTGAGCCTGATCGAATAAGTTGCCATAGGCCATGCGGCTGGGACAGACCGATTCGCAGGCTCGGCACTGCAGGCAATTATGCAGGTGTTGATGTTCCATATCGCTGAGAGGCTGGTTTTCGACCAATAGCTTGCTGATGCTACGAATCCGCCGCCGAGGCGTTTCTTCGTCGATTTGAAACAGCCGAAAGGTCGGGCAGCTGCCGACGCACATGCCGCAACGCATGCATTCAGCGGCATCGGGGATATACGGGCCGCTGCCGATGGGTTGGCTGGTTTTGCCGGCGGCGTTGAAATCCATCTCCATAAAATCGAACATCTCAGCCTTCCATCATTGTAGTGTAAGCCCGTCTCAGTAATTCCATTTCCGCCGGTGGCCGGCCGCGCAGTTCCGGCAGGGTGCGCATCCGGCAGTCGCGGCTTTGCATTAACTGATGGGGTGGGTCCAGCAAGGTAAAGCGGGCCATGTGCACTGTTATGATGCCACCGGGCGTATCGATTTGTTCGCTAAAACCCGCTTCGACACGCAGTAAATCATTATCCAGCTGCAACAATTGGTTGATTTGATTGACCAGTACCGAGGGAAGGATATTGACTTTAACTTCCGCAAACTCTTCCGGCTCCAGCGGGCTGGACAAGGCCGGCAAGGCTTCCGGAAAACAAACGCTGCCGTTGGATTGCTGGGCGAACATGACCAGGGCGCTGATATCGCCTTTATACATCAGCAGCAGACGATGCCGCGCAAAGTCCATCGGGTCGCTCATAAAATTAATTGATACCCGGCTGTTTACCGTAACGGTCCCACAAGACTTTATAGCTGCTATCCAGCCGGGACAGCCGGGCGTCCACCCGTTCCAGCAATTGGGTTTTGGCGAAGCGCTGGTTTTGGCCGGCGGCATACCAGCTTTCCATTTGCTGTTTGAGTTGGGTTCTTTCCGAAGCACAATCGGCAATCTGTTGTTTCAACCAACTCAAGCTGATCGATGGAGTCAGTTCCGCGATCCGGTAACGCAAGCCCTGGCTGAAGATTTTTACCCCGCCGCCTTGGGCCGCGGTGTGATACAAGGTGCTGGGGTCGGTGATCTCCACCCCGGCCAGATAATCGACGCCGAACTCATGTAACTGCGGCAACCAGCGTACGGTGGGGCCCATTAATACGGTTTTGGCATTCCAGGCTAATTCGGCCAGGCGCGGAAAGGTTTTGTTGGGAATGGAGCTGGCGGTCAAAAACACCCAATCGGCGGTCGGCAATAAAAACTCGCAGGCGGAGTCGGGCAAGTCATCCGCGGCGGGTTGTTTCTCCAAAACGCTCAGTTGCATCAAATCTTGATAGCGCTCAATGCCGGGGTAGTGGCCGATCACCACCACTTTTTTATGATGCAGTTGCGGTAAAAAGTAATCGAAGACAGCGAGATTGGCGTGACCGGCCTCAGGCTGTAAAATCACTGATTCCGGCAAGGGACGACTGTTAATGCAGCTGTTGATCGCGGCCATGGCCACCGCCGCCTGATACGGGTTCCAGTCCAGAATCCAGGACGCCAGATCGGTAATCGGCTTGCCGGTCAGATTGCCGGACCAGGACAGGGTGCGGGTAGCGTGACCGGGGCTCATAGCCAGGCCGAGGCCGGCTTGATCCTTGGTTTTACAAATGGTCCATACCAACCCTATCATTAGATTGTCCACCACCGCTTCACTACTGCAGTGATCCAGCAACAGTTCATACACATGTTTGGGATTGGCCATGACGATACCTATTGGGGAATGTCGAGCAATTTGGCTTCGGTTTTGATGTTGTCCTGTTGGCCCCAGGCATTAATGGCCTCCACGAAGAAGTGCTTTTTGCTGGGGTGGGGCTGGACGACATCGTATTCGGCATAAAAACTGCCGTCACCATGAAATTTAATTTGTCCTATACGTTGTTTACCGGGTTTGTACCAATAACCGACCAAGTCCTGACTTTGCGTGAAAGGGTCGGTTACCAAGCTAAACTCGGCCGCGTCGAAGTTAGGCGGGTTGATGTTGGTTTGCGTTGAAAAACCCAACTTGGCGATATTCTCGCCGATGCGCCGGCAAACCGCCGTACCGAAGTCGCGTTTAGCGGCTATCTGTTGTTCGAGGGCTAGTATCATCCGGCCTCCGGCTCCAAAGCAGCGGATAATTGCATGATCACGGAAACGCCGGATTTATCGTCCGGATCGAGCACTTCCATTGCCGCCAAAATGGCCCGGGCTTCATCAGCCAGGTCCTGGCGTAACTTGATGAAGGCCAGAGCCTTCAGGGTATACAGATAAAACAGCGCGGTTTCGCTGGCATACATGTCCCATTCGGCGGCTTGGCGGGCGAGTTGCCGAAAATCGACCGGAAATTCGCCTTGCCGGGCGGCCTGACCAAGGCCGGCCAGCACTTCGCGTTCGGCTTCCTGCAAACGGCCTTGATAAAAATAAAATTTATACAAGGCAAAATAGGTTTGCAGACAGCCAGGGTCGAGTTGCTGTGCCTGTTTAAACAGTTTTTCCGCCAGCGGTTTTTCGGCATGGCTGGCCGCCACGGCCTGTTGCAGCAATTGGTTGACTGCCTTGGGCAAATGAGGGCTAAACAGCACCCGTTCTTCAAAGAGTAATCTTTGAGTCATGGCTTACCAAACCTCGGCGGGCACGACCAGGGTCTCAACCGGCGCACCGCCAAGCAGATGCTGTTCGATGATGGTTTTGACGTCGTCTTTAGCCACTTTTCCGTACATGACACCCTCCGGATAAACCAACACACTTGGGCCCATCATACAGGGTCCCATGCAGCCGGTGTTGGTTAACGCGATTTTTTCGAACAGGTTGCGGCTTTGAATTTCGTTCATGAATTCATTCATCACCTCGGCACAACCACTGGCGGCGCAAGAGCCGCGCGGATGTCCCTCGGGACGGTTTTGGGTACAGACGAAAACGTGTTTTTCTGGGCGTGGCATGATAGCTTTCCTCTTTTGTTGGGTTTAACTTTTAGGTGTCGCTATCGCGACGGTTATATTGAAGTCGGTTCGCGGACCGACAGCCGCGATACTTTCTTTTGCTTCGCCAAAAGAAAGTATCCAAAGAAAAGGCGACCCGAATTTCGCCTTTTTCCTGCGCTTTTACGAAAACCATCCATGGTTTTCGCCCTCTGGACCAGCCATGTGGCTGTTCAAATTTGCTCCTGGCAAATTTGTCGATTTTGACGAAGGTTTTCGAAGGGCCGTCCTTGGCCCTGCGAAAACGAGCGGCTTCCTGCCGCTCACCTAAAGGGCCTTTTTCGTCAAAATCTGCGATGCTCGGGGCGAAATAACGGGACTAAAATCGCACTGAGTTGCTCTATTGGTTTAAATAAAGTTTTTGCTTTTACCCTTCGTATCGAACAATCTTTGTTATTCGCGGAGTGTAAACTCCCCTAATACCGCGCCGAGCACCGGAGGTTTTGAGCGGATCAGCCCTTAGGGGCGATGCAGGGATGCATCGTGTTTCCCGCCGGGGCTGGGAAGCCCCTTCGGGAAACCCCGTTCAAAGCCTTTGGCGCGCAGGATCATCGCGGTATCGGGGTGTCCTTTCTTTTGGGTGCTTTTCTTTGGACAAGCAAAGAAAAGCACCTCGGCTGTCGGTCCGAGAACCGACATAAAAACTCGTCGCGTCAGCGACACAAATCAAGCAGCAGCCTTATGCTCATGGGTAAAACAATCCTTGGGACAAACCTTGGAACAGGCTTCACAACCTATACAGTCCGCGGCATTCTTCAGGCTCATCACCATGCTGTTATCGTCCTCGTCTTCAAAGTCACCGTAGTCGTCGCCGAAATCCTCGGCGGACAGCACCTCGTCTTTTTCCACCAGATCGAATACATCGCGTGGGCAGACTTTGAAGCAGCGGCCGCAGCCGATGCAGTTGCGCTGATTGATGTCGGCTACATACGACGGTGTCCACACTGTGCCGCCGAAAGTGGTGCCGGTTACAAATTCGCTCATATCCGTTACCTCACGCTGTTGCCGCGGACGCGGCCGTTAGCTTTTGGTTGGCTTCATCCCAGGCTTTACAGGCTTCGTAAGTGTTTTGAGCGATGCCCATCAGTTCGCCGTAAGCGTCCGGTAGCCTATCCTCGATCAAGTCGTGCAATTCCATGGCTGCTTCGCTGGCCAAACGCTTGGTCTTTTTGACCTCTTTTTCCAATTTTTTCAGTTCTTCGTCAGTCATGAGATTTCTCCTCAGGCTTCCGCTACTTCTTTATATTGTTCAATCAAAGCAACGGCTTTTTCGATAACGGCTTCTGTCTTGGTGGATAAATCTTCCAGGCTTGGAAAGCCGAACCTGTGCACATCGCGCAGGGTTTTATCCACCACGATCAATTTGCCGACCAGCACAAACGCCCGGCCGAAGCCTTCGTGGGTGATATTGATCACCGGGACGGCCATTTTGCCGGCGCGTTTTTCGATCAACGAGGCAATGCTGTTGTAATAGGCTTTGATACGGGCCAGCGTGATTTCGTCCGGGTCGCCGATGATGGGGATTTCCCGTTTGCGCTCCTTGGTCATCACCAGCGGGTCGATGATTTTTTCGTCCGACCAACCTTCGTACGTGTCGTAGGTATCGAGTGCGCGAAGTTGTTTGAGCATTTCGACGACGACAGCGGACGTCATGAAGGGTTCGCCGGTTTCTACGGCTAAAGCTGCTTGGGACATGGTGATCTCCTGTTTGTTGAATTCAGTTGTTTGGGTTGCTTTGCAACGGTAATAGGTTGCCGGTTATTCATCCCAGCCTTCCTGCTCCATTTCGTCGAAGCGCTGTGGATCAGGGCCTTTATTCTGATTGATGGCTTTGGCCAGCCAACTGGATGGACCGGCTTTCATTTCAGTCTGTAAATCGCTTAGCAAGTCTTTTATGGTGCTGCCCTCATGCACTTTGATCGGTTGTATGCCCTGGGCGATGATTTGTTTAATCGCCGAGGCACCGACCGCCTGGCAATACACCGCCGAACAGCCGTCCAGCAATTGCAGCTTCACCGACAATTTGTCCTCGTTGCCATCCTGCGCCAATTGACCGAATTGGGCAGCTTCCATAAGCTCTGCCTGTTCCGGATTGACGGCATAGACGGCAAACGATTTCGCAGAGCCGAAATGCTGATTCACATGCACCATATCGGTGGTGGCAAAAGCGACTTTGATGGCGGTATCCATCGGGATCTCCTGTTCGGATTGATGCACGACCTGCATGCGACGGGTTAATGACATGACGGCGCACAGGTTTGACGTTCGGACTCGGGTTTTTGCGCATACGGCGAGTAGTAAGGCTCGATCTCCTCATGGGCGAAATTAATCACTAGGTTGGCCAGATCGAATAAGCTCTGGCGGCTGCCGCGATAGCCAATCCAGGTTTTTTGATAACCGCCGATGACATCGTAAAGCGGAAAACCAATACGCAAAATCGGAATGCCCAGACGCTCGGCGCTGGCCACGGCATGCGAGTTGCCGATCAGCAGTTGCGCCTTGCGTTCCTTGGCCATCACTTCCAAATCTTCCAGATCGCCTATCTTGATACTGTCCACCGGCGCCGACGCCAGCACCGGGGTGTTGCCGGCGCAAATAGCGGCAACTACCTCGGCGCCCATGCCTTGCACTAAATGGATCAAGGCGTTGAGCTGGTCGGGATCGGCGGCTATGGCAACCCTTAGCTGACCGAGCATGAAATGGGTATCCAGCATGGCGTCCTGCAACTGCGCACGCTGACGTTCAATCTTTTGCGGTACCGGCATTTCGCTGATGTCGGCCAGCGCCATGATCAGCGCATCGTTGGCTTGCAAGCCATACAAATGGTCGAAATAATGGCTGGGTACACCGGTTTTTTCCTGCAATAACTGGCCGGATTTACGCAGGGAGGCGCCAATCACCAGCGTAGCTTTAGCCTCGCCCAGCGTCGCCAGTTCCGATACCGGCGTGCCGCCTATGGTCACCGGTGAAAAATCGTCGTCAGTCAAGCTGCCGTCCAGGGAGTCGGATAAATCCGGCACCAGCACCGGGCGTAAATTGAATTGTTCGATCAAATCGCGCAAGGCTTCCAGATCGCCTGGCGTCAGCATCGGGCTGACCAAACAATTCACCTGGCGCTGGCGAATGCCGGGCTGGGTGCCGGCACTGGCGGCGTCCGGCACCAAGGCCTTGACGATTTCATAAATGGTGGCGGCGTAACCCGTCTCCACGCAGCCGGTAAAGTCGGGGGTATTGACAGCTACCACGGCCACATGGGCGTATTCGGGGTATCTTTCGCGAAATTCGCGAAGGTTGCGATGCACGTCGCAGCCTTGGGTTTCGGCCAAACCCGTGGTCAACACCGCGATCAGGGCCGGATTGGATTTTTCGGCGATGGCCTTGATGCCTTCGATGACGTTTTCGTCGGCGCCCAGCACCGAGCTGGCCTGATCCATTGCCGTGGTCTGCAACGGAATCGGCTCACGAAAATGCCGTACGAAGAATACTTTGGCAAATGCGGTACAGCCTTGCGAACCGTGCAGCATCGGTATGGCTCGATCAAAACCCAGACAAGCCAGGGAACCGCCGGTAGGCTGGCTGGCCTTTAAAGGATTGACCGATAGGGCTTTGTTGCGTTTGACGATTTCAGCCATTTCAAGCCGCCCGAGCCGCTACCGGCTCTTGTTCGACTACAGTATTCGACTTTTTCAAGCCGGCGCTGCGCCAGGGCGGTGTCGCCCGCACGGCTTCCCAAACCGGGCTTTCCAGGGTCAAGGCCAATTGCCTGACCAGTTCCAGCATGCCTTGATAACCTTCGTAGCCGAATTCGCGTTCCTGATTGATGTCCAGGAAAGGAATGCGGGCTTTTAACGCGGTGTACATATTGCGGCCGCCGGCGATCAAGATGTCGGCTTTGTAATCGGCAACCACTTTTAACAAGGCTTTCGGGCTGCCGTCTTCTATCATCAATGTCTCTTCGCCCATCAGTTCGCGAATGCGGGCTTTGTCCTCTTCGGTGGATTTTTTGGTACCGGTGGCAACCACCACCATACCCAAATCCTGTAACGCCGAGATTACCGACCAGCTTTTTACGCCGCCGGTAAATAACAGTACACGTTTACCTTTTAAACGTTCTTTCCACGGCGCCAGGGCTGCGCGAATGCGATTCTCCTCGCGAGCGATAATGGCTTCGGTGCGTTCGATCAAATCGGCATCGTTGATTACCCTGGCAAAGTCGCGCAGCGCCAGGCTGGTGTCGGTGATACCGTAGAAACTACCTTCGAACCAGGGCGTGCCGTAGCTTTGCTGCAGTTTGCGGGCCACGTTGACCATGGCTTTGGAGCACACCATCATATTGACTTCGGCTTTGTGCATGGTTTGCACTTCACGGAAACGCGCATCGCCGGACAAGGTGCACAGCACCCGCAGACCCATTTCGTCCAGTAGCGGCAGCACGTGCCAGAATTCGCCGGCAATGTTGTATTCGCCGACCAGATTGACATCGTGAACCTTGATGCCGGGGCGCTCGGTGCCAAGCGGTAGCGGATCGGGATCGCGGGTACCGATGACATGATTGACCATGGCGTCGCCGGCTATCCGGTTACCCAGGTTTTTGGTGCCGTAAAAACCGGCGCAATCGATAGGCACTACCGGCACGCCCCAGCGTTCGGCGGCGGATTTGCAGGTCGCATTAATATCGTCACCGACTAAGGCAGGCACACAGGTGTTGTAGATGAATACAGCGGGCGGATTATAAGTTTCGACGGCTTGTTTGATGGCGTGAAACAGGCGTTTTTCGCTGCGGCCCATCACCACGTCTTGTTCGGTTAAATCGGTAGTCATGCCGATGCGGTAAAGCTGCGAACCGGATGAACGCGTGCCGCGGTTATCCCAGGAACTGCCGGCACAGGCGATAGGACCATGAACGATATGCGCCACGTCGGCTATGGGTAACAAGGCAATCTGCGCCCCGTCAAAAGCACAACCACCCGCGGCCGAACCGGGTTTGGGTTTGGCACAGCCGGACTTTTCCTTCTTGTTATGCTCACAAGCCGGTTCGTCCAGCAGTTCCGCAATATCTTTGGTCGATTTCATGGCAGCACACCTCGCTTTTTGTTTATAACAAAGCAACGGCTGTGCCAGTGTTTAAGACGTTGACTTTGTTAGATTTATTAAAGTAAGGCTTTGTAGTAAATGCTACAAAGCGCTGTGAATAAGCCAGGATAGCTACATTAAAATCACAAAATCGCGACAATCTGCGGACAAACGCAATCTCGGTTACTATGATGGCCGGATTTGTAGGAGGCCTTATGCAAGATCATGTAGTAATTAGCTCGGCGGGCGTGGCTATGCCGAGCCTGCTTTACGGCACCGCCTGGAAAAAACAGCGGACCGCCGAATGGGTCGGGTTGGCTTTGGAAAACGGCTTTCGAGGCATCGATACCGCTTGTCAGCCCAAACATTATTTTGAACCCGGGGTGGGCGACGCTTTATACGCCGCATTCGAATTGGGTCTGGGGCGCGAGCAGATTTATCTGCAGACCAAATTTACCCCGCTTAGCGGGCAGGATCCGCAACAGCTTCCATACGATCCGCAAGCGGCGCTCGGCGAGCAGGTGTCGCAGTCCTTTCAAAAATCGCTGGTCAATTTACGCACCCATTATCTGGATGGATGGGTGTTGCATTCGCCGCTGGCGAATAAGCAGGATCTCATGCTGGTGTGGCATGCGATGGAAAATATTGTGCTGTCCGGAGGTGTCCGGCAGTTGGGTATCAGTAACTGCTACGACCCGGCGTTGTTTAAGTTTTTATATGAGGCGGCAACCATCAAGCCTGCTGTGCTGCAGAATCGTTTTTACGCCGACAGTCATTACGATATTGAGTTACGCAAATTTTGCCGTGCGCATGGGGTTATTTATCAAAGCTTCTGGACATTAACCGCGAACCCCGGAATATTAGCCAGTGTGGTAGTTAAGAAATTGGCGGAGCAATATCGGCGTACCCCGGCGCAAATCTGGTTTCGCTATTTGACGCAAATCGGCATAGTGCCGTTAACCGGTACCACTTCCGCCCAACATATGCAGGAAGATTTAGAGATTTTTAAGTTTGAATTGACGCCGGCTGAATGCGCCGGTATCGACGCTTTGCTCGGCTAGTATGCATGGCTTGAAGCCGACAAAGCTGAAACTAAACTTTAGGGGCAACTAATTCAAATTCGTCTGTTTTCTGGAAGTGAGGGGCGGGTAAATTCAGTCCGCGGGATTCCCGCCGGGGCAGTGACGAATTATTACGGATGTCTTTCAGACCGTTTTAACCATGATGGGTCAAACCGGGTTCAAGTGGTTACGTTAAACCGCTATTTTCCTGTTCTTAATTGAGTTTACCGCGCCTTTTTAGGAATTCTTCGCCTATATGCTTAAGTTAAATAATCAAAAAACCAATCGTAGACTTGATTTTCGGATTTATGAGCAGGTAAATCTTTTCTATCACAAAATAGATCAGCATCAACTTAATACGGCCAAACCCGATTTCGATGCTCTTTTCACCGATTACTCGGTAAACCAAACCCTGGAACCAATTGCTAAAGAGGTTGAAAAACTCGCCATTGCTCAATCGCTACCCGGCTCTCAAAGCCAGGAAAACGATACGCTCAACGTCAATCTCAGTTCCAGCGGCATTGCTTTTACCGGTAAGGATCAACTAAAAGCGGGTGATTATTTAATGATCAGGTTGTTTTTGTTATCCAGCATGACAGTCGTCATGACCTGCTGCAAAGTGGTGTATTGCAAGCCTAGTAATCCTCATGAAACCGACCGGTATCCTTATTTGGTGGGGGCCCAATTTGTCAATTTAACGGCGGAAGACCGTGCATTACTTAATAGTATCGTTGCTAAACGCAAAAAATATCAATTAGTCGGCTACGGGCTTTTAGCGAGTTTTTTAACGGTATTATTATTAATGCCGGAAGACATATTCGGGCTTGTAATAGAGCTAATCGACCGTTTCAGCGATGCTATTTTAGACTTGTGGTTTCTGGCCTCCGATTATCTGGGCTTGGGCCTAAAACGTTCAATACCCTATCTGTTTCATACCACGCCAAGGCTGACGGACATTGTCGGTTTTTATGTGCAGCAGGGTATAGAGTTTATTGCGATGTTGCTAGTGGTGCGCTTTAGTTGGTTAGCCATCAAAAGGTTTAGTCAAAAGTCTGCCAAATTTTTGCTGCGCAAAAAAGCCAGCATGCTTTATTACTGGGGCGAGAAATCTTGGCTGGATAAACTTAAGGTAATCAGTTTGAGCGTTGCAGTCATAAGTGGTTACGTGATGTTTGGGCTTTGATCATAACGGTAGCGCCCGTCAAGATAATCGTTTTTGGCGGGGCGCGGCCGAAATCCCGCTTAAACGGCGTAAAGCGATGGCTTGAGAGGAATTTATTATGGTCTTAGCGAGATTGATAAGTACTTCCGGGTGTTACGGATTTTTGACCAGCTAGCCAGAAGCGCTGAAAGGGCCGTAGGTCCGATTGGCCTAGCTTAATCGGACGAATATTTGAATTTCGGATGACATAGGAAATTTCCCGCGATTGCGTGATTGGCCTTTTTTGCATTAATGCAATAGTTTTAAATTTCGCGCGGGGCTTTTTCCCATTCTGCCGCGCCGAGCACCGCAGGGTTTGAGCGAAGAATTTGCCCGCAGAGGCGATGCAGGGATGCCGCGTTTTTCGTGGGACAGGGAAGCCTCTTCGGAAAACCCCGTTCAAACCTGATGTGCGCAGGAATACGCTACGCGGCATCCGGGTTGCTTTTTCTTTGGATGTTTTCTTTTGGCAACGCACAAATTCGCCTGGAGCGAATTTGAACAGCCAACGGCTGGTCCGTTAGGGCGAAAACTAAGGATGGTTGTAGCCTAAGTATCTCGGCCGTCGGTCCGGCAAACCGGCAGGATTGCCGATTTGCATGCCTAGCACCCGAAGGGCGAAATACATGGAGGTGTTTCGTGAAACCGACTTTAAAACACCCGTCGCAAAAGCGACACAAACCCCGTTTTGATTGATCATTTCCGCTATATCGCCGACAATCCCCAAAAAAAGGAACCACCACCATGAAACTAAAAAAACTTTTAATTTTGGGATTAGCCTTGATTCTGGCCGGCTGCGGCCACGGCTTCGAAGGCGAATACACCGAGCAGGTCGGCTCGTCGCTCGAATTCCTGGACGCCTTTGCTAAAGTGACAGGGACAGACGGCAAGACCATCGTCATCGGCCCGGACTACATCGATAGCAACGGCATCCGCACCCAATATCAGGATATCTTCGTTCGCGATTCGGGCAGCGAACGGTATCTGGTGTTGAAAAAAGATGACGGCGCCGAAGAAGCCTGGAAGATTGTCGATGACGATACTTTGGTTCAGGGCGGCGGGTTGGTTTCCATCACCATGAAGCGTATCAAAAAACAAGATTAAGCCTTGAGGGTCATGCTGCCGCAAAAGCGGATGCATGGCCTGCACCAAAATTTTGCCGACGATATTATTTTTCGGGGTTTTCTCTGCTAGTAAATGCCTTCATCAAGCCGGTGAAATTGCGTAATTGGGCGTCGATTTTGCCGTTAAACGATTCAACCGGAAATTGGCCGTCGCTATCCGCCGCACCTGCATCTATCCCGCTCAACAACGATACGGCCTCGTCGACGGTCTCGATGGCGTAAATATGAAACTGCCCGGCTTGGGCGGCATGTACCACATCCCAGCGCAGCATCAGATGCGCAACATTACTGGCGGGTATGATAACGCCTTGGCTGCCGGACAGGCCGCGGGCATGGCAAATATCGAAAAAGCCTTCGATTTTTTCGTTGACACCGCCGATGGGCTGCGCCTGGCCCAATTGATTGACCGAGCCGGTCAGGGCCAGATCCTGGCGCAGCGGCACTTGCGCCAGCGAGGACAAGATGGCGCACAGTTCCGCCAGCGAGGCGCTGTCGCCTTCGATATGGCCGTAGGATTGTTCGAATACCAGGCTGGCGACCATGGAAAACGGCGTGTTGCGGGCATAGCGAGCGGCGATAAAGTGGGACAAAATCATTACGCCCTTGGAGTGAATGGCACCGCCCAGTTCGGTCTCACGTTCGATGTCCACCACCTTGCCGTTGCCCATGCGGGTGGTGGCGGTAATCCGGGAGGCCTGACCGAAGGCGAATTCGCCCAGTTGCAATACCGACAGGCCATTAATTTGGCCGACCACCGCGCCTTCGCTGGCGATCATGATGATGCCGCGCTGAATGTTTTCGTACAGCCGGTCACGCAATCTGTCCGAGCGGCGGGTTTTTTGATCGATGGCTTGCTGGATGTCGCTGTTGGCGATCAGGGGGTGGCCGTTTTCGCCGGCCCAATGATCGGCTTCGGTGAGTAGGTCCTTAATGCTGCGCAAATGCGTGAGTAGTTTTTCCGCATCATCGGCCAACCGGGCGCTGTGTTCGATTACCCTGGCAACGGCCTGACGGCTGAGCGGACGCAGTTTTTCGCGTTTGGCGATGGTGGCCAGCAGGCGGGCGTATTCCATGCAGTTGTGTTCGCGATCGACGCTATTGGCGAAATCGGCGGCGACTTTGAAAAAGTCCTGGAATTCCGGGTCGTAGTAGCTCAACAGATAATACAATATGGGGTCGCCGAGCAGGATGACTTTGATATCCAACGGGATGGGCTCCGGCTCCAACGAGGTGGTGCTGATCAGGCTCAAGGCTCTTTCCAGCGATTCGATGCGGATTTCGCCGGCTTTTAGGGTGCGTTTCAAGGTTTCCCAGGCATAGGGTTGCTGCAGCAATTTGCGCGCGTCGATCATTAAATAGCCACCGTTGGCTTTATGCAATACGCCGGGCTTAATCATGGTAAAGTCGGTCACCAGTGAGCCCATTTGCGCTTGATGGTCGATGCGGCCGATGAGATTGCCGTGGTTGGGTAAATCCTCGCAAATTACCGGTGCCGAGCGTTTGTGGCTCAGGTCGACCATTAAGTTGACTTGGTAGCGTTTGAAGGGCTGCGGTTCTTGCGGTACTTCCATAAACGACAATACTTTTTCGCCGTGCGGAATAAAGTCGCGCACGTGTTCGATGATGTCCTTTTGCACGGCCAGCAAATAATCCAGTATCGGCTGCCATTTGGCGTATTTTTGTTTCAGTTCTTCGATAGGATGGCTGACGGCCAGCTCGGCTACTTCCCGGTTTAACGCCTGCAATTTGCGCTTGGTTTCCTTGCGCCATTGCGGGAATTTTGTGATCGCATTCCGCAGGCGGTCCTGCAGGTCTAAAACCGTATCGTGAAACTGGCGCTGACGGTCTTTATCCAGTTTGTTGAATTGTTCCGGGGTTAAGGGTTCGTTATTGTCATCCGCCGGTAGAAAGGCGTAGCCGGTGGCGGTTTCGGTGAAAATAATGTGGGCTTTTTCGGCTTCGTCCCGCAGTTTGGTAATTTCACCGACTTCGCGTTGGCGGGAGTCGTTTTCCAGTTCGCCGGCGCGGGAGCGGTATTCGTCACCGTCGAACGCGGCCGGGATAGCTACGCTGAGTTCGTCGATCAACTCGGCCATGTCCCGCTGAAATCCCCGGCCTTGTCCCGGCTCCAAGTGAATCGCCTTGGGTTTGGCCGGCTGGGTGAAGTTATGCACATAACACCAATCGAACGGTACCGGCTGATGATGTGCCTCCTGTTCGGCCAGTTGCATCGCGGTGGTCAGCTTGCCGGTGCCGTCCGGGGCCATGGCAAAGATGTTGTAACCGGGTTTTGCCACCCGTAGGCCGAATTTAATCGCCTCTATGGCCCTTTCTTGTCCCAGTATTGCATCGATGTCATCCAGTTCTTCGCTCGACTCGAAGCTGAGTTGCTCGAGATTGCAGGATTTGTAGAGCTGGTCGGGAGTGAGGGCCTTAGTGGTCATGGGTGCAGTTGTCCTAAGTTGAGAGTTTAGCGTGTGACAAGCCGTATATTTAGGAAAGCGTTTATGTATATATTTGCTTCTTGCAAGGGCTATTGTGCTGGTTGTAGGGGATCGGAATCAAATTTTTAGGCGAGCGGCGCTAAATTTAGGATAATTCCGCAGAAACTATGCCGGTTTTTGTCCGCCCTTTTAATTTCATTTCTTATCATGCCTAATCTGACCGATATTCCTACCGTATCTCTGGCGATTCAACAGGCTGTTGCGCCGGTTTTTCTATTGACGGGCATAGGCTCGATTCTTGGTGTGCTGACTAACCGTTTGGGTAGGGCAATCGATCGCAGTCGGCGTTTGAATGAGATGACAGCGGAACGGATGCGAAACAGTCATTCAAGGGAAGAGGTTAATCTGGCCAAACGCACCCGCTGGATTCGGCGGGCGATTAGTTTGTGTACCTTATCCGCCTTGTGCGTTTGTTTGTCGATTGCATCCTTGTTTGTGGCGGTGCAGTTGAAATTCGATCTGTCGGGTGCGGTTTCTACGTTGTTTATCGCTGCAATGCTGGCTTTGATAGCGGGCTTATTATGCTTTTTAAAGGAAATCGCTTTGGCGACACGCTCGGTCTGATCAGGCGGCTACGCAGCCGGCGGATTTCAGGGTTGCCGCGGCAAGATTTAGGTATAAAAAAACCGTCTTTCCAGTTTTGGGAAAGACGGTTTTGAATTTGAAAAATCGTTTATGTTAAGCGGCTATAGTTTCAACTGGTACTTTGCTATTACGGTTTAAGCGCCAGCCCAGCAAACCGACAGCCAATAGTAATAGGCTGGAAGGTTCTGGCACGCTGCCGTTGTTACCGCCGCCGCCGCCGCCGCCAGTGCTTCCGCCAGTGCTTCCGCCTAAGCCCGATATTTTAAAATAATCATTGCCGTAATATGGGTCTGACGCATCGCAAGTACCGCTTGCGCAACTGGTATAGGCGCTTACTAGCCAGTAGCTGGAGGATACATTGCCGGTGTTTATAGCAACTGTTGGGTTCGATGGCGAGTCCAGATTTAGGTAGTTTCCTATAAATTCCCAGCCGCTGTTTAGCAGATCCAGAAACGACTTATTGGTTATGTCCTCTGGGTTGGTCATTGAGCCGTTCGCACCCGTGTATGCCAGTACCGAAATATCGGCGGCGCCGTTATCCCAGCCGATAGAGATTGAATTTAGTGTGGTGCTTTGGTTAAACGCGAAAAGAGCGGCATCGACATCTCCACCGGGCGCTTCGTAGGAATCATAACGTCCGCCTCCGTTGTCGAAAGCATGGTCTGGTGAACTCCCGTAATCTTCCCGGCTTGTCGCGCCTAAGCCGCCGCTCCAAAGCTGCAATTTAGCGGTTTCAAATTGTTCCCGCGTTTCAGTGCTATCAATATCTTTGGTCGAGGAAAAAGCTCTGACGTTCACCTCGGAAATGTCTGTGTTTGCCGTGGAATCAAAAGTTTGTGAATTTCCGTAACTACTAGAGCTTACGCCAGAGCAGTTGTTGTTGTCACAGGATGACGACGTGAAGCTCCAGTTATAATTAGCCGTTGCGTGCGCAGTTAGCGGAGATAATAGTGCTGCTAGCAGCAAGTAATTGGGTTTGAACATTTCTGTCACCACTTTATTTTGTTTGAATTTGTATGGTCAAATTATTGCAATTTTGGGTAAGCCATCATTGTACAAAAGGACAACAGCCGGATTTGAATTGCTTAGCTTAAGTTAAAGCATGCATCGTGCCATATATAATATTTATATAGTTTTCAACTTGTTGTTATTTTTTTGTGGTGTTGGTTTTTCGCATTTAGGTGTAATTGTAAAAAAAGTCGACAGGCTTAAACCGATTATGGCTGACTTAATTTTTCCAATAGTTTTTTAGCCTGCTCAAGGCCGCTAAAGGAAAGATTGGTTCTTAGTGCCGCGTCCAGTTCTTGCTTAGCCTCTTCCTTGCGGCCCAATTTATCCAGCGCTACCGCGATGTGATAGCGAATTTCCGGGTTTTGCGACATGCGGGAATGGGCGCTACGCAGGTAATGCAAGCCTTGGTCCGGCTGGCCGCTATTGACCAGAATCCAGCCCAGGGTGTCGTTGCTGGAGGCTTGATCCGGGGCTAATTGTTGGGCTTTTTCCGCATAGGATAAGGCTTTGCTGTTGCCGCTGGAGTAGTAAATATACGCCAGATTATTCAAAAACTGTGCTTCGTTCGGGTATTGGCTTAATAAAAATTCATAATGTTTTTGGGCTGCCTTGAGTTTGCCTTGTTGCAGTAGTTCCTCGGCCAATGCCGCTATTGGAACCAAGTCTTTTGGGTGTTTTTGGGTCCATTGAGTCAATAATTCGAACGCTTTTTGGTTTTGCCCGGTTTGTTTAAGGCTTTGATACAGCTTCATCAATAAGGCGGTATCGGGTTCCAGGTCGAAGGCGGTTTGGTAACGGGTGACTGCCAGACTGAAGTTTTTATCCTGTGCGGCTATATCGCCTAATAGCCGGTGCGGAAAGCCGCGTTGCGGATATTCCTTGAGTAAATTATTGGCGCGGCTGATGGCAAAAACAGGTTTACCGTGATAAAGCTCCATTTCTGTTAGGGCGATCTGGGTGGGGATGTGTTTTTCATCCGCCACTATGGCTTTTTTCAGAGTTTTGATGGCGTCAGAGTAATCGCCGGCCTGAATTTGGTAGCGGGCAACGCTGTAAAGTTTTTTGACATTCAAGCGGGCTTGGTCCGCCATGCGTCGATAAATACTCAACGCTTTTTCGCGATTATCGGCAGCCAGATAGCTGCGTGCCAGGGCTTGCAAAAGTTGTGGGTTTTCTCTATCGATTAATTCTGCTGCTTCGCCTATGCTGAGCGCTTCCAAAGCCCGGCCGCTTTTGATTTTTAAATCCATCTGAGCTAGTAGCACCGGCATCGATTTTTGATCGATTCTGCGGGCTTTTTCCAGCCATTGGTTAGCGCTGTCGTTGTTGCCGGCGGCTTGGTCGACTGTCGACAATTCGATCAATACGGCCACGTTATCGGGGAATTCCTGATTAAGTTTTATTAAGCGCTGTTTGGCCTTGTCGATTTTTTTCTCGGCCACATCGAGTTTACTCAGGTTGAGGTGACCAGTGATAAAGGAGGGGGCGAGTCCAACAGCCTGTTCAAAACTTTGCCGAGCTTGTTTCAAGTTTTGCGTAGCTACTTGCGCGGTGCCCAACAAATTCAAAAGTGTAAGATTTTTCGACTGTTTTTTGTACATGCCCTGGGCAATCCGTAAGGCTTTTTGGGCGTCACCGTTTCTAATATAAATTGCAACCAGCGGGATGCCGGCCTGGGTATTGCCGGGATTTTTTTGGATCGCGGCTTCCAGTTCCTGGATGGCAAGCGTTTCCTGGCCCATGGACAAGCGGTTGAGGCCGATTTCGGTGTGAATGCTTTCGCCGCCGAATTCGCCGGCCGAGGCTTTTTCCAGTAGCGCATTGGCTTTGTCGTGTTTGCCGACATTCATGTACGCAGTGCCGAGCAGAAACAGCAGGCGATGGTCGTTCGGGTGGCTGGCAACCACCGGTCTAAGCAGGTCTATGACCGTTTCGGGATCATTTTTATTTAACAGTATCGATGCCAGTAACTTGTATGGTCCAGGTTGCCCAGGATATGTTTTGACATATTGGCGCAAGTATTCTGCCGCCAAATCGAAGCGTTGCAAGCTGTAGTTGATCAAGCCGGACAGCATCAGGGTTTGGCTGTGTTGGATCAGGTATTCCGGTTTGACTGCAACGATGATATCCGAGGCGGCTTCCAGCTCCTTGATGGAGGCTTCCTTTTGGCCGTTGCGGGACAATAACACCGCATGTAGATAGGCGGCCTTGGGATCGAACGGATAGTGTTCCCGTAAATAAGCTAAATCCTCGCCTGCGCGCTGGTCTTGGTGCAAGTCCATCAGTACGCCGGCTCTGGCGATGCGTGCATCCTGATAATCTGGCGCCAGTGTTATGGCTTTGTCATAGTTTTTAATGGCATTTTCCAGGTTACCCTGCACATGTTCGATGCTGCCTTTGACATACCAGTTTCCGGCATTGTCGGGTTGCATGCTCATGGCTTTTTCGACGGCCTGGGTGGCACCGGCTAGATCGTTGCGGCGCAGCAAGGCGTTGGCGCGGCCTATCACGGCATCGACCCGGCTTGGGTCGATTTGTGCCGCCATGTCGTATTCATCCAGCGCTTCGCTGATTTGATTCAGCTGCAAATAAGCGTGGCCGCGAAACACGTGTAAATCCGGCTGCAGCTGCCGGTTAAATTGGCTGGGTTGGATTTCCTTCAACAAGGGATTGTATTTGAGTTGATACAGATACAGTTGCGCCAGTGCTTTAACGGTTAGCGATTTGTCCGCACCCATTTGGTTGGCCAGATTGATGTGAACCTCCGCTTCGGAAAGCGACTTTTTTTGTAAAAACAGTTCGCCCAACAGAATATGCGCCGCAACATAATTGGGATTTTGCTGTAGGGCGTTTCTCAATTCGATGATGGCGCCATCGAGGTCTTGTTTTTGGTATGCCACTAAGGCGTCTTCATAATATTTGCCGGCCAGATTTTCATCGGCTATCCCGCTAACGGGGAGGTTGAGAGCGGATACCAAGAATAAACCGGCTAATAAGGCTGAAGAGGTTTTAGGTTTCGGTAGAGTGGACATGTCGGCTATAAACTGAAGTGACTATGCCTATAGCATAACGTCAAAACTCATTGAAAAATAGCGTATGGAAACAAACTGATAACTAGTGGGTGTTTCCAAGCTTTCCAATCAAGCCGTTTCATCATGCGGTATCATTCTGCAAACTATTGACAATCTCTTATATTGGATTTTTTACACAGAATGGGCGTACAGGAAAATTTTGAACAATTGCCGTTAAAGGAATTCACCGAAAAAGCGTATCTGGATTATTCTATGTACGTAATTTTGGACAGGGCTTTGCCGCATATTGGTGACGGCTTAAAACCCGTGCAACGGCGTATTGTTTACGCGATGTCCGAGTTGGGTTTGACTGCGCTGGCCAAATATAAAAAATCGGCACGTACTGTCGGTGACGTGTTGGGTAAATACCATCCGCACGGCGATTCGGCTTGTTACGAAGCCATGGTGTTGATGGCGCAGAATTTTTCCTATCGTTATCCTTTGATCGACGGTCAGGGCAACTGGGGTTCGCCGGATGATCCAAAGTCGTTTGCCGCCATGCGCTACACCGAATCGCGTTTGACTGCCTATGCGCAAACCCTGCTCAGCGAATTGGGGCAGGGTACGGTGGACTGGACCGACAATTTCGACGGTACTTTGAAAGAACCCGGTTTGTTGCCGGCCCGGCTACCGAATGTGTTACTTAACGGCACCATGGGGATCGCGGTCGGCATGGCTACCGATATTCCACCGCACAATCTACGCGAAGTGGCCAAGGCCTGTCTGCAATTGCTGGATCAGCCGGAAACGACTCTGGAAGGCTTACTTGAGCATGTCAAAGGTCCGGATTATCCGACCGATGCCGAAATTATCACCTCCAGCACCGATATTCAAAAACTGTATCTTACCGGTAACGGCTCGGTGAAAATGCGTGCCAAGTATGAGCTGGAAGAGGGGGTTATCGTGATTACCGCTTTGCCGCATCAAGTGTCCGGCGCCAAGTTATTGGAGCAGATTGCCGCGCAAATGCTGGCGAAAAAGCTGCCGATGATAGAGGATTTACGAGACGAATCCGATCACGAAAACCCCACCCGCTTGTTGATCATTCCCAAAACCAAGCGCATCGATGTCGATGCGGTAATGTCGCATCTGTTCGCTACCACCGATCTGGAGAAAAACTACCGGGTCAATATGAATATGATCGGCTTGAACGGTAAGCCGCAGGTCAAAAATCTTAGGCAGATTCTGACCGAATGGATCAGTTTCCGGACTGAAACCGTGCGCCGCCGCTTGCAATATCGCTTGGATAAAGTGCTGGCGCGTTTGCACATACTGGAAGGTCTATTAATCGCCTATCTGAATATCGACGAAGTCATCGCCATTATCCGTAGCGAGGATCACCCTAAGCCGGTGCTTATGGCGCGTTTTAACCTGACCGATATTCAAGCGGAAGCTATTCTGGAATTGAAACTACGCCATTTGGCCAAATTGGAGGAAATGAAAATCCGCGGCGAGCAGGATGAACTGGAGCAGGAAAGGCGGGCATTGGAAAAAACCCTGGGCTCCGAACGATTGCTGAATCGTTTGATTCGAAAAGAAATCGAGCGCGACGCAGAAAAATACGGCGATGACCGCCGGTCGCCCATCGTGGCGCGAGACGCTGCGCAAGCGCTGGATACCACCGAACTGATCGCTAACGAACCCGTGACCATCGTTCTGTCGCAAAAAGGCTGGATCCGGGCTGCCAAGGGTTACGATATCGAAGTCGAAGCGCTTAATTACCGGGCTGGCGACGGTTATTTGTCTGCGGCCAGGGGTCGTACCACGCAGCCGGCTTATGTGTTGGATTCCAGCGGTCGTGTTTACTGCATCACTACCCACGATTTGCCATCCGCGCGCAGTCAGGGCGAACCGTTGACCGGTCGCTTGAATCCGCCGCCCGGCAGTTTGTTTACCGATGTGTTTACCGGTCAGCCGGATGATTGGCTTTTGATGGCCAGTAATGCTGGTTATGGATTTCGGGTACGGTTGAAAGAGCTATACAGCAAAAATAAGGCCGGCAAAGCGGTTTTGAGTTTGCCGAGCGGTGCAAAAGTCATCACTCCGACAGCGATACCTCAGGTTAGCGATTTACTGGCCGTGGCCACCTTGCAGGGCCGCTTGTTGATTTTTCCCGCCCAGGATTTGCCGGAGCTGGCAAAGGGTAAGGGCAATAAATTGATTCAAATCCCGAATGGGGACATTGTTTCCGGAAAGGATGCGGTGGCCGCTATAACGGCATTGCCGGTTGGCGGTGAGTTGAAAATTTTGTCAGGCAAGCGGCATGTTACTTTAAAAGGCATGGACATCGACCAATACTGCGGTAACCGCGCCAATCGCGGTACCGCCTTGCCGCGCGGTTTTCAAAAAGTGGATGGCTTGGAGTCGGTGCCGACCAAATCCGAATAATTCCCTGTCCAGAAAACGCAGGGTCCACGCTTAATCGTAAGGATTCGGCCGATAGATGATTTGTCCGGTCGACCGAATCGCATAAGGCATGTCGCGTAACACCCATATTTGATTTTGGGCTCGACAAGGTATGTTTTGGCGATTCGAAAGACTGCCTGGCTGCTGTCAATATGTTAATTTAAACTTTTCCGTAATGCATGCATAACAAAGTCAACAGGCGCTTCTGTGTCGCGCCGATGCTGGATTGGACCGACCGGCATTGCCGGTATTTTTACCGTTTATTGTCGCGCCAGGCTGTGTTGTATACCGAAATGGTGACGACCGGCGCCATTTTGCAGGGCAACCAGCAACGGCATTTGCAATTTAATCCGGAGGAGCAACCCGTTGCTTTGCAATTGGGCGGCAGCCATCCGCGGGATTTGGCTCGTTGCGCGGAGCTTGCCGAGCAATACGGGTACGATGAGGTGAACCTGAATATCGGTTGCCCGAGCGACAGGGTGCAAAACGGCCGGTTCGGGGCCTGTTTGATGGCGGAACCCGAATTGGTGGCTGAATGCGTGACCGCCATGCGGCAGGCGGCTTCGATACCCGTCAGCATAAAATCGCGCATTGGCATCGACGAGCGGGACTCCTATCAGGAATTGACGCAGTTTATTGCGGCGGCGCGTGCCGGCGGTTGCGATACTTTTATCGTGCACGCCCGCAAAGCCTGGTTGTCCGGTTTGTCGCCGAAACAGAACCGCGATATTCCTCCCTTGCGCTATGAGATGGTGTATCAACTGAAGCAGGATTTTCCTGAATTGGACATTATTATTAACGGTGGCATCACTAGTCTGGATGAGTCGTTGGCGTTGTTAAAACATGTCGATGGGGTGATGCTGGGGCGCGAGGTGTATCACAACCCGTATCTGCTTAGCGAAGTAGATAGCCGTCTGTATGGCGATGACTATCCGCTGAAGACTCGCCAGGAAGTAATTTTGGCTTTGCTGCCTTATGTGCGGCAACAGCTGCAACAAGGGGTGCGCTTAAACAACATCGCCCGGCATTTGCTGGGCCTGTTTCATGGTGTGGAGGGTGCCAGGGCCTGGCGCCGCCATATTAGCGAAAACGCCAATAAACCGGGGGCCGATGAGCAAGTACTTTTGCATGCCTTAGAGTTTACGGTTTGATGCTGTATACTCACACCATTTTTTTACCCGGGGTCGGCGATGGAAGAATATTTCTCCAAAATCATTCAAGCAATAGGTGAAGACGTCAATCGTGAGGGTTTGCGCGATACGCCCAAGCGGGCGGCAAAAGCCTTTAGATTTTTAAATAACGGTTATGAGAAAAACCTGGATGAAGTGCTGAATGGGGCGATTTTTCAGGCCGATACCGAAGACATGGTCATCGTCAAGGATATCGAGCTGTATTCCTTGTGCGAGCACCATTTATTACCGTTTATCGGCAAATGTCACATCGGTTATTTGCCGCAAGGTAAAGTATTGGGTTTATCCAAGTTGGCGCGGATCGTGGATATGTACGGCCGGCGCTTGCAGATTCAGGAACAACTGACCCGGCAAATTGCCAGCGCTGTACAAACCGTCATCAATGCGCGCGGCGTGGCTGTGGTGATTGAAGCCAAACATTTATGCATGATGATGCGTGGCGTAGAAAAACAAAACTCGGTGATGACGACATCGGTAATGACCGGGATTTTCCGGGAAGAAATCAGTACCCGTTCCGAATTTTTGAATCTGATCAATCGAAAATAACCAGCATGTTCGAAGACCTGGAAAAGAAAACCGGTGTATTGCTGGTCAACTTAGGTTCCCCAGCCAGCGCCAGCACTCAGGATGTCAGAGCCTTTTTAGGCGAATTTCTGCGCGATCCGCGTGTAGTGAATTTGCCGAGGCCGTTGTGGTGGCTGATTCTGAATTTGTTTATATTGCCTTTTCGGCCGCGTAAATCCGCGCATGCCTATAAAACCATCTGGACCGAGAAAGGCTCGCCGCTGATTGTGTTTAGCCGGCAGTTGACTATGAAACTGGCAAAACGTTACGGTAACGAAAAATTGCTGATCGATTGTGCGATGCGTTACGGTAAGCCGGCCTTACGCGAGAAATTGCAGGCGTTTAAAAAGCAAGGTGTGCAAGACATCGTTATCCTGCCGCTGTATCCGCAATATTCATCGACTACCACGGCGTCTATTTTCGATGTGGTGGCGGATGAATTCATTCGCTGGCAGCATATGCCGTCCTTGCGATTTGTCGGCGATTATTATCAAAGACCCGCTTATATCAAAGCGGTGGCGGATTCGATTCGCCAGCACTGGCTGAATCATGGTCAAGCGGCCTTGTTGGTGATGTCGTTTCATGGTTTGCCGGCCAAATTGACAGAGTGGGGCGATCCTTATTTTTATCACTGTCAGGCGACGGCGCGATTATTGGCCGATGAGTTAGGCTTAAAGGATAAACAATGGCAATTGGTGTTTCAGTCCCGCTTCGGACGTGCCGAATGGTTGCAGCCCTATTGCGTAGAAGTGTTACAGGATTTGCCCAAACAGGATATTAAACAAGTGGACGTGGTGTGTCCCGGGTTTGCCGTGGATTGTCTAGAAACCCTGGAAGAAATCGCCATCACCAATAAGGAAATTTTCATGGCGGCGGGCGGTAAAAGTTACCGTTACATTCCGGCGCTGAATGATTGCGATGCCCATGTCGAGGTAATGGCCGAATTAATAAAATCCGCCCGTTAAGCGGAATAAAAATAACCGGGGAGGCAGCATGCAACAAAACGTATTACAAAGCTGGAGCGACGAGGAATGGCCGGTGGTGCGAAAAAGCCTACCGCTACCCACTGGGGAAGGCGTGCTGGATCAGGGCGCATTCAATACCATAGAAGTCGATGAGTTGTTCGATACGGTTAATTACGCCAGCACTATTGCCGGCCAGACCGTGTTATATCGTTCCTTGACTCAACCGTTGGCGGATCTGGATGCTATTGCCGCCAAACAAGCGGCGGTGCGGGAAATTCGCGATAACCCGGATGTGCGGGCCAATGTGGAAAACATAGTCACCAATGCCGCTAATACCGAAAATCGGTTGTATCTGTTGCTGTTCGGCGAGTTTCTGGGCGGCTTCGGCACGGCGCGGGAAGATAATCAAATCGAGGGCTACGGTTATAAACAGTATCGGCGCGGCATCAATGCGGCGCTGAATCTGGTCGGCGCCATCCATAATTCCGGTGCCCCGCAGACGCCATATCTGCAGAGCGTGTTCAATAAAATCGGCAATTTCGCCCAGAGTAACGATTATTCGTTGATGGTCGGGCCGGTTTATAACAGTGAAAAAGGCCTGCAAAGCAAGGAGGAACGCAAAAACTCCTATGCACCGGCAACCATCTTTCGACCCACATTGTTCAAGCCCTTGCTGATTGGTTCGCTGCTGGCGATTATTTGGGGCCTGGTGATGATATTTCCTACCGATATGTTCCAGTTTTCCAAGGACGGCGTTTCGGTGGCATCGGTTTTTTTCCTGCCGTTGATGTTGGCTTATATTCCGGTGATAGGTGGCTACGATAGGGATAATTGCATCATTCCGTTGCGTAACATTTTTCGGAACTCGGCGGCCTTGGGCGAGATGCTGGATGGGTTGGGGCAGCTCGACGAATTATTGTCTTTCATCAAATACGCCGAAGACTACGGCAGCGAAACCGTGCTTCCGGAGTTGCAGTCCGCCGATCGGCATACCATGCATTTGGTTGCGGCGAAAAACCCGGTGCTGGGACACAAAAATCCGGACTACGTCGGCAACGATTTTGAGATGAGTTCCGAGCGGCTGGTCTGTATTACCGGACCCAATAGCGGCGGTAAGACCGCGTTTTGTAAGACTATCACCCAGATCCAGCTTTTGGCGCAAATCGGTTGTTATGTGCCGGCTCGGTCGGCCAACTTGAGCGTCGCCGATAAGATTTTCTATCAGGCACCGGAAATCAGCCATCTAGACGACGGTGAAGGCCGCTTTGGTACCGAATTGAAGCGCACTCGGGATATTTTCCTGGCTACCACGGCAAAAAGTTTGCTGGTGCTTGACGAAATGGCGGAAGGCACTACCTTTGAAGAGAAGATGCAATCGTCTATCGATGTGCTGGACGGGTTTTATCGCAAGGGAAACAGCACCATTTTGATTACCCACAACCATCAATTGGTAGATGTATTTATCAAAAGGGGTACGGCAACGCCTAAACAGGTGGAATTTGCCGATGAAATGCCTACCTTTAGATTGATTTCGGGTATTTCCAGAGTGAGTCATGCCGATCGGGTGGCAAAAAAAATCGGTTTTTCTAAACAGGACATCGAAAATTATTTGGCCAAATCATGATGAAAATAGGAACGCCAGGCAGTGCAACCGCAACCAAGGCGCTGCTGTTAGGCAGCGGCGAATTGGGAAAGGAAGTTGCCATTTCCTTGCAGCGTTACGGCGTTGAGGTGATCGCGGTCGATCGTTACGCTCATGCCCCCGCCATGCAAGTGGCGCATCGAAGCCATGTCATCGATATGACCGACGCGGAGGCAGTTAAAGCCTTGATCGCAGTTGAAAAGCCCGATTTGGTCGTGCCGGAAATAGAAGCGATTGCCACCGGCGCCTTGGCTGAAATCGAGGCGGTGGGAAACCTCTGCATTGTGCCGAACGCCAGGGCCATTCAGTTGACCATGAATCGCGAAGGTATACGTCAGTTGGCTGCCGAGCAGTTGGGGTTGCCGACTTCGAAATATGCTTTTGCCGAAACCTATGAACAATTGAAAAGTGCTGTTGACGGTGGTATCGGCTATCCTTGTTTTATCAAGCCCACCATGTCGTCGTCGGGCAAAGGGCAATCAATGGTGAAAAGTGCCGACCAACTGCAAGCCGCCTGGGATTATGCCAAAGCCGCTGGCCGCGCCGCTACCGGTAAGGTGATTGTTGAAGCCAAAATCGAATTCGATTTTGAAATAACTCTGTTAACGGTTAGAGCCAAGGATGCGGTCGGCCAAATTCAGACACATTTTTGCGAACCTATCGGTCATGTGCAGGTGAATGGCGATTACCGTGAAAGTTGGCAGCCTCAGCCCATGAGCGAAAAAGCCATTCAATTATCCCAGCAGATTGCCGCTAAAGTAACCGAGGCCTTGGGCGGTTTGGGTTTGTTCGGGGTTGAATTGTTTGTGCGGGGCGACCAGGTCTGGTTTAGCGAAGTCAGTCCGCGCCCTCACGATACCGGGATGGTGACCATGGTCAGTCAGGTTCAAAGCGAATTCGATTTACATGCCCGCGCCATTTTGGGTCTGCCGGTCAATACAGCCTTGGATAAAATCGGCGCCAGTGCCGTGATTTTGGGTGGTATCGATGCTAAAGCTGTCATGTATCGGGGCTTGAGTCAGGCATTGGCGGTGGCGGACAGTGAGATCCGCCTGTTTGGAAAGCCGGAGGCTTTTGTGGCGCGGCGGATGGGGGTGGCACTGACTACCGCCGATACTGTGAGTGATGCGCGGGCAAAGGCGGTTTCCGCGGCGGCAATGATAAGCATTGTTGAGGCGAGTTAAATTTATCGAAAAGGTGACGCGGTTGAAATTGCTAAAAACTATTCTATTGTTGTTATGCGTTTCATCTTTTGCTTTCGCGGATATTTTTAAATACGTGGCTCCGGATGGTCGGGTGTATTACACCGATCAACCGAAAAAAGGCTTTAACTATCGTTTAATCATCCGGACCAGGCCTAAAACGTATGCCAGGGACGTTAAGTTCATGGCGGGCAATAAGCTCAAATACCAAAGTTTAATTGCCAAGACGGCGGCTAAACATCAAATGGATCCAAAATTGCTTCATGCGGTAATTCAAGCCGAGTCGGCCTATAACCCGCATGCGGTTTCTTCGGCGGGAGCGGTTGGATTAATGCAGTTGATGCCGGACACTGCAAGACGCTATGGTGTGACCGATAGGCACGACGCCGAGCAGAATGTCGACGGCGGTACGCGTTATTTGAAGGATCTGCTGGCCATGTTCAATTCTAATTTGAAGTTGGCTGTTGCTGGGTATAACGCCGGAGAGGGCGCTGTTATGAAATATAATTACACGGTTCCGCCCTATCGGGAAACCCAAAATTATGTTCAGCAGGTTCTCAGGCTATATGGGAAGAGTTGAATATGAAACCTGTTAGCGCATTGGATGTGGTTACGGAGGTGAAGGATTTATTTTCCTTGCCGGATATTTATTTTCAACTGAATCAAATGGTGCGCGACCCGCGATATTCTATGGTCGATATCGGGGAGGTGATCGGAAAAGATCCGGCCTTGTCTGCCCGGCTATTGAAATTGGTGAACAGCTCTTTTTACGGCTTTCAATCCAAAGTTGATACGATCTCGCGGGCTATTTCCATTGTCGGTATCGATGATCTGTACAATTTGGTCGTGGCAACCTGCGTAGTCGATCGTTTTTCCAAAATTCCTTCCGATTTAGTCGACATGACGGCGTTTTGGATGCGCAGCGTTCATTGCGGCGTGGTGACCAAGTTATTGGGTAAACAGTGCGCGTCATTGAATACGGAACGCTTGTTTTTGGCGGGTTTGTTGCATGATATCGGTTCGCTGGTGCTGTATCAAATCATGCCCGAGCAGGCAAGCCAAGTATTGTTGTCGATTCGGCAGGATAGACGCTTATTGGGGGGATTCGAACAAGAGATCATCGGGTTTACCCATGCCGATGTAGGGCGTGAGTTGTTGAAATCTTGGCACTTGCCGGATTCGTTACATGAGGTTGTGGGCGGAATTCTGAATCCGGATGTTGTTGCGACGCATAAATTCGATGCGCAATTGTTATGGTTGACTGCCCGGCTGATTGATGACAGGGAGTTTGGCAGGCCAATTGAGCAGACTCTTGTAGAACTACCCGATCAGACATTGGTTTCCATGCGGTTGACTCGCGAGCAAATAGAATCGGTTATGGAGCAGGCAGCCGTTGAATTTCTTGATGTTTTCGAGCAATTGTTGCCGAGATGAGTTGTACTTTAGGGAATTGCCATGCCAAATTGATTCAATAAGTTGATCAATTTGATTAATGGCAGGCCGATCAGGGCATTAGGATCTTCACCTTCAATTTTGCTGAATAAAGCAATGCCATAGCCTTCCGATTTAAAGCTGCCCGCACAGTCGTAGGGTTGTTCTTTATCCAGATAGCGGTTTATTTGCGCCTCGTTGAGGTCCCTAAAAAACACATGGCAGGTATCGAGGTCGGTTTTAAGAATTCCACTGCCGCTATCGAGCACGCATATACCGGTATAAAACGTGACTTTTTTGCCCGACTGCAGCTTTAGTTGCCGAAGTGCACCTTCTCTATCGCCCGGCTTACCTAACAATATACCTTCGCATACAGCCACTTGATCAGAGCCAACTATCAAGTGTCGAGGGTGTGTGTTTGCCACGGCTTGGGCTTTGGCGGTCGCTAATCTCAGCGCCAGGCAATTTGGACGTTCATTCGGGAAAGGGTTTTCGTTAACGGCACTGCCGCAGCTGGTAAACGGCAGTTGGAGTTTATTCAGGATTTGGCCGCGGTATTTCGAGCTTGAGGCCAGAACAAGATTTTGCATATCGGTAGCGCAATGTTGAATGGTTGTCTGTTTGACGCAACAGCGAGTTATCTGTATGATTGTACAGTTATGTCAGACAAACTTCCTAATCTTATTGATCCGTTACTGTTCGCCGAAAGGCGGAGCATCTTGGCGGGTGCCTTAAAAATAAGTGTGCTTAAGCGCTTGTCTGACATGGTCGTAAACGTTGATAGCGATATCAATGTCGAAGTGCAGTTTGCCAAGCAAGGCAAGCGCGCGGTGGTTTTCGGCAGGATTCAATCGGTGCTGGAGCTGGAATGTCAATCCTGTTTGCAGGCGTTGGCATGGCCAATAGAGCTTACATTCAAGTTGGCTGTAGTGTCCTCGCTACAAGAGGCGGATAAGCTGGAGATTGATTGCGAACCATTGTTGTTGGATGGTGAAAAAGTCTCTTTGAATGAGATGATAGAAGACGAAATATTGTTGGCCATACCGGATTATCCCAAACACGGATATGATTGTATCCCGCAGCACCAGTCGATAGATCCTGCTTTTGACGATAATAGCCGGACCGAAACGAATAACCCTTTTTCTGTTTTAGCCAAACTTAAAAAAACTGGAGAGTAAAAATGGCAGTACAAAAGAGCAAAGTATCGCGTTCAAGACGCGGTCAACGTCGTTCACACGATTCATTAACAAGCAAAACCCTGGCCAACGATCCGTTGACCGGTGAAGTGCATTTACGTCACCACATGACACCAGACGGCTTTTTCAAAGGCCGCCAAATTATTGCCAGCAACATCGACGAAGAATAATAAATTGCCAGCCTGCTAGATGCCGATGATGTAGTTTAAATGGCCGATATTTCAGTGAAAAGCCCGGGTTACACCGGCTTTTCGCTTTTTCAGGCTTGCATCTTTTCGGTTCTCGACAGGGTAACGGATTTGTTAATTATCAAAGACGGCACGTTTTATTTAACGTGTCTCCTCCTTTCAACTTCAAGGGTTAGGTCCTAAGCGTGAGCTCAACTCTATCGATTGATGCTATGGGCGGGGATTTTGGTCCCCAAGTGACAATTCCCGCGTCACTAGCCTGTTTACGAAAAAATCCCCAATTAAGTTTGATCATGGTCGGCGATCAGGCTGTGCTAAACGACATGTTGTCCGAGGCCCTGCTTGAATTTAAAGATCGTATCAGTATTCAGCATGCCTCCCAGGTAGTCGAAATGGACGAACCGCCGCAAAAGGCGTTGAAGAACAAAAAAGACTCCTCAATGCGGGTGGCCATTAATCTGGTAAAAGACGGCCGGGCCGATGCGTGCGTCAGTGCGGGTAATACGGGGGCTTTGATGGCTACTGCCCGCTTTGTGCTGAAAATGATTCCGGGTATTGAACGTCCGGCCATCATTTCCACGCTGCCTTCGGTGTTTGGGCATACGCATGTGTTGGATTTAGGCGCAAACGTCGATTCCAGTGCGAAACATCTTTACCAATTCGCGGTCATGGGCGAGGAAGTGGTTAAGGCGGTTGAAAATATTGAACGGCCTCGGGTCGGATTGCTGAATATCGGCGAAGAAGACATGAAAGGCAACGAACAAGTCAAGGCGGCAGCCAAATTGTTGGAAGGTTCGGGCTTGAATTACATCGGTTATGTAGAAGGGAATTCCATCAATGCCGGCAGCGTCAAAGTTGACTTGATTGTTACGGACGGTTTTGTAGGCAATGTGGCGCTGAAGTCGATTGAAGGCGCGGCGAAAATGATTGCCGTCAAACTGAAGGAGACCTTTTCCCGCAATATTTTTACAAAACTTGCCGGCTTGGTTGTCTACCCGGTATTAAAATTATTTAAAGATAGTATCGATCCGCGACTTTATAATGGGGCCAGCTTTATTGGTTTGCGCGGTTTAGTCATTAAAAGTCATGGCGGTGCCGATGCCCTTGCCTTTGAAACAGCTATTCACTTGGCGGAAGTAGAGGTTGAGAAAGATGTTATTCGCAAAATCAGCGAAAAGCTGCAAATCGCCCTTGCCCGGAAGGAAGCGGAATGAGTAGCTGGAGTAATGTAATCGGCACTGGTGGTTACCTGCCGTCCACCGTCCGCACCAACGACGATATATCGGCCATGGTGGATACTTCGGATAGCTGGATTTACGAACGTACCGGCATTAAAAGCCGGCGGATTGCCGGTCCCGAAGAAACCGCGTCCAGCATGGCTGAAATTGCCGCGCGGCAAGCCATGGACATGGCGGGTATCGATGCGGACGATATCGGCCTGATTGTTGTCGCTACCGGCACGCCGGATAGGGTTTATCCCAGTACGGCTTGTCTTTTGCAGCAACGTTTGGGCATTAAGCAATGCGTGGCGTTTGACGTGCAGGCGGCCTGTTCTGGGTCGGTATTTGCGTTAAGCATTGCCGATCAATACATCAAAACTGGTTTTTGCAAAACAGTGCTGGTGGTGGGTGCGGAAGTATGCTCGCGTATCGTTGACTGGACGGACAGAGGTACCTGTATTTTGTTTGGCGACGGCGCGGGGGCTGTATTGCTGTCTGCCTCGGAGCGACCCGGAATTTTGTCGACGCACATTCATTCGGATGGCGGGTACGAAGACTTACTTTTTTGCCCCAATCCGCAAGTGGCCGCGCTAGTCAATCAACAAGAACCCGGATATATCAACATGCGCGGCAACGAAGTTTTTAAGGTGGCCGTCAATACCCTGGGGCGTATTGTGGATGAAACCTTGGAAGCCAATGATTTGCAGCAGAGCGATATAGACTGGCTGGTACCGCATCAGGCCAATACCAGAATCATAGCCGCAACGGCCAAAAAATTGGGCATGGATATGGATCAAGTAATTTTGACCCTGGAAAACCAAGGCAACACGTCGTCGGCATCCGTATTGTTGGCATTTAACGAAGGCGTGCGCGATGGCCGGATCAAAAAAGGCCAGATGGTTCTGATGGAGGCGTTTGGAGCTGGTTTTACCTGGGGTTCAGCATTAATCAAATACTAAAACATGACTATGAGCGAACAAAATTATAACTTAGCATTTGTATTTCCAGGGCAGGGATCGCAATCGGTCGGCATGGTGTCCTCCATGGCGGCAGCGTTTCCGCAAGTCAAGCAAACCTTCGAACAGGCTTCCGATGCGCTGGGATTCGATCTGTGGCATTTGGTTGAAAACGGGCCTGAAGCGGACTTAAATCAAACCGAAAATACCCAGCCCGCCATGTTGGCCGCGGGTGTGGCTTTCTGGCGAGTCTGGTGCGATAAATCAAAGATTCGCCCAGCCTGGATGGCCGGACACAGCTTGGGTGAATATACGGCGTTGGTCTGTTCGGGGGCCATTGGGTTTGAAGATGCTTTAAAATTAGTCGTAGCGCGCGGGCGGTTGATGCAGGAAGCAGTACCTGTTGGAGTCGGCGCCATGGCGGCGATTTTAGGTTTGCAAGATCATCAAGTCGTGAACGCCTGCTTGGATGTGGCGAATGGTGAAGTGGTGGCGGCGGCCAATTTTAATGCGCCTGGCCAAGTTGTGATTGCCGGCAATACAGCGGCTGTTGATAGAGCGATCGATGCACTGAAAGCCTTGGGGGCCAAGCGGGCCTTAAAATTACCGGTAAGCGTACCCTCGCATTGCCTGTTAATGGAGGATGCGTCCTATAAACTCAATGAGATATTGCAGGATATCAACGTGGAGATGCCGGATGTCACCTTGATTCACAATGCAGATGTCAAATCCCACGGTTCGCCCGAAGTGATTCGCAATGCTTTGAAAGAGCAGCTTTTTAACCCGGTACGCTGGGTTGAAATTGTTAAATTCATGCACGAGCAAGGCGTATCCGAATTTGTCGAATGTGGGCCCGGCAAAGTATTGATGGGGTTAAATAAACGTATTTCCCCGGATGCGGTGCATTTCACGATGTTTGACCCTGACTCATTGAATACTGTTGTGGAGCAATTTCATGGATAAAAAACTGGCTATTGTGACCGGCGCCAGCCGGGGCATCGGGCGTGCCATTGCGGAAAAATTGGTTGCGGACGGCTTTTTTGTAGTAGGGACCGCCACGTCCGGTAACGGTGCGGAAGCGATTTCCGCCTATCTGGGCGAAAACGGCAAAGGCTATAAATTGAATGTGGCCGATGCCGCCGATATTGAAAGTTTCATCAAAACCATCGGTGATGCTCACGGCACACCAGTCGTGTTGGTGAACAACGCCGGTATTACCCGCGATAATTTATTGATGCGAATGAAGGATGAGGAATGGGATGACATCATCTCCACCAATCTGACCTCGATATTTAGAATGAGTAAAGCCGTTCTGCGCGGCATGATGAAGGTGCGTTACGGACGTATCATCAATATTTCTTCAGTGGTCGGTTCCACCGGTAACGCCGGACAAACCAATTATGCGGCCGCTAAAGCCGGGATGGTCGGATTTGCAAAATCGATGGCCAAGGAAGTGGGTTCCCGCGGCATTACCGTCAACACCGTAGCCCCGGGTTTTATCGATACCGATATGACCAAGGAATTGTCGGAAGAGATTAAAAACGCCTTGTTGAGTTCAATTGCATTGGGCCGATTGGGGCAGCCGGAAGAAATTGCTAATGCGGTATCTTTCCTGGCTTCCGAGCAAGCATCTTATATTACCGGCGAGACCTTGCATGTGAATGGCGGCATGTACATGCCTTAAGACATCCTGGGCTAGGCGCAGTGTGGCTAAAAACCGGTTTCACCTTGAGCGCAACCGGTTTTTTTGTATGTCGATTAATGCATCACTTTATTTCGACCGGTTTCCTTGGCTTGATAAAGGGCCGTGTCGGCGCGGGTAACAAAACTTTCCGGGTCGTCATTGGCAAGTAATTCGGCTATACCGACTGAAATGGTAATCCGGCCTAAGGTTAAGTTATCTGTTTTCCGTTTTAAGCGGCTTTTCTCCATTTCAAGGCGGATATTTTCGGCGATCTCAATCGCTTTCTGCTTCGGCGTATTCGGCATGATGATGGCTAATTCCTCGCCGCCATAGCGCGCCACATGGTGATGATCTTCCGCGTGTTTTTTCATTAATGTCGCCACGAATTTGATGACGTTATCGCCTATGGTATGACCGTAGGTGTCGTTTACCCGTTTGAAATGATCGATATCCAGCAAGGACAGGCAAGTTGTCGCTTTGCCGGGTTGTTCAATAATCTCGCTCAAAGTCTGGTCGAAAGCCCTGCGGTTTAACAAGCCGGTCAAGCCGTCCGTTACAGCTATTTGCCGAACTTGGGCCAACTCGGCACGCAGTTGTTCCATTTCCACATTGGCTTTATTTAATTGAATTTGCATGGCTTGGCTGGTGGCGGCAAGCGATTTTGTCTCTTGAATGATTTCTTGCAAAATTGATTGGGTGGTAGCTATCTCTGGTGTGTTTTCCAGAATTGCCGATTTTTTCTGAAAGCTATCGTTAGTCTGTTCGGCTTTGTGACAGGTATCGTTAATAGCATCCGTTGCCTGACGAATCACTTTATGAATTTGCTGATTGATGTTGTCGAACGATCTTAGCGAAGCATTGCTGATAAAGTTGCCGTATAACTCTAGGCTGGTCTCGTGGTCGAACGAGATATTCCGGCTCAACAATTGATTGACGGCCGAAGTTAAGGAAGGATTTAGTTCGGTAACATAATCGTAAAAAATAGCATAATTTACTGGATTTGCGGCTATTTGATGCTGGGTTAGCAGCGGAATAATTTTTTTAAGATAATCGGAATTCAGAGCAAAGGAAAAATCGTAAACGGGTAAAAGCGCTGCGCTATGGTCCATATCTTTTATATAAATGAGATTGAGGCGTTGATTTTACTGGCAAGCTAGTCGAGATATTCCTTGCCCGATGAATTTAACGGTAGGTCTCAAAAAGCTAGCCGGACGAGACCTTAATAAATCAATTTTTGCATTCAAACTTAAGTTTCTGGCTCATTAAAGATATGCTAAGTATGGTTTTTTTCAACTATAGCAACAATAATAATTTATCTTTGATGGGGTTCAAGCATTTCGGATAGAGCAATCCGGGTATTTATTCTGTTACAAAAACATTTTGCAATGCGGGAGAATTTGTATAGAATGCCCGCCGGTTGGAGTCGGGTGCTTAGCTCAGCTGGGAGAGCATCGCCCTTACAAGGCGAGGGTCGGGGGTTCGAACCCCTCAGCACCCACCAGATTTCAACTAAAAAATCGCCGCAGATAAACGCCGGTATGCGAGTCGGTGTGCCGGGCAATTTCTTGCGGAGTGCCTTCGGCAACCAGCGTGCCGCCGCCATTCCCGCCTTCCGGTCCCATATCCACAATCCAATCCGCTGTTTTAATCACATCCAGATTATGTTCGATGATGATGACGGTATTGCCGTGATCGCGCAGCGTGTGCAGTACGGACAGCAATTGTTTGATGTCATGAAAATGTAAGCCGGTGGTCGGTTCGTCCAGGATATACAGGGTTTTGCCGGTATCCCGTTTGGATAGTTCCTTGGCCAGCTTGACCCGCTGTGCCTCGCCGCCCGACAGCGTTGTAGCATTTTGCCCCAGCGTGATATAGCTCAAACCTACGTCGATTAAGGTATGCAGCTTACGGGCCAGACTGGGGACCGCCGAGAAAAACTGCGCGGCGTCTTCCACCGTCATCTCCAACACTTCGTGGATGCTCTTGCCTTTGTAACGCACTTCCAGTGTCTCCCGGTTATAGCGCTTGCCGTGGCAGATGTCGCAAGGCACGAAAATATCCGGCAGAAAATGCATTTCCACTTTGATGACCCCGTCGCCGGAGCATGCTTCGCAGCGGCCGCCTTTGACGTTAAAACTAAAGCGGCCCGGCGTATAACCGCGCGAACGGGCTTCCGGCGTGGCCGAGAACAATTCCCGCACCGGCGTAAAAATACCGGTGTAGGTAGCGGGATTGGAGCGCGGGGTGCGGCCGATCGGACTTTGATCGATATCTACCACCTTGTCGAAATGCTCCAGACCTTCGACCGCTTCGCAAGGGGCGGGAATACAACTGGCGCCGTTGATGCTGCGGGCGGCGTGGCTGTATAAGGTATCGTTAATCAGCGTGGATTTGCCGGAGCCGGACACGCCGGTGACACAGGTTAGCAGTCCCACCGGGAAACTCACCGTGACGTTTTTCAAATTGTTACCGTGAGCGTTGCGTATGGTTAATTGCCGAGATGGGTCGCGCGACGTGGTATGGTCCGGCATTTGGATCGACAAAGCGCCGGATAAATACTGGCCGGTCAGTGAGTTGGGATCGGCCAGAATTTGCGCTGGGGTACCTTGCGAGACTATTTGGCCGCCGTGCACCCCGGCGCCGGGGCCGATGTCGACGATATGGTCGGCGGCGCGGATGGCGTCCTCGTCGTGTTCCACCACGATAACGGTATTGCCCAGATCGCGTAGTCGGAACAAGGTATTCAGCAAACGCTGGTTGTCGCGTTGATGCAGACCTATCGAGGGCTCGTCCAGCACATACATCACGCCTACCAGGCCCGCGCCTATCTGGCTGGCCAGGCGTATGCGCTGCGCTTCGCCGCCGGACAAGGTGTCTGCGCTGCGATCAAGCGTCAGATAATCCAGGCCGACGTTCACCAAAAACTCCAGCCGCTCCTGGATTTCCTTGTTGATTTTAGCCGCGATTTCGCCGCGGTGGCCGGGTATCGACAGCTGTTGAAAAAAACGCAAGGTTTGCTTGATGGGTAAGCGGGTGACGTGATGTAAAGGCTGGTCCTGCACAAACACATTGCGCGCGCCGAGGTTTAAGCGGGCGCCGTTGCAGACTGCGCAGGTTTGCTGAGCCAGATATTTGGACAACTCATCCCGCACCATCTGCGAGTCGCTTTCATGATAGCGCCGCTCCATATTGGGAATGATGCCTTCAAACGGATGGCGGCTGATCTTGGGTTTGCCTTGGCCCATTTGGAATTGGAAGGTGATGCTGTCTTCGCCGCTGCCGTACAAAATCACAGCCTGTATGTCTTGGGAGATTTTCGAGAACGGCGTTTCGGGATCGAAGCCGTAATGCTCGGCCAAGGCGCAAATGATTTGGTAATAATAGGCATTACGGCGGTCCCAGCCCCGCACAGCACCGCCGGCCAGGCTGATGTCCGGATTATGTACCACTAGTTGCGGGTCGAAGTGCTGGCGTACTCCCAGGCCATCGCAGCTCGGGCAGGCGCCTTTCGGGTTGTTGAAAGAAAAAATTCGCGGTTCCAGTTCGCTCAAACTATAGCCACAATGCGGACAGGCGTAACGTTCGGAAAACAGCAGCTTTTGCTCGGTCTCCATCGAGGCGGCAATTGCCAGACCGTCAGATAAACGCAGCGCGGTTTCAAACGATTCCGCCAGCCGCAAGGCAATGTCGTCGCGAATTTTGAAACGGTCGACGATAACTTCTATTGTGTGTTTTTTCTTTAAATCCAGGGTGGGCGGTTCGTCCAGTTCATAGACTTCACCGTCGATCCGGGCCCGCAAAAAGCCCTGGGCTTTCAAGTCCTCCAGTAGCAGCACATGTTCGCCCTTGCGGTCATTAACTACCGGCGCCAGCAGCATCCAGCGCTCGCCATCCGGCTGCGCCAAGACTTGGTCCACCATCTGGCTGACGGTTTGGGCTTCCAGCGAGCCGCCGTGCTCGGGGCAACGCGGGATGCCGACCCGGGCATATAGTAGACGCAGATAGTCGTAAATCTCGGTAATGGTGCCGACCGTGGAGCGCGGATTGTGCGACGTGGATTTTTGTTCGATGGAAATGGCGGGCGACAGGCCTTCGATATGGTCGACATCCGGTTTTTCCATCATCGATAAAAACTGTCGGGCGTAGGCGGATAGGGATTCCACATAACGGCGCTGGCCTTCGGCGTAAATCGTATCGAATGCCAACGACGACTTGCCGGAGCCGGACAAGCCGGTGATGACGATCAAGCTATCCCTGGGCAGATCCAGGTCGATGTTTTTCAGATTGTGAGTGCGGGCGCCGCGAATACTAATGGTGTCCACTGTGTCGATTCCTGCAATTTAAAGAACCTGATACTATACGTGTCTTTCACGATGCAAGGCAAAGAGGAGTTGGGGTTTGACACAGGTTCAGGATGTTTCGGGTGCAATGACGCGCATGGAAAAGCGGGCAACTGTTTCGCTGGCCAGTATTTATTCGCTCAGAATGCTGGGTTTATTCATGCTATTACCGGTATTGTCGCTGTTTACCGAACAAATGCCGGGCTCGACACCCAAATTAGTCGGATTGACCATGGGGATTTACGGCCTGACGCAAGCCGTACTGCAAATCCCGTTCGGTTTATTGTCGGATCGCTTCAGTCGCAAAGCGATTATCGTCATCGGCTTGCTGCTGTTTTTAGCCGGTAGCGTGGTGGCGGCGCTGGCGACGGATATTTACGGGATACTGATCGGGCGCGCCTTACAAGGCTGCGGGGCGGTTTCGGCTGCCGTGATGGCCTTGTTGGCGGATTTGACCCAGGAGGTAAATCGCACCAAAGCCATGGCCACCATAGGTGCCAGTATAGGCGTTTCGTTTGGGGTGGCGATGACCGTGGGGCCGCTGATCGCCCACCATTTCGGCATTAGCGGCATTTTTTGGACGATTGCGATTTTGGCGTCGTTGGCTGTGCTGGTTATCGTGTTCATCGTGCCTAATCCCCGCAAGATAAGCGTGCACCGCGATGCCGAATATATTCCGTCCGAGCTGAGCTCGGTGATCAAAAACGCCGATTTGCTGCGGCTTAATTACGGTATTTTTTCGCTGCATCTGATTTTAATGGCCAGCTTCGTGGTGGTGCCGTTATTGATGCGCGACGCAGGATTGCTGGCCGGTAAACATTGGCTGGTTTATTTGCCGGTGCTGGTTACATCCATGGCGGCCATCATTCCGTTCGTGATCATCGCCGAGAAAAAGCGCCAGATGAAGAAAGTATTCGTCGGTGCGGTGATTTCCCTGGTGCTTGCCAATTTGGGCTTTATTCTGCTACACGGCCAGTTGATCGGTTTGATCGCCTGCCTGTGGGTGTTTTTCTGCGGCTTTAACTTATTGGAAGCCACGTTGCCTTCGCTGATTTCCAAAACCGCGCCGGGCGATTTGAAGGGCACGGCCATGGGGATATATTCCAGCTCTCAATTCATGGGCGCTTTTTTAGGCGGTACCAGCGGTGGCTGGTTATACGGCGAATACGGCCCCAGCTCGGTGTTTATATTTTCCGCCGCCATTGCGGCCAGCTGGGCGTTAGTTGCTCTATTCATGTCGCCGCCGCGTTATCTGGCCAACTTGCTGCTTTCGCTGCAAGCCGTTAAACCGGAGCGGGGAACGGAATTTTCCAAGCGGCTAATAGCCCTCAACGGTGTCGAAGAGGTGCGGTTGCATTTCGAAGAAAATACCGCCTATTTAAAAGTCGATAGTCAGCGGTTGGATAAAAACGAATTAAACCTATTTTTAAAGCAATGGCAGTAAGTCATTGTTATTGAATTTTTTAAACGGAGACAACCATGTTGAACAAAGTTATGCTGATCGGAAATCTCGGAGCCGATCCTGAAGTACGCTATATGCCAAGTGGCGATGCCATTACTACGATAAGACTCGCGACCACCCGTCGCTGGAAAGATCGTAATACCAACGAACGCAAGGAAGAAACTGAATGGCATCGGGTAGTGTTTTTTAGTGGTTTGGCAAAAATTGCCGGCGAATATCTGAAAAAAGGCAGTCAGGTCTATGTTGAAGGCCGCATTCGTACTCAGAAATGGCAAGGTCAGGATGGGCAAGAGCGCTACACAACTGAAATCGTTGCCGATAACATGAATATGCTGGGTAGTCGAAGCGGTGGCACCACTAACTATTCTGATAACGCGCCGCCTGCCAGCAGCTACGACAATCGCCCAGCATCTTCTGCTCCTTCCGCGCCGTCGCAACCGGCACCCGCCAGTTACGATGATTTCGATGACGATATTCCGTTTTGATTTACACCTGGGATTAAAATGTAAATAAAATAAACTAAGCCTCTGTTATAGGAGGCTTTTTGTTTATGCTGGGCAAATGGCTGGATGCGGTGGCGAAAATTTTAGCTTGGTTTGATGGCGGTAACCGCCAACCAGGGCTGTTCATGCAAAGGTTTGCCTGGGGGGCGGTAATAAAAATCCAGCATGTTAAAGCCGGCATCCGCCAAAAAACGTTCGCAGCGATCGACCTGCATATAGTGGCCGTAGCGGTTTCCCGACCAACCCTCACCGTTGCCGCGCGGGTTGGACATGAACAATATACCATTCGGCCTTAAAGTCGCATATAGCTGGTTCAGAACGCGGGGTAATTCGCGACTGGGTACGTGAAATAGGGCTGCATTGGCGAAAATGCCGTCGAAAGCCTGATAGGGTAGGTCCAGGGACAGGAAGTTCTGTTGCAGTATCCGGCATCCGGTATAGGCCTGGGCCATCCGGCAAAATACTTCGCTGCCGTCCAGGCCAACAGGTCTATGGCCCAAGGTTTTGAAGTAATAAACATCCCTGCCGGGTCCGCAGCCCAAGTCTAGAATATCCAGTTTGCTATCCTCTGGAAACGGGGCCAAGAAAGCCGCATAGTTTTGGCTGACGTCGTGATCTTGCGTTCCGCGCCAAAAGTCCGCTGCGTTTTGATTATAGTGACCCAGCGTGATTGTTTCGATTTCTTGCAAGGTGTTGGTTTTTCGATCCATAAGCTTTGCCGGATGAAATTAAACCGGCTTAAGCCAGCGTTTGCCTGGGCAAATCCGCCCGCCGTCCCCATTCCGCCCAGGAGCCATCGTACAGCGGTACATTGTGGATACCCAGTTGATAAAGCGCCAGAATCAATAGTGCCGCAGACACGCCCGAGCCGCAACTGGCGACCATCGGCAGGGTGCAGTCCACTTTGGCGGCCGATAGGAGCTGTTGTAACGATTCGTTTGGCTTTAAGCGGTGATCCTCCTCGTTGAATAAGTTCTGGTAGGGAAGATTAACGCTGCCCGGGATATGGCCGGGATGAAGAGCGGGATCGGGTAACGGGCGTCGGCCGTTAAAACTGTCCTCGGAACGGGCATCCAAAATTTGTGCGCAGCCTTGTCGATGTATGGCAAGTAGCTGTTGCAAATCCACATAAAGCCGGGGTTGAAAAACAACATTAAACGGTTTGGATGCCGGCGACTTGGCCTCGGCGGTCAAGGGGTACGATAATGTTGCCCAGCGCGTCAGGCCGCCGTCCAAAACATTGACTTTGTCGTGCCCAAATACCCGAAACATCCACCAGACGCGGGCTGCGGCAAAAAAGTGATTATGGTCGTAAATAATTACCCTGCTGTCATTATCGATGCCGAATTGCCCCATTTGCCGGGCAAATTGTGCCGCACTGGGCAGCGTATGCGGCAGGGCGCTGTCCTGGTCAGCAATTACGTCTATATCGAAGAACTGTGCGCAGGGAATATGCTGGCGTTCGAATGCCTGTCGGGCGTTACGGTGTTGTCTGGCTAAGAAGAACGTGGCGTCCAGGATAACCAGGTTGGGACGATCGATGTTTTGCAGCAGCCATTCGCAACCGATTAAAGCACTTGAGGAGGCAGGCGTGTGATTGTCGGGCAATGAAACTGTAATCATGGCGAGTTAATATTGGGTTAGCTGAGCGTCTCAAGCTGATGTATCGTTGAGCGGATACTAACGTATTATTGCCATTGGCTGCGAAATTCCAGCCCCCCGTTAACTGTTGGAGTGGGTTTATTTCCGAATGGTTTATACTGCGTACTTTGTTTTTTAAGGGCTATCGCATTATGAAAAAGACCAAAATCTCTCCCGAAACACCTGCAACGAAAGTTACAGTCGAAGCTGCTGTTGCTCCCAAAGCCGCTGCCAAGCTGACGCCGAAAAAAACCAGCGCCGGCCAGGCACCGGAAAAGAAGCCTAAAGCGGTAGCGCCGCAAGTCAACGTCGAACAACCCCGTCCTGCTTCGGTTGTAGAGACTGCGCCGAAGAAGCCGGCTGCTGCAAAGCCTAAAGCCAAGCCAGTCAAACCGGCGGCGGCAAAACCGGAATTACCGATGGCCGAGCGGGTCGGTTTAACCGCGGGTACTATTTGGCATTACTTGTCTGGAAACGGCGAGACCTCCGTTGCTAAATTGGTAAAGGAGCTTCCGGAAGAGGAGAAAATCGTCCAGCGCAGTATTGGCTGGCTGGCTTTGGAAGACAAAATTAGCATCAGTATCGCCGACCGGATCGAGGTCGTTGCCTTGAAATAAAAAGCCTGGTTAAGATGAGTCATTCGCCCGCACCCCCTGCGGGCATTTGGATTGAGGTGTTTACAAATCGCCATCCATTTCGCGACTGCGTTTAGGACGACAAGTTGAGAGTAACCATTTTATGTCCTGTTTTTGACCAAATTTTTTCGAATTTTTATGTCTTAACGCTGCCCTGAATAGCGTCTGCCGCTGTTTTAAGCGCTGATGAATTTAACCCAATCATAATTTCAGCCTCATCTGATTTTAAGAAGGATTTTGTAGAATAAACAAATCCTTAATTATCAGCAAAGTGAATGAATGCTTCGTAACGTGGTTGCAGCGTTGATTTGCGGCAATGAAGACAGGCGGAATAATGATTAGATTTTTCGAATGGTTAACGGCGTGCTTTAGTGGGTCAAACAGGCAAATGGTTCGGCTGATGACGGTTACAACCTGGGTTTCGCTGGGAGGCTGTGCAAGCATATCGCCCATGATGACTTCCAGCCAGTTTCCGGAAGCCAAGCTGCCCGCCTATAACCGCTTGGCAGCTTATAACAAACCTTACAAAGTTAAAGGTAAAACTTACGCGCCCTTGCCCAGTGCGGTTGGCTATAAAGCCACGGGCATGGCATCCTGGTACGGTGGTCAATCCGGCAGTCGCACGGCGAGTGGCGCCCGCTTTCATCCGCATGGGCTTAGCGCGGCCCATAAAACCTTGCCTATCCCGTCGAGAGTAAAAGTCACCAATCTTAAAACCGGCCGTTCCGTGGAGGTAATGATTAACGATAGGGGGCCTTTTAAAAGCGATCGGTTGATTGATTTGTCGCAAGGCGCGGCGAAACAGATTGGTATTTCCGGGCTAGCCGAAGTTTCCGTCGAATATATTGGCGATTCGTAAATTGAAATTTTTGGCGACCAGAGCACTAAAACTTTTTTGTCCCTGGACGTTTTATACTCAATGGTTCGCGCTATTTGGTAATGGTGTCTGGCTAATATAGCCAGGTCAGCCGATCTGCGAGAGTAGCATTACCTGGATGTCGACTGAAACAATCTCAATCCTGGTTGGGCAGTGCTTTTTCAGCGATAGCCGGGTCGGCGCAATATAATTGGTTGCCGCATAGTCCCAAATGCCGCCGCCCTGCAATGTCAACTCGGCGCGGGTATTGTTGGCAACTCTGCCGGTTACACCATGCGCCCTGGCTGGTTTGTGCAATTGGGCGATGACCTGTCGCGCCTGATGCTCGCCGTATCCCGCGTGATCTTGCTCCACTTCCAGCGGTAAAGCATTTTCCGCGCCGGTGGCGTTTAGAAGCCGATCTCGAATAACGGGGCTGATGGCATTTCACCGGGCGAAACTGTGGCCCGTGAAGTTACATCGAGAGGAGTTGCGCAATGACAGGCAATGCCTCGCGCATGTGTTCGAAACTATGTGAACCGCTGGCAAATGTCACCACCTTGGCGATGGCTTTATATTTCGCCAGGGTTTTTTCCGCATCCAGCAGCTCGTCGGCCATATCCAGTAAAACGGTTCTGTCTAGCGCTTGCGCACTGTTGGCGAGTTCTTGCTCGTAGCGTTGATATTGGTCGCAATGCTGTTGAGTCCAATCATAAGGCTGGCCGGTTTCAAAATTTTCGCTCACGCCGATAAACCGCGGCAATAATTCGCTGGGGCTGATGGCCGGATTGATCATGACGGCTTTGCAGCCGGTTTTCATGGCCAGGTATTCGCTGGCAAAGCCGCCCATGGACGAGCCCATGAAAACCACTTCATGACCTTGATCCAGATATTGGTTCCAGCTAAACAGCAAGTCTTCAACGATATTTTGAAAATCCCGGTAGTCGACATTCGGGGTATCAAACCCGATGCCGTTTTCGGCGCAAAACGCCTGCATCACCGCCAGTTTTTGTTTGCCGACCAGCAAGTTGCCGTTTAAATCCAAGGATGCGGAATTGAAGCCGTGCAGATAAATAATGGTATTGTTAGTCATCAGCTTAGCCGGTTGGTTTTTTGCATGAAGCCCGCGCCGAACAACGCTAACAAGCCTGTCCACAACAGCCCCGGCATCAGGTTGAGATGACGCTGGTAGAACGTGGCTTGCGGTTGGGTTACGAAAGGTACGTGGTAAGCGCCCGCCCAGCTGGTATCCAGCGGCGACAATTCCAGCACGTCGCCGTTGGCCAGCGACACGGTTGAGACGCCGGTATTGGTGACCCGCATTACCGGCCGTCTGAATTCCACGCCGCGGGCCAGGGTCATGTATAAATGCTGATAAGGTTCCTGCCAGCTGCCGTACCAGGAGTCGTTGGTGACATTAACGATAAATTGCGCACCCAAATCCGCCAGTCCCTTGGAAAATTCCGGAAACAAGCTTTCGTAACAGACTTGCGGACCCATGGCATGGCCGTTGAGTTTTAGCAGCATGGTCGGTCCCGGGCCGCGTCCGAAATGTCCCACCATCGGCAGCATGGTTCTGAGCCAGGGGAAGGTTTCCTCACCCGGAATATATTCGCCCAAGGCCAATAAAATGGTCTTGCTGTAATGCGGTTCGAGGATAGTGCCTTCCTGGTCGACGGCAAACAGAGAATTGGTGATCAAGCCGGATTTTGGGTCTTTTGCGTACGCGCCGGTAAGTAATGACACTTGCCGGTTGCGCAGAAACTCTTGCAGCAGTTCGGCGTAAAACGACTGGTTGTATTCGCCGCCCAGCAGCGAAGGAAAGGCGGTTTCAGACCACATCACGAAATCCACCTGCGGATTTTTCGCCAAGCCGGCGTCGGTGGCCTGGAAATAGTGAGTCAAGATTTCCGCCCGGAAGCCCTTGCCGCGTTCCATCGATTGCTTCTCCAGGTTGCCGATATTGGCTTGTACCAGCAGCACATCTACTGCGGAGTCCGGCTCGGGCAGGCGGTTTTTTAGCCAGATGCCGCCCCCATTCAGCCCGGCGAAAACCATCAGCAACAGTGTAAAACCAAGTTTGCCGTGGATAGTCGCCCGCCGCCGCCAAGCCCACAATACCAGCAGATTGGTCAATATGCTTAACATGCTCAGCCCGGTAAAACCGACGATTTCAGCCCACTGATAAACCGGCAAGCCGGCCCCGTACCAGCTGTAGCCGAAATTCCATTTAAACAGCATCGGCACGTAAAGCTCGGCTAATGCCGTGAGGACGGCCATTAAAGCAAACGACAAGCCGGCGTTGCAGGCTAATCGTTTGCGAATCCAGAACCACGCCACTCCGGCAATCGGTACAAATAAATGCCCGAACAAGGCGAACAAAATCATGCCGATGCCGGATACGAACCAGTTCACCTTGGCAAATTCGTGCAAGGTGTACGTCACCCAGTTGAAGCCGATCAGCGTGTATATAAAACTGGTCAAAACCCCGCTAACCAGCACGTTTTTCAAGCGGTGCTGTTGCTGCCAAAACAACCACAACGGCACAAAACAGAATAACGATGCCCAGGGCGGAAACGGGATATAACTGGTACCAATCAAGACGCCGGATAGCACCGGCAACAGCCATTGAGAATATTTAGCCGGCAATTCTGTTTGCATACCTGGTCATTCCGTTTTTGGGTTCGAAAAAGGGCATTGTAACCGATCGTTGGATGGGCTTGATATGTTGGCTTGTCGGCGATGAAGCGCGGTGCGTGTCGTACGGGAAATCGCTGAATCTGTTGCTTAGAGTGGGGTGATACTGGATGATATAGATGAACTACCTAATTTTAGCTATATATTTTAAGGGGCAACTGTGGCAATAGGTAAATCAATTCGAATCTATTTGGCGGATGCTACTGCAACTGGAATTAGATACGCTGAGCTAGTAAATTGGACAGGCCATGCTATTGCATGTCCGCGAAGTAGGTTGAACGAACTACCTAAATGGCCTGAAGCATCAAAGCCAGGAGTTTATTTTTTGTTTGAAAGCCGTTTTGGCGATTCAAAACCAATTGCTTATGTTGGAGAATCGGAGAATGTTTTGCAGCGACTGACTTCGCACGACAGAAATAAGGAGTTCTGGAATGAAGTAATTATCTTTACTAGCAAAGACGAAAATCTCACCAAGGCGCATATTAAATACTTGGAGTCGGTACTGGTCTGTTTGGCTAAACAAGCAGACAGATATCAGCTCGAGAATGGAAATAATCCTCCTGAATCAAGCCTTCCGCGTGCTGATCGAGACGCGATGGAAGAATTTGTCGTTAATGTGCGCATGGTCTTAGGCGTTTTAGGTTACCCCATTCTTGAGCTAATCTTACAAACAAAATATGTCGAAGAACGAGAAGGGCTGGTTAGCGCAGAAAATACACGAATAAACCCACTTAGTGAGCTAACTTTTACTGTCAATAATTTAATAGCTAAAGGTGCTGCTACTAATGAAGGTTTTGTGCTTAAACAAGGATCGCTGCTCTCAAAAACGAATTCCGGAAGTATTCCCGGAAAACTGGCAGACATTAAAGCGCAATTGCTTAAAACCGGTTATCTTAAAGAAGATGGCGATAAACTGGTTGCTACCGACGATATCTTATTAAGTTCTTCTAGTTATGCTGCTGCTATTGTTGCAGGCACTTCAAGAAGTGGGCCTCAGAGTTGGAAATCGGCGAACGGAAAAACGATGAAACAAATTGAAGATGGATTCCTATCCGGCGTGTAATTGATAGACTGTTAATATTCATGCTAGCTACTGATATCTTCTGTCAACCCATCCCATGCAAGCGTTAGAATTAAACAAGGGTTTGAATTATCGCCAGGATAAGCCTATTCCGGAGGTTTCCGCCGACGAGGCTTTGATTCGGCTGAAACTGGCCGGGATTTGCGCGACCGATCTGGAATTGGTGAAAGGCTACGCACAATTCACCGGTACCATTGGTCATGAATTCGTCGGCGTGGTCGAAGCCGTTAGTCAGGAAACGCACCGTCACTGGCTGAATAAGCGGGTGGTGGGTTCGATTAATATCGGCTGTGGGATTTGCGATGTTTGCCGGCGGGACGGCCCCGAACATTGTCTGAATCGTCGGGTGCTGGGTATACGCGGACACGACGGGGCTTTTGCCGACTATGTGAGCTTGCCGGTCGGTAATCTTTACCTGGTGCCGGAGGATGTGCCGGACGAAATGGCGGTATTTACCGAGCCTTTGGCGGCGGCGATTCGGGTGTTCAAGCAATTGGAACATTGGCCGGTTAAACCGGTGGCTGTAATCGGCCCCGGACGCTTGGGTTTATTGATCGCCAAAGTCCTGGCTTTGGCCGGTTACGATGTCGAGGTACTGGGCAGATCGGCAATGTCCTTGGCATTACCTAAGCAGTGGCAACTCAAGACTGCTTTGGTCCAGGATGTATCGGCGAATTATTATGATTACGTGGTGGATGCCAGCGGCCAAGCCGGCGGCTTTAGCCAAGCGCTAAGAATGACCAAGCCTGGCGGTACGGTGGTTTTGAAAAGTACCTTTTCGGCAAGCGAGCCTGTCGACCTAACCAAGGTGGTGGTTGGGGAATTGAATATAGTGGGTTCGCGTTGCGGCCCTTTTGACGAGGCTTTAGCGGTATTGCGGCAAGGAAACATCCCGCTAGAGACAATGGTGGATGGACGCTACAGCTTAAGAGACGGCCTAGCCGCTTTGCAACATGCGGCACAGCCCGGAGTCAGGAAAATCTTGTTGCAACCTTAATTCACGTCTCCGTCATGAGTAGAGCGGGCCGATGCGGTCGCGGTAGGTAAGGTAAAGCCGCAGATCGAATTCCAGTTGATGATAGTCGGGCTCCATATGTTCGCATAGCTTATAAAAGGCTTTGTTATGTTGTTTTTCCCGGCAATGCGCCAGTTCGTGCACCACAATCATCCGTAAAAATTCCAGGGGTACGGCTTTAAATACCGAGCCGATGCGGATTTCGTTTTTTGCCTTTAGATTACCGCCTTGAACTCTGGAAACGAAAGAATGTAATCCTAGCGCCTGATGTAAAACGTCAATTTTGTCGTCGTAGACGATTTTGCTTAGCGGGCCGGATTGGCGCAGGAACTGGGTTTTAAGGGACATGACATAGCTATACAACGCTTTGTCCGTACGTATGTCATGGCTGGCTGGATATTTTTTTAACAGGATTTCACCGAGTTTGTCCTGTTCAAGCAGTTGCTCGATTTGCGCGCTGACCGCTACGGGATAGCCGGATAAATATTTCAAGGAAGACATTAGGTAAAAATGGCTGTTGTGAAACGGTGATTTTAAGGTTTCTTGGCGTCTGGATACAGCCATTACCAAAAAAGCCGGTATTAGCCGGCTTTTTCACATTGAGCGATGTTAAATCAGCTCTGAGTTAATGCATTTTCTTGTGATCCATGGGTTTGCCGTGATGCATGGACATTATTTCCATATGGTGGGCTTTCATGAGTTCTAGTTGTTGATCCTTAAGCGCTTGCTGCTTTTGCGGGTCTTTTTCGGCCAGAATTTTATTCGACAAGTCGTGCATCATCAGCAGGTTTTCTTGTTTTTGTTTGAGATGCTCAGTCATTTTTGCCGGGTCCATTGCGCCCATATTGTGTTCCATGCCTTTGCCGTCACCCATGGGCGGTTGTTGGGCATAACTGGCTGCGCTCAGGGAAAAGAGAGCCGATAAAATTAGAATTTTCAGTGAAGTTTTCATGAGTTTGGATCTCCAGTTTTGGGGATAACTGCTTGGGTAAATGCCGAAAGTCACCTTAACAACAGCGTGTGAAAGCAAGGTATTTTTTACTTATTCTAAAGTTCGGGGGTTTATTCTGGAGCCACTGGTTTTCTTAGGCTTCGTTGCTGTATGTCAATGGGCTCTGCCTATCTCAGCTATGGCATGGCATTGTCATTATAGTAATTTAAAGCTGGCTTAATGCCGTGGTGTTAAATTTCTTTAGTGGGGGTGATTAACTTTTTTGAGCTTAGCTAATTGCTCTTGAAAATAAGTGTCATAGTGCCAGCCAATGCGGGGTGGCGGTGTTGTGCGAGGTTTTACGATTAATTTTTGCATGGTTATGTTTGAGATTGTTTTGGTTAAAAAAGCCTTTTTGAAAGGCTGTGCTTTGCCCGATTACCGCATATGTGATGCTTTGAATAAAACTGCTTTGAGCGCGATAGGTAAGACAAGGATGGTTCTAGCAAATTAAATAGGTTGCAGAGTGCAATGCTATTGTCAATCACAGCCATTATATGATGGCTGTGATTGAATTCGATATTTAGACGATGGACACGTCTTCCGCTTGCGGGCCTTTAGGGCCTTGACCAAGCTTGAACTGAACATGTTGTCCTTCGTCCAGGGTTTTGTAACCGTTGCCGGTGGCGAGAATGTTTTTAAAGTGTACGAAAACATCGGGGCCGGATTTTTGTTCGATAAAGCCGAAGCCTTTGTCGGCGTTAAACCATTTAACGATGCCGGTTGTCATTGTAGTAGACATATAAGTCCTTAAAAAATTAGTAAGATAAAGCCTTGGGTAAGGCCGATATAGCTGGACAATGCGGAAATTACTGAATGAAAAGCAGGACGAAGGAGCTACAGAAGAGACATCGAAACGGTAAACAAGGGTAAATCATATTTTCTAGCTGGAACTGATTCTAGGCCTATTGACGGGATTGTCAACTTAATTCTGGTTTAGGTGGAAAGTTTTTCTGGTTGGCTGTCAGCTTGGTCGAAGCCCCCTTCGAATAGCCTGATATAAAGCGCCGAGAAGGGGGCGTATATACTCGGACGGTTTTAAGTCGGTCTATGCAATGATAACCTGACATAAACTATGTCCGAGCCTTTTCGCAATAAACACCATAGGAGCCAACCATGCCCGCCATTTCATTGATGCTGTTTTTGCTGATGTCCTTGGTATTGGTGGCGATGATACAGGTACATTTCTTTGAAATTGCCTTTACCAAGCTCGGCTTGACTCCGGAAGCTACGCTGGCGGTATTGATCGGGACCCTGTTGGGCAGCGGTATCAATTTGCCCATTTTTAAAATAAAAACCCGAAATACCGGTCATCTGGTCACGATGCCGGGTAGAAAGCCTATTTGGGAATTATTTCAGCCTGCCAGGGAAGCTTATACCATTATCGCCATCAATGTCGGCGGTTGCGTGATTCCGGTTGGTTTGTGTGTATATTTCATTTCGCTGCAATTAATTGAACCGATATTGCTATGCGTGGCCATCCTGATGATAGCCGGCTTAAGTTATCGCCTTAGTCGGCCCGTTCCCGGCCTCGGTATTGCCATGCCGTTATTCATAGCTCCGCTGGCGTCGGCTATGTTGGCGCTCCTGCTCGACCCCGCGCATGCCGCGCATCTTGCCTATATCGGCGGGGTGATAGGGGTATTGATAGGTGCCGACATACTGCATCTGAAAATTATCGGCAGCCTTGATGTTCCGGTGGCGTCGATAGGGGGGGCGGGGACGTTCGACGGAATTTTTCTGACAGGTATCATCGCAGCTTTATTGGCTTGATTATTGGTGAATGATCTCGTTCGGTCATAAAACCAATAGATATTCCCATGCCAACGGCATCAAGCACCGATGGTCACTGCTCGCGCCCTTTAGCCGAACAGTTACCGGCCGGAAAGATTGTACTTGGAATAAAGAAATATTAATCCCAAGGCGGTTCTTCCCCGGCATAAGGGACAAAATCCGGAATTGAGGGGTAAGTCAACACACCTGAATTTTGGCTGGCCGAAATGGTTTTTTTAGTCGCCGATACTGTGGATATCGGCTTATTCGGTGCGACGGAATTACCTGCTTGTTGCGGAACAAAGTCGGAAAGCCATTGCGCGAACGGCGCTATCTCCTTACCGATGGGCACATACCATTTCTTATTGACGGTATCCCAGCGGGCCCCTAACGCTTTCGCCGCATCTTTTTGCGCATAAGGAACATTCAAATAAGTGATTGATTTCGCCATTTTGATTTGGAAATGTGTTGAATTTTTAGCGCATAGCGAAGCATTGCTGCGTGATCGGCTCGTGCTTATCTTTATTTACTTACTTTACCGTTGACCTAATGGGTTTGCAATGCAGGAATGGGGGAATTTTGTTGCCATATATGAAATAAATAATACATATATTTGTGTATTGTAAACCATTTGTAAGAGTTTATAGTTGAGTTGCGTTCATTAACTAAGGCGAATGAATTTAGTCTTGGAAGTGAAATGGGATATATCGATTAAACGGTAACCGATTATCACACTACTTTCTAATTTAATTGGCTCAAGCACGGCTAGAGTAATGTAGATTTTTTGATGGTGGGGTATTTTTTACCGAATGAAATTGCGTATTACCAGTTAGAGGAGTACGACATGCAGCCCATCAACTTTTGTAAAATTGTAAATGCCAGTGCAGTCAGGCTATTAGAACCCAATGGCTATTGGCTTACGCAGCCAAAACATGTGGTGAATGCGTTGCTGATTTTGTTTTTTGGTGTATTGCATATCGCCGATGGCTTGGTAACCTATCATGGACTGAGTTTCGCCGCCGTGGACGAAGTCAATCCGGTGCTTAATTATTTTGCCGGTTTGTGGGGTTTGGGAATGGCAATTATGTTGTTGAAGCTGGTCATACTTTTTGTATTACCTGTATTTTTATCGATCGACATACCATCAAAAGCCGCTGGGGGACCGCAACGCTAGCGTGGGCTGATACGTTTTATAGCTGTGTGGTAACCAATAATTTCGTCCTTGTGATTAGTACTTAGCAACCTGCCAGTCGGTCGGATAAATTCCAAGCGTGATTATTTAAATTTGTTAAGAACTTGATAAATGACGTAAACGGCGAATAACATGTTTACTTATTTCTGAACTTAACTGCGAAAAATTTATGGGCTTTGAACAACTTGCATCACTCAGGGACGAATTGGCGCAGCAGGCTGCGGCTGAGAAATTAAAAAAACGCCAGATCAAGGAGGAGGGCAGTGCGACGGCAAAGAAGGCGGACAAAGTCGATCCCGTGGTGTTGATAATCGGTCAACTGCAAAAGAAATATCCCTTGGCATTTCCAAAAAATCCCGCACCAAAAGTACCTTTGAAGATTGGAATCCATAAAGAGTTATTTGAACAATCCGAACAGCTGGGTATCGCTAAAAATGAATTGCGGGCTGCTATTAAGACTTGGTGCTGGGGCAAACGCTATTGGGAATGTCTGGTCGAGGACGCCGTCAGGGTTGACCTGGAAGGCAATGCGGCGGGTCAAGTGACCAAAATAGATGCGGATCAGGCGAAAAAGCTGAAAGAGGGGCGGCGGCGGACCAAGAAACCTTCAGCTGAACAAAATGAACCTAAGACAGAGCAAGGTTAAAAATCCCTTTTCCATGGGATGTGCTCAAAATCCAGTCAGGCACGGGCACAAACCCAAATATCTATCCGGTTGACTCCTTGTTTTTTTAAAACGGATGCCAGGGTTGCGACTGTTGCGCCGGTAGTCATCACGTCGTCGACAATAGCGATATGCCGGTAAGCCAACGGTTGGCTTACCGTAAAAGCCTGCCGCATGTTTTTTCTGCGTTGCTTGGCCGGTAAATCGGTTTGATGTGTCGTATCCCGGTTGCGAATGCAGCTGGTTAAATCCAGTGGCAGCGATAGTTGTGCCGACAAGTGTCGGGCGATCTCTATGGATTGATTGAAGCCGCGTTCGCGGTATCGGTTGCGATGCAATGGCACAGGGATAATACATTCCGGTAATTCCACATTCTCAACCAAGTGCCGGGCTAACAAAGTTCCTAGCAAGCGGGCATGCTTGAATTGTCGGTTAAATTTGAGCTGGGTTATCAAAAAGCGTAGAGCGTCGCCATATAAAAACGGGGCATGGGTTTCGTCGAAGCTGGGTGTTTTTTTTAAACAGCGGCCGCACAACTGCGGAGACTGTAGGGGTGTTTCGAAGTGTTCGGCGCAGCGATAACAGCAATTGTGATTTCTGGGTAGGTCATTAAAACAGGCCTGACACAAATCCATATCATCAAAGCCCGGCTGTCCGCAAAACATACAGCGCGATGGCAGGCATTTGTTCTGTATAATATTCAGCCAGTTGTTCACATTATTTTTTTAAAAAGGTTGATAAGCGTTCGTTTGCTGTTGGCCTGCATTGCTTGGAGATTACCAGAATGTCTGTTACGTCGGAACCCATCCAAATAAAAGCGCCATTACGCCACGATTGGCGGTTAAGCGAAGTCGAAGCGCTGTTGGTCATGCCGTTTAACGATTTGTTGTTCAAAGCACAAACTATGCATCGGGTATATTTCGATCCCAATGAGATCCAGGTGAGCAGTTTGTTGAGCATCAAGACGGGCTCCTGCTCCGAAGATTGTGGTTATTGTCCGCAAAGCGCGCGTTACGATTCCGATCTGAATCCGGAGGCCTTAATGCCGGTCGATGCGGTATTAAAAGCCGCCCAGCAGGCCAAGGCGGAAGGGGCTTCGCGGTTTTGCATGGGGGCGGCTTGGCGTAGCCCCAAGGACAGAGATATCGCCAGGGTTGTGGAAATGGTACAGGGCGTAAAGGCGCTAGGCATGGAGACCTGTGTCACGCTGGGCATGCTGACCGACAAACAAACCCAGGCATTGAAGGACGGTGGCTTGGATTATTACAACCACAATCTGGATACCTCCGAGGATTATTATTCCGAGATCATCACCACCCGCACTTATCAAGATCGGCTGGATACCCTGGGACGGGTGCGCAACGCCGGTATCAATGTCTGTTGCGGCGGCATTGTCGGCATGGGCGAGACGCAAGCCGACCGGGCCAAATTGCTGCTGCAACTTGCCAACATGCCGAAGCATCCGGAAAGCGTGCCTATCAATATGCTGGTGCAAGTGGAGGGTACGCCGTTGCACGGTGTCGATGATTTGGATCCATTGACCTTTGTGCGTACCATCGCCGCGGCGCGGATTTTGATGCCGCAATCGCGGGTACGCTTGTCGGCCGGGCGCAAAGCCATGAGCGACGAAATGCAGGCCTTATGCTTTCTGGCGGGCGCCAATTCCATTTTTTATGGCGACAAACTGCTGACCACCGATAATCCGATGACCAATCACGATAAACAATTGTTTGATCGTTTAGGTGTAAGAATGGGCGGGTCCAGTTACGCTTGATGAGTTCGGATTTTTACGATTTTGCCGATCAGCTGACACGATTAAACCAGCAAGGCCTGTACCGGCGGCGGCGAGTTACCGATGGGCCGCAAGGTATTTTGGTGCGGGTCGATGGCAAGCAAGTCATTAATTTCTGCAGCAACGATTATCTGGGACTGGCCAACCATCCCGAGGTAGCGGCCGGATTTAAACAGGCGGTTGATCGATATGGTGTCGGCAGCGGTTCAGCACATCTGATTTGCGGTCACGGCAGCGCTCATCATGCCTTGGAAGAAGAGTTGGCGGAGTTTACCGGTCGCGATCGCGCCTTACTGTTTTCCACCGGATACATGGCCAATCTGGGGGTGATATCGGCTTTGGTTGGGCGTAACGACAGGGTGTTTGAAGACAGGCTCAATCACGCTTCCCTGTTGGACGGCGGTCTATTGTCGCGTGCGCGGTTCATGCGTTTCCGGCACCTTGACGGCAAGGAATTGCAAGCACACCTGCTCGCGCATCCGGAAAGAACCTTAATCGTCAGCGACGGCGTGTTCAGCATGGATGGAGACCTGGCTGATTTGCCGGTTTTGGCGGCATTGGCGCAACAGCATCAAGCCGGTTTGTTGATCGATGATGCTCACGGTTTCGGCGTGCTGGGGCGTAACGGGGGCGGCATTGTCGAACACTTCGGTTTAGCGCCTGGCGACGTACCAATTCTGATGGGGACTTTCGGCAAGGCATTCGGCACCTTCGGTGCGTTTGTGGCCGGTTCCGATGACTTGATAGAGATATTGATCCAGAAAGCCAGAAGTTATGTATTTACCACCGCGTTGCCGGCCGCCATTGCGGAAGCGACGCGGGTCAGTCTGCGCTTGATGCAAACAGAAACCTGGCGGCGGGATAAATTGCGGTTTTTAGTGGCACGGTTTAGAGCCGGCGCGCTGCAGCAGGGTTTGCAATTAATGGATTCTTTCACTGCGATTCAACCCGTATTGGTAGGCGATAGCCAGCTGGCTGTGTCCATCAGCCAGTCCCTGTTGCGGCAAGGTTTTTGGGTGTCGGCGATTCGGCCGCCGACCGTGCCGGCCGGCACGGCCAGGCTGCGGGTAACTTTTTCCGCCGAACATGAAACGCAGCATGTCGATGCCTTGCTCGATGCGCTGTGTAAGGTGATGACGTGACCCATATTCATACCGAGATATACGGGCAGGGGCAGCCGTTGGTGATGATACACGGTTGGGCCATGCATAGCGGTGTTTGGCGTCATTTTGCCCGGCAGCTGGCGTTGCATTATCAAGTGATTTGCCTGGATTTGCCCGGACATGGCCGCAGCGAAGTTCTCGAGCCGTTCGACTTGGAAAATGTTGCCGGGACCGTGTTACAGGCAATTCCGGTGCGGGAGTTTTCCTTGCTGGGGTGGTCGTTAGGCGCGACGGTGGCGATGGCGATGGCCGAACAGGCCGCGCAACGCATCCGTCATTTAGTGGTATTGGCCGGTAATCCGTGTTTTGTACAAACCCAGGACTGGCCGGGTGTAAAAAGCCAGACGCTGGATGGGTTTGCCGAGCTGTTAAAAACCGATGTGCAGCAGACCCTGATTCGATTTTTAGCGCTGCAAGTGAACGGCTTGGCGCACGGCAAGGTTTTGCTGCAAACTTTGAAACATGCCCTGCATGAATGCCCATCCCCGCCAGTCATGGTGCTGCAGGCCGGGTTGGGTATTTTGAAGAACAGCGATTTACGGGCGTTTATGCGGAGTAATGCTGTGCCTACCAGTGTGATTCTGGGTGAAAAAGACACCTTGATTCCCTTGAGCTGCGCAGAGGCCGTGCGGAGATTGTGTCCTGACGTGAAATTGCATGTTTTGGCATCGGCCGGGCATGCGCCATTTCTGTCGCATCCGCATCAGTTACTCGCGACTATAAACAATACGCTATGAATGCCGAAGTCCTACTGGATAAACACAAGGTCAGGCGCTCGTTTGCGGCCGCGGCAGCCAGTTATGACAGTCTCGCTTCACTGCAACGGCAAGTAGGGCTGGATTTGTTACGTCGCTTCCCTTTATGTCATGACGCTGATGTGATATTGGATGTGGGCTGCGGAACCGGTTTTCTATCCCATCAACTGGCGGCGAACCTATCGGTGCGAAAACTGCTGGCGCTGGATATAGCCATGCCGATGCTGTCTGCCAGCCGTCTTAAATATCCTACTATGCGCGCCGATTATGTGTGCGGCGATGCGGAAAAATTGCCATTTGCCAATAACAGTATTAACCGTATTTATTCCAATCTGGCGTTGCAATGGGCGCAGGATTTATCGGTTGCCGTGTTGGATTTTAAGCGGGTGCTGAAAAACCGGGGCAGTTTGGTGTTTGCCACTTTTGGCCCGCAGACTTTGGTTGAATTAAAAACGGCTTGGGCTGCCGCGGATAATTACACCCACGTCAACGAATTTCATGCCGCGGCCCAGGTTGAGTTGTTTTTGCGAGCCGCGGGTTTTAAGGAAATTAATGTTACGAGTGTGTTGTATCAATCCGAATATCCCGATGTTGAAAGCCTGATGAGAGAGCTGAAAGGGATAGGCGCCCACAATGTTAATCGAAAGCGTAATCCCAGGCCGACCACCAAATCGCGGCTGCAACAGATGATTAAGCAATATCCTCGGCCAGATTTCGGTTCCGGCATCGTGGCCAGTTATGAAATTATTTTCGTGAAGGCGGAAATAGCGGGATGAGCAGTGGATTTTTTGTAACGGGTACAGATACCAATGTCGGTAAGACCTGGAGTACGCTGGCATTGATGCGGGCCCTGCAAAGACAGGGGCTGTCGGTCAACGGTATGAAACCGGTAGCGGCCGGCTGCGAATGGCTACAGGGTGGCTGGCGAAATTCGGATGCTTTGTTGCTGCAGCAGTACGCCTCCAGGGCTTTGGATTACCGACATATAAATCCCTATGCATTTCAGCCGTCGGTGTCGCCGCACATAGCTTGCGGCAATACTGATGTGAGGTTGGATGTCATTTTGAATGCCTATCGGTTTTTAAAAACCCAGGGCGATTGCGTATTGGTCGAAGGCGCGGGAGGCTGGTTTTCTCCCCTATGTCGCGCTTGGGACAATGCCTATTTGGCGGTTGCCTTGCAATTGCCGATTATATTAGTGGTGGGGGTGCGATTGGGGTGCATTAATCATGCTCTTTTGACATATCGAGCTATTCAACAGTCCGGATGCGAGTTGGCGGGTTGGCTGGCTGTGCTGATCGACAAGGATATGCCTGAATTTCAGGCCAATCTGGATTTCTTGAAACAGCGGATCGGTTCGCCTCTGTTGGGCGTGTTGCCGCATTTGCCTAGTCCCGATTTCGCATATCTGGCTGCCTTGATCACACTTCCAAAGTGAAAATTTATTGATGTAAATCAATATAGACAGGCAGTGATGTACTGACAATTAGCGTTCCATAATAAAAAATAACTTTGGAGGTAGACTATGGCGTTAATCACTTGGACTGCGGAACAATACGGCACTAATGTCGGATTTGCCGATCAAGAACATCAAACTTTGTTCGGATTGTTAAATAAAGTGTACGACGATGCAACCGGTGGCGCGGCGCGCGGCGTAATTGGTGCTTCGTTGGATGCATTAATAGCCTATGTTGTTGAGCATTTCGCTCATGAAGAGAAAGAAATGATGGCTAAAGGTTTTAGCGGATACGAGCGCCATAAAGCCGAACATGATGCCCTAGTGGGAATTTGTGCGGATTTACAGAAAAAGTTTCATGCGGGCGAGGCTGACGTGACGGATGAAGTCGGTCAGATGGTAAAAAGCTGGTTGGATAGTCATATCCCTACTTTTGATAAGGCTTATTCGTCGGCGTTACAGTAATAGATAGTTTTATTTTAAGAAATAAAGGCCTGCGAATAGGCATATTCGCGGGCCTTTTTTATGTATTTGACGTGTCTGGAAAAGCTCTTCTGGTTAAGCGGAGAGTCATAGGTTAAAATTAACCGGTTAATTCGTGATAAAAATCGGTAAAAGGAACAGTTGTCTGTCTGATTGCAGGCTGCAAAATTACAATAAGATTTACGCATACAAGTTTATAACTACAATCGAGGAGGCTGCTCCGTGAAGAAAACAAAGCAACTGCTCGCGTGTTTGGTTTTGATGGCCTTAGGTCTCGGGACTGCGCATGCGGACTACACTCTTAACCTGGTACAAGGGGTGACGCAACTCAGTCATGAAGTATATGATTTGCATATGCTCATCCTGTGGATCTGCGTGTTTATCGGTATTGGTGTATTCGGCACCATGTTCTACTCGATATTTCATCATCGTAAATCCAAAGGACATCAAGCAGCCTCGTTCCACGAGAACACCACGGTGGAGATTATTTGGACCATTATTCCGACTTTGATTCTGGTGGGCATGGCAATTCCCGCAACCAAAGCCTTAATGGATCTGGATAAAGTGCAAGAGTCCGATATGAGTATTAAGGTTACGGGTAAGCAGTGGTATTGGGATTATGAATACCTGGATAGCGGCGTCCACTTTGAAAGTCATCTGGACGAAGCCAGCGAGAAAGTTCATCGCCTTAAAGACGGCGATCCGCGCACGGTTGCCAACTATTTATTGAATGTTGACAAGCCTCTGGTCATTCCGACCAAAAAGAAAATCCGTTTTCTGTTCACAGCCGCCGATGTAATCCATTCCTGGTGGGTGCCTGATTTGGGCTGGAAAAAAGATGCCAATCCGGGTTTTATTAACGAAGCTTGGACGTCTATCGAGAATCCGGGTACTTATCGCGGACAATGTACCGAATTATGCGGTCGCGACCATGGTTTCATGCCGATAGTCGTCGTCGCGATGGAGCAGGATCGTTATGATGCCTGGGTAAAAGAAACCCTGGAAAAACAAAATCAAGCGACTGATCTAAGCGACGAAAGTCGCTCGGTATTGATGGCGAAAGGTGAATCGGTTTATTTGAAAAATTGTGTGGCCTGTCACCAGATAGACGGTAAAGGCATCGATGGTTGGTACCCTGCTTTGAGTGGTAGCGCCAAAGTCACCGGTAATATGGATCAGCTGATCGGTTTTATACAAGCCGGTACCAGCAAAATGCCTGCTTTCCGTAAATTGCCGGATGATGAATTGGCGGAGCTGATTACCTATATCAGAAACGCACCGGAATTAGGCAATAACGTGGGTGATGAAATTCAGCCTGATAAGATCACTCCTAAATGGGACGATGATGAGTAAACCCGTGGGTTTCCTTGTCCAACTCATTTTTCAATATTTATTGAGGTATTAAGTATGTCTGCTGTCGTAGCTGAACATGATGATCACCACGATCATCACGATCACGGTCCCGAGAAGGGCTTTTTAAGATGGATAATTACCACTAACCACAAAGATATCGGCACCATGTATTTGGTGTTCGCGCTAATTATGTTCTTTGTGGGCGGCACCATGGCCTTGATCATTCGTTCCGAATTGTTCGAGCCGGGTTTGCAATTCGTTGATCCACAATTCTTCAATTCCATGACTACCATGCATGCGCTGGTCATGGTCTTTGGGGCGGTGATGCCGGCTTTCGTCGGTCTGGCCAACTGGATGATTCCGATGATGATCGGTGCGCCGGATATGGCTTTGCCTCGTATGAACAACATGAGTTTCTGGATGCTGGTGGCGGGTGTTTTATTACTGGCTAGTACTTTATTTATGGAAGGCGGCGCGCCGGCAGCCGGCTGGACCTTGTATCCGCCGTTGGTGTTGCAAACCGGAAAAGCCTTTCCGTTTGCGATTTTCTCGGTTCACTTGCTGGGTATTTCGTCCATCATGGGTGCCATCAACGTGATCGCCACTATTTTCAATATGCGTGCCCCTGGCATGACGCTGATGAAAATGCCGCTGTTCGTTTGGACATGGCTGATCACTGCATTTTTGTTGATCGCCATCATGCCGGTTTTCGCCGGTGCGGTGACCATGTTGTTGACCGACCGTTTCTTCGATACCAGTTTCTTTGATGCGGCTGGTGGTGGTGACCCGGTGTTGTATCAGCATATTTTCTGGTTCTTCGGTCACCCCGAGGTATATGTAATGATTTTGCCCACCTTCGGGGTGGCTTCTACCATTATTCCGGTATTCGCCCGTAAGCCTTTGTTCGGTTATGCCTCCATGGTCTATGCGACCGGCGCGATTGCCTTCTTGTCGTTCATCGTTTGGGCTCACCACATGTTCACGGTAGGCTTACCGGTTGCAGGCGAATTGTACTTTATGTATGCGACCATGCTGATCGCGATTCCGACCGGAGTTAAAGTGTTTAACTGGACCGCCACCATGTGGAAAGGCTCCATGACCTTCGAAACACCGATGTTGTTCTCCATTGCTTTCGTGGTGCTGTTTACCATGGGCGGTTTTACCGGTTTGATGATGTCTGTCGCGCCGAGCGACTTTCAATATCACGATACTTATTTCATCGTGGCTCACTTTCATTACACCCTGGTTCCTGCTTCCATATTTATCCTGATGGCGGCGGGCTATTACTGGTTACCTAAATGGACCGGTCATATGTACAACGAGAAAATCGGGCAATTGCATTTCTGGTTATCGGCGATTTCGGTCAACATCCTGTTCTTCCCGCAGCATTTCTTGGGTTTAGCCGGTATGCCGCGCCGTATTCCGGATTATGCGATTCAATTTGCGGACTGGAATATGGTTTCCAGTATCGGTGCGTTCATTTACGGTTTTAGCCAGTTGTTGTTTGTATACATTGTTATCGACACCATCAGAGGCGGTACCGGTGAGAAAGTCACTGATGAGGTATGGGAAGACGCCGCTAAGCACGGTCTTGAGTGGACAGTGCCTTCCCCTGCGCCATACCACACCTTTACGACTCCACCCGCAGTCATACCAACCGAGCATTTTTAAGGTTGATAATTAATTATAGAGGCAGCATCCCTACCAGCTAAAGGTGGGGATAGCTGAATAAATGGATACTAAGAAAAAAAATATCCTGACGGCCGCGGTTTTGATTGCGGTGGCGTTAGCGATTTACGTTATGGCTGTGATGAAGGCGATGTCGCAATGAGCGATGAGTTAAGGCAGAAGAACACAAAACTGGTAAAAAAGCTGGTGATTGTGGCGCTGCTGATGTTCGGCTTTGGCTATGCTTTAGTGCCCATTTACGATGTGCTTTGCAGCATCACCGGGCAGAACGCTAAATTGGAGGAATCGGTCGAGACTGAGCAATCGTTTGTGGTTGATGAGAACAGAGTAGTGAACGTTGAGTTTATAACCTCTGTGAATGAATCAACTCCGCTGGATTTTCACGTGGAAACGCGCAGCATGAAAGTTCATCCGGGGCAATATTACACGGTGAACTTTTATGCCAAAAATAATTTGCCGCAGCAAATCAAAGTCCAGGCCATTCCCAGCATAACGCCGGGCCTTGCAGAAGAATTTTTTAAAAAAGTACAGTGTTTTTGTTTTGAATTACAAACTTTCGAAGCGAATGAGGAAAAATCCATGCCGGTGCGGTTTGTGGTGAATCCCATGCTACCCGAACGCTATAAAACCATTACATTGTCTTACACTTTTTTTGATAGAACTAATAACACTGAAAATTGAGAGGGGAAGGTTATGTCTACTAACGGCGCTTATTACATCCCGCATAAGGCGGTCTGGCCAGTAATGGCTACTGCTGGCTTGATGCTGATGCTGGCTGGATTTGCCAATTATTTAAACGGCTCGTCGATCGGCTCCGGTATGATGTTGACCGGCTTTGTGGCCTTTTTGGTCATGCTGGGCTTGTGGTTTGCCCTGCAGTCAACCGAGAGCGAATCCGGCATGTACAACCACGGTGTCGGTATTTCCTACCGCATGGGCATGATGTGGTTTATTTTTTCGGAAGTGATGTTTTTTGCCGTATTCTTCGGCGCACTTTGGTATGCACGGAATATTTCCATACCGCATCTGGGCGAGGGCGGCATGATCAGCGGTCCGGGACGATCCACTCACGATGTTTTATGGCCGGCGTTTGAGGCGGTATGGCCGACTAATGGTCCCGGAAAAGTTGGTGGTGACTTCGAACCCATGGGCGCATTCGGTTTGCCGTTTATCAATACCTTGCTACTGTTGTCCAGCGGGGTAACCTGTACTTGGGCACATCACGGCTTGTTGGCTAAAAACCGCGGCCAGTTGATTAAAGGTCTATTGGCAACCGTCGGCCTGGGCTTTTTGTTCGTGGCTTTCCAAGCGACCGAGTATTACGAAGCCTATCACGAGATGGGTTTGACTCTGGGTTCGGGTATCTACGGCTCAACTTTCTTCATGCTGACCGGTTTTCACGGTTTCCACGTTTGCGTGGGGGCTATTATCCTGTCAGTGGTGTTATTCAGAAGCTGGAAAGGCCACTTCACCCCGGAAAACCATTTCGCTTTCGAAGCGGCTGCTTGGTATTGGCATTTTGTTGACGTGGTTTGGTTGGGTTTGTTTATCTTCGTTTACATCTTGTAATCGCAAAAAAGCTAAAAAAGCGCGTTCCGGTCGGGGCGCGCTTTTTTTTTGCGAAAAATTTAAGGATTCGCTACCGGCTGGTTGCTGTTAAGCTCGTGGGCTTGTTGAATCCTGGCGCCGATGCCGCTGGGTTGGAATAAGCCGGTGGCAAACGCCACGAATAACAAAATAAATAAAATCAAGGATAGGCCAATACGAAAGGTTAATGCCTTTGCGGTTTTGCGGGAATGTTCTTCATCACCGTGTTTAACCAGATGGAATAAAGCCGAACCCAAGCTTGCGAGAATGGCAATAAAAATAACAACGGCAATAGTTTTTATAGTCATGGCAAATACGTAAAATAAACGGAGTACTTCATTCTGGATGATTAAAGCCATCTTGCCAATCATTTTAAGGCGCTAGTAAAGGACATTATGAAATTCAAGTTATTAAATCGGTCTTTCCAGATGTCATGGCTGGGGGTGAGTGCTTATGCGCTGATGATGCTGTTGTTATGCAGCCTGGGTGTTTGGCAACTGGGACGCGCGGAACAAAAAAAACAGATGTTGTTGCAACAGCAAGCCGCGATTGATTCAGGTGTCATTAATTTGAACCAACAGGCCGTGGCTGATGTGTCGGCGGTGCGTTATCGCAAAGCCAAGTTAACCGGACACTATGACCCTGCTCATCAATTTTTGCTGGATAACCAGATTGTGGACGGCAAGACTGGTTATTTTGTGCTGACGCCATTTCGGGTGAATGGGCGGCAGAGCGCGATTCTGATTAATCGCGGTTGGTTAGCGGTGGGTGGCGATAGAAACCAAATGCCTGATCTGACCATGCGGACGGAACCTACTGAAGTGACGGGCCGTATCAATCAATTTCCATCGGTTGGGCTGGTCTTAAAAGGCGCGGAAATCCCGACCGAAAATTGGCCGTCTGTTGTGCAAATTGTGGATAGCAAGGTGCTATCGCAAAAATTGGGCTATGAAATCGCGGCTTTCCAGATCGAGCTGGAGGCTTCGGTGGCCGACGGTTACAAAAGGGAATGGAGGATCAATGTGCCAATCCCACCTGAAAAGCATCTGGCCTATGCAGTACAATGGTTCGGTTTAGCGCTGACGTTGACCGCGCTGTTTATTTGGATAAGTATCAAAAATCGTAGTGAACACACAGCTTAAAAAAAACCGCATCATCATTTTGGTGATCTTCGCCATGTCTGTTATCCCTTTTGCCATAGCGTGGTTTTTGGCGGATAACCCCGGCAAAGTCAAATTGGGTACGAATAACGGCGAATTGATCAGCCCGCCGCTAACCACCGAAATAAGCGACTTTACCGGTTACGATAGCTTTTCGGCCGACAATATCAAACAGTTGCAAGGTCATTGGATATTGATCAATGTGCTGCAACAGCACGAGTGCCAAAAAGTCTGCCAGGAAGGCTTATATAAAACCCAGCAAATCACCTTGATGATGGGCAAGGACATAGCGCGTATTCGCCGATTGGCGGTGATCTTTAATCAGGCCGCTCAACCGCTGCCAAAACAATGGCAAGAGGATGCCCGCTTATTGAAAGTGTTGCCTGCTGAAAGGTTAAAAGCCACCATCCAGGGAATATCCGCCGCTGATCAACCCGGCGCTTTGTTGGTAATGGATCCCTTGGGTAACCTGATGATGAAATATGATCCTGGTTACGACCCCTATAAAGTCAGAAATGACTTAAGTAAGTTATTACGAATTTCACAAATCGGTTAAAAGCATGTTTAGAAAATTGAGTTTGTTTTGCGCCATTTTGGCGTTAATAGTCATTGTTATGGGCGCTTATGTGCGGCTGTCGGATGCCGGGCTGGGTTGTCCGGATTGGCCGGGCTGTTACGGTCAGGCCATGGTTAATGATAGTGCTCAGTTTAAAGCCGACGCGGAAGCCGTATTCCCCGAAAATCCACTGGACACGACTAAAGCCTGGAAAGAAATGACTCATCGCTACCTGGCCGGCGGTTTGGGTATTGTTGTGTTGATTTTATTCGCCATGGCCTGGCGTTTAACGCAGCAGCGCAGCGCCGCCATTACCTGGACCTTTGTGCTGCTGTTGCTGGTTGCATTGCAAGCCGCTCTCGGCATGTGGACCGTCCATTTAAAAGTCATGCCCTTGATCGTGATGCTGCACTTGCTAATGGGTTTTATTACTTTTTGGGCTATTAGTTGGACGTATTTACGCAGCAACCCGGACATTCAGCGCCGCTCAACCGTAGCTGGTCCAGCCTTGTTTGCGCTGCTGGGCATGTTGGTGCTTTTTCTGCAGATCGCCTTGGGGGGTTGGGTCAGCAGTAATTACGCGGCGTTGGCCTGTACCGACCTTCCGCGTTGTCAGGGTCAATGGTTGCCTGAAACTGGCTATGCCAACGCCTTTAATTTTCTTGCGCAAGACAGCAGCTCTTTATCCGCGGCCGGCAAAGTAGCAATCCATGCTTTGCATAGAGTAGGCGCGGTAATCACCTTTTTGCTGTTGTCCTGGCTGATGCTGTCAGCCACTTCGGAACAATATCCCCGATCGGTTCGCCGTTCCGGTGTGCTGTTGAGCGTGTTGTTATTGGTGCAAATTGTTATCGGCATTTTTACGGTCAAACACGGGGTGCCTTTGGCTTTGGCCGTGGCACACAATGCTTTTGCCGCATTGCTGATGTTGCCTTTGTTGGGAATATACTTTTTTAGCCGGTATGCATTGCCGGGCGAAGAGCAGGCGGAAAGCCAGGTTCTGGTCGAAATACCTGCGGAGACGCTGGAAAAGGCATTGCCTGAAGAGCCGGTATCGCTTTATTTGCGGCTGCAAACCCAGTTAAAGAAAACCCGCGGCAGCATCGGCGGGGTGTTAAGTATATTAACGGGGCAGGAGGCGGTTACACGCGATTTACTGGACGATGTAGAAGCCAATTTATTGATGGCGGATATCGGCATTGAAACCACCACGGCTATTATTCAGCATCTAAAGGAAAACCTGCAGAAAGATCAGCTTAAGGATGGCGCGATGCTCACCCAGGCTTTGAAGCAAAACCTGTTCGAAATGCTGCAACCTTGCAGCCTGCCATTACAAATATCCCGGCAAGAGGGGCCGTTTGTGATTTTGGTGGTGGGTGTCAACGGCGCGGGTAAAACCACTTCAATCGGCAAACTGGCGCATCGCCTGCAGGAACAGGGACATAGTGTGATGCTGGCTGCTGGCGATACCTTTCGCGCAGCGGCGGTAGAGCAATTGCAGGCCTGGGGGGAACGTAATAATGTGCAGGTGGTAGCGCAGCATAGCGGCGCCGATTCGGCCTCGGTGATATTCGATGCGCTGCAATCGGCTAAAGCCAAAGGTGTCGATGTACTGATTGCCGATACCGCCGGCCGGTTGCATACTAAATCCAACTTAATGGAAGAATTGTCTAAAATTAAACGCATCATGGCCAAACTGGATGCCAGTGCACCGCATGAAATATTGTTGGTGCTGGATGCCGGAACCGGACAGAACGCCTTATCGCAAGCCCGGTTATTTAACGAGGCCGTGGGCCTGACCGGTTTAGCCTTGACCAAGCTGGACGGTACCGCAAAAGGTGGGGTGATCTTCGCATTGGCCAACCAATTACGCATTCCGATCCGCTTTATTGGGGTTGGCGAAGCCAAGGAAGATCTACAAGATTTCGATGCAAAGACTTTCGTAGACGCGCTGTTTGTGACAGACTAAAACCATGTTGAGATTCGAACACGTATGCAAACGCTATCCAGATGCCAGTGACGCGCTCATCGATGTTAGTTTTCGTTTGGAGCGTGGTGAAATGGCATTCCTGACCGGTCGTTCGGGTGCCGGCAAAAGTACGCTGTTAAAGTTAATCGCCATGATGGAGCAATGCTCGCGCGGCAATGTGATGCTAGACGGCAAGGATATTACCCGCATCAGCGAACGTAAAATCCCTTATTTGCGCCGCAATCTAGGGCTGATTTTTCAGGATTACAAGCTGCTGAACGACAGAACCGTATTCGATAATGTGGCGTTACCGCTGATCGTGTCTGGTTATTCGCATCAGGATATTTCCCGACGGGTGCGGGCGGCCTTGAATAAGGTTAGTTTGTTGGGCAAGGAGAGAAAATATCCGTTGTCTCTTTCCGGCGGGGAGCAGCAACGGGTCGGCATTGCTCGCGCCATTGTCAACAAGCCGAAAATGATCCTGGCCGACGAGCCCACCGGCAACCTGGACCCGGACTTGTCCTCCGAAGTCATGCATATGTTCGAACAATTCATGCAGGTCGGTGTGACGGTGCTGATTGCCACTCACGATATCGAACTGATTCAGCGTCTTGGACATCGAGTGTTGACGCTTGATAATGGCAGGATGTTAGCGAGTTGAACATGAAACGACAAACACGCCGTAAACGTACCAGCGAGCGGTTGCTAGAAATATTTCAGGCCTATTTGTTGAACCATGCCCATGGTCTGTTTTCCAGCCTAGGTCGTCTGAGCCGGGCGCCCGTGACTTCCAGCATGACGATTTTGGTGTTGGCTGTCGCCATAGCGCTGGCGGGTTGTTTTTATATCGTGGTGGCCAACATTCAGCAATTGACCGGCAATCTGCAAGCCAGTAACCAGATGTCGCTGTTTCTGAAAGACCACGTCAATGAATCGGCCGGGCAAAAATTGGCTGACGAATTGGCGCAGCACCAGCGGATTGAAAACATCAAATTCATCGGAAAAAAACAGGCTATGGAAGAGTTCAAAGCCAATAGCGGCTTCGGCGAAGCGTTGAACGCCCTGGAAAGTAATCCTCTGCCCAATGTAATTCAGGTGTTGCCCAAGGATGTCTTGGATAACCGCGAAGCATTGGATGCGCTCATGGCGGAATTCAAACAGATGCCGCAGGTGGATTTTGTGCAGGTCGACATGCAATGGGTGGAGCGGTTGCAAGCCATCATGCGCATCGCCGGTCGCGGAGTCACCTTAGTCGGTGTGCTGCTGGGTTTTGCCGTCACCTTTATTACCGGCAACACCATTCGCTTGGAATTACACAACCGCCAAGATGAAGTGTTTATCTCCAAATTGGTCGGCGCCACCCATGCCTTTATCCAAAGACCCTTTCTGTACACCGGCTTTTGGCTGGGTTTTATTGCCGGATTTTCGGCCTGGCTGATTATCACCGTCATGTTGTTGATAGTGGAAACGCCGGTGGAAAAACTGTCCGGTTTATATAACAGTTCCTTTCAATTACTCTACTTGAGTTTTTCCGAATTCATCCTGTTATTGATGATGGCCTCGGGTCTGGCCGTGCTGGGTTCCTGGGCGGTGTTGCATTACCAGTTGCGGCAGCTTAAGCCGCAGTGATATGACATTCTGGGAAACCAAGACTTTGCGTGAAATGACTGCGGATGAATGGGAGTCGGTCTGCGATCGCTGCGGAAAATGTTGTCTGGTTAAATTGGAAGATGAAGACAGTGGTGAAATTGCTCTGACCAACGTGGCCTGTAAACTTCTCGACCTGAAAACCTGCCAGTGTACAAATTACAGTAAACGATGCTCTCTGGTGCCGGATTGCATCGATTTAAAACAGCACGACTTTGCCGAATACCAATGGCTACCGTCCACTTGCGCGTACCGGCTGTTGAGCAACGGTCAGCCGTTGCCGGATTGGCACCCGTTAAAATCGGGTAATGCGCAATCGGTGCATCAGGCCAAGATGTCGATCCGCACTTATGCCATTCAGGAATCGCCTCAAGTGGATCCTGAAGACCACATCATGGAATGGCTAAGTTAAACAGCTTCGCGCCGATTACGCGGCGATTTTTTGTCGGGTATTTTCGCTGCCGGCATGGAAATGATGCTTAATTTTTCATGCAATTGTCTTGGTAAGTGAACAATCCCGATGTCCTTACTGTCCGACTATTCATGCAATCGTCTAAACTTCTATCGTATAAGTTGATTTTATCAACGCCGAGCCGTGCGGGACGATACGCGGTTGTTTGCATGTCGAGTGGCCATTACTCAACAAATTTAATTGCATATGCGTAAAGCCAGTTCTACCCAGCAGTCTGAAATTGTCGGTTACACAGTTGTCCGCAGAGATACGGATACTAACGCAAGCCTGGAAGTGAGCGGGCAGTGGTTGCGTGATGCCCGCATCAAACCGGTGGAACAGGTAGTGGCGGAGCTTGAATCCCGGCCGGTTAAGCGACTTTCCATACTGCCGGTAGAGCTTGCGGATTGGGATAGCCGTTTACCCAGTTATCTTTTAAAAATTGCCGATTATTGCGTTGCCAAGGCGATCGAATTGGATGTCAGTGCCATGCCGCAAGGGGTACAGGATTTATTGGCTTTGGCGCGCGCGGTTCCGGAGCGCAGTGGAGCTCGCCGCCGCGAAGAACGTGCTCCCTTTTTAGCCAATGTCGGTAACAGCGTACTCAACTTGATTGAAGATAGTCGGCAACTGGTAATCTTTCTGGGCGAATTGATATTGGCTGTTGGGGAGGTGCTAAGAGGGCAGGCGCGGTTTCGGGCGCTGGATTTATTTATTTTTGTTCAGGATGCCGGCCCCAACGGCTTTCCTATAGTGTCATTGATCAGTCTGCTGGTCGGCTTGATTTTGGCGTTTGTCGGCGCTTTGCAGTTGGCTATGTTCGGCGCGCAGATTTATATCGCCGATTTGGTGGCGTTGGGCACGGTGCGCGAGATGGGGCCATTAATGACTGCAATCATCATGTCCGGCCGCACCGGCGCCGCCTATGCCGCCCAATTGGGCACCATGAACGTCAACAGCGAAATCGATGCCTTAAAAACCATGGGTATTTCACCGATGGAGTTTTTGGTGATTCCCCGAATGTTGGCCTTGGTGTTGATGATGCCTTTGTTGACTTTGTACGCCGATCTGCTGGGCATACTCGGCGGGGCGGCCGTCAGCTACGGCGCCTTCGATGTTTCGATAACTCAGTATTACCATGAAATTACCAAAGCGGTCGATATCGTCGACTTTTCGGTCGGATTCTTCAAAAGTGTCGTATTCGCGGTGCTAATTGCCATTGCCGGCTGCATGCGCGGCATGGCATGCGGTCGCAGCGCTTCCGCGGTGGGAGACGCGGCAACGGCCGCGGTGGTCGACAGCATAGTCTATATCGTGGTATCGGATTCGTTGATTACCTTGATTCTCAACCAAATGCGGATCTAGCCGGAAGCGAATTTATGACGACAGCGCACATTACGGTGGATCATTTAACCATGGCCTATGGCGATTTCGTAATTCAGCGCGATTTGAGTTTCACTATCGGCCGCGGCGAGGTATTTATCGTGATGGGCGGCAGCGGTTGCGGCAAGAGCACCTTGTTGAAGCATTTGATCGGTCTGCACCGACCCGCTAAAGGCCAGGTATATTACGATAAACAAAACTTTTGGCGGGCGGATGCCGAGCAACGCATTAAAGTCATGCGCCGAATTGGGGTTTTATACCAAAGCGGAGCGCTGTTTAGTTCATTGACGCTGGCGGAGAATATCGCCTTGCCGTTAGGCGAATTTACCGGCTTGAACAAAGCGGAAATTGCCGACATGGTGTCTTACAAGCTGGCTCTGGTGGGGTTAGCCGGGTTTGAAGATTATTATCCGGCCGAAATCAGCGGCGGCATGCAAAAGCGCGCGGGTTTAGCCAGAGCCATGGCTCTGGACCCGGAAATATTATTTTTCGACGAACCGTCCGCCGGGCTCGATCCGGTCAGCGCGCGCTTGCTGGACGATCTTATTCTCAGCTTGTGCGATACCCTGGGTACCACCATCGTGGTCGTGACGCATGAGTTAGCCAGTATTTTTGCCATAGGCACTAATTCGGTTTTCCTCGATCCGGAAAGCAAAACCATGTTGGCTACCGGCAATCCGAAAAAACTGCTGGCCGAGTCGGATGATCCGCGGATCATTCAATTTTTGACCCGAGGCGAGGGCCGTGGCGACAAACAGAAAGGAGTTTTATAACGATGAGTAAGCCTGTTAATCCGGCACTGATTGGCGGTTTTAGTTTGGGAGCCTTGGCGCTGTTGATGATTGCATTACTGGTATTTGGCGGTGGTCAGGAATTCAACGCCGACAAAATCCGCTTTGTGGTGTATTTCGATTCGTCGCTGAACGGTCTTGAGGTTGGCGCGCCGGTGAAGATGCAGGGCGTCAAGATAGGCCAGGTCAAAGAGATTGCTTTGCAATTCGATCAAAAGGGCGGCAAGATCTATAAACCGGTAGTATTGGAAATTGATCGAAATAATTTAAATAGCTCCGGCGGCGGACACATGCCGGAAAAAATGAGTTGGGATGAGCGTAAAGTCAATCGCGATAATTTGGTTGCACTTGGCATGCGGGCCAGATTGGAAACCCAGAGTCTCTTAACCGGTTTGCTGTATGTGGATCTTAACTTTTATCCCGATAAGCCGCCGATGTTCGCCAGTTTGGAATATAAGGGGCTGTTGGAAATTCCCAGCCTGCCCACTACCACGGATGAACTGCGGAATACCGCCGAAGAAGTCGCGCAAAAATTACGCGCGCTACCCTTGGATGAAATCGTACAGGACTTTGCCTCCAGCTTACGCGAAATTAAAGTCCTGTTAGCATCCGAGGATGTTAAAAAATCGCAAATTGCGCTGGCCGAGACCTTGGTTGAACTGCAGAAGTCCACTAAAACCCTGAATAAAAATCTTGAACCGATTTTGGTGCATGCCGATAAAGCCATTCTAAACAGCAACGACTTAGTCAAAGACACCCGCAGTATGGTGCAAGCGTTGCAAAAAAGCTTGCCCAGTTTATTGAGCAATTCAGATAAAACCATGCTCGCGGCAACCACTGCCTTGCAGCAAGCCGAAAGCGCTTTAAAACAAGTTGATCGGGCCGTTGGGCCGGAGTCGGCTTTGACGGACACCTTGCACGCCGTTAAGCAAGCCGCCCGCGCCGTTCGCGATTTAGGCGATTATTTGGAACGACACCCGGAAGCGTTATTGTCCGGAAAGCAGCAATAGGAAGTGATTATGATGCGATATTTAATCCGAACATGCCTGGGCTGGGCCTTATTGGCGCAAGTCGCCTGTGTCGGTTCCACGCCGCCTTCGAAGTTTTATTTACTGGAACCCATTGCCGCCACGGACGTTTCGGTATCAGGCAAACCCACTCTGGCGCTGGCGCCGGTTCGCATTCCGCATTATCTGGAGCGGGCCCAAATAGTGTCCGCCAGCGGCAAAAACACCTATCAACTGGATGAGTTGCATCGTTGGGCCGAAAGTCTTGACGACAATATAACCCGGGTGATGTTGCAAGATCTGAGTGTTCTGATGCCGGCGGACGTCGTGTTAACTAACAGTCAACGCGCCAGACAAGCTAATCTGACCCTGTCCGTCACCGTTTTAGAGTTTCATATTGATCCCGAAGGACAAGCCCGCTTGAACGCTCAGTGGCAAGCCGGGCGGGGCGGTGGGGTGGTTTTAAGCCGGCAAAGCAGCTTTAAGGTGGCGGCCGATAACGACGATGCACAATTGAGAGTCGAGGCCCTCAATCAATGTTTAACGCAACTCAATCGAGAAATGGCCACTACCTTGATGACGCTAACTGTGGATTAAAGCGCTGCTTGTCCAGGGCTGTGGAAGATGGCCTATCCGTAAAAACCATAACTGGAGCGGCGGATACGGGGGGTATCCGCTTATTTTGCCACGCGACGGCACAGCCCTGAAAGGCCGTGACATCCTGAAACAGGGTGTCGGCGGTTGATGGATTGGAAAACCCATCGAACTTTTAGCTGCCTAAGTCATACGGGCTTTGCTAGCCGTAGGTGAGCGCAGGTAGGCTGATTGCGGAATTATGTATGTACGCTAGCGCACAGACGTCGGCGGTTTCCTGTAGTAGTCTAACCATAGCTTGGTGAAAAACGCCCGGCAACCGAAATGTAAAAATCGATTAGCAAATTATCGTTAATCCGCTTTATGCAAGACGGTTTAATTTACGTGCTTGGTAAGCTTTCATGAGAAGCTTTTAGCGGCCGATCAGCAAAATTTATTCTTGCGCGCTTTTAATAACTAGATAACTGGGAAAATATATGAAAACCAAATACTTTTTGATGGCGTTGCTGTTGTCGGTGTTTTCACTAACAGCGGGAGCCGCGGGTAGTCCTCTGAACGAAAGTTTCACTAACTTGATTGCCCTATCCAACACCGCTATTGAAGTCGGTGAAACCGGAGATACGGAAGCATTTGTCGACAGTGTCAAGGTTGTCTTGACAGCAATAGGTGAACAAAACGACAAAGGCAGTTCCATTCGTTTGCAACGCGCTGACGCCAGAATGAAGAAAGCTTTAAAATCAGGTAAGGCCGGCAATTTGTCAGAAGGCATTGCCGCAATGAAGTCCGCCATTGTACAGATGGAAGCTGAAAGGAAATAAATGGCGTCAACACAAGCCGTTTTTAAAAATGGCACTTTGACAATTTCAGCACGAATGGTGATCTTATTAAATTAATGACTTCATCCGTGCTGAGTCTTTTGCGCTTCGGTTGTCGCGCGAGAGAATCCGCTTCAGAGCCTTCATCGAAATCCGGGTATGGGTAAGAGGATACTTGAATTTGATTTTATCCAGCTGATAACGCTCGCATACCCCAGCGTGCGAACCCGGTTTATCCAAACTTATGATATATACCCCCGGTTTTAGCCGACCAAACCTGATTGCTGAATTGCTGAAGTTTTCCGGCTGCCTTGCCGGCCGCTTTTGCGGCGAATGCCTGACGTCTTTGCATGGGTGCTAGGCAATTCGTTTTCTGATCAGCTAGTTGCGCCATACAGTGCCATGTCTCCCGCATCCGCGGACAAACCGCTTCCCGGCGGATAGGACGGCCATTTTGTTGTTGCCGAAGCAGTTTTATAGTCAGGATTCGTTTTAAGGCAGTCGATCGATACCCGATAATCAGCAGTGATATAGTGGTCGATTTATCGAATGCTGCTTACAGACTTCGTTGATGGTGGTGTTGCGCGAAGCTAAGCAATAGTGGAATGAAGTTTGTGATTAGACGATTAATTTATGTGCGGTGGCGTACGGACTATTCGGCTGAAGCGAGTAGCCTTTTTAATCTTGATTCCGCATACAGTAATACTTATTAACATGACTCGCCTGAATTAATAATCTTGGCCTGGTCGAATTTAATCAACGAAATAAAGGTAGGTGTGTTATGAAGGATACTTCCATGGAACAAACAGATAATGAGAAAAATTCAACTTTAAAAAAATTGGCTGCCACGGTATACCTTTGTCAGGTATTGACATTTATGTTGGCAGGTTTGCCGTTATTGATTGGGGTAGCCATTAATTTCTATAAAAAAAACGATGTGCAGGGAACTTGGGTTGAGTCTCATTTTAACTGGCAAATTAAAACCACTTGGGTTGCGCTGGCAGGGTTTGCGTTAGCCGGGTTTACCTTTAGCATGGGCTTTGGCATTTTTGTGCTGGCTATTACCATCGTTTGGATGATATACAGGATTGCAGTGGGCTGGTATGCACTAACCGATGGCAAGCCTATCGATAATCGGATCAATTGAATTCTATAAAAAATGATAAAGTCTAAAATTACCGCCGATTTAATTCAGTTTACTGCAAGGCCTTGGTGGTACACCATTCAGGGGGGGGCGATGATTGTTCTCGGAATAATCGTCGCCGCGTTGTGCATCGTTTCGCCGGATGTTTATATGTTTGGCGAAGAGGCCTCTTGGGCGCCAATTATTGGTATTGTCATATTGCTGGTTGGGGTCTTTCGTTGTATTGACGGTTTGGCTTCGGAGTATGCACAAGGGTTTTTATTTAATATGCAGGGTGGCGTACTGGATATTGTTGTCGGTATGCTGGTTACTGTCAGTAGCAATAGTAACGTCAATAATTTAAATCTTCTGATAGTAGGATATTTAGTAACGCAGGGTATCTATCGGAACATACTGCTGTCGGTTGGAGAAGTGCGCAACCCTTTGTCCAACCGGGTTACGGGATTGGTTTCAATTATACTGGGCATTATTATCTGGATAGATTCGCCTGCATCGTTGTGGTTTATTGTGTTTTCGCTGAGCGTCGATATCAGCTTTCGAGGTTGGGCTTTAATTGCCATGGCCTCGACGTTAAAAATAACCGCTGAAAATGAATTATCCGATTAGCAAGCTGCTAACGTGAAATGATAGAACAGGCCTTCCTGATCGTCTTTCCGGCCCGGAAAGTCGGAGCCCGCGACCGGGCAGCGAATCCCGGCTTCAGAACGCATCGAAACTTGACCTGCCGTGGGGCTGGATTCGGCCATTGCTCCAAGCTGTCGACCCGCTTCACCGGCGGGTCGGACGGCCATTTTGTTGCTGCTGAAGCAGCCAGCTTTATAAACGGATGAATGAACCTTGAGCACTCACATCGGTGTCGGTTCTTTCGACAAATGCGTATAAGCCGGCAGCGTTTCTAAGCGACCGTCATCCAAGGGTGTACCCACTGTAAAATGATAAATGCTCTGCCAGGCATTATCTTGTAAACCCAACACACCGTGCACCGCGTCATCGAAAAAACAACCGATACCGGTACCCCGAATACCGGCTGCTTCGGCCTCCAGATAAAGAATCTGCCCCAACAGTCCCGACTCCCAAAACAGCCGCCGATAGCGCCAGGCTTGGGCCTCGATATTGCCGGCAAAGCGGGCCAGCATGCCTAAGCTAAACGCGCTGTCGCTGGCAATCGGTTGATGACAAGACAGGGTTTTGGCGGCTTGCCGCACATTGCCCGCTACCAGTCGATAGAACTCGAAAGGCGCGTCAACCGCTTGCCAGATGAAATCCTTGGAAAACGCTTGTTTTAAAGTCGCCACATCACGCGGTTCGCGCGGTAAGAAGTGCAGGCCGGGCTCCAGAGCGTCGACCCGGTGCACAAACAACAGCATATGTATTTGCGGCGACCAGTTCCAGGCCGTAAACGGCGGCTTGGCGTTGGGTAAAAGCGCCAGCAAAATCCGCTGAAAATCGGCCAAAGGCAAAGCTTCGGCCTTTCCGTTGAAATGTTGGGCGCTGCGGCGCTGGCGTATCAAGCGGCTGGCGGGTAAATTTTGGCTGGCTGCCGGTAGCGCCAAAACCGGCATCTGTTGACGTTCAACCGCAGTGGCGGGTTTTTCTGCTGCTTTTGCCACTTCGTCGATAACCGGCCAGCGGTAAAAATGCCGACCGCTTAAGCGTTCGGCCTGCCCAAACCAGCTAGCCGTTGCATACAGTTGCGATAATTGTTCGGTATTGAAGCCGCCGGGGTTTGCTTTATTGGTATGCAAACGGCAAAGCAGATCAGGTGCTTCGTGTTCGTGTTCGACGAAGTCCTCCTGCCGGTCCAAGCCCAACCAGTGGGCAAGGTCGGCATCGCCCGTTGCGCCGAGTAGCTCTATCGACCAGCCCAAGCAAGCGGCGGCATAACTTAGCGCAGCCAAGGCATGGCCGATGTCATGTTGGCAATAGCGAAAGGCCCGCTCGCCATATTTCCAGGCTTCCCGCCAGTGGATGGACGACAAGCCGATATAACAGGCCGACTCCCTGTCGTTCGCATCAAATGTAGCGCGGCGTTCCAGATGGTGATCGTGGCTGAGGTAATGATACACGCCGGGTGGCAGCAGTTCAGCGTTGGTGCAGATCAGATAAGCTTCGGTAGGATGCAGATTGCCGCTGGAAGGGTTGCAGCGCAAGGCCCAGCGATCCGGGCCGAATTGCTTCCAGGCCGACAGACCGAAGGATAGTTCCAATAATAAGCCGAGCTTGGCCAAGGTAAGCGGCTCGGGCGTAATCAGCTCCGGTTTGTCCAGATCGGCAAACAGGCAATCCAGTTCGGCGCCCGGCGTGGGTAACGTTACCGTTTCGCAACCCTTAAAACGCCGAAACGGATTGGGCTGATCATCCCAGTCCAGCGATTCCGGACCTTTGGCATACGCATTTAATTGATGTTTGGTGCGTTGATGATAATTCAGTACGGCGTCGGCGGCGTTTTCCATGATGTCCTGGGTGTGAAGCGTTAATTATGATGGTCAAGGCTGTCATGATGACTGCCCTTCTATAATTAGGATACCAGTTCCGGCATCATCAAATCCTCTGTCCAGCAGCCGATCGGCCGGCCCAAATTCATATCCTTGTCCTCGAAGCGCACTAAAAATACGCTGCGGCTGGGATCTTCCTCCACATAACCTTTCATAACGATGACGCCGCGCGCGCCTTCTTCCGCCAGCACTTCGCCTTCCTCGCTCTCCGGCATGCTGCCGTCGTCGATGATGGTATGCGCAGCAAAAACCACATCGCCTAAATCCAAATCTTCAATATTCATGGTGTTCTCCTGTTACGGGTTTGTAGCAAAGCCGACAAAGACAGCGGGATTGTTGTTAAACGGATTGCTGATTCAAGGTGGCCGGTTGTCATGAGGCAAGATAATTCAGCGGTTTAGCTAAGATTTTCTCGCATGGCATGCCGGTTGCTTTAACTGTTTACAAGATCAATGCCAAACCGTTCAGGAGAGTTAACAATGATTACTTTAACCGATAGCGCCGTACAAGCCGTAGGTCGTTTTATCAGCAATTCCGACAAACCGACCGCGGGCCTGCGGATCGAAGTGACAGATGGCGGTTGCTCCGGTTTGTCTTACGGTTTGCGCTTGGAAGACAAGGAAGCCGCCGAAGACACCGTGATAGATTGCGGTGAAGTGAAAGTATTTGTCGATCCGGCCAGTTATCCGAAACTCGATGGTATGTCCATCGACTTTGTGGATAGCCTGGAAGGATCGGGTTTTAAATTTAGCAATCCCAACGCAGTCAAAAGCTGCGCTTGCGGCTCTTCGTTCACCACCGGCGATAACGGTGGCACCCCCAAAACCTGTTCTTAAGAAGCGGAGATTAAAGTCATGTGGGATTATTCGGATAAAGTTAAAGACCATTTTTTCAACCCTAAAAACGCCGGTGCGGTGGAAGGGGCCAATGCGATTGGCGAAGTGGGTTCCATTAGTTGCGGCGACGCATTACGGCTGACCCTGAAAGTCAATGAAGACTCCGAAGTCATCGAAGACGCCGGTTTCCAGACTTTCGGTTGCGGTTCGGCGATTGCCTCGTCTTCGGTGTTAACCGAAATCATCAAGGGTTTGACACTGGATGATGCCTTAAAAGTTACCAACCAGGATATTGCCGCGGAACTGGACGGCCTGCCGCCGGAAAAAATGCACTGCTCGGTCATGGGTCGCGAAGCGCTGCAAGCAGCGGTTGCCAACTATCGCGGCGAAGAGTGGAAAGACGATCACGAAGAAGGCGCCCTGGTGTGTAAATGTTTCGCCATCGACGCGGTGATGATCGAAGAAATGGTGTGGGCGAACAAACTACGCACCGTTGAAGACGTTACCAATTTCACCAAGGCCGGCGGCGGTTGCGCCGCCTGTCATGAAGATATCGAAGCGATTTTGGAAAAAGTCATGAAAGAACGCGGCGAAACCTTCGACCCGAGTGCGGCGCCAATTGAAAAAGTCGAAGCCAAGGCCGAGAAAAAACCGTTGACCAACCTGCAACGCATTAAGAAAATCGAGGAAGTGATTATGTCCTTCCGTCCACAATTGATGGCCGACGGCGGCGACGTCGAGTTGGTGGAAGTGATCGGCAACACTGCTTACGTGAATATGACCGGTGCCTGCAGCGGCTGCCAAATGTCGTCAATGACTATTGCCGGCATTCAACAACGCTTGATGGAAGTAATGGCTGAGTTCATCAAGGTCGTGCCTGCTTCGCAAATGCCTACTAGTGAATTGGTGAACATCAAGGAGGTTGGTCATGCCTGATATCTATCTGGATAACAACGCGACTACCAAGGTGGATAGCGTGGTGGTCGATGCGATGATTCCGTTCTTTACCGAACAGTTCGGTAATCCGTCTTCCATTCACCGTTTTGCCGACGGGGTGGCCAAGGCCATCAAGAAAGCCCGTAGCCAAGTTCAAGAGTTGATCGGCGCGGAGCATGATTCGGAAATCATTTTTACCTCGTGCGGCACCGAATCCGATTCCACGGCAATATTGTCCGCTATTAAAGCCCAGCCGAACCGTAAGGAAATCATCACCACGGCGGTTGAGCATCCGGCGATTCTGAATCTGGTGGATAATTTAGAGAAAGAAGGTTATACCATCCACCGGATGCCGGTGGATAAATGCGGACGGCTGAATCTGGACGCCTATAAAAACCTGTTATCCGATCAGGTGGCGATTGTGTCGGTCATGTGGGCCAATAATGAGACCGGGACCATTTTTCCGGTGGTGGAAATGGCCGAAATGGCCAATGCGGCCGGCGTAATGTTTCATACCGACGCCGTGCAGGCGGTCGGTAAAATTCCGATGATGTTGCAGGATACCAAGATCGATATGCTATCGATTTCCGGCCATAAATTGCATGCACCAAAAGGTATTGGCGTGTTGTATCTGCGCCGCGGAACACGTTATCGGCCCTTGCTGCGTGGTGGTCATCAGGAGCGGGGCCGTCGGGCCGGTACCGAAAACACTGCGTCCATCGTCGGTCTGGGTAAGGCTTGCGAACTGGCTATAGAGCACATGGAATACGAAAACGTTCAGGTCAAAGCCATGCGCGATCGTTTGGAGCAAGGCATCGTTGAAGCCATTCCGCATAGCTTTATCACCGGCGACTTGAACAACCGCCTGCCCAACACCACCGACATTGCCTTTGAATATATCGAAGGCGAGGCGATATTGATGTTGCTGAATAAAGCCGGCATTGCCGCTTCCAGCGGATCGGCCTGTACCTCGGGTTCCCTGGAGCCGTCTCATGTGATGCGGGCCATGGATATACCTTATACCGCTGCTCACGGCACCATCCGCTTTTCATTCTCGCGCTACAACAGTATGAGTGATGTGGATGAAGTGCTGAAAGTCATGCCGAGCATCGTCGCCACTCTGCGCAAGCTGTCGCCGTATTGGGATAGTATCAACAACGAGCCTGTTGCCGACCCGGAGCAAGCGTTTCAGCCGAGCTATGCGTAAGCTAGTTTATTTTGCTGGAGGGCGGGCCGGGTTAAACGTTAGCGTTTCCGGCCTGCCCGGCAGAAAAAATTGTGTGGCGTTTTTCAGATATCTCGACAAAAACGTCTAAAGAAAGCGTCTATTTAACCGAGGAAATTTATGGTCGAAGATCTTGTAGCGTTACGTGCGGTATTGTCTCGCATGGAAGGCGCTTTGAGCAACATTAGTGAACTTGATGCGGAAGTGCTTGAGTTCATAGATGCCCATTATCCCGATATGTTGAACGATCAAAAAGTTGTTCAAGTATTCAAAAATGTCGGCGATGCCGAAGACGAATTGCAAAGACAGTTTAATTTCCTGCGCGCGCGCTTAACCGCCGGCATACCGGAGTTTAAAAGCATTTGCGAAGCGGAAAGTTAGTCTGAGTGTTTAGGGGGAGGTGTTGCTATCTCCGAGAGGGTTCGATTTGATAGGCTTGAGAGTTTTACTCGTAGGCCTATCAGCGCCGGGTTTGCAGTATTCAATCCACCTGCATGGGCCGTTATTTTTTACCCACGCCCTTAAAGTTCTCCGGATCGAAGTCGGCAATATCGATTTTGCCGAAGTCCTTGGGCGGTTTATAGATGAGCGTTTCAAGCGTCTCCGGGTCGGACGTATGAAAGGCGCTTTCCTCGACGCGCACCAACTGCCAGGTATCGTCGCGCCTTGAATAGTTAAACTGAAAGTTGTTGGTCCAACGCCAATTGCTCCCGCCGTAGTGGCTGACCCTAAACGATTTCGCCGTGGCCGACAGCTCGGCGAACGGGACGCCGAATACGCCGCCGCAGGTCGAGCAAAACATGATCTTGTGGTTGGTTTTGACGACTTTCAGGCTGTTGTCTGGCTGGCGCAAGGCAATTTTTAACGGTCGTTGGCCTGTCTCGGTTTCAGGAGCGGCGTCATGCATTTTTTGACGTTCGAGGATAAACACATAATCGGATAAACCGTCGCCATTCAGATCGGCGCCGGCATAGGCCAATAATGACGTATTCGCTGCCACGAAAATTCGTAGTTCGGTCGGAACGTCGGGATTCTCATCGTTTGCCAGGCAAAGCGTTGGCAGTAGCAAGATGGGTATCACATGCTTGAGCATAGCCAGGTTAGCGGCCAATAGTCTGCTAGCGCTTTCGCCCCGCCGAACCGCAGTTGCCCAAGTTTGAATATTCAATTTCCTGGTGGTCCGGATTCGTCGGTCGGCAAGGTGTTGCATGGCTGCAGCGGTGTTAGATGGCGGTAAAGCGGTTGGTACAGCGCGGTTGCCCAGTGCTCAAAATGTGCGGTTTCGGTTTGATACAAACTGGCGAAGCTGGGGAAAAAACGTCCCAGATACGTATCGTAAGTAACTTCGCCGGGGTTCCATTCATCGCCGTCGTATTGTGCTTGCGCGGTTTCCAGGGCTTTTTCTTCCGAGGTATTCAGCCAGGCGAACGCGGTGCGGCAGGCTACCGGTAGCGGGGCCCGCATGCCTTGCCGCCAGGATTCCAGCAAAGTCTGTAAATGGCTAATTGCATCGGCTTGCGGCAGCGGTTGAATGGTAATGATACTGTCGGCGGCGGCAATAAAGCTATGTACCGACAGGCCATCGGCGCAGGCGGCCAGATGCCGCAGCCAGGGCAGGATCAGGTTGTGATACTGAATCAGGTCTTTTTTAAGCAGCGTTTGCGCCGTCAAACTTAGCAATGCACATGGGTCATCAGCGTCGGCTCGGCGCAATTGGTTGAGTCCGGCACTCAGTTGCACATTGATGTGGTCCGCAATGACAAAACTCAGCTCGATATGCCGGGGCGGTATCTCCTGAGGCCATTGCTCAAGCAGCATTCGATATTGATGCCAAGCCCGGTCCGCGGGGTTGGCGATGCCGGCGAAAGTGGTTTGGGCGAAGCCGCCCAACGGCAGCGCGCCTTTAGCGCTTAACGCGGTCATTTGCTGTTGATAAAAGCCGTCGAGGTCGACCGGTTGCCGACTTTGTAAATCCTGCAACAGTTCTTTGCCGTGGATGTGTGCCTGTAAGCGGTCGAAACCGAACGGTTCGTTATCTTCGCTGGTGACATCCTCGCTGTCGAAGCTGAATTTCAGGCTGTGCTGGCAATAAGTTTTGACCGGCGCTCTGAGGAAACGCGCCAGTGCTTCCAGATTCAGGGTGTAGGATATTTCCTCGCTAGCAGTTTCGTCAGTAGCAACCGTTGCCTCGTCGGGCGACGGTTGAAACCATTCCCGGGCATAGCTGAACAGGCGCGGATCGCGGTTGGACTTAATGTAGTCCGGGCTGAAGGGCTGCAACGGGTGTTCCAGCGTCAGGGTTTCCAGCAGCTTTTGTCCGTCCGCCAAACCAAAACTTTGTTGCAGAAAATCGCGCAATTGGGCGATCAACACCGAGGGAGGTCGTTCGCTATTGTCGCGGATGCTGCGGCCTATCCAGCTGATGTAAAGTTGCTGTCTGGCCGAGAGCAGCGCTTCCAGGAACAGGTATTGATCGTCCTGCCGCCGCGAGCGGTCGCCGGGCCGGTATTGGCCGCGCTGGTTCATTAAGTCGAAGCCGTGCGGGTATTGGTTGCGCGGGTAATCGCCGTCGTTCATGCCCAGCAAACAGATCACTCGGAACGGGATGGCCCGCATCGGCATCAGGGTGCAGAAATTTACCCGACCGCTGAGGAAACGTTGTTGCAGATTGGGTTCGTCCACCGCCGCCAGCCAGGCTTCGCGCACCACGTTTAACGGTAATAGGTCGTTTGCGCCGCAGCCGCCCTGCAGGCAGGCCTGATGCCAATTGCCCAAGGCCAGCCGTAGTGTATCCAGGGTTTTGCGGTCGCGCTGGTTGTCGGCAACAAAAAAATCCGCCAACAATTGGCTCAGTGCTTGCAACCAGGCGTCGGCATTTTGCTCATGGCCGAGACTGCCGGCGTAACGTTCCAGCGTATCCAGGATATGGCATAAATGTCCCAACCATTGCGCATCCAACCCGCCGATTTCCGGGTAAGGCTCGATGCCGTTGAAGGCGTCCCCCGCGCCCACCGCATAACCCAGCAACATACGGCGCAAACCGAATTGCCAGGTGTTGGCGGCAAAATCGGCCGGCATCTCTACCGTGCGGGCGCGTTGTTCGGCATTCAGGCCCCAGCGGATGCCGGCTTGTTCCAGCCATTGGTGGAGTTTGGGAATGGCGGTTTCGTCTATGTCGAAGCGCAGCCGCAAGGCCGGTACTTCCAACAGCCCCAGAAATTCGCTGACGTTGAAGCGCGATTCCGGCAGATTCAACAGGGTTTCCACGGCCACCAGCAGTGGATTTTCGCCGCGTTGCTGTTGATCGGCCAGACTGAACGGAATATGGCGCGGGTCTTCGGCTTGGACTTGGCCGAACACGGCGCGGATATGCGGCGCGTATTGATTGATGTCCGGCACCATGACGATGATGTCGCGCGGATAGAGTATTTCGCCGGCTAGTTGCGCGGCATCGAAACGAGCCAGCAACTGGTCGTGCAATATTTCCACTTCCCGCTGCCGGCTATGGGCAATATGGAAGGCCAATGATTGATCGGGTTTGTCCAGCAACAGCGGTTGTTCCGGTATCGGCTCCAAATCCAGGATACTTTGTTGTAGCCGTTGCAGGATGCTGCGTCGGCCGTCGTCGCCGTAATCCTTGAACAAATCGATTTTATGATCCGGCCAGTGCCAGTCGGCATAGGCCTGGGTTTCGTCGAAATGGTCCAGCAAGCGGATATAGTCGCGGCCTTGTTTGCCCCAGGCCGCCAACAGCGGGTTGGCATGCAGATGCAGTAGTTCCGGATTCAGGCCGGCGGCCATGCCGGCTTTGTAGGTTTGTCGTTTACGCTGAGCTTTTAACAATTCCTTGTCTTCGATGATGTCGGCCCAGTAATGTTGACATGGGTTATGCACGAACAAAACCACCTGGCAAAACCTACCCAGCTTGGCCAGCACTTCCAGCGATTGTTGCGGCAGAGACGACAAACCGAATATCACAATGCGGCGCGGGATACCGGCGGGACGTTGCCGCAGCGTGTCGACATTGGCCATGAATTGGGCATGCACCGAGGCCCGACTGGCGAACGGGTTATAGTCGCTGCCCAGATCTTCCAATATTGCCCGCCAGAGTTGCGATTGCCATATTTGCCGGTCGGGCAAGGGTCGTGCTTCGCCATGCGCATCGCGGAAAGTATCCTGGCCGGCTGCCCAATCGACTATCCAGTCGGAACGATATACTTGGTATTGATCGAACAGATCGGCCAGTTGTTCCGCCAATTGGAAGCGTTTTCGACTATTGAAATCGTGTTGTAGGAAATGCGCCAGACTTTCAAAGCCGGTTCGGCTGATCAAGGCCGGCAACAATCGATACAGACGCCAGCTCAGCGGGGCTTTGGCCAGCGGTTGCTGCTTGGGAATTTGCTGTCCCAATACCGCCCGGTAGACGCTCCAGATGAACAGAGACGGCAATTGGATGTGCATGGCGGCGGCAATGCCCAAGGCGTTGTTTTGCGCCAGACTTTGCTTTAACCATTGGCCCATGCCGTTGCTTTGCACCAGCAATACTTCATTTTCCAACGGCGCCAACGGGTGTTGGCGCAGCCAGTGTTCCACCACATCCCGCAGGGCTTCCAGTTGGTTGGAATGTATGACGGCGATGCCGCTGTCCAGGCTATTGCTCATAATAGCGATATGGGCTTAGGCGGCAGGCACGACAAACGTTCGCATCGGTTTAGGGGAGGGTTTCCGTTAACAGGGTTTCCAAGTTTTGGACTTGTTCATCGCAAGTTTCGATACTGGCTTGTACTTTGCGTTTGAAGAATAAGCTCATGGATTCACCCGCCATTTCATGCTCGGCGTATTCATTTAATAGATGGCAGGCGTCGTTCATTTCTTGTTCGGCATCTTCCAGCTTTTCGTTGTCGTTGTCGTTCATCATCATAAGACGGCTGATCAACACATTTTGGTGCCTGAAGACCGACTCTGCATAGTCGGCGAAGTTATCGTAGGCTTTTGCCGCCGGCGGTAGCGTGGTGCAAGCCGTGGATCCCATCAGCATAACAAACAGAAAATTTTTATATCCGGATAAAGCCATCTTTCATCTCTTTATACAAAGAAGTCTATCAAATTTGCGGTTGCCCGATTAATGCAAAAGGCGGTTGAAGATTAATGACAGCAGTTAATTTTAGCGGCATTCTTTAAGCCTGATTCGGCCTGTAGCGGGCAGCATACAAACAATCGAACGGACTATTTTAACTGTTCGGCGGCGATTAGGCACATATAACCGCGCAGCGAAGCGAGCGGATGCGGAGTATTAATCCGCGCAGGGCAGCTGTTGCGTGGTGAAGCGGTTGGCTTTGATGGTTTTAGACCAGTAGGTAAGCGGAAGTCCGGCCTTGTGCTTGAGGTGCTGCAGAAATTGCATGGGGCTAGGCAGGCTTTGCCAGTTGGAAGGCAAAAAGGAAGCATGGTGCGAGCCGTCTTGTAAAACCAGGCCGTCGATATGCGGCCTTAATTGGCTGATGAGTTCTACTTCCGAATTAAAACTGAGTGGTTCCAGCGCGGATACCAGATCGATATGGATATCCAGTTCGTCAAGTTCCTCGGAACTGACGGCAGGGAAATGTCTATCGCAAAACGCGGCGGCAAAGGCATTTTCCGAGACATCTTCCGCTAATGGGCGAACCGGGTCCAGACGACCGATACAGCCGCGTGGTTGCTGGTGGTATTCCAACATCACAAAGGTTGCGCGGGGCTTTACCAGTGCCGGCGAATATTTCGAATTATCGACGCTCAGCGGCTTGCCGGTTTTTAGGCCATGGGCAACGGATTGCCAGGCCAGGCTCAATAAAACGCTCTGTTGGGGTTTAGTCAATGGCTCAGACACGGTATTTTCCTGATCACGATGTGCTGACGGATTACAATTTTTCGGATGCGCGTATCCGCGAATAGTACAACATGGCAAACACTCGGCGTTTTAATCCCATTGGGACTTGTGCACATTGTAGCGGCGGCCCTTAATTTTGCCGTTTCTTAGACAAGTCAAGGCCTGGTCGGCATATTGGCGGGTTATGGCTACGTAGGCGTGTTTGTCAAATACATCGATTTTGCCGACTTCGGTGGCGGCAATACCGGCCGTGCCCGTCAAGGCGCCCAAAATATCACCCGGACGTACTTTCTGTTTGCGGCCGCCGTCGATCCATAGCGTGATCATGGGCGGTTGAAAGCGCCGTTCATAACTCAGTTTAAAGGGCGCTAGTTCGTCCCAATGAGCTGAAATGTTCAGGTAATCTTCAATGGCCTTGACTCTGTCCAGCTCGGTCTCGGCGCACAAGCTCAGCGCCAAACCTTTTTTGCCGGCCCGGCCGGAGCGTCCAATGCGGTGCACGTACACCTCCGGGTCCCAGGGCAGTTCATAGTTGATGACGGCCTGCAATTCCTTGATATCCAGGCCTCTGGCGGCTACGTCCGTGGCTACCAATACCGAGCAACTTTTATTGGCGAACCGCACTAAAACTTGGTCGCGGTCTCTTTGTTCCAAATCACCATGCAAGGCTTGCACGGAAAAGCCGCAATTGGCCAGGCTGCCTGCCACATCCTGGCATTCACGCTTGGTGTTGCAAAATACTACCGTGGATTCAGGTCGGTGGTAGGCCAATAAATAGCCCAAGGCGTGCAATCTTTTCGCTGGGTCGACGCGATGGAAGTGTTGGGCCAGATCGTTGTCGTGATGGTTGGTGTCTATGCTGACGGCGATGGGTTTAAATTGAAAGGATTGACTCAGTTTCCGAATCGTGTCGGAGTAGGTTGCCGAAAATAACAGGGTTTGCCGGTGACTGGGGGCGTATGAAATTACATCGCTAATGATGTCCGAAAAGCCCATGTCCAACATTCGGTCGGCTTCATCCAACACCAACACTTTTATATGATCCAGACGCAAACTGTGTTTTTGCAGGTGTTCCTGCAAGCGGCCGGGCGTGCCCACGACCACATGCGCACCGTGCAGTAAGGAGTCCCGCTGCGGCGCAAACGGCACGCCGCCGCACAAAGCCAACACTTTAATATTTTGGGTGAAGCGGGCTAATTGACGCATTTCCTTGCAGACTTGATCGGCCAGTTCGCGGGTAGGGCATATTACCAAGGCTTGGACTTTGAAATGACCGACATCCAACCGGGAAATTAAACCAATACCGAACGCGGCTGTTTTTCCGCTACCGGTTTTGGCTTGGGCAATTACGTCCTTGCCCTCCAGTATATGCGGTAGGCTTTCGGCCTGTATGGGGGTTAGCTGGGTATAGCCTAGCGATGCAATGTTTTCAAGTAAGGCGGGTTTTAACGGTAATGCGGAAAATTCTGGGCTATTCACAAAGGCTCTGATATCTGTGGGAGGCGGCCGATTGCCGGCATCCGGCAGGCAATCATAACAGGGTTGGTTTATAACGAGGCCAGTGTAATCAACTTTTTCATCAGTTCCGCCTGACTATGTACATTCATTTTTTGCATGGTGTGCTTGATATGATTCCGCACCGTTTCTTGCGAACGATAGGTATGGCTGGCTATGTCCGGTATGGAAGGGTTCTTCATAAAGTGCAGGGCGCAAATCGCTTCGCAACGTGACAGGCTGTGAAGATGCATCAAGCGGTCCAGGGCCGGATTTTTATCTTTTTCGTGGGTAAAGGTCAGAATGAAGCCATCCATATAACATTCCCATTGATACAGATTTTTTAACGAGGCGATGGGAATCAAGGAAATTTGACAGGACTGGCACTGGTTATGAATAGAGCTGCTTTCCTGATTATGTTCGATCAGGGACAGCAATCGTTGTTCGATGACCGGGTTTTTCATACCGAAGCGGTTCTCGGAAATATGCACGCAATCCAGCTGGCTGATAATCGCCGTATAGATCGGATCGGAAAATAGAATATTCAGTTCATGATCGACGATGATATAGCCGTCGAAATGATCGCCCAGGTGGTGGAGCAACTGGCTATTGATTTTATGGCGTTGTTCTTTATGTATGGCATCTTGCAGTATCGGCAGCATGTTTTCCAACAGCTGGGTGATGTGTTGTTGCTCCGCATGACTAAATGCATGTTTACGATTCAGCAGCAAACTGAGTGCGTGATTTTGAGAGCAGGCCAATGCGACGCCGAATCGAAAATTTTGCTGTTCGGGGGCGAAAAAGGCGCTTTTAAGTTCAGAAGGATTTCCGTATTGCAGGTTTTGATTGCAGGTTATGCGCCGCGGATTTTTGCTGATGTAATGATTGAATAAATCCAGCCGGTTTAATTTGTCCTGGTACTGTTCTTGATATTCGTTCGAGATGTGGGCGCTGAATAGAAAGCGGGTGTTTCCGTAATCATTTAGATCGGTCACCAATAACGCGCTGGAATCGAAACACAGTTGTCGAGTCAATTCGTTCAGAAAACGGTTCCAGATTAAAGGGTATCCAGGGGCGTTTGCGAGTATGGTGTGCAGATATAGATCGTCGGATAATTGTCTCATTGAGTGCCACCCTTGTTTTTATTATTAGTGTTGTCATCAGTCAATAAGCGTCATTTGCGAACGCGGGGCGTTGCCTGCTTTTATGAATTTATACACAGCCTAAAATAAGGCTTCCTGTCGGTTATCTGATTTAAAAAGATTGTCGCCGGTCTGTTTAATTTCCCGTCAAGCGGCTGTAAAAGTTTGCTGCATCAAGGTGTTTATTCAATCCAAAACGCAGCGCTGCCCGTTATGAAACGGTGTTGCTTAGCATACCCCTTAAATAATTGATTGGCCAAAAAATTGACCCATTTGGGTCATGGCGGCGGCTGAACACTTCAGTTAAGCTGAACCCGAGTCATGTAGTGGAATACCACTATTCACAGGATATGGGGACGAGACAATGAAAACAAATTTAAATGCGCCGGTTCTATTTGTCATTTCATGGTTTATAGCGACAACTTGTCAAGCGGAAGCCATTTCAACCTTGGAAAGAATCAGGGCCGATAGGGCCTGTGCGGCAATGGTGGCGAAGGGTTTACGGCCGATTGCCGAGCAGCAAACCGAACGTTTTCTGGGAAAAGTCAGCGAGGACACTGCACAATGCCGCGGCGGCAAAAAAGCCTTGGCCGGTCGTAGTGTGGTGTGGGTGGATTGGCCCAATTATTGGGGAACCGGAGATGCCAGCAGCAAGGCGGAAGGCTGGGAATCCGTCACCAAACTGGGCAAACATCTCAATCCCAACGGCCGGGGCGTGGATGGCGCCTTGATGGATTTGGAATATCAACGCATGGAATTGCTACGCTTCAATCTGTACGACAATAAAACCTACGAAACCTTCATTAAAGGTGTTGGTAAAACCGCCGGTCCCGTGGTGAAAGTATGGGCGGAAATGCGTTTGCCGCATACTCATCCTTTGTATGAGCAGGTGACCGACAAGGACGGCACCCAAGTTTGCAAAGGGGAACTGATCCGTCACCGTAATATCACCGGTATCTGCAACGATATTTTCAATCCGGCCATGGGTTCGACCAACCAGTTATTCGCCCGCAACGTCAGTTTCGATTCGACCTTTCCCGACCTGGGCGCCAATGAGTTGGTCCGCAATCGCCATGGCGACCGCTTGAGTTTATTAAAGCCCGATCCGCAAGTCATCTCCAGGAAGTTATTTACCCGTAGTCAATCAAAACCCGACGCGTGTAAACAAGGGCAGGGTTTACCGGGTAATGCCAAAAATGCCGAGTGCGACTATAAGAAAGCCCCGTTTTTTAATGTATTGGCGGCCTATTGGATACAGTTCATGACCCACGATTGGTTCTACCATTTGCGGGAAGGACAGAATACCGAGGCCAGAATGCCGGTCGGTTGCGCCAGCCAAATGGTCAATAACCAGGAACAAGCGCTGAGCGCCGAGCAGGCCGCCAAACTGGGATGTCGACCCAATGACAAGGTGGATGTGGCGTTGGTCGCGCAAAAAGAACCCGCGCCTACCTTTGAATACCAGGGTAAAACCTATTTGTCCCGCGCTCACCGCACCACGGAAAACACCGTTACCGCTTGGTGGGATGCTTCGCAAATTTACGGGTTCGATGAACTTTCGCAAAAACGGGTGAAACGGGATCCTAAGGACGCCGCGAAATTATTGATGACGCCGCGCGGCAATCATAGCGGGGCCGGCGAAAAACAAGGTTATCTGCCGGTGTTCAACAGTTGCGAAAATGCCGGACCGGATTGTTCCCCCGATCCCATCAATCCTGCCTGGAAAGGTCAGGAAGCCGCCGGTTTCGCGGATAACTGGACGGTGGGCCTGAGTTTTTACCATAACCTGTTCGTGCGCGAACATAACGCCTTTGTCGATAAATTCCGCGCCAATGCCGAGGTCAACCCGGATTTAGACTCCGGTTTGCGCAATCCGGATCGTCCCGAGCAGGTGATTACTTACAAAAAAGTCAGTGACGAAGAGTTGTATCAAGCGGCCCGTCTGGTGGTGTCTGCCGAGATTGCCAAAATTCACACCATTGAATGGACTACGCAATTGTTATACGACGAACCGCTCTATTTAGGTATGAACGCCAACTGGAACGGGTTGTTAATGAAAGACGACCCTGTTTCCAAGGTGTTGGAAAAAATCGTCGTGAATAAACTGGCCAAATCCGAAAAAGAAATCAAGGCCAATCAGTTTTATTCGGTGTTCGCATCGGGTGCCGGCATCTTCGGCTTGGGCAGTCACCGCTATAAAAACCATCCGACCTTTTTAGGCAGATTAATCGACAAACGCGATATTTGGGATATCCGTAATCCAGAACATGTAAACGGCGGTATTAATCACTTTGGTTCGCCGTTCAATTTTCCGGAAGAGTTTCCCACCGTTTACCGCTTGCATCCTTTGTTGCCCGATTTGCTGGAATATCGGGAATTACAGGCTCCGAATGCCATTGCCAAAAAAGTGCCGGTAATCAGCACCTTTAGAGGCAAAGCCACTCAGGCCATGACCGACGGCGGATTGAGCAACTGGGCATTGAGCATGGGCCGGCAACGTCTCGGCTTGTTAACCTTGCAGAACCACGCCCAGTTTTTACAAAACCTGGATTTGCCGCGCCTGAACACCGAAACCAACAAAATCGATATCGCGGCATTGGATTTGATCCGGGACCGGGAACGCGGCTTACCGCGCTTTAACGAATTCCGCCGCCAATACGGTTTGAAACAGCTGACCAGCTTCGACGATTTTATCGACTGGCGCTTGCCGACCAACAGCGCGGAATATCTGGAGCAGAAACGCCTGACCGGGTTGTTGCGCGAAGTCTACGGCCAGCATAAATGCGATGCCGGCAAGATCATCACCGCCGCGCAGTTGAACGAAGATGGTTCGCGCATCAACGATTGCCTGGGGCATCCGGACGGCAGCATGGTCGACAATATCGAGGACCTGGATACCGTGGTCGGTTGGCTGTCGGAGTTCACCCGTCCGCACGGTTACGCCATTTCCGAAACCCAGTTCCATGTGTTCATTCTGAATGCCTCGCGGCGTTTGTTTAGCGACCGTTTCTTTACCTCCAGCTTCCGTCCGGAATTTTATTCCTCGCTGGGCGTGGAATGGGTGATGAACAACGGACCCGACGGCAAAAAAATGGAGCCCAAGCCTTCCAACGGCCACGAGGTTGAAGTATCGCCGTTGAAAAGAATCATGCTGCGCACCATGCCGGAACTTAAGGATCAGCTTGCCGGCGTCGTCAATGTGTTCGACCCTTGGGCCAGGGATAGGGGCACGGATTATACCCTGCAATGGAAACCGCAAAGCAGCGCGGCAAGCGACGAAAGCTTTCAATAAGGTAAGTACATAACAGCAGCGGGGGAGCGGCGATTATGAATCAAGACATGCCGATCGAAGATTTGGTTACCGAGATGAATCGGGGCATTGCCGCCGTCATCTCGGACGAGGCCGAAAATGGCCTTGTGCCCCGCTTCAATCAGGCCAAAACCATAGGCTGTTTGCGGGGCGAGTTTCGCGTGCATGAGGATATTCCCGCCGAATTGAAGCACGGGGTTTTTTCCGAAGCGAAAACCTATCCGGCCATGCTGAGGTTTGCCAACGCCACCAGCCGGGACGATGCCGAAAAGGATGTGCGCGGCTTGTCGATACGGCTCTCCGGTGTGGAGGGGCCGGTACTTTGGGGAGAGCCTGGTTGCCAGGATTTTATTCTAAATAGCTATCCTGCTCTATTCGTGGCCACGCCGGAAGATTTTCTGGGCTTTATCCAGGCCCGGCAGGCCAATCGGAAACTGTGGTTTTTTTTGAACCCGTTCGATCCGCATCTGAAAGCGTTGTGGATAGCTTTTAAATCCCGGCAAAAGCATTTGTGTCCGTTCGATGTGCGGTTCTGGAGCACCACCCCCTACCGCCTGGGCGAACAGTCGGGACAGGTGGTGAAGTATTCCGTGCTGCCCTGTTCGGACTACCAGACCCTACAAACCGAAAATCCGGGCCGTAACCAGCTGCGCGCGGCGATGAAAGCGCATTTGCAACGCTTTCCGGCCAAATTTCATTTTGCGGTGCAAAAACAAACCGATCCGCCGACCATGCCGATTGAAGATGCCTCGGTGATTTGGGATGAAACGGTTTCGCCCTTTCAAATCGTCGCTACCATCACCATAGAAAATCAGGATTTCGACGACACGGAGGCGCTGGCCGACTGCGAGCGCAGCAGTTTTAATCCCTGGCAAAGCCTGGCGGCGCACGAACCCTTGGGGCGCATGAACCAAGTTAGACGTCTGGTATATGCCCACGCCGCGGCCCTTCGCAATAGCAATCAGGAGTAAACAACATGAACGATACCGTCAATAGTTGGTTGAGCAAATCACGTGAGGAGCTGGATGAAATTTATTGCAATGCCACGCCGGGCAAGATTCCCAGCGGCGATACCCAGGGTACCGCGATTTTGGCCGGATCGGTGTTCTCTAAATTAGTGGCATTTTTGGCCGGAGTATATGCGTGGCAGGGCAAGAAATTCGATTTGTTTTGTCCCGGCGGCCAAGCCGGAGTGCTGGTCAACAAAATCACTTTTTTCAGTCTGACCTTTATCGTCGCCAAAGTGTACATGGACAAAAGCTGGCTGGACCAAAAAGACACCATCGTCATCGATTATTCGAAAACCTCGTTTTTCGCCAAAGTGATACGCGATGAAATTCGCGAGATCGAACCCGGGGTTTATCTGGGCAAGGTATGGTGGGGCAAAAAACGGATCCTGGATTTTGCGTTAACCAGCAAAAGTGCCGCATAAGGCCCATAATCCGAGTATGTCGCTATGACCCCTCAATCCACTTTCATGATAGTGGCTCCGGTACGTGACGGGGAGCTGGAAGCGCTGCGCAGTTTGCTGGCGGGAATGAATAAAACGGTGGGGCTGGCCGATCCGGCTAACGGGTTGGTGCCTTTCGGTGAGTTCGATGGCTTGCACATGGCGCGTTTTCTAATTATTGAAGCGCTTACCGGGGACGACGTCAAAGCCTTTGGGCGGGCGCCTCAACCATGGCAGCCGACCTTGGCATTTCTGGGCGATTTTGACGGCGACCGAGTGACATTCTTAACCGAATTGGCACGGAAAGCCGAGGACGGGCTAAAGCAAATATTTGCCCATTGCGAAGGCTTTACCAAAGCATTCGATCTGGTGAGCTGGATGATGACCCACAACATCGAGCCGGCGGCCAATTACGTCAACTGGCGGGGACGTACGGTCAGGCAGGTGCATGAAGAGGCGGCATTGCATCGATGTCTGTCGGAATATTTACCACAAATCGTCGCCGAGACGGGGCGGGGCAACCCCCGGGCTTTGCGGCAAAAACTGTTATCTCATGTCGAGATGCAAAAACACCTTGGCCTCCTCAAACTGTCTCCGGAAGAGCCCACGCCTCTGGCGTGGTTAATCCGGGACGGGCTGCACAAGATTGGGGTGCCGTTGATTTTATTGCTGTTATCACCGGTATTCCTGATCTTGGCGCCTTTTTTTGCGCTGCGCTTGCGTATGCTGGAGCGTTCAGACCCGGAGTTGTTCATTCGTCCGAGTCGCGAACATATCGAAGCCTTGGCCTATCTGGAAGATCGGGATGTCAGTAATCAATTCAACGTGTTCGGCGATGTCAAACCCGGGCTGTTCAGGTTGTTTCTGTTTAAATTAATAATGCTGTTGACGGATTATGTGGCCAGACACATATACAACCACGGCTTCTTGACCCGGATCAGAACCATTCATTTTGCCCGCTGGGTGTTCATGGACAACAATCGCCGGGCTTTCTTCGCCAGTAACTACGACAGTAGCCATGAAAGCTATATGGACGATTTCATTAACAAGGCCGGTTGGGGGCTGAATCTGGCTTTCGGCAATGCGATCGGTTACCCGACTACCCGTTGGTTTGTGAAGCAGGGCGCGGAACGGGAACAGCAGTTTAAATACACGCAAAGGCGGCACCAGTTACCGTCCGACGTCTGGTACAAGGCCTATCCGGATTTGACGGCCATCGATTTGGCACGCAACAGTCGCATTCGCAAAGGTGTGGAAATACGCCAGGCAAATGAACAGGCCATACGTGACTGGCTCGCCGAAATCTAAGTAGGGAATCAGGGCAATGACACATTCAAGCGACTTTCAATTCGACGATCTGCAGGGCTTGTTGCGCTTTGGACATGGACGTTTAAGAGACAGCTGTTTTTTATTATTGAATGTGGCCGATCAGGCGGCCGCTAAACAATGGTTGGGCGGTGCGCCGATTACTAGGGCCATTCAAACCAGTCCCCCGCCTAAAACCGCTTTGCAGATTGCCTTTTCTGTGGCCGGTTTGCGCGCTTTAGGCTTGAAAGAATCAGTGATCCGGGATTTCTCCGATGAATTTATCAGCGGCATGTCAGGTAACGAAAGCCGTTCCCGCCGCCTCGGCGATGTAGGCGCCAATGCGCCGGAATACTGGGAATGGGGCGGCAATAATCAACAAGTGCCGCATATGCTGCTGCTGCTGTATGCAGAACCAGGCAAAATCGCTGCCTGGCGTAAAAAAGTGGAAACCAAGCTGTTTGTCAAGGCCTTCCAGTTGCTGGCCCAGCTACCGACCCAGGATATCGGCGATATCGAACCCTTCGGTTTTGTCGATGGCATTAGCCAACCCAACATCGATTGGGCCGCCCAACAAACGCTCGACTCCCACCAACGCGACAGTTTTTCCAACCTGTTGGCGGTGGGCGAAGTGGTGCTGGGCTATCGCAATGAATATAAGCAGTATACGGTAAGGCCGCTGATCGATCCTGGCAGCGATCCCGGCGCGGCGGAATTGCCGCCGGCGGAAGAGCAGCCCGAATTGAAGGATTTCGCCCGTAACGGCAGCTACTTGGTGTTACGGCAGCTCGGGCAGGATGTGCCGGGATTCTGGCAATTCCTCGATAACGTTAGCGGCGGCGATGCGGCACAGCGAGAACAACTCGCCGCCAGCATGGTAGGGCGGCGGCGGGACGGTTCGCCTTTACTGCCGCCGGCCAGCGCAGCCATACCCGGTATTGCCGCCGATGACCACCTCAATCGCTTCAATTATCTGCCTGACCCTGGCGGTACGCGTTGCCCGATCGGTGCGCATGTGCGCAGAGCCAATCCGCGAACCGGCGACATGCCGTCCGTTTCGGGTTGTTTTTTCAGCCGGTTGCTGAAAATTTTGGGTTTCGGCCTTAAACGTTACGATGAGGACTTGATTGCCTCGACGCGCTTCCATCGGTTACTGCGGCGAGGACGCGCCTACGGCCCGCTGCTGACGCCGGAACAGGCCGTCAAAGCCGATGCACCGGTTGCCGAGCGGGGCTTGCAGTTCATTTGTCTGGTGGCCAACATCTCCCGTCAGTTCGAATTTGTACAGAATGCCTGGGTGGTGAACGGTAAATTCGCCGGTCTGCAACAGGAAAGAGATCCGTTGCTGGCGCATCGCCAGCCGCTGAATGACGGCACGCCTACCGATCAGTTCCACCGCCCCGATGCGGCGGGGCCCACGCAAACCGTGGCGCATTTGCCGCAATTCATCAGCGTGCGAGGCGGTGCTTACTTTTTTATGCCGGGGCTCAGTGCCATTCGCTACCTGGCAGCCTTACCCCATCAGGGAGACCCGTCGTCATGACCATCAAGAACTGCATACTAATGGCAATTCACCGGTTTTTACTGCAATTGTTGTATCTGGAACGCCGCCTTGAACCCCCGTTTCGTCCGGCATGGAACGCGGTTTTCCGGGAACCTGGCGTCAGGCTGGTGCAATTTCTGATTAATCTGCGCCGTAACAACGAAGGCTTGAAAATCGCCGAAGAACGAATCGATCCGGATGAAAAGCAAAGCCTGGATAACATCATCGACTTGATGGCCGACCAGATGCGCGGTCGCTTCAAGCCCGGCGGCTACGAACGGGGCGGCAATACCAAAACCCATGGAGTGTTGAAGGCCACGGTCACCGTCCGCGACGATATACCCGAGCATTGCCGCATCGGGATCTTCGCCGAACCGCGAAGCTATCCCGCCTATGTGCGTTATGCCGGCCCCGGCCCGAACGTACCGTCCGATATTCAGGATGTCGGCTTCTTGAGTATGGCGGTTAAATTGATGGGAGTGCCCGGTAAAAAGCTAATGGATGAAGAACAATTCACCCAGGATATTATCACCACCAGCGGTGGTCCGACCTTTGTGACTCCGAATACCCGTGAAAACGCCAAGTTGCAGTATTGGAGCTTGCGGGACATGACCTTGTACTACTTTCTGAATCCGTTCGATTCGCATTTTTTGGACATGTTCATGCAAAGCCTGTGGAATGAGACCCAAACCAACCCGCTGGGTAAACGTTACTGGAGTTGTACGCCTTATTTGCTGGGAGAAGGCCAGGCCGTGATGTATTCCTTCGTGCCAAAAGCCAATATCGTGTCCCCGATACCCGGCTTGCCGTTCGGCAAGGTGCCGTTTAATTATCTGCGGGATAATCTGACCAAAACCATAGCCGAAACCGATGTGGAATTCGACTTGATGATACAGCTGCAAACCGACCCGCATTTAATGCCGATTGAGGACAGCTCGGTGCGTTGGCCGGAAAAATTGTCGCCGTTTGTTCCAGTCGCCACGGTGCATATTCCCAAACAGCAGCACAACTTCGAGGCCATGGCGGACTTTACCAAACGGCTTAAAATGAACCCCTGGCATTGCCTGCCCGAACACCGGCCGCTGGGTAACCTGAATCGGGCCAGATTCAGGTTGTATCATGAATTATCTAACTTCCGGCAGCAGATGAATCAGGTTAGCCACCTGGAGCCCACGGGCGACGAGGTGTTTGAATAAGTTTGGCGGAATGGTGCTTACTCAAAATTTCGGCGGAAATCAGTTCCGCGGTGTCAGATCTCACAATTGTGAAATTAGCGCCTCTAGGTCAGTTGATGGCGGACTTAGAGGGGCCGACAGGCAAGTGACGACCCCTATGTGTAGATTTTTAATATCACCTGGATGAGAGCTAGAGTCCACAAGGGATACGGCCAATATGAGTAATTCTTAGCTCCACATAGTTTTGCCGATGTCCTGAAGTAAAAAATTCAGTGTCATCAGGGATTCCAATGAGTCATGTCCGGCGCCACTCAACCCCTTAGCTATTTGAGAGCCAATTGGCACCCTAACCCTAGATTTCATGACTATCGCTATGTATCAAAGGGCTGGAATCAACAATGAGCCGATGTTATCCAAACGATGGCAAGTTGACGCTACATCTTCAAGCATCGAAATTATGTGTAGTTGTGTTCAGCCTTGCGCAGCGGACGCCTAGGGCTGAGCCACAAGGTAAATGTGCAAATACACATAGTTCGGCACTACACACACCGACTTTGTGCTGGATGCGCTGGAGCAGGCGTTACATGACCGGCAACCCCTACATGACGGCGGCCTGATTCACCATAGCGATCGAGGTGTGCAGTACGTTTCGATCCGCTATACCGAGCGCCTGTCAGAAGCCGGCGTTGAGGCCTCCGTGGGCAGCGTCGGCGACTCTTTTGACAATGCCCTGGCTGAAACCATCAATGGCTTGTATAAGGCCGAGCTGATTCATAAACAATCATGGAAGAATCGCGAAGCCGTCGAACTGGCCACCTTGACCTGGGTCGACTGGTTTAACCATCGACGCCTACTAGGACCGATTGGTAACATTCCACCAACCGAAGCCGAGGCCATGTATTATCAACAACTTTCCGAGTCGGCTAAGGCAGCATGACTCACAACAATCAGCCTCCGATATTCCCGGGCTTGTCCAACAACCGGTTCAGATTGTGGTTCGCTCCGCTCACACAATCTAACCTTATACGTTAGGCAGCCTATTTCATAGGCTGTCGACGCTATTTCCCGAACGCCTTATCTCCCGCCGTAAAGCCAGCAGCCGTCAGAATATTGACCCGTATTTCAAGCGGAAATTTTTTGCCGCCTTATGCCGCAACTGTTTTTTTGACACCTGAATAATAAATCAATTTTTTTAATTTGTTGAAAATAAAGCTAATAATTATTATGGCATGACACCTGCTTTTGTTTTTTAAAACAGGAGGTGACTAACATGGCAATCAATTTCAACAATGCGTTAGGTATTCACCCGCAAGCTTTGGCCTTACGCGAAAAGCGTAGCGAAATCCTTGCGGCCAATTTGGCGAATGTCGATACCCCGGATTACAAAGCGAAGGATTTGGATTTCAAATCGGTACTCTCGCAAACAATGGATAAGACCGGGCATATGGATCGGACCCAAGTAGGGCATTTGACCGGGCCGCAGACATTACTGGGCGCCGATTTGCTTTACCGAAACCCGCAACAGCCTTCATTGGACGGTAATACGGTAGAAGCCCATATTGAGCAATCCAAATATGCCGAAAACGCAGTCCAATACCAGGCCAGTTTACGATTCATCAATAACAGGTTTTCCGGGCTTATGTCGGCCATACGTGGAGAATAATCATGTCGTCTATGAACATCTTTAATATTGCCGGTAGCGGCATGAATGCGCAAAACCTCCGATTAAATCTGGTGGCGAGCAATATATCCAATGCCAACAGTGTGAGTAGCAGCATAGATGAGGTATACAAATCCAGGCAGCCGGTATTTGCCGCCGAATTAAAAAATATCATGGATAAAGATAACGCCGCCAGCAGTGTGAATGTGATGGGGGTTGTTGAGAGTCAGGCTCCGCCCGTCATGGAATATGCACCCAATCATCCCATGGCGGACGAGCTGGGGTACATCTATAAACCTAATGTCAATACGGTAGAGGAAATGGCCAATATGATGTCCGCATCGCGATCCTACGAAAACAATGTGGAAGTGTTGAATACCGCAAAAAATCTGATATTGCAGACCTTGAAAATGGGACAGTGAGGGATAAGTCATGGCTACCAATACAATAGATACTTACTCAAATATAGGTCTGGCGACTACCAATAACGCAACTCCGCAAAAGCAGACATTAGGGCAAGAACAGTTTTTGAAATTGCTGACTACCCAATTGACTCACCAAGATCCCATGAAGCCTATGGATAACGGCGAGTTTCTGGGGCAGATGGCGCAATTTAGTACCGTTTCCGGAATACAGGATTTGCAGGCGTCCTTCAAGGATTTCGCCAGTTCCATCAGCTCGGATCAAGCATTGCAGGCCGCCAGTCTGGTCGGGCGTTATGTATCCGCGCCAAGTCAGCAGGCGTTATTGGCCGCCGGCGGCACGGTTTCCGGCGACTTCAGTTTGCCCAGTAGCTCGCCGTCCGTGACCTTGAAAATTATTAACCCGCAGACCGGCGAGACTGTGCGGGATATGAATCTGGGGGCGCTATCATCCGGCACCAATGCCTTTGTTTGGGATGGAATGGATAACAATGGCCAGTTTGCGAATCCCGGGATTTATACGGTCGAGGCCCAAACGCAAATCGACGGAACCAATACTGCTTTGGCGACCAATATCACTTCAAAAGTGCAAAGCGTCACCATGGGCAGCGGTAGTGGCGGCTTGCAAGTAAACCTGACTGGCCTGGGGCCGGTTAAATTTAATCAGATTAAACAAATTCTTTAGGAGGCGGTCATGCCATTTACTACAGCATTAAGCGGTCTAAATGCCGCATCCAACAATCTGGCGGTGACGGGCAATAATATTGCCAATGCCAATACCGTTGGTTTTAAAAAGTCGCGATCCGAGTTTGCGGATGTCTATGCATCCAGTTTGGGCGGGGTCAGTAGTATCCAGCCGGGGGCGGGGGTCAGAGTTGCCAATGTTGCGCAGCAATTTAATCAGGGTAATTTGCAATTCACGGATAATAATTTGGATTTGGCGATTAGCGGCGAGGGTTTTTTTACGCTGGGTAAAAGTCCAACTGAAACGAATAATTTATCCTATACCCGTTCGGGTGAATTCAAGCTGGATAAGGATGGTTATTTGGTGAATAATCAAGGCTCTGCCTTACTGGTGTATAGACCTAACGGTACAAAAGTATCTGACGGATTTAGCGTGGGTGTTACTCAGCCGGTGCAAATCAATACATTAACCGGTTTGCCTTCCGCAACCAGCAGCGTGGATATGGTCGTTAATGTTGATTCTCAACAGTTGCCTCCTTCTACTGCTGTTTTTGATCCGAATCAGAGCACCAGCTATAACAATCAGACCTCAGTAACCGTATATGATTCGTTAGGGTCTCCTCATATAATGACCAGTTATTTCGTTAAAGTAGCGGCGGATCCGGTTGGCCCGCCAGTAGTGGCGGATAACACGTGGGCCGTTCATCACTATATGAGCGAGCCAGCGCTTGCTGGCGCGGATCCGGCGCTGATACCCAAGACAGCGGTCGGCACGGGAACATTGGTTTTCGATGATACAGGTAAATTGGTGGACAATGCCGCCTCGATATTTTCCATGAGTCCGACGTATGATCCTGGTAATGGTGCTGCACCCATCGATATTTCTGCAATCAGTTATGTAGGCTCCACACAGGTGCAACAGAAATTCAGCGTCAACGAAATGTCGCAAAATGGCTTGCCTGCCGGACGTCTAACGGGTATCGATATTGATGACGAAGGGGTTATTTTTGCTCGGTTTAGTAATGGCGGATCCACGACCGTGGGGCAAGTTGCCTTAACCCGCTTTCCCAATGTCAATGGCTTAGCCAAATTGGGTGATACTACTTGGGGACAAAGTGCCAACTCGGGTGAACCGATACGCGGTGAGGCGGGTGGAAATAATTTCGGTACTATTCAGTCCGGTGCTTTGGAAGCTTCTAATGTGGATTTGTCGGCCCAGTTGGTTAATCTGATCGTGGCTCAGCAACATTATCAAGCCAATGCTCAGACCATCACCACCGAGAACCAGATTATGCAAGCCATACTCAATATTTAATGAGGGAGAACGATCATGGATCGTAGCCTTTATATTGCTATGAATGGCGCCAAGCAGACATTGTTGGCGCAATCGGCGAATGCCAATAATTTGGCTAATACCCAAACCACGGGTTTTAAATCGGATTTTGAGCAGTTTCGTGCCATGCCTTCCTTCGGCCCCGGCTATCCTTCGCGGGTTTACAGTATGACGGAACGTCCCGGTAGCGACCTTTCCTCCGGAGGTTTGCAAACCACCGGACGGGATATGGATGTGGCCATCAATGGGGAGGGCTGGTTTGTGGTGCAAGCCAAGGATGGCTCGGAAGCTTACACTCGCGCGGGTAATTTGCGGATTACCCCGCAGGGTCTACTGCAAAACGGCGCCGGTCAGAATCTGATAGGCGAAAATGGGCAACCTATTGCCATACCGCCCGCCCAAAAGGTAGAAATTGGCCGCGACGGTACCATTAGTATGATTCCGCAAGGCGCTAATGCAACCAATCTGGTTTTGCTGGAGCGGATAAAATTAGTCAATCCCGGCAATCAGAATCTGGAAAAAGGCGACGATGGCCTGATGCATCTCAAGCAAGTCGGCGCCCCCCCCCCTAAGCCGGACGCTAACGTCAGTCTGATCCAGGGTTCGCTGGAAGCCAGTAATGTCAATGCCATGTCCGCCATGGTGGAGATGATCGAACTATCGCGTAATTTTGAATTGCAAACCAAAGTCATGAAAGCCGTCGATGACAACGCGGGTGTTTCCACCAAACTGATGCAAATGGCATAGAATCTGCATTACTCCTGATAAGACAAATAAATGTCAGTCAGGAGGTTGTCATGACAGAACGAGCATTATGGGTGGCCAAAACCGGCCTGGATGCCCAACAAACCCGAATGGCGGTTATTTCCAATAATCTGGCCAACGTCAATACCACAGGCTTTAAAAAATCACGCCCGCTATTTGAAGATTTGATTTATCAAAACGTCAGACAGGTCGGCTCGCAAACCACCCAAAATACTCAACTGCCCACGGGTTTACAGTTAGGTACCGGGGTAAGAACCGTCGCAACCGAAAAACTGCATACCCAGGGCAATATTCTACAAACCGAAAACTCGTTGGATGTGGCGATCAACGGACGCGGTTATATCCAGATTTTAATGCCGAACGGCGACATCGATTACACGCGCGACGGTTCGCTTAAGTTGGATTCGACCGGTCAACTCGTCACTTCGGGCGGTTTGACGCTGGAACCCAATATCACCATCCCCCAGGACGCGATTAGCATCAGCATAGGCCGGGACGGTACCGTCAATGTTGTTCAACCCGGCAGCGCGGCGGCAACCAACGTCGGTCAGATCCAATTAGCAGACTTCATCAACCCGACCGGGCTGGAACCAGTTGGGGAAAATCTTTTCCGCGAATCTGTTGCCAGCGGTCCACCGATTATCGGCATTCCTGGAGAAAACGAGTTGGGTTCATTGCAACAAGGGGCATTGGAAACTTCAAACGTGAATGTGGTGGAGGAATTGGTCAATATGATTGAAACCCAACGCGCTTACGAGATGAACTCCAAAGCCATTTCCACCACAGACGAGATGCTGTCGTTCGTTACACAGCAACTCTAAAGGTAGGACATCAATTATGAAAGCATTGATTTTAATGGGCTTATCGCTGGCAATCTTGACCGGTTGCGACACGCTGCCCAAAAGAGACCCGGACTTTGCCCCGGTGCAACCGGCCGACTTGCGCCCCCCGGCGCAAAGAAACGGCGCTATCTATCAATCGGGTTACGACATTCGTTTGTTCGAAGACATTAAAACCCGCAGAGTGGGCGATGTGCTGACAGTGACCTTAAACGAAGCCACAAAAGCCAAAAAACTGGCCGATGCGACGGCGGCAAAAGATACCAGCGTATCGGTCACCGCGCCAACCCTGTTCGGTATTGCCAGCCAGGCACTATTGGGACACGACTTGAAAACCAGTTTGGCCGCTTCATCTTCCTTTGACGGCGGCGGCACGGCTAATCAAAGTAACAGCCTGACCGGCGCTATTAGCGTCACGGTGGTGGAGGTGTTACCCAACGGCAACTTGAGAGTTAGAGGTGAAAAACGGGTGGCGATGAATGATGGCGATGAATATGTGCGTTTATCGGGCATTGTACGGCCCATCGACATCTCTACCGCCAACACCATTTCTTCCGCCAAGATAGCAGACGCCACCATTATGTATAAAGGCGACGGCGGCATGAACGATTCCAGCAAAATCGGTTGGCTAGCGCGGTTTTTCCTGAGCCCGATATTTCCTTTTTAATAGCGTTCGAAACCAACGTTTTCGGAGACGACAATGAACAAAATTCTCGGTTCAATCCTATTTATGGCACTACTCTTGTCATGCGGTTATACACGAGCCGAACGAATTAAAGACTTGGCCTCGGTCTCCGGTGTACGTACCAACCAATTAGTCGGTTTCGGTTTGGTCACCGGTCTTGATAAATCCGGGGACGTGTCTTCATTATTCGTGCGGCAGAGTTTGCGTAACATGGCCGGAAATTTAGGCATTACTTTGCCGCCGGATTCCAATCCGAAAACCAAGAATACAGCTGTAGTCAGCATTCACGCCGAGTTGCCGGCTTTCGCCAAACCAGGTCAAAGAATTGACGTTACGGTATCGTCTATTGGTGATGCGAAAAGTTTGCGCGGCGGTTCTTTATTGATGACGCCCCTGCGCGGTGCCGATGGCAATGTCTACGCAGTGGCGCAAGGCAATTTAGTGGTGGGCGGATTAAGTGCGTCAGGCCAGGACGGCTCAAAAATTACCGTTAACAACCCGCTGGTCGGCCGTATTGATAACGGCGCCACAGTGGAACGTAGCGTGCCGACTTCTTTCGAAGAAGGTACGGATGTAGTGTTTGACTTAAACAGCTCCGATTTCACGACGGCCAACCGTATGGTGGAAGCCATTAACAACACCGTGGGTGCGGGAACGGCCACGGCGATCGACGGCACCTCGGTGAGTGTTAGAGCACCGGCGAATTCAAGCCAGCGGGTAGGTTTCGTATCTGTGATTGAAAACATCGAGCTTTCACCGGATGACGCGCCGGCTAAAATCATCATCAATTCCAGAACCGGAACGGTGGTCATCAACAGTAAAGTCAGAGTGCAGCCGGCCGCCGTATCTCATGGCAGCTTAACCGTTACCATTAATGAAAACCCACAGGTTAGTCAACCGGCGCCACTATCGGGTGGGCAGACTGTCGTGGTACCCCAATCCGATATTGCGGTCAATCAGGAAAACAACCATATGTTTGTTTTCAACCCCGGTGTCACATTGGATGAAATCGTCAAAGCCGTCAATGGGGTAGGCGCGGGGCCCAGCGATTTGGTGGCGATTTTAGAGGCGTTGAAATCGGCGGGCGCTTTGCGGGCCGAATTGATAGTGATTTAAAAAAATTCAGACAAGTTATGAAAGGTAAAAGGCTGGACGATGGTTTTATTCAAACTCGCTTTCAGCCGGCTTTTAGGAGGAACTCATGTTAAATACCGACGCTGCATCCGTATACACGGACTTTAATGGTCTGGCAAAACTGAAACAAGGTGCGCGCGAGCAAACGCCCGAAGCAATCGCTGAAGTCGCCAAGCAATTCGAATCCGTATTCCTGACCATGGTTTTAAAAAGCATGCGCCAAGCAAAATTAGCGGATGGAGCTTTGGATAGCAAACAAAGCGATTTTTATCGGGATATGTTTGATCAACAGATGGCGATCAATCTGGCCGGCAAACCGGGTGTCGGATTGGCTGATTTAATCGCCAAGCAATTGTCGCCCAAGCCAAAAAGCGAGAAAGACCAAGAGATGCAGGCCGGCGATTATTTGAACCGAGCCATGGGTATCAAAGCTCAAGCAGCCGGTCAGTCGCTTAATACTGCCCCAAATACGACTACCGCTAGTGTCACGGCCGCCCAAGCCATGGAAGAATCCGGCTTAAACCGCTTACAGGAAAGCCTTGAGCGTTTGGAACAAAGTCAAAAAGCCCTTGATGAGCAATGGAAAGCCATGCAGTCCGATCTGGGTGGCGGCGAAATGGCGCTTAACAAACAATTATTTATGAGTCAGTTGTCGCCTCATGCGCAGCAGGCCGCCGATGAACTTGGCGTGGATGCCAATGTGCTGTTAGCGCAGGCCGCGTTAGAAACCGGATGGGGAAAATCGGTGATCAAAAATGCCGAAGGTGAAAGTAGTTTTAATCTTTTTAATATCAAAGCCGATAAAAGTTGGCAAGGCAAACAAAATCAAGTATCCACTTTGGAATATGAGAACGGGGTGGCCAGAAAAGAAATGGCGGGATTTAGATCATACGATTCTTATAAACAAAGCTTTGACGATTATGTGAAATTCATCAAATCGAATCCCCGTTATAGCGAGGCTTTGAAGAAGGCCGATCATCCTGCCCAATATGTCCGGGAGCTGCAAAAGGCCGGTTATGCGACCGATCCTCGCTATGCGGAGAAAATCATGAGTATTTATAACAGCCAAATCGCCGATCAGGCGCTGGTGAGTGCGGGGTAGGGGGTTGTTATGGCCATCGGTATTTTAGGTTCGGCTTTATCGGGTTTGGCGGCATTCCAACGTTCGTTGGAAGTCACCAGCAATAATATCAGCAATGTTAATACGGAAGGTTATAGCCGCCAGCGAGTGGAACTGCAAACGTCGCCCGAGCAATTTGTCGGGCACGGTTATCTCGGTAGCGGCGTCAATGCAACCAATATCAAGCGAAGTTATGATGAGTTTGTCAATACTCAGCAACGTTCCAGCGCAACCGCTTTTAACGATGTGGACAGCTTTTACTTGTTGTCGACGCAAATGGACAATTTGATAGCCAATGAAAGCACCGGTTTGTCGCCGGCCATGAAATCATTTTTTAATGCTGTCAACGATGTGGCGAACGATCCCACTTCGATTCCCGCCCGGCAGGTTATGCTGTCGGAAGGGGATGCTATCGCGCGGCAGTTTAATACCATGAGCAACCGGTTCGATGATCTGCGGCAACAGGTTAATAGTAATCTGGATACTTCAGTAAAAGAAGTCAACAGTTTCACCAAATCCATTGCCGATCTCAATCGTCGGATTATGGATGCTGTGGGTAAAACCAGCGGTCAGCAATTACCTAACGAGTTGATGGATCAACGCGATTTATTGTTGTCCAAGGTAGCGGAAAAAATGGATATTTCGGTGGTACCGCAACCTGACGGCAGCTTCAGTATCTTTACCCAGCAAGGCCAGCCCCTGGTACTGGGTACAAATGCATCCAGCTTGTCCCTGCAAGGGGCTGCTAACGATCCCAGTCATCTGCTGGTTAAGCTAAATGGCGAAGACATTACCGGTAATCTGACAGGCGGCGAAATATACGGAAATTTACGTTTTAGGGATGAGATGTTGGATTCCGCCCAGAACCAGTTGGGTTTGCTGGCTACTGGATTGGCCATAGAGTTTAACAAAGTCCATCAAGACGGTTATGATCTTAACGACAACCCTGGTCTGAAGTTTTTCGATCTGGGGTCGCCAACCAACCTGCCGGTGGTCAGTAATGTCCAGGATAGTAATTTGACGGTGACCGCCGATTTCGTTGCTCCCACCGCCGCGGTGAATCTAGGGGCATCCTATCGGGTGGAGGTGACCGGGGTGGCGCCCAACAACGTCTACACGCTGACTAATTTAAGCGATAACAGTATCGCCGCGGGCTTAAGCGATGCCGGTCTGGCTGCGTTCGGATTTAATTTAAATTTCTCGGGAGCCGGGTCTGTTAATATCGGCGACTCGTTTAAAGTCAGTCCGTTTTTTAAAGCTGCCGAGTCGATAAAGATTAATCCCGCCATTTCGACTCCCGGACAGATTGCCGCGGCCGGCGCAAAAAATCAACCGGGTGATAATAGCAAGGCATTGGAACTGGCCGGACTTGAATCGCTCAACCTGATGTTCGGGGGTAAAAGTTCATTTACCCAAGTTTACGGGCAGCTAGTCTCGGATGTTGGTTCGAAAACCCACAATGCTTCCGTTAGCCGAAGTGCGCAAAAGGTTTTGCTGGATCAAGCCACTCAGGCCAGGGAAGATTTGGTCGGAGTCAATTTGGACGAAGAAGCGGCTAATCTGATTAAATTCCAAAATTCCTATCAAGCCGCGGCCAAAGCGGTATCTGTTGCCAATGCTTTATTTGACAGCCTACTCGGCGTGATTCGTTAGGAGATATCATCATGCGCATTTCCACTTCATGGAGTCAACAACTCGCCGTTGATGCGATGCTGAATCAACAAGTCAAGTTGAGCGAAGCGCAGCTTAAATTGTCTTCCGGACAAAAATATCTGAAACCTTCGGAAAATCCGACGGCTGTCACAGGGCTGATTAACCTACAGCAAAACATCAAGGAGAATGAGCAATATCAGGTCAATATCGGTGTGGCCAGGCAAAGGCTGGGTCTGCAAGAGTCCAGTCTCGGTAACGCCACGGATACACTGCAGCGTATCAGGGAGCTCGCTGTTCAGGGCTTGAACGACACCAATACTCAGGAAAACCGCACACAGATTGCTGCTGAAATCGACCAATTAAACCAGCATCTATTGGGCTTAGCGAACACTCAAAACGCTAATGGCGAATATCTGTTTTCCGGGACCAAAAGTAATGTGCCTGCTTACAGCAAGGGCGCCGCCGGCTATAGCTTCGATGGCGAGCCCGATACTCGGCGGAATATCGCGATAGGGCCCGAGCGGACGCTGACCGATGGCGATCCTGGAAACACGGTGTTCGGAGAGCTGACGCCCGGTGTGTTGACGGCCGGTTCCATTGGCAATGTTTTTCAGGCCGTGGAGCAGCTTTCCCTGGATTTGAAAAATAATCAACCGTCCTCCAATTCGCTGACCGATTTGGATGAGGCATTGAAGCGAATCGAGACCACCCGGGCTTCCACCGGCGCCCGCTTGCATGCCTTGGATAATCAGGAAAGCCTCAATGACGACTATATTCTGGATAATAAAGCCACAGCCTCGGCCATAGGCGATCTGGATTATGCCGATGCCATCAGTAAATTCAATTTACAGCAAACGTCCTTGCAAGCGGCGCAACAAGCATTTATAAAGGTACAGAATTTGTCGTTATTCAACTTTATCAATTAAATTGCTTACAGATGGGTGCTGAATATGGCTGTCGCGCAATTAGAGCGAATCGCACCACCGTTGCTGGTAGAGGAATGGCTGCAGGGAGATGCCGTCGATTTTGCCCAACTGCGTGGGCAGGTTGTCTTGGTAGAGGTGTTTCAGGTTAATTGTCCTGGCTGCTTTTTGTATGCATTGCCGCAGGCCATCGATTTACATCAGCGCTATTCAATGCATGGTCTGACGGTGTTGGGGGTGGCCACCGCATTTGAAGATTTTGATAAAAACACCCGGCAGAATTTGCAACTGCTACTCGAGAAGGGGCAAGTGATAGGCGAAACGCTAAAGGCGCTTGGCGAGCATGGGCAATTAGTGAACGGCGGCTGGCAATATCGAATTCCGTTTCCGGTGGCTGTGGATCGCTTGGTTAAAGCCGAGCTGCCTGTTAGCGAACTGAGCGTTGATAACTATATCCAACACAATCTACCGGCTCTCGCGGTGCAGTCGGCTGAATATCGACAACAAATCCGCCAACAGGTGTTCCGTTTTTTACAGCAGCGCGAATACCGTGCCGAGACCTTCGATTGTTTTGGTTTGCAGGGCACACCTTCACACCTATTGCTCGATAAACAGGGCGTGCTGCGGTTCAGCGGATTCGGATTTTTTCCGGGACTGGAAAGCAATATTCAGCAACTTTTAGCAGAACCCGTGCCGGCATGAAGCGGCTGTTTTTTGCCCTTTGGCCGGATCAAAATACCCGGCGACAATGCCAGCAGCTCTGTCGGGGTATGCACAGTTTCGGCAAGCCGGTCTCGGCCAACAATCTGCATGTCACCTTAGTGTTTTTAGGCTCAGTCGATGCCGTCCGGCAGCAAGCCGTCAGCAACGCGGCCGGCCAAATTGCCATTGAGGCGTTTTGCTTAAGGTTCGATCGGATTGAGTTTTGGAAAAAACCGGCAATCGTATGCTTGCGCGCCGAACCGGCCGACACGGTATTGTTAAATTGGGTGACTGCGTTGACGGTCGCCGCTGTACAAAACCGCATACCGGTTGACCAGCGGCCCTATAAGCCGCATGTTACTTTGCTGCGAAAGGCCAAGCAACTCCCGCGGGCCGAATTTGAGCCGATTATTTGGCAGGCCGATAGTTTTTGTCTGGTGGAATCCAGCTCCACTCCCGCGGGAGTGGAGTACCGGGTGTTGCAGCGATGGGGGCTCGCGGCTTAATTGTGGGTCTTTTTCTCGCGTATGGCCTGACTTAATTGATAAGCGGCCATGGCGTACAGCGGGCTGTGGTTATACCGGGTGATTACATAAAAATTATGCAGGCCCAGCCAGAGTTGTTCGTAATCGGGCATGGGATAGCTCAGTAATTTGGCTTGTTCGTTATTCCGCAATTGTTTCGGGATGTCGACGCCCAATTTACGCAGTTGACCTATCGATACATCCGGCTTGACGCCTTTGCTTAAGGCCTTTTTATAGGTATCGCCCTTAGCCGAGACTTGATAGGTAATAGCCCCGCCGCGTTGCCAGTGATTAGCGACAAAATAGTTGGCAACGCTGGCGATAGCGTCGCTATTGTTATGCCAAATGTCGCGTTTTTTATCCTGATCGAAATCCTTGGCATAGGCCCTGTAACTGCTAGGCATGAATTGCGCCAATCCCATTGCGCCGGCATATGAGCCCAACGGTTGTAACGGGTCCAGGTGTTCTTCGCGACTTAACAACAAAAAGTTTTCCAACTCCTTCAAGAAAAATTCGCTGCGGGACGGGTAGGCGAAGCCCAGGGTCGATAAGGCGTCGATCACCCGGTATTTGCCGGTAAACGCACCGTATTTGGTTTCCACGCCGATAATGGCAATGATGATTTCGGCAGGCACGCCGTATTGTTGTTCCACTGCTTTTAAAGCGGCTTCGTTTTCGCGCCAGAATTGTACCCCACCGTCTATGCGGGAGTCCGTCATGAATATTTCGCGGTATTGATACCACGGCTTGCCTTCCGCCGGTTTGCCCATGGCGTTCAGGATAGGTTGCTGGATATTGACCGACTGAAACAAGCGGTTAAGTTCGGCTCCGTTGAAATGATGCTGTTTGACCATCTGATTGATAAAGCGATTTAAGGCGTCGGTTTGGGGGATTTCAGCGGTTGCGGTGCCTGCAGTCATCAGGCTGGCGCTGAGTAGGGCGGCGGATAAGTGAATATATGGTTTCATAGGCTTGAATTAGATGGGTAAAAGTTTACGGTGGGTGTGTATCGACATCAAAATGCCGAAGCCGGCCATCAGGGTCACCATGGAGGTGCCGCCGTAACTGACCAGAGGTAAGGGAACGCCGACCACCGGCAAAATGCCGATCACCATGCCGATGTTGACGAACACATAAACAAAAAAAGTAAAAGCCAGACTGCCGGCCAACAAGCGGCAATAAGTATCCTGAGATTGCACGGCAATGTAAAAGCAACGGCTGATGACCAGTAAATACAAGAACAACAAACCGACGCAGCCGAACAAGCCGAACTCTTCGGCAAACACGGCAAAAATGAAGTCGGTGGAGCTTTCCGGTAAAAAGTCCAACTTGGATTGGGTGCTGCCCAGCCAGCCTTTACCGCTGATGCCGCCGGAGCCGATGGCAATTTTAGACTGGATGATATGGTAGCCCGTGCCCATCGGGTCGGCTTCCGGATTGATAAAAGTCAGTACCCGGTTGCGCTGATACTCGCGCAGGAAATGCCACAAAATTGGGGTCGATGCCGCCAGCAGCACCGCAATGCCGATCATGAACCACCAGGACAGGCCGGCAAAAAACAGTACTGCCGCGCCGGAACTGGCCACCAGCAACGAGGTACCAAGATCCGGCTGTTTGGCGATTAGCAACACGGGAATCAGTAATAATATGCCGGCCGCGAGAACGTTTTTGGGTTTGGGCGGTAGCGAATGTTCGGACAAATACCAGGCGACCATCATGGGCGCGGCTATCTTGGTGAATTCGGACGGTTGAAAGCGAAAAAAGCCCAAATCCAGCCAGCGTTGCGCGCCCATGCTGATTTGGCCCATCACGGCAACCGCTAGCAGCAGCAGCAGGCAAAGGCTAAAAAAAGCTACGGAAAAGGACTGAAAACGGCGCGGATTGATATGTGCCAAAACGATCATCACGGCAATCGCCAAACCCATGCGGCTGGCATGACGCATTAACAGCGCCTCATTTTGGCCGCCGGCGCTATACAAGATCACAAAACTGAGCGTGCAAATCAAGATCAGGATCAAAAACAACGGAATATCGACATGTAACTTGCGCAGCAAGTTACCGAGTAATGACGGCGACTGAAACTGTTCGGTACGCATTTCAATCTTCATGCGGCGCCTCCTTGGGGCTGAGATAGGCGTTGATGATGTCTCCGGCCATGGGGGCCGCTATAGAACCCCCGTGGCCACCATGTTCGACGACTACGGCTACCGCGATTTTGGGGTCGTGTACCGGCGCAAAGGCGATGAACAAGGCATGGTCGCGCATTTTAAAATCGATGGCATCCTCGTTGTACTTTTCTTCCTGTTTGACGGTAAAAACCTGGGCCGTGCCGGTTTTGCCGGCAATCTGGTAATTAATGTGTTTGGATATGCGGCCCGCGGTACCGCGGTAGCCGTGAACTACATTAGTCATGGAGGTAATGATATTATCGACATGCTGTTTCATTAAAGGGATTTCTCTGTCCGGCAATAATTCCGGGGGGGTGGCGTAATCCGGGGTGATGATTTCCTGTACCAAGTGCGGGGTGATAACCTTGCCGTAATTGGCCAAAATGGCGGTGGCGCGCGCCAATTGTAGCGGGGTTACTTGAGTATAACCCTGACCGATACCGGTGATCACGGTTTCCCCTGGGTACCAGGGGCGATTGCGATGGCTGCGTTTCCAGTTCTTGGACGGCATTAAGCCGCTGACTTCGCCGACCAGATCGATACCGCTTTTTTCGCCGAACCCGAAACGATGCATGAATTCGGATAATCGATCGATGCCCAGGGCCATCGCCAGTTCGTAAAAATAGACATCACAGGATTGAGTGATGGCGTCGTTCATATCGACCATGCCATGTCCGCCTTTTTTCCAGTCGCGGTACTTGTGTTTAACGTTGGGCAATTGGTAATAACCCGGACAAAACAACCGGTGCCTGTAATCGATGACGCCATACTCCAGTCCGGCCAGGGCGATAAAGGGTTTAACCGTGGAGCCGGGCGGATACAGGCCGCGCAAAGCGCGATTATAGAGCGGTTGATCGGGCGAGTCGCGCAGGGCCTTGTATTCTTTGTAGGATATCCCGGTTACAAACGGATTGGGATCGAATCCGGGCCTGCTGGCGAAAGCCAGTACCCCGCCGGTTTTAATATCAATCGCCACGGCGGCGCCGTTGTATTCGCCCAGCGCATCGTAGGCAATTTTTTGCAGATCGATGTCCAGGGTTAGATAAATGTTGGAGCCGGCAATCGGTTCCACCGTGGCTACCGTATTGACGGCCCTGGCCTGAGCGTTGGTTTCGATTTCTTCATAGCCGGCGGTGCCCAGCAATTGGGATTCGTAGGATTTTTCGATACCGTTTTTACCGATGATGTCGGTGCCGCGGTATTCGGCGGTGGGGAGGGTTTTTAATTCCTGCTCGTTGATACGGCCGACATAACCGACCACATGCGCGGCCAGTTCGCCGTATGGATAATGGCGCACCAAGCGGGCGTAGACGTCGACGCCTGGGAAATAGGGTCTGACCACGGCAAATTTTGCCACATCTTCGTCCGACAGGTTTTGCAATAGCGGCGTAGTGACAAAGGCTTTATTCCGTTTTCTTTGCTTATGAAATTGCTCGATTTTGTCGTCTGGAATGGTCAGCAGCTTTTGCAGTTTCGCCAAGGTGCCGTCTAAATCCTTGATTTGCTCCGGGATCAATTCCAGACTGTAGGTGGGCACGTTTTCAGCCAGCATTCGGCCATGGCGGTCGTAAATGATGCCGCGAGTGGGCGGTAACGGCGAAATTTTAATGCGGTTGTCTTTGGACAGCGTGGCGTAATGCTCGTGCCCGACCACCTGTAAATAGACCAGTCTGACAATCAGTCCGGCGATCAACACCAGGATCAGCAAAAAAGCCGCCACGATGCGGCTCAGAAATATCCGGTTTTCCGCCAGAGAATCCTTGATAGCAAAAAGTCTATCCATTTTATCCGCTGATACGCGCCAAGACCCGAATCGCCCGCAGGACCATGAACACCAGTGGCCAGGCCAAGGAGCCGGTAAGCACAGGATACCAAAACGACAAAGGCAGTCGATTCGCTGCTTGCATACTTTCCATGCCGAAAATCAGGCTATGACCGCACAGTAGGCAAAAAAACACGAATACGCATTGCTGTATCAGCGGAAATTGGCGTAGCCGGCGGTGTTGCCTGATGCTGAAATAACTGAATAGGGCATAAATCAGGGCATATTGGCCCAGCAAATGACTGGTCAGGACATCGGTCAGCAAGCCGACCGAAAATGCGGTAAATACCCCAAACCGCTCGGGTAAGGCAATGGACCAATAAATCAAGGCTAGCGCGATCCAGTCGGGATTGAATTCAACCGTGCCCGGAAATAAGTCCATGATGCGCAGTATCATGGCGATAGCCAAAGTCGCTATGAAATAGAAGGGCGCGAACGGGCTAGGGTTTGGCATGCTCGGTTTCCGGCTTGTCGGAAGGTTGGGGTTCTTGGTGTTTGTCCAGAAACACGGGGGTCGAGTCGCTCCAGACGATCAAAAATTCGCGGCTGGTTTCCAGTTGGGCTTTGGGCGTGGCGTAAATATTGGCGAACGACTTGTCCGGTCGGGTTTCGAATTTATCCACTACAGCCACGGGGTAGCCGGCCGGAAACACGCCGCCCAAACCCGAGGTAACCAATAAGTCGCCAGGTACGATATCGGCATTTTTAGCTAAAAAGGGCAGTTGTAAGCGATTGGGCAGGCCGGTGCCGAAGGCAATAGTCCGCAAGCCGTTGCGATTGACCTCAACCGGAATGGCGTGGTCCGGGTCGGTAATGAGCATTACTTCCGAGCTGGAGGGCAGGGCGCGTATTACCTGGCCGACGATACCGTTGGCATCCAGTACCGGCTGCTCGGGGTGCACGCCGAAACGGGTGCCTTTATTCACAACCACGGTGTGTTCATAGGGCGCCAGTTTTACCGACAGCAATTCGGCAATCAATACTTGTTCGCCAAGCTGAAAGGAGTTTTCCAGCAGCACGCGCAGCCGAATATTTTCTTTTTCCAGGGCGGCCAGTTTTAACAGTTTGGCCGCGTTAATCAGCTGTGTTTCCTTCAGGCGTCTGTTTTCTTTTTGCAATTCTACGTAGGAGAGTACCGTATCAGACATGGTTTTAATGCTATCGCCCGGCAGGCTGGCTAAAACCTGGATCGGATAGGTTGCAATAGACAAGAGGGAGCGCAGTGGGTGCAGAAACTGCGTTCGATAATCGGTTACCAATAATGCGATTGAAGCCAAAATGGCCACTAACAGGCGCGTGTTAAGCGAAGGGCCTTGGGCAAATAAAAGTTTTATGGCAAAACCTCAAGCATAATGATGACGCGGCAAACTCAGCTAAAAAGTGTCTGCCGATTAAAGATGGCCCATACTACCACAGCAACGAAGTCAGCGGTTGGCGCCGCCGTAACGTACCCTGACAGCTCGGAATCCGAGCTGTCAGGGTTGCCGAATGTTGAGTGGCGTTAAATTTATTCCAAGGAAAACGCCGAGGCGCCTTTTTTATCCAGCATTTCCAACACCATACCGCCGCCTCTGGCGACGCAGGTCAATGGATCGTCGGCGATAAACACCGGCAGGCCGGTTTCCTCGGCAATCAGACGGTCGATATCTTTTAACAGGGCGCCGCCGCCGGTTAGCACAATGCCTTGGCTGGCTACGTCCGCGCCCAATTCCGGCGGGGTTTGTTCCAAAGCGACTTTGACGGCGCTGACGATACCGGATAGGGGTTCCTGCAAGGCTTCCAAAATTTCGTTGCTGTTCAGGGAAAAGCTGCGCGGCACGCCCTCGGCCAGATTGCGGCCGGTCACCTGCATTTCGCGTACTTCGCTACCCGGATAGGCGGCACCGATTTCGTGTTTGATTTTTTCCGCGGTGGCCTCGCCGATCAAGGTGCCGTAATTGCGGCGCACATAACTGATGATAGCGTCATCGAAACGGTCGCCGCCGATGCGGACCGATGCGGAATAGACGATGCCGTTTAGGGAAATAACCGCCACTTCCGAGGTGCCGCCGCCAATATCCAACACCATGGAGCCGTGTGGCGTATCGACCGGCAGACCCGCGCCCACCGCGGCCGACATGGGTTCTTCAATTAAATACACTTCCCGCGCACCGGCCATGGCAGCCGATTCGCGGATAGCGCGGCGTTCCACTTGGGTGGAGCCGCAAGGTACGCAGATTAAAATGCGCGGGCTAGGACGCAGCAATTTGTTTTCATGCACTTTTTTGATGAAATACCGCAGCATGCGTTCGGTTACCGCGAAATCCGCGATTACGCCGTCTTTTAAAGGCCGGATGGCGGTAATGTTGCCGGGCGTACGGCCCAGCATGCTTTTTGCTTCGGAACCGATTGCCGCAATAGTTTTTTGTCCGCGGATTTTATCTTCCTTAATAGCCACCACGGAAGGTTCGTTTAGCACGATTCCTTGGCCTGGAACATAAATAAGGGTGTTTGCCGTACCCAAATCGATCGATAAGTCGTTAGAAAAGAGGCCGCGAATTCGTTTGAACATGATTACACCAAAGCGCACAGAAAATCCCGCTACTTTATCAATCAAGCGGGCAGTAGGGCAAGATATAAAGTATCATATTTACATTACTCAACATGGAGCTTAATGATGTCGTTGACGGCCAGTGACGTGAAAAAAATCGCCCACCTTGCCAGGTTGGGCATTGAAGACCAACAAATTGAAAGCTATGCCAATGATTTATCCAGCATGCTGGATTTGATGACGCAGATGGGGCAGGCAGATACCGCCGGTGTGGCGCCCATGGCCCATCCCCTGGATCAAATGCAACGGCTGCGCGAGGATGTGGTGACCGAAACGGATCAGCGTGACCGTTTCCAATCCGTTGCTCCGCAGACCGAAGCGGGACTCTATTTAGTACCTAAAGTCATCGATTAAAGACGATTATGCATAACAAAACCTTAACCGAATTGGCAGCCGGGCTGCGCAGCAAACAATTTTCCAGTGTCGAATTGACCCAGACATTCTTGGGCCGGATTGGCCGGCACGAAACGTTGAACGCTTTTATCACGGTTTGTGAAGACGGCGCAATACGGCAAGCGCATGCAGCCGATCAATTATTGGCGACCGGCCAGGCCGCGCCGTTAACCGGAATTCCGGTGGCGCAGAAAGATATTTTCTGCACCCTAGGCACCAAAACCAGCTGCGGGTCAAAAATGCTGGATAACTTTATCGCGCCTTATAGCGCCACGGTGGTTGAAAAATTCGAACGGGCCGGCAGCGTGATGTTGGGCAAATTGAATATGGACGAGTTCGCCATGGGCTCATCCAATGAAACCAGTTTTTACGGTGTGGCGCATAATCCATGGGATACCTGTTGCGTGTCCGGCGGATCATCGGGCGGTTCGGCCGTTGCGGTGGCGGCGCGTCTGACCCCTGTCGCCACCGGCACCGATACCGGCGGCTCCATCCGCCAGCCGGCGGCCTTTTGCGGCATCACCGGTTTAAAACCAACCTACGGCCGGGTGTCCCGCTACGGCATGATCGCTTATGCGTCCAGTCTGGATCAAGGCGGCCCGATGGCCCGCAACGCGGAAGATGCGGCGCTAATGATGCAGGTCATGGCCGGGTTCGATAGCAAGGATTCCACCAGCGTAGATCAGCCGGTGCCGGATTATAGCGCGGGCCTTAACGATAGCCTGCAAGGTTTGAAAATCGGTTTGCCCAAGGAATTTTTCACCGATCAGCTGGATGGCAATATCGCCGCAGTGATTCAGACGGCAATCGCTGAATATCAAAAAATGGGTGCGGAAATCAAAGAGGTTTCCATGCCCAACCTGAAATTGGCGATTCCGGCTTACTACGTGATCGCCTCGGCGGAATGTTCGTCCAATTTGTCCCGCTATGACGGCGTCAGATTCGGCTATCGTTGCCAGAGTCCGCAGGACCTGGCCGACCTATACACCCGCTCGCGCGGCGAAGCCTTCGGCGCCGAAGTCAAACGGCGGATTTTAATGGGTACTTATGCGTTGTCCGCCGGTTACTACGATGCTTACTATTTAAAAGCGCAACAAGTGCGCCGCCTAATCAGCGACGATTTCAAACGGGCATTGTCCGAAGTGGATGTGTTGATGGGGCCGGTGTCGCCCGGCACTGCGTTTAGGATAGGCGAAAAAACCAGCGACCCCATCCAGATGTATTTGGAAGATATTTACACCATCGCCATCAATCTAGCCGGATTGCCGGCCATGTCGATTCCGGCCGGATTTTTCGACGACATGCCGGTCGGTTTGCAGGTAATCGGTAATTATTTCAGCGAACCTAAGCTGTTGAATATCGGTCACCGCTATCAGCAAGTCACCGGTTGGCATTTGCAAATACCAAAAGGCTTCGAATAACACGGGAGGCAATATGGCGCCTATCACGCAATTATCGCAACTGGACCCCGACGGCACTTACAGCTATGCCGATTATTTAACTTGGCAACTCGAAGAATCGGTCGAGTTGATCAAGGGCAAGATCATGGCGATGTCGCCCGCGCCAAACCTTAAGCATCAACGCATATCGCTTAACATGTCGCTAAGTTTGGGCAACCACTTTAAACGCAAAAGTTGTCAGTTATTTGTCGCCCCCTTCGACGTTAAGTTGTATGACCGCCGCAAATCACGACTTAAAAATGGCGAAGCATTGAGTGTCGTACAGCCCGATCTATGCGTGATCTGCGACAAGGACAAACTGACTGAACAAGGCTGTGACGGCGCGCCGGACTGGATTATTGAAGTCTTGTCGCCGGGTAATGGCCGGAAAGAAGTGCGCTTGAAATTTGGTTTGTATGAAGAAAGCGGGGTCAGCGAATATTGGCTAGTATTCCCGTACGAACAAATTGTCCAGCAATTCGTGCTGGACCAGTACGGAAAATACCAATTGCGCGCACTGTATCCCGGCAACGAAATCGCCATTCCGCATTTATTCCCCGACCTGCAAATCGATCTGAACGACGTTTTTGCCGAATAAGCTATAAAGGAAACCAAGCATGAACTCACAATGGGAAGCCGTCATCGGCCTGGAAATCCATACTCAACTATCCACCAAATCCAAAATTTTTTCCGGCGCGGCCACGGCTTATGGCGCGGAGCCCAATACCCAGGCCTGCGCGGTCGACCTGGGTTTACCAGGCGTGTTGCCGGTATTGAATAAAGATGCGGTGCGCAAGGCCGTTACCTTCGGGTTGGCCATCGACGCTAAAATCGCTCCGCATTCGGTGTTCGCCCGGAAAAATTATTTTTACCCGGACCTGCCGAAGGGCTATCAGATCAGCCAGTTTGAGTTGCCCATCGTGGGCAACGGTCATCTGGATATCGATGTCGACGGCGTCGGCAAACGCATCGGTATTACCCGCGCCCATTTAGAAGAAGATGCCGGCAAATCGCTGCATGAAGATTTTCACGGCCTGACCGGTATCGACCTGAACCGCGCGGGCACACCGCTGCTGGAAATCGTTTCCGAGCCGGATATGCGTTCCGCCAAGGAGGCCGTGGCTTACATGCGCAAGTTGCACGAACTGGTGCGCTACCTGGAAATCTGCGACGGCAATATGCAGGAAGGCTCATTCCGTTGCGACGCCAATGTTTCGGTGCGCCCCAAAGGCCAACAAGAATTCGGTACCCGTGCCGAAATCAAGAATATCAACTCGTTTAAATTCGTCGAAAAAGCCATCAATCACGAAATCGAGCGGCAAATCGAGGTGATCGAAGCCGGCGGCACAGTCGTGCAGGAAACCCGGCTTTACGATGCCAACAAAGACGAAACCCGTTCGATGCGCAGCAAGGAAGAAGCCAATGACTACCGTTACTTCCCCGATCCCGATTTATTGCCGGTGGAAATTGAAGAATCGCTCAAGGATGAAATTCGCGCCACGTTACCGGAATTGCCGGAAACCAAGAAACAGCGTTTCCTAGAGCAATACAGTCTGGATCTGGAAAGTGCCGCGACTTTGACTTCGTCGCGCGAACTGGCGGATTTTTACGAGCAAGTGGTGGCCGAATCCGGCGGCGAAGCCAAGCTGGCAGGCAACTGGATGACCGGCGACGTATTGGGCGCCTTGAACAAAGCAGGCCTGGAAATCGGCGATTGCCCGGTCAACGCCGAGCGTCTGGCCGGTCTGTTAAAACGTATCGCCGACAACACCATCTCCGGCAAAATCGCCAAACAGGTGTTCGATAAATTATGGAACGGTACCGCCACCGCAGATGAGATCATCGAGCAGGAAGGCTTGAAACAAATCACCGACACCGGCGCGATTGAAGCCATAGTCGACAAAGTGATTGCAGCCAACCCGGTTCCTGTCGAACAATTTTTGTCCGGTAAGGATAAGGCGCTGATGGCGCTGGTCGGTCAGGTTATGAAGGAAACTCAGGGCAAGGCCAATCCTGGGGAAGTGAATAAGATGTTGATAGGGAAGTTGAGAGGTTAGTCGCTGTGGAGTACAAATCGCATGTATCCTGGTCCGTTATGAATCGTTGAGGGCGTTACGATGGCGATTGATTACTGCGATATATTACATTGGAGCCCGGACAAAGGAGAGGTAAACCTTGCGTTCGGGGACTCAGAATTACCGTTTACAACGGATTGGGATGGTTGGCCGATGGGATGGGTGAAGCCGAGATATTGGAGGATTTTCCTGAGTTGGAAGAGAAAGATATCCGGGCTTGTTTGGCGTTTGTAACCAATCGAGGGCATAGTTTGTCTGCGATAGTTTAATGAAGCTGCTGCTTGATGAGTATTTGTCTCGGCGAGTAATTCCTTGTTTGCAAGATGCTTTTCCCGGAAGTTCGCAGGTCGCCTTATTGAATTTAGAAAATGTCGATGACAGAACCATTTAGAAATTTGCGAAAGATCAGGGTTTTGTAATTGTCACGAAAGATACTGATTTTTATCCTGAATCCGTGCTGCCGGTAGCCTAATTGCCCCCGACTACGCATAAGCGCATTTTTTTTCGGTTAACCGGACCATCATCGGGTTGTTTTTAGCGGCCTACCGTCGATTTATCCTAAAAAAACCTAACACCACCTTGTATCATCGTATTTTTTGCACGTTTGGCCGACAACTGGCAAATGCTTGGCAACCCGGCTTGATCGGCAGGGATGGCGAGTACGTGGAACACGGTATTTTCGCCGGCGTTTATTTTGGTGCGGCTTTTGGCTGCACCAGCAAACGTTGCTGCAAATACTCAAACAGCCTGGCAACCGGCGATGCTTGCCCCAAATCCAGCCACCATTGTCTTGCTTGGTGGATGACCTGCGCGGCACGGTGCATGATTTTCTGTAACACTGTTCTGATCCGCCGCCGCTTGGCCGGATTTCGGATCGGCACCAAGTTGCCGAGTAAACCTAATTGACCGAGTAACCGCAGGCAGTTGCAAGCCGGCATGCCCAAGCGCAGGATGACGTCGTTGGGTGTCGAATTTGCCGGATGGCAAGCGTTCCAGGTCGAGGTCGGTCTTGAATTCGGAGTGGAATTGTTCGTGGGTGCCGTGATCGCGGTAACGTTCGATCGCCGGGGATTTCGCGTCGTCCAAGCGGGTCCACGAGCTGTCAAACGGCTGCCAAATTTTTACTGCGCAAAAAAGCCAGCATGCTTTATTACTGGGGCGAGAAATCTTGGCTGGATAAACTTAAGGTATTCAGTTTGAGCGTTGCAGTCCTAAGTGGTTACGTGATGTTTGGGCTTTGACCATAACGGTAGCACCCGTCAAGATAATCGCTTTTGGCGGGGCGCAAGCAAAATCCCGCTTAAACGGCGGAAAGCGATGGCTTGAACGGGATTTGTTATGGTCTTAGCGAAGATGATAAGTGCTTCCGGGTTTTACGGATTTTTGACCAGCCAGCCAGAAGCGCTGAAAGCGAGATTATGGCTATTCCAAACCGCTGCCAATATTCCAAGGGTGCTAACAACAGCGGCATTAACCACCAATCCGTATCCGTGGCGCAACACCAAACCCGAATGGACACGGATAAACCAAACAGCAGGGAACCGGCCAGATTGGTTAACAACACGCTGAAAATGGCCGGGCGTTTCTGTCTCAACACCAGATAGATGCCCCATAAATTAGCCAGTAACGGAAATAGAAACGGCGTTAGTGTAGCCATATAATTCCCACGGCTCTTTTAAGCCGTATATCGGACAATATCCGGCCAGAAAACATGACTGTCAGGCTTGACCCTTCAGGATCAATTCGCCGTATTCTTCAGGTGTGATCGTTCCTTGTTGCTTTACCATTGCTTGTTCCTGCTCGGATAACACATCCTGTACGGCGTCTATGCGTTTCCATTGTGGGGGTAACGGCGCTTCGAAGTCGGCCTTGGGGGTGTATTTTGAGCTTTCTATACGTTGGTATTTATGAATATAACGCGGACAATTGACGAAAATTTCCGTGATGAGCACACGCACAAGCAAGGTTGCTCCGGGAAATTCCCGGATTAGCGGATCTTGTTTATCGATGCCGGCGGTGCCGTGTATTCTTACCCGGTGCGGAGTTTCAAAATCGATCAATAACATGCCGATTTTGTTATTGGCCTCGATATTACCCATCGATAAAAACATGCCGTTGCCGTCGTAACTTGGAAAAGCCAGGGTTTTATCGTCCAGTACTTTAATAAAGCCCGGTGACCCTCCCTTATAGGAACAGGTAGGGTAGCCGCGATGGTCTATGGTGGTCAGAAAAAACATGTCCCGGCTTTCGATAAACGCTTTATGTTCAGCGCTTATTTCCGGTAACACAATCAGCTCTTTAACTCTGTCCGCCAATTTTGTGGATTCAAATTGTTGTTGTAACAGTCGGTGCTGCTCGCCGTAAATTTCGCTCATTTTGCCTCCGTCTTTTTTAAGTTTCTGGTTGGGGTTTGTATGATCTTATCGCTTTGCTAGAGAATACGGCCCGCAGTTGCCAGGGCGAACCAGGAACAGATAATTACAAATAGTGCCCAGAACCATGCGCTGAAAGATCCCGGTGGGGGGGGCTGGCCATATTCATTCTCGGCCGGCAAGCCTTTGGCGCAGGCAAAGTAAGCAATCAGCAGCACAGCGACCGGCCCCATGCCCAGGGTAAACACGTAAGCGAGTGCTGTTAGCCAGCTGGACCAGCCCAGGTCGTGGCCTCTCTTAATGCCGGCGAACATCGACACCAACAGGCACAAGATAGCCAACACAATCAGCACAGGCAGGGAACGCGCCGCGCCGCCCGTGCCATGGGTCGCAATGCCCAGTCCATACAGAAGCAGGCCGATAGCATTCACGGCGGGTAAAACGCCCAAAACGAAAAAACCGGCGCGGTTATATCTGAGTATGGCTGGCGTAGAGCCGGAAGAGGCTGGTTTGGCATTTTTATCCATGCGCTGTCCTTGGGTCTATTACCATAAAGTATCCGGCATTGCCGGGCCGTGAAGCCCGGCATAATACCATTCGGCAAGGTGTTGTTGCTTTCTATAGAAACCTCGCAAGTATACATGCGGCGGCAAACGGCTGCGCGATGTTTGGTATTTAGCGGAGGGCGGATGCCGGTTACGGTATACGGATAATTTCGCTTGGTTTGATAGAGGTTTACCGGCCGACTATACCGGTTATTTCGGCGCGCAAGACTGGAACAACATCCTCTTCGAACCAGGGGAAGGCTTTAACCTGCGATTGTTGCGTGGGCTGGGGGGTAACGCCATAATGCCCGGCCAGTATGCTTTCCATGTTTTGATAGTCGCGGCCTGGGAGGTTTTGGGATTGTCGCGCAGATGCCATTCTTGCGCATACCGGCCGATTAACAAAGTCAGCTTGATGTGTGCGTTTTCTGATCAAAACTGCCAGAAATTCCGATACCAAAACCACAGGGTATTCCAATCGCAAAACCGCCACCCATTCCGATATAAACCCGGCCAGATTTTGAACGCCTCGGATCGGCCACTATTCGACATTCAAGTTGCTGAAAAGCGTCTGTCATGAGCGGCAGGTACGGAAGGCATCACAGCCACACAACGCTATTAATCATTTGGTATTCCTCCTACCCAAAATAAAGATTACAAAACGGTATAGTTCTGGAAAGCTTCTCGTAAGGTCATTTGGCGTATTCTAAGTTCGGAGTTTGGCCATCCAGCTTGGTACAACCGCAATATTGATTTGAGCAAGTGAGGAAGAAATGAACACAGAGCCGCAAAAGATTCTAAGCAAAGTTCCAGAGGTCACTTTAGTCTTCTGGATTATAAAAATTCTGGCTACGACGCTTGGAGAGACCGGCGGAGATGCGGTATCCATGTCGATGGATCTTGGCTATCTGGTTGGCACTGCAATATTTGCCAGCATATTTATGGTTGCGGTATTCGTACAAATTTCCGCGAAGCAGTTCCATCCTATTATCTATTGGACCACCATTATCGCCACCACAACGGTTGGAACGACATTGGCTGATTTCGCGGATCGTTCTTTGGGTATCGGTTATGCGGGTGGAACAACCATACTGTTCACATTGTTGATCGCATCCCTGTTTATTTGGTATCGCGCACTGGGATCAATAGCCGTATACACGGTGAGCTCACCAAAATCGGAAATGTATTACTGGATAACCATCATGTTTTCGCAAACCTTAGGCACAGCCCTCGGAGATTGGACGGCTGATACGGCAGGTCTTGGATACAGCGGTGGCGCGATTCTGTTTGGCGCAATGTTGGCTGTGACTGCAGCAGCATATTACTGGACCAAAATTTCCCACACGCTACTTTTTTGGGCTGCATTCATTCTTACCCGGCCACTAGGTGCGGTGGTTGGCGATTTCCTTGATAAACCAATAAGCAAAGGGGGTTTGGAGCTAAGCCGTTATTCAGCATCAGCGGCTTTGTTCCTGTTAATCGTTGCTTTTATCTTCATGTTTTCGCATAAACCCGCAAAACAAGCGCATTGAGCATAGCTAAGGTATCAAGTTCATCCGGCTATGATGGCTTGAATTAACGCGTTTATAGTGGCTATTTTGTTTTAAAAAGGCAGGGATTAAGTAGCCAGTCCAAACAATCCATTTCTTATGATCGCCACAACAAACTTTTCGTTTGCCCTTACTTCTTAGCGGGTAGTCTCGGCGTCTTTGTGATTGTGTCGATGATGTATATCTGGGAAATGCGGGTGTTTATGGGTTATTACAGCATGCCCGTGTAAATGTGCGTGAGGCTCGCGTTCATCCCAGGCAAAATCATGTTGATGATTGTGATGCTCATCGTGGAAATGATTATGGGTATGTTCGAGCGGTATATGGGTATGGTTGTGCTCATGATGCTCGGTCAGATGTAACCAAACACCCACGCCCATCAGGATAGCGGCCAGCCAAAATGTTGGCGAAGCGGACTCGCCCAACAATGCTAAAGCCACAGTAGCGCCAATGAACGGTGCCGTCGAGAAATAAGCTCCCGTACGTGCCGCTCCCAAGCCACGCAACGCTAAAACAAATAGCACCAAACTTACTCCATAACCAATTAGCCCCAATATCATGATGGTTATCAAGCTGAACGCGTCTGGCAGCACGGTCCCGAAATATATCGCCAAACTGGTGTTTACTGTGCCAGCAATCAGACCTTTACTAGTGGCAATGAATAAAGCATCGGATGCAGCGACTTTGCGGGTTAAATTGTTGTCGATGGCCCAGCAGAGACAGGCAACTGTAATAGACAATGGACCCACCCAGCTAGTCATGCCTGTATCGCCTCCCGGCCAGGACAGCAACATACCACCAGCAACTATTGCCGACATGCCGAGCACGATACGTCGATCTGCATTCTCTTTGAAGACAAGCCATGCAATTACGGCAGTCAAAACCGCCTCAAGATTCAGCAAAAGCGATGCTGCCGATCCACTGATAAGTGGTAGACCAAACAATAAAGCAATGGGGGCGAGCACCCCCCCAAAAAGGATAGCACCTAGTAGCCATGGCCACTCTGACCAGGTAAGCAAAGGGGCGATCCAACCTTGATCCCTGATGAGTCTTACTATCGCTAATCCAATCCCACTACCCAGATACAGTAGTCCACCCAGCAACACAGGTGATAATTCACCAATTAGTAATTTAGCAATGGGGGTACTTGCTCCAAATAAAGCGGCGGCAAGTAGTGCATACAAAACGTTTGGATTCATGATTGAGTGACTACCTGCTAGTCGTGCGCGGTCGTTGCTATTGAATGCAATGCACAGGTATGTTCGGTAGTGCCTTGCTCTACTTGCAGCGTACTATGCTGAATGGAAAAAAGCTCTTTTAGAGTCTGTGCCAGGTCGTCCAAGAATGCGTCGCCGGGGTAAGCAGGTATCACCAAATGGACAGTTAAAGCACTTTCCGTGGTACTCATACCCCAGATGTGCAAATCGTGAATGTCCTTGACGCCTGGACATCGGCGCAGATGGTTTTCCACTGCGGATACATCAATGTGTGCTGGAACGGCGTTCAAAGCCAGTTGGATTGATTCGCGCAGCAGTCCCCATGTGCCAATTACAATCACAGCTACGATGAATAAACTCATTGCCGGATCAAGCCAATACCAGTCGGTGAATATCATCGCCACGCCGGCGATCACAACACCCAGCGACACAGCCGCATCGGCAGCCATGTGCAGGTAGGCTCCACGAATATTTAAATCCCCCTTACTTCCCTTTACGAACAACCAAGCCGATAAAACGTTGATTACGATACCAACACTTGCTACCAGCGTGACTGTTTGTCCAGCCACAATAGGAGGCACAGAAAAGCGCTGGATAGCCTCCCAGGCAATGGCACCACACGCAACCAGTAAGAGTATGGCATTCGCTAGTGCCGACAAAATCGAGGCACTACGCAGACCATAGCTGTAGCGCTCGCTAGAGGGCTTACTAGCGAGAATAGAAGCGCCCCATGCCAGTAGTAGACCCAGTACATCGGAGAGGTTGTGTCCAGCATCGGCCATTAAAGCGGTCGAGTTGGCAAGAAAGCCATAGGCGAATTCGATTACTACAAAAGCCATGTTTAGAACGATGGCGATGCCAAAGGCTTTACCATGATTGTCGATATTGCTATGTGCGTGTCCAGCGTGATCGTGATCATGGTCATGTAAATGATTGTGCGACATTAGTCTGCCTCCGGGTGAGGTTCTGCAATGTGTTCGAGCATGTTAGTTAGGATATCCGAGATGTGCTGATCTGCAGTGGCATAGAACACTTGTTTGCCGTGACGGTCGGCCTTGACGATACGAGCGGCTTTTAGTAACCGAAGATGATGGCTGACCAGCGAATTGCTCAAGTCGAGTTTGCTAGCAATGTCATTAACGGCAATCGGCTTATCAAGACAAGTCAAAACAATGCGCAATCGGGTATTGTCACCCAGCAGGCGAAAAAGGTCGGCGAGTTCGGACACTGGATTTTCAACAAGAGAATGCGCCATTTAAATGTAAACAATTGAATAGATGTTCATATGTTATTTAAACTACCGCCATAAGTAAAGAAATACTGAAGATGTCGTTTTGCTCCCAGCTTTCGCTCTACCGGCGCCCTCAATAATTCTCGACGAATCAAAAGTACAATCTTTGAGAGAGATTCGTCCGCAAACCACTACAATGAATAATTGAAAGCAGTTACATTACAAAATTGTATAGTTTTGGGAAGCTATCTGTAATGTAGTAGGGGTTAATCTATATCCCGAGTCAGGCAATCCTGTCTGACATCCACGAGGATCAATAGCATGAAAAACAAACAAGCCAAAATAGTCACAACGATATTTGCCATGATGATGGTCGGTAGTGCCATTAACCTGGCGCGAGCGACAGAAGCCAAAGATGAAGAAGTCAATGAGTTGCTGCTTTTTAGTCAAGCCAAAATTTCTTTACAAGAGGCGATTACAGCAGCCGAGCAAAAAACCGGCGGCAAAGCCATGGAGGCCGAATTAAATGATGAGTCCGCTGCCGTACAGTTTGAAGTCGAAATTGTCAAAAATGGTAAAGTCCATGAAGTGATCGTCGATGGCAAAACTGGCAAAGTACTCAAGATTTCCCTGGAGGATGACGCCAAAGAAGGCGCTGAAAACGGTAAAGAATAGGCTGTTAGCGCCGAGAAGTAATTTCCCGGTATTTTAAATTCATGAAAATATTAGTCATCGAAGATGATACACAAACCAGAAACTATGTAGTCACTGGTTTAAAAGAAGCAGGCCATACAGTGGATTCAGCGAAAGACGGCTGCGAAGGTCTGCTTCTAGCTCAAGACTCCCTCTATGACCTGCTCATTGTTGACCGCATGCTACCGGGACTTGATGGGCTTAGCCTAGTAAAAAAAATACGCAGTTTCGGTTGCTCCGTCTCGGTGTTGTTTCTAACCACGATGTGCGGGATTGACGACCGTGTTGAAGGTTTAAATGCCGGGGCGGACGACTACCTGGTCAAGCCGTTTGCATTTAGTGAATTGGATGCACGAGTGAACGCGCTTTTACGTAGGCCCAGAGAAACCGTGGCGCAGAACGTTTTACAAGTGGGTGAACTCGAAATTGACCGGATGAAAAGATCGGTCAGGCGCAATGGTGTATTGATCGACTTGCAACCCACCGAATTTCGCTTAATTGAATATCTTGTTCGTCATGCCGACCAAGTCGTCACTCGCACCATGTTGCTGGAAAATGTTTGGGATTTCCATTTTGACCCTAAAACCAATATTGTCGAAACCCATATTAGCCGCTTGCGTAGTAAGCTGAATGTCGGCGACAGAACAGATTTAATTCAAACCGTGCGCGGTTCGGGATATATGCTTCGTGAAACTATCTAGCCTTGTCAGCACGACCGGCTTTAAATTGTCGGCACTCTATTTAGGTTTGTTCTTATGTTCATTTCTAGCCATCGGCACCACGGTTTATCTATTGACCACACATTCTCTGGAGCAACAGCTCAGGAATAATTTGGAGTCCGAAATTGCCAGACTGAAAACGGAATATAAATCCGGCGGATTGCCGGAATTAATCGACGAGATTAATGAAGTTATTGATTCAAAATCGAATCATGCCTTGGAATACGGGGTGTTGAATCAGAATGGCCAATTGATAGCCGGTAGTCTCAGCCAATTTAAGCTTGCAGAAGGCTGGCAAATCCTCAAACTCAACCGTCCCATCAACAAGACAGCCAACGAGAAAGCCCTTTTTTTGGTTCGTATCATCGCTTTACCCAATCATATTTGGCTAGGGGTGGGCCATGACAGCGGTAATATTAACGATGCAGGAGAAGCCATTATTCAGGCTTTTTTATGGGGCTTCGGACTGGTGATTGTCCTAGGCATAATGGGAGGAATTTATATTAGCCATGCTTTTCTTACAAAAATCGACCGCATTACTCAATCAACCCAAGCCATTATTGCTGGAGACTTAAGCCATCGTTTGACGGTTTCGAAAAACCAAGATGAATTAGACAATCTGGCATTTTTGTTAAATCGGATGCTGGACAAAATGGGTACTTTAATTGCCAACGTTCAGCAGGTTTCCAACGATATAGCCCATGATTTACGTACCCCGGTCAGTCGTTTGAAATTCCGACTCGAAGCGGCTTTAATGTCAAACTTATCCGAAGAGCAATACAAAGAGCAGATTGCCAGTGCCATTACTGAAGCCGATACGATTCTGGAGACGTTTTCCGCGTTATTGAGGATTTCTCAAATCGAATCCCAATCCCGCCGTAGTGGGTTCAAGATGATCAATCTCAGCGACATTGTGATTGCGGTAGTCGATGCACTGAATCCGGCAGCTGAGGAACAAGGAAAAATAATTGCTTTTGATATTGAACAAGCTTGTGAGCTATACGGAGATAAAGAGCTTATGACGCAGCTTGTTTTTAATCTCTTGGAAAATGCTATCGTGCATACACCCGAACACAGCGGAATCACCGTTAACCTGCGCGCCTTTGATGACTGGGTTGAATTGATAATTGCCGACCACGGCCCAGGCATTACCGAAGCACAGCGCCAAAAAGTTTTTCAGCGTTTTTATCGGCTGGAGCAAAGCCGTACCAGGCCTGGTAACGGCCTTGGCTTAAGTATTGTAGCTGCCATTGTAGATCTGCATAACGGCAAAATAGTGTTATCCGATAACTACCCAGGCCTAAAAGCGGTACTCAATTTCCGAAAAAAAACGGATCAATTTACTTCAGTATGAATGCCAAGGTAAGCAAACCTGTTATCGTGATGTGGCTATGTTGGCTCGTTGGCTGTGCCCAATATCAAGCCAAGCCATTAACCGAACAAGCCATTCAACAACAGCTTGAAACACCCTAGAAGCAACGGTGACTTAACCACAGTCCCGCAGTCGATAGAAGTGAATTTATATTCAGATGACGGCGCGGTATTGAAAGCACAGGCAACGAAAGTGGCCAGTAATTTGGAAAATATTCCAGGCGTGGTTGATCTTAACAACGGCGTTATTCCAGCGGGCGATGCTATCAATCTTAGAGTGTTACGCGATAAAGCCGCCTTGGAAGGACTCAATCCCAATGCCGTCAAACAACCCCTGAATAGTTAACTAGCCGGAACTGTCACCACACAATTGCAAGAAGGCCCGAAGATGGTGAATTTACGCCTTTGGATACCTCAAAGTAACCGCTCAAGCACCCGCGCCATGAATGAATTACGCATCCGCTCCGCTGAAGGTCATTGGGTGCCGCTAAAAAAAATAGCGGAAATCACCACCGAAGTCGGGCAGGTGCAAATTAAACAGGATAACTTAAAACGTATGGTGGCTGTCACTGGCCGCATTAGCGGCCGCGATATGGGATTAACTGTTGCCGATGTCATTAAAGCCATGGATCAACCCGGATTACTGCCGCATAAAGCTTATTATATTTATACGAATATTTCCATGTGGCTCTATCGATGATGCTCACCACGCTCATGGCGGTTGCCGCGGTTTTTGTCGGTTTGTGGCTTAGCAACACCGAATTAAACATCACCGCGATGATGGGGATGGCCATGGTCATCGGTATCGTCACTGAAGTCAGTATTTTTTATATTTGGAATACCAAGGCCTGCCGAAATCAGAGGCGGGCATCCAGCGCATGATTACGGCTGGCAACAACCGCATGCGACCAATTGCCATGACCACAGTAGCGGCCATCTTGGCGCTCTTACCCTTAGCGATGGGTATCGGCGCCGGTTCTGAAATGCTGCAACCGCTGGCCATCGCCATCGTTTCGGGGCTTATTGTTCAGACGCCGTTGGTACTCATTGTGTTACCAAGTTTTTTAGTTCTACTCAATCAGTTAAAACCTAAAAAGTCTAATGAATACCGGCTCACCTCTACAATTAAGCGATCAAAATCATGCTTCATCCGATATGCCGACGATTTGCACGGCCACGGTTTCATTGTTAGGTTTAAACATAAATCCCGATCCCGAAATCATAATGGCCAAGCCCGGATCTAACCGGTGATCTATTAAGTTGATGCGGACATTCGAGATGTGTTTATTGTGCGGTTGCTGCCTGAAGTTCAGCCCTGGCGGATTTAATCACTCTGATGGCCGAACGTATCAACAGAAGCATAAGACATGACGCAACCGCAATATCCGGCCACCCTGAATCCGTCAGCCAGACCGCCCCGGCGGCAGCGAAAACGGCAAGATTAGATGCAATATCGTTTCTGGAGCATTCCCATACCGAACTCATATTGACATCATCCTGCCGATGACGCCAAAGAAGAAAGAGACATAAGGCGTTAGCGGCAAGACCGATAAGACTAAACACACCCATAATCTCAAAGATAGGCACAGTTGGCGCTATAAGCTTGGATACAATTTGGGCACCCACGGCCAAAGCGGCTAGAAAAATAAGCGTACCTTTGAATAAAGCCACTTTGGCCTTGACCGCGACACCACGCGAGACGGAATAAATGCTTAGACCATAGGTCAGTGCATCTCCAAGATTATCAAGACTATCGGATAGCAGAGCGGATGATCGGCCATAGAATGCAGCAACAACGATGACAAAAAACATAATAGCGTTAATGCCTAAAACGATTTGTAATGTTCCGCGTTGTCGTTCTTGTAGCCGATCCAAAGAACAATCATGATCACAGCAACCGCTCATTTTGAACACCTCATAAATAGTCTAATCAATCGACGAGTACTAAAAATTTTCCATTATCGTTATTCAGTTGCAGAACGCACTTAACGGCATTTTCCTCACCCGAAACAGCAAGATTGAGCACTGCGGCGGCCGATTCGGTGCATCAACAAATCGCATTCTCATGAAAAACGTCATCGTCTTGCCGGTCCTAATATACGCAATACACTTCAAATTTCGGTTATTTAATTCTCTTCCGCCCGTAACCCTCTCCTGTGGGAGAGGGAATGGAGTTACCGAAATTCGCCGTGCGATGGATAGTGTTATGGTAACGCATTTGTTATCGCTGTTTGGCAAAAAGCCACGTTTGTCATCCTTGGCTTATCGATGATTTTATAGCCGAATCGACCGTCTTAACCGCCGCTTAGGGCCAACAAAAGCTGCTGGAAGCCGTATTTGATCGATTTTTACTGTTGATTCCGCGTGGACGTCGAGACCTGCTCAGCTGAGGCCATTACCGTAAACCGAGCCGAATATGCTAATATTCATTACCCTCTCCAGCTAAAATTAAAATTCAGGCACGGATGCACGGATACTTTTAATCAAGGCGGCCGGCACCGGCGCTGCCTTTACCCGCGGCCGCGCGCAGCACCGGATAGTGTTGGGTGAATACCTGATCCTGGGCCGCTTTACTTTGATGGCAACCCATGCAGTTTTCGCCGGGCTGCGCTGCTGCAATTTTGCGTAACGCTTGACTGATTTCGACGGTAAACCGGAAAAAGCCCCAATGTCCTGGGGTATCCGGGAAATGCTGTTTACTTTTAACGCTGGCCTCAAGGCCGATATATTCGCCCTGAAAATAGCCGTTACCGCTGGCAGCTTGCTTACTGCCGACACTGACTAGTTCCTTGACGATCAACGTGCCGTCCGGGAATCCACCGGTTTTTTTCCAATCTGCCCAACTGGCCGGGTCTATATAAACGTTGTGAAATTCCGGAAAAGACGCTTTGCCGTTGTTCATATCGTTGGGAGTTAAAGGCGTGCCGATGAAAATCCACTCCCGATAACCGAGAGGTCTGACCAATTCGCCCGCAGATGTGAAATTTGCATAGCCCGACGAAGCTTGGGGAACGTTTTCGGCCGAGGCAAACGGTGACATGCTTAAACAAAGCAGCAATGCCGCGCTGCCGGAATAAATGGTGTTGGTAGTATTCATGACTGACTCCTGAAGCAAAGATAAGCAAATAAAGCGAACGGAGAGAAGGTGCGCTTTATCTTTGGGTAAACAGACTTGTTTACCCTGTCAAAAAATGTAAACCGATCTGTTTACTTTGTCAAGTCTTGTAAACCGATCTGTATACTTTTGTGGCTTTCTGTTAAGCTATAGACCGCAAAATCCCTACACCGGCAAACCATGGACAGCGAAGCAGACGCAAATAAAGCAGGCCTTTCCAAGCAGACACTCATTGTGGAAACGGCTTTTAGATTATTCAAACAAAACGGCTTTTACGCCACCGGCGTCGACATGATCATGCAGGAAGCTGGGATCTCGAAAAGAACCTTGTACAAGTATTTTCGGACTAAAGGCGAGTTGATTGTGGCAGTGTTGGCGTATTACCGGGCGAGCTATCAAAGTCATATGGCCACGGTGATAGACCCTAACAACAGACCGGCCCGCGATAACCTACTGGCTATCTTTGACGACGCCAAAACCTGGTTCGGCGACGCGCAGTTTCACGGCTGCCTGGCCGTCAATGCGATGGGTGAGTTTTCAGGTAAGGACCACGCTATAGAAGATGCCTGTACAGATTTCAAACGATGGGAAATTGAGGTTTTGCAAGGCTTGACCCAACAGATTAATCCAAATAAAGCCGACGAACTGGCTTATAAACTGTTTGTGTTGCTGGAAGGCATGTCCGCCATTGCCTTGGTGACCAAAGGCGACTATCCGGTGGATATGACGGCCATGGCTGCCGAGTTGATCGACCGTTATTGTTGAGGTTTGCTTTAGCGGGTGTTTCGGTTATTTGCACTGCCGGGCAGGAATACCCTTGAAGCGATTTCATTTTTTATTTAACGGCGAATCGCTAGTATACGGGACTTTTCCGGAAGGCACATATTTTGAGGCCGCTTCCAGGTGAAGGTCTTGATCATCGAAGAAAATGTGCGGTCTGAAAGCTCGAAGTACCTTTGATTTTTCCAGTCCGCCCAGAAAGAATACTTCATCCACATAGACGCCCCAGTGACGCAGCGTTTTAATCACTCTCATTTCCGCCGGCGAATTTCTCGCCGTGACAATTGCGATGCGAACCGGAGAAAACTCCACGCTAAACGGCAATCGGTCTTGAAGGCGCGATAGCTTTTTAAGCAAGGTGGCATAAGGCCCTTCCGGTATCGGGATATCTTGGTTTTTATCTTCGTTTGCATGAAAGCTGCCGAGCCCTTCCGCCTTGTAGACGATCTCGCTGCTATCGTCGAATAGAACAGCATCGCCATCGAATGCGATACGAACCTGTCCCTCGGGAATATCGCCAAAATCAATGGGAGGATTTTTGACGATTGCCGCGGCGCATGTCTTGCCGTCGATTACTTTCTGGGCATCGCTGATGTTGGTAGTCAGGAATAAGTCCACGTCGTAGGCATCCAGGTAATCGACGACAGATTCGCCGCCAGTAAAAGCATGGCGTGAGATGGACATTTTCCTGTCTCTGATGTTATTAAATACCCTTACACCGGTTTCCGGACTATTACGAGACATCACCACGACCTCGATTAATGGCGGTTCCCCCACGGGTTGATATCGATTCAAATCCAATAGCGCTTTTACCAACGGCATCCCGGTTCCATCGGTTAGTGGATCGTTTTCCCTGTCAAGCATGTATTCGCGATAGTGCTGAATCGCGGTATCTTTATTTTCAGCATATTTTGAGCGAAATACCGAATCGGCTTCGCTTAAATCAAACAGCGCTGTTGCTGTAACACCTATCACTAAAGTATCGGATAAATCCAATGCCACAATGTCTCCATACCCGCTCGTTCAAAGGCCACCGACTATAACCGGTAATGGACGGCTGTCAATTTTTTTCAGTCTCAGTGAAGGCGGGCGGGGAACGATAAGACCAGTAGGGTGTTATAGGAAATGACCGGATTGGATGGAAATCCAATCCGGCTTAAGATACTTTCAAGCTGGGTTTGCTAACACACAAACCCTGTTTGAGGACGTTAGGAATTATTCATGCGCCACAAAACGTTTTCTTTCCTCGGCGCCACGGCCCAGTGCTTTGGCCATCCAGGGCGGGGCGGCGTCGAAGACGCTTTGGAATTCGGTCAGCTTATCCACCGCATCGATCACGTCCGGCACCTTGATCGGATAGATGTCGGCGCGGATGACCTTGGCTGCCGCCGGGCCGCCGATGGACTGCACAAACAGCACATGGCAATCCTCAATCATGGTGGCGCGGAACAGGTTGCGGTCGTCGGCATTGTCGGCTTCTATTGTCGAACGGATGTCGATCAACCGGCATTCCGCGCGGGACAATTGGTAAACTAAAAAGCGGATACAGGAACCGAAATGGCCGTTTAACAGCGCGCCGCTATTGGAGGCCACGGCCACCCGGATCGATTCCGGAATGTCGCCTTCCTTGTAAGTTTGAATTTCCGGTAGACCTTCGTCTTCCTCTTCCTCGCCCCATAAATAACGCACCGCCAGTTTGATGTTTTCCAAACCGATGCCGATGTCTTCGCCGTCTTCTTCGCCGTCCAAACTGCCGATGCCGGTTTTCAGATTGGTGACGGTAATGGACTTGAGCTTATCATCGTCCAGCGGCGAGCCGACTTTTTCGTGCAAAATGCCGATCAGTTGTGGGACGTCTACGCCGGGCAGGACGCGCGTTGCCAGCGCGATACGTAAGGCCAGTTCTCGCGATAATTGATTCATAAATCACCTGTAGGTTTGTGATGTTCCTTCCAGCCGGCATAACCGCCCGCCAGACTGTAGACTTGTTTGAAGCCGAAATCGCAAAACATCTCCGCCAGATGCTCGCTGGCGTGGCCGAAATAGCAGTAAATCAGCATATCCCGGGCCTTATCGCCTTTTTTGATCAAGCTGTCGCGTAACTGTTCATGCACATGCATGGCGTTGTCGATGTGACCGGCGCGGTAGTCCTTTAACTCCCGGCAATCCAGGATTAAAGGGTCGGCGTCGGCGATGAGTTTTTCCGCCGCATCGGCGGTGACTGTTTTGAACGGCTTCATAATGCTTTACCTGATACTGATTTAGATCGGACCCACGGCGGCGGCTTTTTTGACCACAAAGGTTTTGCTCAAGGCATCTTCGAAGCTGAGCGTTTCGCCTTTGGGCTTAAAGTCTTTAGCGGCTTCAAAGACAGTGACGACTTTGTCTTCGGCGGATTGACCTTTCAAATCGGCTTTTTCGATATATAGCGTTTCCATGGTCTCGTTCCAAACCATGCCTTCCTTGTAGGGTAAAAGTCTGAAGGCGATGCCTTCCAACTCGATTTGCATGGCGGTTGAGATGTTTTCCACGTAAAACAGGGTTAAGGTATCCGGGGCGAGGAATTCTTTGTATTTTTCGATAAAGATGCCGATGTGTTGCAACTCATCGAACAGGCCGTTCACGAAAATAAATTTATTGCTGTCGGCCAGAATAGCGGTCTGGTGCAAGAGTAATTCGGGCGGTTTACGGTCGGTTGTGGAACCTTCGCGAAATGAACCTGGAATCAATACCAAGTCGCCCCGGTAAGCCCAAAGGCCTTTTTCGCTGGTTTCGCCCAATACATTGGTAATGAAGGTCAACCCTTCTTTGTCCAAGTTTTCAAGTAGCATGGAGTGTCTCCTGTTTAAAAAATTCGGTTAATCCGCATCGACGTCTACGCGGCGTCGTTGGACTTGTTGCGGATCGGCGGTGATTTTGCGGTAAATTTCCACCCGGTCGCCTTCCTTGATTGGGGCATCAAGCTTGGCCAGCTTGCCGAAAATACCGACTTTCTGGGTAGTCAAATCGATATACGGATATTGTTTTAGCACCCCGGATAACTCGATCGCCTGCTGTACGCTGCTGCCTTCGGGTACTTCCAGACGTAACCACAATTGCCGGTCGGCTTCCGCATAACACACCCCTACATTCATGGCTAGTCTCCCTTAACTGTCTTGTTCGGCTAATTGCAGGCTTTCAATCACCGCGCCGGGTGTTTGTTTTTGGGCGGCTTTTTTATCGAACAGGCGTTTGGCGGCCACCATAAAACCCAACATGATGAAGCCGCCGGGCGGCAAGGCCATTAACAGAAAGCCTTTGTATTCGGGAATGATGGTCAGTTCCATAAACCGGAAGCTTTCGCCCAACAACACGGAGGCATTGGCAAACAGGGTGCCGGCGCCGCTGATTTCCCGCGCCGCGCCCAATACCACCATGGCCAGGGTAAAGCCGACGCTCATCATAAAACCGTCCCACATCGACGGCATTAAGGGTTGCTTGGAGGCAAACGCTTCGGCGCGGCCTAAAATGACGCAGTTGGTGACGATTAATGGGATGAATAAGCCCAGCACTTTATGTAATTCGTGCATCCAGGCGTTCAAAAACAGATCCACCAAGGTCACCAAGGCGGCTATCAACAGTACGAAAATCGGAATGCGGATTTCCGTCGGGATCAAGTGACGATTAAAAGACACCGCGGCATTAGACGCCACCATCACCACCATGGTCGCCAGGCCCATGCCCAGGCCGTTAGTGGCGGTACCGGTTACCGCCAATAAGGGGCACAAGGCCAGATTTTGGGTCAACACCACGTTGTTGTCCCACAAGCCGTCTTTGGCGATTTTTCGGTAGGGTTCGGAAAATAAGCTGGATAGTTTCATCTCGAAGTCTCCTTGGGGAGCGGCGCAAAATTTTGCAACGTTACAACAATTTAGGGTTCTGATACGTTGGGCAAACCTAGCAATTCCGGGCGATTGGCTTGATAAAAATCCAGGCCGCGTTTGATGGCCTGGACTACTTTGCGTGGGGTAATGGTGGCGCCGGCAAATTGATCGAACACCCCACCATCTTTTTTGACCGCCCATTGCGCCGCAGTCAGGTTATCCAGCGATTTACCGTTAAAACCCAGCGCCCATTTGGATTTGCTGATTTCTATCTTGTCACCCAAACCGGGGGTTTCCACATGGGCGATTACCCGCACGCCCAGAATTTCGCCCTTTGTGTTCACGCCCATCACCAAGCTGATCGGGCCGGCGTAGCCGTCCGGGGCGATAAACTTGAAACATACCGCCGACACGTTGCCGGCTTTTTTGGCCAGATAAACCATGGTCTCCGCCGCGCCGATATTGTGCTCGGCCGAGGCCAGGGTCATGGTGTCTTCCAGCAGGTTGTTGTCGTATAAATCGGCCGGTACCACGGCTTCCAGGCTGGCTTTTAAATCTTCATCCAGGCGCTGTTGAATCACATCGCGGGTGGCCAGATCGGCAAAACCCAATAAAACGCTGGCCAGCAAAGCAAATACAGCCAGCACGCCGGCCTGATAGCTCAATCTAGGCCGCCATAGCGCCAGATTGTCCGGTGCCAGGAAAGCCAGCAATTTTTGCTTGGCAGCCGACGCGTTTTTCAGCTCGGGAGCTTGAGCGGCGGGTTGTTCGTGTGCGGGGTCGGAACTCATGATGATTCTCTCGGCTAGCTGACGTCTATGGGTTTGCCGTTACGGTAGCGCCCGTAAATGCGGGGGCGAATGTAATGGTCGATTAACGGGGTGACCGCGTTCATCAACAAAATGGCAAAGCCGGTGCCTTCCGGATAACCGCCCCAGCTGCGGATGATGAAAATAAGGGCTCCGCAACCGGCGCCGAAAATCACTTGTCCTACCGGTGTGTTGGGGGAGGTGACGTAATCGGTGGCGATAAAGAAAGCCACCAGCATGACCGCGCCGGAATTCAGATGTACCCATGGGCCCAGGTAATGCTGGCTGTCAATCAGGTGAAACAGACTGGACAGCAAGGCGATACTAAGCAACAGCGACGCCGGAATCTGCCATTTGATGATGCCGTCCCGAATCAGCCACAGCCCGCCCAACAAAATCAACAGCGTGGAAGTTTCGCCCAGGCTGCCGCGTTCCCAGCCGATGAAAGCCAGAATGGCGGAGTAATCGTGCAACAGGCCAGGCAAGGTTTGATGCACGGAAAAACCGGTTTTCACGGCGCCCAGGGTTGTGGCGCCCGTCACGCCATCCAGATCGGACAAGCCGGAAAAGGTAATCGACAGGCTTTCCATGATGCCTGGGCCTAACAGGATGGGTTTAACATTGACCCAGGTGGTCATCTCGATCGGAAACGAAATCAGCAAGGCTACCCGTGCCAGCATGGCCGGATTAAAAACATTTTGGCCCAGGCCGCCGTATACCTGTTTGCCTAGGATGATGGCGATCGCCGCGCCCACGACGCCTATCCACCAAGGCGCCCAAGGCGGCAGGGTCATGACCACCAGCAGACCGGTGAGGATGGCGGAACCGTCGCGTAAATAAGGTGCGGCGGCAACTCCCTTTAACTTCAGGCAAACCGCTTCGAACAATACCGCGGAAAATATCGTCACGGCACACAAATACAAGGCCGGCCAGCCGAAGATGAAGATTCCCCAGGCCGTGGCCGGTAGCAGCGCGTAAATCACTTTACGCATAATGCTGTCTACACTGCGGACGGCGACGACATGAGGGCCGCTGACAGGTTTGATACTCATTGGACTTCCTCCGCGGTGGCTTTGTTGCCGGCTTCGCTAATACTTTGCTGGGCCTGTTGGGCTTGTTGTTTGGCCAATTCCTGTTCGCGGGCCCTGGCCGCGCGCGCTTCCATCACCCGGCGGGCTTCGGCTTCCTGTTCCAGGCGGATGCGCTCCATGCGTTGGGTGCGGTCGTCCATCAGACGTTTGGTTTGTTCGGATTTGTGGTCCATCTGCTGGCGCTTATACAACTCACCCGAGGCGAACTTGAAGTAGTGCACTAACGGAATATTAGACGGACACACGTAGGAACAGCTACCGCAATTGATGCAATCTTTTAAACCTAAATCGACGGCGGCATCCAGCTGGTTGGCGCGGATGCGGCTGGCCATTTCCAGCGGCAACAAACCGACCGGGCAAGCCGTTATGCAAGTCGAGCAGCGGATGCAGGGTTTGACTTCCGGAATTTCGATATCCTGTTCGGATAGTGCCAAAATGCCGTTGCAGGCCTTGACCACCGGCACTTCGCTGATAGGCAGCGCGTCGCCCATCATCGGCCCGCCCATGATCAAGCGGGCCACCCGGCTTTTGTCGACCAAGCAGAAATCCAATACTTCGGAGATTAAAGTGCCGATCAATACTTCTACGTTTTGTGGTTTGGCCACCGCACTGCCGGAGACGGTGACTACCCGGGTAATCAGCGGCTGGTTCAGACAGACCGCCCGATAGACGGCATGAGCGGTTGCCACATTGTGTATTACCACGCCTATATCGGTGGCGCGGCCATCGGCTGGAATTTCCCGACCGGTCAGGTAGCGCAGCATTTGTCTGTCCCAACCCATGGGGTAACGGGTGGGCACTTGCACCACATTAATGTTGGTAAATTCGGCGCAAGCCTCGCGCATGGCGAGATAGGCTTCCGGTTTATTGTCTTCGATACCGACGGTGGCTTCGGGAGCCCCCATTCCACGCAGCATCAAACGGATGCCGGTGACAATTTCGCTGGCCCGTTCCTGCATCAATCTATCGTCGCAGGTCAGATAGGGTTCGCATTCGCCGGCGTTAATCAGCAAGGTATGAATTTTATTCTTGCGGCCCAAATCCAGTTTTACCGCCGACGGAAATACCGCTCCACCCAGGCCGACTACACCTGCCGCACCGACCAATGCACAGATTTCTTCCGCCGCCAGCGCCAGCGGATCATCAGGCTTTTGGATGGGAGTCCATTGATCCAGACCATCGGTTTCGATGACGATGGTGCGGATCGGCAATGCGGAAGGGTGCGGTGCCGGGAAATCCAATACATCGGCTATCAGGCCCGAACTGGGGGCATGTACCGGCGCGGAAATGGTGCCTTGGCTATACGCCAGCAACTGGCCTTTCAGTACTTTTTCGCCGACTTTGACCAAGGGCTCGGCCGGTTTGCCGACGTGTTGTTGTACCGGGATATACAGCTTTTTCGGCAACGGCATGTCCAAAGCAATCGGTACGCCCGAGGTTTCGGTTTTGTGCTCTTCGGCATGAATGCCGCCGCGCAGCCTGGGATTTTCGAATAAAGCCAGCATGCAGGTTCTCCGTTTAAGCCGCGGCCATGGGTTTAGGCCAGCGCCAATCGCGCAGAGTCACTTCGACCGGATGCATTTGCAGACATTCTGTTGGGCAGACGTTGATACACTTTTCACAGCCTATACAGGCATCGGCCACTACGGCATGAATCTGTTTGGGAGCGCCGACGATGGCATCGGTGGGGCAGACTTTAAAGCAGCGGGTACAGCCGGTGCAGGTATCTTCGCTGACGCGGGCCACCATGGGTTCGGCGTCTTTGGTTTGGCTTAAATCGACATCCACGCCCAGCAATTTTGCCAACTGTTCCACCAGCGAAGTGCCGCCTGGAGGGCAAAGCGTAACAGGCGCCGAACCCGAGACCACCGCTTCGGCGGCGGGCCGGCAACCGGGGAAGCCGCATTGGCCGCATTGCGAACCCGGCATCAGGGCTTCCACCTTTTCGAGCAAGGGGTCGGATTCCACCCGCAGATATTTGGCGGCGATACCTAAACTCAAGCCCAGGAACAAGCCCAGTGCGGTGAGGATAATGATGGCTGATAGAATGTACATAATCCGTCTCGGTGGTTCAGAATATGCCTGCGGCTTTAAAAGTGCCGTAGCTGCGGCGGTTGTTTAATTCGGCGGTTCCGACAGTCGGGCGGCTAGCCGCGTGTCCGCCGAAAAGGGTTCGATGCAAACGTGCTGTTTTCATTTGGTATAAAGGCCGGCAAAGCCCATGAATGCCAGGGACAGAATGCCGGCGGTGATGAATGCTATCGGCGTGCCCGAAAAAAGAGCCGGTACAGCCATCAACGCCAGGCGTTCACGGAGACCGGCAAACAGCACCATCACCAGGGTAAAACCCATTGCCGCGCCAAAGCCGAACATCAGGCTTTGCACGAAGTTATAATGTTCTTGGATGTTAAGCAGCGCTACACCCAGAACCGCACAATTGGTGGTAATCAAAGGCAGAAAAATGCCCAAGACCTGATACAGAACCGGGCTGGTTTTGTGAATCACCATTTCGGTGAATTGCACCACCGCGGCAATAACCAGGATGAAGCCCAGCACCCGCAAAAAGCCGATATCGAAGGGCATTAATAAGCGGTGTTCCAATACCCAGCTGGCGGCCGAAGCCAAGGTCAGCACGAAGGTGGTGGCCAGCCCCATGCCCAGGGCGGAATCGAGTTTGTTGGAGACCCCCATAAAGGGGCATAAACCCAAAAACTTTACCAACACTACATTGTTGACTAATGCTGTACCTAGAATCAGCAGTAAGTATTCGCCCATCGCCTTAACACCCAGTTGTTTGTAAACGATTGAGCATCATCTATGCCAACAATTCCAGTGGGGTTAAGCGGGCAGATTTAGTGCATTTGCGGTCTTTTGCGGTGCGGATGAGCTGTACCAAACAACACACATGCCGGAGAGGTGGATTAAAAATTGTCGTAAAGCCTACAAAATCCTGATACTAACAAGGGTTATAGCGATGCGGATTTGTTACAAAGCCCCAATTTAAAAATATTGGCGTTTAATTTGCTAATAAATGTATAGTCGATTCAATCAACCAGAGTCAGTAATGAGCAAAATAACACCGGATTTTCTACCTGACCAGATCGCAGCCGAAGTGGCTGACTTGATCGCACCAGGCATCGACTCACTCAATCCCGAAAGGAGTGATAACTCGAAAACTGTACCTTTGTCACTATTTGTGGCTTCGGTTGAACAAGCGCCTATCGCGATTTCCATTACCGATAAGAAAGCCAACATACTTTATATAAACAATGCGTTTACTCAGGTTACCGGCTATTTGGCAGCCGAAATTCTGGGGCAAAACGAATCAAAACTTTCCGATAAATGTACTCCCAGGCAGGTTTACTACGACCTTTGGCACACTATTTCCCGTAAGCAAGTCTGGCACGGTCAGCTGGTTAACCGGCGCAAGCAGGGGCAGCGCTATCTGGCGGACCTGACTATTGCTCCCATGCTGGACGAACAGGGCGCCATCAGCCATTACATTGGTATGCACCGCGATGTCACTCAGGCGCATTATGCCGAGCAGCAAGTCAACAACCAAAAGCAATTGATAGAGTCGGTTTTGAACGCCTCGCCGGTTGCCATGGTAGTGCTGGATAGTGCCAACAGTATCGTGCTGGATAATCAGATGTACAAAATGTTGATCAGCGAGCTGGGTTACGCCGAGCCGGCTCTGTTTTTTTTGGATGCCTTGCAACAAGACATGGGGGATTTGTGGTCGACGCTGGCCGCTCAGCCGCAAGGCTTTGTGAATCGGGAGATCCGGGTCGAGGGTATAGGCCGTCGGGGTACGCGCTGGTTTTCCTGTTCCGGCAACTGGTTTTGCGAAAACGGTACCGATGCCGACAACTTTTTCTCCCGGCAGTCCAGCAATTACCTGCTGCTGACCATTAACGACATCAGCCTGCAACGCAGTCAGCAAGAGAAACTGCAATTGCATACCCTGCGGCAATTGATGTCCGAAGAAGAGCATATACGCAGCATCCGCGAAACGCTGCTGGGCGCCATGCACCAAATTCGCCAGCCCCTGAACCAGATTAGCGCGGCTATTCAAATCATGAGTCAGCGGAACGACAGCCAAAATCAATCGCTAAAAGACTTGTTAAGCCAGGTACAAGCCAGGGGCGAGGAAACGCTGGAAACCTTGCGGCGTTGTGTGCCGGAAATTCCCGAAACTGCCGTGACGTCGGTGAATATCAACCAACTACTGCATGAAACCATGCTGTTGCATAGTCAAAAATTCCTGGCCAACGGCGTGGTGGTGGATTGGTTGCCCAACCCGGTTTTACCATCCGTACTCGGCTCGGCCAACAAATTACGCATGTTATTTAAACAGCTCATCGATAATGCCGTCAACGCCATGAATCGGGCCGGGGTTAATGAACGGCTGATCAATATCAGCACTAGCACCGATCATGATTGGGTGCGGGTGGCCATATCCGACAGCGGTCCGGGGATACCCGCCAATCAACGCCAAAAAGTATTCGAACCGTTTTTTACCACGCATCAAAGTCTGGGCGGCGCTCAAGCCGGAATGGGTTTAGTAATGGCACGGGAAATTGTCAGCCAGCATGGCGGTATTATTGAAATCGATCCGGAATATAAAAATGGTTGCCGGTTTAATATCAGCTTTCCCAGCCAACAGCATTCGTTGGGGGTAAGTATTCATGAATGATCGCGCCACACTGGTTGAGTCTGAACTGGATACGCTGTTTCTGGTGAGTCAGCTGCTCAACAGCACGCACGATATGCGTAATAAACTTAAAGGCATTTTGGAAATTTTGCATAAGCGCTCCGGCCTGCACTTTGGGATGATCACGCTACGCGATGTCGATAACGACAGCATGAGCATTTGCGAAATTTATGGCGACGATATCGATCGCAGTATCCGTTACCAGCCTGGCGAAGGCTTGGTGGGCGCGATTCTGGACGAGGGCTGCACCATCGTTGTGGAACGCATTGCCGATGAGCCGCGCTTTTTGAGCCGCCTGGGTGTGTACAACCCGGATCTACCTTTTATCGGTTCGCCGTTGGCGGTTGAGCAAGGCGAAGTGGTGGGCATATTGGCAGCACAACCGTGCGATTCGAGCTTTCTAGGCGAACGGGCTCGTTTTCTGGAAATGGTGGCCAATCTGATTGCGCACAGCGTCAATTCGGTGCGGGCCATGGAGCGCAAACAAACCGAACTGGTTAACGAGCGGGATTTTCTGAAACAAGCGCTGGTGAAAAATTACCGTTTCGAAAACATCATCGGCCATTCCGAGCCGATGCTGAAAGTGTTCGACATTATCCGTCAGGTGGCAAAATGGCATACTACGGTATTGATTCGCGGCGAATCCGGTACCGGTAAGGAAGTGGTGGCCAACGCCATACACTTTAATTCGAATTGTGCCAGCGGCCCGTTTTTGAAACTCAATTGCGCGGCATTGCCGGACACTTTGTTGGAGTCGGAATTGTTCGGCCACGAAAAAGGCGCCTTCAGTGGCGCCATCGGCCAACGCAAGGGCCGCTTTGAACTGGCCGACAACGGCACCTTGTTTTTGGATGAAGTGGGGGAAATTTCCGCGTCGTTTCAAGCCAAATTACTGCGTGTGCTGCAGGAGGGCGAGTTCGAACGGGTAGGTGGGGTCAGGACTTTGAAAGTCAATGTGCGTATCATCGCCGCCACCAATCGTAATTTGGAAAAAGATGTGGCGGACGGCATGTTTCGGGAGGATTTGTATTATCGTCTGAATGTCATGCCGATCAACATGCCGCCCTTGCGCGACCGCATTGAGGATGTTCCCGAATTGGCGAGCTTTTTATTAAACCGTATTTCCAAACAACAAGGCGGCAGGCTGTTGGAACTCAAGGAAAGCGCACTGCGCATTTTGATGAAACATAACTGGTCCGGCAACGTGCGGGAGCTGGAAAACCGCCTGGAGCGCGCGGCCATCATGAGCCACGATGGTATCATCGATCGGGATGTCATCATCAGCACCGGCCTGGAAGACGAAATCAGCCTTAGCCGACCGCAACCGGCCGCACCGATCCGGATGATGGATCTACATGACGAAGACCTGGACGAACGCGAACGCGTGATAGCCGCTCTGGAGCAATGCGGTTGGGTGCAAGCCAAGGCCGCCCGCATGCTGGATATGACGCCGCGCCAGATCGCCTATCGGATTCAGACCCTGAATATTAGTGTTAAACAGATCTGATCCAGGCGGCGGATGCTGATTCTGAATCGGTATGAAAAATAGCCGCCGGGCCTTGGGCTACTGAATTATTATGCGGTTAACTCTTACCTCGGGAAGCACTGAATGCCAAAATTAAGCGATTACTTTGATTATCGGATCGATGCGGACGGCAATGCTTATCTGCAGGTGATGTTGCGCGGCAGTTTGTTGCTGCGCCTGCCTGCCATTAATAAGGGAACGGCGTTTTCCATTGCGGAGCGCGTCGAACTGGGGCTGGATGGGCTGTTGCCGCCCCAGGTTAGAACGCTTGAACAGCAAGTGGATGCCTTGTACCTAAATTATCAAATTCAGCCGAATGATATTGCCAAGTATCAATTTCTGCGGGCAGTCCATGACCGCACGGATGTGCTGTTTTTCGCGTTGTTGGAACGGCATCTGGAAGAAATGGTGCCTATTGTCTATACGCCTACGATTGGTTTGGTGGTTAAACAATTCAGTTCCTTGTTCAACACGCCGCGCGGGTTGACGTTATCGGTTGATAATATCGACCGTGTCGATAGCGTGCTGGAACACTACCCGATGCAGGATATTCGCATGATCGTGGTGACCGATGCCTCGGCAATACTCGGTATCGGCGACCAAGGCATGGGCGGTTTGGCGATTTGTATCGGCAAGCTGTCTTTGTATACGGCCGGCGGCGGCTTATGTCCGTTTCAAACTTTACCGGTCAATCTGGATGTGGGGACCGATAGAGAAGAGTTAGTGAATAATCCGACCTATTTGGGTGTTCGAACCAAACGCCTGCAGGGTGAGGCATATTGGGCGGTGGTGGATAAATTTGTGGCCGCGGTCCGAAAAAGATGGCCTAAAGCCATTATTCAATGGGAAGACTTTGCCAAGCACGTGGCTTTCGATGTGCTGGAACGCTATAGACACCAAATTCCGTGTATCAATGACGATATTCAAGGTACCGGTGCGATGGCGTTGGCGGGTTTGATTTTAGCCTGTCGGCAAAAGGGCGAAACCTTGCTTCAGCAGACCATCGTCGTGGTCGGGGCCGGTGCGGGCGGTATCGGTGTCGCCAGTGCTATTATGCAAGGCCTGATTCGGGCCGGTTTGTCGCCGGAACAAGCCCTTAGGCAAATTTTTGTGGTAGACGCACATGGTTTGGTGCTTGCCGAGTCGACTATCGAAGACTACAAATTACCCTTGGCTCACGATAAACAAATTTTTCAAGAATGGCCGATACAGTCTGATCATATTCCGTGTTTGCTGGAGGTGGTGGCGAATGCCAAAGCGGGGGTTTTAATCGGTCTTTCCGGCGTGGCCGGATTGTTTTCTGAAACCATTATCAAAACCATGTCCGCAAACCATCAACGGCCTATCGTTTTTCCGTTATCCAATCCCAACGATAATTGCGAAGCCACGCCTAAAGACATACTAGAGTGGACGAATGGACAAGCCATCATAGCGACCGGCAGCCCCTTCGCGGATGTTGAATACCAAGGACAGCGTTATCAGATTGCTCAAGGCAACAATGCCTTTATTTTTCCAGGATTGGGTTTTGCGGCGGTACTGGCCGAGTGCAGTCGTATTAGCGAGGCCATGGTGCAAGAGGCCGCTTACGCCTTGGCCGATTACACCGAGGAACATTGTCTGTCGGCCGGGCAGATCTTTCCGCCGATTTCCGACTTGAGAAAAGTCAGTCTGTATGTGGCAACTCGCGTGTTGGCGAAAGCATTGGAAGACGGTTCCGCCTGTCGCACGGACTTGGCCGGCATCGATCTGGAGGCCTATATCAAAGCCAATCTCTGGCAAGCCAAGCATTTGCCGGTCAAATACGCCACGATCGGTTAAATCATCGGCCGCCCATCCATATAGCCCCACGCTGGGCGTGGGGTTGCGGGACTGTGAGGCGGAAGGGGATGTCATCAACAAAACCCGCGTTAGGCTGCCTGGCGGGTTTGCACTTGTTCCAGCAAATCCTTGCAATCGGCTTCGATTAATTCAAACCCCAATTTTCCAGCAAAGCGTTTTTCCTTGTCGGTTGGATTTTTACGTAAAAACCAGCCTCTGTGTTGGTCGGCGTCATAGGTTATGTCGCTCATTACCATACGTTCCGAGTCGCGGTTTAAAGGTAAACCGATCAATAGATATTTTTTACCTTTACGATATTCCTTTAAGAAATCCGGAATGGCAAAGCCACCCATTAATTCGGTGATGTAATCGACGTAGTCGGCGTCAGAGGCAACGTAGTTGGACTCGGGTCTAGGTGTGCCCATCGGTTTAAATAGGATAGGCAGCTTTTTGTCGACCTGATTTTGTGCGACTTCGAAATAAGCCTGGCCGTCGTATTGATAGATTTTGAAGCGATAGTCATTGCCCACTACGCGAGCCAAACCGACGATTAACGTGTGTTCTTCGTCGGCATAACTGTCTTGTAATTGCGTGTCGCGGTTAATATCGATCACAAAATTGGGTTTCCATTCCGCCACCCAGTCGTGAATCGCGGCACGGCTATATTTGGTGTCTCGATAGGTTTTATCCAGAAACTGGCCGAGGAAATTACGGCCGCGTTTCAGCTCCTGATTCATGGCCGCCCGTGGGAATTCATACATCAATTTAGGCGCCATCGGTTTGCCGCCGTTCATGGCCAAAATCAGGCTATCGCTGTCGGCTGGCATGGGCGCGCCGCTGACTTTGCTGACGGCGTCGAACAACACCCCCGGCCCCAGATAAGGCACGACTTGATTGTCATAAAGACCGCTGAGGATTTCGGAAAATACGGATTCGGACATGGGTGAACTCCTAATAAATAACCACTATTTAGTAGGCTTAAGCAATATTCAATCCAGTTTTGCATACAGCCGTTGTTGAGGTTGCCGGACGGCAAAAATCAAGGTATGGCCCCAGTGGGGCACGGGTTAGACAGATGTATTAAATCACGGATATTTGTAGGGTTTATCACAATAAAGCGGTATTTAAACGGTTATGGGTCAATCGATACAAAACCGTCCAAACTGTAATGGTCAACAAAAACCGGACACCTGTTCAGACAGCGTTTCTATAAAATTCCCGCTCGAATTCGATTGGGGATTGATAACCCAATGTTGAGTGTGATCGGCGGCCATTGTAAAAGGCCAAATAATCGATCACGCC
>NZ_JALOBS010000060.1 GCF_023228165.1 Methylomonas sp. | reverse complement strand
GATCCCATCCCGAACTCGGAAGTGAAACCGCTTTGCGCCGATGATAGTGTGGCAGGTTGCCATGTGAAAGTAGGTCATCGCCAAGCTCTTAATATCAAAGCCCATCTCATTAGATGGGCTTTTTTTTTGTATTTCATTTTATGCGGTATAACCTTCAGCGCTGTTTTATGCGGATTGATTATGAAAAAACTCGTTAACAAAAGTACGGTTACTAACTTCATAGCATTGCTAATTATTGTCACCGGCTATATATGCCCGTTTCATCCAGAGATTACAAAGGCCATCGGTTATTTTGCATTCTCAGGTGCAATTACCAATTGGATTGCGGTACATATGTTGTTTGAAAAAGTACCTTTTTTGTATGGTTCGGGAATTGTTCCTGCAAGGTTTGAAGAATTTAAGGTTTCGATTAAGGCCTTAATGATGGAGCAGTTTTTCACAGTCGAAAATATTGAGCATTTTATTGAAAAACAGGAGCAGGAAGGCGGTAAGGTTTTAAATATTAGCCCACTGTTAGATGCGGTGGATTATGAGAAAGTCTATGAAGGTTTGGTGTCTTCGATAATGGGCTCATCCTTTGGTGGCATGTTGATGATGATGGGTGGAGAGGAAGCGTTATTACCCTTAAAGCAACCCTTTGTCGAAAAGATGCAGCATACATTACAAGATATGGTGGAATCAGATCGATTTAAACATGCACTTCAACAAGGTTTGAACGCGCATAAGATAGGCGAAAATTTGACGGGTAAGATTGAGGACGTGATCGATAAACGACTTGGCGAATTAACACCGCAGATGGTAAAGCGGATCGTGCAAGATATTATTAAAACCCACCTGGGATGGCTAGTGGTTTGGGGAGGCGTATTCGGCGGTTTGTTGGGTGCTCTTTTCAGTTTTGCGTAGAGATCACTATGAAAGCACTCGATTTAGCCTTTGAAGTCTTTGGCAACGAAAACAATCGTCCCTTGATCATATTGCATGGTTTTCTAGCGTCGTCGCGAAACTGGCGTAGCATTGCTAAGCGTCTGGGGGAAAACCATTATGTATATGTGTTGGATATGCGTAACCACGGTGCCTCCCCGCATGCGGAGCAAATGGATTATCCTCTAATGGCACATGACGTTGCCTGTTTCATGGATAAACAGGGACTCACAAAAGCGCATTTACTTGGTCATAGCATGGGTGGAAAAATCGCCATGTGGTTTGCCATGCATTATCCGGAGCGGATCCATAAATTGATAGTAGTCGATATTGCCCCGGTTAATTATGACCATAGTTTTGATGCAATGATTCATGCGCTAAAAAGTTTACCTTTGGATCAAATCAACAACCGTAAGGACGCTGAGAAATTTTTAGCGGAGGCCATCCCGGATACAGGGTTTCGGCAATTTTTGTTACAAAATTTGTTGCTTAAAGACGGTAGTTATTTTTGGCGGATAAACCTCGATTTTATTGCTAAGACCGCGCATCACATCGTGGGGTTTCCTGAACCTGAAGGGCAGTCGGTTACAAATAAGGCTTTATTTATTGCCGGTGAACGGTCGGCTTATATTCAGCCAGAAATGGTTTTAAAATTATTTCCCCGTGCTGAATTCGTCGAGATTGCTGATACCGGCCACTGGCTGTATGTTGAAGCGCCCAATGCCTTTTGCCAAGTGATTGACGATTGGCTAAGTGATTTAGAAGAATAACCGGCTTTCTTGTTCCTTAGTACACTAGAAAAATCGATTAAAGCAATTAACCTTAAAAATCCTTCAGATGGTACATGTGTGGATGGACAACGAACCAAGGCAAGCATTAAATAACGGCGCATCGAATAGTGCGGTATTGTCTTTCCAGGACTTACTGCAAACTAGTGGACATGATGCGGCTAGTGATTATGTTTCTTTGTCAATCACTTACCGGGGTAAATCGATATGCATCCAAATCACTACCTATGGTGCTAAACCCGGCACTTACACGGCTCTCATCCCCGGACCGGTTGGTTTTGATATCGGCTCGTTGCTGTTTGTGGCCCAATAGCAGTTTGATTCGGTAAAGTCTCGGAAATATCAGACCTAAAAAAATAAAAGCCTGTGTTAGAATTTCCGGTTAACAATTTTTGTTAGCCTTTGGCCAACTATCATGTCGTGGTATGGTTGACTCCGCTGTTTGGATGCCATCACGGGTTCTTTGTTAACTTTAAAATAATTTAAATGCTCATGAATAAACCTAAAAAAGTTGCAATTCTTACCGCAGGCGGTTTAGCGCCTTGTTTGAACTCCGCAGTCGGCAGTTTGATTGAACGCTACACCGAGATCGACCCCAGTATCGAGATCATTTGCTATCGCGGTGGCTATAAAGGACTGTTATTGGGGGATTATTATCCGGTAACTGCCGAAGTGCGTAAAAATGCCGGTTTGTTGCAAGGTTTTGGTGGTTCAGTAATTGGTAATAGCCGCGTCAAGTTAACCAACGTCAAAGACTGTGTCAAACGCGGTTTGGTAAAAGAAGGTGACGATCCACAAAAAGTGGCCGCCGATCAACTGATTAAAGACGGCGTTGATATCCTGCATACTATCGGCGGTGACGATACCAATACTGCCGCAGCCGATTTGGCAGCGTTTCTAGCTAGAAACGATTACGGATTGACAGTGATTGGCTTACCGAAAACCGTTGATAACGACGTGATTCCTATTAAACAATCCTTGGGTGCTTGGACAGCGGCGGAACAGGGCGCGCGTTACTTCTGGAATGTGGTTGCTGAAAATAATTCCAACCCGCGTATGTTGATCGTACACGAAGTGATGGGCCGTAACTGCGGTTGGCTGACTGCCGCGACCGCCCAGGAATATCGTAAATTATTGGGCCGCGCCGAATGGCTGCCCGAGCTGGGTTTGTCGCGTGCATCCTACGAAGTACATGCCGTATTCATTCCGGAAATGGCTGTCGATCTGGAAGCAGAAGCCAAGCGTCTACGCGAAGTAATGGATAAAGTCGATTGCGTCAATATTTTTGTTTCCGAAGGTGCCGGCGTCGAAGCCATCGTGGCCGAAATGCAGGCCAAAGGCCAGGAAGTGCCACGCGATGCATTCGGCCATATCAAACTGGACGCAGTTAATCCCGGCAAATGGTTTGGCGAACAGTTCGCACAAATGATAGGCGCGGAAAAAACCCTGGTACAAAAATCCGGTTATTTTGCTCGTGCGGCAGCGGCTAACGTTGACGACATGCGTTTGATCAAATCCTGCGCCGACTTGGCTGTGGAATGTGCCTTACGTCGCGAGTCCGGTGTGATGGGACATGACGAAGACAAAGGCAATGTGTTGCGCGCTATCGAGTTTCCACGTATCAAAGGCGGCAAACCCTTTAATATCGATACCGACTGGTTTGCCCAAACTCTGGCGGAAATCGGCCAGAATAAAGGCGCTAAAGTCGACGTAAGTCACTAAGCGAGGGCGGGTTCTGATCAGCCAAGGGAATCCTCTGGCTGATCGGTTCCCAGTTTATTTTAGAGTCCGAGCTCATTCAATCCGGGGTGCTCGTCCGGACGGCGGCCCGATGGCCAATGAAACAAGCGTTGCTCTGGTTTTATCGGTAAGTCGTTGATGCTGGCAAATCGCCGTTGCATCAATCCGAATTCGTTAAACTCCCAATTCTCGTTGCCGTAACTGCGGAACCAGTTGCCGGCATGATCATGCCACTCATAGGCAAAACGTACTGCGATGCGATTGCCGGTTGCGGCCCATAATTCCTTGATTAAACGATATTCTAATTCTTTCGCCCATTTGCGTTGCAAAAACTCATGAACCTGTTTGCGCCCGACCGGGAATTCCGCCCGGTTGCGCCAGATCGTATTCTCGGCATATACCTGAACCACTCGATCGGGATCTCGGCTGTTCCAGGCGTCTTCCGCCATGCGCACTTTTTGAGCAGCTGTTTCTTCTGTAAAAGGGGGTAAGGGGGGCTTGGTTTCCATGCTCTTCTCCGGGTTGATCGGGAATATATGTAGACAAGTCTGTCTACATGGGCGATGGTAGCAATTGTAGACAGTTCTGTCTACAATCGATCGCATGACGCCGATAATAGAAACTTCAGATAAGCCGCCGCGCGAGCGTATTTTATTGACAGCGCACGATTTGTTTTACAGCAATGGCATACGCGCGACCGGGATAGACAAAGTGATTGCCGAAGCCGGTGTTAGTAAAGTAACGTTTTATCGGAATTTTCCCAGCAAGAATGCGTTGATTCTGGCGTTTTTAGACTACCGGCACCAGCGCTGGATCAGTTGGTTCAGAGATGCCTTACAGCGTCAGTCGGGCTGCGAAGGGCAAGGTTTAATGTGCCTGGTGCCGGTCTTGGAGGAGTGGTTTGACAAGCCACTGTTCAGGGGATGTGCATTCATTAATACAGCCGCGGAATTTGCCGATAGTTTTCCAGAGGCCCTGGAAGTGTGTCGCCGTCACAAACAGGATATGGTCGGTATCATCGCCGAGCTGTTACCTGTCGGCGAATTCCGGTTTTCATTGGCGAACGCGGCGGCAGTTGCGGTCGATGGTGCAATAGTCAGGGCACAGCTCGAAACGCAGTCACCCGATATAAAAACCGCATTAGCCGGTCTGGCATTGATTTTATCGACATTTGATCGAGTTAGTGAGACAGCGTATTCATCTCAGCCAACGCATCAATAGTTTTTCAAATCCTACCGTAAAGTAAACGATCAGGCCGGCCGCCAGTATCAGTAACCAGTCATGCAGGCCAATTGCCTCGCTGCCAAACAAAGCCTGCATGGGAGGCCAGTAAGTAAACATAGCTTGCAGCAAGACCATGCTGACAACGCCAAAGATTACCCATAAATTGGAGAAAATACCGACTTTAAACATCGAATAGTTCAGCGAACGGCAATTGAATAAATAAAATATCTCGCAGCAGACAAACACATTGACCGCTACCGTACGCGCTTTCGCTAACGATTCTCCTTGCGACAATTCCCATTCGAACAAACCAAAAGCACCTGTCAGTAATAACAAGCCAACCAAACAAACTCGAAACACCAGATGTTTGGTCAGAATGGGTTGGTCCGGATTGCGAGGTTTACGATCCATCAAACCCGGTTCCTTGGGTTCAAACGCTAACATCAAGCCCAATAAAACGGCTGTCGTCATGTTGATCCAAAGAATTTGAACCGGCGTGATGGGTAGGGCTACGTTGGCAAAAACGGCAGCCATAATCAGCAATCCTTCGCCCAGATTGGTCGGCAGAGTCCAGGCAATGAATTTCACCAGATTATCGAATACACCGCGGCCTTCTTCCACGGCGGCTTCGATTGTGGCAAATTGATCGTCGGTGAGTACCATGGCGGCCGCTTCTTTGGCCACTTCGGTGCCACCCAAACCCATGGCCACGCCAATGTCTGCCTGCCGTAACGCCGGAGCATCGTTGACGCCGTCGCCCGTCATGGCTACCACTTGACCATTGGCTTGTAGCGCCCTGACTAATTGAAGTTTTTGCTCCGGCGCAATGCGGGCGTATATGTCGCTATTATCGACCAATTGTTCATATCGATTGGTATCCATTGCTTGTAATTCAGAGCCACTGATGACACGATTCACGTTTTTCATGCCCAGTTGTCGGGCAATTGCCAGGGCGGTAACAGGGTGATCGCCGGTAATCATTTTGACCTGGATACCGGCCTGATAGCAGGCAGCTATGGCGGCCGCTGCTTCCGGGCGAGGTGGGTCTATCATGGCTTGCAGGCCGAGAAAAGTCAGACCGGTGCGTACTTCCTCATGCCGCACGTCATTGTCGCAATGATCGCAGCGGGCAAACGCCAACACCCGTAAGCCTTGCTCGGCCATTCGTTGCAATTGCTCGTGCAGAACATCGGCATTCAGCGGAACTATGCTCATTTGCGCATCGAAGGCACTATCGCAACGTTCCAGCACGCTTTCCAAAGAACCTTTTAGATAAATATGTCGCAAGTCCTGGGTAACATTGCGATGTAGCGTGGCCATGAATTGATGTTGAGACTCAAAGGGAATGGTGTCCAAACGTGGATGATCATTGCTTACATCGGCAAGATGTAGACCGGCTTTGCGGGCTACAACCAATAACGCGGCTTCTGTGGGGTCGCCTTCGATGCGCCATTGCTCAGCTTCTGATATCAGTCGCGCGTCATTGCAAAGTACCCCGGCTTTTAGGCTTTCTAGCAAGGCGGGACGTGATGACGGTTGAATCGCGGTGTCGTTGAATTGAAAGTCGCCCTTGGGTGTATACCCGCTGCCGGTGACGGTGAAATGCTCGCCGCCGGCATAGATGGCCTGAACGGTCATTTGATTCTGGGTCAGAGTGCCGGTCTTATCCGAGCAAATCACGGTTGTGCTGCCCAAGGTTTCTACAGCCGGCAGTTTTCGGATAATGGCATTACGTTTGGCCATGCGCGATACGCCTATAGCCAGCGTAATGGTCAGTGCGGCCGGTAAGCCTTCCGGAATGGCGCCAACCGCCAAAGCTACCGAAGCCATAAACATGTTCAGCATGGACTCGCCACGCCAAACCCCTACCGCAAAAGTCAGCACCGCAAAATCAACGATTAGCCACAGTAACAAGTGACTGAACTGAGTCATTTTTTTGGTCAGTGGGGTATCCAGATCGGTAGCGCTGGCAATCATGCTGTTGATCAAGCCAATTTCAGTGCGGTCGCCGGTTTCAATCACTACCCCTAAGCCGCTACCGAACGTCACTAGGGTGGAGGAATAAGCCATATTTTTGCGATCGGCCAGCAAGGTACCACTATCCAATTTAGTGGGTTGCTTGCTAACCGGCACCGATTCGCCGGTCAAGGCGGATTCATCGATTTGTAATTCGCGGCTTTGCAATAAGCGTATATCCGCGGGGATTTTGTCGCCGGATTGTAAAGCCACCACATCACCGGGCACTAAATCAACAGCGGAAAGCGTACGTTTTTGACCGTCGCGGATTACTGTACAGCTGATGTTTAAAACCCGCGATAAAGCATCAATAGCTCGCAACGCGTTGGCTTCCTGGATAAAACCTATGATGGCATTGACCAGAACCACACCGAAAATCACGCTACTATCGACCCATTCTTGTAAAAATGCCGTGGTAGCTCCGGATATTAAAAGTATGTAAACCAGCGGCTGATGGAGTTGCGACAAAAATAATTTAATCGGGCCTTTGCCGCGACGAGGCGTCAACAGATTAGGCCCAAAATGTTTGAGACGATGTTGCGCCTCCAATTCGCTTAAGCCGTGTTCGGAATCGGAATTTAGTTCTGTTAGCACCTTATCCAAGGGGAGTTTATGCCACATGGTTTTGTTTGTTTTGCTCATAGTGTTCAGGTTTTGTGGCTCAATGGTAGTGTCATTATTATCTGAAATGTTGTCCACTAATTCAGAGGGCTTCATTTTGCGCTTGTTCCCCATATTAGATGGGGTTATATTTCGCTTTAAGGTCAAGGCCTTATTTTAAAAACAAAAATAACAAATTGGAGGGGACTATGGGTACTGTAATCGAGCTTTGGGTGTTTATGCTGGTAATAGCATGCTTTGCATTTGCGCCGCTGGGATATTTTATATATATGTATACGATGAAAAATGGCGAGCCGTTTGGGGATACCGAACCGCATGGCGATAGCGAATCGGCGGTTTTGAATATCACGGAGAAACTGATCGACAAAGTTAAAGCATTGATAGGCAAAAAGTAATCGTATCATTGCTTTTTCATAACATGAAGCCGGGAAGCCCCGGCTTTTTCACGCGGCTAAAGATCAAGTTGTTCCACAGGTCGGGCAGACCGGATTTTTCTTCAAACGCAATGTTTGCCATTCCATACTCAGGCCGTCCAATATCAGCAGGCGGCCGGTCAAAGTCGCACCAATCCCCATGATCACCTTCATTGCTTCCAAAGCCTGCATGCTGCCGACGATACCCGTGATGGGGGCAATAACACCGTTACGGGCGCAGTTTTGCAATTCTTCGCCATCGCTTTGATACAAGCAATTGTAACAAGGGCTGTTATTGCGACCCGGCGTAAATACGCTGATCTGACCTTCAAACCTAATCGCGGCACCCGATACCAAAGGGATACCGTATTTAACGCAGGCGCGATTTATAGCGAAGCGCGTTTTGAAATTGTCGCTGCAATCCAAGACCACATCGGCAACGGCCACCTCTTGATCCAGCAATTCATCGGCTAAGCAAGCTTTGTGCGGCAGGACTCGAATGTCCGGATTGATTTTTTTCAGCGTGTTAAGGGTTGAAATGACTTTATCCAACCCTATATCGGTGGTGTCATGGGCAATCTGGCGTTGCAAATTGGTCAAATCCACCTGATCGTCATCATAAAGGGTGATTTGCCCAACACCTGCTGCTGCAAGGTACATCGCGGCGGGCGAGCCTAGGCCGCCGGCACCGACAATCAATGTTCTGGCTTCGAGTAGTTTTTGCTGTCCGGCAATATCCACCTGCGGCAGCATGATCTGGCGGCTGTATCGGAGTAACTGTTGGTCGTTCATGATGATATGTGTGATGAGTAGGGGGCAGATAATGCCAAAGAGCTTGACAGAGTGCAAAAGCGCTATATTATTAGCACTCGTTGCTAGAGAGTGCTAATAATTTAGTTTAATCTTTAACTTTTAACCCATTAAGGAGACATTGATGAAAATTCGTCCGTTACATGACCGCGTTGTTGTAAAACGTGTTGAAGAAGAAACCAAAACTGCCGGCGGTATCGTATTACCAGGTTCCGCAGCAGAAAAACCCAGTGAAGGTGAAGTAATGGCTGTGGGTTCCGGCAAAGTGTTGGACAACGGCCAAGTACGTGCACTGGAAGTTAAAGTCGGCGACAAAGTGTTGTTCGGTAAATATTCCGGTACGGAAGTCAAAGTCGGTGGCGAGCAATTTATCGTCATGCGCGAAGAAGACATCATGGGCATCTTGGATTAATCCTCAAGAGCGATTGTTTATCAATAACTAAAATTTCAGGAAAATAAGAAATGGCAGCAAAAGACGTAAAATTTGGCGGTGAAGCCCGTGCCCTAATGGCGCAAGGCGTTAACATTTTAGCAAACGCAGTAAAAGTTACCCTGGGCCCTAAAGGCCGTAATGCGGTGTTGGATAAAAGCTTCGGCGCTCCAACTATCACTAAAGACGGTGTATCCGTAGCTAAAGAAATCGAATTGCAAGACAAATTCGAAAACATGGGTGCGCAAATGGTTAAAGAAGTGGCGTCGAAAACTTCCGACGTAGCCGGCGACGGCACTACTACTGCAACCGTTTTGGCGCAATCCATCGTTAACGAAGGATTGAAATCCGTTGCCGCCGGCATGAACCCAATGGATCTGAAGCGCGGTATCGATATGGCGGTGACCGCTGCGGTTAGTGCGATCGAAAAAGCTGCAACACCTTGCAGCGACAGTAAAGCCATTGCTCAAGTTGGCACCATCTCTGCAAACTCCGACGAGTCTGTCGGTGAAATCATCGCCGAAGCCATGGACAAAGTGGGCAAAGAAGGCGTTATCACCGTTGAAGAAGGCACCGGCTTGAACAACGAATTGGATGTAGTAGAAGGTATGCAGTTCGACCGCGGTTATCTGTCGCCTTACTTCATCAACAAACAAGAAAACATGAGCGTCGAACTTGACGATCCTTTCGTGTTGTTGTACGACAAAAAAATCTCCAACATTCGCGAAATGTTGCCGATTCTGGAAGGCGTGGCCAAATCCGGCCGTTCTTTGCTGATCATCGCCGAAGACGTGGAAGGCGAAGCCCTGGCGACTCTGGTGGTCAACAACATGCGCGGTATCGTTAAAGTCGCTGCTGTTAAAGCGCCTGGTTTCGGCGATCGTCGTAAAGCCATGCTGGAGGACATTGCTGTTTTGACCGGTGGTACCGTGATTTCCGAAGAAGTGGGTTTGTCGCTGGAAAAAGCAGAATTGGATCAATTGGGTACCGCTAAACGCGTTCAAATCAACAAAGAAAACACCACCATCATCGACGGCGCTGGTGACGAAGCTCAAATCAAAGGTCGTGTGGCGCAAATTCGTGCCCAAGCTGAAGAAGCCACTTCCGATTACGATCGCGAGAAACTGCAAGAACGTCTGGCTAAACTGGCCGGCGGTGTAGCGGTCATTAAAGTTGGTGCGGCTACCGAGATGGAAATGAAAGAGAAGAAAGCTCGCGTAGAAGATGCGCTGCATTCGACTCGCGCCGCAGTTGAAGAAGGTGTAGTGGCCGGTGGCGGCACTGCCTTGATTCGTGCGCTGTCTGCCTTGGAAGGTCTGCAAGGTAACAACCACGACCAAACCGTCGGTATCAACATTTTGCGCCGTGCAATGGAAGAGCCCTTGCGTCAAATCGTGACTAACGCGGGTGATGAAGCCTCTGTTGTATTGAACGAAGTCAGGAAAGGCAGCGGTAACTTTGGTTACAACGCGGCGACCGGCGAATATGGCGACATGATCCAAATGGGGATTCTGGACCCAGCTAAAGTAACCCGTTCAGCTTTGCAAAATGCAGCATCAGTTGCCGGTTTGATGATCACCACCGAAGTAATGGTTGCTGATTTGCCGGCTGATACCAAAGGTCCTGCAATGCCTGATATGGGCGGCATGGGTGGTATGGGCGGTATGGGCGGCATGATGTAATTGGCGCTTTAAGCACGCTAGACCATATAGCCCCGGTACCTTTAGGTGCCGGGGCTTTTTTATGCGTGTTATTATTGAAAATGGTCCGCGGCTGTTTGGGGTGAGGCGAAAAACTTGAAGCTTAAGTCTCTCTTTGAGACACTGCAAGATAGTTGTGTTAACGGGACGGGTAGAGATAAGGGGGTTTTACCCTGAATTGTTGGGAACTCTGCCGCCGGTCAGCCTTTTAGGTTAAATCATTGCTTCGTATTTCATCATGAGCTCTTCACGCAAAAATGGTTCTCTGCTTCCTTCTACCACCATGGTTAGTGGAACGGTTGACCATGCTCGGGTTAATCGCGTGCTTGAGCCCTATCTGGTTATTTTGTCTGGCTGCGATCGAGGCAGGCAATTCAAATTGGATACACAATCATATGTGATAGGCCGTAGCGACGAAGCGGATATCGTCATTGGCGATCCGAAAATTTCCAGAAGACACTGCGTATTTACCGTCTTCAAAGATCGCCGTATTTTATTCGAGGATTTGCAGTCCACTAACGGAAGTTTTTTGGGTGGTGAACGCATCGTAAAGCACTGGCTGAATATGCAAGACCGGATCCTGGCCGGGGATACCGTCATGCGTATCGATTATAAATGTTGTAGTGAGGCTGAATCCGAGCAAGCGTTGTATCGGGCAGCGTATACCGATGCGCTGACCGGCATCCTCAATCGGGGCGCATTTATGCAGCGCGCGCATGAAGAATTTTCCTTTTGCAAACGCAATAATGCGTTGTTGAGCATCGTAATGTGCGATGTCGATCACTTTAAACGCAAAAACGATACTTATGGGCACCCCGCCGGAGATCAGGTCTTAAAGGATTTATCCGCTATTCTGGCCGAACAAATGAGAAAGGAGGATTTGTTGGCGCGCTATGGTGGTGAGGAATTCATCATGTTGTTGCGTGAAACGCCCGGAGATGCCGCAATTGGGTGGGCCGAGCGGATCAGAGAGGCCGTTATGCTGCACCCGTTTAAATATCAGGACCAAACGATACCCACCACGATTTCCATTGGCGTCTGTACGCGGAGGATCACGGCTATCGACTCCTTGCCCACGATTATACGGATTGCGGACGACGCTTTATACCTTGCCAAGCAAAATGGCCGCAACCGGCTGGAAATTGCTCATTTCAATCCCGCTATCGATCCGCGCTAAAAATGCAAGAGTATGGATTGGTCGCAACTATTTGAATTTTCAGTGAGGTTTTCGTGATTTTTTGATTGGCGCAATGATAGGGTCAAGCAGCATCAATCTTCATGGCGATAATCGAAGCATCCAAGCAAAGATAGTTTTTTCTTACCCGCCTTGTTATCTTACAACGGCCTTTCCGGTTGGCTCCAAGGCGGGCGATATTTTGGTTGTTCAACCTGGCATTTGCCTGAAGCTCAAAAGCCGGGATAATCAGTGTACGGACGAGGGCTATCAATTCCGGAACGGAATTGCAGAGCTGATCGTCCTCGCCCATTTTCTGACCGACCGGCCGTTGCGCATTCGCCGATTTTGAACTCATAATGATAATAGGGGGTATAGTAAGACTGGACGAGCAACCTTCGACAGATTTCCGGAGCGTCGTGCCTGGAACATCAGATCGGGTGGCGCGGCATCAGGAGTAGTTATCGCCGGTGCGGTCAGTTCGATTCCGCCGTTGGCAACCGTCGCCACGACATAGAGCTTCGTCGCGCAGATTGACGGCTACCAGGGCTGCAATGGCGGGGAGATCCTGAGTCATCCATGATGCTGGGTTTGGATGTTAGTGTCGTCTGGATTTGAAAGAGACTCTAAATCATTGATTATGAGGTTGACATCGCCGTAATTCTAATCGCGGTTAAAGCGGACTTTCGTGATAATTTTGTAACATACTTAAGGAATGATTAGCTTTACTGCCGCTAAATACGCGATTCGCGTTATTTAAACAGGATTTGATTTTTATGATCTTAACCGATTTATCTATCTTGATTGCCGATGACAACGAAATGAACCGTTGGTTATTAGCTGAACAGTTGGGGTGTTGGAGTAATGATATTACTCTGGCTGTCGATGGCCGGGAGGCCTGGTACTTTTTGCAACAACAAAAATATGCGCTGGTGTTTTTGGATGTCAATATGCCTGGTTTAACGGGTTTTGAATTGGTAAAAAAGGTCAGGGCAGGTTCCGCCAATGAATTGTCGCAGGTTATTGCTATTACAGCGCATGTGCAAAGCCATCAAAAACATTTATTGATTGCGGATGGGTTTAACGATTGCCTGATTAAACCCATCGTGCTGGCCGATTTGCAACGCATCATATCGACATGGCGCGCGCCCACTAGCGGTCTGGATAGCCAGTATTACGCCAATTCCGTGCTGGAAAAAGTTGACAGTAACCGAGAATTAGGCAGGCAGTTTTTACAAAAATTGTTTAACGAATTGCCTGTGCAACTGGTAAAGCTGGAGCAGGCTTTGTTAGGCCAATCAGCGGAATTGGCTTTGGATGTTGCTCATAAATTGCATGGCAGTTTTTGTTTTTATGGGTTTAACGATTTTCGGGTTATTGCCAGTCGGTTGGAAGAATCGTTGATAGAGGGCGAAATAACTGAAGCTTGGCAATATTTTCGGCAATTGTTGGTGAAGTGCGATGCGTTGTTGGGAATGCAAGCGGATGTACTGACCTGTATGAAAGGAGAAGGGTTATAAGATGCTGAATTACTGATTTGTCCCGACGGGAACGAAAGCCCTTTAATTTTTTAGCAAACTGGACTAGGCTAGGCACGGTATAGAAATTTTATAAGTCCAAAAGGCAACTCATGGCTGATTTGTTAACATTGTTAGAGGACGTGGCTCCCGATAACCCGTGTGGTGATTATCTGGAATATGATCCCGCTTATCTTGAACTGGGCAAGAATATC
>NZ_JALOBS010000033.1 GCF_023228165.1 Methylomonas sp. | reverse complement strand
TAGAGTCTGCTCAGCAAATCAGCCTGTGCAATCGACCAACCGTCCGGGCAAATTGAAGATGACTCGCAGATATAAAAACATCTGTTCCCCAGCTTGGCTTAAAGCCGGGATAAAACCAGCGAAGCATCCTTTACGCAGGGCAAAAAAGATCCTGGCCAGGATCAGCAGGTTCATGACCAGGAAGATGCTGTTGATCCAGGCGAAAGAGGTGTTCGCCCGCTTGGCACGGATGTAGTTGAGCCGGTAGCCATTCTTGCCCTGGCCGAATTTGCCCTCAATGGGGATACGTCGCCGGTAATCTTGCCGACGCTGTTCCTTGGCCTGTTTCAACTGCTCACGGTTTTCATCGGTCTCTTGTTTCGGGCGGCCCAACGGCTTGCCGGCAAAGTGGATGCCGCGTTGCTTGAGGTAGTCGCGGTTATGGCGAGTGCCGTAGATGGGGTCTGCCAGTACCTTTTCCGGGTAATGGCCGTAACGCGCCCGGTAGGCTTCCACCTGGGCCACCAGGTCCAGGCCTTCGTGAAAGGCGTCCCAGCGTAGATGGTCAACGTGGGCTAAACCGTCACCGGTCAGGCTGACGCTGAGCTTGGCGCCGAACTCGACCGGCTTGTTCAGCTTGCCGCGCACGATCGGTCGCACATACGGCTGGTTGATGCTGACGATGCGATGGTCGCAGCGATGGGTCTTGTTTTGATACATGTCCCGTTGCTGTTGATACAGATGCTGAATCACCCAGTAGCGATAGAGCAGCCAACGCGGTAGTGGCAGGGGTGTGCCCTCCGGAATAGCCGCCAGGAGTAGTTCGATATGTCTCAGATTTCGCCGCAGATACTGCAATTGCTGTTTGATGCCACGGCGCAGTGTTTTTCCGCCGGGACGCTTTTGTTTAGCGATCCCCAAATAGGCTGAACGCGCCTTCTCACGATAAGTTCTGGGTTTCTGCTCTACTTTCAGATGGGCGCAGAGGGTGTCGATGATTTGTTCGCTGAATTCACGCGCTTCATTCAGCAAGCTCAAGTCGGTGGGAAAGCGAATCGCTTGTTCGACCACCGTGGCGTCTACAATCAATTGGCCTTGGAGTGCGGGGGCCGTGGGTTCCAAATTCGCTGGCGGCTGAGTTTCGTCTGGCGAAGTCATTGACGAATCCGTGCTCGACTCAATCTCAGACTTGACGCTCTCTTGGGATTCGGTTGGCGGTGCGGGCGGAGTCGGTGACACAGGTGTGACCGGCTTTTGGCCTTCGTGCGCCGCGATAATGGCGCGGCGGAAGCCTTCAAACACGGCTTCGCCCATGCGCTTGCGGATTTCGACGAACAGTGACGGGGCAAACGGTTCAGCGGTTTGGTAGCCCGGCAGCCCGACAAAGAACTGCAGGTACGGGTTTTCCTGGATTTGTTGCACAGTTTCCACATCCGACAGACACAACTTATGCTTGATGATCACGGCGCCAATGACCAGCCGGGCCTCTTTCATCGGTCGACCGCGATCCGCCGCAAAGCCTTGATAGTAACTTTCGGCCAGTTCATCCCAGGGAATGCATTCGCTTAATGTGACCCAGCGATTGTGTTTATCCAGCGCCGTATCAAACGGCCAATCGAATTCGGCAATTGTCAGTTGCTTTGAGCTGGTGGTTCGAATCATAGGTGCACGCTTTTTGGGGATGGTGGCTCATTTTTCGTGCATCATTATACCAAAAAAACCTTTATTATCATTATATATCAATAAGATGAACTTACTGAGCAGACTCTAGATAAGCGTGTGGCATCGGTTGCCGCAAAATACCGTAATCCCGCCAATCCTTCAGATACTTGGACTGGGCGTGGTTTGATGCCGAAATGGCTACGTCAATTGGTTGATTCCGGCCGCAATAAAGACGAATTTTTGATTGAATAATTGGAAACTGTTTCGGCCCTGAATCATTGAAGTCGTTACTTTGGCAAATGAATAAAACCCTGTTCATCTATAGGAAAGAACGGGTTGAAACAGACCTCCCATAAAAAACCATCAGGGTCGGCAAAATAACCTCTAAAACCACCCCACGGCGCTTTCTCTGCTGCGCGAATCAATTTGCCACCAGCTGCCACCGCTTCTAGCAACGTCGCTTCAACAGCGGCTTCCGAAGCTACGTTGTGCGCCAAGGCAAAGCCTGGAAATCCAGAGCCTTCTGGAGACACTTTGGCATCTTCTGCTAATGATTCTCGGCCGTACAAGGCAAAAGCAATGCTACCCACTTGGAAAAACGCGACGTCCGCTTGACTGCCAGACGATTCGGTCCAACCTAATGCTCGATAAAAACGACGGCTTCGTTCGAGGTAGGCAACCCCTAAGGTGACAAAACTGATGATCTGTTTCATGGTTGTCGTTTCCCTCATAGTGTTGGCGGTCACACTAACATTGAGCGTCTGCCTGAGCAATCCGATACGAGAGTCAATGGCGTTTGCCGATAATATTGCTCTAATTGCCGGTAGACTAGAGGGAAATTTGTTAAAACGACTTCAGGGGCTGTAAAGAAATATTCCGATAACACCGCAAAGAATTCGGCAGGACTGTTGGCGGCATACGGGTTCATGCATGTGCGCTGATGGTGCTGAACATTAAGTTGTAGTTCGGCATAAGCCTCACTCAATGCAGTAGTCCATTCGGGGATGAGCATGTGGTAATACAATGGTGGTATACCGTTACTACTGCCGTCGAGCATATCCAGCTTGTGGGCGATTTCATGAATGACGACGTTGTGGCCTCGATGACAGTCGTTTATATCCCGCTCTATATCGGCCCACGACAGCACGATAGGACCTTTGGACCAGGCCTCACCGCTTAACAGACGTTCGTTCTGGTGGGCCACACCGCATTCGTCGACTTGGTTGTGATTGACGTAAAACGCATCGGGATAAACCACTATATCAGTCCAGCCCGATAACAAGCGGATGCCCAGATGGAGAATCGGCAGACAGGCTTGTACGCCAATATACACCCGCATTTCGCTAGTGAGGTCTACCCCAACGCCGATAAACCGTTTCTCGTGCAGAAAAATGGTAGTCAGCTCGCGTAAATGGGCTTTCTCGACCGAGGTCAACCGATGCAAGATATCTAGTCGTTCGGTCACAGAAAACCAGACATCGTGCCGAATCGGGTATCGATGCAAGATGTAGAGCGTCTTGATGCGCCGAAAGAAATTCATGCAGAGCGAGTGTTGAAAGCAATGCCAAACATTCTACGCTGACTGAGGTCTGCAGCACTGACAAAGCAACAAGCTACGACAAATTGGGTCCAACCAAACTGATAAGTTTTTAGCTAACGAATCAAGCGTCCACAATGCCGACATTCAAAATGAATTTATTGGCCATATATCGAGTCAGAGCCATTCATGAGATCAAGAATCGGAGACGGCCATGTTTAGAGAACTGTTGGAAATCGCAATGCTGCTGGGATTGGTTGGTGGCCTATTTTTTGTGAAACACGCTTTTGATAAAGAGAAGCAAGAGCGCCGAAATCAGGGCGATGTTCGGAACGAGTGACAAAACAGCAACAAGTTGGGGCAAAATTATTCAGAATTTCCCGGCATTTTGCTGCGGATCTTGAACCACCACCAACCGGCTAATGCCGATAACCCTGCGACTGCAAAAAAGCAGCGTGGTTGGGTTTTGGTAAAGTGCGTCGAAAAAGGCCCCGACTAATTTTGGTGTGCTGCGATAACAACCTTCCATTGACACCCCGCGTATATCAAACAAACTGATGTTTAGCTTACACCAGATGTCTAGAATCTAGGAAACAGTAGGCCGCCCATCAAGCCAGAAACCATGCTGAATATCACGGCCAAAATGTTGATGGCGGGGATCGATGCTAAGGCCCATTTCACCATCAACACGACGATAGAGAAAAACGGCATTTGTAGATCGACAACAATGACTTTCTTGGCATCCTCGTCGCTCATGATAAACCCTGTTTCCGAAATAGTAACTAGCATGACAGTTTGGGCAGCCACCAACGACGAGGGAATTCCAGATAGCTTGCGTTAAGACGTATTAACGTAAGTGAATAGAATTGAACAACTTACACATGGGTCTGTAAAGCAAATGCAGTAGGGTTCGCCATACCGATTAATTTTTTTATTTCCCTCCTAGTCTCAGTAACGTTTTTTCATTTTGATTGTGTCGCTCAAGTGAATAACGGGCTTGATGCTGCTTCCACAGACCAATAATTCCCTATAAATGTGACTTATATCACATAAAATTGCATTGAGACACCGGGCTTATCGTTGGTTCCTCACTAATTCGTGCGCGCTCGCGCGCCAATAGACAGCACGAGCATCTTTTTAACTTTTATTAGGAGAAGATGCGTATGCCACTTCGAGATTATCAACGGGATGCGAAATTCAAATTGCTCGACTTCTTCGAGCATTACCACATCGAACAGGGACTGGGCTTTTGCTCAATGCCAACGGCAAGCGGTAAAACGCTGACAATGGCTGCAACTTTGAGAGCGTTTATAAAGTGTCACTCGGACTATAAGATCATCTGGATTGCACCGGAATGGGAGTTGCTATCACAAACCTTGGATGGTCTCCGACTGGTTTTTGGTAGAGTCGATGGTTTTAGGCGAATTGGAAAAGGATGTTCGAAATTAAATTCTTTGCCCACCGATTTGGACGGACAGATTTTTCTTACAACACTACATTCAGCATATCAGGCAAATTTGACACCCTTTAAAAGACTTGATGCACGTCTATTAGTCGTTTTTGATGAGGCACATTGGGGAATTAACGCACGAATGTTGGTGTCAATTATTCAATTTTTTCGAGACCCATTGTATCCAGTGGTACCAGTGATTGGATTATCTGCAACACCACGCGTGCCCCTTGAATTTCCCATGACGCTAGTGGTGCAAATATCCTACGCCGAATTGGCGTTTAAAGGTTATTTGGCGCTCCCCATCGTGCACAGGTTACCGACTCATGTTCATTGGGATCCCTTAATCAATCAGCGTGGTTGTATTTCAGCCCAGAGTCTGCGAACTCTGGACATGCAGCAACGTAACGAATTGATTGTCAATACCGTGTGTGCCATTTTGAAACAGTATCCCTTAAGACGCGGCATCCTGTTTGCAATTGATATTGCGCATGCGCAGTGCCTATACCGATTGCTCTCATCGGAACTTCCTATCAGCCTGGTTTTTGGGAAACAAAAGGGCAACGAGTGGATGATTGATCAATTTCGTCGCGGCCACCATCGTCTGATGATCGCTGTTAATAAATTGATCATGGGCTTTGACGTACCGGAAATTACGGACGTCTTTCTGGCCCGTCCATGCGATAGCGAGATTATGCTCGCCCAGATGATTGGTCGGGGATCTCGGGTCATAAAAGGGCAGAAACAGCAGTTCCACGTCCACGATTTTTACGATGTCATCAACGACAACAAAGCCAGTAAAATTTTTCACTGTACTGATTATTTCGGAGATGCGGCATTTCGCCGCCCTTCGATTCACCAATACCCTGAGAGCCCCAACATTAGTTATCTTGGTGACGATTTCGGTGTTTGGGCAGGATTAGAGTTTGTCGAAAACATGACGTTTGGCGTTGAGCTCGAAATTACTAGTCCGGATAAAATTCCTAGGTATGGCACTTCGCTTTGGAACCGCGGTGCAAAGTTACTGATAGCAATGTTGAGCCGAATTGTGGGACCGGAATGGGTTTACCAACGCGGTGTGGGTTATCACGAAAGTCATGACCTTGGTATTGAGACGCTTTGGCGGGTTGAATTTGACTGTTCGGCCGGCTGGGAAATTATCTCTCCGATCCTGTGTGGAGTCTCTGATCTGCATAACTTGCTCAAAGTTTGCCAGGCCTTAAAGTCATTGATTGTACAAACGGATTGGTTACTGATCAATTGGCAATGCGGGTTCCATTTAACCTTGGCCTCTAATTTGGTCAAATCGATTCAGCGTCGACAAATGGCAGCGTTGATTTCGAGATTGGAGCCTGGCTTGTTCAGCCTGGTAATGCCATCTCGACTATTCGAATATGACCAAAAGCGTAACACCCACAACCTCATCGAATATAACGTATATTGTGAACCTCTGAGTAACAATGCGGAAGCAATGGAATCAATGATTGAACGCCCGCGTCAATTCCGAGTACATGCTGAGAGGGAGTGTAGTGTCAACTTCACGCAGTTTGACGAGAAACATCATATTGTGGAAGTCCGGATGCATCATGGCACGGTAGATGCCATGGAAATCATTCCTTGGATTGCCTTGTGGATGCGGATTTTCGTCGACGATACCAAAAGACGGACCTTTTCAATCAACTACGAAGGGATCTTTGCTCCCAATACCTCGACGGAACAGGAGGACATCTTGGGGTTATTAGTACGCGAACAGCTCGACATCAGCCCGCAACTTGTTGCCCAGCTCTTTAACCAGCGTCTGCGATTAAAGCGCTTCTGGCAGGAGCAATTGCCGGAAAAAATGCGTCCGTGGACTAGTTCTGGGTTTTATGACGGTAAGCGTTATGGTGTTGCCTAACCATAGAGCTCGCCAAGTGATTCATATTTGGAACCATGACTTGCGGAAATTGACATTAACACAAGTCATGGTGATTATCTGATTATCCGCGATCAACAGATGCTCAATGCATCAGCAAGATACTTTTGGAGGGCGTCCATTGTCATTTTAGGGAATGCTGTTACGCGCTCAGGATGGGCGAGTAGATATTTCTGAATGGACTGAATGGCGCCCCATTCCTTTTTGCCGAAATCAATCCACGCTTGACGAGTTATTTTTTTGCCACTGGCCAGCTTACCCAACTCAGTAAAGTTGGGTTGCCGCAGGTCAAGAACACCATCCCAGTGTCGATAAAAGTCAAATTTTACGAGATCATCCAGTGTAATCAGCCCGTGTTTCTTGACAGCCGCCATTTTCGTGAACCTGTTTTCCAAGTGAAAGCAACGATCAGGAGGTCCTTTGCGAGAGGGCAGGTCATCGTAAGTTACAAAGCATTCTGGGTCGGAGCCATCAGAAAAATAGTTGGTTGAACCTTCTACATTCACATGATGTATAGGTCGGTTGGTCGGGATTCGGACCAGATGGCGGTTAAAAAAATTGCTGATGGCTTTGAGTGTGGCTTTACAATCCGTTGTCAAATCGAAGGCAATCTCGATGTAGGTTATTGCGCAATCGCCTTTAATTGCTGATTTAATCTCTACTGGCTCCGGACGATACAAATCCAGCATATACACCAAATGCTCATTTTGGGATAAGGGGCTATTCTCGAAGTAGTTGTCGTCATTTAGATGCAACAATAACTTTAAATCAGCCAATGGGGTTTTGCCATCCACATAGATTTTCAATCTGTCAAAATAGGGCAGTGCCTTTACACCATATGGGGCTAATTGTTGTGCGATTAGTGCGGTAGTTTTCATCGGAAACTCCTTAATATTAGGTTCTACCCGAATTGACCGTGTTATTCATACGTAAGCCATCCTGCATCGCAATTGCAGCCAACACTTTGGAAATGGATGCTGACAAAGCTTTAAATAGGATGTTTGTAAAATTTTGGCCAAGTTAGGCGGAATGAGAAATGTTAGGTAATTGGTCGATGACACGTTATGGTCACCGACCGACCGCCGTTTAAAGTCAAATTAGTTTGAGATGAGCGGCATAAGCATCAATAAACGAGCTTGGCTGATCAAAAATGCCCGTCAGTTTTTTACGCGTTCCTTTGGTGAAGATGTTTCGATGCAAGGGGCATTCAATGAGATTCAACCCCCTACTTGCCCTAGTGATGGCCACATAGAACAAGCGGCGTTCCTCTTCAAGTCCAGTTTCAGCATCGGCCAGGCGGTGTGGGAATTCGCCTTCTATAAGGTTGATCACAAAGACGTACGGCCACTCTTTGCCTTTGGCTCCATGAACTGTGGCCAAGGTAATGCCCGTTTGGGGTGATGCTATTGGAAGGCTTCTAATTCCAACATCCTCCCAGGATGTGCATTCTCGAACAGCTAGCTTGATAGCACTTAGCTCACACAGAATGGCCAGTTTTTCCTTCTTACCAAGCTTATTGATGGCTATGGGTTTTAGTGCGTCAATCATGACTTGCATTCCGGCTTCAGGAGTCAATCTGGCTGCCCTAATTACCGCATTTTTAAGGGCCAACACACGGCGATAACGGGACTCGTTAGGCTTTTTGGCAATGTGCAAATATTTCCAGCCGTTGGATACTACTTGCTCTAAAACCACATTGCGTGTCTTCTTTGGGACTCCAATGGCCTTTAGAAGCATTGACAAGGCCTTTATAGCCTTGAATTCGGAAACCCCATTCGTTTTGCAAAACCATTTCACAACGCGAATTAAGCCACGCAACCACTTTTGGGCTGTACCTGGCTTCGCAGTCCGATAACGTTCTATCATGGGCAAGCCAGCAAATTCCTGGGTGTTTTGTAGCAAAATCAGCGAATGACGAGTACGGCCGATAATGGCAATGTCGTTTAATGCCACCCCTGAGGCTAAAAGTGCTTTTACTTTCTTAACAATCAGCTCTGCTTGTACTTCAACACTGCTGACTTTGAACAGGTAAGGCTTCAGGCCTTTCTGAGAGCTGGCAATGGGTTGGCCGCTCCAAATATCCTCGCCTACCCCATTAACCAGAGGCAGGTTTGATTTCGGTACCCGAAAGCTTTCGGTCAAATTATAGATTTTCGGATTAAGAAATTTGACGATTTTCTTCCAAACCTTGAGACTGCTACCCTTAAAACCGTAAATAATCTGCTTCGGGTCACCCGCCAAAAGGGCAGTTTTAACGGATTTAGCCATATAACAAACCAGCTGAGCTTCCACCATAGTGAGGTCTTGCACTTCGTCCACCAGGAACAAATCCGTTTCCTCCGCCGTTGCTGCAAGAATGGCTGGATGCTCCTTGAACAAAGTTACTGGTAGCAACACCATGTCGGAGCAATCTATCAGGTTATGTCTCAGTTTGGCAGCTTGATAATTCGCCAATACCTGATCCACCAGGTCGCAAAGGTTAGCGTCTTCTCTCAGGCTTACTGGTATTAGACCTTGAATAAGAACTTGCAATACCGCTGCCTTTAACGCTTTGCGTTCTACACCATATTTATTGGCAATATTGCCAATGGCTTTTTCCAAAAGCTTCGAGGTGTTTTTTTTCGAAAATTTTGGCTCCGCTGCAAAACCTAAAATTGGGTAATTTGCTCCAACTATTTTCCGACCAAAGCTATGAATGGTATCGCAGGCCACGTCCATGATGCCAAGCTGGCGTAACAATTTTTCCTGCATATTATCAGCGGCAGCATTGCTGAACGTTACTGTTTGAACACGTTGGGGTGGTACACCTTGAGTACAGGCATTATGAATTGCAGCCGCTAATGTTGTTGTTTTGCCTGAGCCTGCGCAAGCTTCAATCATGCCAGGGCCATCCGTATGGTCAACTGCCGCTTGTTGTTCATTCGTTAATACATTTCTTAAAACCATAAAAATTTCTCCTAATTCGGAATTTAAAAGGGTGTGCGTCGCGACATAAAACCGCGTGCACGTACTTCCTTTACAGCGTGACAATCAAAATCACGCTCCGAATTAGTCAGCATCTCGCTACCGGTAGCCAAATGGCCGGTTAATTTTCCGATACTCCTCTACCGGTACCTAAATAATTGTCGTTGTAGCTACCGGTACCGAGTTCCAAACAAAAAATTGTTACCGGTAGTCTAAGTACTCGCCAATAGGGTACCGGTAGAACATCGATTGGCAGATAACCGGCCGTAACTACAAAAAAAACCGACAAAGCTATCTTTTTAATTTCCCGTGCTTGCAATCTCCGAAAACGTTTCTTGTAAAGGAACTGCGCATTTCAATTTTTGGAGTAAACGATGCGCAGCTCAGCAGCACAACCACCACCATTCTTACCTCGGCTGATTCGGGTTCGAGATGCCCCTTATTACTTAGGTATGGATAAAAACCGCTTCAACAAAGAGGTCCGTCCATATTTGACGGAAATCCAAATGGGTATACAGGGCGTAGCGTTCGATCGCCTTGACTTAGACGCTTGGGTAGACGACTATAAGAGTCGCGTAGGCAGACCCGGCACACGCAAACAGGAGAAAGTAACATGTCAAAAAAGACACCGGGTCTCACCAAGAGGAACGACATCTGGCACGTCAACAAAGTCATCAAGGGAAAGCGACTTTATGAAAGTACTGGAACAAGTGACCTCGAAGAAGCGGAACGCTACTTAGCGCAACGCATTACGGAACTTAGGGGGCAATTGATTTACGGGGAACGGAAGTCCTATACGTTTATCGAAGCCGCAACGAAGTATCTCAAGGACGTGGAAAAGAAAAGCCTCGATCGGGATGCTGTAACGCTGAAGGCTGCAGTGCCGATCATTGGTCATCTGCAATTGGAGCACATCCATATGGGCACATTGGAGCCGTTTATCACTGCACGTAAAAAGGCAGGATTAAAAAACGGGACCATCAATCGTGACTTGGCCATTATTAGTCGCGTGCTGATATTGGCATCTCGATTGTGGCGGGATGAGTTTGGTAATTCGTGGCTTGTTGAGCCGCCGCTGATTCAACTGCTCAAATCGGATAATCGAAAGCCATATCCGCTAACCGAGCAAGAGGAAGAGCGACTGATCAAGGAGCTGCCAGAGCATTTACGCGAAATGGTCATTTTTGCATTGCATACTGGCTTGCGCGAGTCTGAGCTTACACGATTGAAGTGGAGCGAAGAAAAACGCGAACTGAGTGTCTTTGTTTTGTCTGGGGATCGAACTAAGAATGGCGAAGACCGGATTGTGCCGTTAAACAGTACGGCAAAGGCCATCATTGATGCTCAGCGTGGTAAACATACTGAATACGTATTTACATTCAAAGGTGAGCCAGTTCAGCGTATCAACGGACATGCTTGGCGCAAAGCTAGGGAGCGTGCAGGACTCGCGCAATGTCGCGTACATGATCTGCGGCATACCTTTGGTCGTCGCTTACGGGCTGCCAATGTCAGCTTTGAAAATCGGCAAGATTTGCTGGGTCACAAGTCTGGCAGAATCACTGATCACTATTGCAAGGCAGAGGTAGCAGGGCTGCGCGAAGCGGTTGAAAAGCTAAGTCGCGTAAATCTCGCGTAAGGAAAATTGCAGGCACAAAAAAAGCAGTCGCCCTTCGAAGCTAACTGCTTAATTTGTAAGTCTTTTTGATGGTGGGTCGTGTGCGATTCGAACGCACGACCATCGCATTAAAAGTGCTAAAATTTAACGTAAGTTATTGATTTTTATATAACCTCTGCGGGGCGTCCGTTGCAGATTGTCACGACTGAGCATAACAAAGCATGACGGTTTCCCGCAAAAATCACGCAGTAATATCGACCACCTTGACTCGAAAATACCTAGGCAACAAGTGCATGCATAAATTATTTAATTTGTCAAGTACATCTCTGGCGCCAATAGTGGCTTGTTTTTAAGAATAAAGAACAGCTTTTAAATTACGCATACTTTCAGCTATTTACGACATCAGCCGTTTATTTCTGGGAGGTTATTTATTAATAACTGGAGAAGTTCCATGCGTAAAAGTAAGTTTAAAACCAGGTCCGATGAAAACGGCACTTATCTTATTGTAAACGGCAAATCTCGTCAATTTGCCAATTTTAGCGCCAAGGTTGTTAAAGAGACAGCCGAAATTGGGTTGGATGGAGTCATCCGGCGCTACGTAACTATTCAAGTTAGATTGAAGGGGGAAATTAAGGAATTTGAAGTCTCGCATTCAGACTTTGAAGACCTTTCCTGGATTGGTCAATATCTAGGGCTTGACGCTAAGGTTGATTTCCATGCTGCTTCTAAAGCAACGTTCGTTGCAGCTATTATCAAGGCTAGCAAAGAACGCCAAAAAATCTGCAAAAACAAAAGGCTGGGCTATCAGATGCTCGGTAATCAACTGTACTTTGTCTATCACGGCGGTTCGATACCAGCTGACGGCAACAATAATGAATCAATTGTTGCCGAAGTGGATGGTGCGTTGAAACATTGCCAGTTTCCATCGCTTGGAAGTGACGATAACGCCTCGGAATTGGTTCGGAAGATATTAGATGTGGCGAAGATAATGCCAAATAATCCGTTCGTCGGGACTTTGTTGTTGGCTGGAGTCTTTAGAGCCGTCTTAAATAAGTTGAAATTGGTAGAGGTAATTGCTTATCTCGTTGGAAAAACCGGCTCAGGAAAAACCACTGCTGCCCTGATCGCTCAGGCCTGTTTCGGATCAGGTTTCAAAAAACCACCAACAAGCTGGGAGTCTACCCCAAAGTCAATCGAACTGACGGCATTAGCGGCATCGTGCATCGTCTTGCTCATCGACGATTTCACTAAGGTTCATAATGATAAATCGGCTTTGCCTGTTATCGAAAACATTATCGGAGCCGTTGGTAATGGCGTTTCGCGGGGGTTTGCATTGTCATCAACTCAAAACTCTAATGGCGCAGCGATAGAGGCATTTCCGATAATGACCGGGGAAAGTATTCCAGACGTGATGATCGATTCACGGAAAGCCCGTACTTGCTTTGCCTGGATTTCATCGGAGGGCGATTTTGATAAAACTGTCATCGGCGAATTCCAGAAGCATGCAGCAGACGGTGAGTACGCAAAAGCGATGAGTCTTTACATTGCATATGTTCTGCAAAACTTCAATCGAATCGGGGAGGAAATCGAAGGCGTTTTTGACCGCTACCGTAGAGAAGCAATGGCAAAGCTTGATGAAGGGTTGCATGCGAGGGCTCCGAGCAACTACGCGGATCTAATGCTGGGCTTTCATTATTTTTTGAAATTTTGTATCGACGCGAATTTCTTGACAAAGCAGGAGGCCAAGATGTTAAGGCAGTACCACTCGGACAATTTAATGCAGATGATCAACATGCAGCCGATCATCCATCAGACACAAGACATTAAGCACTTGGTATTGGTGTCTATGTCGAAATATATCCGCTCGGATCAATTTTCCTTGGTAAATGTAACATCTGGCAAAAAGCAGATCTCCCGTGATCAATACCCTAAATGCTTTATCGGCTGGGTGGATCATGATAAAGAAACGCTCTACATCAAGGCAGACTGTGGGCGCAAGCTCATTGCTAATTTGCCAGAGGATATTCGCAAAGTCATGTCAGCAGGTGAAAAAGCATTTTGGAAGGATGCCTACCGTTTTGGTTTGTTGGCCGAAATCGATCAAAAAAATGGGAGAAATGTTGTTCGCAAAAGGATCAATGGCGAGGTCGAACGGGTCTATTCGATGGTGTATTCATTGATGTACACCCACCATGACAGTCCGCTAAAACCTAAATCCAAGAAGGCAATTTAAGTTAAATTTGGCGCAGTCGATGTTTTGCGTCGGCTGCACTATTTGCTCTATTTTCGAGACAGCCTTATGAGCTCTTCGTTACGGCACTTTAGTAATTCTAGGGTTATTCCGCTACTGAATACTCGTCTTCCCGAAATAGTACATTTAGCGCAGATAGCCGCTACATCGCTGCATTCGTTATTACTAACAGCGAGTCTAACAGCGAGTCTAACAGCGAGTCTAACAGCGAGTCTAACAGCGAGTCTACAGAGCCATAGGGTTCTCGGTAAATTTGATACGCCTATTACCAAAATGATGGTTGGTAGCATAGAGCTTACATGTGTATTTGCGTATCAAAAATTTCTCGTGGTTAACCCGGTTGCTGGGGACCGCTACTCAAAATATCAGGTTTGTATTCATGAATACTAATGCTCAATCAGGTCAACAGCTGTTGATTGATATGGTTGCCTTCACATACTTCATTGCGGAGCAAGACCGGATGGCAATCGTTAATATGGCCAATAGTAGAGTTTTTCAGATGCTCTACCAATGTTTCCCTCAGAGGAAGAACAATGCCAAGATGGCGCGATATAAAAACGATTATGGGATTAAGTTTGCCAAGGATACACAGGTAAAGCTTTCGCTATACCCCATCAACAAGAGCCATCGGTTTGTTAGGTTAGAATTTAATCCGGAAAAGCTAGGTTGGGTTGGTCGTATTGTGCTCCGACGCATGCTAGTCGAATTATTGGGGCGTGACGCTGTATTACGTTTATATTTCGAAGCCGTAGTGACCAGGCTTGACCTAACGTTGGATATATTCGATATGGAGCGAGCGCTATATGTCCATCGTGATAGGGTATGCCACTCCGAAGTCTTTCGCGACGCTGAGACTGGCGAAATGTCTTCCCAAATTGTTGGTAGCAAAGATAGTAATATTCGCATCATTTTGTACAACAAAGATGCTGAACAGGGTACCTCAACTATCGCTAGAAATTATCAACGCATCGAAGTTAATTACAAACACCTGAACTGTAGCATGGACCAACTCGAGCCATCATTGGCCGATATATTTATGTCCCTCAACTTCTTTCGTAATAGCTTTCTAAAAGATCGGCGTATGACTAAAGCATTTCGTAAAGACGCCTACAGTAATGGTCTAAACAATGCCTTGAACAAATTGCCAAAAGCGGATAAAGACCAGTATTTGGAATATCTGGAAGATTATCGTGCCAACCCTATTGATCAAAAAGCGTTGAGGTTTGAGCTAGCTCATTACAGGGCATTAAAGTTTTTGGTGCACAAAGATTTTAGGGGGACGGAAGTCAGGGCGCAACGGTCGCTAATTAAAAACACCCATCTACCCAGTAAGCATTGGATGCCTTCTGTTGGCTATTTCACGCCAGCATTCCGAAAAGAATTTGCAGAAGTTATAAAGCGGTCACGGCAAAAGCAAAGGAAGCGCATCCGATTATAAAGATCAAGCTCTCAAGCTGAAGGATTTTTGGCTTGGGAGTTCTTAGCGAGGTAACTTAGCCTAAACGAAAACTAAACTTAGCTTTGCTGTTACAATCGGCCATTCATTACCAGCGAAGCAGTGAACTAACCGAATTCAAAGATAACAGTCGCTGCACAACAAAAAGAATAAGGAAATAACTGGTCGTGTTCCAAGGCCTCACTGACTATCAATCTCAATATTACGCATGGCTGCTGACTCGTCGCTCGGCAGGCGACAGCGTCGAGTCGTTAGCGTCCACCTTGGTCGATGCTCAAGTAGACCTCAACCCTCATCAGGTTGAGGCGGCATTGTTTGCATGCAAGAACCCGCTTTCTCGCGGCGTGATTCTGGCCGATGAAGTGGGCTTGGGAAAAACCATCGAAGCCGGTTTGGTGATTTCCCAGCACTGGGCAGAACGTCGTCGGCGTATTTTGATTACTGTTCCTGCAAACCTTCGCAAGCAGTGGCATCAAGAGTTGCAAGACAAGTTTGGCTTACAAGGCATTATCTTGGAGGCCAAGAGCTACTACGCATTCCGCAAACAAGGTATCCGCAACCCCTTTGAATACGATCATGGGCCGGTGCTTTGTTCTTACCAATTCGCCAAGGCCAAAGTTGATGACGTGCGGAGGGTTAGCTGGGACTTGGTGGTACTCGACGAAGCGCACCGTTTACGCAATGTCTACAAACCTAGTAACGTGATCGGCAAGGCACTGAGGGAAGCGTTCGAGAGAGTTCACTCCAAGGTGCTATTGACGGCAACACCGCTGCAAAACTCCCTGCTGGAACTGTATGGCTTGGTCAGCATCATTGATGATCGTGTGTTTGGCGATCTAGATAGCTTTCGGGCGCAATTCAGCAGTCAGTCTCGTGATATTGCCTTTGCCGGTCTACGTGCTCGCTTGGCTCCGCTCTGTAAACGAACACTACGGCGGCAAGTACAACCCTATGTGTCGTACACGGCTCGTCGAGCCATCGTTCAGGAATTCAACCCTTCCACCGAAGAACGCGAGCTATCGGCGCTGGTAGCAGATTATTTACGGCGTCCTAACCTAAAAGCATTGCCAGACGGTCAGCGCCAGTTGATTTCATTAGTGCTGTGGAAGCTGCTTGCCTCATCTACGCACGCGATTGCCGGTGCATTGGATACCATGGCCAACCGCTTGCAACGCTTACTGGAGCCCACTAAAGAGGCGCCTGACTTGGCAGAAGAATTGGATGCCGATTACGAGTCACTGGAAGAAACTGCCGACGAATGGGACGAATCGGGCGCGGTAAATGAAAGTCCGCATGGCGACGAACAAGCCGCTATAGCTAGAGAAATCGAAGAACTCCGCCACTTTAAAAATTTGGCAACCAACATTCGCGACAACGCCAAAGGTAAGGCACTGCTAATCGCATTGGAACGAGCTTTTGCTGAATTGGAAAGACTCGATGCGCCGAAAAAAGCCATCATCTTCACCGAATCCAGACGTACCCAGGATTATTTGCTTTCGCTATTGGCCGAGACTGATTACGGTCATGGCATCGTGCTCTTCAACGGTACCAACAGCGATGCACGTGCACAGGCCATTTACAAAGAATGGCTCAGCCGCCACCAAGGTACCGACCGAATTACCGGCTCTAAAACCGCCGACACGCGTGCTGCCTTGGTCGAGCAGTTCAAAGAACGTGGGACGATCATGATTGCCACCGAAGCCGGTGCGGAAGGCATTAACCTGCAATTCTGTTCCTTGGTGATTAACTACGATCTGCCCTGGAATCCGCAACGCATCGAACAGCGCATTGGCCGCTGCCATCGTTACGGTCAAAAATTTGATGTCGTGGTGGTTAACTTCGTGGATCGTAGCAACGAAGCAGATGCTCGCGTTTACGAATTGTTGGCGCAGAAATTCCAACTCTTTGAAGGTGTCTTTGGCGCTAGCGACGAAGTACTCGGTGCCATTGGTTCCGGCGTGGACTTTGAACGCCGCATTGCCGAGATTTACCAAAATTGCCGTGAAACGGAAACTATTCAGGCCAGTTTCCAGCAATTACAAAACGATCTCTCCAATGAGATTAACGAAGCGATGGTCAAGACACGACAATTGCTGTTGGAGAACTTCGACGAGGAAGTGCAGGAAAAACTGCGAGTTCGTGCTGAAGACAGCTTCGCCACCCGCAATCGCTACGAAAAAATGTTGCTCGATATTAGCCGGGCTGAACTGAGCGACTGCGCCGAATTCGATGACGGCGGCTTTAAATTATTCCGCCTCCCAGACCCGCAATTGTCACAGGTCGAACTAGGACGCTACGAATTACCCAGACGTAGCGGCGATGCTCATCTCTATCGAGTTGGCCACCCATTAGCCGAATGGGTGACAACGCTGGCGAAAAGCCGGGAATTGCCCTATGCCCACTTGAGTTTCGATTACGACGCCTACGGCACCCAAGTCAGTACACTCAAAGCCTATCGCGGACAAAGAGGATTCTTAGTGGTCAAGCTAGTGGCTGTCGAAGCCTTGGGTAGCCTGGAGCAGCATCTGATTGTTGCAGCCAGCACTGCTGACGGCGGCTTATTGATCGAAGACGATCCCGAAAAGTTGTTACGTTTTCCAGCGGCTGTCGCACCAAACACTTCCGAAATTCAAGACCATCTGCCAGCAGTACTGAGTGAAGACCTCGAAAATCGTAAGCAGGCTCTACTCCGCGAAATCAATCAACGCAACCTTGGCTACTTCCAACAAGAAGTCGAAAAGCTCGATGCTTGGGCAGACGATCTAAAGCTTGGTCTTGAACAGGAAATCAAGGAAATCGACCGGGAAGTTAAGGAAATTCGCCGCACTGCCGCAACCTCACCAACATTGGAAGAAAAACTGCAATGGCAAAAACGCCAGCGGGAACTGGAAACCAAACGGAATAAGCTGCGCAGAGAATTGTTTGACCGGCAGGATGAAATCGAGTCGCAACGGAATGACTTGATTGAGCAATTGGAGCAGCAGCTTCAGCAACATATACAAGAAAACTTATTGTTTTTCATCGAATGGGGCCTGGAATGATCTTACCGAGGTTGACCCGATGACACTGCGTGACCCCTCGCTGCGGCTTCGTCCATGGGCTTCCTTATTGCTTTTTCTAAGTGCTTATGCACCGCTACTGATCATACTTGTCATTAAAGACTACGATCCGGATAGTTTTCAGTGGCTGCCTCGTCATCCTATACTCAGCGGCACGCTATTGGTTATCGCCATTTCCAGTAGTATTGCCATACTGCACGCCGTGAAAGAAATTAGTGGTGGTTTGAGTGTAACGGTAACTAAGGCATCCAATAAATCTGGTGATATGTTTGGTTACACGGTTCCCTATATGCTCTCATTCCTGCGAATTGATTTTAGCGATTGGCAAACAATTGTTAGCTTGACGATCTTTATGTCGATTCTGTTCATCATGGCTTACCGAACACAAACGGTATTTATTAACCCGATTCTGGCGCTCGCCGGATACATGCTGATTGACTGCACATTCAAGCGGGGTGAGCAAGAAATTCAAGCAATGGTGGTAACTCGTACGCCATTGGTTATTGGCAAAACCTACCAATTAGAAAGGCTTTCACATTATCTTTATGTTGCAGCGACACAAGAGGATTCAGAAAGGATAAAGGCGAATCGATGAGCAAAAGCACCCGCACAAAATTGAAAGTACTTCAATCACAGGACTTCAAGGAATGGGTAGCCAGTTTTTGGCTAGTTAAGCGATACATCAAAGAACAGCAGGCGCATTATTCCGTTTTGCGTGTTGATATTGACAAAAAATTACAAGCACGTTTCAAAGGATATCTAAGGAAACAGCTACAAAGTAAGGATTTTCATATTTCTGAGTATGACTTCAATAATACCGACGGTGACGACACACTATTCACTATTTCTGCCGATGCAACGGACTTTGTAAAGGTAGAGGCTGAAATAAATCAAGGTTTCGAGAAACCACATGCCCAAAACTATGACGAATTACTGAATTCATGGGCTTATGTCATCCTTTTTGAGAAAGACGGCGAGAAAGTTTATGCATGGAAAAAGATCAGTGCCGAGACTCAACCCAAAAAAGCGAAATCAAAAGGGGCTGTTTTTTTCCACAATCACAAATTGGTAGACGTGGAAGACAAAGAGGTTTTCATGGTTTATCAAAACTATGATTTCTTCGTCTACGACAGTACTACGTTTGTAGCCAACAAACGACAATTTGAAAGCTCAATGAACTTCCGCGAGGGTATGAAAGCCAATGGGGAAGAAGTTCTTTCGGACTTCAAGGCACTAGATATCTTTGAGAATGTCGAAATAATCAGGGAATTTGTCGGTTCCAACCTTCATCATCTTCGAAAGCTTTCATCAATCCGTAAGTCTGCCTATTACAAGCAGCCCGATTATATGAAAAAGCTGATTGAGGTCAATTCCACTGAACAATGGGAGTTGAAGATTTCCAACGGAAAAATTGTTGTTGAGAAAGCGACCGTGGAACTGTTACTTAAGCTCCTTAACAATGACAGGTTACGCTCGCCCATCAACAACGAAATGTTTGATTCGGCAGCGAAGGCTCTTGTCGCAATAAAGGCAACTAGTTCATGAGAAGTAAACAAAAGCTCGAGCTCACCTGGATTGGTAAAGACAAGCGGCCTCGGTTGGAGCCGCGGATTTTGTTGGAGGATTCAGAGAAGTCGTATCACGCCAAGCAGCGGGTGACGGACAACGATATTTTCGATAATCGGCTGATTTTCGGCGATAACTTGTTGGCGTTGAAGGCGCTGGAGCAGGAGTTTAGCGGTAAAGTGAAGTGTGTTTATATCGATCCACCTTTCAACACTCAACAAGCCTTTGAACACTATGACGATGGTTACGAGCATTCCATTTGGCTTGGACTTATTAGAGATCGTGCAGAAATACTTCGACGACTCATGTCAGAGGATGGAACGCTATTTGTCCATATTGATGATAACGAATTAGGATATTTAATCGTTTTACTAGATGAAGTCTTCGGGCGAACAAACCGCATTTCGGTCGTTTCATTTAAGCAAGGGTCAGCAACAGGTCATAAATCGATCAACCCCGGAGTTGTTAGTACAACAAACTTCATTCTGATTTACGCCAAAAATAAGGCGTCGTGGGCTCCCAATCGCGTCTTTACTGCACGTGTAGAACGAGATAAACGATATGGGCAGTTTATTGAGAATTTCGATGAGCCATATCAGGAATGGCGTTTCACTACACTTACAAAGGCATTTGCGTCTAGCCTTGGGATTTCGGAAAAAGGTATCAAGAAAACCCTTGGTGAAGAGTATGACGAATTGTTATCTAAATTTGTGATGAAAAATGCTCAGCGAGTTGTTCGTCTTGCTAGGCCTGACTACAACGCGGTCAGCGCCGAGGCTAGAGTGATGATCGATAAATCAAAAACGTTGCCCGGTAACGTGCTATTGCTTGAGCGAGCGGCTCATTCAAATATGTACTTTACTAATGGTGAACGTATTTTGTTCTATACAGACAAACTTAAGTTCATTGATGGGCAATATGTGGCTGGAGAACCTCTCACAAGTCTATGGGATGATATTTTGTCAAACAACCTTCATAACGAAGGTGGCGTTGATTTTCCCAAAGGAAAAAAACCTGAAGCCTTGATTAAACGATGCTTCGATCTTGCAACAAATTCAGGTGATCTCGTCCTCGATTCTTTTGCCGGCTCCGGTACCACCGGTGCCGTCGCCCACAAAATGGGCCGCCGCTGGATCATGGTCGAGCTGGGCGAGCATTGCCATACCCACGTCATCCCCCGCCTGCAAAAAGTGATTGATGGGGAGGATCAGGGCGGCATCAGCAAAGCGGTCAATTGGCAGGGTGGCGGCGGTTTTCGTTATTACAAGCTAGCGCCTAGCCTGATCGTCAACGACCGCTGGGGCAATCCGGTAGTCAATCCCGAGTACAACGCGGCGATGCTGGCGGAAGCTTTGTGCAAGCTGGAAGGCTTTGTCTATGCGCCATCGGAAAGCCGCTGGTGGCAGCACGGCCATTCCAGCGAACGCGATTTCATCTACGTCACCACACAAAACCTGTCCGCCGAACAATTGCAGGCGTTGACCGATGAGGTGGGCAGCGAATTCAGTCTGTTGCTGTGCTGCTCAGCATTTCACGGCATTACGGCAGCACAAGCCAACCAACGCTGGCCGAATCTGACGCTGAAGAAAATCCCCAAAATGGTGTTGGCGCGCTGCGAATGGGGACATGACGATTACAGCTTGAATGTGGCGAATTTGCCAATGGCGACGCCCGAAACAGAGCCCTCGGAGACTACTAGCACATCTAAGGCAAGGAAAAATAGGAAACCTGCACCGGAACAAAGCAGCTTGTTTGAGGAGAACGACCAATGAGCCCACGCGTTTTAAATGCAGTTACTGGTCGTCTATCACTGCGCCCGCCACAAGCTGAATCTTTATCGCGTTTGGTTCGCGCTTTAGAAATGGCTCCTGAGATGCTGCAACACGAAAAAGATGTGCCCGCGGTATTGTCCAGCTTGAAGTCGTTGTTTCCGACGCTGGAAGATTTCGAGCGCGACTTTCCTTCTTTGTGCTTTGCGTTGGCAACCGGCGTGGGCAAAACCCGTTTGATGGGGGCATTTATCGCCTATTTGCATTTGGCGCACGGCATCAATAATTTCTTTGTGTTGGCACCGAATCTGACGATTTATAACAAGCTGATTGCGGACTTTACGCCGAATACGCCGAAGTATGTATTCAAAGGTATCGGCGACTTTGCGATCAACGCACCGCGTATCATTACCGGCGATAATTACGATCAGGCTGGGTTCGATGTGACCACTGACGTATTCACAGAAATTCGAGTCAACATTTTCAATATATCGAAAATCAATTCCGAAGTGCGCGGCGGCAAGGAACCGCGCATCAAACGCATGCGCGAAGTATTGGGCGACAGTTATTTCAACTATCTGGCCAACCTTCCCGATTTAGTGCTGCTGATGGACGAGTCGCACCGTTACCGGGCCAGTGCAGGGGTGCGTTCTATCAATGAGTTGAAGCCCTTGTTTGGTTTGGAACTGACGGCAACGCCGTTTGTGGAGTCGACACGCGGGCCGGTGGCGTTTAAAAACGTGGTGATGGATTATCCCTTGGCGCGAGCAATGGAAGATGGCTTTGTGAAGGAGCCTGCTGTTGTCACCCAACGCAATTTCGACCCGAAAGCACACACGCCGGAAGAGCTGGAAAAGATCAAGCTGGAAGACGGCGTGCGTTTGCATGAGTCAACCAAGGTGGAATTGCTGACTTATGCCCGCGAAAATGGCGCAAAAGTGGTCAAGCCGTTTATGTTGGTGATTGCCCGGGATACCACGCATGCCGCACAGTTGTTGGCATTATTGGAGTCTGATGCATTTTTTGAGGGGCGTTATCGCCACAAGGTGATCCAAGTCGATTCCAGTCGTTCCGGGGCCGAAGAGGAAGCGATGATTACGCGCTTGTTGGCGGTGGAAAGCGTGGACGAGCCGACCGAGATTGTGATTCACGTGAACATGCTCAAGGAAGGCTGGGATGTTACCAATCTCTACACCATTGTGCCGCTGCGGGCCGCCAATGCGCGAACGTTAATCGAGCAATCCATCGGTCGCGGTCTTCGTCTGCCGTATGGCAAGCGTACCGGCGTGGCGGCAGTTGATCGCTTGAATATTGTGGCCCATGATAAGTTTCAAGAAATCATAGACGAGGCTAATCGCGGCGATTCACCGATTCGACTAAAGCAGTTGATTTTGGAAGCGCCTAACGCTGACGATAAGAAAGTGAGCGTACAAGTGCTATCTGGAGTGTTTTCTAAATTGGGCTTAGTCACTTCAACAGCAGTCCTACCATCTAGCAATCAAGTAGGCGTACCAAGCGAAAGCGGCGTTGGTTGTTCAAACCCAGCCCCGATATTTACCCGAGAATCGGAATTACAGGCCGCTAGCGTGGTGATGGATGTTATCGCCAAGTACGAAGTGAAGCGCGACTTGGTGCCTAACCGTGCTGCCTTGCTGACGCCTGAAGTACAACAGGAGATTTTGCAGGAAGTCGCTGAGCGTTTGAAGCCGATGCAATCAGAGCTGTTTGCTGACGAAAGCTTTAATCTGGCTGAAGTGGTGAGCAAGACTACCGAAGTGGTTGTCCAGCAAACCATCGATATTCCGCGTATTACCGTGGTGCCGAATGGCGAAGTCACAACCGGATTTCATCCTTTTACCCTGGATGTCGCGCAACTACATTTTCAACCCGGCGAACGTGAGATTGTTGGGCAGATGTTACGCACTAATGAACAGTTCACGCTTGCAGCTGAAATGGGCTTGGTCGAACAACGATTGGAAGATTACATCGTGCATGCCTTGGTCGATTACGACGACATTGATTATTTCTCGCATGCCGAATTGCTGTACGACTTGGCTGGGCAAATGGTTAAACACCTATCGAGCTATCTGTCAGAGGCAGAAGTGCAAAGCGTGTTGGATCGAGATCGCAGACTAATCGCCCGAGAAATCCACGCTCAGATGATGGCGCATTTTTGGGAACAGGCAACCGAATACGAAGTTAAAGTGAGTCGCGGCTTTACCGAGTTGAAACCTTGCAACTATACCGCTGCTGCCGGGCAAACCGCACATCACTATCGGGAAACCGTCACCGAAACCAGTCGCATCAAACAAATGCTGTTTGGGGGGTTCGAGCGTTGTTTATATCCGCTGCAAAAGTTTGATTCAGACACAGAACGCCGTTTTGCCATTATTTTGGAAAGAGACGGACAGAAGTGGTTTAAACCGGCTAAGGGGCAGTTTCAAATTTATTACAAATTGGGAACCGAGCAACCCGAGTATGTGCCGGACTTTGTTGCAGAAACTGAGTCACAGATTTTCATGGTGGAAACTAAAGCGCGTGGAGATATTGATTCACAAGAAGTTCAGGCCAAAGCCGCTGCCGCTGCACGTTGGTGTCAATATGCTTCTGAACATGCATCAGAAATTGGCACTAAAACGTGGGGTTATTTGCTTTTGCCACACGATGAGGTTGTGGAGTCTAAAAAGCTAACCGATTTTCAGCGATTTAAAGTCTCTGATAGTTAAGGTATTTTCTTAATTTCTCCAGCTCAGTTAATTGGAGATAACAAAGCTATGATTTTTTCAAAAATATTGATTAACGCTGAATATGGATGTTAACCAGCTTCTGATACAAGCACTGGGGCCGATACTAAAAAACTATTGGTGGTTATGGCTGCTGTTGGCGATTTTAAGCTTTCTGAAAACGCCGTTTATGAAAGGTGTTTTTGGCGAGTTTCAGGTCAACTTAATTGCCAAACTGCGACTTGATAAAGAAGTTTATAAGCTTTTCAAGAATGTGACATTACCCACCGAAGACGGTGGAACGACGCAAATTGATCATGTTATTGTTTCGCGCTTTGGTGTTTTTGTTATAGAAACCAAAAATATTAAAGGTTGGATATTCGGCAGCGAACATCAAAAGACTTGGACACAGAAAATCTATCGGCATACCAACAAGTTTCAAAACCCGCTGCATCAGAATTATAAGCATACGCAGACCTTACAATCTGCTTTGGAATTAACGCCCGATAAATTATTTTCAATCGTCGTATTTATTGGTGATAGTAAATTCAAAACATCAATGCCAGATAATGTGGTTTATGCTGGAGGTTATATTCGCTTCATCAAAAGCAAACAGCAGCAAATTTTAACTGAAACCGAAGTTGCTGAACTATGCAAGAAGCTAGAATATGGCCGCCTAAAACCAACAATTAAAACTCACGTCAAGCACGTCAAACACGTGCGAAATATTGTCGAAGAAAAGCAGCAAAAGACCGAGAATGCTTGTCCGAAATGCGGAAGACCGATGGTATTACGGAAAGCAAAAAGTGGCGGAAACCAAGGTGGACAGTTTTGGGGGTGTACCGGTTTTCCGAAGTGCAGAACGGTGCGTCCAGTGTAGTTAAAGCGGTGTGTACGATTTGCACTATATTGAGACAAACACTCTGTTATTAATATCTTATGTGGCTATTGATTGTTATCCAGCCTAGTTTTGATGTCCCTTGTTCTCTAAGATAGTGCATTTAGTACAGACGTTTTTTGCCGTCATTTTACGAAAATTGCATTGTACTAACAGCAGGTTCACCGCCATCCATTCCCCATACAATCCATTTCAATTTATCCATTGCTACTTCATCGATTATCAATACATCATTATTTATCAGATTTTCGGTCATGAACTACACTCTTTCTTATAAGGGCTATGTTCTTTCCATCAATTAGTTAGGTGCTGGTATTTATTCTATTTTTAAATTTATAGGGATCATATGAATTACAATGTAATAGCATTAGCATGCGAACAATTGAGTTATAGGGATAAGTTAAGGTTAGCTCAATTACTAATCCAGTTGGCTAGGAAAGAGGAAGAAACGGCTAATCCTCAAAATAGGGCAGAAAAACCTACTATTAAAAATTCGCCAGATATAAAAGAAAATTCGAAAACTTCAGCAGAACCAACCAATACTATAAGTTACGTTGTTGAGCGACTTTTAAAATTACGCCCCGCAAAGAAAAAGACATTGGCTAATTCTATAAAAGCAATGTATCAATTTCAAGGTGCTATATCTGATGCAGATGTCGAAAAAATAATTACTGATCTGCAAAAGAAGAAGCATATCAGGATAGAAAATAACAAAATTATTTACTTGTAGTTTTTAAATGTTAGAATTTTTCTAGCATTGATGTTGAAGTTATATTATTTTTGGCCGACGTATGTATTATATGCCCCATAAAGATGATCTCCGCCAAACTTATTGATCTGTTGAAGCAAGCCAAACACTTAGTAATATTAACGGGTGCTGGGGTTTCTGCAGAATCGGGAATTCCAACTTTTCGCGATGCATTAACGGGTCTTTGGGAAAATTACGACGCCTCACAGTTGGCGTGTGAAGAGGGATTCTTGGCTGATCCCGCTCTGGTCTGGGGCTGGTATGAATGGCGGCGGCATCGGGTACTAAATGCACAACCAAACCCTGCACATACAACCATTGCCAAATTGGCAAAACGGATACCGAAATTGACGCTGATTACTCAGAATGTCGATGACTTACATGAACGAGCCGGCAGCGGTGATGTTTTACACTTACATGGTAGCCTAAACCATCCGCGTTGTATAAAGTGTGGGGCTCCCTACCAACATTTAGAAGCGACACCTGTTGGATGTGAAAGTCGAATCGATCCGCCCAACTGCTCAGTATGTAATGGATTGGTCCGACCCGGTGTTGTGTGGTTTGGAGAACGTTTACCTGCCGAACAGTGGGACTTATCTAAAGAGGCATGTAAAACTTGCGAACTTATGATGATCGTCGGCACATCCGGTATGGTCTGGCCAGCCGCAGAATTGCCCTACTTGGCGGAAAGGTTGGACGTGCCCATTATTCAGATCAACCCAACCGATACGAGCTTCAATATTATCGCCAAATTTAATCTCTGCGGAAAAGCAGGTGAGATTTTGCCCAAACTGTATGAGGAAGCGTTTTCTGATTTATAGTTAGCGGACTTTGGCAAATTGGAGTTAGCAGGCGAGCAACGACCCACAACAGACTGTGACATTGTGTATATGAATTTCTACAAAGCGGTCATCGATTTGTCAATTTTCAATCAAAAATAATCTCAATTCTGAAATAGATAAAATCAATGTGGCATTTCAAATCTGGAGCATTTCGTTACATATAAGCGCCCAGCATAAAGTTTGCATGCATTGTTGAATCCACAAGGCTTGATCTTGGATGGTCAGAGCACGCCAAACACCTGTTGATTTGTTATTGAGCGCTTATCGCCTTATTTATGCTTCTTCCTCAAGTATGTCAGCACCGTTTCCCAATCGGGAAAACTCTCTGTACCGAAATGGATATGTTCTCCCATAAAGGCGTCGACACCATTTTTCGTTCTATCGTCGATCAAATAGGCCCCATCATTCAAATTCTTGTGATGCGAAAGGATCAAGCGTTTGTATGCCACCTTACCCATATAGCGTTTAACCCATAGTAATTTATCGCTCCAAGCTGACGGGTTCTCCCAGGGAGCTGTTGATAGGATGTAGGTATCGAATAAATCTGATAACTCAATAAAGGCATCAATAGCACTAGGCACTGGGGACATCAGCGCAAAAATCCCAGGCACTTCATCTAATCGGCCAGAATATTTTTGCTTCACAGCGTCATCCAACCTTGCAATGCCTGAGGTAAAATCGACCAGCACATTATCCATATCAACGTATAAGATCTTCTTCAAAAAACGACTCCTTGGTTATGTGAAATGAAGGGGGGAAAACTTGTTTATCTTAGCGGCGGCAAAAAATTACCAACAATCTACTGATTCAGAATATTATGTCTATTACGAATCTCTTCCACTTGTTCTTTCAGTTTTTGCATGGCGATCGTATGCTGTTGTTGAAACATTTTTTGTATTTCGAGTCTTTCTTGAGGTGTCTTTGCTGCCCTTAATTTCTGCTGAAATATTCTTGATGCTTCAGCTCGTTCTTTCTGTTGAACGTCCATGATTTTCTCAATCTCTCGATTAATATCAATTTGACGTTGTCGATATGATTGTTGGCTATCAAGAATATTCGACCGACTAATCGATTGTTCATGCTTAGAGTGAGCGTTTTGCAAGGGTTCATTGTCGTCAAAACTACTTTTTGTAGGTCTATCGTTTAATTCCGGTTGTTTAGGCGTGATACGGCTATCGAAATTTTCTGATCCTTTCTGGTCTTCGGGCTTATCGCTTTCCCTTTCTGCGCCTGAAAAATGCATCCCATCAGCTTGTGCTGATGATCTATCATTTGCCGCTCGGATAAAATTTTCTATCATTTGGGCAACCGCTGCGCTTTGACAGCCCTGATTCTTCACGAAATGTTCCATCTCACCGCGATAGCCTAAAACCAGGCCAAAAGACGAAAATACACCTCGCTTGAGAACCTCTTTTGCGAGATCTGTATCGTAGATCGCCCATTGGGGCGTGAAGCGCTTGTCAATGTTATAGGTTTTGGTATGTTCTGACTTATGGATCGTTTTAGAACCATCGAGATTCCAACTTGTTCGATCATAATCGAGAGACTTTTTTTCGTAGGTTTGCCAGTTTCGTACGTATTCACTGCATTTTTTGGAATAGGAAACCGCTAAACCCGAAAATAAAGCCTTAAATTCAAGAGTGTCTTTAAGTCCATTAAAATCACCATCAAAAATGCGCCTGGCAATATCAAAATCATCATATTGCGCCCAAAAAGGCTCAAGTTTGTATACTATGCCTTTTTGCCGACCGCTCGCTGACGCATAGTGTTCTCTGTAGTCAGTATTCGGTTTAGAATGATTTTTATGTTTTGCTATGGTATTTCTAATGGCAATGCAACTGGGAGTATTACATTGATTATTACTCGGGTCGGAATAAGCATTGCCTGTCACTAGATTCAATCCCACGAACAGTAGCAATAAACAATTTTGTCTTTTCCAAAGTTGTTTACAATCACTCATTGAAATCTTCCAAATTTAAAAGAAATCTTTGTTATTGGCTGAATCAGCAGTTTTAGTAAGATACCTAAACCCCTAATTTGTCTTTTATATAAAACGCTCCAACTACACATGACAAAATCAAAATAACTTTATAATATTTCCCTGCAATTGATGCCGCAATAATACCAGCAATCAATGCAGTAATATGATTATCTTGTGTCGAATCATAGATCCAATATGCAGTTACAGCAAAAGCTATTAAGGCGATTAATAAGCCAACTTTATTAGCCGTGGAGTCGTTTGTTTCATAACTTGATGGCTGTGGAATTGTTTTTTTTGAATTTAGTTTTTTTGTTTGATTGGATTTTTTTTGGGGATATGGATGAGTCGGAGATCTGTTTTTAGTACTCTCTAGTCCAAGTTGATTGTGTAAAGAACCCGTTTGAGTTCCTTGTACTCCATGTTGAAACTCTTCCCAATCGCGATCGAATTGATTTGACATCTTTCACCCCATTTTAATTAGTCTTACAAAAAAATTAGTTCAGCTTTTTTTATTATGTTAATTTCCTGCTCTATTCTTTCCCGCTCGCTTTTACGCGCATGCCGCCTCGCATAAGCTATTAGTTCTGAATAAGCCGATAATAGGTTAATATCTTCTTTTCGGGTATTTGTAACTCGAATCCGAATCGCATTTTGATAGTCATATTCTCTTGACCCAATCTTTAATCCGGAATTGAGCAACTGCCAATCAGTGTTAACATTTAGGGCGCTATTAACCCATTCGATAATACCGGTGACCGGTGAGAGAAGGCGTGATTCAGTGACATCTCGTCGGAGTAAAATACTTGTAATATTTCCAAAAAAGAAATCCTTCCAAGCTAGGCTGGATCCTCCCCAAGCAATCAGGGGTTCACCAACCTTGACAACATCACCTGATTTAACAAAAGGAAAGTGCAACCCGCTTGTGGACATTTTATGTCGATAAGCTACTCCAGCAATCGCTGGGGGTGGAACCGGAAGGGTAAGCGAGCCAGTAGACATTGATCAAATCCCCAAGATTATTGAAAAACGAGGAAAATATTGAGTTGGAAATTAGTTTGATTTAATCCCCCTACGACCCTAAAAAAATACTGAATCAAGATCAATTTGAAAATTGAAATAACTCTCTTGATGATCTTTTATTCTTCTTGTGATATCAAACGCTACTCTGGAAAGCTTATTCCGACAATCCATTTATATATGAACTTCATTCCCGAAACAGTCGATTCGAAGCATCTGTCGTTGGTGGGGCACTCGGAAGCGCCTTTTGCGGAATGAATCTCAGCAAAGCCATTCCTGACAGAAAAATCCAAATAGCCGCTGGAACAGGAACTGTGACTGGAGATATAGCGAAAGCATTAATTCCCGATAGACTGCCAAGCAGAAGACTGCCCCCCAATTCTGTTCGTAAACCAATTCCCACATTGGCTGAAGAAGGTATTGTGGCGAATATACTATCATCCGTGGGTAAAGAAGCGTTATTGAACATACCGTTAAGATCGATTATTAAAAAGCTTAAACCATCCAATTGAACCACGGCATTTTCGTAGGCCACACCATTAATGGTTTGATTAAATGGTACAGTATAGTTATTGAATAAATCGCTATCGGTTAGTGGCGGATGAGCCAAATTTAAACCAAAGGCATCCGCGTTATTTGCCTCAATCCGATTGAGAACCGTTATTTCATTGGTATCACTTTCTTCGAAGGGAGTCCGTTGTGTCTGAAAAAGAGTATTGTTCAACATCAACTTCGCTCCAGTAATGGCATCAAAATAACTATACTGTTGCAAAATCGAAGTGTCATTTTCAATGATTGGTAACCTATCCACATCAATAGTCAAATTAAGTTGATACGCAATGTCATTTTGCGAATTTCGGGAAACGCCAAGTAAATCCGCTATTGGATCATCAATTACTGGTCTAAATTGCCCGGTTACGTTACCAGCGATTTGATATTGAAATACATTGGCGTTTGCCGTTCCGATCAGTAAAGCATTGACCCACACTACGTTTAAAAAAAGTTGCCAAAAATTTTTCATATTTTTTTCCTCGTTAATTAAAATGACTTTGATTTTTTTCAACTACCTTTTTTCCGAGGTTGACAAACACACATTCATTTTGAGACTCGGAAACTCAAGAATTTTTTGAACTCTACAGTGATCTTAAGTTGATGTCACAGTACAAACCATCGTAAAGCGTACTTTAAATTGTCCCGTTAGAAACCAACAACCGACAACTCTTTCTTGACATATTTATTCTTGCAGTAAACGATTCGCCGCACCTGTCGTTGGCGGGCACTCGGAAACGGCTTTTGCTAATCCAGGTTGCGCGATCCCATCCACACTTCGAATGATTTCAACTTCCTTCGGGACATGGTTATACCAAAATATCCAATGGCGCCAGGTTGGCAGTTCACCGTTCAGTCCCGTTGGCCCGTACTGACATTGAAGGACAGGTTGACCTCGGCTGTGCAAGCTATTCACCGCCTCCCGATATTTCTGGTTGCGTCGGTATGCGTCTTCATTACCATTTCTGATGACGCTGTAAGCAGAAAAATCTTCTCGTTCCAGCAGCCAGCCATTTGGACCTTCCATCGGGTTTACAGCCCGTCGCATAAGTTCCTGCTCCTGTTCGTGGCGTCGCAAGGCCAACTCTCGAGCAATGTCCGTATCGATTACGGGATCCGACTCGGCTAGTACGGGAGAGCTTTTCATGCTCGGCACTAACTGTCCTGTCGTAAGGGCGATTAATTGTTTACCAAGTTGCTTTGCCGTTTCACTGGAACAAACAGACTCTGCCAGAAAATTCCTCAGTAATGCCTCTCGTTTGAATATTTCAAAGGCGGGTTGTAAGATCGTCTGAAACAAATTCTCGGGTGTCTTGTACTTCTTAGAAAAAAAGACATCAAAGATCATTTCTAATCCCTGAAGGGTCGATCCGTCCTGGGCCAAATCAAGCATTTGTTCGTACTTAGGGAGAAAAAGGGGATCCATATAAACGACCGTTGGTTCGCCATCCTTCCGCCAAGGCCCATATCCTTCCCGCACATACCGCTGTGTTCTGTGCGATGCCTTTTTCGATGGCAAGAATGACTGGCATACGTCGTTAAAGGCGTCGACGTATCCCACATAAATCGATGCAGCTTCAAAAGGATCATTTACGCGCGTGAATTCACCATCGAATATCATGCGAACGATGTCTGCTTGTTCGAACTGATCCCAAAATTGACTGTTGCGATAAACCAGGCCTGAGGTACGTTTCTGATTGAGATAAGCAATCGCGGCATCCCTTCTTGTTTTTTCCGCAGCTTCCTCACGAGCCTTTTTGCGCGATTCATATTGCCGATAAAGCTGTGGTATAGAGATCGAGTCAACAATCGACTTAGATCCAATTGCTCCTCTCTCAGAACTCGCCTCCTGGACACTATTCCAAAATTCGCTGGCATCTGCACCAGGCTGCCCTTGCATTTCATAAGCAGGTCGGTATTGGCTTCTTTCAGTTAAGAACCAACTTAGTCTATATAAGGGCTGCTCGGGTATGATTTTATGTCTAGAGCGGGAACTAAAATATCTCTTAGAATCTTCAAAATGCTGTCCGGTCGCAAATCCCATTATTTGCAAACTCTCAGGAGGGTTGGACCGCAGGGAAGGAAATTGTGTTTTCAGTGTGGGGAAAATTATTGCGTTGAAATACTCGATTTCAGACGGTCTAATTTTAAATGCGGGCTTATGGACCGAAAAAAGTTCCGCTTCGAATCGGTCAACTTCAAGGAAGGTATCTAGAACAGTACTGGGTTTGTGCAGTGCAATAATTGTCGATATCCAAAAACTATTCTTATCCCATTGAGGGTCTTTCCAAATCAGAGCACCGAAATAATATACTGCCCGTTCATCCTCGTAGAATTTTTTAAGCCCTCCGTACTCATTCGCCCCTTCTAGATGAAAAGTCTCGAGATGTTGTTGGTCCGTTTCTCCGTATGCTGGGCATATAATCAGACTCAGATAAATTATCGCCCATCTCAAAAACCTTACTGTCTTCATAGCCATTCTCATCCCTTATTCCCGAGAAAAGATCGAATTTTTCTGGTCCGAGACTAAAATCTTTGTATTGATAGTGCAACTAACCAATTAAGTTAGTTTCAACCCACTTCTCAATATGCTTTAATTTCGCCTAACTTCCATTTGCATTAAAGTTATTAATACCCACCTCAACGTAAGAAAATAAAGTATTTCAGTCAAGTTGCCTGCTCTGTACGTCTCTTAGCGAAGCAAGTTCAAGCACCGTTGCCGTTATTCTTTTCGAGCAGTATTGGGCAGATAATTGTTGATATTTCCCGGATTTATAATCATGGAAACACTCAATATCGGTAATTCACTGGCGGTTCTCAGTGTCGAGGATGACCCGGTTTGGTTAAACAAGATAAAGTCAGCTGCCAAAGTCGCCGGTTGGCGGTTCCTTCATGCGACAAGCATTGAAGAGGCACGCTCTATACTAATCGTCGAAACCGTAGATATCATTTTGCTAGACCGGATGCTTGGTCGACTTGAAGAAGGCCTTATCCTGGTCGACTGGTTGAAGGAAATCGAAACTCCACTGCCCGGAATCATCGTTCTTAGCTATTTAAACGAGATTGGTGAGCAAATCCTTGGTCTCGAGCGGGGTGTGGACGACTACATCGAAAAACCTTTTGACGAAGAGGCGCTTATTGCTCGCGTGAGAGCCCTCGCACGGCGGCTTACTGGAGTAAAAATGCCTTCTTCTATAGAAATGTATGGGGATCTGGAGTTACATACCAAAGCGGAGCAGGCATATTGGCGCGGCGAGCGGATTAAGTTGCAGAAAAAGTGTTTCGCTCTTCTTCGCGCAATTGCTGCTGGCGGCGGTGAGTCGGTTGCCACAGAATCGCTATGGCAGGAGGTTTGGAATGATTATCGAAGTTTGCCTCCGCAGGTCTCCGTAATGAACACTGCAATAAGCCGGATACGAAACAGTTTACGTAAACACGAACATGCTCCTCGGATATTAAAGGAAGGTCCGGGTTATAAACTAGCGCAAGAATGAAGATCCACCGCAGTCTTTTCTCAGGCCTAATTTGGCAAGCTGGTGTCCTAATGCTCCTTCTTGCTGTCATTATTGGCGGAGGATCGGTGTTAGTTGTCAAGCATGCACTCGAAGTAGCGGCGCGTGCTGACATCGAGGTCGAAGCTGCCTTCATGAAATGGACAAGTCGTAAGGGGGTTCGATATGAATCTTCAGTCCGCGGCGCCTACGAACACCCTAAAAAGCCGGGTAGGGTCTACGTCTTTGCAGATTTAAAAGGCGTACGACTCGGCGGAGGTAATGTATCTCAATGGCCCACTTCGGTCCCATTGGAGTCCGGTTGGGTCTATTTCAACGGCGAAGATATCGCAAAACATAACGGGCGATATATTGGTCTTGTCATCTCACTAATTGCGGAAGATGGGTCAAAAGCTGGCCCTATTTACAGGGGAAGAGATAGAGCCGCATACCTCCTCGTGGGTCGGCGCATTGATGCATCCGATACACTAATGCGTGCGCTTGGGCCAGGAATCTCTGCAATCGTATTACTGTCGCTTGGAGCTGCTTGGCTCTGGGTTCGCCAGCGAACAAGCGCCATTTCTCAGCGTGTTGTCGAGACAAGCGATGCATTAGCAGCTTTCGGTCGAAATGAGATTGATATACGACCAACCATTGCCAAAGGATCGTGTTGTGACGAACTCGACATCCTAAACATTCGGATTTCACAGATGATGGACCGCATCGGACGACTGATTATGGGACTCGACAGAATCAGCGAACAGGTAGCTCATGAAGTAAAGGACGAAATGGAGCAATTGAAGCTAAGCCTTGATGCAGACAAGGACCGAAAAGTCATTGACCGGCTGTCGCACACTCAAAAACTTGTTGGTGACATTCTGGAGCTTGTTCGTCTTGAATCTGGTGCAGATACCTTATCGGAGCCGTTTGATTTGAAAAACTCTGCCCGAAAGGCAGCAGACTTATACGCCGACGCTTACGAAGATGCTGGCCTTACAATCGAATTTGAGTTAGGAGATGATACACCGGCCGAGATTGTTGGCCGGGAGTCCCTCGTTATACGAGCCATCGCTGATTTACTTAATAATTCCCTTCGTCATATGTCCAACGAAGGCTATGTCCGAATCTCCCTATCGCAATCAAAATCTATTTATCATTTAGAACTCCAGGATTCGGGCGGTGGTGTTGCCGATACCAATATTGATTCCCTTGCACGTGCCTCAAGACTCAAAGGAGCCCCAAATACCTCAGGTTCTGGTCTTCGTTTTGTGCGCGCAGTAATGATTCGTCACGGTGGAAGTATTACTCTCGCCAATGCAGACGATGGTTTAATTGTCATATTATGCTTTCCGAAACCAGTCAGGATGTGATCAGATGAATATTGTCTCGGCCGAGATTCCAAAATTGGGCTACTAATTGCAAAACACTCAATGAATAACGATGGACATTGACCGTCTGGATTTGAAAAAGTCAGTGTCCGTTATGTAGAACGCTCCAGGGTCCGCTTTTGGCCGAACTTCCCAGTACACTTTGTCAATTTGAACGACAGGTATCGCGGTCTGGTTCGCTAAATGTCGCTTGAGCGTTGGCTATCAGATCCAACCTTACATTGGGCAAAATGTTGCATGTTAAGTAATGTAAGGCCCAATTCATGATCTGCGCTTTCTTGCTGTTGTGGTCTGCCTTATCGAGATAACCGATGTAGGTATCAATTTCTCGTATCGCCCGTTCGAGAATGCTACGGGCATATACCAAGGCTTCACGGGCATTTTGATGTTTGAGTTGGTTGATCATATCGGCTGCCGTGGTGTTTTCGTTGTCATCAGCTTTCCTCACATCAATAGTCTTCCGGTAACAAGAAGGTTGTAACCGACCGATCCGCTTCGGTAATGATCCAAATTTTGATTTCTTGATTAACTTGATAAGACGAAAACAAGCGGCTGCCGTTTTTTAGTGCAGTGTTATTCGTTTCAATGTCTTCGGCGTCTAAGTCTCCCCAGTCGCCGCGGTGGTGACGTCGTAATAGTTCGAGTCCCGTCATGCCAAGACTGTGCAAGGCTTCTAATGCGCCCGGCGTAGCCACTACTTGGCCCAGTTCAAATAGTGGTAACTTCGACGGTTCTGGTACTGGTTTTTTTGTGTTCATCATTTTCTCCAGACAAAAGAAAGACGCTGAAAAAAGCGTTTGGCTTTTCCAGGCGGTTAAGGTGGTTTATTGATTTGAAACTAAGGAATCTGCCGGAACTGGCAATGCCGGGTAATCGTATCGATCAAATAAATACCGCGCTTGCGACTCTGTCGGGTGTGACTGCCATCGGGCCAAAACACGGCACTACCGCCACCGCCAAAATGATGAGGTTGCCCTTGTTCATCGACATAAGATTTTTGGCTTTTACCCGATACCCCGCAGATCGCCACGGGTGCACCGCAGCCTGTACTCCAAAAATACAGAGCTTCTCGCCACATCGGCCCCGCTAGCTCAAAACTGTAGGACACGACAATAATCGGCGTCTCGACATTGGCTCCCAGTTGTAACGCTTCGGCCATCATCAAGGTACCGGTCGGTGTTGGATTTTCTGCGGCATCGGCACAGATCAACGGTATACAGGCGAAATGGGACTCTCTCGATTGCCAATCAAAGCGAATGGCTTGGTTACCTTCGGTGATCGGTTCACCCAGCCAAGCAATCCGTTTGAAATAAAGGCCTTTAATTTGGCACTGGTGGATCAGGAACACCGCATTGCGTAGCCGGTCATACTCTCGGACATAGCCCCCAGCTATAAACGCGGTATCGAGCTTCTGACGGTCTCCTTGCCGACACAGCAAACGTTGCGCTTGGGCCAAGGTTTTAGCGTTCTGGCCGGTTTGATAAAAAGGCATGCCCTCGGGGAATACCACTAAATCCGCATCGGTTGCCAAGGCCACCAGCTCAGGTATTGCCGAGGGCTTCCATAATTTATCGTCGGCATCCAGCTGCACTAACGCCAATTTCATCAGGCTGCTCCATTGCTCAGCAAAATTAAAAGGACAACGCTTGCACGGCCTGCTTTTGTGCTTTCTGATCGCGCAGATCGTAACGGGCTGTGGTTTTAATATCGCTGTGGCCTGCCAGTTGCCGTGTGGTATTCAGATCGATACCGGCTTCCAGTAAACGTGTAACAAAGGTGCGTCTGAGATCGTGGGGCCGTAGTTCGCCAATCTGTGCGTGTTCGGCCCTCTGCTGGACGATTTGGTAAATGGCTTGGCCAGTCAGTGCTTTATTGATAATCTGGCCCGCCTTATTGATCGGGTTAAAGAGTCTGCCTTCATGGTTGCCTCGTACTTGCCGCCACTGGCGAATTGCGGGCCGACTATCAGCATTCAGATAAATTTGTCGTTGCTTGTTACCCTTGCCGGATTGGACGACCAATAGTCCTGTTTTAACGTCGAAATCGTCAACAGTTAATGCCACGACTTCCGAACGGCGCAGCCCCGTACACAGCATCAGCGTCAACAAGGCGAGATCGCGTTTGCCGGTTAGGGTTTTATCGCGCCTACAAACACGTAGCAACTTTTGAATCTCCGTCACACTAAGACTTCTACCTTTGGATAAGCGACTGCCTCTAACGGGCTTTACGGCGTTGATCGACAGTAATTGGTCCGCATCAATCAATTTCAGATTGAAACAGGCCTTCATCACGCCCCGTAGTGCCGATAACGTCAGATTGATGGTATTGCCGGCTTTACCTTGCTGTTTTAGCGTATTGCGAATCTGGGCCAAGTGTTGGTAACCAATCTGCTGCCAGGGCAGGTTTTCCAGTTTGTCTTCAAATCCCAATAGCTTAACGGCGGCATTTAACGCTGATCGCATGGAACGCCTGCCGGTGGGGGCCAGATTATCGAGATACAACGTTACAGGGTCGATTGAGACTTGCACCCCTAATGGAAGACTGTTGGGCATAGATTTCATTCGGTTTCTCCGATATTTTTTAAACTAACTGATTAAGTACGCCGACCGGTGCAGAGCTTGGCTGCGGTTTAGTTGCTTTAATGAGCATTAACGCAAGTAAAATGACCGGCTATGGTTGGGCCTGTCGCAGCCAGCGCAGCACAAAATGGCGGGTTGTAGTGCGAACGGGTTGATTATTGGCGGCCACCAGTTGATCCAGTTGATAACGTTGCTTGTAAGGCTGCCTTTCGATACCCAAGGTTGCTCTTTCAGGATGTAGCACTTTGAAAATCGCGTATTCCTGGCTTTCCAATTCATGCCGATAGGTCAGGACACAGTGATGTTGCTGGTGGGCCTCTAAAAACAGCATGGAATAATCCGTCAGCTGAACAATATCATTGTGGTTTGACCATGCTAAAACCGGATGCCTGTCGTACCAATGCGTTTCCAGTTCGACTAATTGCTGTTCATTAAGGTAGGGCTGGCAAAGCTCGTAAACTGAATCCAAGTCGTTTAGATCGACCTGTTGCAAGGCCTCTATTAGCAATTCGCCGGTTTGCCGATCTACGCGGTTATTGTCAGATTGAGTAACTTGATTCGGCCATACCATTTCAATCAAGGTCGAATTCATTGCTAGATAACCCCCAGCTCGGCTAACGAGGTCACGTCATCGCCGCCCACGATAAAATGATCGAGTACATTAACTTCGATTAAAGCCAACGCCTCTTTCAACTTATGGGTAATGTCTTTATCGCTTTGACTGGGTATAGCGGTCCCCGAAGGATGGTTATGGGCAAAGATAATGGCCGCCGCATTCAGCTGTAACGAACGTTTAACGACTTCTCTCGGGTATACCGATGCAGATGCTAAGGTGCCGGTAAACAGCTTTTCAAAGGCCAATATGCGATGCTGGTTATCCAAAAATAAGGCCCAGAAGGTTTCGTGTTCAAAGCCCGCCATCTGCGCAGGTAAATAAACAGCCGCATCGGTCGGTTTCGTGATGGCTTTACCCCGTGCAAACTTAATACGGATCAAACGATTCGCCATCGCCACAATATCCTCCGAACTAACCGGACGATGGGTTTCATACAGACCTCTTCCTTCGCTGGCGACAAAACCGATTCGAGAATACGAAGACATGAAGACTCCTTACTAATAGAAATTAGCAAACAAAGTGAATGAAAAAACTGAAAACTCAGGTTCTGTACTTAAGCAGGTAGGTGTGGGTAGGTAATAACCAATGCCGGTTGAAATCGTGCTCGTGCAACAAAGAACAGCTGCTTTTCAGCAAAAAGTGATGGTCCATTCTTCGACTAAGAAATCCGGTAAGGTTTGCAGCAACAAATTTTGGCTTACTGTAGATTTTTGATGAAACGGATTTGCCTGCACGAATGGGTAAGACACGCTGATAATCTGCTCAAGGATGACGGCAAAGTCACGTATCGATACGCCCTCGACACGGTACTAGGCTAAGTCCCGAAAAAACCTCACTACAAACAAAAATCAGCGGCTAGACGTAGACACTTCAAAGATCTGACGTTCGACATATGAGCAGAAGTTGGCTTGCCAAATTCGGAACAATGAAGCACCCCGTTCAATCGGGAACTCACGGCCCATATGTTGAAAGACGCCACGTTCGAAATCAAAATCAATTTCACGGTCCAGCTCGGCAAATGATCCTGACCCGTAATAAGCAAAGTCGGTGATGTACAAGATACGACCCTCTGCATCGACAGCGATTTCCACAGGGTGGTAGCCGCCACTTTCCGCACTATAATCAGGATCACGGAAATTGAGGGTGGCACCCGACGAAATATCTAAATCTGATTTATCGAGTTTACTTTGTAAAATAGTCACTAGTTTCTTGCTGATAGAAAACGGATAACCTGTAGTTTGGATTTGTATTGACATAAATTTCTCACACAGCAAAGCACGGCAAATAAATTAATAATTGCCGACTTAATTAAAATATTGAATTTAAATTATAGTGAGCCTTTTGACGACTCAAGTGAATTGTTGCGCTATAATGCTATTTTCTAATAACCAGAAAAACACACGCAGTGATTATTATTTTGCAATAACTTTGAGTTTTGTCAAATATTATTTAAATAAGTATATTGGATAAATAAAGTACTGCCATATTTACCAATAATTCTGAATCGCTTGCAGAATTGATGCTTAATTCATACTCCTCCAGCCACCACAACACGAATACTCAAGATTATTATTTATAATTTATTAATTAGGTAGCGTCCATGGCGAATCAAGAAGACAACATCAAACCCAAAAAAACCAGGTCAAAGACAAGATATGAAAAGGAAGGTTTAGTTAGAGTTGAAGTTGACCTAGATTTCAAAACATATCTATTTTTATTAAAATTGGTAGAAAAATCTGGATATGAAATAGATACCAATGTCAATAAGCGCGAGCACCCAAATACAACCAGAGGCATAACAGGTGTAATTACTCAAAGTATCGTTGAGATGTGCTCAAAGTATTTTTTCAATAAAAATGAAAATACAGAACCAGGACTAGACAATAAACAACAACAAGCATACATATTCAAAAACAGAATAAGAGCCATGAAAATAAACAATATTTCTAATGACGAAATATTATCAACTATAAGCAAAAAGATTCCTAGCTACTTAACGATCACAAAAAAACTTAAAATAGAATTTGATAGCAATAAGTCATCTGGAGATCCAATTCCTGTATTTAAAAAACCGCAACTATCCCGGGCAATCACGAATGATTTAGAAAAAAGGAACCTAACAAAATTAATCTTTCCAAAAGAAGAAGACACTGAAGATGATCAATAGATTTGATTTACATTGATATCAACAAGCTAATGACACAACTTTACATTTACAAAAACGAAAAAACAGAACAAAACCCTTGTTTGTTGCGTTAAAGACCACTATAGAAGGCAACGATGAGGTAATTTGAGAGAAACCCATGTCCAGTTGGTGAGCGTATTATCATACATGTACAGTTTTTCTAAACTGAATTTTTTTGGCCCTAAAGCCCATCCAAAAAGCTACCGGTAGCTTCTTTACCAAACGACTACCGGTACTTACTCAGTTGCTTAACAACTTACCGGTAACCATATTTTACGTCTACTTGCAGCTTGATAAAAAAGGCACCGGTGAGTTTCGGTACCGGTAGTCCAATTTTTTCTAAAACAAGCTGTATTTAATGCTTTCTTGTAAAGGTAATTCGTGCAAGCAGATTTTTTATTCAATTGCGCGCACTCCCTTTTAACTTAAAACATTTGAGGTAAAAACGATGGCTAAACCGTTTAATAGAAATATTAACATCAGCATTGATTTGAATGAATGCAATCCGACAGTCAGTTGGAATGTAGTTTGCGATAGTTCTAATTCATTGATTGCAGAACTGAACAAAGACAACCCTTCAGTATCTGATATATTGAATCTGACTAATTTGATGTCAACGACAAAAGGATATCAACGTTTAGGATATAAAAGTGGATTGGATTTTTTCAATGCACATTTGAGCGACAAACCTTGGAATAAACCTTTATTTTTGGCATGCCATAAAGTTTCAATTGTGGCTGCCAAATTGGGGTTTTCAGTTACTCAAAACACCTTTATGTCATTTAAAGCGTTGACTCGAGTTTCAATTAAATATATTGACAAGACAGTCGAGTTGGCCCGTAAAAAGGATAATAACCCAGTTCCAAGCGCGGCCGCAATTATGGAGGTGATTAATAATCATCCACAATTTTTGAAAAATCATAAATAAGCGTAAAGTAGATCTTTAAACACAGGCCAACTCAATTCCCTTTCTGCGCTAGAAAGCGGGATGGTTTGGCCATTTTCATGTTTAAATTCCAAGCAATTAATACATTCTCCCCGAAAAATCGAAGCTCAAAATAGTTAACGATTCCGTACTTCTAAATTCTGTGTATATCAGGAGCTCAGCTCCGTTAATCCCGCAATTAACCGTTGGATTGCATCGAACGCTTGTTCTCGATTCAACATCCCGTAAGATATTCGCAGATAGCAACCGTCCTGCATACCAAAAGCACAGCCCGGAATGGCAGCTACTTTGAATTGCTTAATTAGACATTCTGCCAATTCAAGATCGCCTAATGATGTTTGGATTTTGAGCAGCAAATAGAATGCGCCTGTCGTCACTTGAACTTGGCAAATCTCTGCAATTTCCTGTAATTGTTTTATTACCTGCAGTCTAATCAGCGCAAGTTCCTGCAATTGCCGCCGGCAATAATCGGCACCGGTTTCAAGTGCGCCCATCGCCGCTACTTGTGTGATGGCCGGTGGACAGATCAAATTGGTATCTTGAATTTTTAGCATCGCTGGTAGTAATGCTTCCGGAAAAACGGCATAGCCCACCCGCCAACTGGCAAAACCATAGGCTTTCGACAACGAGTAAAGACTAATCGTATGTTCGCTGGCCGAACTTAAACTGGCCGGGGAAAAATGCGTTGCGCCATCGTAGGTGAAATATTCGTAGGCCTCATCGCTGATATGGTAGATACCATGTTTTTGGCACAGTATGTTGACCTCTCGCAAATCTGTTTCCGGATAGACTGCCCCAGAAGGGTTATTCGGAGAAACGGTTACGATAGCACGCGTTTTTTTCGTAATAGCCGCTTGTATTGCTGCAAGGTCGAGTTGATAGTCCTCGCGGGTAGAAACCGGCACCGGGATGCACCCCTGCATTTGGATTGCCATTTCTTGATTGAAGTAGTACGGCATCGGCAAGATGATTTCATCGCCTGGATCGGTAATCGCCATGATGACATTCAAGAATGCCATGTTTGAACCCGCTGTCACCATGACTTGGTAACCCCGGTCGCAACCGATGTGATTTTCTTCCCACAATTTGGTTCTGATGAGCCCTAACAGCGCGGGATGACCTAGAGGTGATCCGTACAAGTGATCTCCGAACTGCGTGCCAAACTTTGTGATAGCCTGCATAACAGAATTCGGCGGAGGATAACTCACCATGCCTTGACCCAGCGACAGTGTGCCCGGCGTTTGTCGAGTCCAGTTGGCGATCACTGGAATGATGGGCGTTTGTACGCTTTGAAGTCGGAAACTATTCCGCATAAGACCTCGAATCTAGGGCTACTCGCTCATCCGTTTGACCGGCAGGCAGGCCTGCTGCTGAAAATGATCCATTACCTCGCAAAATAAACCTCCAGTCTGATCCTGTTGCAAGGAAAAATACTCCAACGCCTTCAAAATTTGCTTCAATCATTGTTTCTATTTATGAATTAATTAATCCAATGGGTAGCATATTGTAAACTTATTAATTCGCGATATAGTGAAGCCAAGATCATTCATAACGAACTAGTGCAGGTAACGCGGATGAACAAGACACGTGTAATGTATCAAAACATCACAGCTAGCCTGTTTTTCTTAGCTGGCATTCTTAGCGTTGTCTCGGGAGAGTTTGTCCTATCGACCATGCTGTTTGGAACCGCATCACTAACCAGTAATTTGCGCGTCGCTAAAGCCGTTCGTTTTTAAGGTTTTGTGTAACCTCCTCGTTGTATTTTCGGCTCCCCTCCTGGGCCGAGCATTCGATAGCTCCTGGTAGTATGTTTACCAGGGGCTTTTTTTGCACCCGAAAACCCGATAGTCGGAAATTAGGTCAATACGCAGGTGACGGGAAACGATATTAACCTCTTCACTCTTCCTCTGAGGTATCAGACAGAGCATGGCGTTTCAAATAGTCGGCTTTAATCTTTGCCATCCCTTGTCTTTGTTTTTGCTGCTGTCGCAACACAAACAGCACAAGAACACCCGCCAATGCGAGATGCAAAAATCCCAAAATACCAAGCACCGTTGCGCGCGGAAAGTCGATATCGCTCTGCACCAGTACACTCTGTTGACTATCAGGAAGATAATAGACTGGCACAACATCATCGCTAGTCAATCCAAGCGAAAAACCGGCAAAATCTTCAAATTCAATGCGAGCCGTATCGGCAGGCTTAATACTGATACGCCTCCTTGCTAATTCGACGACATTGTTTGCATCTGAGGTTGGGGCAATTACCTTGCCGTTAAGTTGGATCGCAGCCGACTTAACGTTTGCTAAATAACGCACTGAGATCGAGTCACCCAGTGTGGGCATGGCTCGGCGGTAATCGCTGATAAAGACAACATAAACGTCATTTGCAATAAATCCAATAATCGGCGCGTAGTAGGTAATGAATTGAATATCATGACTGACCGTATCTTCTTCTCGTCGTGTTTCCTCACTGACTGAAATTACCACACCCTTCGCGCTCAAGCCCTCGGCCTTAAACTGCTCATTCTGGTCGCGTACTTGTAGAGTCGCTAGCAATAATCCCACGCCGATCAAAAAAACGACGAAAGCCGCAAATAATGCGACTTTACGGCTAACCTTAGTGGAGGACCACCCGCGTAGTATCGTTGTTAAATGGCCTTGTCCGGCCTGTTGCCTGGACCGCCAAGCGACAAAACGACGGCTTTGAAGCCAACGAATAATAGTCGAGACTAACGCACCCAATCCGAACAACAATGCCCAAAAGCCCAAACCGGCATCATGACCGAAGTCACTTGTAGCACGCGCTCTATGGGGATTGCTGGGCAAATAACGCAGCGTGACTGGATCCACTATCTCGTAGTGTTCAGCATTTTGGCTGTCACCTTTAAATTCAATCGTTTGTTGGTCAGGTAAACTGAATCGAATGGTTGGGATTTGTTTTCGATAAACCTGCGAGCCTTTTGAGGTTGCGGATGCCTCTATTTGCAGATCGATGATCTCCCCGTTGGTTTCAATGCCCTCATTTAGTAATTTGTTTTCTTCAAGATGGTTATCCCAGGCCCAAACAGCAAAAAAGAGTACCACCGCGCCTAACGTGATTGGATGACCAAGTATGCGGAGTACGCGCATCATGTGTAAGTAACTATTGAGTTATGTGGGCGCGAAAAAAGATTCGCTATTACAGCCACATGAATCTCCGACGAATTCAGGTAATAGCTCGCATACTGACGTCGTCGCACATTCGTTCCCCGGCATCGCAATCAGCTCAAAGTATCGCGCGGCGTTAAAAACACGACGGGTTTTCCAGTACGTACCATATGTTGATGATAAATCACCCTGTCAATTCGAGCGCCGTTGGCGTCGAATAACGTGATGACACCTTTTGTATTTGAAAGCAGTATCGGGCTGACGTCGTTGAGCATCACCGACTCGCCTGGATTCATGACTCGAGTCTGCGGATCAACCAATAGGTTATCGATCAGTAAGGTTCTATTTGAGCTATCTGATAGCGTCCAACCGCTAATATCGATAACATCGCTGCCGAGATTGATCAAAGAGACCCATTCTCGATGACTGTCCGCACCTTCGGGGTCTACCATGGCCGCTGCAATGAAAATATCCACGATATCGTCGTTAATGGTTTGCCTGGTTTGACCGCTGGCAACAATATCTCCCGGCCCCGAAACCTCAATACGCTCCGGAAGATGCACGACATTCTCGTTAGGTTGAGGGCTATCGGGCCAAAAATATAAGGGATTCGCATGATAGATGCTGTCGTCGAACCTGAGGCCGGTCAGCAGCTCGATCTCGGTAATCGTCACTTGATAATGTTCGTTGTTATAAACGGTGCGTCCCTTTTTATCGTTTAGCGTTTCGGTGTCTTGATACATGATGAATGATCGCACGTCCAATCGACCGGTGTCTTTGTTGACAAAGCAAATAACTTTGAAAAAACCGGCGGGAATTTTGGCTATGGAATGGCCGGATGGTTGTAGAGTTCGATCGAAATCGCCGTAGAACGGCCCGGAGAACGATGTGATTTTGTTATTACTATCCAAATTTAGAGTATGCACCCAGTCTTCCAAAGCCAACCATTCGTCTTGATTCAGATTTTCATGTTGCAGGCAGCTATTGGAGAAAAAGAAGGTTTCATCGGCAGCAATCTGCGCCTCTCTGGCGGTATCCCCCCAGGCCGCCGACATTCTTTCAGCCATATGCCCACGATCCCAAAAATTGTTTGCATAGTAAGCATCGTCCAGTTGGTTTTCGGCACCGATACGAGGATCGATACGCCAGCGGTCGCTTCTACTGGTGCTTTGAAATTTGGTCTGATCGATATTCAAACAAACGATCAGAGGTGAGCGTTTGATTGCATTACCATTCATGACTAATGAATACGTCGGATAGTCAAACACTTTCCCCGCTTCGTAGACCTCGGAAGAAAGGTCGATAGAGAAGGTTGGAATGGGCAATACAATGCCATTACCTAAAAAATCTGCTCGATAGCCCGTCACGTTAACCTCCGGATGTTGGCGCCGATTGAAAATTGATCATTTTAAGGGGGCTGTACCGATCGAAAATTGACCAGGTAATCCACGTATCCTGCTGTGATTTTAGGCAGGAGCAAAACCCGAGTGCATTACATGTCAATGTTCGCAAAAGTTCGTCGGTTGTTTCACCGCGACCACCTTACTATCAGTGAAATTCAGCGCCGGACCAGTCTGTCGCGTAATACCATCAAAGCCTGGCTCAAGGAAGGCAATCCAGATAACTACAAGTATCCCAAAAGACCTCAGGTAACCAGCAAACTAACGCCATTTATCCCTACCTTGTTACTGGCGCTGGAAGTGGATTCAAGGCGAGCTAAGCGGGATCGACGCACCGCATTGATGCTGTTTGAAGCGATTAAACAGGAAGGCTACACCGGTGGTTATTCCATCCTGACGGATTATGTCCGTCATTGGCGGGATGATTCCAGCACATGCAGCCGATCCGCTTACGTGCCGCTCAAGTTCGCATTAGGCGAGGCTTTTCAATTTGATTGGAGCGAGGAGTGGTTGGTAATCGGTGGTATTCATCGCAAAATCCAGGTCGCTCATACCAAACTGTGCGCCAGTCGGGCCTTTTTCCTGTCGGCTTACCCCACCCAAACCCAAGAGATGCTCTATGACGCTCACAGCAAAGCGTTCTCGGCGCTGGGTGGCATTGCCAAACGCGGCATATACGACAACATGAAAACGGCGGTCGACAAGGTCACCAAACGCAATGGCCGTGTCGTCAATGCCCGCTTTTTTGCGATGACGGCACACTATTTGTTCGAGCCTGATTTCTGCAATGTGGCATCCGGTTGGGAAAAAGGCATTGTCGAGAAGAATGTGCAGGATGCCAGGCGCCGGGTGTGGATCGAGGCCAAAACCCAATGCTTTTCGTCGTTCGCAGAGCTTAATCTCTGGCTCGATGCGCGTTGTCGTGCGTTATGGTTAGCCGTTGAGCATCCGGATTATCCGGGCATTACGGTGGCTGAAGTGCTGGAGCAAGAACAGGTTTACCTAATGCCAATGCCCACCCCGTTTTGATGGATATGTCGCACTGTTAGCGCGTGTCTCCAGTACCTGCTTGGTAACGGTAGAACGTAATCAATACTCGGTGCCCTGTCATCTGGCCAACAGCAAGGTTACCCTGCGTCTGTATGCCGATCGACTGGCTATCTGTACCGAGCAGGCTGTCGTGGCTCGGCATCCACGCTTGCTGTCCCGTGATCAGGTCAGTTACGACTGGCAACACTATATTCCGTTGATTGAGCGAAAGCCGGGCGCCTTGCGCAACGGTGCGCCCTTCGCCGATATGCCGTTATTGTTGATCCAATTACAATCCGCGTTACGGCACCGCGAGCGACAACAAGGTGATCGGATCATGGCAAAAGTGTTGGCTGCTGTGCCAGGCCATGGTTTAGAAATCGTACTGGCGGCGGTCAAACAGGTCTTGGATTCGGGCGTTACCAGTCTCGAACAGGTGCTCAATGTGCTCTCTCGACTAAACGACTTAGCCGCCCCGGAACCTGTGGCAACCGCGCTAACGCTCAGCATAGAGCCGCTCGCCAATACGGCCCGCTATGACGACCTGCATCCGCAAGAGACAGAGCCGCAGCACGCACAAGAGGCGGTCCTATGACTGACATTATTGCGCAACTCAAGGCTCTCAAGCTGTATGGCATGGCAGACTGTTATGCCGATATTCAATCCAACCACCTATCGCCCCAGTTATCCGGCACCGCCGAATTCCAGGATGCCACGACCTGTTTACTCCAACAATTACTGAAGGCAGAAGCCACCGACCGCAGTATCCGCACGATCCGTTACCAGATGAAATCGGCTAAATTCCCCATCCACCGGGATTTGTTCGGCTTTGACTTCGCACAATCCAAGGTGGATCCGTCGCTGATTCAACAACTGGCCACGCTGACGTTTACCGATGCTGCACAGAACCTGGTTCTGGTCGGCGGCACCGGCACGGGTAAAACGCATCTCGCCACGGCTCTGGGCGTTTCCGGCATTCAGCATCACGGCAAACGGGTGCGATTCTATTCCACTTTTGAATTGGTCAACGCCTTGGAGCTGGAGAAAGCCGCTGGCAAACCAGGTCGCTTGGCGCTTTCCCTGATGCAGGTGGATTTGGTGATTCTGGATGAATTAGGTTATTTGCCCTTTTCACAAGCCGGCGGCGCACTGCTATTCCATTTACTGTCAAAGCTGTATGAACGTACCAGCGTCATTATCACCACCAATCTGAGCTTCTCGGAATGGAGCAACGTTTTTATCGATACCCAAAGGGCACAAGTGCCAAGTTGACCACGGCATTACTGGATCGGCTAACGCATCATTGCCATATCATCGAAACCGGCAATGATTCTTTCCGTTTCAAGCAAAGCAGCGCCATTGCCAAGCAGCGTATCCAGTCCAGAGAATCGACTAAACAGGCACAGCCGATTATTGAAAGGATAGAAACAGGCGCGCAAGAATTAAGATGAATTGTTGTCTGCTTTAGAACAGTTTCAAAAGTAAAAAAGGCATTAAAACCACCGCAGTCTGGTCGACTAATCCGATGCGGTGGTGTACGCTGAAACACTATTTCCCCTGGTCAATTTTCGATCGGTACAGCTGGTCAGTTTTCATTCGGCGCCAACACTCCGGACACAAGTTGAATGAAAGGATGGGAGACTAACCACCCGTGTTAGTGGTTTCGGCGTAGCCTCTTAGAGTTGCTAACTTGGGATGGGATAATTTTAGCTGTTTCGCCAAGTTGCCGATGGCAACCATACGAGCAGAGCAGATCCTTAGTCAAGTACCTTGCAATCTCTAATGCCTTGAATAATGGCTGACGCGATACGGTGTCGTGTCGAGAACTGTTCCAACATTTTCTCGTCGTTTCGATTAACGATAACACCTGCTTCAATTAAGACAGCTGGCATATTTGTGGTTTTTAAGACCGCTAAATTGTCATAGTAATAGACCCCGTTTTGCTGATCCGCCCATGTGCGGTTTTCGCCGGCAATCGGTTCGGCATGGTGATGGGTGGGCGTAAAGCCTTTTTGTCTGAGAGCTTGGCCTATCATGCGAGCGCAGTGCAAGCTTTTTTGGAGCTGTGGATTTTTTCGCGATACAAACAAAGAAAAACCAGAAAACTGATCGCAGTAAGGTCTATCAATGTCTTGCCATCGCCAGATTTTAAAATACTTCAGTTGCGCGGAATCATGATGAATCGAGACAAAAAATCGCGCATTCTGGGCATTTGCGATGGCCGATCTTTGTTTCGCATCGACTATATCCCCATGTTCACCAATAGAAAACGACATGATGTTATCGGCCGATAAAACCTGTTGGAGGATTGATGCTAGATCACGATTGAAGTCAAATTCGGGCTTGCCACGGGCACTCGTCGCGCCAGGATTTTGTTTGGAATGCCCAATATCAACAGCAACGCTGTATGTGTTGGCTAAACAACCTTGATAAACGCCGATAAGCAGCGCAAGCATTAGAATTTTTAATTCATGCAGGTTCATTATTTCCATCTTCAGTGTCAACGCAGCATTCTTTACGACCATCATCGCTAAGCTTGAATACTATTGCACCATGTCTGCAAATCCGCTTGGGTAGCAACCGCCACCAAAGATCACTTTAATTAAGCACTGTTTAAGCTACCAGCAGCATAATTTTTGCCAACTGAATCAATTTCCAAAAAGGAGTTTCCCATGTTCAGAAAGTCATTCATTTTAATTGCTGGCGTGTTGTTATCATCAACAGCCTTGGCAGACCGGGATGATTGGGGTGGACATCACCATCGGCACGGTCATCATCACGGTTATGGCAATCCTTATTATCGGGAAGAAATCGTCTATATGCCACCCGTAGTACAGTATGTGCCGCAACCGGTGGTGGAATACGTGCCGGTGCAACCACGCTATTATGCGCCACCGCCTCCTGTCAGCTATTACGGCTACGATCAGAGGTCACCACAAGGTTTGTTGGGCGGTATGGTGGGTAGTGCTGTGGGTTATGAAATGGGCCGCGGTGACCCGTTGGCTGCCGGCATCGGTGCGGCAGCCGGCGCTTGGTTTGGTAATAGCCGCTATTAAGGGCTATTCATTAACACATTACCTCAACAGGGCAAGCAATCTTGAATGTGACGTTTATAGAAGCGATTTTTAGAGCTCATATTCATAAATGCGGCAAAAATAGCAGCAAGCCCAACAAACCGCGCACTGCCTGATTTAGCTATTGGGCGTCGTCAGGCATGTCCGGCGCTTTCCATGAGCCTCTTTTCTTGGCATCCGTGATGGTTTTCCAGCCGTTCGCAATCTCCTCCTGAGACACGCCAAAACGCCCCAAGATTGAATCCGACATAGACTTTGCCGGCGATTCTAATGGCGTTACTACGCCGGGATTCCCAGTCGTAGGTTGCACCTTTGGAAAGACAGACACATTGTTCGAAATAGGTTTAGCACTGGCCTTTGCACAACGACTAGCATCATCGGTATACATTGTTTTGCCATCAATAACGCATTTGACGGGCTCTGCCCAGACGGTTTCAACTAATACCAACATCATCGGAATAATCAATATATAAGCCGCGTTCATCGGATATGCACCATATCAAGCGTTGCAGGGATATATCGATTTGCGAACCGAGTTTGAGTTACGTAACGAAACATTTGATGATCTTAATATATAAGCGGCACTAGCTTACAAGACGTAGCGCGATATACGGTACCAAGTTAAATAACATGATACCAATCTTGTAAATAGCCATCCCTAAATAGTGAATGCCATCAAACTGTTCTCTCTTGATCGAAAACCAACGGCTGTGCAACGCATAGATCCGGCCCCGTGCAAAGTGAAACGCCAAAAACCAGAGCGTAACCAGCCCATAATTTAGTAACATACTGTAAAGCAAAAATTGGGTAAGTGTGTGCACGCTCATAGTCATTCGCTCCTCATCATGTGTTGATTAGCAGCTTGATTTTGAATGAGTTTTTCAACCAGTTCAATAGCAAGAGCGGCTGCATCGTATTTGGCGAAGTCAACAAAACTCATTCGAAGCTGAACCGCTTATTAGCTTTCACCCGCCAATTCGAGCACGGTGGCAATCAAGCTAGAGTTCAAATAAATATCCGATTGCTCAATTTGGCTGAGTAAGGGTTTCACTTCCGTCACCAGGCCTTTGGCCTTGGCAGCAAGCAAGATACCCAGCGAACCAATAGTGTCGATTTGATTGATCTTTGCCACTTTGCGGCCCCGTCGGTCATCGATCAGTAATTTGTCCGCCGATAGCTGTTTGTAAAGCACCATCGCCTCGGTTTCTCCAGCGTCGGCAAAGGCATCCAAAAACACGTAGTTGCGTAAATCAACTTGATGAACCTTGCCTTGCAAAAAGTGCTTGAGGGCTTGTGCCTGGTGTTTATCGGGCTTGGTTGCTTCTAAATAGACCGATTCCGGTACGGCCACACGTGTGAACAATGCCTCCAATAAATGCAAGCTATCGCAGATCGACAACGCTACCAATGCGGAACAATCCGCAACCAAAATCATACCGACTGCATCCCCGCGAGTTCGTCCAACAATTCTTGGGGACTAATGTCGATGACAGGGACTTGATTTTGTTTACAGGCTGCCATGAAGTCGTAAATGTCCAGACAAGCCAGTTCGGCTGCCTTGGTGATGGTAACCTTGGCATTTTTAAATAGCCACAATGAATAGCTCAACCGCATGTCTTTCTCGATGTCGGTGACCGATTGAAAACTGACAAAATCGTTGGGGAGATCGATAGCTATTTGCATAGTGTTTTCCTTAAGCGTAAATTTGACGCCAAAATCTATGTTGATCGAAAATGAATTGTAATTCAGACAATGCATTTCCGTAATGTAACTTCTTCGATTACGCAAAAAACCTTACGCGAGATTTACGCGACTTAGTTATGCTCAGTTGTGATTTGTCGTGTCGCGTAGACAGACCAGACAAAGTTTAAAAACCAATTAAAACAATAATTTACGAAATTGCAATTGCACTTTTAATGCGATGGTCGTGCGTTCGAATCGCACACGACCCACCATCAAAATCAAGGGCTTACATGTAACTATGTAGGCTTTTTTTGTTTATAAGCACTTTTCGTTCACAAATTATTCACAGTGAACGGGAAAAACTTATGGCAACAATTCGAAAATTACCAAGTGGTTCTTGGCAAGTTCAAGTTAGACGCAAAGGCGAATCGCCAACTAGCAAAACTTTTTCCTCAAAAAATTTAGCTGAACAATGGGCTAGATCAATCGAAAACCAAATTGATAGAGGAATTTTTGTTGATCGAACAGAAGCAGAAAGAACAACTTTAGGCGAACTAATCGACCGTTACTTGTTAGAAATTACGCCAAACAAAAAAGGCGAAAAACAAGAACGTTACCGACTGCTAGCAATAAAAAAACAAATTGGTCATCACATCATTGGTGCGATTCAAAGCAAACATATTGCTTCTTATCGTGACAGTAGAATAAATGAAGGCTTGGCCAGTGCAACAGTTTTAAGAGAACTTGCTGATCTTTCGCACTTGTTCAACATTGCTGTAAAAGACTGGGGATTTCCATTAAACAATAATCCAGTTTTGCAAATAAGAAAACCTGCTAAAGCAAAAGGAAGAGATCGACGACTAACAGCGGCGGAACTCGAACGTTTGCTTGTTTCTTTAAACGAGACAAAAGAAGTTGTTTCTATTGTTCAGCTTGCCATTGAAACCGGCATGAGAAGAACAGAAATTTTAAAACTGGAATGGAGCAACATTAATTTACAAAAACGTGTTGCGTGGCTTCCAGATACAAAAAACGGCGAATCAAGAACTGTTCCTTTATCAAGAACTGCAATTAGATTGCTCGAACAGTTGCCAAGAAATCAAAAAACAGTTTTTACCACTAGGCCGGATTCTGTTTCGCAAGCTTTTCACCGCGCATGTTTAAGTGCAAAACGGCGTGCAAAACTTTCCAGGGTCCTGGGTAAAAGAGCGTTGAAAAGTTTCCACCCCAGGTAGTTCAATGACCGGCTTTTTGCCGGAGAAACCTGGAGTGATAAAAATGGATGTCATA
>NZ_JALOBS010000059.1 GCF_023228165.1 Methylomonas sp. | reverse complement strand
ACCTCGGTAATACCCAGGAAATAGCACACCGCCGAATTAGCCGCCGAGCCGCGACCCTGGCACAAAATGGCTTGGCTTTTGGCAAAAGCCACAATGTCGTGCACGGTCAGAAAATACGGTTCGTAAGCCAGTTCTGCAATCAAGGCCAGCTCATGCTCGATTTGCCGCCGCACCTTGGCCGGTTCGCCGTCGGGCCAGCGCAGCCTAAGGCCCGTTTCGGTCAAATGCCTCAGCCAGGAAGCCGGCGTATGCTCGTCCGGCACCAATTCGCTCGGGTATTCGTAGCGCAGCTCATCCAGCGAAAACCGGCAGCGACCGGCGATAAGCATGGTTTCGTCCAGCCAAGCCCTGGGATACAGCTCGGCCAGCCGGGTTAATGGTCTGAGATGGCGCTCGCCGTTGGCAAACAGCGCATAACCCAGTTCCGGCAATGGCTGGCCGAGACGAATCGAGGTCAAGGTATCCTGCAGCGCCTGCCGCGAACGGCGATGCATATGCACATCGTTGCAGGCCACCAACGAAATATCGAGCTGCCGGGCCAGCGCTTCGAGCGCGGCCCGGTTTTCATTGTCCCGGCCGGACAAAAACAGCCCGGCACCCAACCACAAATCGTGGCGAAAATGCTGTTTCAGCCAACGACCCGCCGAGATATCGCAACGGGTATCCGGCAACCAAATCGCCAAACAGTTGGCCGGAAAATGCCGCTGCAAATCGTCTCGGCTCAATCGATAGCAGCCCTTGTCGGCCTGACGGCGGCCGACAGTGATTAAATGGGCCAGATTGCCGTAACCGGTGCGATCGGTGGCCAATAGCAACAATTTCAAACCGTCGTCCAGCCGCATTTCGCTGCCGACGATCAAATCAACATTGTATTTGCGGGCCGCCAGGTGCGCCCTGACCACGCCGGCCAGCGAGCATTCATCGGTCAATGCCAAGGCCCGGTAACCGAGCCGGGCCGCTTCGGCCACCAATTCCTCCGGATGCGAGGCCCCGCGCAAGAAACTGAAGTTGGATAAGCAATGCAGCTCGGCGAAAGCCGGCGGCTCTGTTTCAGCCGAACAGACCATGGCAATACCAGCCGCCGCCCGGATTGAGGTTGCGAAACACCAACAATTTGCGGCCTGCTCTGTCGTAGGCGATTCGATAATCGCGCCTCAATGGCCCGCCGTCCCACCAGCCCGACTCGATACGCTCGCTATCCGGCAGGCAATCCAACTCGGCGGGATTAACCGCTTCCGGTTCCGGCAGCAACCAGACAGGCCGCACCGACAACGGTGCATCGATCGCGGCAGCCGAATAGCTCAGAAAACCCGCCCGCTCCGGCCTATGCTCGGCATTGGCGGCCGGATACTGTAAGGCCTGGTGGCCGAGGCGGTTTTGTAATTGCTCCAAGGCGGTTTGCCAATCTTGTTCGCGTTCCTGGCCGTCGTCGAACAAACTAAAGGTTTGCGGCTGAAACGGCGCAATCGCCTCGCTGACCAGTTCGAGGCTCAATACCGGCGCCGGCAGTACGGTACGCTCCAGTTTTTCCCGCAGCAATCGGCAGCAATGCCCGGCGTCGCGACTGGGGACGCGAAAGCTCAGCTCGATGCGGCTGGCCGGCTGCCGGTAATGATATAAGGACAGGCGCACGCCGAGTGCGGCGGCATCGCGCTGGCGCAGAAACCCGGCCAGCTCTGCGGCCAGCTGTTCGACGGCCGGAAAGAAATGCTCCAACTTCTCCAGTTCGGTCGGCAATTCCCGGCTGCCGGCAAAACGTGGCGGCCGGTGAAACTGCCGCAGCACCCGGTTGTCGTTACCGGCCAGGGCGTCTAAATGGCGCAGCAACGCAGTACTGTAACGGCGAGCCAGGCCATCGCGCGGCAGACGCCACAGGTCGGCCAAGCACTGTACGCCGGTACGCGATAGCCGCTTCAACAAGTCATTGTCCAAACCCAACCCCGCCAACGGCACCGGTCCCAGCAGGAATCGCAATTCGAGCTGCCGCCGTACCAGTATTTCCAGGTTTAAGCGCGCTAATAATTCGGAGGCTGCCGGCGACGGAGCCAAGGAAATTACGCATTTATAACCCACACCGAGTAGGGCCTGGCGCAGACTTTCGCGCAACCGTTCAGCACCGCCGAACAAAGTCAGACAGGTACCGACTTCCAGCAATACGGCATTCGGACAATCCAGACTGACCCAAGGACTGAAGGCCAGGGCGGCATCGGCCAGGCGACTTAAAGCGATTTGCTCCATCCGGCTATCCCTGTCCCGGATTTGCAAACCGGGGCATAAAGCCAGCGCGGCGGCCGGCGTCATACCCGCTGCCACGCCGGCCTGCCGGGCCGACTCGGAAACCGCGCACAGACCTGACCGGCCCTTATGTTGCTCCCGCAAGGCAACAGCCTGCCGTAAATCCAGGCCGGCGGCGGTGAGTGCCAGCTCGGGGAAATAAGCGCACAACCATAGTTTCGGCCTCTTTGAGGGAACGACCGGTTCGGTAGCTAGCTGCGGGAAAGAGTCCGGCGTTAAAACACCGGCAACGGCGGTGTTCATGCTACAACGCCAGCAACAAGCGATGTTGGCGCAGACTGCCGCGCGCTTTACGGATTTCCAGCAGCAAACCGTCGGCTTGACGTTGCAAGGCAATGTTTAGGGCCGCATGCCCGGTCGATGCCCCCGGCCCGGTAAACAGCACCGCCAGCGCATTGCCGGCTTCGGCGGCCAGTTGCAGGCGGCGGGTTTGATGCGCGGCCAGCCGTTGTTTCGGCCAAGCCAACGCCATCCCGCAGCAACCGGTGCGCAGCAATTTTTCCAATGCCCACAGCAGGTCGGCGTTGCTGGAGCAAGCAACCACCAGCAGTTGCGCCGGCTCGATGCCGGCCTGTTGCAAACCGGGCGCATAGGGCCGATAAGGCGGCGCCAGCCAGACGATACGCCGGCCCTGCCGGCTCAGCTCGGCCATGGCCGGTAACAGCAACGGCAATTCTCCGCCGCCGATGCGCGCTATCTCCAGGTTCAACAATGCCCCAGCCGGCCAACCGCCGCCCGGCAGCAAGCCATCCAGTTCCGGGAACCCGGTCGGGATGCCGGTTTGCAGGCTATCCGGGCTTTGCAGACCGCGCCAGACCAAGCTTTGGCTGCGTAGCCAGTCGTCGAGTGGTTTTGAGGTGGTCATGGCAGATCGCTACGAATCACACCGACCACGATGCCTTCTATGACCAGCGTATCGCGTTGCAGATCGATTTCTATCGCTGCGAAGTCCGGATTCTCCGGCTGCAAAATCGCCTTGTCGCCGTCCAGCCGCAAACGCTTGACGGTAGCTTCATCGCCGATACGCGCCACCACAATCTGGCCGCTATCGGCCTGCGGCGTGCGTTGTACCGCCAGCAAGTCGCCATCCAATATGCCGGCATCGCGCATGCTCATGCCGTGCACCCGCAACAAATAATCGGCGCGGCGCCGGAACAGATCCGGGCCGAGCTGGCAATAAGCCTCGATATGTTCTTCGGCCAAAATCGGCTGTCCGGCGGCCACCCGGCCAACCAATGGCAAGCCGTTAGCCATGCCGGGTTTTAATAAGCGAATGCCGCGCGACGCCGACGGCACCAGCTCGATCATTCCCTTACGCGCCAGCGCCTGCAAATGGCCGCGAATACTGTTGGTCGAGCGCACCTGAAAGGCGGCGGCGATTTCGGCGATAGTCGGCGGAAAACCGGCTTCGGCCAGGCTTTGTTCGATAAAGTCGAGTACGGCTTGTTGCCGGTCGGTTAGTGGCTTCATACTGCTTTTAAAATTACTGACTATATGTGCAGTATAAAGCGCTTTTAATAACCTTGGCAAGATGGCGTATAGCGGTTTTTGTTGCCCCTTTTACCTCAACATGGGTTATAACGAACATTATTGGAAATAGGCGGTCACCTGCCTCAAGGCCATCTCAACTCAGGCTTTACCGGGCAAACCGAAAGATGAGGATAATGAACAGCTCCATAGCCACCCCTGTTATTCACGGGCATTCAACACTGCGAACCCTGGCCATCTTGCTAACGCTGATCGTCCCAGGCTGCCAAAACGAGCCGCCGCCACCGCAACCCATGCTGAATTGGTATGTGTTCGACGAACGCTCCGGCGCATTTCGCCAAGCCGCCGCCGCTTGCTCGGCACAAGCGGCGGGACGCTATCAAATCGCCCTCACGCCGCTTCCCAGCGACGCCGACCAACAGCGCGAGCAACTGGTGCGTCGTCTGGCCGCCGCCGACTCGGCCATCGACATTATCGGCATGGACGTGATCTGGACCGCCGAATTCGCCGCCGCCGGCTGGCTGCTAGCTTGGCCGGACGAAACATCGCGACACATAGCGAATGGACGCTTACCGGCGGCGGTGGCCAGCAGCCGTTATAAAGACCGGAGTTGGGCCGTCCCGTTTACCAGCAACGCCCAATTGTTGTGGTATCGCACAGACCGCATTGCTCAAGCTCCCGATAACTGGCAATCCCTTATCGGCCAAGCCGAAGCCATGGCCGCGCCGGGGAGTATCCAATTGCAAGGCCAGCGTTACGAAGGCCTGACGGTATTTTTCGTTTCCCTGCTGGCCTCGGCCGGTGGATCGGTGCTGAACGCGAACGGCGAGCTGTCTCTGCCGGACGAAGCCACCCTGACCGCCCTGACCATGATGCAGCGTATCGCCACGTCGCCGGCCGTATCGCCATCCTTGGCCACCGACCGCGAGGATCAATCGCGGCTGGCCTTCGAAACCGGCCGACCGAGTTTTATGCTCAACTATTCCTTTGTCTGGCCCAGCGCGCATCAAAATGCACCCGAGGTCGCCAGACACATGGCCTATAGCCGCTGGCCGGCTATCAGCCCGAATCAACCCAGCCGCGTCACGCTGGGCGGTATCAATCTGGGCATTGCCGCCTACGGCCGACACCCGCAACTGGCTTTTGAGGCGGCAGAATGCCTGGCATCGGCGGCCAACCAAATCAAGGCCGCCGTGCAAGGCGGCATGCCGCCTACCCTGGAAGCTTTATACGACAACCCCGAAATACGGCGACATTTTCCGTTTGCCGACACTTTGCGCGACACTTTGCGCGATGCGGTGCTAAGGCCGCCCAGCCCGGTTTACAATGACATTTCCCTGGCTATCAGCCGTACCTTGCACCCCATGCGCAACATAGAGCCCACCGCCGACCTGCCAAGACTGCGCCGAGCCGTGCAACGGGCCTTGAATTCGGAGGGCTTGTTATGAGTAGCCACCCGGCCGAACGCCGTCTGGCTTGGTTACTGTGCGCGCCCGCCGTGGCGGCGATGCTGCTGGTTACCGCCTATCCGATTGCTTATGCGCTGTGGTTGTCTTTGTTTCGCTACGATTTGCGTTTTCCGGCACAGCGCAGCTTTGTCGGCCTGGCCAATTATGCCAGCGTGCTTGGCTCGGAAGTCTGGTGGAAGGCCTTGACCAATACCTTGCTTATCACCGTCGGCTCGGTCGGTTTCGAATTCATCCTGGGTTTGGCACTGGCGCTGCTGGCCCACAAAACCACTATCGGCCGTCGCAGCGTCAGAACCGCAATCCTGGTGCCCTACGCCATCATCACCGTGGTGGCGGCACTGGCCTGGAAATTCGCCTTCGATCCCACCACCGGGTTCATTAACGCCCTACTGGGTTTGCAAAACGCCTGGCTTACCGAACATTGGTCGGCGTTTATGGTGATCATCTGCAGCGAAATCTGGAAAACCACACCGTTTATGGCCTTGCTGCTGCTGGCCGGATTGACCCAAATCCCGGCGGATCTACTGAAAGCCGCCCGAGTGGACGGAGCAACGGCCTGGCAACGCTTACGCCTGATCACCCTGCCGTTAATGAAACCGACGATCATGGTGGCCTTATTGTTCCGCACCCTGGACGCCTTCCGGATTTTCGACACCGTCTATGTGCAGACCCGCGGCGCCCAGGACACCGAAACCGTATCCATCGTCGGCTACAACACCTTGATCGTGCGGCTTAATTTAGGGCTGGGCTCGACGGTGTCGGTATTGATCTTCATCTGCGTGCTGCTGATCGCCTGGCTGTTCATCAAAGGCTTCGGCGCCCCGTTCGAACAGCGCAGCGGCGGCCCGTCATGAAATTCAGCCTGGAAAAACTGTTTTGGAGCGGCTGCGGCCTGCTGGCCGTGTTTTACGCACTGTTACCGGTGGTATGGATCGTTTCGCTGTCCTTGAAACGTCCGGCCGACTTAAACGACCAACGCTTCTTTGCCAGCCAAATCAGCTTCGATAATTACCGAAACGTTTTCGGCGACGCCCAATTTCCGGCGGCGTTATGGAATTCGGTCGGCATTGCCGGCATCGCCACCTTATTGTCGGTCACGCTGGCGATGTTTGCCGCCTATGCCATCGTGCGCCTGGAATTTCCCGGCAAAAAAGCCGTACTGGCCGGCGCTTTAGCCATCGCCATGTTCCCGCCGGTCGCCATCATCGGCCCATTGTTCAATTTATGGCGCCTGTTCGGCCTGTTCGACAGCTGGGCCGGTTTGATCCTGCCTTACATGACCTTTACCTTACCTTTGGCGATCTGGACCCTGGCGGCCTTTTTCCGGGAAATCCCCTGGGATTTGGACAAGGCGGCTCGAGTGGACGGTGCGACGCCGTTGCAGGCATTTATATATATCATCGCGCCGCTGGCGGCACCCGGCGTGTTCACCTCGGCGATACTGGTGTTTATTTTCGCCTGGAACGATTTTCTGTTTGCCACCGCGCTGACCTCCACCAACGCAGCCCGCACGGTGCCGGCCGCCATCGCTTTTTTCACCGGCAGCTCGCAATTCGAACAACCCATAGGCTCAATTGCCGCCGCGTCGGTCGTGGTGACGCTGCCGGTCATCCTGCTGGTACTGTTGTTCCAGCGCCGTATCGTCGCCGGGCTGACCGCCGGCGCAGTGAAAGGATAGGAACACGAACATGGCGGAAATTGTACTCAACCAGGTCAGCAAGACTTTTCCGGACGGCACCACACCTTTAAAGTCCGCCAGTTTCACCATACAGGACGGCGAGTTTTTTATTTTGGTCGGCCCGTCCGGCTGCGGCAAATCCACCCTGCTGAATCTGATCGTCGGTCTGGAACAGCTCAGTGGCGGCGAAATCCGGGTCGACGGGCAACTGGTTAACGGCTTGGATCCCAAGGATCGCAACATGGCGATGGTGTTCCAAAGCTATGCGATCTATCCGCACATGACTGTCCGGGAAAACCTGGCCTTTCCGTTAAAATTGGCCAAACTGCCGCAAACGGAAATCAACCACCGAGTAAGCCAAGCCGCCGACATTCTGGAATTGACCGCCCTGCTCGACCGCAAGCCGGCCAGCCTCTCCGGCGGCCAGCGTCAGCGTGTGGCCATGGGCCGCGCCATTGTCCGCGAACCCAAGGCATTTTTATTGGACGAACCGCTGTCCAATCTGGATGCCAGATTGCGGGTACAAATGCGCGGCGAAATCGCCCGCCTGCAAAAACGCTTGGGCACCACCATGCTTTATGTCACCCACGACCAGACCGAAGCCATGACCTTGGGCGACCGGGTGGCGGTGCTGCATCAAGGCGAAGTACAACAAATAGGCACCCCGCAAACACTTTACCAACAGCCGGCCAATTTATTCGTGGCCGGCTTTATCGGCTCGCCGGGCATGAATCTATTACCGGCGCAAATCAACGGCACCCGACTGATGTTGCCGATCGGTGAAATCGAACCGGCCCAACAACCACCGCAGACCGGCAATCAACTGATAGCCGGCTTTCGCCCCGAGCACTTGCGCTATATCGAAGCAGGTTGTGAGAGCGCCGCCGATTTAGTGTTCGAGGCCACCGCCGAGGTCGTGGAATGGCTGGGAGCCGAACTTTTCGTCCATTTCGATACCCATTGCCCGCCCGCTTGGCTGCAAACGGACTGGCCGGCAGAATTGTCCGGTAAAATCCACGCCGACGGCAGACTTTCCTGCGTGGCCAGACTCGATCCCGCCGTTTCCATCAAAAAAGGCGACAGGCTTCTATTCGCACTGGAGGCCGGCAAGATTCAATTGTTCGACCGGCAAACCGGTTGTAACTTACATAATGACAGCTGTAATCGAGACTGATGGTAACCGATATTCAAGAACGTGACCTTTAGCGCCCAGCACACCGTTGCGCCGCTGCCGGGTCTGCTAGCGCATTGTTTCAGGACAACAGGGTTCTTTAATTCACGTCCGTAATTCGGCGGCATTCCGGTTTCGCGATAGCCATCCGCCAACCCGGATAATGAGCGGGTAAAGCAATCAAATTTGTCAAAACCCGCATTTCATTTTAGAGTTTGCCATCAGTTGCCGGGCCCGAGGTATTGCCAATAGCCGGCCTGCAGTGAATTTCAGCGGTAAACCCTGCGTACAAATTTGATTATTTTGGATAAGGCATGGAAGATTCGGCACGAAGCAAGCAACGCTTGGTTTTATATGGTGTGACGCTACTTTATTTGAGTTTGGCATTGCTGGCGGGAATCAGTGCCGATCAACTGGCTGCCGAGACCAAGGCGCTGGGTTATATCGGCCCGCCAGGATGGACGGCAATAGCGGTATTAACATTGCTTGCCGCGATCAAAGGGTATCGGGGAGGCCTCTGGTTTATCGCCGGCACCTTTCTGGCCGCCCTCTCCGTCGTGTTCATATCCGTCGCCGATAACGGTTACCTGCAAGGTGATCGCAACACCTTGACCGGCGGGATAGCCTTAGCCTCTATAATATTGATACTCGCAGCGTTGCTGTTTTGGCAGGGACAGAAACGCCACCGTCGTATAGCCCACGGCGACATTTTTGCCGCCGTTGAAACCGCAGCGGTTGCCGGGGGCAGCCGGTCTGAGCCGCAATCCCCGGACGAACCGCTCATGCTTTATCCGCCGATGCGCAACTGGCGGGTATTTTTACTAATGCTGTTCAGCGCCAGCTTGTATTCGTGTTTTCTGATGTACCGGATTGCCAGAGATCTTCGCGAATTGGGCCAAAAGCAGTTGCATCCCTTGCATTGCGCCTGGCAGATGTTAATACCGCTCTACAACTTCACCGTATTCCTGAACATTGCCAAACACACCACCCGACTAGCGCGCCAAAACGGTATCGCGGTGAAATTTTCGCCGACCATGTTGATGTTGATGTTGATCGCGGCTTACGCCGGCGGTTACCTGATGCCGGATTTTCTATTTGTGCTTGCCATAGTGATCACCGCCATCCCCTGGCTGATCCTGAACCAGCGCATGAATCGACTGCGCTGCCTGCAAACAGCTAACTTTCGCGAAGCACCCGATCGCTTTAGTTGGCGGCAACGCTTCGTGCTGATATTCGGCTTACCGTTTATTGCGCTGGGATTGCTCGGCAGTAAATCCGACTTTTCCTTTTATGTCGCCGACCGTCTGGAAGCCGAACAAACCGTATCCGGACAGCCGGCACTTTATCAATTAACCATTCCCGACCGGCAGTGGCGGCAAGTTGCCGTAGGCACCCTGTATCCCGATACCGATATGGAGTTGCTGAACAAGAAGTTGAAGGAATGGGTAGTGGTTCGAGTTTTGCCCAACCAACAACAGACGCTAGATACTTTTGTCGACCAACGCAAAGCCATTATCGCCGCCAGCTGGAACAACTTCGAGGTGGAGGAAACCAGAACCTTTGCCGTCGGCGCCGACATGGTCCCAATATCTCTCGCTCGATACACTAAGACCGAGGCGTATATTTCTCAAGACTCGCCATTGTTTGTCGCCACATTGGTTACCGCCAATCAGGCTTTCGAGGTAATAGGACACGGTTCAGTCAGTTCAGGCAGCAGTGCCTGGGACTTGGTTAAAAGCTTTCGACTGCTTGCCAGCGAGAACACATTATGAGTATGTCGTTGCTATTGACACTGGTATTGGCATTCAGCTCCATGCCGCTGGCGGCCACGCCCGGTCACACGCTGAAATTAGCCGGCTATAGTCCGGATATGTTGCGCTGGACTTCGGCAACCCGGCATGCAAACTACCGGGAACTTGCACCGCCAGCGGTCCGAATCGCCGAATTCGAGAAATCGGGCTATCGCAGCGTCGCTTTGGATGAATCCCATCTTCTGCATATCGGTCGCGACAAGACTGTCGAAGAAACCATTACTGCCGTCCAACTATATTTGACGGCGGCAGGCGCTGAAAACGACGGCAACCTCGGATTTTGGATGGATGCCACTCAGCAACGCGCGGAAATCGAGGCGGCTTACGTATTGCAGCCGGATGCCGGTGTAATCGACGTTGAACCGGAAACGATACAAATCAACACTGATAATTCGGCAAATATATTCACCGATAATGTGTATGTGACGCTGCCGTTCCCGCAACTTAAACCGGGCAGCATCGCGGTGCTACGCTACAAAATTTTCACTCCGCAAAATAACTTGGATTTCCCATGGTTCCGTAACTTTTATCCGGTCAATCTATACCCTATCGAACATTTTCAAGTAAACGTAAATTGGGACGATGCCGCCCACAAACCCGCCTGGCGTACTGATTATCCCAAGCTGGTTTGCCGGGAAAACGCCTTCGACCTAACTTGCACGAGTAACGAAGCCGCGCCGCCACTATCGACCGATAGAGATATGCCGTCGCTTTACGACGTATTACCGGTATTGGCTTTAGCGGAACAGAGCAATTGGAGCGTGCTTTCCAGCAGTATGCGCAGCCTTACCGAAACGGCATTGACCGATGATAAACGTATAGCGGATACGGCCGCGCGCTTACGCGGAAGCGTTACTAACGCCAGCGAAATCATTACCCGCTTGGCGCTATTCGTATCCCGAGATATCCGTTATGTCGGCATCGAACACGGCCATGGCGGCATGACGCCCCGCCCCACACCCAATACGCTGGAACGCCGCTTCGGCGATTGCAAGGACAAAACCATGTTATTCGTCGATCTGGCCAGGCATTCCGGACTGGACGCCTACCCCGTGCTGACCTCTACTCAGCGGACATCGCTGGCCAAACTGCTATTGCCGGCTACCAATTATTTCAATCATATGGTGGCTTGCGTCAAGCCTACCGAAGATAAAGAAGTTTGCCTGGATTTGACCGACCCGGACATATCGAGTGGCCATCTGTCCTATGCTGTGCAGGGTGCCGTCGCGTTAACGGTGGGCAGAGGAACAGACGCCCCCCGCAATCTGAATGCCGATCAATACACCTGGGTTGTCAAGGTTAAAGCAGGCAATAAAATGAATGCGGACGGCAGTATCGTCGAAACATTGCAGCGACACTATGCGTCGCATTGGGGGGCCGGTCTGCGTAGAGCACTCGCGGCAAAATCACGCAGGGAATTAAATCGCTGGCTATTGGAAGACTACCAGGCAATTATGGGAAACAAAGTCACCCCCGAGGTCGGTTTGCAAGGATTGGACGAGCCGGAATCGGCGCTGTCGATGACATCGACAGCAGAATTTCACAACCTATTCAACGGCAAGAATATCCGTGCCTACCAAGAACCAGACCCTTGGCTGCACAACCTGGCGGACAAGTCCAAAACCATCAACAGTCACTATGCTTATCCTTTCAAAGGCATAAATTATCAAAGCGAAATCAGCTACCAGCTATATCCGGAAAAACGCCTCGACAACGTCGGCCCAAAAATCGACTACATCTCACCGTGGGGGGCGTTTCACCGTTACTACCGGCATAATGGCGACGAAGTGACGGCTTATACCGACTTGAAAATGCCGAGAGCCCAAGTACCCATCGACAAAATTCCTGAATTTAATCGTTTTCTCGACCTGGTGGGGCGGGAGACCCGGATATGGTTCGGATTACACTAATTCGGCATACCGATCGGGGATTGGCATCACCTCCATCACAATCACGGCTGGATTTATTATTGGAAACGCCTCCACAGCTTTGAGCAAACCTTGCGACAGCCTCAAGATGGATTTATGACCCAAACAACTTCAATTGCGATTACCGCAAAGCAAAGCTGCAGCGTGGGGTCGGCAAGTGGCCGCCAGGCTTGATACTCGCTGTTGGCAAAACAACGCCAAGCCAGACCATTCTTACTACCGCGCGGTTTGATAACTTAGACGTCGATACCGATACCCGCAAAGTTGGCCACCCCACGATTCATCCCCGCGGGTGCGGGGAACGCGATGTAGGGGCGGATTCATCCGCCGGATCGACCGGTTCATCCCCGCGGGTGCGGGGAACGCCTGGTTTTTGTAGGGGCGAATTTATTCGCCTGCGGTTCATCCCCGCGGGTGCGGGGAACGCCACTACCAACCCGGACAAACCTTTGCCGATGGCGGTTCATCCCCGCGGGTGCGGGGAACGCGGATGCTATTTCCGAATCCCGCGGTGCGGCAACGGTTCATCCCCGCGGGTGCGGGGAACGCGATGCAACTCCCGGTAACTGCCCGAACGTCTGCGGTTCATCCCCGCGGGTGCGGGGAACGCTCATATTGCTACGCGTATAGGATTACAGCAATCGGTTCATCCCCGCGGGTGCGGGGAACGCGCCGAAGTTGCAACCATTACCCAAGACAATTTCGGTTCATCCCCGCGGGTGCGGGGAACGCGCGTGTTAAATACCAAGGCAAAACATACTACCTGGTTCATCCCCGCGGGTGCGGGGAACGCCCTGTCTCGGGTGTTTTACGCAAGTCGGTTGACGGTTCATCCCCGCGGGTGCGGGGAACGCCGGCAGCTCCACCAGCTCGCAGCGTTGCACCACGGTTCATCCCCGCGGGTGCGGGGAACGCCGACTTCCACCCAAACGGCTAGCCACATATTCCGGTTCATCCCCGCGGGTGCGGGGAACGCCAAATCAGGAACATTAAGCGCTAAATACGCAGCGGTTCATCCCCGCGGGTGCGGGGAACGCATACCCCCATTCCATCTAAGCCCGTAGACTCTCGGTTCATCCCCGCGGGTGCGGGGAACGCTTATACAAATCAAGCGACACCGGACCCTGTTACGGTTCATCCCCGCGGGTGCGGGGAACGCGCGATGGTGTCCACGCTGCGGTTGTGCCGGGCCGGTTCATCCCCGCGGGTGCGGGGAACGCTTCGGCGTCTAAGACTGTATATGACGATAAGTACGGTTCATCCCCGCGGGTGCGGGGAACGCTTGGAAAAAAGTATTGGCGATATCTCGCCAGCCGGTTCATCCCCGCGGGTGCGGGGAACGCCTCAATATCCCACTGTCGATATCGGCGGTGGACGGTTCATCCCCGCGGGTGCGGGGAACGCATTGTCGGCGTCTGCCGCGCCGGTAAGTGCGGCGGTTCATCCCCGCGGGTGCGGGGAACGCTGTCCAAAACCAGTCAAAAACTCGTATAAAAACGGTTCATCCCCGCGGGTGCGGGGAACGCTTAGGAGAATTTATGAACATTACAAACGCAACGCGGTTCATCCCCGCGGGTGCGGGGAACGCAGCCCTCGGCTTTTGACTTGTCAATAGAATTACGGTTCATCCCCGCGGGTGCGGGGAACGCAAGTTAACACGGCTCGCGGCGTTCTCCGCAGTCGGTTCATCCCCGCGGGTGCGGGGAACGCGCCGCTAAGTCTTTTGTTAGTGTTTACACTTTAGGTTCATCCCCGCGGGTGCGGGGAACGCTCTGGTATGGTTCCTGCGTCTACTGTTCCTGCCGGTTCATCCCCGCGGGTGCGGGCCCCCCGCGTCAAAATAGTTGTCGCCTCAAATTTTTAGAACCCTTTAAATTTGAGATAAAAAATGAATCTTTCCAAGAAACAGTATTCTGACGAGTTCAGAGAGCAAGCCCTGG
>NZ_JALOBS010000058.1 GCF_023228165.1 Methylomonas sp. | reverse complement strand
GTTGAGGCATTCGTGGGAAGCGTCGGCGACTCTTATGACAATGCCCTGGCTGAAACCATCAATGGCTTGTATAAGGCTGAGCTGATTCATAAACAATCCTGGAAGAATCGCGAAGCCGTCGAACTGGCCACCTTGACCTGGGTCGACTGGTTTAACCATCGACGCCTACTAGGACCGATTGGTAACATTCCACCAGCCGAAGCCGAGGCCATGTATTATCAACAACTTTCCGAGTCGGCTAAGGCAGCATGACTCACAACAATCCGCCTCCGAGATTCACGGGGCGGTTCACTTTGTTTACGTGGCCTTCGTGATCGATGTGTTTGCTCGCTACATCGTCGGCTGGAAAGTGTCGTCTTCCGCGCACACCGACTTTGTACTGGATGCGCTGGAACAGGCGTTACATGACCGGCAACCCCAGCGAGGTGGCGGCTTAATTCACCACAGCGACCGCGGCGTGCAGTACGTTTCGATCCGCTATACCGAGCGATTGGCCGAGGCCGGCGTTGAAGCTTCGGTGGGCAGTGTGGGTGACTCTTATGACAACGCCTTGGCCGAAACCATCAATGGCTTGTATAAAGCCGAGCGGATTCACAAACAGTCATGGAAAAACCGCGAAGCCGTCGAACTGGCCACCTTGACCTGGGTGGATTGGTTTAATCATCGACGTTTGATGGGGCCTATTGGTAATATCCCACCGGCCGAAGCCGAGGCCAGATATTATCAGCAACTAACCGAGTCTGCTAAGGCAGCATGACTCACAACCTAAGGCCTCCGAGATTTCCGGGGCGATTCACTATGGGATGACAAGTTTAACGTCAAGCATTCTTAATTCTTGGATTGAAAAATCAAAACCCATTTCTGGTGCGTCAATCACAATCGTCGAGCATTATGCTGAAAAAGCAAAATCTGATGTGATACGTGGCGACGTTGCACAAGATTAATGTACTACAAACCACTGCGTCTAATTGCGTACACTTGAGTAATAGAGTTCTTCGCCGCAACTTTGAATTGTATTCTGGAGAGCAAAACCTTTCAGAACGATAGGTCTTAGTATCCATTTGTTTTTTGATTTCCCCCATAAAGGTTGGTGTTGCGCAACAATCTTTGTTCTTGTTGAACAACAAGTCTTAGATTTCATAGATATTGAGCAAAGAAGGCACTCTCTACGCGCGGGAGAGTCGTAGAATTACTTCGGGCCAACATTGATCCGAGTTGCCTCACGATGGCTAAATTCGTAAACCTGAAGGGGTGTTATGTAAGTGAGTCAAAAATAAAGACTGTCACCTTTATCAATCGCAAGTTTGTCAATGCCAACTATCCGGCCACTCCAAAATCTCTAATCTCAATGCCACCAGGTTGTATTAGAAACAGGAATCGGATATAGCCTATATCTGATTGCGTCAGGGTTGGCTTTTACTGGTGATAATCTTGGAATTGTATTGTGAGAAGGTATTCATTGGGTGGAGCACATGACCGCAACTTTGGCTTTATGCCTTTTTGATGTGGGGCTGTAACGTCGAAAATTACCTAAAGAAGGAATCGCTAACTCGGATCTTACTCTTTTCTTAGGAAATTAAGAATAAATCCTAGCGAAAAAAAATGTTGTACCGTATGTTGTACCGAGCAGCTGATTTTCCTTAAAACTCAAATCAATGCGATTTATTTGACTACATAAGCTATTGATTTCACGTGCTTTAAATTGGTCGGGACGGCGGGATTCGAACCCACGACCCCTTGTCCCCCAGACAAGTGCGCTACCAGGCTGCGCTACGCCCCGTTGTATCTTTGAAATTGTTTTTCGTTGCCAGCAACAAAGAAGCGGCATTTTAGCACATTATTTGCCAATCGTTACTTCAACAATTCCAAAATATCTTCCAATTCGCCAATCATTTGGTGAATCAGTTGCTTGGTGCGTAACGAGTCTTCCTTGGCGTTGTCGCTGGACAGGTGAGCCCTGGCACCGCCGATGGTGTAGCCTTGTTCGTAAAGCAGGGCGCGGATTTGGCGGATCAGCAATACATCGTGTCGTTGGTAGTAGCGCCGATTACCGCGGCGTTTGACCGGGCTCAGTTCGCTGAATTCTTGCTCCCAATAGCGTAATACGTGCGGTTTGACGCCGCACAACTCACTGACTTCACCGATGGTGAAGTAGCGTTTGGCCGGTATAACCGGCAGTTCGTTGTTATTACTGGGTTCCAGCATAGGCTTCTACTCGAGCTTTTAATTTTTGACCGGTACGGAAGGTTACCACGCGGCGCGGAGTAATGGGAATTTCTTCGCCGGTTTTCGGATTTCTGCCGGGGCGACCGCTTTTGTCGCGCAGTTCAAATTTTCCGAAGCCGGAAATTTTGACCTGTTCGCCGCTTTCAAGTGAGCGTTTGATTTCTTCGAAAAAAAGTTCGACGATTTCTTTGGCCTCGCGCTTATTCAGGCCTAAATCGTCAAATAATTTTTCTGCAATATCTGCTTTAGTTAATGCCACAATCACTCCCTCAATTTTGCATTTAATTCTGCTGTCATTTTTTCCAGCAACCTGCGAAATATAGCATCAATTTCAGAGTCGGTAAGGGTTTGCGTGAAATCTTGTAGAATCAAACTTAACGCAACGCTCTTAAAGCCGTCTTCAATGCCTTTACCCTGGTAAATATCGAAAATAGATACTTCGCGTACCGCCGGTTCCTGGCTGCTGTTAATGCAGTGGATCAGGTCATTGGCGGAGATGTTTTGCCGAACCAGCAGGGCCATGTCGCGGCGGACGCTTGGAAATTTCGACAATGGCGCGAATTTTGGCACCACGCGTTGCAAAATGGCGTCTTGGGCTATTTCGAACAGGAACACCGGGCTGTCGAAGCCCAATTGTTTTTCCAGATTGGGGTGCAGCATGCCGAGTAAGCCAACTACATTTGAGCCGGTATCGATCATTTCAGCGGTTTGACCGGGATGTAAGGCTGGATGCTGGGCCGGTCTAAAGCTTAGCCCGCCAGCCGTTAGGCTGAGTAAGGCTTCGACATCGGCTTTAACGTCGAAGAAATCGATGTTTCTGGCTTTTTCGCCCCATTGTTCGGCGCATACGTTGCCTAACGTCAAGCCGGCCAACATTTTTTGCTGTTTTGTTTCGCCGTTTTCGCGCACGAAACGCAAGCCGGATTCGAACAGGCGCACCCGGGTCTGCTGGCGATTGATGTTGTATTGCGCCGCTGTGAGCAGGCCGCACCATAGCGTGGTACGCATCACGGCCAATTCCGATGAAATCGGATTCTGGAGGCGGATAAATTCATCATCAGGTGCAACAGCGGTTTGCATGGCTTCGTCGACGAAACTATAGGTAATCGCTTCCTGATAACCTCTGTCGACCAGACAATCTTGCAGTCGCTCCAGTGTTAAGCGGGCTTCCGGCGCTTTGCCCAGTTCCGTGCGCATCAGCAAGCTGCTGCTGGGCAGGTTGTTATAACCGACGATGCGACCGATCTCTTCCAGTAGATCGGCTTCAATCGCGATATCGAAACGGCAGCCCGGTGGGGTAATGTCCCAACCTTCGGCATGTTCGACCACTTGCATACCCAGGCCTTTGAACAGGCTGGACACTTCATCGTTAGTCAAGCTGATGCCTAATACCTTTTGGATGCGTTGGCTACGCAATTTGACCGGTAGGCGGGCAGGGTAGTGCGCCTGGTTGATAACAGCGTTGATGGGGCCGACGCTGCCGCCGGCAATTTCGACGATCAGTTGAGTGGCGCGTTCCATGGCGCGCTGCTGTAACGTAAAGTCCACGCCGCGTTCGAAACGGTGCGAGGAGTCGGTGTGCAAGCCAAATTGCCGTGCTTTGCCGGCGATGCTGAGCGGGCTGAAGAAGGCGCATTCCAGGAAAATGTCCTGAGTCGTATCCGAAACCGCGCTGCTGCTGCCGCCCATGACCCCGGCAAGCGCTAAAGCCTGCTGTTGATCGGCAATCACTAAGGCTTCGCCGTCCAGTTCTATGGTTTGGTCGTTCAACAAGCTTAGGTTTTCGCCGGCACGGCTGTTTCTGACCACGATGGGGGCGGACAATTTAGCGGCGTCGAAAGCATGCAGGGGTTGGCCCAGTTCAAGCAGGACGTAGTTGGTCACGTCCACAACCGGGCTCAAACTGCGAACCCCGCAACGGCGCAGGCGTTCCTGCATCCACAAAGGGGTGACGGCGTTGGGGTTGATGTCTTTGACGAGTCGACCCAGGTAGACGGGGCAGGCCTCTGGTGCCTCAACTTTTATGTCCAGGGTTTCCTGGTGTGCTACGGCAATGGATGCGCTAGCCTGTGTTTGAAACGCCAGTTTGTTAAGCACGGCCACTTCGCGGGCTACACCCTCGACGCTGAGACAGTCGGCCCGATTCGGTGTTAGACCCAGTTCAATAACATTGTCGTTAAGCGCCAGATAGTCGCGTATGCTGCTGCCAACTGGCGCGTCGGCTGGTAATTCCATCAAACCGTCGGAACTGGCCGCTAGGCCCAACTCTTTTTCAGAGCACAACATGCCGAAGGATAATTCGCCGCGCAGTTTGGATTCCTTGATTTTAAAGTCGCCGGGCAAAACTGCGCCGATCAAGGCGGCCGGAATCTTCAAGCCGGGGCGCACATTGCTGGCACCGCAAACGATTTGCAAGGCTTCGGCTTGGCCGACATTGACTTTGCAGACTTTGAGTTTGTCGGCGTTGGGGTGTTGTTCGGCGCTGATGACTTCGCCCACTACCACGCCGCTGAATTGGGCGGCAACCGGTAGTACGGCGTCGACTTCCAGGCCGGCCATGGTCAATTGTTCGACCAGTTGTTCGGTGCTGATGGGTGGATTGATCAGTTCCCTCAACCACGCTTCACTTACTTGCATGACTCAAACCACTCTTATTTAAACTGTTGTAAAAACTTAAGATCGTTTTCGAAAAACATTCTTAAATCGTTAATGCCGTATTTCATCATGGCCAGACGTTCGACGCCGGTGCCGAATGCGAATCCTGAATAGCGCTCCGGGTCTATGCCGACTGAATTGAAAACTTCCGGATGTATCATGCCGCAGCCGCCCACTTCCAACCAGCCGGTTTGTTTGCAAACCCGGCAGCCTTGGCCGTCGCACATCACGCAGGACACGTCGAACTCGGCGGATGGCTCGGTGAATGGAAAATAGGATGGCCGGAAACGCACCTGTAGGTCTTTTTCGAAGAAGGCGCGCAAAAATTCGAAGATGACGCCTTTTAGGTCACCGAAGCTGACATCGGTATCCACTAAAAACCCCTCTACCTGATGGAACATGGGCGAATGGGTCATATCCGAGTCGCAACGATAGACGCGGCCGGGAGCGATGACTTTCAATGGCGGTTGTCCGGATTCCATGACTCGAATCTGCACCGGCGAGGTATGGGTGCGCAATACCGTATGAGCGTCGAAATAGAAGGTGTCGTGCATGGCGCGGGCAGGGTGATGCTCCGGGATATTCAGTGCGCCGAAGTTGTGGTAATCGTCTTCGATTTCCGGGCCTTCGGCGATATTGAAGCCGGCATCGGCAAAAATCTTGGCAATTCGGCGCATGGTAATGGTGACCGGATGCAGGCCGGCAATACTTTGGCCGCGTCCCGGTAATGTCACGTCAACGCATTCGCTGGCCAAACGGGCCTGCAGTTGCTCGGATTCCAGCGTCAGTTTGCGGCTGTCCAGTGCGTCCTGAAAACTGTTTTTGGCGGTGTTGATAATCTGGCCGACGCTTTTGCGTTGCTCGGGGTCCAGATTGCCCAGCGCTTTCATGTGCTGGGTGAATAAACCTTTTTTGCCGAGATAATTGACCCTTACCAAATCCAGTTCGGCAAGGTCTTTTGCATGTGCAAGCGCTTGTAATGCCTGCGTAAGAATTTCTTCGATACTAGCCGACACGACTCAGCTCACTTTTTGAATTAGGAAGGATGAAACCCGGATAGGCTTCCGCGGCCTATGCCGCTCGGAAAACTCCCCGCAAAGCGGGGAGACAATCTTTTTTTATTTGCCGGTTGGGCCGGCGGCAACCTTAAAGTTTAAGGTTTGCTTTGGTGTGCGATGGCTACTTTCGCGATTTCGGCGAAAGCATCCATATCGCGTACCGCCAAGTCGGCCAGCACTTTACGGTCGATGGCGACATTGGCTTTAGTCAAGCCATTGATCATACGGCTGTAAGAAATGCCGCACATACGGGCAGCCGCATTGATACGCACGATCCACAAGGCGCGGAATTGGCGTTTTTTCTGTTTGCGGTCGCGATACGCGTATTGACCGGCTTTAATAACCGCTTGTTTAGCTACGCGATAAACCCGGCTACGGGCACCGTAGTAACCTTTAGCCAGTTTTAAAATCTTTTTGTGTCTTGCTCTAGCGGTGACGCCGCGTTTTACTCTTGCCATGTTCTTCTCTCTTCAAATTACGATGTTAAATCAACTGTAAGGCAGCATGCGCGCTACCAATGGCGCATCTGAAGGGTGAAGTATGGCTGTTTTACGCAGTTGTCTTTTCCGTTTAGTGGATTTTTTGGTCAATATATGACGTCTATGCGATTGCTTGCACTTGAAACCGCCGGTGCCGGTTTTCTTGAAGCGCTTGCCCGCGCCGCTATGGCTTTTCATTTTTGGCATTTGTTTTCTCCAATGATTAAAAATAAAGTCCCTGAGATAAAACCCAGTGAGGCAAAATGCTTGGCCCCATTGAATTTTTGGTGGACAAAACCCACCTAAACCGAATCAATCCTGTTTCGGCAAACTGTTTTAATAAACAGTTAAAACTATTTTTTCTTTTTCGGTCCCATGACCATGATCATTTGCCGGCCTTCCAGCTTGGGGAACTGTTCGACGGCAGCGAATTCTTCCAAATCAGTTTCAATCCGCTTTAACAGATCCATGCCCAGCTCGCGATGCGACATTTCCCGGCCTTTAAAGCGCACGGTAATTTTGGTTTTGTCGCCATCGTTGAGGAATTTCATCAAATTACGTAGTTTGACCTGATAGTCACCTTCTTCGGTGCCGGGTCTGAATTTGATTTCCTTAATCTGGATTTGCTTCTGCTTTTTCTTGGCGGCCTGCAGCTTTTTGTTAAGCTCAAACGAATATTTGCCGTAATCCATGACTTTGCAAACCGGAGGATCGGCGTTGGGCGATATTTCGACCAGATCCATGTTTGCATCATAGGCAAGTTGTAATGCTTCGTTGATTGAAACAACCCCGACTTGTTCACCTTCGGCGCCTATTAACCTAACCCGTCTAGCGGTAATATCGGTGTTTAAACGCGTTGCATCTTTTTTAGAGCTGATACCCTAATCCTCCAAGTTGTTATTATTTTCTGTCCGCAAGCTCTGCACTCAAGCGTTCGATTAACGCACTGATTGTCAGACTCCCCAAATCTTCACCTTTTTGGGTGCGGACGGATACGGTTTGATTATCCAGTTCTTTGTCACCAATAATCAAAAGATATGGCACACGCTGCATGGAATGCTCGCGGATTTTAAAGCCTATCTTCTCATTTCTCAAGTCAATTTTGCTTCTAAAGCCTTGTTTTTCCAGTTCTAGGCGGACTTTTTCGGCATATTCGGCATGCCGATCGGTAATATTCATGACTACCAATTGCACCGGCGCCAGCCACAATGGGAAGTTACCGGCGTGTTGTTCGATCAATATGCCGATAAAGCGTTCCAGCGAGCCTAGTATCGCACGATGTAGCATGACAGGTACATGTCTTGCGCTGTCTTCGCCGATATAAGAGGCGCCAAGCCGGTCTGGCATCGAGAAATCGACTTGTATTGTACCGCACTGCCAGACCCGGCCGATGCAGTCTTTTAGGGAGAATTCGATTTTGGGGCCGTAAAATGCGCCTTCGCCCGGTTGCAGCTGCCAATCCAGACCTTTGGTATTCAATGCCAATTCCAGGGCGTTCTCGGCTTTGTCCCAGACGTCGTCGTCGCCGACCCGGTTTTCCGGGCGGGTGGACAGTTTGATGATGACTTCTTCAAAGCCAAAATCTTTATACACTTCGAACAATAAGTCGATAAAGGTCGCTACTTCATCTTGGATCTGGTCTTCAGTGCAAAAAATATGCGCGTCGTCCTGCACGAAATTTCTGACTCGCATCAATCCGTGCAAGGTACCGGAGGGCTCGTTACGATGGCAGGAGCCGAATTCGGCCAAGCGCACCGGCAGGTCGCGATAGCTTTTAATGCCCTGATTGTAAATCTGGATGTGGCAGGGGCAGTTCATCGGTTTGACGGCGTAATCGCGGTTTTCCGAGTGTGTGGTAAAAATCATGTCGCCAAACTTATCCCAATGACCTGATTTCTCCCAAAGACTGCGATCGACAATCTGTGGGGTTTTTACTTCGCTATAGCCATGGCTGCGCAGTTTGTGGCGGATGTATTGCTCGACTTGCTGATAAATCGCCCAGCCTTTTTCGTGCCAGAACACCATGCCGGGGGCTTCTTCCTGCGAATGAAACAAATCGAGGGCTTTGCCTATTTTGCGATGGTCGCGTTTTTCCGCTTCTTCCAGTCTGTGCAGGTAAGCTGCCAGCTCTTTACTGTCATTCCAGGCGGTGCCGTAAATGCGTTGCAGCATTTCGTTGTTGGAATCGCCACGCCAGTACGCACCGGCGATTTTCATCAACTTAAAGGCTTTCAGTTTGCCTGTGCTGGGGACGTGCGGGCCGCGACATAAGTCAGTGAAATCACCTTGGGTGTACAAGGACAAGTCTTCGTTGGCTGGAATCGAGGCGATGATCTCGGCTTTGTATTTTTCGCCCAGGCCGAGGAAAAAATTAACGGCCTGATCCCGTGACATCAGCGAGCGGCTGACCGGGATATCCTGAGCCGACAGTTCCTGCATTTTCTTTTCGATGTCGGCCAGGTCGTCCGGCGTGAACGAGCGCTCGAAGGCGATATCGTAATAAAAGCCGTTTTCGATTACTGGGCCGATAGTGATCTGTGCGCTGGGAAACAGTTGTTTTACAGCCTGCGCCAACAGGTGAGCTGTGGAGTGGCGGATGACCTCCAGGCCGGCTTCGTCTTTGCTGGTAATGATTTGCAGGGCGGCGTCGCTGTCGATCACGGTACTAGCGTCGACCAGTTTGCCGTTGACTTTGCCGGCCAGGGTTGCTTTGGCCAAGCCGGTGCCGATAGCTTTGGCAACATCCATTACTGTTACAGCATGGTCGAATTGACGCTGAGAACCGTCGGGTAGTGTAATTACAGGCATGTTCGATTCCGCAATAAAAAAAGCACCGGCTAGCGGTGCTTTAAATCTATGGTAGGCGCGAGTGGACTCGAACCACCGACCCCCACCATGTCAAGGTGGTGCTCTAACCAACTGAGCTACGCGCCTAAAGTCTGTCGTTCGAGCCGCGCATTATATCGGCATTATTCAGTTGTGCAAGTTATTTCTAAATTATCGGCTGATTATTTATACCAAAACCCGCTCGATACCGCCGTTTGAAGCCTGTTTGATGTAGTTTTTCATCCAGTTCTTGCCCAGCTTATGCTTGGCGATTTCGACCACGATGTAATCGACTTCCAGTTGCTCCACATCGCCTTGAAAACGTTGCAACCCCTGCATGCAGGAAGGGCAGGAGGTGAGCATCTTCATCGGACCGTCGTAGCCGTCGCTACGCAGTTCTTCGGCATCGTTTTTCAATTCTTCAGCCTTGCGATAGCGGACTTGGGTGGAAATGTCCGGGCGGGCGACTGCCAGGGTGCCGGATTCGCCGCAGCAGCGCTCTGATTTGCTGACTTTCGCGCCGACTAAGCCGGAGACGGTTTTTAACGGATCTTGCAGTTTCATGGGGCTATGGCAAGGATCGTGATAGACATATCGATCGCCGCCCACGCCGTCCAGCTTGACACCTTTTTCCAATAGGTATTCGTGAATGTCGATCAAGCGGCAGCCGGGGAAGATTTTGTCGAATTCATAATCCAATAGTTGGTCCAGGCACGTACCGCAACTGACCACCACGGTTTTGATGTCGAGGTAATTCAAGGTATTGGCGACCCGATGAAACAGTACCCGGTTGTCGGTGCTGATTTCCTGGGCTTTGTCCTCCTGACCGGCAGCGCGTTGCGGGTAACCGCAGCACAAGTAGCCGGGCGGCAGTACCGTCTGCACGCCAATTTCATACAGCATGGCTTGAGTGGCCAGGCCAACTTGGGAAAACAAGCGCTCGGAGCCGCAGCCAGGGAAATAAAATACTGCCTCCGAATCGGTCTGGGTTTTATGCCGGTCACGTATGATAGGCACGATTTGGTCGCTTTCTATGCCCAGCAAAGCTCTGGCGGTTTTGGTCGGTAATTTGCCGGGCATTTTGCGGTTGGTGAAATGAATCACGTACTCGCGCATCTCCGGTTTACCGGTCGACGACGGCGGATGCGCCAATTGCGCGCGGCCCCAGGGTCTGAGAAAAAAGCTGCCCAAGCGCTGGGCTTTATAAGACCATTCGATCAGCAGTTTACGCATTAATTTGACGCTGCTGGGGCGGTTGGTGCTTAAAAAGGCGATAGCCGCGGCTTTCACCGGGTTGAAGCTCTGTTTACCCATTTTGCGCAGCAGATTGCGCATATTCATGGAAACTTCGCCGAAGTCGATATCGACGGGGCAGGGGTTGAAGCACTTATGGCAAACGGTGCAATGGTCGGCCACGTCTTCAAACTCTTTCCAATGGGTGATGGAAATGCCGCGCCGGGTTTGCTCTTCGTATAAAAAGGCTTCGATCAACAACGAGGTCGCCAGAATTTTATTGCGCGGTGAATACAGTAAATTGGCATTGGGTACATGGGTGGAGCAGACCGGTTTACATTTACCGCAGCGCAGACAGTCTTTGACCGAATCGGAAATGGCGCCGATATCGCTTTGCTGCATGATTAACGACTCAAATCCCATCAGGCTGAAAGAGGTGGTGTAAGCACTGCGCAAATCGGCACCCGGCATTAATTTGCCGCGATTGAAACGGCCTTCCGGATCGACTTGTTGTTTGTAACTGTGAAAACTTGCCAGTTCTTCGGCATTTAAGAACTCGTATTTGGTGATGCCGATACCGTGCTCGCCGGAAATAACCCCACCCAAGGAGCGGGCCAGCTCCATGATGCGCGCCACGGCCTGATTGGCTTCCTGCAGCATTTCATAATGGTCGGAATTGACCGGCAGGTTGGTGTGCACATTACCGTCGCCGGCGTGCATGTGCAGGGCTACAAATACCCGGCCCCTTAATGTTTCTTTATGCAGGGCCTCGATACGCTCGACAATCGGGCGGAAGTTATCGCCGACAAATATTTCCTTTAAACGCGGCAATAACTCTTGTTTCCAAGACGCCCGCAGCGAATAATCTTGCAGGCGATGGAATAGGCTTGGTTGTTCGGCGCGATTGCTTAATTCGCCAACCTGGATGCCGTAATCCGCAAACAGAGATTCCGCTAGCGGTAGCGGCATATCCAGGTTGTCGTATAGCCATTGCCAGCGAGCGTTAACCGACTCGATGGCGGATAAGGCTTGTTTGCGCCGGTCATAAATTAAGGCCGCTTTATCAACGCTATCCTCATAAAAACGTATCGGTAAATCGCCTTTCAAATAACGACCGAGGGCGTCGCACAAACGCAGTTTATTGCGCAGGGATAATTCGATGTTGATGCGCTCGATGCCGTCGCAATAATCGCCCATGCGCGGCAACGGAATCACCACGTCTTCGTTAATCTTGAAGGCGTTAGTGTGTTTGGCGATGGCTGCCGTGCGGGCCCTGTCCAGCCAGAACTTTTTGCGGGTTTCCGGGCTGACGGCGATAAATCCTTCGGCACCGCGGGCATTACAGATTCGGACCACTTCCGAGGCGGCCCGGGCGACTTGGGTGTCGTCGTCGCCGACGATATCGCCGATCAACACCATTTTGGGCCGGCCTTGTTGCTTGGCTTTGCTGGCATAGCCGACGGCCTTCACATAGCGCTCGTCCAAATGCTCAAGCCCGGCCAACATGACCCGGGTAGGGCCCGATTTAGGCAATGAGGCCAGATAGTCGCGAATTTCCACGATAGACGGTACGGCTTCGCGGACTTGGCCGTAAAACTCCAGGCAAAAGGTGCGGGTATGCGGCGGCATTTTGTGCAAATCCAGCGCGCCGAGGTGATAATGCCGTCGCAGCCTTCTTTTTGTATGCCGGGCAGGCCGCCCAGAAATTTGTCGGTGACATCCTTGCCCAATTCGCCTTTGCGGAAATCCGAGCCGGACATGACCAACTGCTGTTCCGAGAGCAGATTTTGCCGTTTGGCGTCGTAATGCTTCAGGTTAAAAGTAACCTGATCCTGGTCGTGAATCTTGCCCAGGTTGTGATTGAAACGCTCGATTTCCAGCCAGTTCCCGTTCGGGGTCACCATACGCCAGGACAGCAGGTTATCCAGCGCCGTACCCCACAACACGGCCTTTTTGCCGCCGGCATTCATGGCGATATTGCCGCCCACGCAAGACGCATCGGCCGAGGTCGGATCGCAGGCAAAAACCAGGTCGGCGTTGTCCGCCACGTCCATGACCCGCCGCGTTACCACGCCGGCCCCGGTATAAATCGTCGCATATGATTGCTCGACGCCCGGCAAGCGAGAGGCCGCTTCGACTTTGCCGATTTCCAATAGCTTTTCGGTATTGATGACCGCCGAATAGGGCGTCAGCGGTACCGCGCCGCCGGTATATCCGGTGCCGCCGCCGCGCGGAATGATGGTTAGGCCCAATTTGATGCAGTCACGCACCATATGGCCGACTTCGTCTTCGCTATTCGGGTAAAGCACCACAAATGGATATTCCACCCGCCAGTCCGTTGCGTCGGTGACATGGGACACGCGGGCGAAGCCGTCGAAGCGGATATTGTCCTTGCGGGTGTGTTTGGAGAGCAGGTTTAAGGCTTTGCGGCGCATTTCGCGAGTACGGTCGAAATGGGCTGCAAAGGCATCCACGGCCTGCTGCGCGGCTTCAATCAATGACGCAACTCGGCTGGCGCGATCGGGATTTTCGGCTTTGTGTTCGGCGTAACGTTTATCCATCTGCTTTAAGCGATGGCGCAAGGCGTCCAGCAAAGCACGGCGGCGTTTGGCGTTGTTGAGTAAATCGTCTTCCAGGTAGGGATTACGTTGTACGGCCCAAATATCGCCCAATACTTCGAACAGCATGCGGGCGGAACGTCCGGTAATACGCTCGCCGCGCAACGATTCCAGAATTTGCCAATGTTCTTCGCCCAGCAGGCGTATGACGATTTCGCGGTCGGAAAAAGACGTGTAATTATAAGGAATTTCGCGGAGCCTGGCCGGCTCGGCATCGTTAAATAAAGGGGAGAATTCGGAATCCACAGTCATCCTAGCTAATGGCGTGGTTGAAAAGTGGCGATTGTAACACCCGCCAAGGCTGGAAAATACCTTAAACGGTTGACCGGATTTAGGCTGTTGTGGATTCGAGATATCATCTGCGGGTGTTACCGACCGAGCCAGACCAACGATATCCGCACCAGGACTTTGTTAGCCTAATTTGAAGCCGACATAAAATCCGCCGGCTCCGCTAGCGCCACGGCTGGTGATTGCGGCCAAATGGTCAAGTAGAAAACTGCCTGAATCTTTGGCAGCCTGGGCGGAAAGGCTGGCGGCATCTTGCAAAGCGGCACCATTAATGCTGATGACGCCGTAGGATTCCGCTACGAATATCAGGGACACAATGGCGCCGCCAACAAACAATGCGGTTTTCAGCATTTTTTTGGCAAAGTAGCCCACTGCTAAACCGATTATGAAAGGCGCGCCCACGTTAGCGAGCATAAAATCGGATGAAAAAATGTCATTGGCGGGGGAAGATAATGTGTTGTCGTTCATCGCGAGTGTTTGCTAATTGCCTGAGTTGGGAATAGATACCCCTTAATCATACTATTGATGGGGTTGGAGTTGCTATATGGCGGCCCGTTTCTGCAGAGCTGAATTTGGCGGGTTACGATTCTAGCGAAAACCGCTTGCTTGTGTGGCCG
>NZ_JALOBS010000032.1 GCF_023228165.1 Methylomonas sp. | reverse complement strand
AATCCAGATCAGGCTGAAACTAAAATCAAATCGACCCAGGAGATTGCTAACCAGGAGCAAATAGCTGCATAAGAGTTTCACACTGAGGCGACAACTAGCTTGAAATTTTCCGAGGCATGCCTGAAACCGCGGCGTTTCACATCATCGCAACCAATGACGGTAAGCAGTACTTCTTTGGTGACCCTTTAAACAATGCTCTTGCAGGCACTCAACATTCCGTTTGGAGTTTGGCGGCTGGAGCTGCACAGCATGCAGGCGCCAAGGAGCTTCCCGACCTCAACGAAATTTTTCAGCACACCACATCAGTGCTGGGCGGCGAGCAGTTTGGCATTCCTCGCATACCGGAGAATAATAGTGCTCGCGACACGCCAATCAACTACTTAAAAGCAAACTGGCCATCGCATTTTCCAGTAGTGAAGCTGTTTTGCCCCAACTCTGTCGACTGGCCAATCCTTTATGGTCTCGCGATTCAAGAAGCCATTGATGCAGGCAAAAGCGCTCTTGACCCCCATCTGGCACTAAAGATAGTAATGGAAAGTGCCGTGCCTATGTCTAAGGTTGATCTGGCAAACCCCTAACCAATCAAAGAGTGGTTAGCATTTGGAAAGTAGAGCCGTAGTCTGAGTTGAGTAAGGCGAAAACCAGCATTACGAAACTATCGACTGGCATTCAGGTTTTAAATTCTAAAGACCATGGCTTAGCCGAGCAACTGCTTCGGCATATCGTCCTTTAAATGAACGCCGGAAACCCCGCTCCGTAACGCTTCGCGGCTCAGATAGGCTAGTTTTTGCGCGGCGGCTTGGTAAGATAATCCCTCCGGTGGGCGGATGTTGGAGAGGCAGTTGCGTTCGGCGTCGGTATTGCCTTCCCGAGGCGCGTAAGTCAGATACAATCCCAAACTGTCGGCGGCGCTGAGACCAGGGCGTTCGCCGACCATGATCACCGCCAGACTGGCCTGCAATAACGCGCCGATGCAGTCCGAAATGGCCACTCTGGCGTTGGGGACCAGACAAATGGGCGCTATGCTTAATGCCATTTCCGCATAGCGAGCCACGATGTGTTGCAACATAGGTATGCCGTGGGTTTCCACCGCCGTGGACGACAAACCGTTGCTGATGATAATCGCCACATCGAAGCCCGGCTCGGCAAGCTCCATAAGGCGTTTCAAGCCGTCGGCATCCAGCCGGCGCCCCAAATCGGGCCGCTGCAAATAACGGGTTCTGTCGCTTATCGGGGTATTCAAGCGGATATGGGCCAGCGACTGTTGTTGTAGTTGCGCGGCAAAACCGTCCACATCCCAAGTTTTCAGTACGGCATCGCGGGCACTGGCATGCGCCAGCTGAAAATCCAGATAGGCCGCCGTAGTGATGCCGTTGCCGGCCCGACCTAAAGCAATTCTGGCCTGGGTAAAGCGGCGCAGGCTGTGCCAGGGATCGTTCATAACGGTTCTCCCGAGATGCCGCGAAATTCGCTTAATAACGGAATAGTCGCACGCGCATCCGCCAAGCTGTTGCAACCATTGAATATGCCCATGGCATCCAGCCAGGCCTCGAACTCCGGCGCGGGCCGCAAGCCCAAGGCGTGGCGCAAATATAAGGCATCGTGAAACGAGGTGCTTTGGTAGGCCAGCATCACGTCGTCCGCCCCAGGCACCCCCATAATATAAGCACATCCCGCCACACCCAGCAGCGTTAACAGATTATCCATGTCGTTTTGATCGGCTTCAGCATGATTGGTATAGCAAACGTCACAACCCATGGGCAGACCCAGCAGCTTGCCGCAGAAATGGTCCTCCAGTCCGGCCCGGATGATTTGTTTGCCGTCGTACAGATATTCAGGGCCGATAAAACCCACCACGGTATTGACCAGCAATGGCGAAAATTCCCTGGCTACCGCATAAGCCCGCGCTTCGCAAGTTTGGGCGTCGATACCGTGATGCGCATCGGCGGACAGCGCGCTGCCTTGGCCGGTTTCGAAATACATCACATTGCTGCCCAGGCCGCCCCGCCCTAACGATTCGGCCATGGCTTTGGCTTCCCCCAGCATAGCCAAATCGACGCCAAAACTGCGATTGGCGGCTTCGGTGCCGGCGATGGATTGAAACACCAAATCCACCGGCGCACCGCGCTGCATCAGTTGCATGCTAGTGGTGACATGGGCCAGCACGCAGGATTGAGTCGGTATTTGGTGATATTGGATGATTTCATCCAGCAGATTCAGCAAGGTGCAGACATTATCGAGATTATCGGTGGCGGGGTTGATGCCTATCACCGCATCGCCGCTACCGTACAGCAGGCCATCCAGAATACTGGCGGCAACCCCACGCGGATTGTCGGTGGGGTGGTTGGGTTGAAGACGGGTGGATAGCCGGCCCGGCAAGCCTATGGTATCTCGGAAACGGGTCACCACCCGGCAGCGGCGCGCCACGGCAATCAAATCCTGATTGCGCATGATCTTGCTGACCGCAGCCACCATCTCCGGCGTCAAACCGAAACTCAAGCTGGACAAATCGCTACTGTCGGCCAACAGCCATTCACGAAACTCGCCGACACTCATGCCGGCAAAGGTAGCGAATGCCTCGGCATCGTGTTGTTGCAGAATCAACCGGGACACCTCATCGATTTCCGGGGCAATCAGCGGTTCCTCGATAAACCGGCTTAACGGCAGCTCGGCCAACAGGCGTTGCGCCAACGCACGTTCTACTTCCGATTCCGCCGCAAGCCCGGCCAATTCATCGGCGGCCCGGCGCGGTGAGGCTTTGGCAAGCAAAGTCCGCAAATTTTGGAAATTAAAGCATTTGCCCTGAACGGAAACCGAATAGTTCATGTTATGCGCCTAAAGAGAAGCAGGCTGATTCCTTTGTCAGTGGCCGAGCAGGCAAGAGTACTGTAAATATATGACGGCTATATGACAAGGTTTGAGCGAAAAGCACGCCACGCTTAGTGGTCGAGTGTGGGCGATGAGGCCGATTCCGGCTAATATTCAATCAACCCGGGCTAGTTACCTTAACATCTCCAAAGCTAAATCCGCCATGTTTTTCGAACCGCCGCCTTCGCCCAACAAGCGCTTGACCCGTTGTAACTCAGCCAGTATGCACTGACGATAATCGGCGTCGAACAGCAGTCGCTCTATCTCATCCGCCAGATTTTCCGCACTGACGGCCTGCTGTATCAGCTCTTTAACAACCGCCTTACCGGCAATGATGTTAGGCAAGCCTATAAACGGAATTTTCACCAGTTGTTTACCTAGCCAATAGGTGAACGGCGACAGGCGATAGGCAATCAGCATCGGCACTTGCAGCAAGGCGATTTCCAGCGAAGCGGTTCCGGAGGTGGTCATCACCGCATCGCAACATTGAATGGCGTCATAGGCTTGCTGTTTGATGACTTTGACCGGCACGGCAAAATCCTGCAGATAACTTTGCAGTACCTCATCGGCAACGGAATCGGCTTGCGGCAGCACAAACTGCAACTCCGGAAAGCGTTGCGACAGCAACTTTACCGCCTCCAGCATCACCGGCAGCATGCGTTTTATTTCATTAGCCCGACTGCCAGGCAACACCCCCACTACCGGGCGGGTGCTATCCAGACCGAATGATTCAAAGTCCGCCTGTTTGCTGCGCAAGGGCTGCACTTTATCGACAGACGGATGGCCGACGTAACGCACCGGTACGTTTTTCGCGTCGTAATAGGCGGTTTCAAACGGAAAGATCACCGCCATCATGTCGATGGCTTTGCCGTAAGTCTCCACCCGACCGGATCGCCAGGCCCAAACTTGCGGACTGACGTAAAACAGCACTTTCACACCCTGGCGCTTGGCAAACCGGGCCAGTTTTAGATTAAATTCCTTGTAATCGACACAGACCAGCAAATCCGGTTTTTCGTCGGCGACGATTTGTTTCATCAACCGTAAGGCGCGGCGGATCTCGCCATAGTGTTTGAGAATTTCCACCAGTCCGATCACACCGATACCGGACGAGTCGAAACGAATCTCGACGCCGGCCTGGCGCATTTTGTTACCGCCCATGCCCATGCCTCGAATATCCGGATATTGCTTTTGCAATTCCTGAAACATGTGCGCGGCGTGTTGATCGCCGGAGGACTCTCCGGCGCTGAACATTACCGTGTAAGACTGATTGGAAACCGTCATGAACAATTGCGTTTAGGCAAGGCGGAAGAGATGGCGTAGCCCGCCATTGATGAACAATTGCTTACCGATGCGTTACAAATCAAGCCGTCAAAGCTGTCCGAATCACATCGACAATTTGTTTAACGGTTTCGTCGCTCAAATTAGAACAAATCGGCAAGGAAAAGCATCTGGCCGCCACCGATTCGGTCACGGGCAGCGCCAAACCGGCGCATTCGTCCTTAAAGACTTTTTGCTGGTGTAACGGCACCGGATAATAGACGGCACAACCGATTTGCTGATCTTGCAAGGCTTTCATCACCTCGTCGCGGCGATCGCACAGCAAGGTGTACTGATGATATACGTGTACGCCCACCCCATCTTCATACGGCGTGGTCAGCGGCAAATCCGCCATCAAGCTGGAATATAAATGCGCAGCATGGCGGCGGGCAGCGTTGTATTGATCGATACGCTTCAATTTGGCCCGCAATACCACGGCTTGCAATTCATCCAGCCTGCTGTTGTAGCCGACCACGTCATGGTAATAACGCACGTCGGAACCATGATTACGGTATTGTTTGATTTTGGCCGCGGTGTCATCGCAATCAGTGGCAACCAAGCCGCCATCGCCGAAACACCCCAAATTTTTGCTCGGGAAAAAACTGAAGCCCGCCGCGTCGCCAAAGCTGCCGGTTTGCTGATTGTTAACCGTGGCGCCGAAGGATTGCGCGCAATCTTCGATCAGTTTCAGACCATTATTGTCGCAAATGGCTTTGATAGCCGGCAAATCGGCCGGTTGACCGAACAAATGCACCGGCATTACCGCCTTGGTTTTAGCGGTAATCGCCTTCAGGATATTTTGCGGGGTGATGTTGAAGGTACCCGGATCGATATCCACGAATACCGGCGTAGCCCCAACGTATTTGATGGCTTCCGCAGTCGCTATAAAGGTAAAGGCACTGGTGATGACTTCATCGCCCGGCCCTATGCCGGCCGCCAGCAACGCCAGATGTAATGCGTCCGTTCCCGACGCGCAACCGATGGCATGTTTAACCCCCAAGTACTTGGCCGCCTCCTTTTCGAACGCCTGTACATTAGGCCCTAGAATAAAGGCGCAATTGTCTAAAGTTTCGGCAAAGCCGCCAAGAATTTCCTCTTGAATATCTGCGTATTGCGCCTTTAAATTGACCATGGGGATCATAACTATTGCCTTTAACCGTGTTTTAGGAATTTGGTGATTTCAATCGCGGTAGCCAGTGCTTTGCGCCCTGCCTCACCCGATACCAGCGGATTTTCGCCGGTTTTAACGCAATGTACAAAATGTTTAATTTCTTCCAGCAAGGCATCTCCCGATTCGAATACCGATTCTTCGGTGACAATCTCGGGAATACCGGGGAACATTTCTTTTTCGCCGGTGCGGTGTTTTATCAGCACCCGGTTTTGGAAATCCACCGAAATATAAGAGCAAGGCCGGAACATGCGCATTTTGCGCTCCATTTTCATGCTGATACGGCTGGCGGTAACGTTGGCGACGCAACCGTTTTGGAAGGTAATACGGGCGTTGGCAATGTCGGTCCCCTGGGTCAACACCGATGTACCGCTAGCATCGATACGCTCCACTTCGGAACCGACCAAGGCCAGGATAATATCGATATCATGGATCATTAAGTCCAGCACCACGCTGACATCGTTGGCGCGCGGGTTAAAAGGCGACAAGCGGTGAGATTCGATAAACAGCGGTTTGTCCGCCATTTTCTCAAGCCCGCTAATCGCGGGGTTGAAGCGTTCCAGATGCCCTACTTGCAGAATGACGTTTTTTTCCCTGGCGATGGCAATCAGTTCGTCGGCTTCTTCAACCGTCACTGTAATCGGCTTTTCCACCAAAACGTGCGCACCTGCATGCAGAAAATCACGCGACACCAGGTGATGCAAACTGGTGGGCACTACAACGCTAACCGCATCAACCTGACCCAACAACGGTTGGTAGTCCGTCATGGCTTTTGCGCCATATAACTGAGCGACCTGCTCGGCCGCCTCCTGATTAATATCAACGACGGCGACTAATTCACAATCCTTTATCCCCGCATATTTTTCTGCATGAAATTTTCCTAAATAGCCGGCGCCAATAACAGCACACTTCAGTTTACTCATAAACGACCACACGTTGATTCAGCGTTCTCCCAAGCCAAAGCGACCCGGGCGTAAAACGGGTTATTGTAACATTAGAATGTATTCAGAATCAGCCGTAGCTGCAATTAGCAAACTGCATGTATCGCAATGAAAACGACAGCAAAGGCTGCGATTGAATTTTAATCAAACCGCGCACCGCCAGAAAAACAGTTACCAATTTGACGGGGCCGGCGAACGTTTTCCAAGCGCTCGCCGGCGTTATTCAGGAACTAGGTTCTTCGTCGCTGAGTTTAATCCAACGCAAGCGGTTGGCGTTACTGACAACCGTTACGGACGACATGGCCATGGCCGCTCCGGCAATCATCGGATTCAACAATATACCGAACACGGGATACAACAAACCCGCCGCGACCGGAATGCCGATGGTGTTGTAAAAAAACGCACCCAATAAATTTTGTTTGATATTGGCCACAGTCAATTTAGACAGGCCCATCGCTTCCGGCACTTTTAACAACGACCCCTGCAGCAGCACCACATCGGCGCTTTCAATGGCCACATCGGTGCCGGTACCTATGGCAAACCCGACATCGGCCTGCGCCAAAGCCGGCGCGTCGTTAATGCCGTCGCCCACCATGCCGACTTTCTCACCCTGGGTTTGCAATTCCTTAACTACGGCCGCCTTATCCTGCGGCAGCACCTGCGCGCGCACTTCGGTAATTCCCGCTTGGGCCGCAATCGCTTTCGCAGTGATTTCATTGTCGCCCGTCACCATCAACACCCGCACGCCGCGTTGTATTAACTGTTTCACAGCCTTTGCGGAATCCGCTTTAATCGGATCCGCCACCGCTACGATACCCACCAGCGTTTTATCGACCGCCAACAGCATCGGGGTTTGCCCCTGCCTAGCCAGTTCGGCCATTGCGTCCGCATGCGCATCGATAGCAATGTCATTTTCAGCCATCAGCGCCGCATTACCAAGCAACCAGGGCTGTTTATCGATCAGACCGGTGATGCCGTGCCCCGCCACCGCGTGAAATTTTCTGACCTTATCCAGTTTGAGCTGTTTTTCCTCGGCCGCCGTCAATATCGCCGCCGCCAGAGGATGCTCGGAACCGGATTCCAGGCTGGCGGCACGTTGCAACACTTGGTGGTCGGTATAGCCTTCAAAAGCCGCGATATGCGACAGCGTCGGCTTACCTACCGTAACCGTACCGGTTTTATCCAAAATCAAACAAGTCAGCTTGCCGGCCGTTTGCAGGGCCTCGCCTTTGCGAATCAGCACCCCCATCTGCGCCGCCCTGCCCACGGCCACCATTACCGAAATCGGTGTCGCCAGCCCCAAGGCACACGGACAGGCTATCACCAGCACTGTCATCGAGGTGACAAAGGCATAACCCAGCGATGGCGACGGGCCGAATATCAGCCAGACAAAAAAGGTGAATACCGAGATAGCCACGACCACGGGCACAAAAATCGCCGAAATTTTATCGGCCAGCTTGGCCAATTCGGGTTTGCTGTTTTGCGCCTGGCGGACGCTGTAAATGATTTGCGCCAAAGCGGTATCGCGGCCGATTCGAGTCGCCGTGAACAAAAAACTGCCGTTTTGATTGATAGTGCCGGCGGCCACGTTAGCACCGACGTTTTTTTCCACCGGCAGAGATTCGCCGGTCAACATGGATTCGTCGACCGTGGAGTGACCTTCCTGCAACACACCGTCCACGGCGATTTTTTCGCCGGGCCTGACCCGTAGCACTTCGCCCAAACCGACTTCTTCTATCGGAATATCGATTTCCTGTCCCTCCCTAACCACTCTAGCGGTGCGGGGTTGCAGGCCGATTAAGGCCCGAATGGCCGCCGACGTTTTGCCGCGGGCCCGGGTTTCCAAGGCGCTACCCAGATTAATAAACGCCAGGATAATCGCCGACGCTTCGAAATAAGCGTGATTCGATAATGACGGCAGTTGATCGGAATAATCGATAACTATGGATGAATACAACCATGCCGAACCGGTTCCCAAGGCAATCAGGGTGTCCATATTGGCTTGCCTGACCCGAATTAACTTGATGGCACTGGCGAAAAAATGCCCGCCGGAATAAAACATCACCACCAGCGTCAATAACGCTACGTTGGTCCAGAATCCTGTGCCGGCGCTGGTGCCCATCAACGGAAACCAGTCCAGATGAGCACCCAACATGAGCGGCACGCCCAAGGCACCCGCCACGGCGGCTTTCCGCATCAAATCCCGATAACGTTCTTCTTCCTGTTTTTCCTCTTCGCCCGGATCTTCCAACCCTTCCATCACCGCCGCATCGTAGCCGGCTTGCTTCAAAGCCAGCTTCATTTGCTCCGGTTCCGCCGCGCCCGCCACCACGGCGGAGTGATCGGCAAAATTGACGTTAACGGCTTTAACACCGGCCACGCCTTGTAGCGCCGTTTCCACGGCGGCAATACAGCCGGCGCAGCGCATACCCAAAATGGATAAACGTATTTCCTGCTCCTGACTCATCGTTTGTTCTGTATTCATAACAACCTGCTCGGATGGGTTTTGGTTTAACATTTAGGGGATGCGGATGACATCTCTATTCGACGCTGAATCCGGCATCGGTGATGGCGTCTTCGATCTCGTCCAGATCGGTTTTGCTCGGATCGAACTCGACATCCACCTTTTTGTCCTGATGCGAAGCTTTGACGGATAACACGCCGTCAATTGCCTTTAGCGCTGTGCTTACCGTATTTTCACAACCGCCGCATTTCATGCCAGTGACGTTGATCGATGCTGATTCGGACATAATGTACCTCCTGATTTAAAAATGAAAAATTGACTAAAAACCTTAAGATCAAGCGCCGCCTCGACTTGGTTTTAACTCTCATGGTATAAGGTTTTTAATTTCCATCATAGTTCAACGCTTCTCGATTCGTAAACTAAATGACAGACTTCTTAATCGGTCGCCAACAAATTCTTGACGATAAACTGAATACCTTTGCCTATGAAATTCTGTTCCGTGGCAAGGATTTTGATTTATCCATTCAAGAGAGCGCTGCTTCGGCCACCAACCAAGTCATCACCGACACTATTCTGGAAATCGGCTTAAACGAATTAGTGGGGCCTCATTTAGCTTTTATCAACTTTACCGCACAAAACATTCTGGAAAAAACCCCGTTGCATCTTCCCAAGGATCGCATCGTAGTGGAGGTATTAGAGAATGTGAAAGTGGATAAGCAAATCGTCAAAAATTTACGTGAATTGTCCGCCCAGGGCTATACCATTGCCCTAGATGACTTCGAACTGACTCCGGAATGGTTGCCGCTACTGGAATTTGTCGACATCATTAAGCTGGATATCATCGCCTTTAGCCTGGAAGACACTCAACAACTGATCGAAAAACTTAAACCCTACAAACTCAAACTACTGGCTGAAAAAGTCGAAACCTATCAGGAATTCAAACTGCTAAGGGATTGGGGCTGCGAGTTGTTTCAAGGCTTTTTTTTCAGCAAGCCCAATATCGTGGAAGGCAAACGCCTCGGCGTCTCGCAAATTACCACGCTGCAGCTGTTGGCGACCATTAACAAACAAGACGTCACTTTTCTGGACGTCAGTAAAGTCATCGCACAAGACATCAACTTAAGCTACAAGTTACTGCGCTACATTAATTCGGCTTCCTTCGCATTACCCAACAAAATCGATTCGCTGCAACATGCCGCCACCTATCTGGGACTTAAGGAAATACGCCGATGGGCGAATATTCTGGCTCTTTCTTCAATGTCGTCAAAACCGGATGCCGTGTTACAAACGATTTTAGTGCGGGCCAAAATGTGCGAATTACTGGCGTTCGAGGTCAAACAAGATCCGGAAATTTATTTTTTGATCGGCCTGCTGTCCGGCTTGGATAGTATTTTGGATATGCCCTTGGAAAAGAGCCTGCAACAATTGCCTTTGTCCGACCAAGTCTGTGAGGCGATATTACAAAAAACCGGTTCTGCCGGCGAAGCCTTACAATATGCGCTAGATTACGAACGCTGGGATGTCAATCGTCCAACGTTTGGCGGCATCAAGCCCAAGCGTATTGCCGATATCTACCTCGAGAGCATCCAATGGTGGAGTAGACAAGTGTTTCCTTACATCCAATAATGCCATCTTAAACACATGAGACGAATAGTAAATTCGATATTTGCCTGCTTGTTGTCATGTAGCCAACCGTTGCTGGCCGAAGATGTAACCGCTATCAGCCCCGAGCAGTTGCTGGATATGCAACAGCACAACAACGCGCTGGTCGTCGACATTCGCACCGAAGCGGAATGGCAACATTCCGGTATCATCGCCGAAAGCCACAAGCTGCAATTCTTTGATCAGCAAGGCCATTTCGAACAAGATAAATGGCTGGCCGATCTGGAAAAAATGAAATCTTCGCCCAATCAACCGGTAATCCTAGTGTGCCGTTCGGGCAACCGTAGCAGCAAGGTCGGATCGCTGTTAGCGCAACAACTGGGCATGAAAAATATCTACCATCTGGATAACGGCCTGCAATCGTGGCTTAAAACCGGCCATCCAGTCTCAGCCAATTGTTTACAAGTAGCCTGCAAATAACCTTCATGACCTTAATATCGCTCAGCAATCAAACCATCGCCCTGGCCGGCATTGCCCAAGCCTGCTCACTGGTTCGCCAACTAGCCACTACCGGCAATGCGGATCTGGAAGCCATGACGGCCAGCATCGGCAGCGTGTTAAAAATAGATTCCGACAGCGTGGCCGATGTATACGGGGGCTTGAACGGCATAAAACTCGGCCTGGAACAGTTGGATCTGCAACTCACCAGCCGCGTGGTCGCCAACCCCGAGCAAGCCCGTTATGCGGCCCAATTGGTGCATCTGCAAAAACAGCTAAGCCAAAGCCCGGATATGTTAAACCAGATCCGCATCGGCATAACCAAAGCCCAAAATCAAGCTGAACATTTTGGCGTTATGCACGAAAATGTGTTGGCGAATCTTGCCGATGTTTACCACAGCACCATCAGCACGCTACAGCCGCGCATCATGATTAATGGCGATCCGCAACATCTCGGCAATCAAACCACTGTCAACAAAATCCGCGCCTTACTGCTGGCGGGCATTCGCGCCAGCCTGTTGTGGCGCCAATGCGGCGGTAGCCGCTGGCATTTATTACTCTCTAGAAAAAAATTGCAAAACGAAGCAGACCGCTTGCGCTCGCAAATCTAAACGCCATGCCGGAACTACCCGAAGTCGAAACCAGCCGGCGTGGCATTGCCCCGCATATTCTCGGCAAAACCTTCAAACAAATAATCGTGCGCCAACCCAAGTTACGCTGGCCGGTGCCCGATAGTTTGATAAGCACGCTGCCCGGGTTGGCTCTGCTACGGATCGAGCGTCGCGGAAAATATTTGTTGCTGACCACAAAAGCAGGCACCTTGTTACTGCATCTAGGTATGTCGGGTAATCTGCGCATCTGCGATCCTCGTCAGCCGCTTCTTAAACACGATCACGCCGATTTCATATTCACCGACGACACCATCCTCCGATTTAACGACCAACGACGCTTCGGCGTAATTTTGTGGACCAGTGCCCCAGTGGAGCAACATGCGTTGCTGGCCGGATTGGGTCCCGAACCGCTTTCGGAGGCCTTTAACGCTGAATTCTTGCTGCAGCATTGCCAAAACCGCCGTATTCCCATTAAAAGCCTGATCATGGATAGTCATATCGTAGTCGGCGTAGGGAATATCTATGCCAGCGAATCGTTATTTCTGGCTGGCCTGCATCCCAACCGGCCGGCTGGAGAGCTTGATCTAGCCAATTGCCAATGGTTATGCGAATCGATAAAAACCGTATTGCAGCGGGCGATTGAGCAGGGAGGCACTACGTTACGTGATTTTATTAACGCGCAAGGAAAACCCGGATATTTTCAACAATCGTTATCGGTATATGGCCGTGCCGGACTGGCCTGCTCGCAGTGCGCCGAACCCATACAGCAGGTCAAAATTGGCCAGCGTGCCAGCTATTTCTGCGCCACTTGTCAAACCTAACCGCAGCTCTTCCAGTCGAACACCGCTGTCACCCGATTACCCTTGCCGTGATACGTCAGACTCGAACACAAGCTTTCCACCAGTTTGACGCCACGTCCGCAAAAGCCTTCATTGCCTTCCAGCATGCGATAAGGCATTTTCCAATCGAAACCATCGCCGCTGTCCGTCACCTTGATGGTTAGTTGACCACCTTCCGGCGTCGGCTTATGAATCGCCGACAACCTGACTTTGCCCTGCGCCCAGCTGGACAACCGATCTTGTTTTAATTGATAAAAGCGCATAAAGCCTTCCGGGGTTGATTTGACAGCCGAATCCAGCTTTAACACGCCATGGTCCAAAGCGTTAGCAAACAATTCGCTGACAATTAGAAAAATGGCTTGCCTATACTGCTTTAGGCCTTGTATTTCCATCAAGGCATTCACCAACACCGGCACCGGATTGACTATCCGTAACGCATCGATATCGAACTCCATAACGCTTTTCCAATGCAAGGCTACCGGCTGATGCTCGGTTTGAGCGGCTGGACTAGTCTGCCAAGAGATTTGGTCGACATCGCAAACCAGTTCGACCAAGGAAATATCATCTTGCTGACTTGAGCCCCGGCTATGTTCATTCAAACAAGCATGCAAAACAGCAAGCCCATCGCCTGGATTTTGCTTTATGGCGCTAAGCGCGCGCTCGTAGCCGAAGGCCTCGCCCCGTGAATTTTTTGCTTCTAATACGCCATCCGTCATAAGGAACACATGGTGATGATTATCCACACTAAAATTCTTAATCTCCAGCTCCATTCGATCCAATATCCCCAACGGAATATTTTTAGACTTTACAGTCGTATGTTTACCGTCCAAGTCGCTAACGATAAAATGCTCCGGCAAACCGCAGGTGATCATACTTAGGGTTTTGGAATCCGGATAAAGCCCGACTGCGGTAGCCGCCAAAAACATGTTGGTGGGCAACATATTGTAGAGCTTTAGATTGATCTCCTGGACGATATCGGGCAGGGAAAACCCCTTGCGGGTCATGCCGTAAAAAACGTCCGCGACCGGAGTTGCCCCCACCGACGCAGACAAGCCGTGCCCGGTGAAATCGCCCAATAACAAATACAATTGGTTGTCCGGGGTTTTTTCCACCAGCAGCAAATCGCCGTTAAATAAAGCGAGCGGGGACATCACGGATTTAACCGCTTCGGTCTGCAGCAAATTGGACTGCAGCACCGCATTGTAAATTTTAGCGGCCAACTCGCGCTCAATCTCCACGTTTTGCCGATAACACATCAATTGGCTGTGCTGATCGCATTCGTGTTGATAGAGCTGCCGCATCCTAAAAGCCGATTTGATTTTGGTCTGCAATAACCGAAAATTGACCGGCCTAACCACATAACTATCAACATTGGCATCCTGATAGCCATCCATCAGCGCATCATCGATGACTTCGCTAACGACGATGATGGGCAAATAGTCGTCCGCCAAACGCCTGAAGCTATCGACCTCGGCATTAAGACAGGCTGTTGTCGCTATAATCAACAGCCCAACCCCATCCTCGGTTTCGAGGAATTTCGTGGCTTCCGGCGCGGATACCGCGCACTGAATGCGATAACCGGCCTTAACCAGAAATTGCAACAAGCTTTGGTCATGAATTATTTCATCCGAAATCCATAAAATTATTTCAGGATTGGCTGGGTTTGGAGGACTTAAATTCATGATCTTTAAAATATTACAGCAGGCAGACAAGCATTTGGCATTTTATAATAGACGAACTTGTCGATTTCCCGAGCATGCTATTTATGTCAATACTGTTTTTTAATTTAAGAGGCGTTCCCGAGGATGAAGCGGAAGACATAAGAGAACTCCTTTCGGTCAACGGCATCGCATTTTACGAAACCTCGGCCGGTATCTGGGGTATTTCGCTACCGGCTATCTGGCTGCAACAACAGGATGACATGCCGGTTGCCCAACAATTGTTCCAGTCCTATCAACGGGAACGAGCCCACCGGCAGCGCGCCTTGTATGAAGAGCGTCAAAAGCAAGGTCGACAACCCGGCTTTTTACGGCACAACCTACAAAACCCGCTTCGATTTATCGCCTTATGTTTGGTCGCGGCCGTGGTTATTTATGCTTCCTGTCATTGGGTATACAAATTAGGGCTGTAAACAGCTCCTTATTTGGCCTTTAAAATGGTCAGCATCCTTTGCGCATGTTCAGCGACTTCAATACCTAAATCGGTGAGATAACCGCCATCTGGCTGATTGGTCAGGCCTTTTTCGTATAATCGTTTAGCGGCTTCGATCAGATGCGCTTCAGCATCACGATGAACTTTCACCCCTTCCTGAACAGATGCCAGATTAAATAATGATAATAAATGAATTTCTGCGACAGTTTCGTCGGTTATGCGCATTGAGCTGCTCCTGATTGATGGTTTATAAATTAGTTGGGGCCTAGGCTTAATGCCAGCCAGCTGTAGATACGTTTAATCAACATAACGGGATCATGCTGATAGGTATGGTTTTCGCCATTGATTCTGATTTGCCTAAAAACCGGATTATCCTTACCCAACATGCGCCGCTGTCGGGCGGTATCAACCACATCCGGCAAGTCGAATTCAGCGTACACATCGAGAAAAGGCAACGCGATATTTTTAATGAATTGGCCAATTTGCGCTTGCGGTAAAGTGCTTTCCGGCAGCGGCAGGCTGATCGCCGCCAGTGCACTCAAACCCTTGGGATCAAGGCTGAGGGCATAAGCGGCCATGGCGGCACCCACACCGTATCCAACCACGGCAATGTTTTTTGCACCCTGGTTGCGCAAATAATCCACGCCAGCCTGAATCCGCCCATGCGCCTCATCGAACAAGCCATAATAATCCTCCTGACTCGCGCCGATTTCCCGCAGCGGCAACTGTATCGACAATGTCGTCCAATTATGCTGGGGCAGCACGGCGCGCAAACCGTGAATGACGGGCCGTTGATCGGGATGCTCGCCCATATCATGCAACACGATCACCGCCTGGCTGTTATCGGTTTTTTCGGCTTCGGTAAATAATGCGAAAAAACGCTGCCCGCCCGAGGTTAACCAAATTCCACGCCCCATGCCTGCGGTTTGCTGCAAATTGCTGGCGTAATCCGATTCGCGTTGCAGGTTGCCGGCTTCAACCGTCCCGCACACAACCGCAAACACCCATAATCCCAGCAGCTGAAACTTCACAAATGGGAACCATTGCTATAGAAGATGCTAAAGGTATAGCGTTCGTGAATATGCCGCAACAGTACCATGATGACCGAAGCCACCGGCAAAGCCAGCAAAACCCCTAAAAACCCGAACAGTTGCCCGCCGGCCAGCACCGCGAAGATAACGGCGACCGGGTGCAAGCCGATTTTATTACCCACCAGCCAGGGTGTGAGCAGCATACTTTCCAAACTGTGGCCGATGGCAAACACGATCAGCACCGGTACCAGATGCATGGCGTCTTGAAATTGCAGTATCGCCGCTACGCACGCCATGCCGATACCTACGATAGCGCCCATATAGGGTATAAAGCTGATCAAACCCGCCATCATGCCTATCGGCAGGGCCAAATCAAGACTAATTAGGCGCAAACCGATGCTGTAAATCAGACCTAATGCCAACATGACATAAAACTGCCCGCGCAAAAACGCGCCGAGTACCGTGTCCGCTTCGGCGGCCAATTTGCCCACTGTATTTGCCATACGCCTGGGGAACAAATTATGTACTTTGATCACCAATCCATCCCAGTCACGCAACAGGTAAAATGTAATGACCGGAATCAACACCGTATTCATCATCCACCCCAATACAATCGCGCTGGAATGCGAGACGGATTTGATTAAATTTTCCGACACTGCGGAACCGTCCTGCCAATAACCGCGCACCAGCTCAATCAATTGTCCGGTTTTTACCGGCCGAATCCCCTTACCAAAATACTTCTGCAAAGTAGGAATAACGGATTTGTTTAACCACTGCAGATATGAAGGCAGCTTATCGATAAATACGCCGATTTGATATTCGATTGTAGGAATGATGACAAGTAAAATGGCGGTCGCGCCGATGATGATGCCAAAAAAGACCAACGTGACCGCCATGGTACGGTTCAAGCGAAATTTTTTATAGCGCCAGGTTTCCAGCCTATCCACCAGAGGGTCCCCCAGGTAAGCCAAAATTGCCGCCACGGCAAACGGCATCAATATGGGGGCCAACAAATACAGCAACCAACCCAATCCGGCCACAACAAACAGCACGAGCCACTTTTGCGAGTCATTCATAGTTAGTTTTGCTCCGGGAAAGGCCGGTACGTCCGCGGAATCATCAAATGACCGCCAGACAGTAAGTTACAAAAAATGCGTTTTCCATGGTTTGTTTAAACGGCTTATTTAACCCAAAATGCGTATGCCGCCGCCAGCGCGGCACTCACCAAACCCAACGCGACGGCAGCTATCCACAACCACTTTTTAGATATATTCGTCGATGCTTCTACTAATTCCACCCCTTCGATACTGGCGTTGACAGCTTTAAACTTTCCGCCGGCATCTTGACTGACTTGATAAAACAGCACATCGCCGCGCACCGGACGGCGCGCCATACCTTTTAAAGCCGAAATATGCACAAAAATATCCTTGTCGCCGTTGTCGGGCTGGATAAATCCGAAACCTCTGTCGTCTTTCCAGGTTTTTAAAATCCCCCTTTCGGTTGTCTCTGCCATTGCCTTCACCTCTGTCTTATTATTTTATTGTTATCATTAAATCGATCCATGTCCGTCTCTTACTCTCCAGCCTCTATCCACTAGAGGCGTTTTATTTCCGGTATTCAGATGCCGCATATTGACGAATCCGGCTTGCGGCATCGCTAGCATAATACCAGACAGAACCGAGCTCCACGCATAACAGGGCCAACACAATTAACCCATTAATCGCGTTTAGCAACGCAGAGTGTCTAATCGGGAGTTTATTCGGCCGGACCAGCGCAAGCCGCAACATTGTTGCCGCGGTCATTTATGGTCAAACACTCACGCGAATTGGTTACGATTAAACAGAGCAAACGTAAGAGTGTGAACTGAAACCGGAATTGTAAAAACGACAGACCCACATACTATCGCCCCCAATGCCGCTGAGCATGACGCCAGAGTCCGGAATATAGACAAACGGAACCGCGCAGGAATGTGCGGCGGATACCATTAAGGAAAAAATGGCGTTCCTAATTAAATTCAGAAACGCCGGAATAATTTAGAATTTTTTATCGATCAAGACTTCGCCATCGATAACGAGCTTCGATATACCGCCTAATTGCTGTTGTAATGTACAGGAAGCGGTTTTGAAGTTGTCGCCTTTTTCGCCAACCCATTCCATAGTGACGTAGGTCTCTTTATCCGTGTCGGTTTTGGATGGAAAATAGACTTGCGAACCGGTTTTATCTTGAATCAATTTAGGACATTTTTGAGTCGCCATTTCCTGCATGGCCACTAAAGTCCGAATTTGAGATGCCGATTCTTTTTGTTCGATGGTTTGATCCTTGCTGGCGCCAACAATAAAAAACCCCGCCACAAAGACCCCCGCCACTGCAATCATCAGTTTCTGTGAATCACCCATACTTACTCTCCTCTCGTTATAGTTATATTCGGCAAGTCCGAATTTGTGCTTAATCGGATTCTAAGCCATGTTGCCAATATCAGCAATTGATGATTCCAACCTAGGCCTGAATCGTCACGAGAAACCGCTGTCTACTTATTGCGGATCTACTTGTGCGATCCAATCGCCCAGATTGTAATAGTTAGTGATGCGTGCAACCTTGCCGTCGCGAATATCAAAAAACGCTCCGGCGGGTAACCGGTATTTTTGACCGTTGGCTTCCGGCAAACCTTCATCGGTATTCAAGTATTCACCCAAAACCACGAATTCCGCCGCTGCGCGCGTACCATCTTCGTTTGCCATAATCACCATATCAACCAACTGTTCACGGTAATGATGATTCATCTTATCCATGAATGCGGCAAAAGCAGCCTTGCCTTGCTCGCGATCACCCTGGTTGATGTCGTGTACCACATCATCGGTCAGCAAACTCAGGAAAGTATCCATATCGTTGTTATTGAAAGCCTGATAGTAATTTTCGATAAGTTGTTTCGCTTGTTGCATGCTTGCGCTCGTTGGATAAGGTTAAAAGGCGGCAATTTTGCCAGAATCGGCGGATTTTTTCAGCTTAAAATTCAACACCCTGCTCGGCTTTGATACCCGTTTCAAAAGCATGCTTGATGCGAGTCATTTCCGTCACGGTATTGGCCGCGGCAATCACTTCAGGCGCGGCATTGCGGCCAGTCAACACCAAGTGCAGCCAAGCCGGCTTATCGTTTTGCATAAAATCGGCAATTTCCTGGCCGCCGATCCAGCCGTAGCCGCAGCAATAATTGATTTCGTCGAGCACCACCAAGTCGAATTCCCCGGACAAAATCTTCTGTTTGCTGAATTCCCAAATTTCGCGACTGGTTTTGATATCCTGTTCCGGATTTTTAGTATCCCAGGTAAAGCCATCGCCCAAGGCATGCCATTCGATATTATCGAACCGCTCGGCGGCTTTCTGTTCGCCGGTTTGCCATTGACCTTTAATGTATTGAATCACGCAGACTCTCATACCCCAGCCGGCGGCGCGAAACACCATACCAAAAGCACTAGACGATTTACCCTTGCCTTCGCCTGTATGTACCAGCACTACGCCGTGTCGTCTATGTTTCGTTTTCATGTTAACCACTCTGTAATCGCCCGCGGGGCACTGGGAAAATACCAGTGATTGTAACAGGCGCGTAAATTTTTAAAGCGTATACCCTGATCGCCGTTACAGGCAAAACCAGGCGCTAAGGCGTGCTTGCTTTCCCTGATTGAATAATGGAATTCATGACCGCGCATACCCGACGCATCCTCGCGATAGCCTAGGGCCGCCAATTTGGTTTGCATTCTGGAATCGAACCGCAACACTTTGGCCATCGGCCATCGATTACCCTGCTGGTCGACCAAAGCGTCCCCCAACAACATACTGCCGCCGCACTCGGCCAACACCGGCCTGCCCGATTCGATAAATGCGTTTATAGACGCTAGGCTGAGCGAGTCCGCCAACTGCCGGGCATGTAATTCCGGGTAACCGCCCGGCAACCACAGCGCATCGGCCGCCGGCACCGGCTCGCCGGCCAAAGGCGAGAACCAAGCCAGCCGCGCCCCCTGCTCCAGCAGCCAATCGACATTGGCGGGATAGATAAAACAACAGACGGCGTCTCTGGCAATAGCAATGGTTTTACCTTGTAAGTAAGCCGTGTCGGTCTTTACCGGATCGCCAGGGGTAAATGGAGAAAATGCCGCCAACAAAGCGGCATGATCGACATGCAGGGCCGGCTCAAAATCGGGTACCCGGGATTTTTCCGGAATTTTCAGTCCCAACTGCCTTTCTGCCAATGTCGGCGCATCGTTAGTCAACCAGGCCAGCAAGGGCGGTAACTGATAATCAGCCAAGGCCTCGGCTAATAACCGAGCATGAAACTCGCTGCCAACCCGGTTAGCGACGATACCGGTGATTTGGACATTACGCTGCTTGGCGAAATCGCAGTAGCCGCTTACCAGCGGCACGATAGAGCCGCTCATGCCTTGCGCATCGACCACTAACATTACCGATACCTCTAACTGGCTGGCCAAATCGACACTGGAACCGGCCGACCCGACGCCGGAGCGGCCGTCGAACATGCCCATCACGCCTTCAATCAAGCCATACTCCGCAGCACCGGCCAGCCGATTCAGCAAGTACCGGGATTCGGTTATGCCGACCATCTGCGTATCCAGATTATAGGATGGTAGGCCGGTAACCGCGGCATGCCAAAGCGGATCAAGAAAATCCGGCCCTACTTTAAATGCCCGTGGCTTGAGCGCTTGTTTTTTCAAATATTGCAGCAAAGCCAGCATTAGCGTGGTTTTGCCGCAGCCGGAGTGCGTGCCCGCCAGCAAAGCGACCTTCATGACTGCCCCTGTTAAGTTTCCGGATGACTTATTTGCGCCGCTGGTTATAAAGTTTAATGCTCAATATCACTGTGGCCAGTAAAAAAGTGACTGCATTTGCGACAATAATGGCGGGATTGGCCAGATAAATTCCGTAGATCAACCACAACAACACACCGCTGGTGAACAGACTGTACATCCCCAGCGACAGGGAATCGGTATCGCGTGTTTTCAGGGTTAATACGGCTTGCGGCAAAAACGATACCGTGGTTAGCGTGGCCGCCAGATATCCGATCAGATCGGGGATGATGTTCATAGAGGGGTTAATGAAGAAAAAAGCGCTGACCAATGTAATACAGCAAGGTAGCCAGTAGCAACTGTAAAAATGTCAGCAGCCAGAAATAGCCGATGAACATCATCACCCGTACCGGCTTTTCAGCTGCCTTTCGCCGGCTCAACCACCCGGCAAGCACGCTTGACACGGCAAGCATGCCAAGCAATACCATTATGGCCGTATCCATAACGGCTTAACGCGGCGGGGGCGCCAGAACCTCGCGCGAACCATTGGTTTCGGCCGGACTGACCACGCCGGCATTTTCCATGTCTTCGATAATACGGGCGGCCCGGTTATAGCCGATTTTAAAGCGGCGTTGCACACTGGAAATCGAAGCCTTTCTGGAATCGGTAACAAAGGCGACCGCGTCGTCATACAAAGCGTCGCTTTCGCTCTCCTCACCCTCCAAACCCGCCACATCGCCGGAATCGCTGCGTTCCTGGGTAATTTCGTCCAGATAATTAGTCGGCCCGGTTTTCTTCAGGAACTCCACTACCCGGTGTACTTCATGGTCATCCACAAACGCGCCGTGGGCTCGTAATGGGATGCTGGTGCCGGACGGCAGGAACAACATATCGCCGTTACCCAACAATGCCTCGGCACCGCCCTGGTCGATAATGGTGCGGGAATCGATACGCGAGGAAACCTGAAAGGAAATCCGGGTCGGCACGTTGGCCTTGATCAGGCCGGTCAACACATCAACCGACGGTCGCTGGGTGGCCAACACCAAATGGATACCGGCCGCCCGGGCCTTTTGCGCCAGACGCGCAATCAACTCTTCGACTTTTTTGCCCACCACCATCATCATGTCGGCCAATTCGTCGATGACGATAACGATGCTGGGCAAGCTCATCAGCGTGGGATAATCTTCCAGCGGCACCGGTGTTTCCGGGCGGAATAAAGGATCTCGAATCGGTTTACCGGCGGCTTCGGCTTCACGTACCGCATGGTTATAACCGGCCAGGTTACGCACCCCGACTTTGGACATCAATTTATAACGGCGCTCCATTTCCGCCACCGCCCAACGCAAAGCATTTTGCGCATCCTTCATATCGGTCACCACCGGCGTCAACAAATGCGGAATACCTTCGTAAACCGACAGCTCCAACATTTTCGGATCGATCATGATCAGCCGCACATCGTCCGGTTTGGATTTGTACAGCAAGCTTAAAATCATGGTGTTGATGGCGACCGACTTCCCGGAACCGGTGGTGCCGGCCACCAGCGCATGCGGCATTTTACCCAGGTCGGCCACCACCGGGGTGCCGGAAATATCCTTACCCATGGCAATACTCAGCTTGGATTTGGAGCGCTCGAATTCGTCCGACACCAACAAGTCACGCAGCGAGACCATTTCCCGCTCCTGGTTGGGTATTTCCAGACCAATAACCGATTTGCCTTCGATCACCTCGACGATACGTACGCTGGTCACCGACAAACCGCGCGCCAAATCCTTGGCCAGGGTACTGATCCGGCTGACTTTCACGCCAGCGGCCAGGCGCAATTCAAAACGGGTAATCACCGGTCCGGGTAACACGGCCTCCACTTCAACTGCAATACCGTAATCCTGCAACACATCTTCCACTTGCCTGGAAATTTCTTCCAGTTCCAGTTTGGAATAGCGTTTGACTTTAATTTCGCGCTTATCCAACAACGACAAGGGCGGCAAGGCATTCAAATAAATATCGGGGCCAAAATCCTCAATCGCTTTAGAGTCTTTTTTACGCTGCGGCTTAGCAATGACCGGACTGTCTATTTTTGCTTCGGGTGCTGATTTTAGAATTTGCAGTTTGGATTTTTTGGGCGCCTCTGCTTCATCGGCACCGTCGGATTTTGATGGACGGATCTTTTTGCTAACCGCGGCCGGCCGTTGCGGCTTATCGGCCCGATAGCGCGCAGGCACGGTAATGGCTTGTCGGCCCACCACGGTGAAAGCCGTCAAGGCGAATTTCCCCACCCAGTTCATGGCGCCCAACCAGGACAAACCGGTCAACAGGGTCACGCCGGTCATAAATACCGCCAGCAACAGCAAGGTCGAACCGGAATTACCCAACAGATGCACCAACACCTCGCCGATCTCCCTGCCTAAAATACCGCCCGGGCTTTCAGGCAAATCCACCTTGGTTCTCAAAAAGTGCAAATGCAAAAAGAAAATCGCCGAACCGGAAATCATCGTAGCGATAAAGCCGCCGCTGCGAGCTAAAAATAGCCAGCGATTCCCCTGAATTCTGTCGGCGACATACAACATGTAACCGTAACTGAACACCATCAATGGAATCAGGTAAGCCATTAATCCGAAGAAGTACAACACAAAATTGGCCAACCACGCACCCAACAACCCGCAGGCATTGTTGAGTTCCTGAAAAGAAGTACTGTGGCTCCAGCCCGGATCGTTGGAATCGAACGTCAATAACGCAATTAAAAGAAACAGTCCGCAGCAGGAAAAACCCAGTAATGCAATTTCTCGAAAACCTTTCGAAGTTCTCTCTTCCACAACAGCTACCATAACTAAATGCTCGCAAAATAAAGCCCAATAAAACATGATTATAGATGATAAAAGCAGATTTCACATTAGCTTAACCGCATCACAGGCCAAACATCGGCAGCTTACGGGTTTTATCGCCCGGCAATTGCCCGTATAATTTTGCCACCTCAACCCGACATCTGGAGACCGCCTCAATGGCTGCCGCAAAACATTGCAAACTGTTAATTTTAGGTTCCGGCCCGGCCGGCTACACTGCTGCCGTTTACGCGGCGCGCGCCAATTTGAATCCGGTGATGATTACCGGTATGCAACAAGGCGGACAATTGACCACCACCACCGATGTGGATAACTGGCCCGGTGACGTTGAAGGCGTGCAAGGCCCCGAATTAATGGACAGAATGTTACGGCATGCGGAACGTTTCAATACCGAGGTTATCTTCGACCATATCCATACCGCCGACCTTTCCAAGCGCCCGTTTACGCTCACCGGCGACAGCGGTGTTTATACCTGTGACGCCTTAATCGTGGCCACCGGTGCTTCGGCCAAATATTTGGGGCTACCGTCCGAAGAAGATTTTAAAGGTCGCGGCGTATCCGCCTGCGCCACCTGCGACGGTTTTTTCTACCGTAACAAACCGGTGGCCGTGATCGGCGGCGGTAACACCGCCGTTGAAGAAGCTTTGTATTTGGCCAACATCGCTTCCGAGGTGGTAGTCGTACATCGCCGCGACAAATTTCGCTCCGAGAAAATCCTGTCCGACAAACTGCTGGAAAAAGCCAAGTCCGGCAATGTCAGCATCGAATGGAACCACCAGCTGGATGAAGTATTGGGCGACGACATGGGCGTTACCGGCATTCGCATCAAAAACAGCCAGGACGGCTCCAGCAAGGATCTTGACGTACACGGGGTATTTATCGCTATCGGCCACACGCCCAACACCGATATTTTCGCCGGTCAACTGGAGATGCAGCACGGCTATATCGTCGTCAACAGCGGCATCCAGGGCAATGCCACCGCCACCAGCGTACCCGGCGTATTTGCCGCTGGCGATGTGATGGATTCGGTTTACAAACAAGCCATCACCTCTGCGGGCGCGGGCTGCATGGCAGCGTTGGATGCGGAAAAATTCCTGGATGAGCTGACAGGTTAAGGTTTGGCGGGAACAGCTTGGCCGCTGTTCCCGCATCATTCACGATGCAACTCACCGTTCTCGACGCACTTAACCCCAACCAAGCTTTTCCGGCACTCGACAAGGCATTGGGCGAACCCAACGGCTTAATTGCCGTGGGCGGCTGTTTGTCGTCGCAACGCATCCTCAATGCCTACCGGCATGGTATTTTCCCCTGGTTCAACCCCGGCGAGCCCATATTGTGGTGGTGTCCCGATCCACGCCTGGTATTGTTTCCGGACAAACTCAAAGTCTCGCGCAGCCTGCAGAAAACCTTGCGCAAACAATTATTCCAGATCCGCTACGATTGCGCCTTCGAACAGGTCATTGCCGCTTGCGCCGCACCTCGCAGCGACCAAGGCGGCACCTGGATTACCGAGGACATGAAACAGGCTTATCTACGCTTGCACCGCCAAGGTATAGCTCACAGCGTCGAAGCGTGGCAAGACCAACAATTGGTAGGCGGTTTGTACGGTATCGGCATCGGCCAGGTATTCTTCGGCGAATCCATGTTCCACCACAAAACCGATGCCTCGAAAGTCGTCTTCGCGCATCTGGTCGGACAGCTGTCGGTTTGGGGCTATCAGCTGATTGATTGCCAAGTCAGCAGCGAGCACCTGTTTAGCCTGGGAGCCGAAGAAATCCCACGCAAAGTATTCGCCGGCCTGCTTAACCGGCTTTGCGAACTGAGACCCGGCGGACACGCTTGGCAAAGATGATATCAGTGCCATTGTGGCTTACCGCAGAACACGATTGCAGCTATCTGGACCATAAATTGTCCCGTTCGGCGGTCGTGCATCCTGATTTTCCACTGGACACCCTGCTCTATGCCCGCTTGATCGAACAAGGTTTCCGCCGCAGCGGTGATCAGGTATATCGACCCCACTGCGAGAATTGCCAAGCCTGCGTGCCCAGCCGGATTTCCGTGGCTGCATTTCAGGCCAACCGCAAACAACGCCGTTGCCTTCGACGCAATCAGCATACCCAGGTTGTCATTAAAACCGCCGAATTCAGTGAACGCCATTTCGATTTATACCGGCGCTACCAAATTGCCCGCCATGAAAAAACCCCGCAAGACCATATTAGCCGCGAGGACTACCTGCATTTTCTGGGTAGTAACTGGTGCAATACCTGGTTTGTGGAATTTCTGATCGAGGGCCGCCTGGCCGCCGTCGCTGTGGTCGATGCGCTGGATCATGCGCTATCGGCGGTGTACACCTTCTTCGACCCTGAGTTCAACGACTACAGCCCCGGCGTGTTTGCGGTTTTGTGGCAAATCGACGAAGCCCGCCGGCGCGACCTCGAATTCGTTTATCTGGGCTTTTGGATAGCAGATTGTCGTAAAATGCGTTACAAAAATCAGTACCAACCACTACAGGGCTTGATAGCCGGCCAGTGGCAAGACATCCACTTTCATCAGACTAACGAGGAATAAGCAGTGCCCAAAGCCAACGAACTCAAGCAGGGAAACGCCATCGAAATCAATGGCGAACCGTATGTGGTAAAAAAAATCGATGTGCGCAATCCGACTTCGCGCGGCGCTACCACGCTATATAAAGTCCGCTTCACACATATGAAAACCCGCCAAAAGCTGGACGAAACCTTCAAAAGCGACGATATGCTGAAAGCCGCCGATTGCTCGCGTTGCAACGTGCAATTTTCTTATCAGGACGGTGATAGCTACCATTTCATGAACAGCGAGACCTACGAACAGTACGCGCTATCCGCGGAAGACCTGGAAGGGCAGACCGAATATTTGTCCGACGGCCTGGAAGGCATCATCATGCTGCTGATGGACGAGGCGCCGTTGGGCATCCAGTTACCGACTACCATCACCCTGCAAATCGTCGAGACTCCGCCGGCGATGAAGGGCTCCAGCGCTACCAAACGCACCAAAACCGCCAAATTGACTACTGGCCTGGAAGTACAAATTCCGGAATACATCGAAACCGGCGAGATGATCAAGATCAACACCGAAACCGGCGAGTTTTCCTCCCGGGCTTGATCGACCGGCTTCACTGGGCGGGCTTAACGGCTCGCCCTCGTAACCGGCGCAACGAACCCGACTCCGCCGCAATCAATCACAATTCACACACATTCGAAATACCCGTACCAGCCGATGACAATAAAATCCGGCGCGAGCGGATTCAAGGCAATCAGCGATTCGTTGCCTTGAGCAGCATGAATATTTTTTCTGATGGCTCAGATAGGTGCCGAACCTGACGATCGAAGCAGACGTAGCGGGTGCCGCAGTGGACATTGCCAAGACCAGCAATGCCACACCTTTACCGACTTAGATTCGATTTATCCCGTTCACGCCGCGACCTTTCTTTTAAATCGGCCCGTCGCGCAAAGCCCAGCCAAACCGCTGGCAAACAACCAAACTGCAGCGGGAACCGGCACTACCGTGGTTTGAAAACTGAAGCTGCCGATGCGAGTGTCGCTCAAACGGGCATCGGTTGCCCCCAAATGATCAAGGCCCCAGCCATACCCTAAATTACCTGTCAAGGTCAGGCTCTGGCCGATCAAATTAGTGGTGACATCGAATAATTCAAAAGCATCGGCATCGAAACCGATGTGGTTGACCAATAACCATCCGGAGCGGCCCGGCGTGGCGGCCTCCAATTCCGGATGATATTCCAGCGTCATGTCACCCATTAAAATGCGGTTATTGGGCCTATCCACATCGACACGGAATCGAATCGCGCCGCCCAAGCCAATACTGCCGGTCGCGGTGCCGAACAAGTCATTTGGATCGAAGTCCAGCGTGGTGGGCTTATTCTGACGACCGGCGGGATTGACGGCAATATTGAACCCATTGACGGCAAATTGAAGGCCGGTGGCGGATATTTCGTTCGCTGCGTAATCGGACCAATCCACCGGGGTATTGTCGTTCAACAGCTGGGTTTGAGTTCTGTCCGCAGCGGCGGCATCAAAAAATTCTTCCACGTAAATGGACGGTGCGGCAGTGTTATCCAGGGTAACGCCGGCCGCCAGGGCGTCACGGTCTATGTTGAGAACAAGCGATCCGCCCGAGATTGTGGCCGCCTGCGCGTTAGTGCAAACCAATGCGCCGGCCAATAAAATGAGGTTAGATATTTTCATGTTTCTTCCGTAAATGCATAGTGAATTTGGCTTAAGTCTTTCGTCCCGCCAAAAGATACAGACAGAGGTCCGTACTACCCGTAACGTTTGAAATCAAACCCTACAGGTAGCGTTGACCAGTGCTTAAGCCGCCAAGGGCATTTTTCGACGAGCCACCCCCAGCAAGCCAAGCAGGGCGCTACCGAACAGCCAGGCCGCAGCGGGGACTGGAACAGCAGCTGGAGTCAGATTAAAAGTACCTAAAACGATAGAGGTATTTGCATTCAACAGCCCGCCATAGCTCAAACCACCAGTCCATAACAGATCTCCGCTCAACAGTAGCTCACCATTACCATTCAGCGCTTCCGATACGTTAGCCAACTTGAACAATCCCACGGTACCGAAGCTGCTGTCGTGCGAATTAATTAACCACTCGCCCGCCGACTTGCGTACGGCAAGATCAAAGGGTGCCAGATACGTCGTCATACTTGGATCTCTCATCCGCAGAGCGCCGCTCAAACCGATCTGCCCCGCCGCCGTATTGCCGGCATCCATGGTGGTCGGCTGGGCAATTCTCCCGGTTCCGGAGGTTGATAACGTTACCGTCGCGGTATTGGTATTTACCGGAAACACCAAGACCTTGGGTCCGCTGGCTGAAGTCAACGCAGTACCGCCGGTTGCGGCGCCATCAATGGGCAGCGCGTTATCGTCGGGCCCCCAATGGGTTTCAAAAAACCATCCGCCCGGATTGGAACTCACAACGGCAGGGTTATCTATCGTAAAGGTGGCATTACCGGTCACTAATGCCGCACTGGCCGTGCTAGGCGCTATTAATCCAGTCAATACGCTAAATGCGAAAACGCCTGCGCTGGCTAATTTCAAATGTCTCATTTTTCTTTCCTTAACTAATTTCGGTTACAGTTATTCTCCAACGCCAGACCGCGGGTATCGCCCAACAGGCGAAACGATATGAACAGATGGCAATCGAAGGTAACCCGGCTGTCTTACTTCCCAAGACCCGTGGCTTTCCGGCTCCGTCTCACGGCGGATGTGGCGGGGTTGCAATCCTTACAACGTCGCTCTGCTCCTTGAGCGTATCGTCCTGGGCATTTTTGAAGAACCCAACGCCGCTCACCGCCAAGCGAGCACTGGATACTGCATAAATACCGTCCCTTTATGATCAAAACGTTTGAGTTAAAGAAATGACTACAAAAAAATGAAAAATTTTTTGGCCGCTGGTTGTACGGGTATGAACCGGGCCGGAACAGCTCGCCGGAAACGCGGTGTTTTTAAGGTTATGGAGCCGGCCAAAGCATAGCGGCGTAGCTTAAAACGTCACCGAGGCGGAGAGAAATAGCATGCGGCCGGCCGCGGGAGCCACTCGCCCGCCGCCGGCATAACCGCCGCCGAAATATTGATAAGGTTGGTAATACGCCTGGTCAGTTAGATTCTTGACACTGGCGGCCAGCTTGAAGGCGCCGGTTTCATAACTGATCGCCGCATCGAAATTATAATAGCCGGGGGTTTTGTACTGATTTTGCTTGGCTAAGTAAGCTCCGGAGCTCAGATAAACACCGACACCGATACCTAATCCCCGCAGCGTTTCATCGTTAAACCGGTAGTGCGCCCAGACTCGTCCGGAGTCCTCGGGAACCCAGGGCAAGCGGCTGCCGGCGTCTTCATCGGCGAAACGGGCATCGGTGTGGGCATAATTAGCCAAAACGTTGACTTGCTCCAGCGGCCGCCAGACTAAATCCACCTCAATGCCCCGCGCCCGCTGCCGCCCGCTTGCGGTATACAGCGCCGCGTTTGCAGGCGTCGCCACCGCAACCTGGTTTCGGTCGATTTGGTAAACGGCGAATTGTCCGCTCAACCGACCGGAAAAATCCCATTTCAGTCCCGCCTCCATTTGCCGGGAGAGCTCGGGTATCGGCGCGCTGGCAAAATTGAAGAACGGCTGTCCGCGCATGCCTTCGCTATATGCCGCAAAGACTGAAATATCCCCGGTCACATCATAACTGGCGCCTATCTTCGGCAATAACTTCAACCGTGCTGTTTTACTGGAAAGATGGCTTAGCGAATTATCAAATCCAATCTCTACCCCTCCCAGCCGCAGGCTGAGTAAGGTGTGCAGACGTTGCCGAATATGACTCTGTAATTGCCAATATCCGCCGTAAGTCGTGTTGACTGTAAACTGGTTATTCCGAGCGGGTCCGGGTATTTGATAGGCGCTTGCAAAGTTCGGGCTAGCCAGATCGACCAGACCGGAAATTCGGCTGGCAACATCGATATACCCCTGGTCCCGCAGTTCACCGAGATCGCCGCCGACTAAAAACACATGTTCGATGCCGACGAAATTAAACTGGGCTTGCGCGAACCCCTGAAAACTGATTTCTTGCTGTCGTTGAGATAACTCGCCATTCACAACAGCCCAGGTAGAGGGCGCCAGCAGCGGTGTATCGGCGATAAACGATGCACCGTTAAATAAGGTCTGGATTTTTTCGGTAAACTCGGACACCCCATAACGAGCCCGCACATCCACGGCCCAGACTTGGTCTATGCGCTGCTTCAAGTTTAACCACACGGCGTCGTTGTCGGAGCGGCTGTCGGGCATGTCGGTAGGGCCGATAAAGGTTAGCGGCTCGACGCTAAAACTGCCCGCCAACGTCCCGCTAGCGGGCAGCCCCTGGTATTCCGGTTGTTGCCAGTGCGATAGCTTGCCGTGCAGCGTAAGCTTGGTATCGGCGTTGTCGGTTAAAACCAGCGTTGGATTGACATTAAACCGCTCGGTATGGATGACATCAACCCAGCTATCCGAGTTTGTATACTCGGCGGTGATACGAAACAACACATTTTCATTAAGCGGTTGATTAATATCGATATAAGGTTGGTAGAACGCATGACTGCCGGCTTTAAAACCCATTTCCCGAAAGGCATGAAATTTGGGCTGCTTGGAAACCACGTTGATGACACCACCGACCGGCGAGCCCGAACCGCCACTATAAAAAATCGCATTGGCGCCTTTAAGCACTTCAACTCTGTCCACATTGACAAGGCTCTCTCTGTCGCCCGTATTGTAATACTGGGTAAAACCGTCTATCAGTTGTTCCGCCCGGAAGCCGCGCAGCAAGGTACCTTCGATAACCGGGGTAAACAAGGAATTTCTCGGCACGACTCCGCTGACGTTATACAAGGATTCACTAAGAGTGATGTTTTGCTGATCATCGATTAACGAGTGCTTGACTGTCTGTATCGATTGCGGAATTTGTTTGATGGGGGTATCGGTTCGGGTGGCCGTGGTGGCACTGACCGCTTGGTAATCGAGCGGATCATCGAAGCGGGTTTCCGCCAATTCATCCGGCCAGATGCCCTCCGCTCGATCTATCACTATCGTGGTATCCAGGATTACCGAGGCAGGCTGTTTGATTTCAATTGCCTGTGTTGAGATTGGTGTCAAGGTTACCGTTGTCGCGTCGATGAAACGGTAGGTGTAGCCGCTATCGTTTAACAAGCGGCTCAACCCCTGTTCCACAGTCATTTTCCCTTGCAATTCCTCGGCAGTCATCCCACGTACCGCATCGGCGGAGAAAATCACGGCAAGGTTAGTGTCCGCGGCGAATTTTACCAAGGCATTGTTTAATGATTGGGCGGGAATATTGAAATAATGCCAGACTTCCGCCGCAACAATACGACTGCTAAACAGCATAAGGCCGATAAGCATCAGAAACGGCTTTAAAAATGGCGAGGCGGCAAAAGGGTGACCACCCTTGCTTGACTGCGGCTGCTTATGCGTCGGCGTAAACTCCGGGCAAGCTATCCTACTGCGTAACGGCAATTTCAAACTACTCCCTGTCAAATGGCCCGATGGTTTGCTGTCCTAACAGTCTTTAGCAAACGAAAACGGCTTGGGATATACTCCCCGCCCCTCTATCGCGGCGCGCGAGTCTATTGAAAAACGCAGCTCACCGATGTAATAAAACCCACAACGGACCCAGTTGGGTTGCTTGCAAGCCCAATACGTCCGCCACCGCGCGCAATATATCGTCCGGCCTGTCGAGTGGAAACACGCCGGTTACCCGAAGTTCGCTCAATTGCGCATCGCTTAAGAATATCCGCCCAACGCGGTAGCGGTTGAGTTCCGCAATCAATTCCCCCAAAGGTCGATCGCTGATAAATAATTTCTGCTGCTGCCATGCGGTAGCTTGCTCCAATTCGACTTCGCGCACCGTGGGCGGCTTGCCGTCGTAACCATAGCGCAAATTTTGGCCAACCCGCAACGTAAAGGTATTGACTGGCGCGCTTCCCGTCGAACTACCATCGGCGTCGCGACCGATATCGACTTTAACGGCATGTTGTTGCACCGTCACACTGACATTGTCGCCATCCGGACGGTAAACTTCAAACACGGTGCCTAATGCACGTGCTTGTAGATCATCCATCCTGACGTCGAATGGCCGCCGCTCATCTTTGGCCACTGTAAAGCGGACTTGACCATGGTGCAGGGTAATTTTCCGCTTCGACTCATCGTAAGCCACTGAAACCGCACTGTTGGTGTTGAGCAGCATATGGCTGCCGTCCGTTAATTCGATATCGCGCAATTCACCGGTTTCAGTGTGATAGTCGCTTAACAGACGAGCCAGGGGATGGGTATTTTCCGGCATCACTAAAACCACGGCAAACAACCAAACCGCCGCGATTGCCAATGCGCCCACTCCCCAACGAGAATGGCGGGGCGGCAGTTGGCGGGATGGGCCCTGCCCGGGCGCTAAGGATACATGTTGCAAAGGCGTTACGGACAGTGCGGTTTGATGATTCTCTAAGCAATCAACCGCCGACGTCGCCGCCGAACCGGCTGCATTCACCATCTCATCGAACAAGTCTTCCGCGAAGGCAAATGCTTCGGAATGCCGATAATCCTCCGCCAACCAGGCGGCGAACGAACTCATTTCCGCATCGGTCAAATCGTCGGCCCGCAAGCGAACCAGCCATTCAATGGCCAGCTGTTTACGCGCATCGTCTAAATTTGGGGCCATATCAGCATTCCAAGCATAAGCGGTAACTTATCGAAACAGCGGACGACTTGCACCGATAAGAAGGGATCAATCCAAAATCAACAAAACCGAAATTCATTCGCCTACCCGGCTGGCGCAATGAAGCATGGCTTGCGCCAAGTGCCTGCCGACCATGGATACTGATATACCCATGCGCACGGCAATTTCCGCATACTTCAAGCCTTCGACGCCATGTAGTAAAAACACGGTACGGCAAACCGGCGATAATTCATCCAGAGCAGTTTGCAGGATCGCCAAACGCTGTTGGGCGATCAAAATGCGTTCAGGCTGTGTCTGGCTGCCGGAAGGCGTTTCAGCGATGGCATCGATGCTCTCGGCAACCAGATATCGATTTCTAACCGATGCTTTACGTTGATAGTCAACCGCCAGATTCATGGCTATATGAAAAGCCAGAGCACGCGCGTTATCGTGCTGAGTATCCGCAGCACTATTTTGCTGATGCAGGCGCAAGTAGGTTTCCTGCGTTAAATCGGCGGCGGCTTCCGCGCATTTCAAGCGCTTGGTTAAGAAACGCCGCAAGTCATCCGCTAGCGAATCGTTCCAGATTAAATCGTAATTGAGTGCTTGGATACTATCCGACATGAGTCGCGGGTGAGATTTGATTCGCCGGAATCGCAAATGTGTTTAATGGCTTTAGCGGGTCCATGCTATTGGCTGGTAGAGATGAAAATATAAATGATCCTTGAATTCCGACCGCGTGCCCCGATCGAACCCGCGCGGCGTTGAACGCATGTTTTGAAGTTACAAACCGTACCGGCTTTCAACCCGTGCAGAGTATTCCGCCAGTCTGAAAATGTCAAAATTCCATACAACTTAAGTCATAATAAAACAGATTCGTGCTAAGATACCGGTTTTTTATCCGACAGGTGTATTTATGGCAAAAGAAGATCAAATTGAAATGGATGGTAAGGTTATCGACACCCTGCCTAATACCATGTTTCGTGTCGAACTGGAAAACGGGCATATTGTGACCGCTCACATTTCCGGCAAAATGCGTAAACACTATATTCGTATTCTGACCGGTGACAAAGTCCGAGTAGAAATGACTCCCTACGACCTGACCAAAGGCCGCATCACATTCCGCAATCGCTAATCCCGTTTTCCACGGGATTGCGATTGCTCTACCCGTTTAAACCATCTGATTCAATTCCGAAACCACGAGTTGCTTGCCTTCGATGCCAAAAGCCAGCTGATCGTTTTCGACAAAAATCCGTACATGCCCTCCGTTTATCAAACGGCCGAACAACAGATCCTCGGATAGTGGTTTTTTGACTTTTTCCTGAATCAGGCGCGCCATAGGTCTTGCACCCATTTTTTCGTCATAACCGCGTTCCGCCAGCCAAATCCGAGCATCCGTCTCCAGCGTCAAAGTGACGTTTTTATCCGCCAAAACCGACTCAAGTTCGAAAATAAACTTATCGACCACACTGCCAACCACGCTGATATCCAAAGGCTTGAACTGCACAATGGCGTCCAACCGGTTTCTAAATTCCGGCGAAAAACCGCGCTCGATCACTTTCATGCTATCGGTGGCATGATTTTGCTCGGTAAAACCTATCGAAGCCCGACTGCCTTCCTCGGCCCCGGCGTTGGTGGTCATAATCAAGATAACGTTGCGAAAATCGGCTTTACGACCATTATTGTCGGTCAAGGTGCCATGATCCATGACTTGTAACAGCAGATTGAACACATCGGGATGGGCTTTCTCCAACTCGTCAAGCAACAATACCGAATGCGGGTGTTTGGTTACCGCTTCGGTCAACAATCCGCCCTGATCAAAACCGACATAACCCGGAGGCGCGCCAATCAGGCGTGATACCGTATGCCTCTCCATATATTCGGACATATCGAAGCGAATCAGTTCTATGCCTAATACCTTCGCCAACTGCCGGGTCACTTCGGTTTTCCCCACCCCGGTAGGTCCAGCAAACAGAAATGATCCTATGGTTTTAGTGATATCGCGCAAGCCGGCACGCGACAGCTTGATAGCGGAAGTCAGCTCCGAAATCGCTTCGTCCTGTCCAAACACCAGCATTTTCAGATTTTTTTCCAGACTGGCCAATTTGTCCTTATCGCTGGAAGACACCGATTGGGCCGGCACCCGGGCTATCTTAGCGATGATTTCTTCAATGTCCGGCGCATCAATAGTGGCCTTACGCTCGCTTTCCACGAATAAGCGCTGCCTCGCGCCCGCTTCATCGATAACGTCAATGGCTTTATCCGGCAAATGCCTATCGGTGATATACCTCACCGACAATTCCACCGCTGCCCGTAAAGCCTCTTGAGTATATTTAAGACCGTGATGCTCTTCAAAGCGGGTTTTAAGACCTTTTAAAATCTGTACTGCATCTTCAACACTAGGCTCGACGACATCGATTTTCTGGAAGCGTCTGGCCAAGGCATGGTCTTTCTCAAAAATACCGCGATATTCCTGATAGGTAGTAGAGCCGATGCAACGCAGTTGTCCCGAAGCCAACACCGGCTTGATCAGGTTGGATGCATCCATCACCCCGCCGGAAGCGGAACCGGCCCCTATAATGGTATGTATTTCGTCAATGAATAAAATTGAATTGGGTTCTTTTTTAAGCTGCGCAACCAATGACTTCAGGCGTTTTTCAAAATCGCCCCGATATTTGGTACCCGCAACCAACGCCCCCATATCCAGCGAATAGATGACATTATTCAACAAAATTTCCGGGACTTGTTCTTCCACTATGCGTTTAGCCAAGCCCTCGGCAATGGCGGTTTTGCCGACTCCGGCTTCGCCTACCAATAACGGATTGTTTTTACGCCGGCGGCATAAAACCTGTATGGTCCTTTCCACTTCCAAATCGCGCCCGATTAGCGGATCGATATTGCCCTTGATCGCTTCTTCATTCAGATTGGTCGCATATTTTTCCAGCGGGCTGGCAGTGGCATCGCTGATACCCCGCTCGGTCTCGGTCTCTTCGCTAGGGCCTTGTTTTTGCTGCTGCTCGATTTTCGAGACGCCGTGCGCCAGATAATTAACCACATCCAAGCGGGTAATATCCTGTCTATTCAACAAATAAACGGCATGCGAATCCTGTTCACTGAATAAGGCGACGAACAGATTAGCGCCGGTAACCTCTTTTTTGTCGGAAGCCTGCACATGAAACACCGCGCGCTGCAAAACCCTTTGAAATCCTAACGTGGGTTGGGTTTCCCGCTGTATACCCTCCGGAATCAAGGAAATGGTTTCATCAATGAAACGAGTTAGCTCGGCGCGTAACGCATTTACATTGCAACCACAGGCAATCAATATTGGAATGGTGGTGACGTTATCCAGTAACGACAATAACAAATGCTCGACAGTTATAAATTCGTGCCGTTTGGCATGAGCATTTGTAAACGCGGCATTCAATGTCACTTCAAGTTCTTTGCTTAGCATGGCTACCTCTCACGCTTCTTCCATCGTGCACATCAAAGGATGATGATGCTCCCTGGAATAATCATTAACAATATGTACCTTGGTTTCGGCCACGTCTTTGGTGTAGGTGCCACACACCCCCACGCCTTGCGTATGCACCTGCAGCATCACTTGGGTGGCTCTTTCCTGACTCATATTAAAAAAACAGGTGAGAATTTCGACCACAAAATCCATGGGCGTAAAGTCATCATTTAACAACAATACCTTAAATAATGGCGGCCTTTTCAGTTGCGGTTTTGCCTGCTGAACTACAATATCGCCTTCATTATCTCTCATTGGATCGAAATCAGTCATTTTCCTGGTGTGCCTGTTTGTATCAGGGTTTTAACATAGCGCCTAAACAGGCAAATTTCAATCTTTACCCATATAAAAAACATTTCGCGTAAAATGCGCCTCCTTTAAGACATTACCGACACTCATGGTTTGGAAACCCCACGTCACCGTTGCCGCTGTCATTCAGAAAAACCAGCGCTATTTACTGGTCGAAGAGACAACGGACAATGGCATTGCGTTCAATCAACCTGCCGGCCATCTGGAGCCGGGCGAAGATTTGATCAGCGCAATCAAGCGCGAAGTTCTGGAAGAAACCGCCTGGCAGTTTCAGCCGGAAGCCCTGGTGGCCGTTCAGCTCTGGCGTAAAACCCCTGACTTCCCAAGTTTCGTGCGTTTTTGTTTTACCGGCAGCGTGCATAGCCATAACCCCGACCAAGCCCTGGATACCGGCATACTTGCAACCCATTGGCTAAGTCATCAGGAAATCATGGCAAAGCGTGACCAATTACGCAGCCCACTGGTATTAATTTGCGTAGATGAATATTTAAAAGGTCAGCATCATCCGCTGTCTTTATTACAAACCTATTTAGATTTAGCATGAGCAAACACATCATCGTCGGCATGTCCGGCGGCGTCGATTCTTCAGTAACCGCACTAACCCTGCAAGAACAAGGCCACAAAGTCACCGGTTTATTCATGAAAAACTGGGAAGAAGACGACGGCACAGAATACTGCACGGCAATGGACGACCTGGCCGATGCCCAGCAGGTTTGCGACACCTTGGGCATCGAATTAAAAACCGTCAACTTCGCCGCCGAATACTGGGACGAGGTATTCGAAGTATTTTTGTCGGAGTTTAAAGCCGGCCGTACGCCGAATCCCGACATTCTTTGTAACAAACACGTCAAATTCAAGGCGTTTTTGAACTACGCAATCGAAGACCTGGGCGCTGAATTTATCGCCACCGGCCATTATGCCCGTGTCGATGAACAAAATGGCGAGTTTCGTTTGCTGAAAGGGCTAGACCCCAACAAGGAACAAAGCTATTTTTTATATGCCATGGGCCAAAAAGCCTTATCAAAAACCCTGTTCCCGATCGGCCATTTGCATAAACCGGAAATCCGCGCCATGGCCGACAAGGCCGGTTTCGCCAACAGCCGCAAGAAAGACAGTACCGGCATTTGTTTCATAGGCGAACGCAAATTCAAAGAGTTTCTGCAACGCTATTTGCCACATCAACCCGGCGAAATGCGCACGCCCGAGGGCGTCTACATCGGACAACATCATGGCTTGATGTATTACACCCTGGGCCAACGCCAAGGTTTAGGTATAGGCGGGGTGAAAGACGCGCCGGACGAACCCTGGTTCGTACTGGAAAAAGACCTGGACAACAACGTATTAATTGTCGGCCAAGGCCACGACCATCCGCTGATGCTGCACAACACGCTGGAAGCCGGACAACTGGACTGGTGCGGCAGCCATCCCTTGACCGAAACCCTGCGTTGCGCCGCCAAGACGCGCTATCGGCAAGCCGATCAGGCTTGTATCGTCGAACCACTGGATGGCGGTTTGCGGGTAAAAGTCCGTTTCGACCAAGCGCAACGAGCAATTACGCCGGGCCAGTCTGTGGTGTTTTATCTGGGCGAGGTTTGCTTGGGTGGCGGCATCATCGAAGCCAAATACAACGAATAATGTTTGGTTACGCAACGCTAACCCAACCTACAAAAAATCCAATAAGCAGGAAACTATCATGACCCTCACCGCCATCTCCCCCATCGACGGCCGCTATGCCGGCAAAGTCGACGCCTTACGCCCTATTTTCAGCGAATACGGTTTGATCCGTTTTCGGGTCGAAGTGGAAGTGCGCTGGCTGCAAGCCTTGGCCGCGGAAGCAAAAATCGTTGAAGTGCCGACGTTATCGAGTGTAGCCAATGCCGTACTGAACGATATTGTCAGCCATTTCTCTGAAGCCGACGCCCAAGCGGTGAAAGATATCGAGAAAACCACCAATCACGACGTCAAGGCAGTCGAGTATCTGCTTAAACAAAAAATACAAGATAACGCCGAACTGCAGGCTGTTAATGAATTTATCCATTTCGCCTGCACCTCCGAGGACATCAATAACCTGTCTTATGGCTTGATGCTGAAAGAAGGCCGCGGGTTAATCCTGGCGGAAATCGACGCCACTATTGCGGCCATCAAGCAACTGGCTTTGGATTGTGCAGAACAACCCATGCTATCGCGCACCCACGGCCAATCCGCCACCCCAACTACAGTCGGCAAGGAATTCGCCAACGTGGTGGCCCGCATGCAACGTCAACGCCAGCAACTGGCAGCCGTCGAGCTGCAGGGCAAGATCAACGGTGCGGTCGGCAATTACAACGCGCATAGCGTGGCCTATCCGGATGTGGATTGGCCACAGTTTGCGCAGAATTTCGTCGAATCGTTGGGCCTGCACTTCAATCCCTACACTATACAAATCGAGCCGCACGATTACATGGCCGAGTTCTTTCATGCCTTATCCCGCTTCAACACCATTTTGCTGGATTTCGATCGCGACGTCTGGGGCTATATCTCGCTGGGTTATTTCAAACAAAGAACTGTTGCCGGCGAAGTGGGTTCATCGACCATGCCGCATAAAGTCAATCCGATTGATTTTGAAAACTCCGAAGGTAACCTGGGCTTGGCCAACGCGATTTTCGGGTTTTTGGCCGACAAACTGCCAGTCTCGCGCTGGCAACGCGATTTGACCGACTCCACCGTATTGCGCAATATCGGCGTCGGCATCGCTCATACCAGCATTGCCATTCAATCCACTTTAAAAGGCATTTCCAAACTGGAGCTCAACCCTGCCCTGCTGGATCAGGATCTGGATAATAACTGGGAAGTCTTGGCCGAGCCGATTCAAACCGTGATGCGCCGCTACGGTATCGAAAAACCCTACGAAAAATTAAAGGAACTGACTCGCGGCCAGCGCGTCACCGGCGAAGGCATGCGCGCTTTCGTGGAAAAACTGCAGATTCCCGCCGCAGCCAAAGCTGAATTAATGGCGCTGACACCGCACAGCTATACCGGTTATGCGGCGCAATTAGCCAAGAAAATCAGCTAAAAATCCGGACCCGGTTGTTGCTGAACTTCATCTGGATTTTCCTGTTCCTCAGCGCCTTCGTTACCGCCAGCTTTAAACTACTGGTGCTGGGCGACACGCAGGTATTTTCCGAGTTGATGACGGCCATGTTCAGCTTGTCCAAAACCGCGTTTGAAATTTCGCTGGGGCTAAGCGGGGTGCTGGCTTTATGGATGGGCATCATGAAAATTGGTGAGCATAGCGGCTTTATCGCATTGCTCACCCGGGTGTTAAATCCGTTATTTAATCGCTTGATGCCCGACATCCCGCAAAACCACCCGGCACTTGGGGCGATAACCATGAACATCGCTGCCAACATGCTGGGACTGGATAATGCCGCTACCCCGATGGGCATTAAAGCCATGCAGGAAATGCAGAGCATCAATCCGCATCCCGACCGTGCCAGCAATGCGCAAATTCTGTTTCTGGTGCTGAATACCTCTTCTGTGACCTTGTTTCCGGTCACCATATTCGCTTACCGGGCGCAACTGGGTGCCGCCAACCCAACCGATGTCTTCATTCCAATATTGATCGCCACCTATGTATCGACCTTGGCTGGTTTACTAGCCGTAGCATTTGTGCAAAAAATCAATTTGCTGGACAAGGTTGTACTGGCTTACCTGGGCGGTCTTACCGCGCTGATTATTGGCCTGTTAAGCTATTTTTCCAGCCTGGATCAGGTAATCATGCTGGAACAATCGGCCCTGCTCAGCAATCTGGTTTTGTTTAGCTTGGTAGCTGCCTTTATTGCCGCAGCCGCCTATCAACGCCTGAATGCTTATGAGTTATTTATAGAAGGCGCTAAACAGGGCTTTCAAACCGCTGTCGGCATTATTCCTTATTTGGTTGCCATGCTGGTAGCTTTTGGGGTGTTTCGTGCCAGCGGCGCGCTGGAATTATTGACCGGCGGCATTCGCTTGATGGTGGACTTTTTGCAAATTGATAACCGTTTTATCGACGGCCTGCCGACGGCATTGATGAAACCGTTTAGCGGCAGCGGTGCCAGAGCCATGATGATCGATACCATGCAAAGCCATGGTGCCGATTCGTTTGCGGGTCGCCTGGCCTCGGTCGTGCAAGGCAGCACGGAAACCACCTTCTATGTATTAGCGGTGTATTTCGGTGCGGCAGGCATCAGCAACATTCGTCATGCCGCCGTTTGCGGCCTGATTGCCGACTTTTCAGGTATTATGGCCGCCATTTTTATAACTTATTGGTTTTTTGGTTAATTATTTTGATTAGAGGTGCATGGCGCTACGCTTATGCACCCTACATTTTTTTAAACATATACATGCAAATACATTTAAAAACCCTGGGCTGTCGCCTCAACGAAGCCGAGCTGGAAACCTGGGCGCAAGCCTTTCAAGCTAAAGGCCACAGCATTACCCGCCAGCTGGATGACGCCCAAATGGTGGTGATCAATTCCTGCGCGGTCACTCAGGATGCGGTCAAAAAATCCAAACAACTGATCCGCCGCATCCATCGCGACAACCCGCAAGCCAAATTAGTGGTCAGCGGCTGTTACGCCACCTTAAACGAAACCGAAGCGGCCCAGTTGATGGGGGTGGATTTGATCGTCGGCAACCAAGACAAAAATCAGCTGGTCGAAAAAGCCTTAACCGAACTCAATCTGGACAGCATGCCGGCCATGTCGACCGAACCCGGTGAAATATCCTTGTTTAGCCGTGGCCGGCAACGTGCCTTCGTTAAAGTGCAAGACGGCTGCCGTTATCGCTGCACCTTCTGTATCGTTACCGTGGCGCGCGGCGAAGAGCATAGTCGCGCTATCGATGATGTAATCGCTGAAATCAATAGCCTGCACAGCCAAGGCATCAACGAGGCTATCATCACCGGCGTACACCTGGGCGGTTATGGCAGCGACATCAACAGTCACTTGGTCGAGTTGATTGAAACCATACTGGAAAAAACCCAAATCCCCCGCCTGCGTCTAGGCTCTCTGGAACCTTGGGAATTACCGCCGGGATTTTTTGAATTATTTAAAAACCCGCGTCTGATGCCACATCTGCATTTGCCTTTACAAAGTGGCAGCAACAGCGTGTTACGGCGCATGGCCAGACGCTGTAAAACCGAAGAATTTGCCGATATGGTGCAACAAGCCCGCAGCTTGATTCCAAACTTTAATATCACCACCGACATCATCGTCGGCTTTCCGGGTGAAACCGAGCAGGAATGGCAGGAAAGCTTTGATTACATCCAAAAGCTGGGCTTTGGGCATATTCATATTTTCAGTTATTCGCCGCGTGAGGGTACCAAGGCTGCAGGACTGCCGGATCAAATCAGTCAGACGCTGAAAAAACAACGCAGCAAACAACTGCATGAACTTGCCGAAACCTTAAAACAGGATTTCGTCGCCGAAAATCTAAACTCATTGGCTAACGTGCTTTGGGAAGGCCAGACTGAAGTACTGGATAACGGCAAAATCCGTTATTTTGGCTATACACCCAATTATCTGCGGGTTGCCTGCGATGTGCCCGGTGAGGTGAGCCTGGAAAACCAAATACGCCATGCCAAACTGCAAGCAGCTCACAGCCAGTTTATCGAATCGATCTTGGTTTAAGAAAAACGCCCTGCGATACAGGGCGTAAGCCGTTAAATAATATCAATAAGGTTGCACCGGCGACAAACCCTCCTGCTCGTCTAGATTCAACACATCGTCCTCGGGTACGTTACCGTCGTGAATCAAATAGTTGCGTTGCGATAAATAGGCGCCGCGAAAAAAGGCATAGCGATCCAGCGCTGCTTCGCTGGCTATTCTTTCATTTTCCAGGTTATCTGCCCGCAAGTCGGCCGCATTCAACGCGCCCAATCCGCCCGATACCGCTGTCGATACCGCAGACGAACTTAAATAAACACCGGTATAACTGATGGGATTCATAGCCACATCACCCGCCACACCGACTACGCCGCGCGGCGAGCTGGGACCCAGCAAAGGCAACACCAGATAAGGTCCGCTCGGCACGCCCCAAAACCCTAAGGTTTGGTCAAAATCTTCATGATGCTTGGGTAAATCAACATTGCTGGCCAAATCAATAAAACCGGCCAGACCCAAGGTGCTATTCAGAAAGAAGCGCGTACCGTCAAAAGCACTTTGGGCAAATTTGCCTTGTAAAGCATCATTGATGGTGACCCGGATATCGCCGATATTACTGAAGAAATTGGAAACGCCCTGATCGACAAAATCCGGGGTTATCCAGCGGTATCCTTCCGCCACCGGTTTCATCACATAATCATCCACCCCATCGTTGAACGATTGCATACTACGATTCCAACTCTCCCACGGATCATTTGGGTCCGTAGCATGAACAGTCGCACACCCGTTCAATAAAAGCATGTTGCCAAGGGCAGATAAAAGTATGGCTATATTTTTGATTTGCATCAGACTTACCTCGTATCCTGATTGTTTTTATAATCCCTAACAATGTTCAACCATAACATAGCTATCATCCGCTTAACCATCGTTGAAAAACAAACCAGTCATTTTCTGATAGCGAACGCAAAAAAAGGCCGCGTTGCTTTAGGCACGCGGCCTTTTTTAGCTGAATGAACTGCGTCGATTAATATGGATTGGTGTTTAACGGCCCATACCCATCGTCTTTAAGGTCTTCAAATTTCAAAACATCATCTTCCGGCACATTACCGTCATTGACTAAATAATTACGGTTGGACAGATAGGCATCGCGAAAAAACTGATAACGATCCAGCGCCGCTTCGGTTGCTACTTTTTCCATGCCCAACAGGTCGGAACGGGCATCAATGACCTTTAACGCGCCTGATCCCATCGATACCGCCGCGCCTATCCATTCAGGATTCAAATAGAAGCCGGCATATGTGATTGGATTCATGGCGGCATCCCCGACCAAACCAACCACGCCTCGCGGCGAACTGGGCCCGAAAAGCGGCAAGACGATATAAGGTCCGGTAGGCAGGCCCCAAACCCCCAGGGTTTGGTCGAAGTCTTCGTTATGCTTGGGCAAATCGATCATGCTGGCAACGTCAACCAGACCACCGACACCGGCCGTGGTGTTGACCAGAAAACGGGCGGTATCCATTCCGGACTGCATAAGTTTTGCTTGCAATAAGTCGTTGGTGAAGACACCAATGTCATCCAGGTTGCTAAAAAAGTTGGTTACCCCTTGATCGGCAAAATCAGGCATGACCCATTTGTAACCTTTGGCAACAGGCTTCATGACATAACTGTCCACGTCATCGTTAAACGACTGCACGCCTCTGTTCCAGCTTTCCCAAGGGTCTCTGGGATCGGGGCTTTGCACGGTTGCACACCCATTCATTAAAGCCATCGCACCGATAGCAACCAAAGAACCTATTATTTTGCCTCGCATAAGATTTACCTCGTCACCTGATTAATTGTTTATAGCCGTCTAAAACTGACGTAACATATCATATTAACGATTTATCAAGCCACCACAGACCATGGAACTAAGTCACAATCCGCTAGGAAACCGTTTCAGAGGCTATTTGCCCGTTATTGTAGATATTGAAACCGCCGGCTTCAACGCAAAAAAAAACCCACTCCTTGAAATAGCCGCCATTATCGTCGAACAAGATGCGGAAGGCTGGCTGGGGATCACTGAAAAACATCATTGCAACATCATCCCGTTTAAAAATTCGGAATTGGATGAAGCTGCCTTAAAGTTTACCGGGATCGACCCCTATCATCCGTTTCGCATGGCCGTCGACGAAAAAGAAGGCCTTAATCAATTGTTTACCCCGATTAGAGCGGCCGTAAAACGCAACGAATGTAAACGCGCCATTTTGGTGGGCCACAATCCGGCTTTCGACATCAACTTTTTAAATGCCGCCATTGACCGCACGCAAATAAAACGCAGCCCATTTCACCCATTCAGCAGTTTTGATACCGCTACTTTGGGGGGACTGGTATTCGGTCAGACGGTATTAGCCAAAATTGCCGAAGCGGCTGGATTGGAGTGGGATAACGAACGCGCCCATTCAGCCCTTTACGATGCCGAACAAACCGCGGAATTGTTTTGTATTATCTATAACCGCTGGAAAAAACTTTTAGCCTTCGAAGCGGCATAAGCGACTCACGGCTGCGAGTCGCCGGATACAAACAACGGTTATGCAGCGCCGATCATGCTCTGCAATTCGCCTTTATTAAACAAATCCATCACGATATCGCAGCCACCCACCAACTGTCCGTTGACATACAACTGCGGATAAGTCGGCCAGTTGGAATATGCTTTCAAGGCGTCGCGTAATTCAGGATCTTCAAATATATTGATCGCCCGATACTGCGCATTGCAGGCCTGCAATACCTGCACAACCCTGCCGGAAAAACCGCACTGCGGGAAATCCGGGGTACCTTTCATGTACAACACCACCGGTTGACTGGCAAGTTGTTCTTCAATTCTTTCAATCACGCTCATGACTATTACTCAATCCAAATTAATAACCCAGTAATTTTATCAAGAATACCCGGTTTATTAAACAAAACTAACGCATGGACAGGCCTTGGATATCCATTACCGGCTGACAAAATTTTAAACAAATATTAAACAGGGTGTCCCATTCATCGCCGGCGAGCTGACCTTTGGCCTGCCTGTCCGCCTTGGCACCGGCCAGCAATAAAGACTCTATTTGCTCTACGGAAAACCTGCGCAGGGCATCCTGCATTAATGACTTACGTTTATCCCAAACCTGATGACTCTTAAAGGCCGCATCCTGATGGCGGCCCTGTATCAATTCGGATTTAACATTAAACAAAACCCTCGCTTCGCGACTAAGCGCCCACAGCACGACAGGTGCGGCGATACCTTCTGCTTTCAGTCCGTTTAGAATTTTAACGGCCCTATTATGCTTACCAGCCAACAAGGCCTCCGTCAATTTAAACACATCAAAACGCGAACTATCGGCCACCGCCTCCGCAATCATGGTTTTGTTTATCACTGCTTTGCCGTGCAGAATAAACAGTTTTTCTATCTCTTGTGCCGCCGCCAACAAATTGCCTTCGATACGTCCGGCCAGGATTTTAACGGCGTCCTGCTCAAGCCGCATCCCCCTGCGTTCCGCGCGCCGCTGCAACCAGTTCAGCAAGTCAGGCCCCTGCAGAGGCCACACCTGCACAATGACTCCGACATTGTCGATAGCCTGGAACCATTGGGTTTTCTGCGATGCCGTATCGAGCTTGCCGGTGGTAATCATCAAAAGCGTGTCGGCCGGCAAGTGTTGGCAATAGGCAAGTAGAGCTTTACTGCCTTCGCTACCCGGTTTTGCCGAAACCAGCCGCAAATCGATAACTTTTTTATCGGCAAAAATCGACAGCGAGTCGGCTTCCTCGGACAATTGCGACCATTCGTTACCGTGATCGATGCTGACGACTTCCCGCACAGTGTAACCCGCCCGCCGAGCCGCATCCCTGATGGCGTCGGCAGCTTCACCGACTTGCAGCGGCTCATCACCCGTAATGAGGTAAACCGGCTGCAAAGCCGCCTTTTGCAGCGCGGCTTCCAGTTGCTCCGGCTTATAGCGCATGGCTTAGAGTTTCTTGTTTTCGATCGCGGCTTGCGCACGTGACATCAGCATCCGCACAGCCTGTCTATAAATCTCTTTTTGTATCAATGCTTCTTCGTTTTCCTTAGCCAGAATGGCAGTCTGGTCATTGAAAAACTCACGACTGATTTCTATGGTTTGCTCGTCCTGCAGGGTATTTTCTTTATTATCGTAAAACTGAAATCTCAGGTAATAATTCAGCTCCACTTCGCTGGACTTACCCGTCGAGCCCACCGACAACACACGACGGCGAAAATCTTCCTTTAAAACCTTTACTACAATGCCCGCATCATTCGGAGAATCCGCCAGCTTGCCATCCGAAGCCTTCAATACCGCTTTTGTTTCGGCATTAAGCGAGCCGGAGGCACCGAATAAATACATATTTTTCAAAGCGGCCGGCAAAGCAATGGATCCGCGCAGATGATAACCGCAAGCAGTCAACAAACTCAGGACAGTAAGCAAAACGATTTTCCGGGCAATTTTCATCAGATTCAGTCTATTGATTAACGGATCAAACAACGATATTTACCAGTTTTTGCGGTACCACAATCAGTTTTTTCACCGGTTTACCGTCGATATAGCGTTGCACGTGTTCGTCGGCCAGCACTAACGCTTCGATCTGCTCTTTTGACGCTGTAGCCGCCACCGAAAATTTGCCGCGTAATTTACCATTGACTTGCACCACCATTTCGATGGCGTCCTGCACCAATGCCGTCTCATCGAGCACCGGCCAGGCCGCCATGACGATATCGCTAGCATGACCCAGTTCATGCCACAATTGCTGCGCCGCATGCGGAATAATAGGCGCCAACATCAATACAATAGCCTCCAAGGTTTCCTGACGCACGGCCCGGCCATTGTCGCTATCATCCTCGAACTTGTTCAAGGCATTCACCAGCTCCATATTGGCGGCAATCGCGGTATTGAAGGTGTGCCGACGCGCCATATCGTCGGTGACTTTTTGCAGGGCTTGATGCAATTGCCGGCGCAAGGCTTTTTGCCCATCGGTCAGCGCGGCCGCATCCAAACCCTTGCCGGGCAAGCCCGATTCAACATGCAGATAAACCTGCCGCCATAACCGTTTCAAAAACCTGAACGCACCTTCCACACCGGCATCGTTCCATTCCAGCGACTGGTCCGGCGGCGAAGTAAACATGGTATACAAACGCACGGTATCGGCGCCGTATTGATCGATCAATACCTGCGGATCGACACCGTTGTTTTTGGATTTTGACATTTTCTCAATCGCGCCCACCGTGACATGCGAACCGTCTTCCAGCAATTTCGCACCGACGATTTTACCCTTGCTATCGCGCTCGACCTGAATCTGCGTCATGTTGTAATAACGCTTATGACCGTGTTCATCGATTTGATAGAAGGTTTCCGCAACCACCATACCCTGAGTCAACAAGTTTTTGAACGGCTCATCGCAAACGATCAAACCTTCGTCGCGCAGCAGCTTGGTGTAAAACCGCGCATACAGTAAATGCAGAATGGCGTGTTCGATACCGCCGATGTAATGGTCGACCGGCAACCAATAATTGGCTCGGCTGTCCAGCATCGCCGTGTCGCAATCCTGACTGGCGTAGCGGGCAAAATACCAGGACGATTCCATAAAGGTATCGAAGGTATCGGTCTCGCGCTGCGCCGGCTTGCCGCATTTCGGGCAATCGGCATGCGGAAAAGTCGGATGCGCCGCCAGTGGGGACTGCGACCCGTCCAGCACTACATCGCGCGGCAACGTCACCGGCAACTGCTCGTCCGGCACCGGCACGGTGCCGCAATCGTCGCAATAAATCACCGGCACCGGCGCGCCCCAGTATCGTTGACGCGAAACACCCCAGTCGCGCAGACGAAAGTTGGTCTTACGTTCGCCCTTGCCCAGCCCGATCAATTTAGCGGCAATAGCGTCGAAAGCCTGACTAAAATTCAGACCGTCGAATTCGCCGGAGTTTTTCAATACACCTTTGTCGGTGAAGGCCTTTTCACTAACGCTGTCGTTAGATCCATCACTGGCAGCGATAACATCCTTGATAGCGATACCGTATTTTCGGGCAAATTCATAATCGCGCTGATCGTGTGCGGGTACGGACATTACCGCACCGGTACCATAGCTCATCAATACGAAGTTGGCGATCCAAACCGGCACTTGCTCACCGCTCAAAGGATGCGTCGCGGTAAACCCGGAATCGATGCCGCGCTTTTCCATGGTTTCCATGGCCGCTTCCGAGGTTTCCATCTGCTTGCAGGCTTCCAGAAACGCCGCGATATCGGCATTGTTTTCGGCGGCCATTTTGGCCATGGGATGCTCTGCCGCAACCGCCAGATAGGTAACACCCATCAGGGTATCGGGGCGAGTGGTGTAAATGCGGACCGCCTCATCGAAACCCGCTACCGCAAAATCCATCTCCACGCCTTCGGAGCGGCCTATCCAGTTGGCCTGCATGGTTCTGACCTGTTCCGGCCAGCCCGGCAAACTCTCCAGCGAACTTAGCAATTCGTCGGCATATTCGGTAATTTTTAAAAACCACTGGGAGATTTCTTTTTTCTCGACCAGGGTATCGCAACGCCAGCAGCAACCGTCTATGACTTGCTCGTTGGCCAACACGGTTTGATCGTGCGGACACCAGTTGACCGGCGCGGTTTTTTTGTAAACCAGGCCTTTCTGCATCAGACGCAGGAAAAACCATTGTTCCCATCGATAATATTCCGGATCGCAAGTGGCCAGCTCGCGGCTCCAGTCGTAACCGAAACCAAGCCGTTTCAGCTGTTCGCGCATGTAATCGATATTGGAATAGGTCCAGTCGGCTGGATGCACTTTGTTTTGCATGGCGGCGTTTTCCGCCGGCAAACCGAAGGCATCCCAGCCCATGGGTTGCAACACGTGTTTACCCTGCATGCGTTGAAAACGGCTGATCACATCGCCTATGGTGTAATTACGCACATGGCCCATATGCAGTTTGCCGCTGGGATAGGGAAACATCGACAAACAATAGTATTTTTCTTTACCGGTATTTTCGCTGGCGGTAAATACGCCGGATTTTTCCCAGTCAGCCTGTACCTTTTGCTCAATCGGCAACGGTTTGTAATGCTCTTCCATCCTATTCGTCTTTTGATGTAAAAAGGCGCTAGAATACCTTACGGGCGCTTAAATCCAAAGCCTGAAATCATTAAAACAACAAGGAGAAGCCATGGGCGAAAATAAACTGATCAAAGCTTACGATGACCTCATGGGCCATCTTTACGAAGCACTGGACGATACCCTACACAGCGTTGCCGATGCCTTGGAAATTGCCAAGGAAAAAACCAGCGCCTTAGGCGGACACACCCAGGAAGAAATCAACAAAGTCGCCGATTATGTGATGCGTGATATCGAGCATGTCGCCACCGCGCCATCGCAACAACACGACAACAATTCACTGTCCGAATGGTTGAAATTCGATATCGATCTGATCGAGAACTTCGCTCTGGACGCCTTTATGGACATTGCCGACAAAACCAAAGTCAAGTTGGCCGCCCTGGAAATGGAAGCCAAGCAATACCATCCTTACAAAAGCGGAGAAGTGGCCAGCCCCGGCACCTTTACCTGCGACGCCTGCGGCAAGGAAATCGCCTTTAAATCCACCAGCGTGATTCCCAAATGCCCTGCCTGCCAAGGCGATGCATTTACACGTTGTTGATATTACAAGCTTTAACCTTATAATGCGGGTTTTTATTTATTAAACTATCGAGGCGATTATGCGCAGGGTGATTTTTAATCAAAAAGGCGGTGTCGGAAAATCCACCATCACATGCAATCTGGCGGCAATTAGTGCTGTCGAAGGCAAAAAAACCCTGGTAATCGACCTGGATGTGCAAGGTAACTCGACGCAATATTTAATGGGCGTGAAAATTACCGATTCGGACAAAACCATTGCTCATTTTTTCAAAGACAGCCTGGGACTGGAGTTATTCGGCGGCGGCAAGGAGGGCCTGGACAGCGCCATTCATGAAACCCCGTTTCCGAATTTGTTCGTGCTGCCTTCCCATCCGGATCTGGAAGGCCTGCAAAGCCGGCTAGAATCCCGCCATAAAATTTACAAACTGAAGGAAGCGCTGGAAAAACTGGAAGGCTACGATTGCATCTACATCGACACCCCGCCCATCCTGAATTTTTACAGTTTGTCGGCATTGATAGCCGCAGAAAAATGTCTGATTCCATTCGATTGCGACACCTTTGCCCGCGAAGCGCTATACACGCTGATGCGCTCAATTGCGGAAGTCAAGGCCGATCACAACCCTGGCCTGGAAGTGGAAGGCGTGGTAGTCAACCAATACCAAAAACAAGCCAACCTGCCCCGGCAACTGGTGGATGACTTGATTGCGGAAGGCCTGCCGGTGCTGGAATCCAAAATATCCACTTCGGTCAAGGTCAGGGAGTCGCACACCGACGCCAAACCGCTAGTGCATTACGCGCCATCGCACAAACTGACCGAAGAATATCGGGCGCTGCATTTGGAAATTCATAAATAAACCCCGCAAAAAGGCCGCATCAACGCTAGCCATTAAGCTCAAGTGTCGCCGACGACAGTTTTATAGCTAAGGGATAAACCGTTGCAATCTTCTGTAAATTATTTGAAGAGAACAACGACTATCCCTAACGCTTACATCTTGTCAGGTACTGATTAGGTAGTCGGCCATTCTTATGCGACAATGTCTTAAATTATCTTAGCCGTTGGGTTTCATCCCTGACTAAACAGGCCATTAGCCTGCCTTATTTATCACTGTTGTCCTTGTCAATTAATCAACTACCTGTTTAATGCCCGCCCACTTCCGCCAATTTGCTATTTATTTCGGCGGCATTGGTACTATAAAGTCTTAATTTTTTGTTTTAGACGTCTGGACCGACGCCCCGCAAATCGCACCAACCCCCAAACTATACCCACCAATAGAATTAACCCGCCAAAAACCGCTTGATCGCCCCATCTGGCATAAGGTGTCAATCCCGCCATGGGGATGATGGTACTCGTCAATGTAGTGGCGGTAAACAACGGTGCCTGCGCAAGGATTTTACCATTCGGCCCGACGAATCCGGTTACCCCGGTATTGGTAGCGCGCAACAGGTAACGGCCGGTTTCCAAGGCGCGCATTTGCGCCATCTGCATATGTTGATAAGGTTGCGAGGTATCGCCAAACCAGCCGTCGTTGGTGACATTCACCAAATAAGCCGCCTGCCCGACTTGCCGATTAACCAACTCACCAAAGGCATCTTCATAGCAAATAGTGGTCACGAACCGATAACCGCCCGCCTTGAGTAAAGGCTGCCTGGCGCCGCCCAAGGCAAAGTTGCCCAACGGGATTTGCAGCTGATCCAGCACCCAACCCGACAGCGGTTGCAACGGTAGATATTCGCCAAACGGCAGCAAATGATGTTTGTGATATATCGCCTCGCTCTCGCCCAAGGTGATGACGCTGTTGTAATAATCGTTACCGGCACCGTTACTGGGCAAACCTACCACTAAATCCACCCCTTTTTCCCGTGCCTTGGCAGACAAGGGATCAAGGTAAAAGTCTTTAACGTCCGCTAAAAAAGCCGGAATCGCCGTTTCCGGCCAGATGATCACATCGGCGTCCCAATGCTGTTCGGTCAGTTGCAGATACAACCTTAAAGTACTCAACATTTGATCGGTTTGCCATTTTTGATCCTGAGCTATATTACCCTGTACCAAGGTCACTTCAATGGGACTTCCGATAGCATGCGTCCATTGCAGGCCCTGCAACAACCAACCGCCGCCCCAAATCACAAATAACATCAACACGCCGGGTAAACGCAGTGTTCGGACTCGCCACGATTCCGCCAGCAGAGCCGCGCTAACGACCAATAAAAACCCCATACCATACACACCAACGACAGGCGCATAGCCAGCCAAAGGCGTATTTATCTGGCTATAGGCAATCTGCAGCCACGGAAAACCATTCAGCAACCAATAACCGCGAAAATACTCGACCGCCACCCAAACCAAACTCACCGCCAACAGCCGAAACCAAACGCCCTTCATGGCAAGCAATTTTGCCGAAAAGTACGCCGTTATTGCCGGAAATACCGCCCATATAGACACCAACAAACCGGCCAATAAACCGGAGCTGAGCGCAGCCGCGCCGCCGAAATCATGAATACTGATATACACCCACCAGATACCGGAACCGAACAATCCCAAGCCGAATAAATAGCCGCATAAAGCCGCTCGTCCGGCCGGCTGTACGAGGCAAAACCGATAAAAAAACACTATCGCGATTACCGCAAAATAGCTGTAATCGTAAGGTGCGAACGCCAGCGTCAACAGTGCACCCAATACCGGTGCCGGCAATAGCCATTTCCATTGGAATAATCGAGTCATCTTAACGAGTAAATATGTGAAAACCTGTTGAGTATTATGCCGTGATTAGCGATACGCTTGAGCTAAGTTTTCATAGCCATGCTGATTTCGGCTAGACTTGCAAGTTTACTAAGCGTCATACCCAACAAAATCAATGGCAACAGACAATACCCTACCCTTTGAATTGAACTCTGATGCGCTGGCTGAATGGCTGGACGGTTTAAGCCTATTGCCCCACGCTCAGGCCGCCCATCAACTAAACCTGGTACTAAAACAGCTCAAAGACGACAAATACCCGCCTATCGAACTTTTACCCTTATTGGTCAATTTAACGCCGTTGACATTGCACTTTTCCAACAGCCTGTCCGCAACCGCCGCAACCGAAACGGACCTTTCCGGCAAATCTCTAAAAATCGGCAAATTGGCCATGCAACTGCCCCGCCAATTAGCCCTGATTTTTTGCCAGAGCATTGAAAGTAAAAAGCTGGAATCCACCAGTCAGAATCTGGCCATTTTTTATGCCCTGCAGTTAATCGGCTATGCCATGCGCTGCTACAGCCTGTTTTATGACGTACCTTCCGCCACGCTTTGGAAAAAATCCGCGCAACTTTATAAACTGGCCGCATCAACCGAGGCATTGAAACTACCCCAGGCAACAAAATTAAGTGAATTCAAACCCCAAACCGACATCGAGTCTGTCGTCAAACGCAACCTGCTGTTCAACATTATCTGTCCGGGACTCTACAAACCCGATGAAATCAGCCAGCTGTTCCTACTATCCAATCAGTGCGCCCATTTGCTGAAAATTGAAACCTCAACAGAGGCATTGGATTGCGGATTTTATTGGGACTTGAGCAAAGACTTGCCGCCCTATCCGGTCAGAAGGAACAACCGCTCCCTACCCACTCATTTTATGGGCATAAAAAGTCAGCGTATCAGCCATGAATTGCAATTGGGCACCGTTGCGACCAAGTTAAGCCCCAGCCACCAAAACAAACTGGCCTTACTTTTCGGCGGTTACAAACAGGTATTCAGCGCCATCACTCCAGGCATGCCATCGCGCACCAAGCTGATCCCCGGCTTCCTCGGCGCCTGCCACTATTTGCAAGAACTCAACAAGCTATCGAAAATCAATCAACTTAGCGCCCAACTTCGCGACCCCACCAATTTCAATCGCGGCTTAGCGTTGGTGCCATTGGAGCATCAACGCAATGTTTTCGAACAACCCGAACAGCCTTTTAGCGGCGAAATCGCCTTGGGCAAATATGTCAACTTACATAAAACCCCTAACAAATCCTATTGGGTTGCCGAAAGCCGTATGCCGGATTGTTCTACCGGAGACATCGTGCTGCTTTATAAAGAACAACACCCCGTTTCGATAGCGATCATTCGCCAACAAAACTTCAACGAACTGTCCAATGCCATTCAATTATTACTGGAGCAAATATCCGGTAATTGCACAATTTATAGCATTGCGGATAACGGGAACGAAGCATCCGCGGTCGTCATTGGTGAAGGCACCGATAATGCTCAGGTTTTTTTAGCCAACGGTAAATATGCTCTAAACAGCAAAATTCCATTAACCATCGGCTCGTCATTACGCCTGACCGCCTGTATGGAAAGCAATCCATTTTTCGCCCGCTTCAGATTTGCCCTTGAATGACGATTAGCTTGTAATAATAGCAATGGCAGGGCAATTGCTCTTTTGCAGGGTTCATTACATAAACTAACGCGACGCCGCTTACAATGCACTTACTACACACCCGCAATACCCGTACTGTTGCGCATTCATTACACCAATCGTCTTATGATTTGCGCATTCCAATAAAGCCGATTTATCTCTCCCTGATTCTCGCTTCCACGCTGGTCACCGCCGATGAGGCCAAACCGACCTGCTTTGATAACGCCGACACCCAGCAAGAAATCAATCAGTGCAGCGGTCTGGACAATCAAACGGCCGACCAGGCGCTAAACAGTACTTATCAAGCGATACTCAAGCAACACGCCAACGACAAACCTTTTATAGACAGCCTCAAGCAAGCCCAACGTGCCTGGCTAAAGTGGCGTGACGCGGAAATGCTCGCCATATACCCCATAAGAGAACAACCCGGCTACTACGGCAGCAGTTTCAAGGCTTGCTGGCATGAGCAAATCGCATCCATGACGCGCGAACGCACCCGGCAATTGAAAAAATGGCTGGACGGCGTGGAAGAAGGCGATATGTGTTCGGGGTCGTTTCCGATCAAGCCGATTCAACCCGCATTGCCGGAAGCGCCGTAAAAGTTTGGCGGCTCGACCTCGCTTCGTTCTCGGTGCGTATCGCCCCATCATGCAAAAGTTCGCTGCTTTACCTCAAGCGGCATCGCCCGGCTAATTAGAGTCTGCTCAGTAAGTGCATCTTATTGATATATAATGATAATAAAGGTTTTTTTGGTATAATGATGCACGAAAAATGAGCCACCATCCCCAAAAAGCGTGCACCTATGATTCGAACCACCAGCTCAAAG
>NZ_JALOBS010000008.1 GCF_023228165.1 Methylomonas sp. | reverse complement strand
TATTTACTATCACGGCGTGGTGGCGGTTTGCGCCGATCTGGTCAACTGGCTGGTACCGTTGGAACAGGTATTGGCCAAGCAGAATCATCTGCTTTCCGCCAAGGCCGATCTGGAAATCGTGCGCGGCTGCGACGGTGCCGGTGTGTTGTTTTTGGTGGTATCCGCCGTGCTGGTTTTTCCATCCGGATTGAACCGGAAGGTGCTGGGTCTGCTGCTGGGCATCGGCTTGATCTACTTTCTCAATCTGCTGCGTATCTGCGTGCTGTATTTCGTCATTGCTTACCAACCGGGCTGGTTCCAATTGATTCACACTTATGTGGCGCCGACATTGATGGTGGTGCTGGGATGCTGTTATTTTGCCTGGTGGGCGTTCGGTTCGGCGCATCCAATCCATGAACCGGCGTGAATTGCTTTTCCTGACCCTGAAAGGCCTGCTGGCTTGGCTGGTGTTGTCCGGCTTGGTTTTGTATTTTGGAGAAAGGCTGATAACAGGCCTGTTCCCGTTGCTGAAGGCCGTCATGATTTCAATGGCGCCGGATTTATCGCCCAGTTTGCACGTGGTCAAATCGGTGCAATCCCAATTGGATGCATCGATTGAATTATCGGTTTTAGCCTTGAGGCCGATTTATCTGAATGCCGACCATTTCATTCCACCTCCAACCGAATTGAAATCGTCCGCCCATTTGCTGCATAGCTTCGTGCCATTGGTCATTGAAGGATCGATGTTGCTGGTTTGGCCGGTACAGCACTGGCGGCAACGGTTATGGTTACTCGGTTTGGGTTTGCTCTCGGCGGCGTTGGTGATCATGGCGACATTGCCGGCACAGCTATTAGGCAAATTGGAAATATCGTTTCAAGACATTGCCGAATCGGGCAGTAATCCCCGAGCGGTACCTTGGTTCGTGGACTGGATGGTGTTTTGTGAACTGGGCGGCCGTTGGTTGCTAGCGATCGCGGCAGCTTGGTTGTGTATTCAATTACAGCGGGGGTTGCTGCGGAACTGAGCATCATGAATGGCTACAAGTTGCGGGGTGATTTGTGCAGGAAGTGGCAGCGGTGTTACACCGCTCCATCAATTATCCGTCAGGCGATGCTTTTTTGAGAGCGGCCAGGATTCGATAAACGCTGGCCGCCCCGATGTTCAACTGTTGGGCAATGTTGGTTTTCACCATGCCGCTTGCGGCAAGCTTGACGACTTCTTGACGTACTTCAGCTGACAGCGGTGTTCGGCCTTTATATTTACCGGCCGCTTTGGCTTTAGCAACGCCTTCCCGTTGCCGCTCCAGCATCATTTCCCGCTCGAATTGTGCAACACCACCCAAGACGGTCAGCATCAGTTTTCCGGTCGGGGTCTGGGTGTCCATGCCCAGATTCAAAATCCTTAAGCCGACCGCTTTTTGTTCCAACGTTTTGATAATCGCCATGAGGTCGGCAACGGATCGGGCCAGCTGGTCGAGTTTGGTGGCCACCAGCACATCACCCTCTCGGGCGAATTCCAATGCGGCTTCAAGTTGTGCGCGGACGGCAACGGAGGACACTTGCTCCTGAAAGATTTTTTTGCACTGGGCGGCTTCGAGTTCCCGCAATTGTGCTTCAAGACCAGCTATTTGATCGAGCGTTGAGGTTCTGGCATAGCCGATGATCATTTTTCGCTCACTAGGATTTAAGATATTGTGATAGTGTGTCTATCATAAGTCTAAATCGTATCTATTGGTAGGCTTTTATAGCAGCTGCCGACTCTATCGCTAGGCCAAGGTCTATTGATAGACCAAACAGGGAAGATTTTTAGTAGCACGGCAAACTTTAACTATCTTGTGCGCTCATCTTCTGAAATAACTTGTCTTGCATTATTTTAAAAATCATAGTATGGAAAACTTTGAAGATGCCCACATCCCGCCAAGGCGCTCTGATAAAAGTAAACGCATAACTGTTTTATCAGAAACCGAGAAAGCCGCTTTATATGAATTACCAGACTTCGATGATTTTCAGCGCACTGAATTCTTCGAAATGACTGAGAAAGAACATGCCATTGTATTTGGGCGTAACGGCCTACGTGCACAGGTCTATTGCCTTTTACAGATCGGATATTTCAAAGCGAAGCACAGTTTTTTTCAGTTTACGTTACAAGACGTACCTCGGGAAGACATTACTTTTGTCATGGAACGGTATTTTCAAGGGATGGCATTGGCGGAACGCCCATTACCCTCTAAAGAATATTATCTGCAACGCAACGAGATTGTGGATTTATTGGGTTATCGGCTCTGGTTAGAAAGCGATGTGACATCGCTATTGGATAAAGCCACTGAACTGGCGAGGCAAGATGCTACACCGACATTTATCCTGACCGAATTGATTGTCTTTTTAAACAATCAGAAAATTGTGCGCCCAGGGTATACAACCCTACAAACGATCATTGGTGATGCCTTGACTTCCGAGCGCAACCGTTTGGAGCAATTGATCGACGAAATCGTAGATGAATCCGCACGGACCGAGCTTAAAAAACTACTCGTTCGCGAAGACACCTTATCTGGATTGGCAGCCATCAAGCAAGATACCAAGAACTTCAGCTACCAAATGATGGTGGTAGAACGCCAGAAGCGGGCAACGCTGGAGCCTTTGCACCAGATAGCGAAGACACTCCTGCCAAAACTCGAAATTTCGCAGCAAAATAAAAATTACTACGCCAGTCTCGCCAATTTTTACAGCATCTATGACTTAAGGCGATTGAAGCCTGGGCAAACCTATTTGTACCTGTTGTGCTACGCTTGGCAACGTTACCGGCAACTGAGTGATAACCTGGTCAGCAGTTTTTGTTACCAGCTTAAAAAACTGGAAGAAGAAACCAAGAGCGAGTCAAAGCAGCTGTTTAATCAATCCTTATCCAGTAAACAACAGGAGTCGCCACAAGTAGGTCGTTTGATTTTATTGTACGTTGATGAGGCAATTGACGACGCTACCTTATTCGGGACAGTACGCGATCAGGCCTTCAACATCATGCCGAAGGACTCCCTCATCACTGCGGGGCAACGCTTATGCGAAAAATCACCCAGTCAAATGGCTTTTCGCTGGGAGGCCGTCGATAAAGTTGCTGCGCGTTGCAAGAAAAATTTGCGTCCGTTGGCCATGGCCACCGATTTTTCCAGTACCGACCCCCAGAACCCGTGGCTGATGGCGTTGAACTGGATGAAGACCGTTTTTTCCCGCCAACAAACCTTAGCGCAACGGCCAGTTAGCGAAATTCCAGCCGACACGATACCAAATCGCCTGCGTCCCCATTTGCTGATATTGGATGAAGAAGGGAACGCCACCGGTATTCGTGGCGACCGATACGAATTCTGGATTTATCGGCAAATCAGAAAACGCTTCGACATAAACGAACTGTATCTGAATGATAGCGTTGTGAATCGCCGCTTTAGTGACGATCTGGTTTCGATGGAACAGCAAGCCGATGTTCTGAAGAAGCTGGACATCCCCTGGTTGCGTCAACCGTTGGTTGAATCAATTGACGCGTTGTACGCCGAACTTGGTCAGCAGTGGAAACCTTTCGACCGCGAGTTACGGCAAGGTAAACTAAAGCATCTGGAATATGACGCGGCTCGCAAGCATTTGACTTGGCGGAAAAAGCCTAAGGTCAACAAAGATGAGGCTTTAAAGGTGGGATTCTATGCCAAACTTCAAGCGCATGGTATCGCCGATATTTTCCGATTTGTTAATGACCAGTGCCAGTTTCTCTCGGCGCTAACGCCGTTACAACCGCGCTATGCCAAAAAAGTGGCCGATGGGGACAGTTTAATGGCAGTCATTATTGCTCAGGCGCTGAACCACGGCAACCTGAGCATGGCCGAGATCAGCGATATACCGTATCACGTCCTGGATGCCACCTATCAGCAATATTTACGACTCTCCACATTGAAAGCCAGTAATGATCGGATCAGCAATTTCATTGCGGAGTTAAGTATCTTTCCCTATTATTCATTCGGGCTGGAACAACTCTATGGCAGTGTCGATGGGCAACATCTTGAAATGGGAACGCCCACCCTCAAAGCGCGACATTCTAAAAAACACTTTAGGCGGGGGAAAGGCGTTGCCGCTTATACCCTGCTCGCCAATCATATCGCGTTGCAAACTGAATTAATCGGTTCGCATGAACATGAAAGCAATTTTTTATTCGATATTTGCTACAACAATACCTCGAATATCATGCCGACAGCCATTACCGGCGACATGCACAGCATTAATAAAGCCAATTTCGCTATTTTGCATTGGTTCGGCATGAAGCAGATGCCCCGATTCGTTAGTCTTCAAAATCAGCTGAAACACCTCTATTGTGCCGGTGATATTGCAAACTACCACAAATTTTTGATTAAGCCCGCCGGACAGATTAACCGTTCTGTGATTGAATCCGATCAAGCCCATATCGATCAAATCATCGCTACACTGGGCCTTAAGGAAATGACCCAGAGTACATTGATTAGAAAACTGTGCGCATTACCCGCACAAAATCGCACACGGAAGGCCATTTTTGAGTTCGACAAATTGGTGCGCAGCATTTACACCTTAAAGTATTTGCGTGATCCTCAGATAGAGCGTGATGTACATCGTTCGCAAAACCGTATTGAAGCCTACCACCAATTACGTTCATATACCTCCCAAGTCAGCGGCAAAAAGCAATTGATCGGCAGAACGGATCTGGAAGCCGCCATCACCAATCAGTGCGGCAGGCTAATCGCCAATGTCGTTATTGCCTATAACTCGATCATATTATCGCTGCTGGTCGATAAGTATAAAGCTGCCGGAAACGAGAAAGTGATTGCTCAACTCCAGAAAATTTCTCCTGTGGCTTGGCAACATATCCATTTTTTGGGTCATTATGACTTTAAGAACAACCACAACCCAATTAACTTCGAAGCGATGCTGGCCGATATAAAATTTGATTAAGTTATTGATTTAACTAGAAATGGAAAAATTACGCGGTTTTGGGCTTAGAACCCCGAATAGCTTTACGCGCAGCTGGGAAAATAATGCCCAATCTGTTTGCCTGCAAAACGGCGTGCAGAAATTCCAGAGATTGTCTTCCGGCCAAAGCTTTACATCACTTATGGCAAAGGCGGATGACGCTAAGGCAAACAGCAGCAGGATTTTCTAAGCACTTTAATAATAAGTCGTCTTTTAAATTTGTTGGTTAGCGTAAAAACACCTGCAACTTTTACGTTAGGGGAATATGATACCTAACGGTTTTTCCTGCGTGCTAATCACGCGTGCGCGGAGGTTGATATGGCGGGTCAAAAGTATCTAATTGAATTCAATTGTTTCGAGGCGTGCGTTCCCAAAAAACTTCAAGATAACGTGAAGAGGACAATCGTTGGCGCTTTCAAAGACTTCGATGTCGATCTCGATTTTTCCGGAAAAAAATCGGGTCATGATTTACTCGTGAAGTTCACGCGAGAGGTTCCGCCTCACCCTGTTTACGGAGAAAGCTCTCGTCCCTCGATGAATGACGTCATCCTGAGCGGCGATGCGACCGTGTATGTCGGTGGTATGAAGGCCATGCGACTGCAGATGGGTAATCAGTTATGCGAAGCCGCATTTCCCGAAACAGAAGCGAGTCTTGGTTCACTAATTGCCAATACTACAGCGCATGAAACCGCTCACATGCTGGGCTTGGATACAGGCGGTTATGACGATGGAGGGCACACAACCGATCTGAATAACTATATGTGGGATGCTCTTTCGCTACCGGGAGGCAGTACTCGCGTGACCCCGTTTTTCGAGTATGTCGTGGTGCGTGGCGATACGTTGTCGGGGTTGGTTCAGCGTTTCATTCGTGGGACGTTGGATCCCTGTCGTCTTGGTGCGACTAGCCTTACCTATAACGAAGTTTGGGACTTTCCACCAAACAAGGAACCGGGCTTCATTCGTGATCCCAAGAAAGGTGGTGTCATAGGTCGCCGCGCTAACAATCCAAATTGGATCTACCCTGGCGAGAAAGTTGCGTTTCCCAATAGCACGTTGCGGCTCCAGGCTTATCGCCGGAACTTTCCTGGCTTTCTTGGGAAAAAGACCTTCACGGATCAGCAAATTAGGACGATGAAAAAATTTATCGCGGATCGAATTGCGGCCGGTAAGGGCTAGAAGGGTAGCCGCCGTTTGTTGTAAAGCGCCGAATGACGCGTCAGGATCGTTAAAGCGTCAATCAACAACTCGCCTGACTTCTCCATTACATGCTTGGCATTTTCCAATTAGAACCAAGCTATTGCCTAACATTTCCACAGTATAATCGACGATAGTCGTGCGGTCGCTGCATTGAGCACACCAGGTAGAACTTAAGATCGCTGCTTGATGTGATTTGGAAATGGCTCGCCAAAGCTTTTCGGCTTCGAATGAAAATTGCTTAGCCATTGCTAACGGTCACTGTATTTTGTGGTGCAAACTTGCTTGGCATCACAAGTCACCGTTTTTTTGATCGTCGTTGGCCGCTTGAGCGTAGGTTGTATAAGCGGTTGTTCTGCTGTCATTGTATTTGCTCTGCTTGGGGTAGGGGCTGGCACGATTTGTTGTGGCGTTGAACCGTTGGCAACCAGCGTCAGGGTATTGCCGCTTTGGCTCATGTTGAAATACTTTAAGGTATTCATGCCGATCAAAACCTCGTCCAGATGTTGGTTGATGGCTGCATCAAGGTTCCTGATTTCCGCATTGCCGATTTTCAGACTGTTTATTTGGGTGAGTCGGTCAATTACCTTGCCACCTGCTGTGTTCGAGTTGATCTGCGCACCAATAGGTAGCCGAGCGGCATAGGCTAAATTGGCGGGGATTGAGGTTATAGTAGCGCCGGTATCGATCAAAAATGGCATGGGTACGTTATTGATTATCACCGTACCTCGGAAGTGCCCTTGCCGATCCGCTTTTATTTCGATGCCCCCGGAAATTGCCTGAATGGTTTCGGGTACAGCCGGAATTGCAATGGTGGGTAAGGCCGGCTGTTGAGTGGCTTTGAACTTTAAGAGTCTGTCCGCACCATGCCATAGCCCGAATAACATCAGCGCCGGCGTCAAAAGGTACCTAAGGTTACCGGAACTCTTTTTGGCGGGTTTCTGATAACGGCTTGGCTTTCGATTGAGCAACCCATCGAAGTCGCCGTTGTTTGATTTAGCCGCTTCCTTATGCCTTTCCCAGTAATAGTCTCGATCCTGTATGCCCATTTTGCCTCCTCAAGGTTGTAACGTTCGCCCTAATGCGCGCCGATTATCGTCGATGAAGCGTAGTCCGGGTGAGAAGTGTTGCACAAGTACTCTACGTTTCCTAGGTTATTCTTTTAGCGTGGTGAAAGCCGGGCTAGCTTTTGCCTTGCATACCGACCTTTCCGATCTATTTCTGGGTATTCTTGTTAACACCTTTTCGGTTTTAGGCAACATTAATCGTAGGGCGCTTGGATATATTTCGTGCATGTGCGGCTGACGGGAACGGACAAATGCGCCGCCGAGGCAAATTTTTGGCTATCGGTTTTGATCCGCGCCGGAATAGCGACCGGATCAACAAGCAAGTGTTTGTTTAAAGTTGGCTTCAAATTCTACCGGGCTTTGAAAGTCGCTGGTTGTCGGCTGTCTACTACTCGCGCAGGGGATCAGCTAAATTGATTATCTTAAAAATGAAAAATACTTTCATGTTTGCAGATATTTAAGCATTGACAAATCGATGTGCGATTGATACTTTCCGTTCGTAAGTTATTGACCTGTAAGTATTCTGCTCGATTTTCGAATACAGTAATGGCTAATGGCGGTTAGGCGATTCGTTTCCACTTCCTGATTTTGGATTGCACAACCGCCGCCGTGAAGGCTCGCGAATGCGTCTATAATAAAACGCTGTCGAATGCTTCGTAACATTGGCGTCCGGTTTTTGGATGCCTTTCATCTATGGATTCACTTATCCTTCACGGAAAGTAACCATGCATTCTGCAAAATAGCGGAGGTGAAATCATGAGTGACTTCTTATTCGGTCTTTTAATCCGCTTTCCGGGGATAATAGGATTTATATCGCGGATCACCTGGGTCCGGCGATTGATCAGCGATTTCTACATCAATAAGATCGCATATTCCGCTCCGCCGAGGCCGCGTCCGTTTTCCATGGCCTCATCCTACACGACATGGCAATCCTTAACGGATAGGCGCTTTACCGGGCGACATCTTCCCGAAGCCGAGCCTAACGATAATCTACCCAGTGCGGACAAGGTGGTCGATCTGTGGCGTAGAAAAGAGAATATAGAAATACCCTCGAGCAACACCAGTCTGCTGTTTGCTTTTTTCGCGCAATGGTTCACCGATAGTTTTCTGAGGACTAATCTGCTCGATCGCCGCAAAAACACTTCCAATCACGAAATCGACCTGTGTCAGATTTATGGCCTGCGCGAAGAGCTGACCGACATTCTGCGCTTGAAGGAAGGCGGCAAGTTGAAGTATCAGCTCATCGACGGCGAAGTTTATCCGCCCTATTTATTTGATGTCGAGAAAACCACGCGCGAGAATTGGGTGTTCGCCGAACCGGCATTCGAGAATCTGCACCCGCGTTATGCCTTGGAATTTATCTTCAACGACGTGCCGGAAGAACGCCTGAAACGCATGTTCGCGGTCGGCTTGGAACATGGTAATTCGGCGATCGGCTATTCGATTTTGAACACCATCATGCTGCGCGAGCACAACCGGATATGCGATTTGCTGACGGCGGCCTACCCGGAATGGGACGACGAACGTTTGTTCCAAACCGCCAGAAACACCATGATAGTCCTGCTGATAAAAGTGGTGTTACAAGACTACATCAGACAGTTTTCCGGTATTGGATTTACGCTGGACCCGACGCCGGGTATGGCGGAAAAACAGAATTGGTATCGAACCAATTGGATCGCGTTGGAATTCAACCTGCTTTACCGCTGGCACTCCTTGGTGCCTGAACATTTTGCGGTTGGCGATAAACGTTACGCGCTGGATGAATTTCGCAGTAATCCGCCCTTGGTGACCGAATATGGGCTTGGCCCTTTGATCACGGCGGCGTCCAAGCAAAAAGCTGGGCGGATCGGCCTTCACAACACCCACCGTTTCTTCTTCGAGCCGTTTCCGCTCGGCGATGACAAACGCAGCGTGATGGCACGCACCGTCGACATGGCACGCCAGGCCAAGCTCCGCTCCTTCAACGACTATCGGGAAGCCTTCAGCATGCCCCGTTTAAATAGCTTCGAGGAGTTGACCGATGACACTGATCTGCAACAGGAATTGAAGCAACTTTATAACGGCAATATCGACGACCTGGAATGGCATGTCGGCATATTTGCGGAGAAACCGGATGCGAGTTTCATGTTGGGACGGCTGATGGCCAGAATGGTGGGCTACGACGCCTTCACCCACGCACTAACCAATCCGCTGATGTCGGTCCATATCCAAAACCAAAACACGTTCTCCAAAGTCGGACTTTCCGTCATCGATGCAACCGGTGGCCTCGCCGATATCGTTAAACGCAACGTGAAAGATCCTGACAATGTCATTGCCAGCTTTCAATATATCGAGTGACTTGGATGTCAGTCGCAGCCTGAATCGAACCGCAGTCCGGCGCCGCGTACAACATGAATCGCTTATCGTTGCCGGGCGAAAAACCGACCAACAAGGGGGGAGGTATGAAAAACAAACTGCCACAGCAAGAAGATAACATAGCAACACGGGAAAAACGTCGCATTTACCTGGAGCGCATGCAAGCCATCTACGAATATGCCTATGAATATGCCGATACCATCGCGGTGCTGCGTAAGTTATCTTGGCGGGAAATACCCAGGCTGCGCTACCTATACCGGCTGGTTGCGAATCTGGCGCAATTGATCCCCAGCCTGCCGTGCCTGGCATATCAATACCTGCGCTATTTGTTGGGCCTGCCGCTGCGAAATTACCGGGATTACATTTTTTACCCGTTTAGCCCGCCACCCAACCAAACCCTGATCGACCGTTTTCAAGACGATCTGCAATTCGGGCTACAACGCGTCATCGGCGTCAATCCGGTCGCATTGCGGGCCGTATCCAGCCGCCAACCGCTACCGGAAGCGCTGCCAAAGAAGGAGATTCAGCGAATTTTTGCGGAGCAGGTTGACGAAATAAACTATACGGCCGCCGTCAAACAAAAACGGGTTTATTTACTGGATTATGCGGCTTTGCAAGTGTTGCAACAGAACCCGGGAAACATAGACGGAGGGCGTAAACAATACGTTACGACGCCGATCGTGGTCCTGTTTCAGCAAGCCGATGGCATGCTGAAACCGATCGCGATCCAGCTATACCAAGACGGCAGGCCGGACAATCCGGTTTATGCCCCCAACGACGGCGAACTGTGGCTGGCGGCCAAAACCTTCGCGCAAATTGCCGACGGCAACCACCACATCCTACATACCCACGCGACCCGCATCCATTACGTCATGGAAGCAATCATCATGGCCTCCCATCGGCAATTGTACCGTTCTCACCCGCTGTATGTGCTGTTGCGTCCGCATTTGCAATACACCTTGATCGTCAACCACCAGCATACTTTCCTAAGAGACCGAAAAGGCCGGCCGGGCCGCTTTGGCGAATTGTTCGCAGGCGACTATGAAGCCACCACCCAATGCATGGCCGAAGGCATGACCAGCTTCAATTTCGCCGACACGGCCTTTCCGAACGACATCGCTAGGCGTGAGGTCGATAATCCGGAATTGTTTTACCCGTTCCGCGACGACGGCATGCTGTTGTGGAACGCCATTCAAGTCTTTGCGAAAGACTATGTCGATCTCTATTACCAAAGCGATGCGGATGTGTCCGGCGACCGTGAACTACAAGCCTGGGCGAACGACATCACGGCTCAGGACCGCGGCAGGATACCGGGTTTCCCGAACGAATTCGGCTCCAAGCAAGCATTGGCCGGAACCCTAGGCCACTTCATTTTTCTCTGCACGGCCTATCATTCCTGCATTCACTTCAAGCAATATGAATACGCCGGCTTCGTTCCGAACATGCCGTATGCGGCTTATATTCCGCCGCCCGACGGAAAAGCGGCGCCGTGGACCGAAACGGATTTATTCAAGATCCAACCGGCGTTTCGCGCCGCCCTGTCGCAGACCTGGACGTTTTTTCAAACCAATTTTCGCGTCAACCGCATAGGCCAATACGACCTAAACCGCTTCGACCCCGAAGCGCATGCGGTCATCGAGCGATTCCAGAGTGAGTTGGAACGGATAGAAACACAAATCGATCAGGCAAACGCCAGCCGGCCGGTCGCTTATCAACGCCTGAAACCCAGCGAAATCCCCAACGGCGTTACCGTCTGAGGGATAGAACGCCGGCGCTTGAATGATCTGGAGTGGAAGTTAATCGACGCCATTTTCCCCTTGTCCGGAAAGTTTTGCGGCGCCGGTTACCCCCGCGCTTGGCCGCCGTCCCACGTGAACTGCCGTGGCCTCCGCATCGAACACGAACCTGCCGCACCATGAAATCCGGCGGCCGGTTTTCCCAAACGATTCTAGAATCGCCACCTCCGGTGTTGCGCAACGTCACTCCCGCCGATAGGAGGTATTCTCCTTCGAGAGACCGGCGCCCTAACCGATTTCGCCGAATTTCGCCACTCAGCACCGCAGCACCGCAGCCTTTCGCCGTTTGGTATCGTAGTCTAGCTTTGCAGCTCCGCCGCGGCTTTTTCCAGTTGCCTCAGCACGACGAAACCGTCTATCGCCCAAACGCCTGTTAGCAGAATGGCTCCACTCGCGTCGATTGTTTTTGCGGCGGATAATGTCATAAGTTGTATTAAAAATACCTAACCTTACGATTTTTTAAAATCGCTCGTAAATAGAGTTTGCTCAGTAAATCAGCCATAAACATGTCCAAGTCGGCGGGCTAAGCGGGGCTGAGCGCGCGGTGTTAAAACCCATTGTTCCCATACATGTGCAATTGCCTGCATCAAACCAGCAAGATGGCCTTTGCTGAGGACAAAAAAGATCCTTTCCAGGATCAACAGATTCATGACCAGGAAAATGGCATTGATCCAGGCGAATGAGGTGTTGGCACGCTTGGCCCGGATGTAGTTGAGCCGGTAACCCTTTTTGCCTTGGCCGAATTTGCCCTCGATGGGAATGCGTTGCAAATAGTCCTGTCTGCGTTGCGCCTTGGCTTGCTTGACCTGTTCGCGATTGGCGTCGGTGACTTATTTGGGGCGCCCGAGCGGCTTTCCGGCGGTAGGTTCTGGGTTTATTGACAACCTTCAGATCGGCACACAGGGTGTCGATGATGTGTTCACTGAATTCACGTGCTTCGTTCAACAAACTCAAGTCGGTGGGAAACCGGATGGCTTGTTCCACCACGGTGGCATCTAAAATCAATTGGCCGCGATGCGCAGGCTTCGTGGCTTCCGGCTCAGAGGCCGTTTCCGGGGAGTCACTGGGCTTTTCCTCGATTGGGCCGATATCAGGCTCGGAACGCTGAGCCGCGTCAGCCGGTGCTTGCGGATTTCGACCAATAACGATGGTGCAAACGGTGCCGCCGCCTGATAACCAGGCAACCCTACGAAATATTGCAGGTACGGGTTTTTCTGGATCTGGAGCACGGTTTCTACATCCGACAGGCACAGCTTGTGTTTGATGATCACGGCGCCTATCACCAGTCGCGCGTCTTTCAAAGGCCGGCCTCGATCAGCCGACAGGCCTTGATAATAGCTTTCAGCCAGTTCATCCCAAGGGATGCATTCGCTCAGCTTGACCCAGCGATTGTTTTTATCCAAGACCGTTTCAAAGGGCCAGTCGAATTCGGCTATCGTCAGTTGTTTTGAGCTGATGGTTTGAATCATAGGTGCACGGTTTTTGAAGTCAAAGGCCTGTTTTTTGTGCATTAATTATAGAAAATATCATCAAATAAGTACTGATATCAATGAGTTGTATTTGCTGAGTAGACTCTAAGTACTGTTGGGTTTATCAAAATGGACTATGTGAGTTCAGAAGATGAAATGACTCCACGACGAGGTGAATTGCCAGTGCCGAAAGTCAACTCCGGTTCTCTAAACGGAGAAAATGGGCGCAGCCGAACGCATCGTCTGCAATAGTGATCTTCCCCGTCCGGTCTGAAGCGGCGGCCAGCACCGCCGCGTCAATTAGGAACGTTGCAACCGGTTTTCCATCCGAAGGTGACCATGCTTTTAAGCAACGATCATAGCCACCGCAGACAACCAACTGCTGATCTCGAACAATTTGAAGAGTCCTGATTTTAGCTGTATGCAACGACACAATCCTAATCAAGTGCCCGGGTTTTGTTGACCATTACATAAGGCTTGAATCCGTTCGAGCCGGCCATCTGCGTGTATCCTCCTTTTGGACAAAAGCTAGAGGAAATTTCAAGAGTAATTCAAGGTCCTCGCAAGGTCTTCTATCCAACCATCCAGTAACCTTAGCTCACCGATTGCGATGGGCGCGGTCGGTATCACAATGAGGATATAGATATGAAGATAGTTATTATTGGAGGCACCGGTCTCATCGGAACAAAGCTTGTTTACAGACTTCGCCAGAAAGGACATGAGGTTGTAGCGGCGTCACCCAATACGGGCGTCAACACTATTACTCGGGAAGGACTGGCCGAGGTTCTTGTCGGCACTCAAGTCGTCGTCGACGTGGCCAACGCGCCTTCGTTTGAGGACAAGGCCGTGTTGGAGTTCTTCGAGATTTCCGGTCGCAATCTACTCGCCGCGGAGGAGGCCGCCGGCGTCGGGCATCACTTGGCCCTTTCAGTCGTAGGCACCGAGCGGCTACTGGATAGTGGCTATTTCCGCGCCAAGCTGGCCCAGGAAAAACTGGTCAAGACTTCAAAGATTCCGTACACCATTCTTCGCTCGACGCAGTTCTTCGAGTTTGCCAAAAGTATCATTCAGTCTGCCGTCGATGGTGACACGATTTATTTATCGCCTGCGTTGTTTCAACCGATTGCAGCGGATGATGTCGCCGCCGCGCTTGCCGATCTTGCGGTTGGGCTACCCATAAATGGTATGGTCGAAGTCGCCGGTCCGGACCGATTTCCCTTGGACGCATTTGCGCAACAATATCTCGACGCCACCAATGACAACCGTCGAGTGATCGCCGATGTCAACGCCCGCTATTTCGGTACTGAGTTGAACGATCAATCGCTCACTCCGGGCGACGGGCCACGCATCGGCTCAACCCGCTTCGAAGCATGGTTACACAATCAATGATGTCGTTTCGGCACTTTAAACTGGGATAAGACGCCGTGGCGACCGTCAACCAGACGGACCACGACCATGGCTTTGTTCTTTCACCCATCCATAACAGGAGATGAACCATGATTGCAAGATTACTTACTGCCGCGATGCTTGCGGCAACCCATATGAGTGCAGTACCCGCCGCCGATGCCTCGGACGACAGGTCGAAAGTGACGATGGTCTACGACCACGAGCTCCCGAACGTGCCCGGCAAGAGTATGCGTGGCGTGCTGGTCGAGTATGCCCCCGGCGGCACATCGCCCGCGCATACCCACCCGAACTCCGCATTCATCTATGCGACGGTTCTGCAAGGCGCGATCCGGAGCCAAGTCCACGACTGGCCGGTCACTACCTACCGTGCCGGCGAAAGTTTCTCAGAGCATCCCGGCGACCGTCACAGTGTCAGTGAGAATGCAAGCGCTAGCCAGCCTGCGCGCCTGCTCGCCGTGTTCGTTGTCGATACCGACGAAAAAGCGCTGACGACCTTTTCTAAATGACCACAACGTATCCCGATCGGAAACCAAGGAGATCAACATGACTCAGCGACTGAACATTTTTGCCCAAAAGAACGAGGGTATCGACAGCCTCATTGCCGCCGAAACCTGGATTTCAAAACAATTCGACCCCAAGCTGCTCGAACTCGTCAAGGTGCGGGTATCCCAGATCAATGGCTGCGCGCATTGCCTGCATATGCATCGGCAAGACGCGCTCAAACAGGGGGAGGACGAGGTCAGGCTGATGCTCCTGAGCGCCTGGCGCGAATCCGAGCTCTATTCGGAACGCGAACGCACGGCTCTCGGTTGGGCTGAGTCGCTCACCCGAATCGCAGAGAGCCACGCCGCGGATGCCGTCTACGAAGAGGCGAAAAGCACCTTTTCCGAAGACGAGCTCATCGCCCTTTCCATTGGTATAGCCATGATTAATGCCTGGAACAGGCTGGCGATCGGCTTTCGCCTGCAGCATCCGGCGGACCGCAAGCGAGCGGCGTGAGAGGAGGATAATGGTCGCGGGAAGAACAGGCCCTCGGCCTGCCGAATTGCCACGAAACCGGCGTGACCGAGCGAACGGCCCGGCAGCGGAATCGTTCGACCAGGATGCGCGACTCGGCGAGGCCCTGCGGCTATCCTTACCTGCCAGCGATCCGACAATAAGGGTCCGTCCGGATTGGACGGGCCGGACTGGCCTTCGGCAACTTAATGGCCATCCATGATGTAATGAGGAAATGTCATGTCTAGATTGAACGATAAGGTCGTCATTGTTACGGGCGGAAGCTCAGGCATCGGCCGCGCCGCGGCATTGACCTTTGCCAGACAGGGGGCAAAGACGATTATCACGGGTCGCCGCGTGGCGCCGATCGAGGCCGCCGCCGCAGCCCACCCCAACCTTATTGGCCTGGTTGCGGATGCCGCTTTGCCCGACGATGCCGTGCGCACCGTTGCACGGGCCATCGATTCATGGGGCCGCCTCGATGTGCTGGTGAACAACGCCGGCGCGGGTGCCATGCTCCCGCTGGCCGAAGCCACCGCCGATCGAATCGCACACATCCTCGCCGTGAACGTGCTGGGTCCGAGTCTTCTTGCAAGGGCTGCGCTCCCTTATCTGATGGCGACGAAAGGAACGATCATCAATATCTCGAGCACATTCGGCCACAAGCCGGCAGCCGGACTCTCTCATTACGCCGCCAGCAAGTCGGCATTGGAGCATCTCACTCGCTGCTGGGCGCTGGAGCTGGCTCCCCATGGTGTCCGCGTCAATGCTATCGCGGCCGGTCCGACTGAATCGGCCGCGTTAACGGGCATGATGGGGCTCACACCGGAACGGGCTGCAGTCATCAAGGAGCAGGAACGCGAACGCATCCCGCTCAAGCGGCGCGGCAATCCGGATGAAGTGGCCCGCTGGATCGTCTCGCTGGCCGATCCGGCTTCCACATGGGTAACGGGCCAAGTCATTGCGGTCGATGGCGGCCTGGGTCTGGCCTAGGCCGATCGTGCAAGTCCGCCCGAGCGTGTTTTCCGGCCTTTATTTATTCCGGTAATCCTGCTCTTCGCAGGCCGTCTGCGAGCGTGGCGAAATCTTGCGGTCGATGTATCGGCAGCCAGTCTTTCAGATTGGCGATACGCAACGAAGCATCGAGCCGGCGCAAATGGCGCATGGCTCGCCGCGCTTCGTCCATTCGCCCGGCCAACGCATGGCTGGCCGCGATGATGGCGACCACCATCAGGAATGTGGGCAAATCCGTGAAGGCCTTCTCTGCCCATGACGAAGCGATATTGAAGCGCCCGGCGAACAGGTGCGCTGCCGCCAATCCGGCCTGCATTCGGTATATTTCGGGATCAAGTGGGCTCAAACGCATGGCGTGCTCGAAATGTTCAATGGCGCTGTCGGGCTCACCATGCCAGACTCGCAGAAATCCGCCCAGGAACCAGGCTGCAGCCAGGTTCGGGTTGAGTACCAGCGCTCTATCCAACAATGCAATACCGGCATCGAGGTCTCCACTCAGATGCCCAAGCGCATGGCCACTTCGGGTGAGCGCGACGGCATCGTTCTTACCTAATTCCACGGCTTGGTGGGCCAAGCGAGTGCCTTCGGCAATTTCCCGCACAGGGTCCTTCATCCAACCGTTGATTTTGTGCCAGAAATGACACCATGCCGCCATCGCATAAGCGGAAGCGTAATTCGGATCAAGCTCTATCGCCTTCGAAAATAGCAAGAGCGCTTCGTCAATCGCGTTCTTGCTTCCTTTGTGTACGTTCGCCACGCCGCGCAGATAATAGTCGTAGGCGTCGAGGTTTTCAGTGGGTTTCCGCTTGGCGCGTTCAATCTCGGCATGTTCGACCTGCGGCACGATAGCGCCTACTACGCTGGCGGCGACCTGATCCTGGAGATCGAAGATGTCGTCAAGCGTGCTCTCGAAACGCTCCGCCCAGAGATTCCTTCCGGTCGCTGCATCGATCAGCTTGCCGGTGATGCGTACACGGTTTGCAGATTTTCGGACGCTGCCTTCCAGCACATAGCGCACGCCCAGTTCGCGACCCACCTGCCTCATGTCCACGGCGAGGCCCTTATAGGTGAAGCTGGAGTTGCGCGCAATGACATACAGCCAGCGCATGCGCGACAAGGCCGTGATGATATCCTCCACCACGCCGTCCGCAAAATACGCCTGCGCGAAATCGCCGCTCAAATTAAGGAACGGCAAGACGGCAATGGCAGGTTTTTCGGGAAGGACCGGCGCGCTAAGAAGGGACTCAGTCGATTTTGTCAAATCAACCTTTACTGAACTCATGTCCGCCGCCGATGCTGTTTCCTTGACTTCGCCGACGAATCGAAATCCTTTGCGCGCAACCGTTCGGATTAGGCGCTGATCCCGACCATTATCCCCAATCGCCTTGCGCGCTGCGTTAATGTGACTGGTCAGGGTTGATTCCGAAACGATCCGTCCACACCAAACCGCATCAAGCATGTCATCCTTGCTGACCACGCGTTCGCGGTTTTCCACCAGGTAAATCAAGAGATCAAAGACTTGCGGGCCAACAATAATCCCGCCTGTTGCCCCGGTCAACTCCCGCCGAACGGGATCGAGCAAGTAGTCTTCAAATGCAAAATGCACTTTGGCGCTCCTCATTTGGTGCGGGAACATAGCTTTGGTTGCCGGACCATTATCTGAAGCCGGGCGTGGTTATGTCATGTCGCTAAGGGATTGATGATGGCAAGTATACCGTATTATATTTCATAACTATCTTGATTTTATTGAACTTTAACGGCACGAAGGTCGATTGACACAACGAGCGGTGCCGCGACCGGTTTCCCGATAACTCCGGGATGAATACCCTGACGTACAGGACGATGCCGATTTTGAGAGCGGTTAAAAATGGGGGATTACCATTCTGATGAGCTTCAGATTCCTGATTGAGCCGAGCCAGAGTTTTATCAGCTGCCAGGGTTGACAACGCTACTTTGGCTTTGAATACCGGTGAATGTTTTCTTCTCGGTTTTTCGCCGCCATCGCTTTAGATTAGAGCGACCGCAAGTTTCAATGCTCGATCGAGTTCCGTAAAACTGTTATAAAAATGTGGCGAAAAACGGATGCCGCCGCCGCGCAACGCGCATACCACGCCGTTTTGTTGCAAATGTTGATACAGAGCCTGATTGTCGTGACTTTGATGTTTGAACACCACGATACCCGATTTAAGCGGGCTTTGCCGGTTGGACAATAAAACCAGTTGCGGATGATCGGCAATGGCGGCTTTTAAATAATCGCTGCGCTCGATTACCTTTGCCTCGACAGTCTCCATGCCGGTTTCCAACAGCAACGACAAGCTGGCGGATAGCGCTTGGATACCCAGCATATTGGGACTGCCGCATTCGAAGCGGCGGGCGCCGGGGTGAATTTCCCAGGGTACATTTTCGTAATTATGGATATCCTTCATCATGTGCCAACCGTATTGAGTCAGCATGAGTTGTGCTCTGGCTTCGGCCGTGCTGTAAAACACTCCCAGGCCTTCCGGCCCGAACATCCACTTGTGGCCGTCAGCCATTACAAAGTCGGCCTGACAGGCCTGGGCGTCGAATTGCACCGCGCCCAGGCTTTGAATGGCGTCCACGCAAAACAGAATGCCGCGCTGTTTGCAAAATTCACCGATGCGGGGCAAGTCCATGCGCAAGCCGGATGCAAACTGGATCGAGCTGATGGTGAGCAGGCGGGTGCGGTCGTCTACCAACGCAAACAAGGCATCTTCCGGCGTATCCGTGCCGCCGAGATCGGCCTGACGGAATTCCACGCCCTGGTCGGCTAGCGATTGCCAGGGCAAGCGGTTGGATGGAAATTCTTCATTGCTGGAAACGATATTGTCGCCGGACTGCCAGGGTAGGCCATAGGCTACAAAAGACAAGGCTTCCGAGGTGTTTTTCACCAGAGCTATATCCTCAGAGGAGGCGGCATTGAGCAAGGTTTGCAGTTGCCGGCGCAATTCGGCTTCTTTCTTCAGCCAGTCCAAATAAAAATGCGAGCCGAAGCGGCTGTTTTGTTCGGCAAAGGCAATGACTGTATCGCTGGTACGTTTGGGCCAGGGTGCGACGGCGGCGTGGTTGAGATAAATCAGCTGGTCGGTGAGTGGGAATTCCGGATGTTTCATAGGTATGAGCGCATGGGTGTATGAAGGAAAGCGGATTGCCAGGTATTGCCGGTTAGCCAATTTAAGGTTTGGTTTTGTGATTGGCCTTGGATTATCCGCGAAGATGTTGGGCGAAACAACTGGATAGCGGTCGATGCTGTTGGTTTAGGAATTTAGCGGCCAAGCAACACTCAGTTGACAAGGGTATGTCCAGCTGATAGTTTTCTCTGGCACTCTCGTATTTAGAGTGCTAACAGTCGACTTTGGGTGATGGTGTGGCAAGCAATCAGGATTTAAACGAAAGATCGCTCTATTTATTGAAAACACTGGTGGAGCGTTATATTCACGACGGTCAGCCCGTGGGATCGCGGGTATTGTCGAAAGATCCCAATCTAAAGCTCAGTCCGGCCACCATTCGCAATGTGATGGCCGACTTGGAGGACATGGGCTTGATCCATTCACCGCATACCTCGGCCGGCAGGGTGCCAACCGTCAGCGGCTACCGGTTGTTTGTCAACAGTCTGTTGACGGTCAAACCTTTGGAATCCAGCGAACTGGATCAGCTGCAAAATAGTTTGCTGACAGAATACGACGGGCCCGGCGACGTACTGAACAAGGCGTCCCGCCTGCTTTCGGACGTGACCAAAATGGCCGGCGTGGTGACCCTGCCGCGCCGGGAAACCGTGACGCTGCGGCATATCGAATTTTTGCCGATGTCCAATACCCGGGTGTTGGTGATATTTGTCACCGACGGCCAGGAAGTGCATAACAAGATCATTCACACCGACCGGTTATATAGCCCGGCGGAATTGCAGCAAGCCGCCAATTATCTGAATTCGGTGTTTGCCGGACGCAGTCTGGCCAAGATCAGGGATTTGATCTTAAAAGAGATGGATCAGGATCGTAGGCAGGTCAATCAGGGCATGATAGATGCGGTCAATATGGCGCAGCTAACCTTCGCCCAGCAGCCCAAGGACGATTATGTGCTGAGTGGCGAAACCAATTTAATGGGTTTTTCGGAATTATCCGACATGGAACGTTTGAAGCAGTTATTCGAAGCTTTCAGCCAAAAACGCGGGGTGATTCATCTGCTGGATCAGTGCCTGCTGGCTGAAGGCGTACAGATTTTTATCGGCGAAGAATCCGGTTATCGGGCCTTCGATCATTGCAGTCTGGTGACTTCTTCGTATTCCATCAACGATGAAGTGGTCGGCGTGTTGGGTGTGATCGGCCCGACCCGTATGGCTTATGAAAAGGTGATTCCCTTCGTTGATGTCACCGCAAAATTATTGGGCGCGGCCTTGAATAGCAAATAAACGCCCCTATCGTTATAGGCAATTAAAAAATATCACAACCTTTGGAGTGAACTATGAGTCATCAGCAATCAAGCCACGAACAGCAAACCGATAGTGATTTAATCGCTGAAGTGCTTGATCAAACCAACGAGGCCTTGGCTGAGCAAGCAGAAGCAGCGGAAACTGCTCCCGCCAATGAAGAGATTAGTGTCGAGGTTCTGCAGAAACAATTGGAAGAAGCACAAAAGCAGGCTGCCGACAATTTGGATAAGGCCATCCGTACCTTGGCGGAAATGGAAAATCTGAAAAAACGGGTGCAAAAAGATCTGGAAGACGAGCGTAAATACGGTTTGGCCAAGTTTGCCAAGGAATTACTCAGCGTGCTGGATAGTTTGGAGCTGGGCATTCAAGCCGCTACCGGCGACAGTCCGGAAGTGGTGAAACTGCGAGAAGGCAGCGAATTGACCATGAAGCAGTTCGAAACCGTATTCGCCAAATTCAATATAGAAACCGTCGATCCTACCGGACAGCCGTTCAACCCCGAACTGCATCAGGCCATGGTCATGCAGCCGAGCGCCACGGTGGCGCCGAACCACGTCATTACCGTGTTTCAAAAAGGTTATGTATTAAACGGTCGTTTGTTGCGTCCGGCCATGGTGGTAGTCGCCAAAGCCGAAGACAAACCGGCCGATAATGCAAAAATTGATGAGCAGGCTTGAAATTAAAACTATCAACCGCATATCCCACACAAATTCTTATTTAATAACTAATTCAAGTCTGGAGAAATTCAATGGCTAAAATGATCGGCATCGATTTGGGTACCACCAACTCTTGCGTAGCTGTACTGGAAAACGGTACCGCGCGCGTTATCGAGAACAGCGAAGGTGCGCGTACCACCCCATCCATTATCGCCTTTACCGGCGACAACGAAGTGTTGGTAGGTCAATCCGCAAAGCGTCAGGCAGTGACCAATCCTGAAAACACCTTATTCGCCATCAAGCGTTTGATAGGCCGTCGTTTCAAGGAAGACGCGGTACAAAAAGACATCAAAATGGTGCCTTACAAAATTATGGAAGCCAATAATGGTGACGCCTGGGTGGAATGCCACGGAAAAAAAATGGCCCCGCCTGAAGTGTCTTCCCGGGTATTGATGAAACTGAAAAAGGACGCCGAAGCATTTTTGGGTGAAGAAGTCACCGAAGCGGTTATCACCGTGCCGGCTTACTTTAACGACTCGCAACGTCAAGCCACTAAAGATGCCGGCCGTATTGCCGGTCTGGATGTCAAACGCATTATCAACGAACCGACTGCGGCGGCGTTGGCGTTCGGTATGGACAAACCTAAGGGTGACACCACCATCGCGGTTTATGACTTGGGTGGCGGTACGTTTGATATCTCCATCATCGAAATCGCCGAAATCGAAGGCGAGCACCAGTTCGAAGTATTGGCCACCAACGGCGATACCTTCCTGGGCGGTGAAGATTTCGATTTGCGCATCATCGATTTCCTGGCTGGCGAATTCAAAAAAGACAGCGGTATCGATCTGCACAATGACCCATTGGCCTTGCAACGTCTGAAAGAAGCGGCGGAAAAAGCCAAAATCGAGTTGTCGTCTTCCGAGCAAACCGACATCAATCTGCCGTACATCACGGCCGATGCCTCGGGTCCAAAACATTTAAACGTCAAACTAACCCGTGCCAAACTGGAGTCGTTGGTCGACGAATTGATCGAAAGAACCAAAGGTCCTTGCCTGCAAGCGATTAAAGATGCCGGTATTTCCACTGCAAAAATCAACGATGTGATTTTGGTGGGCGGTCAATCGCGGATGCCGAAAGTACAGGCGTTCGTGAAAGAATTGTTTGGCAAAGAACCACGTAAAGACGTTAACCCCGATGAGGCGGTAGCCTTGGGTGCGGCGATTCAAGCCGGCGTATTGGGCGGCGACGTTAAAGACGTATTGTTGCTGGACGTTACGCCACTGTCTTTGGGTATCGAAACCCTGGGCGGCGTGATGACCAAGCTGATCGAGAAAAACACCACCATACCGACCAATGCCTCGCAAGTGTTCTCGACCGCTGAAGACAACCAAACCGCCGTTACCGTACATGTATTGCAAGGCGAGCGGGAAATGGCCTCCGGCAACAAATCGCTGGGCCGTTTCGATTTGCAGGATATTCCACCGGCGCCACGAGGTATTCCGCAAGTCGAAGTGTCTTTTGATATCGATGCCAACGGTATTTTGAACGTCTCCGCGAAAGACAAGGCTACCGGTAAAAAGCAATCGATTATTATCAAAGCCTCCAGCGGTTTGTCCGACGACGAAGTTGAACGCATGGTCAGAGATGCGGAATTGCATGCCGATGAAGACCGCAAGTTGAAAGAACTGGTTTCCGCGCGTAATTCAGCCGAAGGCATGATACACGCCACCGAAAAATCTCTGAAAGAGTTGGGCGACCAAGTTAGCGGCGAAGAAAAATCGGCGATTGAATCCGCAATTAGCGACCTGCAAGGTGCGTTGAAAGGTGATGACAAAGACGCCATTGAAGCCAAAACCAATGCCTTGACCGAATTGTCCGGCAAACTGGCCGAACGGATTTATGCGCAAAAAGGCGGCGCGGAAGCTGAAGCAGGCGAAGCGCATGCTGAAGGTGGCGAGCAACAAGCCGCTGCTGATCACGATGTGGTCGATGCCGAGTTCGAAGAAGTCAAGGACGACAACAAATAAGGGCTTACGGCAAGCGTCTTTACGGCGCTTGCCGATTTTATCCGCAGTCCATAATGGGTGGCGCGCCGAGGGGCGATTCCGCCTCAGGTGCTTAAATGCGTTTTTCTATCCCGAGGTAGCGTGGATTGGCTAACGAAAATTAATAACAAAACCATAACGAAATGGCCGCAAAAGAAGATTTTTACAAATTGCTGGAAGTTGATCGCAACGCCAGTGAAGCCGAGATCAAGAAAAGCTATCGCAAGATGGCGATGAAATTTCATCCGGACAGAAACAAGGATAATCCCGAGGAAGCCGAGAAGAAATTCAAGCTGATCAAGGAAGCATACGAGGTGTTGTCCGATCCTAAAAAGCGATCGGCATACGATCAGTTCGGCCATGCCGGCGTCGATCCGTCCATGGGCGGACGCGGCGGATTCAGTGGCGCGGAGAGCTTCAGCGACATTTTCGGCGATGTGTTCGGCGATATCTTCGGCGGGGCCGGCGGACGGCAACAACGCAGCAATGTACAGCGTGGCTCGGATTTACGCTACAACCTGGAATTAACCCTGGAAGAAGCGGTTGGCGGCACCGAAGCCGTCGTTAAAGTTCCGGTGTTGGTGGCCTGTACCGAATGTAGCGGCTCCGGTGCTAAAAAAGGCAGTAGTCCGGTTATTTGTAGTACTTGCCATGGCCACGGCCAGGTCAGAATGCAGCAGGGCTTTTTTTCCGTGCAGCAAACCTGTCCGACCTGTCATGGTACCGGCAAGCAGATCAAAGACCCTTGTTCGAAATGTTACGGGCAGGGCCGGGTACAGGAAACCAAAACCCTCAATGTCAAAGTGCCGCCCGGCGTCGATACCGGCGACCGGATTCGCTTGGCGGGCGAAGGCGAGGCCGGCCTAAATGGCGGACCATCGGGCGATTTATATGTACAGGTTCAGGTTAAGGATCACACAATCTTTACCCGGGATGGGGCGAATTTGTATTGTGAAGTACCGATCAGCTTCCCAACCGCCTGTTTGGGTGGAGAATTGGAAGTACCGACTTTGGATGGCAAGGTTAAACTGAAAATTCCGGCCGAAACTCAGACCGGCAAGTTATTCCGCTTGCGCAGCAAAGGCGTCAAGCCTGTTCGTGGTGGTCCGACGGGAGACCTGTTGTGCCGGGTGCAGATCGAAACGCCGGTGCGCTTGACCAAGGAACAGCAGGCCCTGGTTGAGCAGTTGCAGGCTTCTTTGAGCGGCGGCGGTAAACAGCACAGTCCGCAGGAGCATGGCTGGATAGACGGCGTCAAAAGCTTTTTCGATAAATTGACGGGATAAGTCATGGTGAAAATTGCCTTGGTCGGCGTGTCCGGTCGGATGGGAGTTTGTTTGGTCAAAGCGGCGGCGTTGTCCGATCGGGCGAAGCTGACGGTGGCGGTGTCGCGTCCGGAAAGTCTGGCGGTGGGTAAGGATGCCGGTGAGCTTGCGGGTATCTCAACCTTGGGATTGTCGGTGGCCAACGACTTGGCGGCTGTTGTCGATCAATTTGATGTTTTGATCGATTTCACCCGGCCCGAAGCGTCGATGGAATATATCGAAATATGCCGACGGGCCGGTAAAAAAATCGTCATCGGCACCACTGGCTATTCCGACGAACAAAAAGCCCGGATTGCCGAAGTAGCCAAACAAATTGCCATCGTCATGGCGCCAAATTTTAGTGTTGGGGTTAATCTTTCGCTGAAATTGCTGGAAATGACGGCCAAAGTAATGGGCGACTACACCGATATCGAGGTCATCGAAGCTCATCACCGGCACAAAGTGGATGCGCCGTCCGGTACGGCTTTGCGCATGGGCGAAGTGGTGGCGGCGACCCTGGGTCGCGATCTGAAGGATTGTGCGATTTACGGGCGCGAAGGCGAGACGGGCGCTCGTGACCGTAAAACTATCGGTTTTTCTACCATACGGGCAGGCGATATCGTTGGCGAGCACACGGTAATGTTTGCCGATGAGGGCGAACGGGTGGAAATCACCCATAAAGCTACCAGCCGCATGACCTTCGCCAATGGGGCGGTCAGGGCAGCGATATGGCTGGAGGACAAGGCCGCCGGGCTTTACGATATGCAGGATGTGCTGGACTTGAAAAATTGTTAATGGACCTATCTGCCATAATTTCGTAAAATCACTACAGTTTTTATCTCTCTGGAACGGGATTAGTCGTCAGGCTCATCCCGTTTTCTACATCTAAGGTGGCCAATCTTGAATAAACCTGCATTACTGGTATTAGAAGACGGTACGGAGTTTCACGGCATTTCAATCGGTGTCGATGGTTGTTCCGTGGGGGAAGTGGTTTTTAATACGGCGCTCACCGGCTATCAGGAAATACTCAGCGATCCTTCTTATGCGCGGCAAATCGTCACGCTAACCTATCCTCACATCGGCAATGTCGGCACTAACAGCGAAGATGACGAGTCGGTGTCGGTATTTGCCAGCGGTCTGGTGATACGCGATTTACCGATGTTGGCCAGCAATTGGCGTATCGAAAAAACCTTGCCGGAATATCTGCGTGAAAACAAAGTGGTGGCCATCGCCGACATCGATACCCGCAAACTGACCCGCTTATTGCGGGACGGGGGGGCGCAACGCGGATGTATCGTGGCTGGCGAGGGAATCGACATTGAAGTTGCTAAGCGTGCGATTGAAGGTTTCCCTGGCTTGCAGGGCATGGATTTGGCTCGGGAAGTTACGACGAGCAGATCTTATGAGTGGCTTGAAAGCGTCTGGAAGCTGGGTGAGGGTCATGCCGAAGCGGCTAATTTTAGTAAGCATGTAGTGGCTTACGATTTCGGCGTAAAACGCAATATTTTGCGCTTGCTGGTCAAGCGTGGATGCCGGGTCACCGTTGTGCCGGCAACGACAGCGGCGGAAAAAGTATTGGCGATGAATCCGGATGGGGTGTTTTTGTCAAACGGCCCCGGCGATCCCGAACCTTGCGACTATGCGATTGAAGCCATCAAAACCATTTTGGAACATAAAATTCCGGTATTCGGTATCTGTTTGGGGCATCAATTACTGGCCTTGGCCAGCGGGGCCAAAACCGAAAAAATGAAGTTCGGCCATCACGGCGCCAATCATCCGGTGCAACACAAAGACAGCGGGCGAGTAATGATCAGCAGTCAGAATCATGGTTTCGCGGTCAGCGCCGATTCTTTGCCGGCTAATTTGCGGGCAACCTACCACTCGCTGTTCGACGGCAGCCTGCAAGGGATAGAACGTACCGATTGCCCTGCTTTCAGTTTTCAGGGGCACCCCGAAGCCAGTCCCGGGCCGCATGATGTCGAAGCCCTATTCGACGATTTCATCGCCTTGATGAATAGTCAGCCGAATCAGTCCCGTACCGCTTAAGTTTAATACAGAGTCCTATGCCAAAAAGAACCGACATTAAATCGATTTTACTACTGGGCGCCGGGCCGATTGTAATCGGCCAAGCCTGCGAGTTTGATTACTCAGGTACTCAGGCCTGCAAAGCCTTGCGCGAAGAAGGATACCGGGTGATTCTGGTCAACTCCAACCCCGCCACCATCATGACCGATCCGGACATGGCCGATGCGATTTATATCGAACCCATCGACTGGCAGACGGTGGAAAAAATTATCGAAAAAGAGCGCCCCGATGCGGTTTTGCCGACCATGGGCGGCCAAACGGCGTTGAATTGCGCTTTGGCGCTGGACAAACACGGCGTGCTGGAAAAGTACGGCGTGGAAATGATCGGTGCCAGCAAGGAAGCCATCAATAAAGCCGAAGATCGCGATTTATTCAATCAAGCCATGCGCAGGATTGGTTTGGAGGTGTCCAAGGCCAAAGTTGCCCACAGCATGGAAGAAGCTTTCGCGGCACAGGAAGAAGTCGGTTATCCGACCGTTATTCGTCCATCGTTTACCATGGGCGGCAGCGGCGGCGGTATTGCCTATAACCGCGAAGAATTCGTCGAGATTTGCGAGCGCGGCTTGTATTTGTCGCCAACCAGCGAATTGTTGATTGAAGAATCGATTTTGGGCTGGAAAGAGTTTGAAATGGAGGTGGTGCGCGATTCCAAGGACAACTGCATCATCATCTGTTCGATCGAAAACTTCGATCCGATGGGGGTGCATACCGGTGATTCGATTACCGTGGCGCCCGCGCAAACCCTGACCGACAAGGAATACCAAATCCTGCGTAACGCTTCGTTGGCGGTGTTGCGGGAAATCGGCGTCGATACCGGTGGTTCCAACGTGCAGTTTGCGGTGAATCCGGACAATGGCCGCCTGATCGTTATCGAGATGAATCCGCGGGTATCGCGTTCTTCGGCATTGGCCTCTAAAGCCACTGGTTTCCCGATCGCCAAAGTCGCCGCCAAATTGGCGGTAGGTTATACGCTGGATGAATTGCGCAATGAGATTACCGGCGACACTACCCCGGCCTCTTTCGAACCCAGCATCGATTACGTGGTCACTAAAGTGCCGCGTTTCGCTTTTGAAAAATTCCCGCAAGCCAATGACCGCTTGACTACCCAGATGAAGTCGGTTGGCGAAGTGATGGCTATCGGCCGGACTTTTCAAGAGTCCCTGCAAAAAGCCTTGCGCGGACTGGAAGTGGGCGTCGACGGCCTGGATGAGATCATCGATCTGGACGACGAAAATAGCGAAGACAGCATTCTGCGTGAGTTACGTTATCCAGGCCCGGAGCGTTTGTGGTATCTGGCGGATGCGTTTCGTAGCGGTATGAGTTTTGACGAGATTCATCAGGCTTCGAAAATCGATCCGTGGTTTTTGGCGCAGGTTGAGGATTTGGTCACTACCGAAAAAACCTTGTCCACCAAAACCCTGGCAACCCTGGAAAAAGGCGAACTGTTGCGTTTGAAGCGCAAAGGTTTTTCCGACAGACGTTTGGCCAAGTTACTGGAAACCAAAGAGTCGGAAGTGCGCAATATCCGCCATAAACAAGGCGTGCGTCCGGTTTATAAGCGCATCGATTCCTGTGCGGCGGAATTTGCCTCGGACACCGCTTATCTGTATTCGACTTACGAGCAGGAATGCGAGGCCAATCCTACCGATAGAGAAAAAATCATTATTCTCGGTGGCGGTCCAAACCGGATCGGGCAGGGTATCGAGTTTGATTATTGCTGCGTGCATGCGGCATTGGCGTTGCGTGAAGACGGTTACGAAACCATCATGGTCAACTGTAACCCGGAAACCGTTTCCACCGATTTCGACACCTCGGATCGGTTGTATTTCGAACCGTTGACGCTGGAAGATGTACTGGAAATCATCGACTTGGAAAAACCCAAAGGCGTTATCGTCCAGTACGGCGGGCAAACGCCGTTAAAATTGGCGCGAGCCTTGGAAGCTGCGGGTGCGCCGATTATCGGCACTTCGCCTGATTCTATCGATTTGGCGGAAGATCGAGAACGTTTCCAGAAATTGTTGGAGCGCCTGAGCTTGTTGCAGCCGCCCAATGCGACTGCGCGTTCTGTTGATCAAGCCATCAATTCAGCCAAAGAATTGGGTTATCCGCTGGTGGTGCGTCCTTCATACGTGTTGGGCGGTCGGGCGATGGAAATCGTCTTTAACGAAGAAGGCCTGCGTCGCTACATGAAAGAAGCGGTCAGCGTCTCCAACGATTCGCCGGTATTGCTGGATAGATTCCTGGATGATGCGGTAGAAATGGACGTCGATGCCATTTACGACGGCGAAACTGTTCTGATCGGCGGCTTGATGGAGCATATCGAGCAGGCGGGCGTACATTCCGGCGACTCGGCGTGTTCAATTCCGCCTTATGATTTGCCTGTGCATCTGCAAGATCAATTGCGCGCTCAGGTTGCAAAAATGGCCGAAGCGTTGGGTGTCTGCGGTTTGATGAATACCCAATTTGCCATTCAGGGCGAGACTATTTATGTGTTGGAGGTTAACCCAAGGGCGTCGCGTACCGCACCATTCGTGTCTAAAGCCACCGGTTATCCGCTGGCCAAAATCGCCGCCCGTTGCATGGTCGGTAAAACCCTGAAACAGCAAGGCATCACCAAAGAGCGTATCCCTGAGTATTTTTCAGTTAAGGAAGCCGTTTTCCCATTCATTAAATTCCCCGGCGTCGATTCCTTATTGGGGCCGGAAATGAAGTCAACCGGTGAAGTAATGGGGGTCGGTAAAACCTTTGGCGAGGCTTTTGCTAAATCGCAAAGAGCGGCTGGTGTCGACTTGAGTCAAAGCGGCAAAGTGTTGATTAGTATTCGCGATGCCGATAAACCTAAATTACCCGATTTGGCTAAGATGTTGATCGACAAAAATTATGAAATTGTCGCAACCCGGGGGACGGCTAAAGTCTTGAAGGCGGCCGGCATTCCATGCCAGGAAATTTTTAAGGTCAATGAAGGCCGACCGAATACGGTGGACATGATCAAAAACGGCGAGATCCAGTTGATCGTTAATACCACCGAGGGCGTCAAAGCCGTGGCAGATTCGTTTACCATGCGCAGGGAAGCCTTGCAGCGCAAAGTGACCTATTACACCACCATGGCCGGAGCGCGTGCGGCATGTTTCGCCCTGGGCGAGTTATCCGCGGGTTCCGTGAATTGTTTGCAGGATTTGCACAAAACCTTTAAAGGATGATGTTAGAAATGTTTTTAGGAGTTGTTTATGAATAAAGTGCCGCTAACAGTGGCTGGTGCCAATAAACTGCGTACCGAGCTGGAAGAGTTAAAAACCGTGGTCAGACCGCGTATCATTCAGGCAATTTCCGATGCCAGAGCGCACGGGGATTTAAAAGAAAATGCCGAGTATCATGCTGCGCGCGAGCAACAAAGTTTTGCCGAAGGCCGTATTGCCGAGATTGAGGGCAAGCTATCCAATGCCAATATTATTGACGTCACTAAAGCCGATGCCAACGGCAAGGTGGTATTTGGCGCCACGGTCAAAATCGAAGATCTGGATTCAGGTAAAGAAGTCAGCTATCAAATTGTGGGCGAGGATGAGGCCAATATTAAGGAAGGTCGCATTTCCGTGGGTTCTCCGATTGCCAGGGCCTTGATCGGCAAGGAAGTGGAAGATGTGGTGACGGTAAAGGCGCCAGGGGGCAATATTGAGTATGAAATTCTTGCGGTTGAGTATATTTAATCGTAAATAAAGACGGGATAGGGAGGTATCACCTCCCTAGCTTTACTTTTTGGGGTTTTTTCTGTAAATAACAATAATTTGCCCAATAGACTGAACCAGTTCCGCGTGAGCCTCCGCGCAAATCTGTTCACTGATGACCTTGCGATCATCTCGTTCGGCACGGATTTTGACTTTGATTAATTCATGCGCATCCAGCGCAAGATTGATTTCTTTCAATACTGCTGGGGTTAAGCCGGATTGCCCAATCATCACCACTGGATTTAGTGGGTGTGCCTGAGCTTTCAACTTCTTCTTCTCAATAGGGTTCACTCTGTTTCCTTTAGCTTTAAAAACCGAACAATTTTACACCAATCGATACTATGTCACGCACTAAAAGTAGTCATCAGTGGATGCAGGAGCATTTTCAGGATGAATATGTCAAAAAAGCGCAAGCGCTGGGTTATCGGTCGCGTGCGGTGTTTAAACTGATTGAAATTCAAGAGAAAGATAAAATTATTCGTCCTGGTATCAATATTGTTGACCTAGGGGCCGCGCCCGGCGGTTGGTCTGAATATGCCAGAAAATTGCTCGGTAAAAACGATAAAGTGATTGCTCTGGATCTACTGGATATCGAGCCGATTGCGGGAGTTGAGTTTATTCAGGGCGATTTTAGAGAAGACGATGTGTTAGAAAAACTTTATAAAGTGCTTGATGGTCAGCCCGTTCACTTGTTATTGTCGGACATGGCCCCAAATATAAGTGGTAACAAAGAGACGGATCAGCCCAGGTCAATCTATTTGGGGGAATTGGCTTTGGATGCGGCGAACAGTATTTTAGTTAAAGGCGGAGTGTTTTTAATTAAAATGTTTCAAGGGGCTGGGTTTGATGAGTACTACAATCAGGTGAGGCAGCGCTTTGCCAGTGTGGTGATTCGAAAACCCAAAGCATCAAGGGCCAGAAGTAATGAAGTCTATATTTTGGCAAAAGGTTTTAAATAGCTTGGTACACTCTACACAGTATCAGGTAAAGTTGGTCGGTAGGATGTAAGGTATTCCTGATAGAATTACTTGGTTTTAATATTTTAGGCCGTTTTACGGCCGGAGCGCGTAAATTGAGCGATATGATGAAAAATTTAGTGCTGTGGGTCGTCATCGCAGTAGTTTTGATGGCGATATTTAACAATTTCGGCTCCAGGTCGATCCGAAGCGATGCCACCTTGTCTTATTCGCAGCTGATCGATGCCGTGAAGGCGGGGCAGGTGCAGCAGGTTTCCATTGCCGACAACACTGTGACAGGCAGAATGCAGTCGGGGGATAAGTTTAAGACTTACATGCCGAATGATCCGCATTTGATTGATGACTTGTTGGCGAATGGTGTGGAGATCGTGGTTCGTCCGCCGGAAGAGCCATCGATGCTGATGTCGATCTTTGTCTCCTTCGGACCGATTTTGCTGTTGATTGCGGTGTGGGTGTTCTTCATGCGGCAGATGCAGGGCGGCGGTGTTGGCGGTCGCGGTGGAGCCATGGGGTTCGGCAAAAGCAAGGCCCGCATGCTGGATCAGGATCAGAATAAAGTCACGTTTGCCGATGTGGCCGGCTGTGACGAAGCCAAGGAAGAAGTGCAGGAGATGGTCGACTTTCTGAAAGACCCGGCCAAATACCAAAAATTGGGCGGTAAAGTGCCGCGCGGTGCTTTAATGGTGGGACCTCCAGGTACCGGTAAAACCTTGTTGGCCCGTGCAATAGCCGGCGAAGCCAAGGTGCCGTTTTTTACTATTTCGGGTTCCGATTTCGTGGAAATGTTCGTGGGTGTCGGTGCCTCCAGAGTGCGTGATATGTTCGAGCAAGCCAAAAAACATGCGCCCTGTATTATTTTTATCGACGAGATAGATGCAGTGGGTCGTTCGCGTGGTGCCGGGCTAGGTGGCGGTAATGACGAGCGCGAACAAACCTTGAATCAGTTGCTGGTCGAAATGGACGGATTCGAAGGTCACGAAGGCATTATTGTTATTGCCGCGACTAACCGTTCCGATGTGTTGGATAAAGCTTTGCTGCGTCCCGGTCGTTTCGACAGACAAGTCGTGGTCGGATTGCCGGATGTCAGGGGCCGCGAACAAATCTTGAATGTGCATTTGAAAAAAGTGCCTGTTTCGGACGATGTCAAAATCAAATATATCGCTCAAGGTACGCCGGGTTTTTCTGGTGCGGACTTGGCTAATCTGGTCAATGAGGCTGCGTTGTTTGCCGCCCGCTTTAACAAGCGTTTGGTCAGCATGGTCGATCTAGAAAAAGCTAAGGACAAGTTGATCATGGGCGCCGAAAGACATTCCATGGTGATGGACGAAAAAGAAAAGAGAATGACTGCTTATCATGAAGCGGGACATGCCATCGTAGGTAAGGTAGTGCCTGAGCATGATCCGGTCTATAAGGTTAGTATCATGCCGCGTGGTCGAGCATTGGGTGTGACCATGTTTTTGCCTGAGCGAGACCAATATAGTGCGAGTAAATGTAAGCTGGATAGTATGATTTCCAGCTTATATGGTGGCCGTATTGCGGAGGAACTGGTGTTCGGTTGGGAGCAAGTCTCAACTGGGGCTTCAAACGACATCGAGCGTGCGACCGAGTTGGCCAGAAATATGGTGACTAAGTGGGGCTTGTCGCAACGCTTGGGGCCATTGGCGTATAGTGAAGAGGAAGGCGAGATATTCCTGGGTCGCTCCGTGACTCAGCATAAATCGGTGGCGGAAGAGACCTCGCATACCATTGATGAAGAAATTCGTTCCATCATCGACAGGAACTATGAGCGTGCCGAAAACATCCTGAAAGAAAACATGGATATACTGCACGCGATGTCCGAAGCGCTGATGAAATACGAAACCATCGATAAGTATCAAATAGAAGATCTGATGAACAGAAAGCCGGTCAGAGAACCGAAAGGTTGGGACGATACCCCGCCCTCTTCAAACAGCGATATTGAGGTCGAACCTTGGAGTGCGGCTGATAAAGATCCGTCTATTGGTGATGCGGCCGAACAAGGCTAATCGTCGGACAATTTAAAAACAGAGAGAGGCTTCGGTCTCTCTTTTTTTTGTAAACAGGAAAGTGGAATTGGCTATGGCAAAAAAATATTTCGGTACCGACGGTATTCGCGGCAAAGTGGGAGAATATCCCATTACGGCGGATTTTATGTTGAAGTTGGGATGGGCGACCGGTCGGGTATTTGCCAAAGAAGGTAGTGGTTTTGTGTTGGTGGGTAAAGATACGCGTATTTCCGGCTATATGTTCGAGTCTGCCTTGGAGGCGGGTTTGTCCGCGGCAGGCGTAGATACTCGCATGCTGGGGCCTATGCCGACGCCGGGTATCGCTTATCTGACTCGCACTTTGCGGGCCAAGGCCGGCATAGTCATCAGCGCTTCACATAACCCGTATTACGATAACGGTATCAAATTCTTTTCCGTGAATGGCACCAAATTGCCGGACGAATTGGAACATCAAATCGAACAATATATCGATGCGCCCATGACCACGGTAGAGTCGGCGAAGCTGGGTAAGGTCAAACGGGTCAGCGATGCCGCGGGACGCTACATCGAATTTTGCAAGGCCACGGTGCCGCCGCATTTGGATTTTAAAGGCATGCGCATCGTCATCGATTGCGCGCACGGCGCCACCTATCATATTGCCCCGCACGTTTTTAGCGAAGTGGGTGCGGAAGTGGTGACCATAGGCGGAGAGCCTGATGGTTTAAACATTAATGACGAATGTGGCGCTACACATCCGGAAGCATTGGCGGCCAAGGTTTGGGAATACCGGGCCGATTTGGGTATCGCATTGGATGGTGACGGCGACAGAATCATTATGGTCGATCATAAAGGCGAGATCGTCGATGGCGATGAGTTGATTTACATCATTGCCAAATCCCGGCAGGAAGAAGGTAAATTGCACGGACCGGTAGTCGGCACCCTGATGTCGAATCTAGGTATGGAGCATGCCTTAAAAGCCCTTGGTATTCCGTTGTTTCGCGCTAATGTCGGCGACCGCTACGTAATGGAGTTGTTGACTGAAAAGAACGGTATGTTGGGTGGGGAAGGTTCCGGACACATTATTTGTCTGGATAAAACCACTACTGGTGACGGCATTGTTTCCGCGTTGCAGGTATTGGCGGAAATGCAGCGCACCGGTAAAAGCTTGCACGAATTAAAGTCCGGCATGAAAAAATATCCGCAGGTCTTGATCAACATCAGAACGGATAAAAAAGTTAAGCTCGACGAAATAGACGCCGTCAAAAAAGCCGTGGATGCGGTCGAGAAAAAGCTGGGAGACAAAGGCCGGGTATTGTTGCGTTCGTCCGGTACAGAGCCTCTGGTGCGCGTGATGGTTGAAGGCGTGGACGAAGATGATGTCAACAAATATGCCAATCAACTGGCCAACGATGTCAGGAAAGCAATCGTATCTTGAACTGAAAGCGTTCAAGGTTTATTATAGGCGGCTTTATTTAGCCTGGAGTATGTGATGCGGCAACCTTTGATCATGGGAAACTGGAAAATGAATGGCTCTCGGGAAGAGGGTGTGCAACTGGCGAAAGCTTTGGCGGACGGCTTGAATGCAGGCAGTCAAGAAGTTGCGGTTTGTGTTCCTTTTGTCTACTTGTCAGATATTCGCGGCGCATTGGCTTCATCACCTATTGCTTTGGGCGCGCAAAACGTAGCCGATCAAGCATCCGGCGCATACACTGGCGAAATTTCAGCGGCTATGCTGGTTGATTGCGGAGTTAAATACGCGTTAGTAGGCCATTCGGAAAGACGCTCTTACTATGGCGATACCAATCAAACCGTAGCCAGCCGTTTTTGCCAGGCTCAGAAACAAAATGTAGTGCCGGTATTGTGCGTAGGCGAAAGTTTGGAAGAGCGCGAACAGAACAAAACTTTCCAAGTGGTTGACCAACAATTGGATGCGGTTATCGATGCTGCCGGCATCGAAGCATTCGAAAATGCCGTTATTGCTTACGAACCCGTTTGGGCAATCGGCACCGGTAAAACAGCCAGTGACGAACAAGCGCAAGAAGTTCATCAATATATCCGTCGACGCATTGCGGATAGAAACCCTGCTATTGCCGGAAAAGTACAGATTTTGTACGGCGGTAGCGTTAAACCAGACAACGCTAAAGGCTTGTTTGCCATGCCGGATATCGATGGTGGCCTAGTAGGCGGCGCTTCGCTGGATGCAAAAGGTTTCTTGCAGATTTGTCATTCAGTTTAGTATTTTTGCTTTAGGATTAATATGCTGTATCAAATTATCATTGTTGTACACATCCTGTTAGGAATTGGGATTATTGGTCTGGTTCTGATGCAGCAGGGTAAAGGCGCTGACGCCGGTGCTGCTTTCGGAAGCGGTGCTTCCGGTTCGGTTTTCGGGGCTCAGGGCTCGGCTTCTTTCCTGTCCAGAACTACCGCAATTTTTGCCAGCTTGTTTTTCGTGACCAGTTTGGGCTTGGCTTTTTTGAGTGGTTATCATGGTAAGAAATCCGACATTATGGATGTGCCGGCGGTTGAAGAAGTGACCTCCGACGTGCCGTTATCGCAAAATAAAGCAGCTGACTCAGTGCCCGTGGCAACACTGCCCGAAGCGCCTGCAATTAAAGAAGTAACACCAGCGGAATAAATGACGATTAAGCCGATGTGGTGAAATTGGTAGACACGCCATCTTGAGGGGGTGGTGACGCAAGTCGTGGCGGTTCAAGTCCGCCCATCGGTACCAATTCAGGGCTTGAATAGTCCGGTAATAACCCGCAAGCTGAAAAGCTTGGCGGGTTTTTTATTGTCCAATGATGAACGACTAAAATAGTAGCATACAGGTAAATGAATGCTCCCTGCCGTTAATTTCCTCCGTTGTTTGCTATTTAAGTAGCTTAATAAACCATATGTTGGTCTTACCCCGGATTATATTTTAAGGAAATATGCTCAATCCTACGCCTGCACCTTTATCTCTCTATCAACTAAGTCACTGGGCTAGGTGGTTTGCGAAAGATGGACGTTTTCATAGTTTTACTCTTGAGCAAGAAACGTTAGTGTTTAGAGATGGGCGCCAGAAGAGGTACGGCATGCATATATTGAGTATTCAGTTAGGCATAGGCCTTGAATCCGGTTGGTTTTGGGATACCTTGCTTTTGACCCAAACAGACGGCCGGACATTACGCTTCGGCGGTGTCGATAAAGCTCAATCGGCATTGTTACAGAGGTCGCTGAAGCGCCATATTAAGCAACATATCCAGCGCTTTTATCGGCAGTTTATCCCTGCATTAATCCAAGCTTCTCAAGACGCCAGATGGCTGTTTTCTAGCAGCCGTTACATTCGTCGCTCCATAGTCGAACATTGGTGCGATAATCATTTGTGGTTGGCGGCGGGACTCAAACGACAGGATTGTCTGCAGCATTTGCCAGCCGAACTTCATCAGGATTACCTGAATATTCGTCCTCTACTGGACAATACGCACCAGCAGGTTGCCAAGTTGAATCAAGGGTTTATCGCTCAACAAGCCCGGCAGTTCAGGGATTTTTTTGATCAGGTCGAAACCAATCCGCTAACCGCAGCGCAACGTAACGCCTGCATCATAGACGAACAGCACAATCTGGTGCTGGCCGGCGCAGGTACCGGCAAGACCAGTACCATGATCGGCCGCGCCGGTTATTTGATCAAAGCCGGCCTGGCAAAACCCGAACAAATCTTGATGTTGGCCTACGCCCGAAAGGCGGCGGAAGAAATGGACGAGCGCATGCAGACAAAGTTAGGCATTCAAAACCTGACGGTAAAAACCTTTCATAGTTTGGGTTTACGCATCATTAGTCAGGTTGAAGGTACCGTGCCGGCCATCGACAAAATGGCGGAAGACGAAGCCCTGCGTGCTGCGTTTGTCGATAACCAAATTCAAAGCCTGCTGGAAGATGAACGCTATCGCTCGCGGCTGCTGACGTATTTTCTGCGTTTTGCCTATCCCTACAAAAGCCAATTCAATTTCAAAAGTTTGGGTGCCTACAACGCTTACATCCTCGAAAATGATATTCGCACCTTGCAAGGCGAACTGGTTAAAAGCTACGAAGAATGCGAGATCGCCAATTTCTTGTATCGGCAAGGGGTCGCCTATCAATACGAGGCCAATTACCAGGTCAATACCTCCGGCCCGGACTACCGCGTCTACCAACCCGATTTCTTTCTACCGGCGTACGGTATTTACATCGAACATTTTGCCGTTAACCAGCATGATCAAACGCCGCCTTTTATCGATCAACCAAGCTACCTGGCCGGCATGGCCTGGAAACGCGAGTTACACGCAAAATATCAAACCACGCTGATCGAAATGAAACAACAAGGGCGACTGACCGAGGTACTCAGCGAAAAATTACTGGCTGCCGGGGTTCAGTTCAAACCCTTGCCGCAAAATGAGTTATTAAGCCAGCTCAATCAATTGGGCCGGGTATCGGAATTCAGCAAACTGATGGCGCAAATCCTCGGCTTGTTCAAAGCCGCCTACCTCGGCATCAAACAACTGGTCGAGAAGGCCGACAAGCACGAAGACCGCGAACGCATGCGTGCTGCCGCGTATTTATTCGAGCCCATCTACCAAGCCTACCAGCAACAGTTACGCGACAACGCCACCATCGATTTTGACGACATGATTGGTCGCGCCATCGACTATGTCGAATCCGGCCGTTTTCCATCGCCTTACCGATATTTGTTGGTGGACGAGTTTCAGGATATTTCCGCCAGCCGGGCACGCTTGCTCCAAGCCTTAATGGCGCAGCAACCGGAAGCCAGCTTATTCGGCGTTGGCGACGACTGGCAATCCATCTACCGTTTTACCGGCAGCGATGTCGCGCTGACCAAAGACTTTCAAGCTTACTTTGGCGACACGGCGACCAGTGTGCTGGATCAAACCTTTCGCTTTAATAATAAAATCGGCGAAGTGGCGTCGCGCTTCATCACCCAAAACCCCAGCCAGATCGAAAAACAAATCCGCAGCTTACGGCTTGTCGAACAGCCTGCCGTATCCCTAATCAATACCAATCAGGATTTAACCGGCATACAGGCGGCGCTCGATGCCATCGCGGGCAAAGCCGAGTCATCCGCCAGTGTCTTGCTGTTAGCGCGCTTCAACTTCAAACGGCCCGATGTCGCCGCCTTAAAGCGCCGTTATCCGCAATTGTCACTGCAATTCATGAGTGTGCATGCATCAAAAGGCAAGGAAGCCGATTACGTGATCGTGTTCAGCTTGGAGAAGGGCGCACATGGCTTTCCGTCGGAAAAAGCTACTCATCCCTTGCTGGAATTATTGCTGCCTCAAGCCGAGGCCTTCGCGCACGCCGAAGAACGTCGCCTGTTCTACGTGGCGCTGACGCGGGCGCGGCATCATGTGTATTTAGTCAGCAACGGCCTTAAGCCGTCGCCATTCGTCAGGGAATTAGTCGACGGCGATTATGCCGTCAGCATCGACGAATTTAGCGGGCCCGGCTTTCAAGAGCAGCTGGCCGATATTCCCTGTCCGGTCTGTAAAACCGGCTGGATGGTACCCCGAGATAGCCAGTACGGCAGCTTTTTCGGCTGCAACCAATATCCACTTTGTAATCACACGCAGCGGGCTTGCCAGTGGTGCGGCGGCGGTTTGAAAACTCATGGCCGCTTTCGTGTTTGTGAAAATCGCCGTTGCGACTTCGTCGAACCGATCTGCCCCCGTTGCCAAGGCGCCATGGTGTTGCGCAAAGGCCCACATGGCCAATTCTGGGGCTGCTCGCATTACCGCAAAAATGCAGCGTTTTCCTGCTCCCACACCGAGCAAACTATTGATTTGCAGGTAGCGAAGGCCAAGAAATCGGTTAAACCGGACTAAATAACTCACCGACAATGGTCTACACTGTGTGCGGTCTAACAATAGAGTTACAGCAATGAGTGAGGAAAAACGCCTATCTACCACCCAACTGGCCAAACTGCGCGGCGTGTCTCAAGAGCAGATGTTCGGGCAATTGACGGCTTTGGGACTGATTGTAAAACAGGATGACAAATGGCAATTGACCGATGCAGGCACTGCCGCCGGCGGTGTCTATCTGACCGGCAAATACGGTCAGTACGTCGCCTGGCCGGAGTGTTTTCAATTGCCAACCGCCGCTGCCAAACCGGAAGCGGCTAAACTGCTGACTGCCACCGTACTGGGTCAGAATTTCGAACTCTCCGCCAACAAAATGAATTACATCCTGTCGGAACTGGGCTGGATCAAAAAAGGCTTGAAGGGCTGGTTGGCCACCGAGCAAGGTTTGGCCATGGGTGCCGAGCAAGGCGAAGACAGCCGTTCGGGTATTCCTTACGTGCGCTGGCCGGAAAAAATCACCCGCATTCGCGCGCTGAAAGACAGCATCGACAACATCAAGGGCGTCGACAAACCCAAAACCGACGCCGATAAAATGGACAGCTTCCGCCACAAGTTCGAAGCCACTCATCGCAGCACCGACGGCCACTTCGTCCGTTCGAAGGCGGAAATGCTGATCGACAACTGGCTGTACATGGCAGAAATCGTCCACGCCTACGAACGCAAACTGCCGATTGAAGAAGAAATGTACTGCGACTTTTACATCCCTACCGGCAAGGTCTATATCGAATTCTGGGGCTACGAAAACGACGCCAAATACCAAGCCCGAAAACAGGAAAAACTCGCGATTTATCAGAAATATAATTTCAATCTGATTGAATTGACCGACAAAGACGTGTTGAATCTGGACGATATTTTGCCGAGGTTGTTGTTGAAATTTGGGGTACAGGCGTATTGATTATTTTTGTAAATAATAGAGTTTGTAGCTTGCTGAACTTGTTTAACTGAATCCGGTTGTCCTAGTTATCTTTTTTGCACACAAAACATGGCCTTATTAAAACGCGGGTGATTAAATGACAATAACTTATAAACCATCTGATTATCTTCGTGCGAGAAGGCCTGAACGCTATTCGGATTCCATTATTACAGAAGAACCACAAATCACTCGGGATATATTGGAATATCATCTTGAAACGCTAACAAATCGAAGCCAGGAAAAAGAATTTGAATATTTTGCAAGACGATTAGCTGAAAAAGAGCTCTGTCCAAATCTGTTACCTCAAACTGGCCCTACTGGAGGCGGAGATAGCAAAGTAGATTCTGAAACATATCCCGTTGCTGAAGAAATTTCCTTGCGTTGGTATCAAGGTGATGCTGGGTCAAAAGATCGTTGGGCGTTTGCAATGAGTGCCAAAAAGGAATGGAGGGGAAAAGTCAACAGTGATGTAAAAAAGATTACCGAGACGGAGCGTGGTTACTCATTAATATATTTCATCACAAATCAGTTCGTAAGTGATAAAAAAAGGGCGGAAGTTGAAGATAAACTAAAAAATGATTTTGGTATAACTGTTCGAATTTTAGACCGTAGCTGGATTGTAGATCGAGTTATAAATCATAGTCGAATTGAAATCGCCGCTCAAACTTTATCTATTGATAGTCTTGGCTTAACTCCCCGCAGAAAAACTGGGCCTCATGACGCGAAGAAAGAAGTCGAATTAAAAGAATTAGATAACCAAATAAACGATCCTGAACGCTATTTAGGAATTCCCTATCAACTTGCTGAAGACATTCTTAGTGCAGCAGTTCTTGCCAGTGAACTGGAGCGTGATCGACATGAGGTAGATGGGCGATTTTCGGCTGCTTTACGAGTTGCCGAAAATGTTAGTGATAAAAGGCAAATTTTAAGAGTTAACTACCGTCATGCATGGGTTGCTTGTTATGTATATGATGATATCAAAGAGCTGTCCCGTCTTTACAGCAGAGTTGAAGAACTTGGATTATCAAGCCGCTATGCTGATGATGTAGAGCTGGTGAGCAATCTCTGGAATTCAATTTTTGGGTCACTAGCGTTTGGAGATGTTGCTACAAATGAAAAGACTAAACTTTTGGAAAGAGCTAATGCGCTAAAAAGTAAATTGGAAGAGTTGTCAAATGATGACGCTCGTCCAAATAATGCGTTGCATGCTCAGACTATGCTTTGCTTTCATAAGCTTAGAGGAGCACTCAGTAATAATTCAGAACAAAAAGACTTTAAAGGTATTTTTGCTGAATTTGTAACCATATTTGAACGTTCGCGAGGACTTGGGCAATATCCTTTTGATTCCTATAAAAGCGTTATCTTTGAATTAGGAGATTTGTTTTTTGATAATGAAGACTATGAAAATCTATTTGATACTGTTGTATCTATCCAGCAAGAAAGAACAGGCGAAGCTGATGTTGGTGCAGTTATAACGAATAGGGGTATTCAAAAATTAAAAAGTGGGAAAATTTATGACGCAATTATACTCTTTGGTCGCGCACAAGAAAAACTCGCAAAGAAAGAATATCAACATGAATTAATCGAATGTTTAATTGCTTGCGGGGGAGCTTATGATGCTGCTGGCTTAAGTTGGGCTGCCAGATCAAGTTTACTTGCTGCTTTATCGATTTGCATTACCGAATTTGACGGTTCGGGGTTTTTGCATTCAAGAGCGCTTCTTGCGGCACAGCAGCTTACCTGGATAGAGATCAGATTAGGGCGAGTTCCACACATATTTTTTGTTCTGAATCTAACAAACTTCATTGCTAATCATTTACAACTTAATGAGGAAGGTCAGACAAAATATTGGGAATTTATTCAACACGTCGATGCGGTATTCTCAATACTAATCTTGCATTTAAATACTCAACAGTTAAAAGAGATAAATAAAATACCTCACCTGCTAGATCAATTAAATCTGGTCTGCTCTGAAGGAACGCTGTTATTTGCACTGGGTCACATTGACAAATTGAGAGAAGATGTCTGGTTTGACAATGAAGATAGTATCGAAAAAATCGAAGAGTTCTATGAGCTTGTTTGCGCACAGCCAGCAAGTGATGATTTGCCTGACGTGCCTGAATTATGTTTAGGCAAAACTATAGAATTGAAGAGTGATGTATTAGGAATTAACTTAATCTTTCATGTAGATGCTAACCAAATTTCAATTTGGTTAGCAGAGTCAATTTTGGGTGCTTTAGAAGCTTTTTTAGCAACCAGTTTAATGGGTGGCATCATGCCCTATAAGCAGATTGCAAAGGTGTCTATTAGAATTGATGGAAATTTAAAAGAAGCCTTGGGGATAGAGCTGATAAAAACCAGTAAACAATACGAATTAGAAGTCGTCCACAATAAAAACTTTGCACTTAGTTCTGCGGATGAAGTCAAAAGGTTTAGATACCTAATAGGGGATTTGATTGTTGATCTTCTTCCAAAAATTGCGATCTACGATGACAAGGACAACCATTTTAAAAAACTTGCTGAGGACGAAAATGTTTTTAGCCGAGCTCTGCTATTTTCTGATGTCATTACCTTAAGCCAAAACATCTGCGGCAATTTGGATTGGACTAGCCTTCGCGAAGTATCCAATTCAATTGAAGGGGAAGTGTATGAGCTAAAGCGCAAAAGCCAATGGAGACCCAAGAAAAAAGTGGAGCAAGCAAACGAACCGCTGAAACCTGGGGAAGGCGAACCACCAGAACACATTGTTAATGCAGAAAACTTAAAACACAACGAAAGAAGAATCCTGTCTCTAATTGATATACCTGTTTGGGATAAGGCTCAATGGAGTGGTATGTTTTTTATAGTTTACCCTGATGGACAATTTCCTCCCTGCATAGGATTGATGTTTAAAAACGAGGAGGGAGCAAGGAGTATTTTTAAGGGATGGCGAGAACGATTAGGTAATAAAGACGAAAAAGATGCGCTTAGAGTTTGTATTGTTACTGGTGTTGATAAAAATAATCCCGCACATTACCGAATTCACCTTGGTACAAATGCAAATGCCTACAGAAAAATTGGAGTGCAAGAACAAATGGTGATGGTTTCTCGCATACAGACGATGACGCCAGAGAACGACAAGAATTTGAATATGTTTCTCGACGCTTATAAAAAATATGGAGTTTATTGTTTTTTACCAGCCATTTTTCAAGACGGTCAACCTGAGCCAAAAATAATACGTGATATGTTACTTTTTAAAAAACTGCTGATTGTAAAGCCAGCTTGGCAAATTGGTGACAACGATGAAGATTTAGTCGTTCTGCAATCAAATGATGACCCAATTATTCCTGAAAATATAAATGATGTACCTGTAGTTAAAGCGTTAAAAAGAAATCAAGAAATGAAAATGAAGAAATAGTAAGGTGGGGACGACTTTCGTGTCCTCACGGAATTAACGGCCGCATGGTGGGCAAATTTGCTCACCCTACGAATCCGTTGTTTCAATTCGCGGTCGGCGATGCTTGATAAGCCACACCAAAGCGCTCGGCTAGTTTCGCCAAGGGCTTGTCCATCGTCCACAGCGTTGCGCCGGGTGTGATCAAAACCGAGGCCAGCAACTGCAAATCAATCAGTCCGCAACCTAAGCCATACAGTGCTTCCCGCTCGATAAATTCTTCCACTTCATGCAAAACTGCTTGATTGCAGATGGTTAATTGGTTGAGGTTGTTCAGGGTGCGGGCGGCGTACCGCAGGCCAAACTTGCAATAATCAACGCCGAATCGGAAACAAGCAAGCGCACCAAGTCTTCGTTACGAATTTTGAAATGGTCAACCCAAACCGAGGTGTCGACCAATATCATGCAGACGGTTCGGTTTGGCCGCGTTCTCGAGGAATTCGGCCATATCCGGCAGGGTTCCGCCCAATGCGGCCAAACGTTTGGCTGCCTGAATGCGCACAAAGGTTTTCATCGCCTCCCGGAAGATTTCGGTTTTATCCATGTCCGGATCGGCCATTTCCAGGGCTTTTTGGTACAACGCATCGTCTATGGTTACAGTGGTTCTCATAGTTTTTTCTCGGCATCAATTCTGATGATGTACTGTATCAAAAAATGACTCACGGCATTGTGCTATAAACATGCACCGCACGCCAATGCCTCCAGCGTCACATTAGAAACGGTTTCGAAAAAATCAGGGCCGTAGGTCCGATTGGTGAAACGTAATCGGACGCATGTTCAAAGTCGCGTAGCGTGGGCAGAAATTTCGTGCTTACGCGGATTTAACGGCCGCATGGTGGGCAAATCTGCTCAACCTGCGAATTTGTTTATTTCATTTCGCGGTCGGCGATGCATGATAAGCCACACCAAAGCGCTCGGCCAATCTCGCCACGCGCTTGTCCAACGTCCACAGCGTTGCGCCGGGCGTGATCAAAACCGAGGCAAGCAACAGCCAGTCCTCAGATTGGATTCGCTCGAACAGGGCGTAACCCGACAGTCGAAAGCCAACCTGTTGGGTTACGGCTAACGCCTAGCCCAACCTACCTGGTTGCTCAGGGTGCGTGGGCGGCGTACCGCAGGTCAATTCTCTAATGCCCAGCGGGTGAATCAACGCCGAATCGGAAAGTAGTCACCGAACCGAGTCTTCGTTATGATCTTTGAAGTAATTAACCAAGCCGAGGTGTCGAGTAATATCATGCGGACTGGACGGTTTGGCCGCGTTCTTGGGGAATATCGACCAACTCCGGCAGCGTTTCGCACAAGGCGGCTAACTGTTTAGCGGCCTGAATCCGAAAAAGGTTTTCATCGCTTCCCGGAAAATTTCGGCCTTGTGCATGTCAGGGTCGGCCAGTCCCAGGGCTTTTTGGTACATGATGTCGTCAATGCTTACAGTGGTTCGTATATCGCTTTCTCGACATCAATATTTGTATTTAGCACCCGAATGCGAATACGGGAAAATGACGGCTATAGATGGTCGAGGGCTATCTAGACCGGCAACAGCGTAGCCTGGCAAGGTGGCAGCTGTTGAATATATACGTTGCTTTGAATTTTTATAGCAAACCAGATGTCTGTCTTTTAATGGCGCAAAGATGGTGTGTATCATTTCTTCAACAGCATAAGGCGCCTTAGGAGGGTTAAATTATGAAAATCTGTTGGTTTCTAATCCCTGGATTTTTTTTATTCGGTTGTGCTGGCAGTGTTCCTCAAGATATCAGTCAAGCGCCTATGCCAAATCTGACGCTTTCGGAGGCGGTTGCTCAAACTAGTGCCCATAAAGACAAACCCGTGCGTTGGGGGGGTACTATTTTGGCGGTCACCAATTACGCGAACGATACGGAAATAGAAATATTGGCTCAGAAAGTCGACAGTTCAGGAAAGCCTGTCTACGGCGATGTTACCCATGGCCGGTTTCTAGCTAAGGTGAATGGATTTGTTGATCCGGTCATCTATGCCCGTGGGCGCATGATGACCGCCTACGGTTTGATGGATTCTTTGGTAACCAGAGATATTGGTGAAAAACCGTATGTTTACCCAGTAGTTAAGATTCAGAAGTTTTATCTTTGGCCGAACGAGTCCGAAAGCGATTATGCGGATAATTATAATTGCGGCCCATTTAGTTTGACAGCAGTCGCTGGAATTTACCCGTACGGCTACAGATTCGGTCATGGCCGATGTTTTTAGGTCCGTGGATTGAGTGCGGCGGGTTTTTTAAACCGATAGGGCAAAAGTCATGATTGCTAGCGTTATTTTTTAATCAATCGACGTATCTTAATCGGCACGTTTGTGCTGGGGGTCAATGCCAGCTATCGGTATTTGGGTTTAATGGAACACAAAAATAACCAGAGTCCGCGCGTCGACCGGCGTGGGATTTTATATCGCTTAAGGCGTTTCAAAAAATGTCAGTATCGATGCCGTTACTGATTGACAAGGGGGCGTTGCTGGGTGGATAGATTGCATCGTTTGGCTGCATAACGTGGTATGCGAGGTTACAATCAGTATTAAATTCTTTTTTATTAACTAGCCTATCTATTCATGCAACATATCATCTGGAATATCGACCCCATTCTTCTCGACTTTGGCGTTATAAAAATTCGCTGGTACGGCCTTATGTTTGCCACAGGGTTTGTGGGCAGTTTTTTGACCATGCAATGGATTTATCAGCGCGAGAGTAAAAATGTCGAAGAACTGGATACCTTGCTCTGGTATATGGTGGTCGCTACCATTGTGGGAGCAAGGTTGGGACATGTCTTGTTCTACGATCCAGCCTATTATTTGTCGCATCCCTTAAAGATTCTGGCGATTTGGGAAGGTGGTTTGGCGAGTCATGGAGCGGCAATAGGCATACTGACCGCTTTGTATTTATATAGGCGTCGATTTGGCGATAGTTATTTCTGGCTGCTGGATAGGGTGACTATTCCGACAGCTTTGGCCGGCGCTTTAATCAGGATTGGGAATTTTTTCAATTCGGAAATTCTGGGTTTGCCGACTCAAGAGCCTTGGGGCATTATTTTCGCCCGGGTCGACCCGCTACCGCGTCATCCGGTGCAGCTTTACGAAGCTTTCGCTTATTTAGTGGTGTACGGTATCTGTTTGCAGATCTACAAAAAACAAGCTGACAAGCCAGGCTTTGTGTTTGGCAGTTTTCTTATCATGATGTTTAGTGTGCGTTTTCTGTTGGAATATTTTAAAACCGAGCAAGCCATGTATGACACCGGTCTGGCCTTGACTGCGGGTCAGCTGCTCAGCATTCCGTTTATAGTGGGCGGTATTGCTTGCATTATCCGGTCGTTGAAAAACCACCCGAGCAAGTCGGTCGCGTAATCGTTTATAATTACAGGCTTTTTCTAGTCGCCGGGTAAGCCCGGTGTTTTGCTTGGGTTTTGAGAGTGCATGCAAGAAATTAATCCCATTAAATACAAAATAGCCGATTTACGCGAACGTAGCGCCGGGCTGAAAATCTATCTGGATTTCGACAGCAAAAGCGAACGGTTGGTGGAAGTGCTGCGCGAATTGGAAGATCCGGCCATCTGGAACAAACCGGAACAGGCGCAGGCAATGGGCAAGGAACGGGCCATGCTGGAAGATATCGTCTTGACCATCAAGGACTTGGAGCAGGGGCTCAACGACGCCGAAGAATTGCTGCTGATGGCGGTGGAAGAAAACGACGAAGATACCGTCGATACCGTGGCTGCCGATTTGGAACAGTACGAAAAACAGGTCGCCGGCCTGGAATTTCAACGCATGTTTAGCGGCGAAATGGACGTCAACAATGCCTTTTTGGATATTCAATCCGGTTCCGGCGGTACCGAAGCCCAGGATTGGGCCTCGATGATAGAACGTATGTATTTGCGCTGGGGTGAAGCCAAAGGATTTAAAACCGAGTTGATCGAAGAATCGCCCGGTGATGTGGCGGGCATTAAAAGCGCGACGATTAAATTTGAAGGTCCGTATGCTTTTGGCTGGTTGCGTACCGAAACCGGCGTCCACCGCTTGGTGCGCAAATCGCCATTCGATTCCGGCAACCGTCGGCATACCTCGTTTGCCTCGGTGTTTGTGTCGCCGGAAATCGACGACGATATAGAAATCGAAATTAATCCGGCCGATCTACGTATCGACGTGTATCGGGCCAGCGGAGCCGGTGGTCAGCACGTCAACAGAACCGAGTCGGCGGTGCGGATTACCCATAATCCCAGCGGTATCGTTACGCAGTGCCAAAACGATCGCTCGCAGCATAAGAACAAAGACACTGCGATGAAACAGTTGAAAGCCAAGCTCTACGAGATGGAAATGTTGAAGCGCAGCGAAAGCCAGCAGGCCGTGGAAGATTCAAAATCCGATATAGGCTGGGGCAGCCAGATTCGTTCTTACGTGTTGGATCAATCCCGCATCAAGGACTTGCGTACCAACGTCGAAACCGGTAATACCCAAGCGGTATTGGATGGGGCGCTGGACCAGTTTATCGAGGCCAGCTTGAAGAGCGGCTTGTAACAGCTGTAGACGGATTAATTTATTCAATACCGTTGTTGGTTTGTTGGTTGACGAAGCAACTTAAATCAGAAATATCCTTTTATTAATATCATGTCAGAACTCGAACAAGACGAACAAGAACAGATTAGGCAGCGCCGCGAAAAACTTAACGCCATCCGCGAAGAGGGTATCGCGTTTCCGACCGATTTTCGCCGCAACGTGGTGGCCGGAGAACTAATAGCCGAATACGGCGAAAAACCGGAAGACGAATTATTAGCCGAACCGATTCGGGTCAAAATCGCCGGTCGGATGATGACCCGGCGTATCATGGGTAAGGCCAGTTTTTGCCATTTGCAGGATATGTCCGGGCAGATTCAGGTCTATGTGGCTCGCGACAATTTACCGGAAGGCGTCTACAACGATCAGTTCAAAAAATGGGATATCGGCGATATCGTTGGTGCCGAGGGCGTGTTGTTCAAAACCAAAACGGGTGAGTTGAGCGTCAAGGTCGACATAATGCGTTTGCTGACCAAGGCGCTGCGGCCGCTGCCGGAAAAATTTCACGGCATCGCCGATCAGGAGATCAAATACCGCCAGCGTTATCTGGATTTGATCATGAGCGTCGAGGCGCGCAAAACCTTCCTGATGCGTTCCAAAATCGTCAATTACATCCGGGATTTTTTAAGCCAGCGCGATTTTCTGGAAGTAGAAACCCCGATGATGCAGGTGATTCCCGGCGGCGCCACAGCGCGGCCTTTTACAACCTTTCATAATGCGCTGGACATGGATTTGTATCTGCGTATCGCGCCGGAGTTGTATCTGAAACGATTGGTGGTAGGCGGTTTCGAGCGGGTGTTCGAGATTAATCGTAATTTCCGCAACGAAGGGTTGTCGACCCGGCATAACCCTGAATTCACCATGCTGGAGTTCTATCAGGCCTACGCGGAATACGGTGATTTGATGGATTTGACCGAAGCCATGTTGCGCGGTATCGCCGAAGATGTCGTCGGGCAAGCCATCATTGAATATCAGGGCGAGCATTACGATTTCGGTAAACCTTTTGTACGGATGACCGTGCTGGAGTCGATTCTGCATTTCAATCCGGATTTGAGTGCGGAAAATCTGCAAAGCCGCGAAGCGGCGGCAAAAGTGGCGGAAAATTTGAAAATTCCGCTTAAGGATAGTTACGGTTTGGGCAAGATCCAGATCGAAATTTTCGAGAAAACCGTCGAACACCGCTTGATGAATCCGACTTTTATTACCGCTTATCCGGTGGAAGTGTCGCCGTTGGCCCGTCGTAACGATGACGACCCGCATGTCACCGACCGGTTCGAGTTTTTCGTCGGCGGCCGTGAAATTGCCAACGGTTTTACCGAGCTGAACGACGCCGAGGATCAGGCCGAACGATTCCAGAAACAAGTGCAGGAAAAAGAAGCGGGCGATAATGAAGCCATGCATTTCGACGCCGATTACATCACGGCACTGGAGCACGGCATGCCGCCGACTGCCGGCGAAGGCATCGGTATCGATCGTTTGGTGATGTTGTTTACCAACGCGCCGAGTATTCGCGACGTGTTGCTGTTCCCACACATGCGGCCAAAAAATTAATGGCTCACAGTCATGTTTACGGGGTATTGTTGGCCATGGCATTTGCCGCCGCCAATTTGCCCTGGCTAAGCGAGCGCTTTTTATTGCTGATCAAGCTGAATAAAACCGCATGCTGGCGCTGGCTGGAATGGTGGGTATGTTATGGGGTGGTCGGGTTGCTGGCCATGGCGTTGGAAAATAAACTCACCGGGGGGGTACATGGTCAGCAGTGGGAATTCTATGTCGCTACCCTCTGTCTGTTCGTGGTATTTGCCCTGCCGGGGTTTATTTATCACTATGATTTGAAAAAACTGTTAAAACCCTAGTTCGGTAATAGTAATCTAAGAGAAATTTATGAGTGTTGATGCAAGTCAATTTAAAAATGCCCTGAAACTATGGGCAAGTGGCGTTACCGTGGTGACCGCGCAATCCGAGCAACAAGGTCTTAAAGGGATGACGGCCACTTCTTTTAGCAGTGTGTCCGTTGATCCGCCGCAAATTTTAGTGTGCCTGAATCAAAATACCGACACCGGCGCAGTGGTGCTGGAACAAAAGCAGTTTGCAGTAAACATACTGGGAACGGAGCAGCAAGATGTTTCCAATCAATTCGCTGGCGGCGGTACTCAGGAAGAACGTTTTGCCAACGTGGCATGGGAGTCCGGCGAACACGGCGCGCCGTTATTGACTGAGTCGCTGGCTAGCCTGGAATGTAAAGTGGTCGATCAGGTGTTGGCCGGGACGCATTGGATTGTGATCGGCGCAGTACAAAAAGTGGTCTGCCGGGACGGCGAGCCGTTGTTATATTACAGTGGGGCGTATCGGCAATTGTCTCAGGATTAGCAATCAAAATCGGGCTGCGGGAGTCGCTTAAGTTAAGCGTTTAATGATTGAGTCGGGAGTGGGGCGTCATGCTAGACAAGCAAAAACTGACCGAAATATTCAAAACTTTATTTGATTGGCTATGTCTGGCCTGGGGCTGGCTGGAAAAGGTCTTCAGATCGTTGTTTAAGTCGCCGCAACAGACCGATAGTAAGTCCAATAGTCCGGACTCACCGCCAACCAAACCATCCCGGTTTTTCCTGTATGCGGTGCTGGGGATTGTTTTGTTGTCCATGTTGGCCGGCGGCGAAAAACCCTTGGGTGAAGAGATTCCCTACAGCCAATTCCTGACACTGGTAAACGACAACAAAATCGATAAGGCGGTTGTGACCCAGCGCTTCATCAACGGCACGTTAAAAGTAGAAGATAAAAAAATCGGCAGCCATTTTTTCACCATTCCGTTGTGGGATGAGTCGCTGACCAAAAACCTGCAGGCGCATAAAGTCGAATACGTGGTCAGAAGCGGCGATAACTGGCTCAGTAATATCTTGTTCAACTGGATCATCCCCATCGCCATTTTTGCCGGCATCTGGATGTGGCTGTTGCCGCGCATGACCGGTGGTGCAGGGCGTTCGTTTTTGAATTTGGGCAACAAAATCAAAATTCAGCAGGAAGCCAGCAAAATTACCTTTGACGATGTGGCGGGAGCGGAAAGCGCCAAACAGGAACTCAAGGAAACCATCGAGTTTTTAAAATCCCCCGAAAAACTGCAAAAACTGGGCGGCCGCATGCCGAAAGGCGTGTTGCTGGTCGGTTCGCCGGGTACCGGTAAAACCTTGCTGGCGCGAGCCGTTTCCGGCGAAGCCGGGGTGCCATTTTTCAATATCAGCGCGTCTGAATTCATCGAGTTGTTTGTCGGTATCGGCGCGGCGCGGGTGCGGGACTTGTTCGAACAGGCCAGACAAAAAGCCCCCTGTATCATTTTTATCGACGAACTGGATGCCATCGGCCGCTCGCGCGGCGGGCCGGCTATCATGGGCGGTAATGACGAGCGCGAGCAAACCCTCAATCAATTGCTGACCGAAATGGACGGTTTCGATCCAACTGCCGGTGTGGTGGTGATGGCTGCCACCAATCGGCCGGAAATATTGGATAAAGCCTTGCTGCGGGCCGGTCGATTCGACAGGCAAATTGTGGTCGATAAGCCCGATTTGGCCGACCGGATCGCCATACTAAAACTGCATAGCAAAGCGATGCAATTGGATAAAAATGTCGACTTGGAAACCGTCGCCAAACGTACCCCGGGTTTCGTCGGTGCCGATTTGTCCAATATTGCCAACGAGGCGGCCATCCTGGCGGCGCGCAGTGGACGCGATAGTGTGAACATGGCCGATTTCGAAGCGGCTATCGACAGAGTCATGGCCGGCCCCGAGAAGAAAAATCGTGTGCTGGGGCCCGACGAAAAACGGCGGGTGGCTTTTCATGAAGCGGGTCACGCACTGGTAGCGGAGACGGTTCCGACCGGCCAACCGGTGCACAAAATCTCCATCATTCCGCGCGGCGTGTCTGCGTTAGGATTTACGCTGCAATTACCGGTGGAGGAAAAATATCTATCTACCGAAGCAGAGCTGAAGGATCAGTTGGCGATTCTGTTAGGCGGTCGGGTGGCGGAGCAATTGGCTTTGGACAGCGTCTCCACCGGCGCGCAAAACGATCTGGAAAAAGCCAGCGAAATCGCCCGTAACATGGTTTGTTATCTGGGTATGAGTGAGAAACTCGGGCCGCTGATTTACGGCCAGCGCCAACAATTGCAATTTTTGAGCGGCGATGTGTCCGAGCAGCGCAATTACAGCGAAGAAACTGCTCGTATCGTCGATGCCGAAATTAAAGCACTGGTAGAACAAGCCCAAACACGTGCCCAAGATATTTTGACGGCTAAACGCCGGCAACTTGAACAACTGGCCGGACTGTTGCAGGAAAAAGAAGTGATTCAGCGCGAGGAAATGCTGGCGCTGTTGGGACGAACTTAGCAAGCAGGTAAGGTTGCGGCCTATGTTGATATCGGTACTGCGGTTAATCAGGATGGGGCGCAACCGATGGCTTTACTGTGTTTTGGGATTGTTATTTGCCCTGTTGCCGCCTGTTAACGCGGAGGCTGTCGATTCGGCCGCGCCAGGCGTTTTGCGGGTTTATGTCCGCGAAGGGTGCCCGCATTGCGCGGAAGCCAAAAAATTTCTGCCTCGGGTTGTCGAACAACGTCCCCATCTCAAAATTGTCTATCGATCCCTGGATCAAGATCCTAGCGCCCGTATCGAGCTGATTACATTGTCTCAGCAACACGGGCTATGGCCGCCGGGGGTGCCCACCTTTGTGATGCACGACAAAGTGCTGGTGGGTTTTAATGATGCCGAAACCAGCGGTGCGGTGCTGCTGGCGTTTATCGACGAAGCGGTAACTGCCGGCCGAAAAGTGAATGCCGGCCGGTTCGGCGAAATCAGCGTCGAACGTTTGGGTTTACCCCTGTTTACCCTGGCGCTGGGGTTGCTGGATGGCTTTAACCCCTGCGCGATGTGGGTGTTGCTGTTTCTATTGTCGTTGTTGATCCGGCTGCAGAATCGGCGGCGCATGGCATTGGTGGCGGGTACTTTCGTGTTTGTCAGCGGTGCTGTGTATTATGCCTTTATGGCCGCCTGGTTAAATGTGTTTCTTATCATGGGTATGTCCAACACGGTGCGCTGGACTTTAGCGGGTTTGGCGTTTGTGATCGGCGCCGTCAACGTGAAAGATTACTTCGCTTTCAAACAAGGACTTTCATTTTCCATACCGGAAGCGGCCAAACCCGGTTTATATGCACGCATGCGGCAATTACTGCAGACGGAAGCATTGGCGGCTTCGCTGTTGTCGGTGACGGTTTTGGCGGTACTGGTCAACTTTATCGAATTACTTTGTACCGCGGGCTTGCCGGCTATCTATACCGCCGTGCTCAGTCAACAGGGTTTGAGTATGCTGCAGTATTACGGTTATCTGCTGTTGTATATTGTCGCCTACATCGCCGATGACTCGCTGATGGTGGCGATTGCCGTCATTACGCTTGGCAGCCACAAACTCACCGAGCAATCCGGCCGCTGGTTAAAGCTGATTAGCGGGGCAGTGATGCTGGCTTTGGCTGCGACTATGGTGCTACGACCGGATTTATTGATCTAATCCCGGCTATCTGGCAATCATTTCTGGATTGGAAAAAGCTTTACTGTAAGCCGAAAGGATGACCGAGGCTAGGCTGCTGGCGGGTTGGTCGATAAAGTTCGTCGCTTCTAATTTAATCATCATGGTATTGAGTTATGAATATCACAAACTATTACCTAGAACCCGCCAACTATGCAGCTGATTTTGAAGCGCTGCATTATGTGCGACACGAGGTGTTCGTGCTTGAACAACAAATACCGCAGGAAGTCGAGTTCGACGAGTTGGATAGCCACTGCCATCATTTTATCGCCCGTGATGAACAGTCCCGGCCCATAGCGACGGGCAGATTGTCGCCGGACGGTAAAATAGGCCGTATGGCGGTGTTGCCAGACTGGCGGCGGCAACGGGTTGGTCAGTCGTTGCTGCGTGTGTTAATTGAAAAAGCCCGCGCGCTGGGACTGTCAAGGGTGTCGGCAAACGCGCAAATTTCCGCGCTGGGATTTTACCGGAAGCTGGGTTTCGTCACGGAAGGCGAAGCCTTTATGGAGGCGGGCATTCCCCACCAAACGATGGTTTTATTGCTGCCGCCGCTGGACACCTCAGCGCGTCCCAAGGCCAAGCCCAGAGCCGCCGCGGTTGAGGCATTACGGTTGGAAACCCTGGAGTCCGCCTTAAACGCCAGCCTGCAACTCATCGAGAGCGCGCAGCGCCAACTGTACATTTACAGCCGGGATTTGGAATATTCCCTTTACGGGCAGAATGACATGGTGGAAGCCCTTAAACAACTGGCTCTTCGCAATCGCGGCGGCGGGGTGCGGATCATCATTCAGGAGCCCGCCAATCTCAGAGGTCAAACGCACCCTGTCTTGGAATTGGCACAAAGATTGACTTCCCATTTTCAGATCCGTACGCCGGTGGAAAGCGAGGATTTGCAATATCTATCCGCATTTCTGCTCAATGATAACGACGGCTATTTGTTTCGCTTACTTGGTAACCGCTATGAAGGCCACTGGAGTCCAAACTTACCGGCAAAAAATCGTCGATTGCAGGAAGAATTCGAGCGGGTTTGGCAGCGCTCGGTACCTTGCTCCGAGTTTAGAGTGTTAGGTTTATAGCCTTAAGCTATTGCTATCGAGGTCGATCGTGTAAAGAGCCTCGCCTTTATGGCTAAAATATTTGCAACCAGACGCTGGCACCACCGCGCCAGCGGGATTTAATCGCTATCTTCCAGCCCTGCGTTTCCGCCAGTTGCCGGGTTATGGCCAAGCCCAGGCCGCTGCCGCCGCTGATGCGGTTGCGGGACGATTCCAGTCGATAGAAAGGTCGAAACACCTGCTCGGCTAGTTGGGGCGGAATGCCCGGGCCGCGGTCGCGGACACCGATAAAGATCCTACCCTTGATACAGCGTCGTACGACTTGTATGTTATCTTCGCCGCCGTAACGCAAGGCATTTTCCAGCAGGTTGCCGATACAGCGGCACAGACTTACCGGGGCAAGCTCGGCCAGACAACTATCGCCTTTAGCGCGCAGATACACGCGGCCTGGGGCTTGCGCCTGCGCGGCTTCAACCGCGTCCTGTAACAATTCGTCCAGATCGACTGGTTCGGCCGGTTCGCCTTCCTGGGCGCGAGCCAGTTCCAGTTGCGCGCCAATCAAATTGTCCATTTCCGCAATATCCCGCTCCATACGTAATAACAGCGGTGATGGAGTTTGTTCCGCGAGTAAACCGACTGCCATCTTCATGCGCGCCAGCGGGCTGCGCAGATCGTGGGAAACGCCGGCCAGCAGGGTGGTTTGGTTCTCGCGTTGCGCCTGTAACTGACGGGCTGTTTCATTGAATACCCTCGCCAACTCGATAAACTCGGCGCAGCCCGTTTCAGGTAAGGGTGACACATGCCCGGCGTTGGCAATGCGCCGCGCCGCCACCGCCAGTTGGGCCACGGGCGCAGTGACCCGGCGCGCCAACAGCCAGGCCAGGGTCAGGGTTGCCAGGATGCCGAATAGAACGACCCAAGCCAAAGCCAGGCTTGGGCGAGGGGTGATACGCTCTTTGGAAAATTCGAATTGCATCGGTTGACCCGCCCAGGAAAATGCCACCCGAAACTGTTCGTGATCGTCTTCCGACACACTGGGCGTTTGTCCGGGCAGTCGGGCAATCAGCGCCGAACGCAAAAAACGAATGTAGGGATACCAGCCGATTTCATCCGTTGGTTCGGCTTGCGGTTGCAGCAGGGATAGTCCGTATTTTGTGCGTATTTCCGTTTCAAATGCCGGGCGTTTGTCGGCCGGCAGGCCATGCCAGACCCGTGCCGACAGAATCAATAAATCAGCCAGATCGTCGGCGGAACGATGAGCCAGCGGCAGCACCAGATTCGCAAACAGGGCCGCTCCGGCGGCGATTTGGAAAATCAGCAGTCCAACAGCTAGCGTCATTGCAGTGCTGCGGAACAGGGAAATCAGCCGTCTCATCCGTTATCCTCGCCCTTCGGTGTGAACAGATAGCCTTCGCCCCATACGGTGCGCAGATAAATCGGGCTGTCCGGTTTCGGTTCTATCTTGCGCCGCAAGCGGGTCACCCGCACATCGATGCTGCGGTCAAACGGCGATCTTTCATAGCCTTTCAACAAGCTGATCAAATGGTCTCGCGATAGCACTTGGTTGGCATGTTCCAGAAACACCCTTAACAAATTAAATTCACCAAACGTCAGCGGTACTTCGGTACCGTCCCGGCTCATGACATGGCTATTGAGATGCAGGCGAAACGGGCCGAATGTTAAGACTTGTTCCTCGGCGGCCGACTCTTGTTCGCCGCTACGGCGCATAACCGCACGAATACGGGCCAACAGTTCGCGCGGACCGAAGGGTTTGGCCAGATAATCGTCCGCGCCCATTTCCAGTCCCACCACCCGATCTACTTCGTCGCCGCGCGCTGAGACGATAATTACCGGCGGTCCGTGCTGTTCGCGCAGCCAGCGCAGTAACGTCAGGCCGTCTTCTCCCGGTAGCATCAGGTCCATTACCACCAAGTCCACGCTGTGTTCGTTTAAAACGGCGCGCATGGCTTGGCCGTCGCCGGCTGCATGGACCAAAAAACCGCTCATGCCCAGGTAATCCGTTACCAATTCCCGTAGAGCGTTATCGTCGTCCACGATGAGTATGCGTTGTTTGTCTACAGGTTTGTTCATTGACTTGTAATTTTTGGAATTATTGTGGGCGGCGGGGCAAACCGGGCGGACTGTAACAATTTGAAACGAATTGTTACAGCTTGGAAAACAGCTGGAAACATTCTCTTGCTAGTATATTATTGTAATCTAATATATTGGGCTTAATTATGAAAAACAGCATCTTACCGGGATTGTTCGTCCAACCGCAAAAATCCGCGCTGGCGGGCTTGACCTTTGCGTTAGCCCTGGCTGGCGTAAATGGAGCCGCATGGGCGGAGTCGGCCGACGGGCGGCAGGTTATCGAATTGACCGCGGCTCAGCGGGCGCACGTGTTAGGTGAGATGCGAGCATTATTGTCCGGCACGCAAGCCATACTTGCAGCGTTAGCCGTGGACGATATGGCGGCGGTCGCCGGCCAGGCGAGTGCTTTGGGCATGAACATGGGGCATAAGGCCGAAAATCATCTTCACGATGTATTGCCGCCGGCCTTTATGCAACTGGGTATGGCCATTCATCTGGATTTCGACCGCATCGCCGCCGATGCGGAGACCCGGAAAGACAGCAAGCATAGCTTGCAGCAACTCAGTACTGCTCTGAACACCTGTGCGGTCTGTCACGAGGCATATCAGATTCAGGTTTTAAAACACAGCAAAAAATAATCAATGACGCCAGTCATTTGTTAATTATATGAGGAAAAGGGTCATGAAAAAGTCATTAGTGAGTTTGGTTTTTATCTTGCTGGCAGCCGTGGCGCTGAATACCCAAGCCAAAGGTATGGGAGGCGGCGGTCGCATGCAAGGTCAGGGCATGGGTGGAGGTCAGGGTATGGGCATGGGGCAAAGTGGTGTCGGCGATACGGATCGCGAGCGGACCCGTCTTCGCCAACATCAGCAAACGCCGGGTCAATATCAGGACGGTAGTCAACAGCAGTTCCGTGAAATGAATCAGGAGCGGAATCGAATTCGGCAAACCAGCCCCAGTCAATATCAGGAGGGAGGCCAACAGCAATTTCGGGAAATGAACCAACAGCAGAAGCAAATGCAGCCGGGGCAATAGATATATTCGCCATACAGCAGTCGGGATTACGACTGCTGTATGGCGGGATGGCACCATGATTTTTCACTTGAAGAGGTAAACAAATATGAAAATGGCCATGAAACTAATCGGTCTTGTATTGGCCTTGTCCTGCGCCTTTCCTGTCATGGCGGGCGGCAAGCCCGCCATGACAAGACAGTCGTCGGCCACTCTCTTAACTGAAGCGGAAGAAGCCACTTTGCTTTGGATGCGGGAAGAGGAAAAACTCGCTCGCGATGTTTACCTGACCCTGTATAAGCTATGGAACAAGCCTGTATTCGCGGAAATTGCCGAATCGGAACAAGCGCATATGGATGCGCTGCTGAAGAAAATTGAGTTGTTTGGGTTGATTGACCCTGTCTTACCGGAAGTGGGGAGTTTCTCTAATCCCGATTTACAATCGCTGTATGATGAACTGATTGCGCGTGGGCAATTGTCTTATGTCGAGGCGCTGGCCGTGGGTGCAGCCATTGAGGATATGGATATTCGGGATATTGGCAACGCTATTGCGGAAACGGCTAATTTATCGCTGAAAACCACCTATGAGAGTTTACTGGAAGGTTCAAAAAACCATTTACGCGCTTTTGTTGATTTACTGGATCAACAAGGTGTTGAATATAGTCCGCAATTTATAGATCAAGCAGTGTTCGACGCCATTTTAGCGGTTTAATAGCCTGGTTTGGATGGGCTGCTTGCCTCGGCGGGCGATTGGTAGTCAGTTTGCAACATATCCGTGAGATAGTTTTCGGCGTATTTCTAAGGTGAGATTTGTAATGAGCATGAACCGGACCGTTGTAAACATCATTATCGACTTGATCGCCACAGTGCTATTTTTGGGCATGTTGGCTACCGGCTATTTGCTGCGGTTTCCGTTGCCGCCGGGCTCCAACAAAAGCCGGGTGTTGTGGGGGTTGAGCCGCCATGAATGGGGTGATGTGCATTTTTGGATCAGCGTTGGGCTTATGGTGGTGCTGGTTGTGCATCTGGCGCTGCATTGGAACTGGGTGGTGACGGTGATCGGCAAACGTTGCGGTTTGGTGAAAAGCCCTCATCCTTCGCTGATTCGCAGCGCGATTTGGGTGGTCGGTGTTTTCGCGGCGATGTGTATCGGTTTCGGCTGGCTGGCGGAACGGGATGTCATGCAAGTCGAGCGGCCCAGGCGAGGTTACCAGGCCGGCCGGCAAACTATCGAACAGCGGCAGCCGCCCCTGTCCAAAGCAACCGAAACCCCAACCGGCCATTTACTCTGGGACGATGTCTATCCGATTTTTCAGCAGCACTGTGTTGCCTGCCATGGTCCCGACAAGCAATGGGCGGAGTTTCGGGCCGACCAACGGCAGGATTTTTTCAAATCCGCGGCGCCTTTGATTTTGCCCGGGCAGAGCAGCAAAAGCCCACTGATGGCCATCATCTCGGGTACCCGAGATGACATGCCGATGGCGGAAAGTCATCGACTCGCGGATGCGGATGCGGCCGTTATCAAAGCCTGGATCGAGCAAGGCGCGCAATGAGCCTCTCCCTGCATTTACGCTAACCGACGCGGCATTAATGTTCGTGGCGTTGAGTGCCTTTTAGCCTCGGCAAAATGCTTTTGATGAAAGCGTCATTTTCCTTGTCCCCCAGATCGGCAAAATCGGTCGCTTGATAGTCGTCTGACTTGGGTCGTACCCAAGGGGCGTTAGCGAACGGATAAACGGCGATGAGGCGAGTCGTCACGATATCAGCATGTTGTTGGCGGCGCAGCAGTGCCGGTAATTGTTCCCGTTCCAACCAAGCCAATTCAGTGAAAGTGTCTTGGTTATTATCGGTGTAATAAATCACGGGGCGATCCACTAGCGTGTCCGTGTGTTGCGGTACGAAATTTTGCAGGTTATCCGTATCGATCAGCGTGGCCAGCCTAAGCCAGTTCGGCTGGCTGTCGATGGCTTTCAAATCGCCCGGCAGATAGTCGATCAGTTGTTTTTGGGTATGAAACAGCCTTTGATAACCGATGTTGCCGTCGGCTAGTTGAACCCAGCTTTCTCCGCTGTGGTCCGCCAAGCGATGAGTTTCTATCCGCTTGGCGGAACGATAAAAACGCCATCGATAGTATTGCGGTTCCTGGTCGCCAGTGTGCCTGTTCAAGCGCTCGATGCGGGTTTCGAATTCGGCGGCAATGTCGGGTAAGGGCAGGTCGATGCGTAAGGGTTTTAACGGTTGTGTCCCGCAGGCGCTCAAGCACAGCAACAGCGCTAGACCCGACCAGGTGGAATAATTTGTCACGCGGAATAGGGAAGAGAATTATCGGTAATCAGACAGCCTGGAACATTATTGGCCGGGTCTAAACTTAAGTGCTTTAGCCATGACTTGGTAAATGTAGCTTTGTTCTTGGATACCATGGAACAAATGGGCTTTGGGGCCTTGGGCAAAAATAGCCACGTCTTCGGCTGCATGGGTTTCGTCGTGCAACGGTATGGCCGCTTCTTGCAGAAAGTCCGGATGGGCAGTGTCGATGCCGGTTAAATCCGGGCGCGGGTTCGGGCCGCGGTAACCGGGTCCGTTAGTGTATCCCAGGGTAGTAAAAGGTAGGCCGTTGCTGTCTTCGGCATAGTCGGTGGCACCGGGATGTTTGACCAGACCCAGAATAGGATTACCGCGTTGCGGATAACCGGCAATGGTAAAAGTATGGCTGTGATCGGCGGTGACCACGATCAGGGTGTCTTTGGAATTGGTTTTTTCCACCGCTTTGCGTACCGCATTGGATAATTCCACTGTTTCAGTCAAGGCCCGAAAGGCATTCCCGGCGTGGTGGGCATGGTCGATGCGGCCCGCTTCCACCATTAATACATAGCCTTTTCTGTTTTTGGACAAAATCTCGATGGCTTTCGCTGTCATTTCGCTCAATGACGGTTCACCGCCGCTATCGCCGGGACGATCGTATTCGTATTCCATATGCGAGCGTTCGAATAAACCCAGCAAATGGTCGGTGTATTTGGGATCGACTGCATCGAAGCCGTTTTTATCGTACACGTATGCCGATTTTGCCGATTGGCCCAGCCACTGCCGGGTTAAATCCAGCCCATCCTTCCGGTTGCCGAATTTGCCGGCGTCTTCCGGGTCGGGCGTGGTATTGGGCAGAAACATGCCACGGCCACCACCCATGACGACCTCCAGACCATTGCCGTAAGGAAACTCCAGTAATTGTCTGGCAATATCATGCACCGTGGCGTCGGTCGGCAGATTGGCGTCGGACTCCCAATCGCGTTCGGAGGTATGTGCGTAACAAGCTGCCGGGGTGGCATGGGTGATACGGGCAGTGGTGACGATGCCGGTAGACAGCCCCTTTTCTTCAGCCTGTTCCAGTAAGGTTTTTACTTTATGGGCGTTAACGACGAAAGCATCTTTTTCCTGGCGGGCTACCTCTTTGCCTACAGACAGTTCGCCGTCATTGGTTTTAACACCGCTGATTATCGCGGTCATGGTAGGTGCCGAATCGGGTGTTTGTTGATTGACGCTATAGGTTTTGGACAGGGCCAGATAAGGAAATTGCTCGAAACTAAGCGAATTTTCTTCGCCGCCCCGGTTGTCCGGTTTGGTTTGGCCTTCCAGAATACGGGCGGCGGTGATGGTGGAAATACCCATGCCGTCGCCGACAAACAAAATCACGTTTTTGGCATAGCGCTGATTGCGATTGAGGTGTTCGGCGGCTTTCAGGTGTTCGGCGCCGCTTTCCAGCCAGAACGCGGGGGTTTCCGAAATGGTGTTGGCTTTGGTGTCGGTTGCCGCCAGTAGCATGGCGGCTAATATCACAGCACTGGAAGTCAATTTGAAATCATCGGAATACATAACAAGGTCCTCTATATGTCTATCGTGATCGCCGGCAAAAGTGCGATGCAGTACACAAATAGTAAAAAACTAATGTTTCAGTTGTGTGACAACTGATTCGCCGATTTCATATTACTGTCATATTTCTCGATTAGGCTTGAATCACCCGTTCTCGGTCGGGAACCAAGCAATTAATTGACCGCAAGGCAAAATACCGCCATAACTGCTTATTTTTCTGGTGGGACTCACGGCATGAAAAAAGATAAGAGCAAGAAGCATAAGCTGTTGTTGCGGCACTTAACGGCCGAGGACTACCCGCAAATCGCCGAGATCATGGATAGGGTCTATAACAATCTGGGTGGGGCATGGAAGCTGGAACAATATCTCGCGCAAGTCACCCGCTTTTCGGAAGGCCAGATAGGCATCGAAGACAACGGTGTGCTGGTGGCGGCGGCCTTGAGCATGATTGTCGATTACGCGCAGTTCGGCGACAACCACACCTACGCCCAAATTACCGGCGGCGGTTATTTAACCCACCATACCCTGGAAGGCGACACCCTGTACGGGGTGGATATTTTCGTTGATCCTAGATTCAGGGGGCTGAGGTTAGGCAGGCGTTTATATGACGCCCGCAAGGAATTATGCCGCAATTTTAATTTGCGCCGCTTCATTGCCGGCGGGCGTATTCCGGGTTATGCCAAATATGCCGATAGTCTCACGCCGGTGCGGTACATAGAACAGGTCAAAAGCCGGGAGATTTTCGATCCGGTACTGTCGTTTCAAATGGCCAATGGTTTCCACGTGCGCAAGCTGTTGACCGGCTATTTGCCTGTCGACGGCGATTCGCATGGTTATGCCACCTTGCTGGAATGGATCAATCTCGATTATGTGGATAAAACCCCTGAACTGGGCGATTTAAAAAGCCTGATCCGGCTGGGCGTGGTGCAATGGCAAATGCGACCCTTGGCCAGCGTGGAAGTGTTGCTGAAACACGCCGAATTTTTTATCGATGCGGTGGCCGGCTACAACGCCGACTTTGTGTTGTTTCCGGAATACATCAGCGCGCCGTTGATGGGCTTGTTCAACGATAAAAACCCGGCGGATGCGATCCGGGCCCTGGCCGGTTTCAGCCGGGATATTCGGGAAGGCTTGCTGGAAATGGCCATGTCCTACAATATCAATATCATCGCCGGCAGCATGCCGGAGTACAGTAATAAAGAACTCTACAACGTGTCCTGGCTATTGCGGCGGGACGGTACTTTCGAGGCGCAATATAAAATTCACATCAGTGTCGATGAAGTGGCGTATTGGGGGGTGCAAGGCGGCGATGCGCTAAAAGTGTTCGATACCGATTGCGGCAAAATCGCCATCTTGATCAGTTACGATGCGGAATTTCCGGAACTGGCCAGATTGGCCGCGCTGCAAGGCGCGCAGATGTTGTTTGTGCCGTTCTGGACCGACACCAAAAACGCTTATCAGCGGGTGCGGTATTGCTCCCAGGCCCGCGCCATCGAAAATGAATGTTTTGTCGCCATTGGCGGCAGTGTCGGTAATTTACCGCATGCTGAAAACATGGATATCCAATATTCGCAGGCGGCCATTTTCAGCCCCAGCGACTTTGCTTTTCCGCATGACGCCATTCTGGCCGAGGCTACCCCGAATACGGAAATGACTTTGCTTGCGGATGTCAACCTAGAACTGTTAAAGCAAGCCCGTACCCGGGGCGCTTCACAAAATCTGTCCAAACGCCGTGTCGATCTGTATCGCTTGGAGTGGCATTAGCTGCCCAGTATAACCATGCATCCGTTCAATATGGGCAATATGAAAATCATCGATAAACCGGCCCACCGCTTACCGGCCGCCGATACCGACTTAGCGCATTTACGCAGTCTGTTGATGGATATGCTGCAGCGGACAACACATCGGTTGCAAACAGCCGTGCAGGCACTCGAGCAGGCCGATATGGATTTGGCCCAAACCGCTAACCGCTTGGACGGCGATATTTCGCAGCATGAAATCGATCTGGAAGCCGTGACGTTTCTGGCCCGTTACAGTCCGGTGGCCGACGACTTGCGCACTGTTATCGCCAGTTAAAAATAGCGGCTGAACTGCAAAATATAGAAAACGAAATCGGCGGTTTTGCCCGGCTGGTGGCACAAGTGTTCGATCCCAGAACCAGCGATCCAAATCGCAAAATTTTGGCGGAACTGATCAATATGGGCTGCTTGGTGCGATTCATGTTATGTCAGATGGTCACCAGCCTGCAAAACCATAATACCCGGCCCTTATATGCGCTGCTGGCATCGGAGCCCGCATGCGAGGCGGCATTACAAGCAGGGATCACGCATCAATTGACCGTTGTGGTTCACGATACCCGGAACATGAAGAGCACCCTGGCCTTGCTGATCATGATGAAAGGCTTGGAACAATGTAGCGAGCGCTGTAAAAATCTGGCCGAATATCTGGTATGTGGTGTATATGCTGGATGGTGTCGAGATTCGGCAGGCAAGCGATGAAGCGGTAGCCGTCGACAGCCTGCCGGCAACGACATTGACAGGCTTAATCGATTAACCAGCGGTTTCGCAATTTATCTGCGTGTTCCACCAAATTATCCAGCGCCTTGGTGCAGTCTTCATGTTGCGGGTGTCGGCGGTTATGGATGGGATGTTGAAAGTCATTCAGTAGGTCGTCGATGAATTGCTCAATTTCCAATAATTCCGTCGGGGTTGTGGTTAGCGGTTCTTTCATAAGTGATAAGCGAATTTAAAAAATTAAAACCAACGTACAAAACGATTATGAAAGAATTATGACATCTTCGTTTAATAGTCTGCAAACCGCGCAATAAACAACAGAATCGTCCACGGGTTATACCTTTTTCATCGCAAATTTCCGTACCTCAATTCCTGCTACTGCTGGAGGGTGAGGGGGAGTAAAACCAAAAGTTGAAGTGCAATGGGTATAAAAGCAAATGCAAACGATGCCGGCAACAGCCGGTGGGTTGAATACACCGAGCTTTTTGGCCGGTCTGCCTTTAAACCACTGGGCCTATCGGATTTTGCCGAATTCGGGGAGGGTTTTTGAATATCAAGCGGATTGACTGAAGGTAATGCGTTTAACTCAACCTTAATAAAGGTGTAATTTGTATTTCTTGTGATGCGATTAACATTTTTGCCGATTGCTGGTAACAGCAGTTAAGGCAAAAAAATGACTAATCGACTCTGAGGATATTGATTCATGAAACAATTTAGATTAACGTTGTTGGCCGCGGCAATTACTGCGGCAATCTCGCCATTTTCGGCTCAAGCGGCCGATACCGAATTCGACAATTTTACCCCAATGACCGGCGATACCACGCCGCTGGATCCAGGTTCAGCCATGCCGTACAAGTTGTCGTCCGCAAATTTCAGCCAGGAAACCATTGCCGACCGTGCCACGCAAATTAATGTAGTGCCAGGCTCCAACTCAGGTAACTGGGACATGATTGCAGCCAACGAAACCGGTCCGGATGCCGGACGTTATTTGTTCATGCCGTTCGAAACCAACCAAGGCGGTGTACAACGCGTCGATTTGTGGGACAGCAACTACAGTTCCCGCACCACCACTATCGTGGCGCCCGGCACGCAAGGCTTTGTGTCCGGTGACGCATCGCGTTGGACACCATGGGGCGGTTATTTGACTGCCGAAGAATCCTGGGGTTCGGGCAGCAGTAAAGGTCGATTGTTTGAAATCGACAATGCAACCACCGCAACTGCCAACGGAGCAAATTTTGCATGGCAACAAATCATTCCGCGCGTATCGCACGAAGGATTAGCTTTCGATAGCAACAACTCGCTTTATTTTGTAGACGAATTGAACGGCGGCTCAATTTACAAATACGTTTCGGCCGATCCGTTTGCCACCAGCGGCGCCGATTATTTTACGGCCGGCCAAACATTTGCCTTGAAAGTGGGCAATGGCGGCCAGTTCGAAGGTAACAACGGAGCGGCTATCACAGGTTCAGCAACCTGGGAAGCGATTACCGATACGGATGGTAGCGGCTTGGTTGGTATTTCTACCGTGTTGGGCGATGGCACTATTGACGGTCGGGTGACTGCGGACACTGTTACGGCAACCGGTTATAACCGTCCCGAAGACTTGGAAATTCAAACGCTGTCCGGCGGCGATCAGTTTCTGTATTTTGCCACCACCGATTCCGACGATAACGGCGACAGCAGCGATGGCCGCGGCCGTGTTTATTCATTTAACTTGACGTCGCTGGAAGTTAAATTGTTTGCCGACAGCAACACCATCGATGCGGCAACCGGCCTGGCGGCGGGCGGTGCCTTTAAAAACCCGGATAATCTGGCTATCGATGCCGAAGGCAACATTTATATTGTCGAAGATCAAAATGGCGGTGTGGAAGATATCTGGTTTGCAATGGATGCCGACCGTGACGGCGTTGCTGAATCGGTCTCCAAATGGATTAGCCTGACGACTGCGGGTGCGGAAAGTACCGGTTTATATTTCGATAAATTCGACCCCAATAAAGCGTATATCAATGTGCAGCATCCGTCCGACGGTGTTGACCGTACAATCGAGCTGACCGCAACGGCGCCTGTTCCGGTGCCGGGCGCGGCTTGGCTGTTCGGTAGCGTCATTTTGGGCGGTTTGGGCGTCACCCGCCGCAAGCGTGCTTAATGTTGCTTTAGCCGGCAATAAGGCGGTTCCGTATCTTGCGGGGCCGCCTTTTTTGGCGATCGCCGCCAGGCGATAGCCGGGCGGGGTAGCGTCCTTAAAGGTAATGCGCTTTGTCGAGATTTCAGGTCCCTAACAATGTTTTAGTCGAATGACTATAGCAAGTTCTAACGCCGTTACCCGATTGATGCATGGTTCCGATGGCCGTCTAAGCACCGGAGGATGGGGTTTTCAAAACGCGGCAGCACGCTACCGGGCCTAGCGCGGCGCGCGCTTAAAGCTCGGATTCGGCTGCTTGTTTTTGCAGGGATATGTCGATCACTTGTTTGCCAAGCGCTTCGTCCTGCAGCATCAGATCAACCAGCGTATCGACGGTGCAACGCAGTTTCAGGCCGTTAAACCGGGTAAACGTTTTGAGTTTTTCATAGGTATCCTGATCCAAAGCTACTTTCTTCCGGTCCTTCTTGATTTTTTGAGATGTCATATTTATCCTACAAACGTAAATTGATTAGCTCACATCGGTATATCTTCTATACTGCGAGAATTTAGCAGATTTAAATTTTTTTTGTCACCGTGTCTTAGCGTATTTAAGCGTATGTTATGCGCTATAACCACTGGCCGGATAGCGTATATAAAGGTAAGCAGGGCTTAAAATAAGTCGATAGAACCGGCGGACGCTGCTTTTAGGATGCCTTGTTTGACCAGTGTATCGTAATCAAAGACACGATTACGGCCTGCATCTTTAGCGGCATAAAGTGCGCTATCGGCACGGTGGATGACTTCCTGCGGTAACACGCTTGGGTCTGCGTTGCTAAAGCCGCCGCTGATGGTGACGTGGCCTACTTGCGGGAAGTGGAATTCTTCGATGCTGACTCGGGTCCGCGCAAAGGCTTCCTTGGCCGACTCAAAGTCATTTGCGGCAATAATGGCCACAAATTCCTCACCGCCGTACCGGTATAACAGGTCGGATTGACGTAAGGAGTTTTGCAGTAAGCGGGTCACCATGATCAATACCTCGTCACCTATCATATGGCCGAAAGTATCATTGATTTTTTTGAAGTGGTCGACGTCCAGTACGCACAACCAATAGGTCTCCGGCTGATTTACACGGGCATTATCGTTTTGGTCGCTGGAATGCAGTTTTGCCGATAGCAGGTTCCATAAACGGTCGAGATTGGCTTCCAGGGAGTAGCGGTTTAGCAAACCGGTCAGCTGGTCGCGCTGACTGCTGTCGAGTAAGGCGAAATAATTGGTAAAAACTTCCAGCACACCATGAATGATGGCATCTTCCACGGGCGTGACTTCCCGGTCGCGCCGAAATACAAAATATCCCAGTACTTGATTTTCGCCGAAGATAGGGTAGCAGATCAGCAAGTCCAGTCCCAGTTTTCGGCAACAAGATTTGCGCAGTAAACGCACGCTTTCGAACAAATTGCGAAGCTCGGGGGAGACATGCTGTTCATTGGTAACTTCTTCGATATTGTCGACAATGCGTTTGCTGCCATGGTCTTCAACCACTTTTCGAGAGTGATAAAGTGCCCGAATGATATTGTTGTTGTCGTCAACCCGGTAAAAGGCGGTTTCCAGTATGCCCAGCAAGGGCCCCAGTGTTCGTAATAAGCTTTGCTCCACCATGGAAGTGTCGCGGATGGCTGTCATTGCGCCCAGTTTTTTTAATACGCTGGGCAGCCCGGAATCGGAACTCTTGTTAATCATTTAAAATCCTGAATTGACGGGCGGTTATGGCACCAAAATAACCGTAAGTTTCCAAAAGCTTAGTTTATCATCAAAAGCTTACACTAACTTATGGTGTTGTGGGTCACGCCTGTCTGGAATGGGGTCGTTTTAGGTCAGTAGAAACATTAATCCGCTCGCCAAAAACAGCAACTGCAACAATACGAATTTGATTCGTTGCCATGCGCTGGAGGCAAACCAGGTTTCGCTAATGAGTTTCCTAATTCGTAAACCAAACAAAGCTAATTGGGTTTTCAGGCTTTGAATCAGATAGGGTAGCCGGCCTAAAAACCGCGCGAACAAGATAATTCCCAGCATCCAGAAAAAATAAAACACCGCCATTTGAGCGTAATATTTTTGCATGCCTAAACCATGTATCAGGCTTTCCTCCAACGCGAACGATACAACTTCGTAGAACACATGCAAAATAAAGCTGAATTTATGCCAAAGTAACTCCGGCATGAACAGGCAGACGGCTATCAGGGCGGATAGGGAGATTTTTTTTAGCCATTGGGTATGCTGATTCGAAGGCCGTTTCATGGTGCTAGCTCTACTATTGAGTTAATGTTTCGGTCAGTTGGATAGGTGTGCCCAGGGCAGCTTGATATTCAGCGTGGGCTTTAAATAGTTGGCTTTGCGCTTCGGCTGCCATCAGGGCGGCATCACCATTGGCGATTTCGCGTAAATTAACAAAGAGCAAAGTACTTTCGCCCAGTTCGAAGCGGCTTTGCTCGCCTTGTTGCAGTTTTTCAGCGGCCCGCCATTGTTGCCGGCTGAGCATTACGCGTTGTCGGGCGGCATGAATGGCGGATATTGCATCTTTTATTTCATTGTTGATGCGGTCCTCCTGGAGTTGCAGGTCCCATTTCAGGCGCTGCAGGTTTGCGGCGGCGGATTGAGCCCGACCGCCGGCTACGCGCTGCTGCAATGGGATATCGACATTCAGTCCCAGATATAATTCATCGCGATTGATTTTTTGGTTGCTGTAACCCATATCTTTGGCCCCCATTACCGAGACATCCACGCCGGGTGCACGTTGATTGTTTTGCAGCGCCAGTTCGGTTTCGGTCTGGCGTTTTTGCAGCGTCAGGCGTTTCAATTCCGGGCGCTGGTTTTGCGCAGTCTGCAGGGCTTGTGGCAGATTGATATCCAAGGCCGGCTCCTGAGCCGGAAAGTCATCCGGTAACAACTCCAGGCCGGGTAATTGCGGTTGACCATCGGTATCGCGCCAATACAGGGAAAGCTGAATGGCGCTTTGCTCCAGCAAACGTTGCGCAGCCACCCGTCGTTCGCGGCGTTCCAAAATCGCCCGCTGGTTGTCCAGCGCTTCAAAATCGGCAATGTCGCCGGCCGCAGCGCGTTCGCGAATACCCGCATCGCGTTGTTCGGCGATTTGCAGCAAGCGGTCTGCCACTTTCAAACGCTGGCCGGCCAGTACCCAGTCCCAATAACGCAGACTGGCCAGGCGACGCAGTTCCAATAAAGCCTGATCGTATTCATGGCTGGCGATGAGTTTGCCCAGCTCGGCCTGTTGTAACTTGGCCCGGCGACTATCGATTTCGCGGTTACGCCATAACGGAATATTCACGCCTAGTCGAACCTCGCCGTCATTTGCGGTTTGGCTCTTGCCTTCGTAGACCGGATAATCGCCGTCGCCACGGCGCCAGCCGCCAAAAAAAGTGGTGCCCCACAAAGCGGTAGGTTGTTCGATACTGACATCATTCATCTGATTTTCGTAAATACCGGCCACCGACCAGCGGTTTTTCGTTTTAAGCTGGGTATCGAAACCACCTTCGGCGGACTGGTATTCGCCTTCGGCAACTTGTTTGCGTTGCTCTGTGGACAGCAAGCCCGGAAAAGCCCTAAGCGCTGCCGGCAAAACCTGATCGAGCGTCAGTGGAGCAAGGGGCTCGGCCGAAGTGGGCTGGCTAAAGCACCACAACACGAATAAGCTCATGGCGATTTTATTCATAAGTCTTTTTTTCTGTGCTGCTAAGGTTTTTACTATCGTCTTTGGCTTTTTGCATTAACTCGGGTTCCGGCAATACCAAAGGCGGAAAGCCGTTAAAGATTCGCCATAATTCATAACCCAGCGTCACTTGCCCCAGCAACACCCAGCCATTAACCCGCACACCTTGTCTTAAAAAACGCGGATCAGGCCAGGGTATATCGTCGTCAGCGGGTATTACCAACACCCGAAAATGTCCTTTGCCATCGTCGCTGGCGTCGATTAAAGCCACTTGTCCCCCAAACGAGCCCACGGAAAACTCCGGCCAGCCGCCGAACTGAACGGCAGGATAACCTTCGAATTGCAAGCGCACATGGCTACCGGTGACGATCAGGGGCAAGTCGTTACCATCCACCCACAGTTCCACCGCTCTAGCCTGGGTATTTGGCACCAAAAGCGCCACGGCTTGGCCGGGTTTTAACAACTCAGCGCCAGGGTTGGCCAGCAAGCGCAGTATCGTGCCATCCTGCGAGGCTGTGATAGTTTGGGTTTGTTGCCGTGCCAGGCGGGTTTGCAGTTTTAATAGATCCGCTTGCAGATAATTTTGATCTTCGATGGCTTTGTTCAGATCGGCCCGGGTTTTTTCGATTAGCGCTTGGGTGTCGGCAGACAGTTTTTGCCAATCGGCCTGCAGGGCGGCAATTTCGCTGTCAGCCGCGGATAAGCCGGCCTGAGCGCGATTACGTTCCGCATCGCGCTGGGCGCTGTCCAGTTGCGCCAGTTCCAGCGTGCGTTGCGAAGACAAGCCTTTGTCGCGTAATTGTTGTTGACGGTTTAAATTCAAGTTGGCGGTTTTGTGCGCTGCTTTGGCAGCATCCAGGCTTTGCAGGGCCGCACTGCGTCGCTGCTTGGCCATGGCAATACGGGATTCGGCGGCACTCAAAGCTTGCGGGCGGGCTTGCTCCGCCATGCGTAATTGGCTGCGGAAGGTCTCGACCCTACTTCCGACCGCAACTTGACGTGCCAGTACAGCCTCTTGTTCACTCGCCAGGCGTTGTAACAACAGGGGATCATTGTCCAGTAATTCGGCAATCACCTGGCCTTGTTTGACCTGGCTACCTTCTCTAACCAGCCAGCGGCTGACCCTGCCTTCTACCGGTGCGCTGATTACCTGTTGGCGTTCGGCCGGGCTGTATGCCACCACCCGGCCGATACCGCGCACGTTTTGTTGCCAGGGGGTCAGGCCCAGCAGGATTAACAAGATCAGCAATATCAGCAGTAAGGAGCGGGCAATACGGCCTGCCAGCGGCAGGGTTTTGGCATGGGCCAGGGCGCGGATCGAAACGGTGGTAAATACACTGGATTGGTCGGTACGCATTACAAGCCCTCCAGTGGCGAGCTGGTCTCAACTATCGCGCCCTGTTCAATGCGACAATGCCTTGAGCAGGCTTTGATGACCCGGTCTTGCTGGCTGCAGACAATCAAGGTCCAGGGCGAGTCATCAGCCACTAAATAATCCAGTAACGTGGGTAGGTAAGTGCTGTCGATATGATCCAACACCTGATCCAGCATCAACAAACGGGGGCTTTGAGACAGGGCGCGGGCCAGACTTAGACGCAGACACTGCTCCCGACTGAGCGGTGCTCCCTGTAAACCCAGTGGCGTGTTCAGTCCCATCGGTAAATCGGTGATAAATTCCAGTAGCCCAACCTGTTGCAGAGCCTGTTGTATGGCGTGAAGATCCAGCGGTCGGCCCATGTGCACATTTTCGGCAATCGTGCCCGGGAGGGTTTCCGGTTCGCGCACCAGGGCAATGGTATCGCGCAGCAAACCCAAATTAAGGTCGCGTAAATCCTGATTATCCAGACTGACCGAGCCGCTGGCGGGGCTGCGCAGACCAAACAGCAAGTCAAGCAAACTACCGCGTTGGGCGCCACTGCTGATGACAAGCCGTTCGCCGGGCGCAATCTGCAGATTCAGATGGCGTAAGGTGTCGAGTTGCGGACTTTGCGGCAGGCTGACGTTATTCAGCGCCACGCGGTAGGCCGAGGTTTTGACCGCGGGTGAGGTGCCAAGCTCTTGTTCTTGCGGCAAGTCTAATAAATGGCCGATTTTGTCGATGCTGGTCAACAGTTCGTAAAAGTTATCCAAAATTTTGCCCAGCCGGGTCAGGCCATAAATCATGGTGTTCACCACCAGTTCGGCGGCAATCAGTTGTCCCAGACTCAATTGCCGTTCGATGACCATCCAGCCGCCCAAGCCCAGCAACAATGTGTTGGCGACCGCATGCAAAGCCAACGCAGCAATGTTTTGCCTGGCCAGAATGCGAAAATGCTGGGTGCAGGCATAGAGATAATCCAGAGCAAGTCGATCGGTGCGTTGCCGGAAAAAACTTTGGGTATGCGCTGCCTTACCCAGCAAGGCATTGCCGGCAATATTTTCCAGCCAGGCTGCGGCGGCATATTTGGCTTTGGATTGTTCGATGGCGGTACTGACACCGTGTTTGCCCATCACGAATAAAATTACAATCAGCATGGCGACTAGGAATAAGTCGAACGCCAGTAATATCGGATGATAAAAAGCCAGCAGCAGCATGCCGATCAAGGTTTGTAAGACATAACCCAGGCTTTCCAGTAGCATCACCGCTGCTGTTTTTTGCAAGGTCACCACATCGAAAAACCGATTGCTTAATTCGGGTAGATACTGGCTGTCCCGTGTAGCAAAATCCGCTTGTTGCAAGCCGGTAGCCGCCGTGCCGAACAGGCGGACAAACAAACGTCGCTGCAACATTTCCACCACATAAAACTGCCAGGCCGCCAGTATGTTGCTGAAAGCCATCAGCACTAACAGGATTAAGCTCAATACCAGCAAGGGCTGAAACAAGGCGCCAAAGGCTATGGTGTTGACCAGTGACTGCACCGCAATCGGCGTGGACAGCGACATCAAGCCAATACCCAAGCCGTATATCAGCAGTGTGGTAATGTCCTCGCGCTCAAGCTGTACCAGCTGATATAGGCGCTGCAAGGGCGTCGGATGGCTAGACATGTAAAATCACTCCTGGTACTTATCGAAGGCTAGGGCAAGGTTCTCAATGTTTCACGCTGTCTGTTGTATATAAAGCCTTCATATCGTCAGGTTTGGCGAAATCGACACCTACGCTGATCACAAAACTGGAGACTTCTTCGATATCCATGGTCGAGCGTACTACTTTGGATTTATGCACCATGACGGTAAAACCGGAGGTCGGATTCGGTGAGGTCGGTACATATAATATGTAGCAATCGCTTATGCGATTCGTCACATAAGCCGGTACCCACATGCCGTCTTTCGGGTATTCGACATAGACTACTTCTCTGACTTCTGATTCCTCGGTAGTCAGAAACAGTTTTAATAGCTTGCGCGTCACACGATAAATGCTACCCAAGACCGGAACACGTTGAATAAACGTTTCCAGGTAATACAACAAATGCGCCCGGTCTTGTTTGAGCAATTTACCGAAATAGGCCAGCAAGGCTATGGCGGAAATGAATAATATTATTGTAACTAACGGATTTTCGTATCTACCGTGTACCAGCAGCACAAAGTCCTTTAGAAAGCGTTCCACATACACGATGATCTGAAATATCAAGGCAATAGGCAGAAAACCGATCACACCGATAAGTACATAATTTATTATTTCTTTGAGTGTGTTTTTCATATAAATGTCCTCGCGATATTTTGATTAAAACGGTCGAGCCTGGTAATTAGAGGACCGTTCCGCCTGCTAATAAACCTTAGCCAACCACTTAACGGGCATCCAAAACTTCGGTTTCGGCCTTGGTCAGTAACAAACCGGAGGCGCGCAAGGCTTCGAGTTCGGCTTCGATTTCCGCTTGCATCAGATCCAGATGGGTCAAACGGGTTTCGGTACGCGAGCGCGAAGCATCGAGTAGTTCCAACAAACTACCCTTTCCAAAGCGGTAGCTGGCTTCGCCCATGGCCTTTAAGTCGCTTAGTCTTTCGACCACGTTGCGTTCGAAATTGGCGCGGGTTTCGCGTCGACTGCTTAACAGTTTGGCGGCCCGTTCGAGACTGCTGCGAATACTGGCAGCGGTTAGCTCACGTGCCAGGATGGCTGACTGCTTTTCGCTGGCGGCACGCGCCATGCTGCCTTGACCGCGATCGAAAATGGGCAGATCGACGGAAACCCCGGCAAAGCTGGTATTACCGTAAGGCTTATCGGTGAATACCGAGCCGACCTGAAACGATGGCACCGGCCAACGTTCGCGGCCGGCACGTTCCAGGTCGGCACCGGCGGCGACTTCGCCTAGGCGTGCCGCCTCGAGTTCGGGGTTTAGGCGTTCGGCTTCAGCCCACAGCTTCTCCACGTCGGCCGGTACACCCAGATAAGTCAGCTTACCCGAAGCTAGTGGATTCCAGTCTGATAACCCCAGCAAAATCCCTAATTCCCCGGACGTTGCCGATACATTGTTGCGCAGCGTATCCAGGCGGGTTTGCACGCTTTTAGTCTCAATTTCGATACGCAGCAAGTCGTAAGGACTGGCGCTGCCCGCCTGTTCCCTGCCCGATACAATCTCGCCCAGATGCTGCATATAGCTGACAGTCTCTTCCAGAATGGCGATTCGTTGCTGATCCGCCAGCTGCTTAACAAACAATAACCAGACATTATGCAGCAGACCGGCAAAATCGGCCTCGATACCGGCCGCGGTGGCAGCCAGTTTTTTTTCCGCTGCATCGACGCGGACGCCGCGCTGTCCTGCAATCAAAACCGGTACCTCCAGCGTGACCTGCTGTTGTACGTTGCCATCATACATCGTGTTGTTCTGTGTCAGTAGGTCATAACGGCCGTAACTGAATTTTGGGTTGGGCAACACGCCTGCGGCCACCACTTCGGCGTTGGCCGCTTCTATACGTTGGCGCATGGCGGCGAATCGGGGGCTATTGTTCCGGGCAATCTGCAATAATTGCGGCATGGTCACTGTTTCGGGGAGTGGGCCGGTTTCATCGGCTGTCGCCAGTGCGGACCCGGCCATGCTCAACAGGACAATGTGCGCCGCCAGCCTTGCGTTACGTAGGTTCCAATGTTTGTTTGTCATGTAATGTTCTCCAGCAATTCATCGGCTTGTTCCGGGCTAAGCAGATGTTTGGGGGTGATATAGGCATAAATCACCGGCAGCACCAGCATCGCCACAAAAAAAGTGGTGAACATACCGCCGACAATCACCACGGCAAAGGGTTGCTGAGTCTCGCTGCCGATACCGCTGGAAACGGCCATCGGTAGCAGGCCGAGCAACGCCAGCATGGATGCCATCAATACCGGGCGCAGGCGTTCGGTGGCGCCGCTCAGAATCGCATCGCTCAGCATGAGTCCCTGGTGGCGGCGGGCTTCGATCGCACTTAACACCAACAAGCCCATCAGGGATACCTGTCCCAATAAGGCAATGAAGCCGATAGCGGCGCTCACCGACAGGGAAATCCCGGAAAACAACAGCAAAAACAGTCCACCCGTCATGGCGAAGGGTGCGCAGAGTAAAATTGCAATTGCGCTGCGTGCCGATTGCAGGGCGCCATACAGCAAGCCGAGCACAATCAATACCGCAACCGGCACCACGACACCGAGTCTGGTCATGGCGCGCTGCTGGTTCTCGAACTCGCCGCCCCAGAGCAAAAAGTGGCCTTCCGGCACCTCGATGCGGCCTTCGATCGCAGCCATGGCATCCTGTACCACGGACCCCAGATCGCGCCCCTCGACGTTGAATTTCAGTGCCATAAAGCGGCGGTTGGCTTCCCGTTCGATGGAGGTCCTGCCGCGTTCTATCGGCATATCGGCTACTTCCCGCAACGGGATACGGGCACCCGTTGGGGTAGGCAGCATCAAGCCGGCAATCTGATCCGTATCGCTGCGTTCGGTAAGCGGCAAAATCACCCGCACCGGTGCCGGCCGCTCGTCTTGCCAAAGTTCGGTGACCACTTTGCCGGCCAATCCGGTTTCTATGGTGTCCTGAGCGGTATCGACCATAATACCCTGGCGGGCCAGTGCCGTTCGATCCAGTCTGATCTGCAACTGCGGCACGATAGACTCGCGATACAGATCGAGATCGATGACGCCGGGGAGGTCTTTCAGTATACTTTTTGCCTGTTCCAGCGTGCCGCGCATGAGCTCCAGGTCGGTGCCGTAAATCTTTAATACCACCTTGCCGCGTACCCCGCTGACGGCTTCCTCGACATTGTCCTTGATCGGTTGCGAGAAATTGAAGCGAACGCCGGGTATTGCGAGTAAAGATTCCCGCATCGCATCTACCAAGGCTTCTTTGTGCCAACCGGGCCGCCATTGCTCGTGCGGTTTGAGATGCACGAAGGTCTCGCTCATGTTGACACCTTCGTTATCGGTGCCGTCCTCGGAGCGTCCCTGTTGACTGAGTATGCCTTTGACTTCCGGAAAGCGCAGCAAGCGTTCGCGCATGTCCAGCAAAATATCCTGTCCTTTTGCCAGGGAGATACTGGCCGGCATTTCGACGAATACATGTACGTCGCCTTCATCCAGCTCGGGCAGAAACTCGCTGCCCAATCTTGCTGCCGCACCCGCTCCGACCAGCAGCAGGATGGCGGCCGCCGTCAGTGTGGCGCGGCGGCGCTGCAATACCCCTCGCAGCAGCCTGGCATAAGCATTTCGCAAAAGAACCAGAAAACCTGGCTCCGCCAGCATGGCGTGTTTGGGGCGAATCCAGGCCGCGCACAGCGCCGGCACCAAGGTTAGCGCAAAGGCCAGGCCGCCTACCAGGGCAAAACTGTAAGTCAAAGCCAGGGGGCGAAAAATGCGGCCTTCCACCCGCTCCAGGGTGAATACCGGCAACAGTGCGGCGATAATGATTAACATTGCAAAAAATGTCGGTTTAGCCACATCGAAGGCGGCATTGACTATCAATTGCACCATTTGTCTATGGTTCCTGGGCTTTTGATGATTGGCCTGATGAATGACGTTTTCGACTAGTACCACTGCGCCGTCCAGAATGATGCCGAAGTCGATGGCGCCCATCGATATCAGATTGGCGGGTAGCCCCAACTGGTAAAGTCCGCTAAAGGCAATCAATAGCGACAAGGGGATGATGCAGGCCACGATCAACGAACAGCGGATGCTACGCAGGAACAGCCACACCACACCGACGACCAATACGAAACCGTGCAACAAGTTTTCATAGACCGTGTGTAAGGTCTTATCGACCAATTCGGTGCGATCCAGAAACGGTACCAGCTGCATGCCGGCCGGCAGAATACGGGTGTTGAGCTCCTCGATCTTTTCATGTACGGCCGCCAACACGCGTGTAGGGTTTTGTCCGCGACGCAACAGCACGATGCCTTCCACGGCTTCCTTCTGATCATTCAGGCCAACCGCGCCCTGGCGTGGCGTGTACGCTTGCACCAGCCTTGATACATCGCCGACTGTGACCGGGGTGCCGCCGACACTTTTCAGGACAATTTTTTTCAGGTCTTCAGGGGTGGTCAAATTACCCAGGCTACGGATCACGATTTGCTGATCGCCGTGCCGCAAAAAGCCCGCGCCGACGTTGCGATTCGAGCTGGCGATAGCCTGGTTGACTTCTTCCAGGGTCAGTCCGAATGAATCCAGGCGGATGGGATCGATTTCGACATGAATTTCCTTGTAGTAACCGCCGAACGTCAGCACATCGGCCACACCCTGCACTTGGCGCAGTACGCGGGAGATGTTCCACTCCATTTCGGAACGCAGTGCGTACAGCGAATGGCGGTCGCTGGTGACGGTGAATTTGTAGATTTCTCCGAGCGGGGTGTAATCCGGGGCCAGTACCGGCTGGACCGATTCCGGCAGATCGGCGCCGGACATGCGTTCGGAAATCAGGGTGCGGGAATGAAAGCTATCGACGTCATCCTGGAAAGTAATGGTCACCAGCGATAAGCCGAACAAGCTTTGGCTGCGCATCTGTAACATGCCCGGCGTGCCGTTAAGCACTCTTTCCAGAGGAACCGTTACCTGCCGCTCCACCTCCTCCGGCGCATAACCCGGCATCAGACTGATAACGGTGACCTGGGTATTGGTGACATCGGGATAGGCTTCGATCGGAGTTTCCAGATAGGCGTGGATACCGAACAAGGCAATAACGCAGGTCAGTACCATGACGGCAACCCGGCGGTGCACGCAATATTCAATTATTATCCTCAGCATGGCCGTGTCTCCTACAGCAACAACGCGGCTTCGCTATCGATCAGCAGCGCTCCGCTGATCACCACGCGTTCTCCGCCGGCCAAGCCCTTGAGTATCGGTGTCATGCCTTCCCGAGCCGCGCCTATCTGTACCGGACGCATTTGGAAACGACCGGGCGCGACTTCCAGATACACCACGGTTTCCCGGCCATCCTTGATTAACACCGCTGTGGTAGGCAGGATGATGCGATTCGGGGTCGAGGCTTCGATGCTTACCCGGGCATACATGCCGGGCCGTAACGGTATTTTCGGATCGTCCGGTTCGATGAACACCGAGGCTCGCCGCAGTTCGGTCTGGATGGCCGCGCTTTCGGCGACCACATGCCCCAGTATCGGCTCGGGCAGCGAAGCCAGTTCGATGATGGCCTTGGCGCCTATTTCCACCAACAGCAAATCTTTTTCGAACACGTCGGCGATGATCCAGGCGGCGGAAGGTTCGCCTAAATCGAATAACGGCGAACCGCCAGCTACCGCAGCCCCGGTCGATACGTGCGCCTTCAACACCATGCTATCCATCGGGGCGCGTACGATCACTTCGGTAGCTTTGCCATCGCCCAACAGGTTTAGAAAATCCTGGCTGCGCGCCAGCTCGGTACGGGCCTGTTTGAGCTGGGTTTCGGCTTCCACCCGTTCGATTTCCAGCCCCACGCCGGTTCGCTGCATTTCCAGTTGCCGCCGCAGATGATCTTCGGCGCGTGCCAATTCGGCTGCGGCCCTGTCGTAATCGGAACGCATTTGCGCCGCTTCCACGCTGGCCAAGGTTGCCAGCGGCGCATCCGCCTTGATGCGGTCGCCGATCTGCACATGAATCTTGCTGACCCGCCCGGCCACGACGGTGCCGGCGGTTGAGACTGCCTGCGCCCGAAAATCCACCCGCGCCGGTGCCGAAATGGCGCCGGCGAATGCTTCGGGCTGGATTTCCTGGATTTTTATATAAGGTAACGATTCGGGGCGAAGCATGACAGTGTGCTTTAAATTGTCATTTTCTGCTTCCGCTAGTCTAGGTTGAACCGCTGACACCGGCTTATCTTGTTCGCAGCCGGCAAGCATTAAAAAACAGCAAAAACTGAACCAATAAATTAATCGCATAGAAATTCGCCCGAAATACCGTATTCAGTCATAAGTGATGTAATTGACCCGATATCCTAACAATCCAACCTTTCATGAACCTTACAGATTGATGATCATGGTGGCCTGCATCGGTATTTGAGGTGTGCAGGGGGGGGGCTGGTTTTTATCGCCCGGTTGTTTTTAATGCCTCTTGGTTTAGCTCTGTTTTAAGGCGGCATGGTTAAATAAAATACTAACGCGAGTACCACGACCAGTAGGGGAGGCGCCTATTTTTGCCCGGGCCTGGTGAAGGTCGGCAATTTCCTTGACTATGGCCAGCCCAAGGCCGCAGCCTTCTCCCGGGCTGCCGGGAACGCGATAAAAACGCTCAAAAACCTTTTCCATTTCTCCGGGGGCGATGCCCGGTCCATTGTCTTCAACAATCAGCAGGGTTTGGGGCTGGGTTTCAACTTCGACCTTGATTCGGCTGCCGGATTGTCCATAACGCACGGCGTTATCCAGCAAATTATTGAGCAATTCGCGTAGCAAGGTGGGGTCTCCGATGACAAAGGCGGCGGTCGGCGGTGCATCAAACTCCAGCTCAATATCGCTTTCAAGTGACCGTGGCACCCAGTCCATGCAACATTCGCGCGCCAGGTCGGTTAAATCGAGTCGGCTAAACTCCGGTCCACCCATTGAAACCGACTCTGAGCGTGCCAGGACCAGTAATTGCGTGCTGAGGTGGGCCACCCGGTCGGCGGCGTTTTTAATGTGTTGTAATGCCGGTTCCATGCTGTTTACATCCTTGGCCAGAAGGGCGCGTTCTGCCTGTACTTTGAGCCCGGCCAGAGGTGTGCGTAGTTGATGGGCGGCATTTTCAATGAAGCGTTGCTGACTGAGCACGGTTGCCGCCAGTTTTTGCAATAAGCTATTGATGGTGTGGGTTAGCAAATGCACCTCAAACGGCAGGTCGGAATCCGGAATGGGCTTTAAGTCACGGGCCGATCTTTGCGAAAGGCGTTTTACCAGCTCATGTAGGGGTTTGAGTCCGCGATTGATGCCCGTCCAGACATGTAAGCCGGTAATAAACAACAGCAGCACTTGAGGCATTACAACGGCTAAAAATAGTTCACTCATCATGCTGCGCCGTTTATTCAATGTCTCGGCTACTGAAATGATTACAGTCTCCGTGCTTTGCCGCGGTGTTGTGAGGATGGCGACGATTCTGACCGGCTTATCCTGGTATGTGCCATCGAAAAATAAGGGTTCATGTTGTTTCAATAATGAGAATGTCGGACTGGGGAGGGCCTTGTCACCGGCAATGAAGCCGGATGTTTGCGACTCTACCTTAAAAAAAGTTTTATCAATCTCGTCCCAGCGAAACACTTCGATAGCACTAGGCGATAGTTCCAGAGTCAGTTTATTTTTTTGGGTTTTGATTTGCTGGACCAGGGAATTTGCCGAATCCAGCAGCCAGCGGTCATAGGCAAGGTCTGCATAATGCAGTGCCACAAAATAGGATACCGAAGCATCCAGGATAACCACCAAGAGTAATGGCAATGTGAGGCGCGATAGTAGCTGTGCTCTCAGGCTCCGAGGTTTAGGCATCTTTGTTTTGCTCTAGCAGATAGCCGAGCCCTCTTATTGTTCTGATATTAATGCCAACAGGTATCAGGCGTTTACGTAGGCGGTGGATATAGACTTCGATGGCGTTGTCGGCCAACTCGTCCGCGTGCACGGCCAGTCGTTGGGCAATGCTATCCTTGCTGACGACACGGCCCATTTGTAACAACAAGGCCTCCAATACGCCGAATTCACGGGAGGGCAATAATATGGGTATGTCATCAACCTTGATTTGTTGCTTGAGGGTGTCAAAAATCAGCCTGCCAACCACAATGTCATGATTAAAACCGCCGTGGCTGCGGCGCAGCAGGGCTCGAACCCGTGCTTCCAGTTCCTGAAGTTCAAACGGTTTGGTCATGTAATCGTCCGCACCGAGTCCCAGGCCCTTCACCCTATCATTGAGTCCATCCCGAGCGGTTAGAATCAGGACCGGAACTGCCGATTTTCGTGCCCTTAGCTGGCGCAATAGTTCCAGGCCGTCGCTATCCGGCAAGCCTAGATCGAGCATAACCAAGTCATAAGGTTGTGTGCGTAACGCCGTATCGGCATAGGCTCCGGTTGTTGCCAGCGTGACATCGAATCCCCAATCGATGAAGCTGCGAGAAAGCCCATCGGCCAAAGCCCGATCATCTTCGACAAGTAAAACTCTCATAGACTCAAGGTATATGTAATTGAAAAAGGCCTAAAGTCAGGTAATTAACGACGGCTATCATGGGCGGATTCGTTTTGCTTTGCTGGGTAATCAAGAATGGATTTCGAAATCTTAATTCAGGGGCGGTAGCGGAAAAATATGTCGACGCCTTTGGCTTAAGCGACGAGCGTTAGCCATCATTTGAAGTTTTTTTCATAAAAAATCACTTCACCGGTACTAATGTCATGCATGCCGCCGATAATGCCGCAAGCCCCTGTCTCAATAAGTTGTTTTAAAATCGGGCTACGTTCCTGGATGGATTTGACGGTACGCTTGACATTGATTTCGGCGACGTTTTGCACAAAAGTGTCGTTGCTGGAGCTGCGATTAGATTGTTCGGTTTTTTCATCGTAAATCGCAGGCTGAATTTTGCTGAGCAGGGCGGTTAAATTGCCCATTTCCACATGATCGCAAGCGCCTTTGATAGCGCCACAATTGCTATGGCCCAACACCACGATGATTTTGGCACCCGCTACCTGGCAGCCAAATTCCATACTGCCCAGTATGTCTTCATTGATGATGTTGCCGGCTATGCGTATGCTGAATACGTCGCCCAAGCCTTGGTCGAAGATCAGTTCCACCGAGGTGCGGGAATCGATGCAGCTTAGAATTACCGCAAACGGGTGTTGACCGTCGGAGGTTTCGTTGGCCTGTTGCAGTAAATTGCGATTGATTTTTAAATTGTTGAGAAAGCGCTGATTGCCGGTTTTTAATAAGGACAAAGCCATGTTGGGCGTGATGGCAGCTTGCATTTCTTGAGTTAACGTTTTCATGAGTGCCCTTGGAATGTCAATAAATCAATTCAGCATAGTCAGCCGGATAACTAAACCTTATCCGACTGACTATCCCCTTTAACCGGTGTTGCGCATGCCTGCCGCGATGGCATTGATAGTGCGCAGCAAAGGATTCATCCAGCGGCTTTGGCCGTTGGCATCCTCGTCTTCGTTAAGCGCGCGCAGCAAACCGGCCTGCATGTAATTTAAAGGCCCCAGGTAGTCGTTACGGCGGCGCAAGGAGGCAGCCAGTTCCGGATTTTCCGCCAGCAATTGGTCGCACTCGGCGATTTCCAATACCCAATCCACGCAGCGGCGGTGTTCGCTGGCAATCAGGCTGTGCACGCGTTTGCCTACTTCCGGGTCGCTGCACAGGCTGCTGTACTCTTCGGCAATAGTCATATCGGACTTGCTGAGGGCCATTTGGGCATTGCTGAGCAGGTTGCGGAAAAACGGCCAGTTTTTGTATAACTCGCGCAAGGCGTTCAAACGTTCCGGGTTGCCTGCACAGTAGCTTTCCAGGCTGGAACCGATACCGTACCAGGCCGGAAAGGTTTGCCGGGACTGGGCCCAGGCGAACACCCAGGCAATGGCCCGCACCGAGTATTTGGAACGGTCCTGTTTCTTGCGGTGGGAAGGTCGGGAGCCAATGTTTAATTGACCGATTTCCTGTACCGGTGTGGCTTCGTAAAAATAATCCAGAAAACCTGGGGTATGTTCAGTCAGCTGCCGGTAACTGCGTTCGCCCAATTGCGCCAGTTCGCCCATCAAGGCCAGGTTATCGGCTTGATCGGGCTCGACCGGCTGGATCAAACTGATGCTGGCTTTCATCAGGCCGGTAGCGCCCATGGTCAACTCATAAATAGCGGTTTCCATGTTGTTGTAGCGGTAAAACAGCACTTCGCCCTGCTCGGTAAATTTGATCTGTCCGCGCACGGTGGCCGGCGGTTGGGCCAGAATCGCTTCGTGAGTAGGGCCGCCGCCGCGGCCGATGGTGCCGCCGCGGCCATGGAACAAACGGCAGGGAATCCCTACATCGTCTGAAATAGCGGTTACCTGTTGCTGAGCGCGGTACAGTCCCCAGGCCGAAGCCAAAATGCCGCCGTCCTTGCAGGAATCCGAATAGCCCAGCATCACTTCCTGGCGCAGCCCGGAGGCCGTCAGCAAGGCCCGGTATACCGGTTGCGACAGCAGGCCGCGCAAGACGCTATCGATGTGGTTGAGGTCTTCGATGGTCTCGAATAATGGGCTGACGCCGATATGGCAATACCATTGACCGCTAATACGTCCGGCCAAACCGTTTTGGGCGGCCAGCAGCAGCACTTCCATGATATGGCTGGCCGAATGGGTCATGGAAATGACATAGCGGCTAAAGCAGTCGTTGCCGATTTCGCGGCGCATTTGCGCCATCACCTGAAACACGTCCAGGGTTTCCACGGTAGCCGGGCTGAGCGTGCTGGCGTCGTATCCCAGTCCGCCGGGAATGGCGATGGCTTCGCTCAGTACTTGCATGCGCTGGTCTTCGTCCATGTTCAAATAGTCTATGCCCAGGCCGGCCGATAGGATTTCCGCGACAGCCTGACTGTGCCGGGTGGATTCCTGGCGCACATCCAATTGCATCAGGTGGAAACCGAAAATGTCCACCAGGCGAATCAAGTCCTGCAAGTCGCGATCGGCAATGGCCTGGTCGCCATGGCTGATCAAAGATTCGCGGATCAGGTATAAGTCGGCGTGGAAGGCCTGAATATTGTTATAGGCCTGATCATCGGATTGCGAACTGTCGCCGGCAAGACGTTGTTCGATCAACTCCAGGCGCCGGTGCATGCGGAATTTCATTAAAGACAGTTTATGTCGGTAGGGCTCTTGCAGACAGTTGCGTTCCAGTGCTATGGCGGTGTCGCCGAGCAGTTCCCGGTCGTTTTGCAGGCTTTGCAAAAATGCTTCGGTGGGTTGGCACATGCCGTGGGAATAAGCCAGCTGTTCAAGCAAAATGTCGATACGGCGCAGATATTCCCTGGCGATGGTGCGGGCTTGCAGACGCAATGCCAGCGCGGTGGTATGCGGTTTGACGTTGGGGTTGCCGTCGCGGTCGCCGCCTATCCAGGAGCCGAAGTTTAAAAAACTGGGGATATTGACTTTCGTCGCTGCATCGCTGCCGTAGACGTCGACCAAGGCCCGCTGAAAGTTGCGGTATACCTGCGCGGTGGCTTCGAACAGCGATAGCGGGAAATAAAACAGCCCCGAGTCGATTTCATCGATTACGCCCATGCTGTGCGCACGTACTTCATCGGTTTTCCACAATAACTGAATTTGGCTCTGCAGTCGTTCCAGGGCGACATCGCGAAAATAACCCTTGATACCGCTATTTTGTAATTTTTCGTGACTGACAAACACGCTACGCAAGGCGCCTCGCACGGTGCGGCGTTTGGCTTCCGTCGGATGCGCGGTCATGACAGGCAGATAATGCAAGTCGTCCAGCAGGGGTTGCAGTTGTTCGGCACTGACGCCGGCGTTTTTGAAGGCCAGCAGGGTGTCGTGAAAAGAGCCGCGCCAGTAGTGTTTATTTTTTTCGATCTGGTGGCGGCGGAGCTGCAATTGCGTGGATTCTTCGGCGATATTCAACAAACTGAAGTACAAACTAAAGGCCCGGATTACTTCGCTCAAGGTTTCCGCCGGTAAATGTTGCAGCGTTTTGAGTATTTGCTGACGCTTGGCTGGGTTGTTGTCCCGTTGCAGAACGGTAAATTGGCGCTGCAACTGTTCGACAATTTCCGCCACTTTGTGATTGGCCTGGTTTTTCATAACGTTATCCAGCATGCCTTTTAACAAGCGAATGTTGGCGCGTAGGGTTTTGTCGTCGTAATCGGGTATGCGGGACATAAAAAATCCTTGAGGTTGGCGGGTAATGAATAAAGTACAGCAGTAATTAAAAATAGCAAAATAGAATAAATAAATATTTAATATAGGTTTTATCGATTATTAAAGAGCTATGGAGCGTATTAACTATCAGCATTTATATTATTTCTGGATGGTAGCCAAGCAGGGCAGCGTAACGGCCGCTTGCGAAATTTTGCATTTGGCGCAGCCAACCATCAGCGGGCAATTGGCGGTATTCGAGCAAGCGGTCGGTGCAAAGTTGTTACGCAGGGCTGGGCGTCGATTAGTATTGACGGAAACCGGGCGGGCGGTTTTTCATTATGCCGAGGAAATCTTCGCGTTGGGCCGGGAAATGAAGCACATGCTGAAAGGCCACACCACCGAACGCGGCCTGCGTTTGAATATCGGCGTCAGCGATGCGATGCCCAAACTGATTGCCTACCGATTGATGGCGCCCATACTGAAAATGTCCGAACCCGCGCAGATTTATTGCGTGGAGGACAAAACCGAGCGTTTGTTAACGGAAATCGGTTTGCACAGCATAGACATGATGTTGTCGGACGTGCCGGCCACGCCCGCCAGCGGCACGCGGATTTTCAATCATTTTTTGGGTGAATCGGCGGTGGCTATCTTCGCCTCGCCGGCAATGGCGGCCCGGTATCAGGATGATTTTCCACGCTGCCTGAACGGTGCGCCGTTTTTTCTGCCCACCATCAACACCGCGTTGCGGCGCTCGCTGGACCAGTGGTTCGACAGCCAGCAAATCAGCCCGGTGATTCAGGCGGAGGTGGAAGACAGTGCTTTGCTGAAAACCTTTGGCGCGGCGGGGGGCGGCTTGTTTTTTTCACCCTACGCCGTCGCAAGCGAAATTCAACGCCAGTACGGTACCCGGATGTTGGGTCTGGCCGAGGGTGTTTACGAGCGTTTTTATGCCATCACGGCACAGCGGCGGCTTAAGCATCCATTGGTGGCCGCCATTCTGGAGCACGCTCAGCAGGGTCTGTTCGATTTGCTCGACAGGTCGGTCCTGGCTGAATAGCGGATTTATCAGGTGATGCTGATGCCCACCGGACAATGATCCGATCCCACGATCTCGGGCAAAATAAAGCTGTCTTCGATATTGGCCAGCAACGCCTGGCTGGCCAAGACATAATCGATCCTCCAACCGATATTTTTGGCTCGGGCGCCGGCACGGTAACTCCACCAGCTATAGGCCACGGTTTCCGGGTGGAAATACCGGAAACTATCGATGAACCCGGCTTCTGTGAAGCGGCTGAAACCGTCGATTTCGACTTGGGTATAGCCGGCGGACTTGTTGTAATTGGCTTTGGGGCGAGCTATATCGATGGCTTGATGGGCAACATTGAAATCACCGCAGGCTATCACGGGTTTATGGGATTGCAGCTGCCGCAGGTAAGCCAGCAAAGCTGCATCCCAGGTTTGCCGGTAATCCAGTCGCACCAGCTTTTCGCCGGAATTGGGCACGTAAACGTTCAATAGATAAAATTGCTCGAATTCCGCTACCAGCACTCGGCCCTCCTGATCGTGCTCGGCTATGCCTATGTCGTGCAAGACTCGCAACGGCTGTTGCCGAGTCAGCAGCGCCACGCCGGAATAGCCCTTGCGCTCGGCGGAATTGCAATACACATGGTAATGGTCGATGTTTTCCAAGGCTTTATGCACTTGATCGTCCTGAGCCTTGGTTTCCTGCAACAAAATGCAGTCGGCATCGAAATGCTGCAAACTGTCCTTAAAACCTTTTTCTTGCACGGCTCTGATGCCGTTGACATTCCAGGAGATGATTTTCATGCGCTATTCCGTTCATCAAATGAGTGGGACTGTTGTAATTGCCGGAGCATTGAACAGTTTACCGATTGGCCAATCTATCAGTCAAAGTTGGCATATTAGGATGCCGGTTCAGTTCGGTGGATGCGGTTAAGCAGCGGGTTATCAATAACGTCCCGCTATCCAAAGCCGATCTGTCGACGTTCCCTGCCGGAACGGCGATATTTTGAATCAGGATTCCGATTTGGGAGGTTATTGCAAAACCTATCCTAGGCTTACACCATGGGACCATGGCGATTAACCCCGGAAACGCGGCTTTTTATGGTATTGCTAGGCTCAAACCTATCCGATGGTTGTAATGTTAGATTATGCTACTAAGAAGTCTTTGGAAAAACCGCCGAGCGATAGTGAGCTAAGACAATTGCCATGATCATTTCCCAAGCCATCACGCGGCGTCGATTCGTGACTTACTTAGCCGGTCTGGCGTTCACATACGGTCTATCCGGCTGCACTTGGCTGAAGGATCGGCCGGTCACCATTGCCCTTAATAGTTGGCTGGGCTATGAACCGTTGTTTCTGGCCCGGCGAGAAGGTTGGTTGCAAGACCGGCAAGTGGGCCTGCTGCAGACCGCTTCGGCCACCGAATCCATGCAGGTATTGCGGGAAGGGCGTGCGGATGGGGCCGCTCTGACACTGGATGAAGCGCTAAAAGTCAGGGCGGCCGGCACGCCGGTTTCGGTGGTGATGGTATTTGATATTTCGGCGGGTGCCGATATGCTGGTGGTCGGCCCCGATATTCGACAACTTTCCGATTTAAAGGGGCGTGTTGTCGGTTTCGAAACGAGCGCTTTAGGGGCTTTGATGTTGGCGGAGGTCTTGTATGCGGCGGGCTTGAGTAGAACCGACATTAAACCCTTTGCCGTTAATATCGATAAACATCAACAGGCCTGGAAACATCGCCAGGTAGATGCCATGGTGACCTATGAGCCAGTGGCCGGTCAATTGTTGTCCGATGGCGGCGTTAAACTATTTGATAGCGGACAAATCCCCAATACAATTGTGGATGTGTTGGTCATGCGCGGCGATGTACTGGATTTTAGCCATGCACGAGCCATTCGGCACGCGGTAGCGGCGCATTTTATGGCGGTGAATCATTTTAACAGCAACCCGTATGATGCGGCTTATCGGATGGCTGATCATTTAGGTTTAAGCGCGGCTGACGTTTTACCGGCTTTCAAAGGCATCATTCTGCCGGATGAGCGCAATAATTACCGTTTGTTGGACGGTGTCGCCCCGGAGCTTTTGCGCAGTGCCGGCAGATTGTCAAAGTTGATGAGGGAAAACCGGTTGTTGGCGGAGGAAGATAGTCTGGTTGATCTGCTCAATCCCGCTTATTTGCCCAAGGACTTTTAAATGGCGTTGACGAAATCAGGATTTTTTGGCCGAGTGCTATTCGAATTTCTGTTGATGCAACTGTGTTGCGTGCTGGTGGGTGCGCCTGGCGCGGCCAATGCCAGGGAAACAGTTAAGATCGGCATCCTGGCGTATCGGTCCAAACCCTACACGTTGGCGCAATGGCAGCCCTTGGTCGGAGTATTGAAACAGGCCGTACCGGATAGGGAGTTTGCCATTGAGGCATTTGATTTCGATGAGCTGGCGTTGTCGGTGGCAAGTCGGCAGGTGGATTTTGTGTTGACCAACCCGGGTCATTATATTCAGTTATCCAAACGCAACGGATTGTCGGCCCCTTTAGCAACCTTGGCGCTAAACGACCGCAACCCCGAGCAGGCGATCACGGCATTTGGCGGGGTTATTTTTAGCCGTGCCGATAATACCGACATCGAGACCCTTCAAGATATAAAAGGCAAAACCGTTGCCGTAGTCAGCACTGAAGCACTGGGCGGTTACCAACTTCAGGCTTACGAGTTCCAAAAGTTAAACGGTAGTCTGGCGCAACAAGCCAAACTGCTGCCGACCGGCCTGCCGCAGGATAAGGTCGTTCAGGCCGTTGTAAACGGTCAGGCCGCGGTAGGTTTCGTGCGCACAGGGGTTTTGGAACAGATGGAGCGAGAAGGCAAGTTGGATATGCTGCGGATCAAGCTTATAAATCGGCAGAATTTGCCGGGCTATCCGCTACTGCTGTCCACCCGTTTGTATCCCGAGTGGCCGTTTGCAGCCATGCCGCAAATTGACGAGAATCTAGCCCGGCATGTGGCGGCGGCGCTATTCATGCTGGAAGAAAATAAGCCGGTCACCCAAGCCATCGGGATTCACGGCTTCGGGGTGCCGGCCGACTACACGGTTATTTCTGATTTGCTCAGAGACATGCGGATGCCTCCCTACGACGTAGTACCCAGTTTTACCGTGAGGGACATTTGGCTGCGCTATCAATGGCCGCTGCTGGCGGCCTTGTTGGTGAGTGCTTCGTTTCTGTTGTTGACGCTGAAGTTGTTGATAGTGAAGCGAAAATTAGTGGTGCAGCAAAATATGTTGCTTAAGCAACAGCAGCAGTTGCTGGAAAGCGAAACGTTTTTACGTACACTGATCCACACCTTACCCGACCTGATTTGGCTCAAAAATGCCGACGGGGTGTATCTGGCTTGTAACCCGCGCTTCGAGCGTTTTTTTGGCGCGGAAGAACACGTTATCGTAGGCAAGACGGATTACGATTTCGTCGATAGCGAGTTGGCGGACGCGTTTCGGGAACAGGACTTGTTGACCATGCAGACGGACGCGCCCAGCCTAACCGAAAAATGGGTTACCTTTTTAGACGACGGGCACCGCGAACTGTTGGAGACCCGTAAAATTCCCATGCGCGATGCAGCGGGGGAATTCGTTGGTGTATTAGGCATCGGCCACGATATTACCGAGCACAAGCAAGCAGAAGAAAAACTCTTGCTAGCGGCAAGCGTATTCACTCACGCTCGGGAAGGCATCCTGATTACCGATGTGGACGGCAGGATCATTGATATTAACGACACGTTTACCGCGATTACCGGCTATAGCCGGGAAGACGTTTTGCACCGGAATCCCCGTATATTGAAATCCGACCGGCAAAGCAAGGGCTTTTATGCCCAGATGTGGGCGCATTTAAAGGAAAACGGCGAATGGTCCGGCGAACTTTGGAATCGGCGTAAAAACGGCCAGTTATATGCGGAGATCCTGACGATTAGCGCGGTATGTGATGCCCAAGGTAACACCCTGCATTACGTAGCATTATTTTCGGACATTACCCCGTTTAAGGAATACGAACAGCAGTTGCAGCGTATCGCTCATTACGATGCCTTGACCAGTTTGCCCAATCGCATCCTATTGGCCGACCGCTTGCGGCTGGCGATGACGCAAGCGCAACGGCGCGGCCTGCAAGTGGCGGTGGTTTTTCTGGATTTGGACGGCTTTAAAAAGGTCAACGATTCCTACGGCCATGATATGGGCGATGAGTTGTTGATGACCCTGTCCAGCCGGATGAAGCAGGCCCTGCGGGAGAGCGATACGCTGGCGCGTTTGGGCGGAGACGAGTTTGTGGCTGTGCTGGTGGATTTGCCGGATACGGACGCCTGTTTGCCGTTATTGTCGCGCTTGTTGAATGCGGCCTCGCAACCAGTGACTTACGGCGCATTGACGATGCGGGTGTCAGCCAGTTTGGGGGTCAGCTTTTATCCGCAAGCCGAGGATATCGAAGCCGACCAATTGTTGCGTCAAGCCGACCAAGCCATGTATCAAGCCAAAATGAAGGGTAAAAATCAATACCACTTGTTTGATGCGGAGTAGGACTGGTTTGTTCTTGACAGCCGGTAGCCCGGACTGTATTGCTAATTACTCGGGTTTCCACGCGTCGCGTGGAAACCCGAGTAACCAGAGTAAAACTATCCAGGGGTTTACATGACTGCATTAAAAATCAATCGAACGGACTTCATCCTCGCCTTGAACTCGAACGACGAGAATTGGGATGAGGCTTGGTTCCTTGATAAGGAAACCGGCGTGTTATGGCTCAATAACGATGGCGTCGATGAAGTGCCGGACGATCTGGAAGACAACCCGCGTTATCTGCCGATCGAGGCTATGGCTTCCTATGAAAAATACCAAATCATGGAAGACTTTGTAGATGAACTGGCCGATAGCCCGGCCGCCGAGGCGTTGCGGGCTGCGCTCGACGGTCGCAAGCCGTTCCGGCGCTTCAAGGATGTGCTGCTGGATTACCCGCAGCTGCGCGATCGCTGGTTCGCCTTCGAGGAAAACCGTTTGAACCGTCTTGCCGAAGCGTGGTGCGACGAGCTGGGACTAGACGTGGCGTGGATTTGAAGTAGCGGGAACGATGCGCTTCACTGCGTTCAGTACATTCTACCCAGCTATATCTGTTTGTATTTGAGTAAACGCCTGCCGTTTCAGGTTATTGTTAATTGCGTCGGTTCGCGTTCGGCCGCCTGCAACCATTATAATGCTGGGTTTTTATTCGTCTTTTTGCCCCATGTCCGCTCACGACACCGTTAAACAACTCGCCAAAAACCTGAACCACTGCATGAACATCGATCGCCATGCCTTGAAGCGGCAGTTGGATAGGTTGCGCAGTGAATTGAGCAAGGGCAAGGATGTTGTCGGCCCGTTGCAGCAAGTAGCCGAGAAAATAGAAGGCTCGATCAGCCGATGCAACCAACGTAAAGCGTCCGTGCCGGCGATTAACTATCCGGATTTGCCGGTCAGCGGCAAGAAAGATGACATCGCCGAGCTGATTAAAAACAACCAAGTGACCATCGTCTGCGGCGAAACCGGATCCGGTAAGACCACCCAGTTGCCGAAAATCTGTCTGGAACTGGGGCGCGGCGTGAAAGGGTTGATCGGCCATACCCAGCCGAGGCGGATAGCCGCCCGCACCGTGGCCGATCGGATTGCCGAAGAACTGGGCCAGTCCATCGGTCAGGCGGTCGGTTATAAGGTACGGTTTCATGACCAGACTCATCCCAATTCGCTGGTCAAACTGATGACCGACGGTATTTTGCTGGCCGAGTCGCAAAACGATCCTTACTTAAATCAATACGACACCATCATCATCGACGAGGCGCATGAACGCAGCCTGAATATCGATTTTCTGATGGGTTATCTGCGCTGGCTGCTTCCCAAGCGGAGCGATCTGAAAGTCGTCATCACCTCGGCAACCATCGATCCGGAGCGGTTTGCCAAGCATTTCAATAATGCCCCCATCGTCAATGTCTCCGGCCGCACCTATCCGGTGGATGTGCGTTATCGGCCTATCGAACTGATCGAGGAAGACGACGAGACTTCGGCCGATTTGCAGCAGGCGATCTTGGCTGCGGTGGACGAGTTGTACCGGGATTTGCGCGGCGATATTTTGATCTTCTTGAGCGGCGAGCATGAGATTCGCGAAACAACCGAATCCCTGCGTAAGTCGCACAATAACGGCCGCTACGAGGTGTTGCCGCTGTATTCCAAACTCAGCGTGGCCGAGCAGGAGAGGGTATTCAAACCCAGCGGTAATAAACCGCGCATTGTACTGGCTACTAACGTGGCGGAAACATCGCTGACCGTGCCCGGTATTCGCTGCGTGATCGATTCCGGTCACGCCCGCATTAGCCGCTACAGCCACCGCAGCAAAATTCAACGCCTGCCGATCGAACGCATCTCACAAGCCAGCGCCAATCAAAGGTCGGGGCGCTGCGGACGGGTGGCGGAAGGTATCTGCATTCGGCTGTATTCCAAGGAAGATTATCTGGCCAGACCGGAATTTACCGAACCGGAAATTCTGCGCACCAATTTGTCGTCGGTGATTTTGCAGATGGCGGCGTTAAAGTTGGGTGATATCGAGGATTTTCCGTTCGTCGAGCCGCCGGAAGACAAGATGATCCGCGACGGCAAGAATGCCTTGTTCGAAGTGGATGCGCTGGACAAGCAAGGCCAGCTTACCGATACCGGCCGTCAGCTGGCCAAGATACCCACCGACCCCAAGCTGGCGCGTATGTTGTTGGCCGCCGCCGATTTGGGGTCCTTGCACGAGGTGGCGATTATCGTTTCGGCTTTGAGCGTGCAAGACCCGCGCGACAAGCCGGCCGATAAACTGCATCTGGCGGAAGCCAAGCATGCGCAGTTCAAGGCCGAGGATTCGGATTTTTTGACTCTGTTGAATCTTTGGAATGCCATTGAAGAACAGAAAAAACACCTCACCAACAACAAACTGCGCAAATATTGTCAGGACAACTTTTTATCCTATATCCGTATACGCGAATGGCATGATATTCATACTCAGATCATGCAGGTAGCGCGCGGCGATTTACGCTTAAAAACCAGCGGCAATCCGGCCAATTACCAGCAGATTCACATGGCGCTGCTGCCGGGTTTACTATCCAATATCGGCTTTCGCCACGAGCAATATGAATATCTCGGTGCGCGCGGCCTGAAGTTCTTCATCTTCCCTGGCTCCGGGCAGCATAAAGCGCGACCGAAATGGATTATGGCCGCCGAACAGGTGGAAACCAGTAAAGTCTACGCCCGCACCGTGGCCAAGATCGAGCCGGAATGGATAGAGGCCTGCGCTCAACATTTGCTCAAACGCAATTACTACGATCCGCATTGGGAGAAAAGCGCCGGCCGCTGCGGCGTCTACGAGCGCACATTGTTGTACGGCTTGACCTTGCAGGCCAAACGTAAAGTGCCTTACGAAAATGTGGACGCCAAAGCCGCGCGCGACATGTTTATCCGCCATGCATTGGTCAATCAGGATTATCACACCAATGCGCCGTTCTTTAAGGCCAACGAAAAACTGCTGGAAGAAGTCGGTTATATTCAGCACAAAGGCCGCCGGGTGGATTTGGTGGAAGACGAGGAATGGCTGTATCAGTTTTACGATAAGAAACTGCCGGCGGAAATCGTCAGCGGCATTGCGCTGGATCAATGGCGTAAGCAGGTCGAACGAGATCAACCCAGGATTTTGTTTTTAACCAAGGAAGATCTGACCCGTCTCGACGACAATCAAATCAACGATTGGGATTTTCCGGACAGCAAAAAAATCGGCGATTTAACGATTGAGTTGCATTACCGTTTCGAGCCCGGTCACGACGAAGACGGCGTTACCGCCATCGTGCCGGTGCATCAGCTCAATCAGATTCGCCAGATACCGTTCGATTGGTTGGTGCCGGGCATGTTGGAAGAAAAAGTCATGGCTTTGATCAAGTCGCTGCCCAAACATCTGCGCAAGCATTTCGTGCCGGTGCCGAACACGGCCAAGGCCTGTCTGGAAATCGAACCGGACTTTAAAGGTTCGTTATACGAATGGTTGAGCAATCGGTTGCGTAAATTGACCGGCGAGGCCATTCCGCTGAATGAATGGCAACCCGACAGTCTGCCGAATCATCTGAAAATGAATTTCCGGGTAGTGGACGATCAGGGTAGGGCGCTCGGCTATGGCCGCAATCTGAGCAAATTGCAGGCTGAACATGCCAGCAAGGCCGGCGACAGTTTCGACAAGCTGGCGCTGGAAGAGTTGAATCATACCGGCTGCATTGCCTGGGTATTCGATGACCTGCCGGATACCTGGCAATTCACGCAAAAAGGCCAGACCTTCATCGGTTATCCGGCCATCGTCGACGAAGGCGAAACGGTCGGCGTGCGGATATTGGAAACCCCGTTGAAAGCCGAGCGGGCGCATTTTGAAGGCTTGACCAAGCTGTTTCAGTTGCAATGTCGCAAAGACGCGCAATACTTGTTAAAAAATAGCGGCGTGACGGCAGCTTTGCAGCTGGCTTATAACCAGTTACCCAAACATCCGATTTTAAAGACCCGCGGCGTTGGTGAATTTAAAAACGATCTGTTATTTTTGATTTTCAGCGGCGTGTTTGTGGAAGGGGACGAAATCCGCGGTCAGCAGGCTTTTGCAGCGCGGCTGGCAGAAAAGAAAGCTACTTTGGTGACCGTTAGTAATCAAGCTGGCAAGCAGATCAGTGAAATCATGGCAGACTACCAGCACATCAGGCACCTGTTGAAACAGCCCGGCGTTGGCCCCGCGTTGAAGCAGGATGTTGAAAATCAATTAAGTTTGTTGCTGTATAGCGGGTTTATTCGCTACACCCCGCTGCAACAGCTGCAGGCCATGCCGCGTTATTTAAAAGCCGTTGCTTTCCGGTTGGACAAACAAAAGCCGGATTCGGCCGATGTACAAGGTTTGCAACGTTTGTGGCAGCGCTATTGGCGGCACGTCGAAAAGCAGCAGAAAACCGTCCAGCCCATGCCCGAGCGGGAAGCGTTCCGCTGGAGCCTGGAAGAATTACGAGTCTCGGTGTTTGCCCAGCAACTGAAAACCGCTTACCCGGTGTCGGTGCAACGCTTGGAAAAACAATGGAACGAAACGTTTTGAAAAGGCTCTTAAAGATGTATTAACCCCACAGGAAGCTCAAATGATACCGATTAGAGATTCGATACCATGTAACACGACCCCCTATGTCACGTGGGGCATCATGGTGATTTGCATTGGGGTCTATATACTGATGCTGCTGATGCCGGATTCGGTGGCGCAGCATTTTCTGTATATGTACGGCATGGTGCCGTTGCGCTACACCAACCCGACTTGGTCGCAACACTTCGGTTTACCGCCGGATTATTATTTTTCATTTTTAAGCAGCTTGTTTTTGCACGGCGGTTGGTTGCATTTGCTGGTGAATATGATGTTCTTATGGATCTTCGCCGATAATATCGAAGATTTGATGGGGCATAAGCGATTTATCGCCTTTTACCTGATATGCGGCTTGTTGGCAACCTATACCCAATGGTATTTCTCGCAAAACCTGATAGTGCCCGTGGTGGGGGCTTCGGGGGCGATAGCCGGGGTTTTGGGTGCGTATTTTTTCCGCTTTCCCTACGCCCGCGTGGTCATCATGGTGCCGATCTTGATTTTCCCGTTTTTTTTCGAAATTCCCGCCATTGCCTTTTTAGGGGTATGGGTCATATTGCAACTGCAGGAGCTGACCACGGGGTCAATGATACCCGGTATGGCCAGTGGATCAGCTCTGTGGGCGCATTTGGGGGGGTTTGCGGTAGGAGCCTTGATTCATTCCTTGTTTATCGATAAACCCACGGTTTATCACGTCGATGTCGAACCCAGCGAAGAAGCGGACGGGTAAGCAAAACGTCAAAAAATTGAGTAAGCTCGGGGCTTTTATTTTATAATGTCGGTCAGTTTGCGACTGAAATTGTTTGCTCGGCAAACCCGCCACCGCACAAAGATTACTTAATTGACCCCGAGAAAAATAAACCATGAAAAACCTAAACGTTGCTTTGGTAAGGTTGCTGCAGTTTGTAGTATTCGTCCTGTTTACTTTCATCGTGCTGGTATATTTCGGCACCATGATTCTGTTACCGCTGGATATGGTGGTATTAATGGCTAAATTCCTGAACGTATTTGGTATCGGTACTCTGTTTGGCGCTATTGTTGCCGTGCCCGTGGTGGCTTTCCTGGGTAAAATCGTTTATAGCACTCCAGGCCTGATCCAAATGATCATCGACAACGGTATTGACTTGGTGAACACCGGTAAACAACGGGTGGAAGCATTTAACAAATTCGCCGAAGCTGCCAAATAAGCGTTTTCAGATAGTGTCGAAAAGGGGCTTACACAGCCCCTTTTTTTTGCCTGCCGTTTTTCTTACATGCTTGCGATGTGTTCCCCAAAGGCTTTAACCTGCTCCCAGTCGGTAAATTCAACCACGGCCAGGGGGTCGGTCGGGCCCTGCGTCATCCACATGATCAATCGGATCGTAAAACGATCGAAACATCCGTAACTGGGATAATCGAGCTTGCCGGCAAACACAGCCAGATTTTTGGGTTTCCAGCTAATGCGCTTGAGAAATTTTTGCAGGTAGGGGTTGCTGGCCGGGCTGCTTTTTTCCGGCTTGCGCGCTACCAGGTTCACCGAGAAAAACGCATTGGGCATGCTGTCTATAATGGCCTGGTTTTGCGTGATGAAGGCCGTGATCTCCGGATTATGCTTGCCGTAGCGGATGGCGGCGCCAATCACGATTTTGTCGAAACCCGCCGGATCGACTTGCGCCGCCTGGTCTATCGCCAGCAAGGTTGTCTGTTGACCGGTTTCTTGAATGACGCCTTGCAAGGTTCTGCAGATTTTTTCGGTTTGGCCGTCATGGCTGGCATAAACAATCAGAATGTGCGGCATGTTTGACCCTGTTTTTTTAATTGAGAGTTAGCGCCTTATTGCATCAAACGCATGGTATGCTTGGCATAGCCTATTTTAAGGGGTAAAGCCATGGGACGTTACGATTATACAGACGATAAAAAACCCACCGGTGCCATTTTGGGCACGATTTTACTGATAGCGGCCGCGGGTGGCGGCTGGTTTTATTGGCAATATTCGCAGGAGCCGCCCGCCACGCCGGGTACGCAAACCCTCAACCTGCCCGTAGTTGAAAATATCGAGCAGAATATCGTTAGCGAACATACCGCCGACGGGATGGCTTTGGATGAAGTCGAGTTGCCGGAACAACCTTTTTCATTGCCGGCGCTTGCCAGCAGCGATCAGCCGTTTCGCGACGCCATGCTGGGCGTGTCCGCAACCCTTTCGCCCTGGTTGCAAACCAAGCAGTTGATCAGAAAATATCTGCTGGTTACCAACGATTTCTCGCAAGGGTTATGGCTGGAAAAGCACATGCGCTTTTTAAAGCAGACGAAACCCTTTCCCGTGGAAAAAGCCGCTAACGGCTTATTCATGAGCAAGCTAAGCTACCAACGTTACGATCAGTTGGCCGCCGCCATCGATGCCATTGATGTACAGGCCGCCGGAAAGGTTTACCGGCAATTTAAACCCCTGTTGCAGGAAGTGTTTGCCCAATTCGGCTATCCGGCCGAACGCCCCTTGGACGACCTGTTTTTAAAAGCCGCCGCGCAGATTTTGGCCGCGCCGACCATCGAAGAACCGATAGCCTTAAAAAAACACGTAGTATTTTATAAATACGCCGATGCCAAGCTGGAAGCCTTGAGCCCCGTCAGCAGACAGATGCTGCGTATGGGGCCGGATAACACCCTGATCATCCAAAATAAAGTTCGGCAACTGGTGGAAATGCTGGTGAATAGCAAGGAGTGATTGGCCGGGCTTGAAATCCAGGCTGCACAGTGTTTTCAGGGCATGCAATTACCGGTACGCTCGATATGATATGGCCACGATACCAAAAATGAAAGTGCTGTTCGTACACGGCTTGGGGCGTTCGCCGCTGTCCGGCTGGCCTCTGTTGCGGCAACTTAACACAGCTGGGTTCGAGGTCGGCAGTTTCGGTTACCTGACTAGCGTAGAAAGTTTTTCAGTCATCGCCAAGCGGCTTGCCGAACGTATTTCCAATATTGCTTCGCAAGGCGAGTACGTATTGATTGGGCATTCGCTGGGCGGCGTGTTGATCCGTGTAGCCGTCAACTCGCTTCCCGCTAAGGTGCGCCGACCGACGCAGGTATTTCTGCTCGGCTCTCCCTGTCGCGCATCTCGGCTCGCACAACGTTTCGGCGGGAATCCTGTTTTTCGTTGGTTGAGCGGCGATTGCGGCGTGCTACTCGGTTCGGAGCAATGGATGTCGCGGCTAGGATCCATCGACTCGCCCACCACCGGTATTGCCGGGGTTAAAGGCGTGACTTGGAGGCGCGGACCGTTCGGGGGCGAGCCCAATGACGGCATCGTTACACTGTCCGAGGTCAGTGCGGAATGGCTGGTCGATCAGGTGAAACTTCCGGTCGTGCACACACTGCTTCCGGCCAGTAAACAAGTGGCCGGTATTATCATCGAACGTTTGCGACAAGCGCACGCGCATAGTGAAGACGCTTAGCTTTGCCGACATACTCATTTCATTTCAAATTTCGGCTTTAAATTCGCTTCGCCCTAAGCCCCTCCAGCAGGCGAGGGGATTGGCGCGCTTATAGACCGGTTCCCGTTCGTCAGTTCGACTATAACTGCTGATTGCCGGCCCGACACCAACTTTCGTGCATTTCAAGCAATAGATTGTCGACTACGGAAAGCGTATCAATCGTCGGTCTTCTAAATGCCTTAGCCGGGCGGGTTATTCAATCCGCGCATCAGCTTTGCCGTTGCTTTGCAAGAGGTTGAAACGTTCGCGAGGCCCTATTGGTTTACAGCGGATTTTGGCAAAAAGCAGCTAATGCTATGGGTCTTTTGGATTATCGACAGCTAACCGGCAACCGATTATTGGGCGTTATCAGCGCTATTGCCGCCAAGCTTATACCGCATGTAGGGCGTGGAGTAGCGCTATCCGACTTGTTATCGATTTCATGCCGTGCCGAACCTCGGAACATAAATTGTCGGTTGACAAAGCTGTGCGAGTCACGTAGGGTCCAACGACGGTTTTGTGAAGTCCGTCACAGTTATGGGTCGGGCTGTTAGAGGAGGTCTTGCTCATGATATCGCAACGCAGATGCAGTACATTTTATCTCTGCCTCATAATGCTCTCGCTTTGGTCGCTGCTGCCGGTAGCTGTAGAGGCGGCAAAGGCAAACGACAACAAGACCGGCCCTAAGCATGGCCGAAATTTAGCTTCTGCCGGGCGCGCTTGGCAAACCGTTTACCATGAACACGAATTCAAACGTGCACGGCATCTAACGGCAAAGCCGGATAGTCTTGTCGTGATCGATTTGGAACCCCGTAGGCGGGGAAATCCCGCGCCGGCCGATTCCGGTCGCCCCGGTGTCGACAGCATTCCGCTGGAATTCACCGAGAAGATGGAGCGGCAGTTTTGTTGGGAAGGCAGCGCGCTGCTGGACGCGCATCCCGGTGCCATGCCCCATCAATTCGAACTCCGCGATTCACGCAAGCGGAAGGTCGTGAGTTTGCGCGAAGGAGGCAACTGCGTGACCGCCAAAATCAAGCCAGGTCGCTACTTGGCGACATTCCGCGCCGGCAGCGGAAGAGGCGACGAACCAAGCAAGATCTTCATGCGGCCCGCGGCGATGTTCGCCGGTGCGGCGGACGGCCCTCCCGAGGACATCGACCCCAGCATGGGTCCCGGCGATCTGGACAGCAGCAGTAGTTGCGCCCTTCCTTTAACCACCCCAGTATCTTCAAATGATGCAGCTGGGATCAGTGCCAGCCTAAAACAGGGCGAGATTGCACTCTTCTTCGACTCATCGGACTCATCGAACTACAATCAGCATTACTACCTGACTTTACCGTCATCATGTTCTTACCTGTCTTTTCTGGAATCAATCAACCTCCAGCAGGTCAAGACACCCTTAGGGCTTAGGTATCGGCTGAGTATCTTTCCCGCTCAAGGACATACCGTCGCCCTTTACTACACGAGAGAGAATTTTCTCGGACCTCGGATTCAAGTGCCTGATAGTTGTATCTGTCGGCAGTCGAATTGCAGTGATTGCTCTGCTTCGTCTCCTACCTTTCTCGATCCGCTCCACGTCTTCTTCGAATGTGCCAGACGGCTTCAGGACGGGTTCGAATGCAACCTTCCGCCCGAGGTGACGCTTAAATCTTCGCTCAGTCTTCTCGATCCGAATGCCCAAAACGGTAATATTCTGATTAGCACCAACAAATGCGAAAATTGTGACTTTCGCCACTCTTCAGCACTAAGCGGCCAGAATTTAAGTGGTGTAGATGTCCGCAGCTCCGACTTCAGTAATGCCGATCTGAGCGGCACCATCTTGGATGGGGCGGATGCCAGAAATGCCATATTCGACAGCGTGCTGACCACTAAGCCAGTGAGTATGGTCGGAGCCAAGCTGTCCGGCGCACGCTTCGGCTACGAGAGAACCCTGATTCCGGACACACTGGAGGCTGTGTTTAACCATGCCGCCCAGCTCAGAGGCGCGGATTTTAGCAACAGCGACTTGACTGCGGCAACCTTCCCGCGGGCACGCCTGTCGGGGGCGAAGTTTGTCGGAGCCAACCTGACCGATGTGAAGATGAGATTGGCGGGGCTGTCGTCTTTATTGCCGCCCGCCGAAGAAATCACCTATTGCGAGCCAGCCGCTACCAGCGCTTGCGATGATCTCGATCCGTCTACCAACTGCGCTGCTAATATGGATGGGGTCACCGGGGTCAGGCTGGACTTGCGCGGCGCTCAAATGGCGGGCGTCTCACTGCGTAGCGCCAACCTGTCCGACGCCTTGATCGAGGGCGTAGAAGCCTATGGGGCCGATTTCGGTCGAAATACTAGTAATGTGAGCACACGCCTCGACGGTACACAGTTCGACGGCTCCGGTCTGCGCTGCGCGAATTTCGATCATGCCGCCGGGACCTCGACTGACTTCACCAAGGCTAGGATGAACTATGCCTACCTCGGCAATGCCGCGCTACCGCGGGCCATTCTGACCGAGACCCAGCTCGCGCCGGCCAATCTCGGCAATGCCAATCTTTCCGATGCCTTTTTGGCCGGCAGCGCAGACGGCAGCCTGTCCGCAGCGAACCTGGACAATGCCTATATGTTCAACGCAGTTCTCGACGGCGCGGTTCTGTCCGGAGCCACTTTGAGCAATGTCTCCTGGTATTCCTACGCGAGTTGCACAGGCAGCTGTGCCAGCGCCCAGGGGGCCGTGCTGTCCGGGACCGACCTTACCTGCGCGCGACTGCCGCATCTGAACTTCAGCGATGCAGCGAGCATGCGCGGCGTGACTCTGACCGCCGCCTCCTTGGGCGGCGCCAACATTTCCGCCGGCTCGAACGTAGTAGACCTGGGGCCGGATGGCGACAACAAAAGCATGCTTAACGGGGCCGACCTGCGTGCCGCCAATCTATCCGGTGCAGCGCTAATTGCTGCCAATTTGCGTGGCGCCTTGGTGCTGTCGTCGACACGCTCACCTTTCGGCGTATGGGCCGCGGCCGACCCGGGACATTACCAATCGGCCTTAGTGCCTCCCGCTTCCGGAGCGTGCGGCGCCGCCGCCGACATCCGTTGGCAGTGTCAACAAAACTGCGTCTCCGTGACCGGCAGTCTCACCAGCACACCTATCGTAACAACCGGCGGCACGACCTGTCCGGACAATAGCCAGACCACACAGACCGTGGGTTGCGGGCAGATCGTGCCCGAAAACCCCAGCTGGAATCCTGTGCCGACGCCACAACCGCCGATAGCCGATTGTTCATTGCAAGCTGACCCCGATTGTTCAGGGCTTTGAGGAGAGCAGCCATGAAAAATAAGCCAGAATCCACAGTATTAAACGAGTCTGAACACAATGAGTCCTCGGCGCAAGAAGCCGGGTGCTTGCAAAAAGATGTCAACGACCAGGGCGGTATCACCCGCCGCGACTTCGGCAAGGGCCTATTGACATCTGCTGTGGCGATGGCGGCGGGTCTTTTCGCTTGGAATAACCTAGCCAGCGCGAAATCGCGTTCTAAGCATCCAGGCACTCCGCGCGATCGCGAGTTTTTAACCCTGCATTTCGATCTTGGTCATGCCCATGCAGAAGATCGGTATCACCACAATCACCGGGGCCAACGCCGCCACCATGAGCAACATTATCTGCATGTGCTGGGTAAACGCATTCATCTGAAGGCCCACACGCAACGCTCGCTCGACCGCGCGATCAAAAAGCAGCCCGAACTTGCGCGTATTCCTCGTAATCGGATCACGCATTACGCAGCCAACGTACCGCTGAGCAGCAGCGGTGTCCATCGCCTCTACGTGTCGACCCGCAGCAAGACCCGCGGCTACGGTATTCTAGTGGTGGGCATGCATATTCCCCGGGCCGTGCGCGCTGCTGCAGGCCTGCTCGAGCCGCGCGCTGAGCCGGTGATCGTACACCGGGGTTTCGAGATCGTGCTCGAAGACGCGGGTGGCATCTATTTCGGGTCTGATTATCCGACCGCGAAGTCCACCGTACAACACCACCCCGAGATCGTCACCATCGACCCCGATGTCGCAGCCGCGATCGAACCTTACTTCGACGCTGCAACGGTCTACGACCTGGCGGCGAGCATTAGCGCACAGGGTCCTGCCTATGAGCTGAATTCCTACGATGGCCAAAGCTGTATCCCAGACGATCAGGCACAGGGTTGGGCTGCCCTGCTGCCGATTACTGATCTGACGGACGGCGACAACCACGACATGGTTTATTCGTGCACGACTGAGCAGGGTCTGGAAGCTGCTGTCCGAGAGGTCCAGTCCCAGATTCTGGACGACCCCACCCTAAAGGGCATTCTTTACGACTTCCAATACCACGACGACCAGCCGGACGCTTCGCAGTTCGGACTCGGCGATGATAATGCCGGGCTCACCTCAACCATAACCGGCTATCACCATAATCTCGGTTGGTCGAATTTCTCGGTCGACAGCAGCGACGGCACCAAATTCAGTTTCCTGATGTGGAACGTCAACCTGCTCTGGTATGGCGTTTACGTGACCTGGCTCGACCTGGCCGGCAATCCCATGTCGGACAGTTCAAGGGCCGGGGAGGATACCTTGGCGGGACTCCTGCGGGCGGGAAACGAGGTGCTGCTCAACGGGATAGACATGGAGACCGACGAACGCAAATGGGTCCGCCTGCTGCAGGCGCCCGTGACCTTCTTCGGTATCCCCGCCGGGGCCGTAATCCCCACGGATATCGAGCTGCAGTTCCCGTCGGGAGCTAGCGGTGCCAGAATCGAGATCATGGGACTCGGTTCCCACGGCGACGTTAAGCACGCCTGGTCCCTCTTTCCGGGTGCAGCGATTTCCGCGGTAGCCAACTTCATGGTGCCGATGTGGTTTCTCAGCAAGGGCGTGGGAGAGACGGAAAGTGGCTCCCTGAACGCACTGATCGCAAACAACCCCGTCGGGGTACAGCTTCCGATGGCGGCGACTGCGCTCGCCCTTATAGAAGCCGAGGGTAATGCCGATCCCGAATCCGATCTGCTGGTCGCCGGCTCCTTCGCCAGCGTGTTCTCGGGCATCGTGAACGCGATGGTCGCAGACGGCGCTAAAGCCTTCGATAGCGAGCTATTCTCCGACTGGCTATTAGGTGAGCTATCGGCAGAGGAAATCGCCGACAGCATTCCCTTCGTAGGTTGGGGGCTACGCGCCCTTCAGGTGGGCGGCACCCTTGCCGCAATGGCGGAAAGCACAGCCGAGATACTGACAAACCCCTTGGTGATCACTAATACGATTACGCAAACGCACACGCTTCGAATCACTGTTAAGCCCGATCCCCAAGACTCCGGCTTCCCTGCGACCTGGTCTCAGGGCCAGATCGTTGTGAGCACCGGCGATAAGAAAGTCATAAAGGAATTTAGCAAAGCCGATGTCAGCATCGTGACCGGCAGCGATGGACGGCCGGTCTTTACGTACGATGCCACCGGCATGCCATCGAGCGGCAGCGATGCCGTTGCCGAGATTGTTCTATTGAGCGCAAGCGGTTGGGCTACCTGCAGTGGCGCGATAGACTTTCTAAATAGCCGCGACAAAAGCATCGAGCTTGAGATCACTATCAAGGAAAACCCGGTTCCAATCACTAAAGATACCGTTTACACGCATAATCGCGTCTTGGCTTTCGATGAAAGCCAGTATGTTTGGAAACAAACCAGCGCGATCCCGTGGCCGGCTCCGGATCTGGTGCCAAATGGTATCGGCATCAGTCTTCCCGGTAACACCGCGCTTTGGGTGCCGGGCGGTGTGATGGGTTACAGTTGGCAGGGCAATTCCAGCGGTATCACTGACTGCGAAACTGGTCAGCCCGCCATGACCACCGTCTACCGCTTCCAGACCGTCAGTGTTGTTCGCGATACCGGCACGCCGAACGACGTGTTGAAGCGCATCTCCTGCGGCTATACCAAGCCGATGCCGGTGGCGTTCGACCGCCGCCTGATTAACGATTCTGCCGCCGCGGCCTCGAGCAACCATTTTTATCTAACCCCGCTGTCCAACGTGATCGACCCCACTGACCCGAGCGTTCTGCCGGCCGAGTTTCACGCCCGCAAGCTGGTGCTGGATGCCGGCACGCCCGTCAACCCCCATGACGATCTCAGCTGGGGCCGGTTCCGAATTCCGTCAATCGACCGACTGGAATATTACGAGTCGGGCAGCGCTGCTTATCTTTTCGGCCTCTCGGCAACCCACAATAAGATCGGCAGACTGCGACTGTCCGACCAGCCCGTTGCGACCGCCGATGTCAGCAACAACGCGACTCTGCTCATCGGTAAGGGTATTAACGATTCCAGGTTAATCAATGCCACTGCCATGGCCATCAGCAAAGAAGGGGCGTTGCTGGTGCTGCAAAACACCCCGAAGGAGCCCACCATTAAGGCCTTCGATATCGATGGCAAGCCATGGCGGCTTTTTGATCTTGGTGCAGGACCGACGTCGGTAATGCCGTTAGCGACGGAACGGACCAAGAACATCGTCTACCAAGACATCGCGATGGCGGACTCCAAGCTGATCTGGGTACTCTCCTACGAGGTGAGTGGGGCGACCTCCATTCCTAGCGATCCCAAGTCGTTCCGGCTCGACATCTACGACTACATGGGCAACCAGGTGATGCGTCAGACGAATGTACCTGTAGCGAGAATTGCCGTGGACACCTTCCATAACCTGTATACGATGAACTATCAGTATGTACTTAGCCCGAGCGGTCAGCCGGTTTCACGCACCGAACCTTCCGTGAGCGATTGGCTGCCGTCAACCCCATAGATCTCGCGCAGTGCGGGATCCGGGCGGCGATAGGATTTCAAGGGCGGATGTTCGGCACCAACGGTTTTGACGCGGGATCATGTCAGGGTTGGTTCTTGAAAGACATTCGTTTTGTGGATGATCGATCTTTAACTCCGCCCACCGTTAATTTTAGAATGTTGGCTAATCAATCCCTTTATCGAAGCAACAACAGGGGTTTGTGGCTATGCGTCAGCATTTTCACGGTAAAGCTGCCCAGTAACCAATCGTGCACGCGGGTATGGCTAAAAGCGCCCATGACCGTCATGTCGATGCCTTTTTGATCTTGATATTCACTTAACACCTGTTCGGGTTTGCCGATTAGTTTTTTAGCGATAACCTCGATACCGCCGGCCAGTTGCAATTTGTTGGCGGCGACTTCCAGTAGTTGACCCTTGCCGTCATCCTTGCTGACGCAAACCAGGTGACAAATCAGACCTTTATATAGAGGACTGGTGGCCACCATCTCCAAGGCTTTTTCGGCGGCCTGGCTGCCGTCATACGCAATCATGATGCGTTCGGGCGTTTTAAATTCGGCGTTAACCACCAGAATCGGCTTGTGCAACGAGCGGATAATAGCCTCCAGCTTGGCGCCGATCTTGTCGGGCTGATTTTCGTGCACCTTGCCGCGCACGCCGATTACCAACACCCGCAAGTCATTTTCCAGCTCGATCAACGATTCAATCAGGCTGCCGTGGCGTTGATTGGTGATGGGGTCTAGGATGCCGGCTTGTACGACCCGTTCCCTGGCAGCTTGTAATAACTGTTTACCTTGTTGCAGTCGTAGTTTGCTGCGCTGCTGATCGAGTTGAATGATTTCATCCATTAAATGATCGCGGCTATCGACACCGATATTGCCTGTCAAATCGGTGTGATCGGCTACTTCAGGGTGATGGTCGATGGTGTGTAATAGTTTTAAAGGCGCATCCACTTTTTGCGCGACCCAGGCGGCATAATCGCAGACTGCCCCGGTTAAAACGGAGCCGTCGATGCCAGCCAGTACTAGATTTTGTGTGGTGTTCATTAATGGCCTCCCATAACTTTTTCGATTTCTTCGGGGTTATCGTGTATCGCAAAGCGGTCGACGATGGTGGCGGTGGCTTCGTTCATGCCGATCAATTCCACATCCGCGCCTTCACGGCGCAGCTTGATCACTACTTTATCCATGGCGTTGACCGAGGTAATGTCCCAAAAATGGGCGCGTTTTAAGTCGATGACCACTTTCTCCACCGCTTCCTTGAAATCGAAGCTGGCGACGAACTTGTCGGCCGAGTTAAAAAATACCTGACCGATGACCTTGTAAGTGCGGGTGTTGCTGTCTTGGTCCAATTTCGATTCGACATACATGAAATGGCTGATCTTGTTGGCGAAGAACAGCGATGCCAGCAATACACCGACGAACACGCCCATGGCCAAGTTGTGGCTCCATACCACGACGGTCACCGTAGAGAGCATGACGATGTTGGTCGACAGTGGATGTTGCTTGAGATTGACTATCGAACGCCAGCTAAAAGTACCGATAGATACCATGATCATCACCGCCACCAAGGCCGCCATCGGAATCATGGATAACCATTTATCCAGAAACACCACCATGATCAACAAAAAAACACCCGCGCATAGGGTAGACAAGCGACCACGACCGCCGGATTTGATATTAATAATGGATTGGCCAATCATCGCGCAACCCGCCATGCCGCCCAGTAAGCCCGCGCCGATATTGGCCAGGCCCTGGCCTTTACATTCACGATTTTTGTCGCTGCCGGTGTCGGTTAAGTCATCCACGATAGTCGCGGTCATCATCGACTCCAATAAGCCCACCACCGCTAAAGGCAGCGAATACGGCAGGACGATTTGCAATGTCTCAAGGTTCAGCGGTACTTCGGGCCATAAAAATATCGGCAGGGTGTCCGGCAATTGCCCCATGTCGCCGACAGTGCGAATATCCAATTTCAGATAAACGGCAATGACGGTCAGGGCGATGATGCAAATCAAGGGTGATGGCAGAACCTTGCCAATAACAGGCAGATATGGAAACAGATAAATAATCGCCAGTCCGCCGGCGGTCATTGCGTAAACATGCCAGGTGACGTTAGTCAGTTCCGGCAATTGCGCCATGAAGATCAGAATGGCCAAGGCATTGACGAAACCCGTCACCACTGAACGCGACACGAAGCTCATCAAACTGCCGAGCTTCAAATAACCGGCGATGATTTGGAAGACGCCGGTCAACAAGGTCGCGGCCAGCAGATATTGCAAGCCGTGATCCTTGACCAGCGTTACCATCAGTAAGGCCATTGCGCCGGTGGCCGCCGAGATCATGCCGGGCCGGCCACCGACAAATGCGGTAATCACCGCAATGCAGAATGAAGCGTACAACCCGACTTTGGGGTCGACGCCTGCGATGATGGAAAAAGCGATAGCTTCCGGGATGAGCGCTAAGGCGACGACGACGCCGGCCAGTACATCCCCCCGGATGTTACCGAGCCAGTCGTATTTTTTCGATAAAAAGAGCATGTGTATCCTAATTGCAAAAAAAGGCTATGACAGGCATAGCCAAGGCAGGAGCTGAGGTAAAAGGTATTCGTTGATGGCTAGGTTAAGGTGGGCTGAGTCTGTTAAACATATGTACTCAAATTTAAGTGGTTAAAAATTCGTCAAACCTTTATCACAGTGTCAGTAAAAACAGTATTAAAATTACACCGGTTGCGTAAGCCCCCGTCACGATAAGTTTGTGTCGGCGCGGCAAGCGTTGCCATGCGCCTACTTTTTGCATCTTATAATTTTGCCAGCCTGTCTGCGCACGTGTCCGCCAGCTGAGCGATAGCTCCGGCCAGCGTTGGAACAAGTGAAATATCCCAAACACGGCCAGCAGCATCACGGTATTGAAAATGATGGTTTCGCTTTGATGGTGGCTAGTGTGTAACAGGTGCTCCAGTAACTCTTCGGCCAGATGTTCCATGACCTCGATCAGCAGGTGCAGCAGTTCGAGGATGAGATGGAAACCTTCAACCAGCCATTCAATGAGGTGGTCAAACAAAACAATGACTATGAATAACAGCGCAAACTGTCTGCCGATACGACTCAATAATTCACGAGCAGATTTTTCGCCAACTCTTGGCGGTTTTTTCGGCATATTTAACGAAGCGCTTGGCAGGTGATAAGGCGAATTATCAATACTATAAGCATAAGGGATTATATCTCTAATATTGTAATCTTGTCACACCCATTCTGTGTGGTCCGGCGCGAAGGCTTAATTCTTCAACCTTGTTCGCATTGCCGGCAACACTGGCTGCAAATAATGGTTAGCACTATGCCGATAGACAACAGCAAACCCATGCTGGCTGTACCTTGATGGTTGTTGAAGGCAAGGCTGGTAAAGCTGCATAGGGTGGTCAAGGCACTGAAAAACACCCCGCGTGCCGAACTTGAATGCAGTAAATTATCGATGTCGTTCGGCCGATGCCGCAAGCGTTGGACAATGTGAATGCCGCTGTCCACCCCCATGCCGAGTAGTAACGGCAGCACAATGATGTTGGCGAAATTGAACGGGTTGTTTAGCCATACATTACAAGCTCCGGTCAAAAGTGCGGCCAACAATAAAGGTGCCACCACCAGTAATGTCGATTTTACGCTACGCGTCATCAATAGCAGCAGCAGCACAATCAGAATCAGCGCGCTTGAAAACGCCTGAATGAACGCATCGACTACTGCCTGCCCCGAGGTAACGTCGCCAATCGGCAACCCAAACACCGATGCATGTGTATCCATGACTTGATTGACGAATTGTTGCAGGTGCTCGCGATGATTCAGATCTTCGGCAGGCGTGACCAATACGCGATATTTCCCCTCGCCGCTGACCCAGTGTCGACGAAGACTGTCGGGTATGCCGTCTAAAGTGACCGGACTCGCCGCAAAACTATCGCGTAGCAGTGATAAGGTATGCGGCAACAGTGTCAGCAAACGATCTTCCAGATTCTTATACACCGCATCGGGCCGCGGGGCGCTGTCCGCCCTCTGTATAAATTCAGCAATATGAGTATGCAACGCGTTGATTCGCGATTCCGACAGAGGTGCTGCTGCATTGGTAGCGGACTTTTGCAGCGCGCGCTGTAATGTCAACAAGGCGGCACGTACATCGGAGGCTTGATGAACGTCCGCAAAGTGGCTGAGTTGCGTCGGCATCATTAGGTTTAAGTTGTCGATAATTTCCAGCTTCCGCGCTTGGTCCATCGGCAGCAAATCGCTGAAGGTGATAGCCTGATGCACGCTAGGCAGCGCCGCAAACCGTTCAGCCAGACGATTAGCCTGATCCAGATTATCGGCCAGTGCCGAAATAGCAAAAGGCGATTCGGCTTGGTTTTCTAACAAGCGCTTAAAGGCGATGACCGATGGTGAATGGGGGTCGCGCAGGTTGATCGATGCGGAGTCAAAGCTAACGCCCCCAAGACTCAATGTGGCAATAAAGGCTAATGATACGGCTGCGATGCGAATGGCGAGGGCACGCCGAAAAGGGAAGCTGTAAAAGCGTGGCGGCAACCCTGCCGAGTGTCGGACGGGCCGGGCCCGTGACGATAATATTTTCAACAAGGCCGGCAGCAAGCTGAGCGAAACGGCTAGGCCGATAAACATGCCTGCCCCGGAAATAATGCCTAATTCGGCGACACCTTTGAAGTCGGTCGGGATAAAAGCAAAAAAGCCGATGGCAGTGGTTAGCGCGCACTGCAGTAGCGACGGTCCGACCGCTGTCATGCTGTCAATGATCGCGTCGTCGGCAGTCATGTTTTGACTTCGGCATTCTTGGTAATGCAAGCAAAGGTGCGTGGCAAAGTCCACGCCCAAGCCGATATACAACACCGCAAATGCCACCGAAATCAGATTGAGGTGGCCGATGGCCACGGCAGCGAAACCGGCCGTCAACAACAAGCCGATGATCAGTACTATCAGTGTTGCCAGCAATAAGCGAGCCGACCGCAGCCCCAGCCATAGCGCCCCGCATACCAACACAAAGGAGATGATTCCGGAGATCAACATATCGTGATTCACCGTTTCCATTTCCTCGTGCTCCAATGCGACTTCGCCGGTGATGGCCATTTTCACGCCTGGATGCAGTGCCGACATTTCCGCTACCAACTCCCGCAAATAGCGCATAGGTTGTTCCGCCGGCATCAATTGGTCAAAATCTAGGTACGGTTTGGCAATTACCAGACGACGCGTGCGGTTCTGAGTTTGTCCTGTGCCTGTCAGCAATTGTTGCCAGGACAAAAGATGAGACCGACCCTGGTTGGCCGCGACCACGGTTTGGTCGATGGCAGCCAATAGCGTATCCAGCGTTGCAGCCGAATCAGTTTCCCGATTCTCCAGCGCGTGCACAACGATATCGACCAAGCCGGCAAAATGAAAATGTTGGGATAAATAGCCTATGAAGGGTTGGGCTTCGATCAGTTTACCGGACAATGCTTCAAGCTGTTCCGTGTCCAGGTACAAAAAACCTTGTCGGCGGAAAAACGCATCGTCGCCGGCAATGTAAGTCGATTCGAATAAACTTGATTCCGCCGCCAAGCGGCGATTAATCACATCGGCAGCCAGCGCGGTTTGTTCCGGCGTTTCCGACTCCACCACCACAATCAGGGTCGAGGCATCTTGTGGAAAAGCCCGCTCCAATTCCAAGCGTACCTTTTGAAACGGTAAATCCTGATCCAATAACTGAGCCGTATTGTTTTGTATCCCCAGATGGCGGCTGGTATAACCGATGCTAAGGGCACAGAGTATCAAGAACAGCAGCAATACTTGCCAAGGGTAACGTAGGATTAACCGGCTAAAACGGCTTAGTGCGTGATCAATCATCGGCTGATTTTAAAAAGGGCCGGCAGTGATAACCCGCTTCGGCTACGGTCGGGGGTGAGCGTACTATTGGCCATTAACCTTTCATTCAGGCGATAGGGCGGTGTAACGACTATGATCGGATAGTAAATCAAGCCTTATTCGCCGCCGCAAAGGTGGGTCTTTACCCGCTCTAACAATGAAGTCATCATGCGGCGTTCCTCTGGACTCAAAGCCGCCAAAACCTCGGCTTCTACTGCGTCGGCAATCGTCCAGAGTTCCAGCATGATAAGTCGTGCCTTATCGGTGATTTCCAGTCGGTAGGCGCGTCGGTCATCGACATCCTTGTTACGCCGCACTAGGCCGGATTCTTCGAGTAAATCGATTTGCCTGGCTAGCGTGATCGGCTTGATCTCCAAAATTTCGGCCAGATCGACTTGGCGGCAGTTTTCGTTTTCGGATAAGTGCACCAGCGCCCGCCATTGCGAATGGGTGAAGCCAATATGTTCGGCCTCCTTATTGAAACGCTGGCGGATGATGTGGCTAATTTCGTAACTGAGAAAACCAAATTTAGAGTGCATGAGGCCGAATTAAGCTAGAAATCATATAATAAGTATTGGTCATTATATCGCTCTATACGTTTCTGACAAGCCACTTGCAGCTGTCGGCAGACTAAACCAAGGGCAATAGCGAGATGCAGTTACCAATAGCGGCCTGTTTTAATCGCTGTCAGGGCCTCATCCGGCGGTTTCGGGCTGCCGATCAATTCGCCCTGACATTCCCGGCAACCGGCATTACGCAGCCACTCCAATTGCTTCATCCATCCAACACCTTCGGCGCCGACGGCAAAGCCATGGCGTTTGGCGGCGGCGATGATCGCTGTAGCGGTAAACATGGCGTCGGCGCTGTCGGGTAAGCCGCTGACCAAAAATTCGTCCAGCTTGATAATGGTAATGGGTATCTCCGCCAGTACCGTGTTGACGACATCGGCGCAGGTAATGTGGTCAGCAGCAACTTCAAAGCCTTTTTCAACCAGCCCTACCACGAGCTCCGCCATCTGCGCGGGGTACAGTACGAAGGCTTTTTCCGGAATGTCGAAACGAAACCGTTTGCAGGGTAGTTGCCGGGAATCGACATACAGGCATAGTCGCTGTAAGAAATCCTGATTCAGACAGGTTGCCGCGGATAAATTGACCGCAATGCGTAGCGCCGGCAGACGGCTAGCACATTGTTTGAGTTGGGTAAGAATCGCCAGCGCTTGCTCCAGCATCAGAAAATCCAGGGTTTCTTCCCGGTTTGCTTGCGAGACATGATTCAACACTTCTTTTGCGGTCAGTAAGCCGCGCTGCGCCTGCCAACGAACGCGCGTTTCAATGGCCGTCACCCTACCGGTCTGTATATCGACGATGGGTTGAGCAAAGGCACTGAACTCATGGTTGCTTAACGCATTGTCAATTTCAGTTCGCCAAGCCTCCGTCGGTGGCTTACGCTCGTGTTGCACCATTGCGCCGCTTTGCAGCTTATAGCCGTGTCCACCCTGTTTTTTGATTTGATACATAGTCTGATCGGCGCGCCTTAACAACTCGCTGGCATGGGTATGGGCATATTGATCGTGGTAAATGCCGATACTGGCCGATACGCGGAACATACGCTTGCCCACGGTTATCGGTTGCTCGATGTCAGTCAGCACGGCTGCCGCCACATTCTGGGCCTGGTCGGCGTCCGTATCCATCAATAGCAAGGCAAATTCATCACCGCCCATGCGGGCGACAAAACCGTGGTGCTGTTTGGCGCTATGCCGTAAACGTTGAGCGACGATCATGAGCACGTAATCGCCGCTTTCGTGGCCCGTCCGGTCATTGATCAGTTTAAAGCCATCCAGGTCGATAAACATCACGGCGACAGTGCGCTGCGATTGCTGGTGCACTTGAAACGCGCCATTGATTTCCGAGCGGAAGTAGCTACGATTGGGTAAGCCGCTGAGCGGATCGTGCAAGGCTTGCGATTCCAGCTGCTTGATATAGCCGAGATAACTATCGATTTCAAAGAAATGCTCCAACAACCAGTTCCGCCCGCCTTGAGGGTTCGGGATGTGGCTTAAACTGACCAGCAAAGCTAGTGGCTGGCCTTTTTCAGTAATGCCAATCGCCTCGCCCTGCCAATTGCCGGACACCTCCAGTTGAAATTTGGCCCGGCACAACAACCTGGCATGATCAACTATGTGCGGCGGTGCCTGGCCGATATGCGCTTGCCGACAAAAACCGGTGATTTGTGCATAGGCACGATTGCACCAGACCAAGCATCCTTCCGTGTCCAGTATTGCCATACCTTGCCCAAGGTGATCCAATACCTGCTGGAACCAATGCGCGCTGAAGTCCGTTATCATTCGATAATTCCTTACAGAAGTTAGCGTGGCCGCTTGTTTTCGATTTCATCCTGGCAATCGGCACAAAACGGCGCGGCCGGCTCGGTTTCCAAGCGAACCGCTTCCAGTTCGTCCTCGCAGCGGCAGCATAAACCGAAACTGCCATTACGAACCCTCTCCAGCGCTGCCTCGAGCCGTCGGCGGTTGCGCAGCAGTCGCTCTCTTAAAGACTGACTCATGGCTTGCTGCTGCATGGCGTCCATTCTGGACAATCTGCCGACACGGCTTTGATCGAGTTGCACGGTACCGGAATTTGTCTGGTCGGCTAGTTCCAACGCGGTTATTGCTTCATCCAATTGCTGCTGCATCAGTGCGCGATAATGCTCTATTTGATCGGGTAATAACATGATGTCCTCGATATACCGGTAACACACGGTGAGCGTGGCAAATGCGTATCGAGACGTGGTTGTGGCAGGATGGTTAAGGATGGCGGAGATATCCCGCATTCGAAACAAGCACCCAACAACCACAATCGGGCAGGGGCAAATCACCGGCGTGTTATCTAAAAATAAAAACCGTTACTTGATCTGAATGCGCTATTACACTGGCCTGAACGCTGTTTTCGATTGGAGGAGAGTTGATTCTATCCCAGAACGCTGAAGGTTCGAGGTTTTTTTTGCATTGCCGGTTAACATGCCTGCAATACCGGCAGGCTTCCCAATACTATGATTAGCCGGGATATTTCAGCAAAAATATGACCCGGCATCAGCCGATGCCGTCTGTTCGGATGGCGGTTTTATTCTGTTACAACAGTGGATCGAAGATTGGATTTATCAAAGCCATCGCCCAAGCCTTACACGATCCTCGCGATCCGGATCGGATATCCATACCATACGGGATTTAGCGGCGCAACGCTGCTATGGGCGGTGTTTGCGGCCTTGAAGGCTGCAACGGTCATGATCGCTTGCGGCACGATCCATTGCTGTAACCAGCGGTGGGCAGTCGCCGGCAGCCCGACATTCTGGCGTTGAACCAAATACCGGTTGATTAATTCATCGTTTCCGGTCCGCCAAGGTCAGCCGGCTTCCATTCGTTTGATTTTCCGATCATACAGAGGCACTAACGACGAGTTGAATTTGAACCCGCCGCCGGATCGATCCCAAACGTTGGGGATTCCGACCGCCACGTTAACTACGCCTGAAGCTTATTGCAGCAGCGGGCGCCATCTTTCTTCAAGTCCGGCCGTACGTCAGATTTGCTAATAACGCAGGCTACTTTCAGGTGCCTGCAAACGGAGTCAATTCTACGTCGGCGGCAATACGCTCGGGGCCGGGCTTAGCTGGATTGTAACCTGGCCGATATTTTCAACGCGGCCGGCAGTTGTCAAGAGCTGCTTGTTTCACTGATGTCTTATATTTGTTGCATCTGTTTCAATGTTTCATGATTAAGACGGTGATCATTCGGCAATGGTCGATCAAGGTCTAATATAAACAATAACTTATAAAAAATGCTGAGCAAAAATGTTGGCACGCGAATTGATATAAGGTTATTAATAGTTTCTAATTCAACCTTAGCGGGGTATAACCATGATCTTCAGACAGCTTTTTGAAACCGAGACCTCTACCTACAGTTATTTGCTGGGTTGCCAACGTACCCGTCGGGCACTATTGATTGATCCGGTGGTGTCGGAAATCGATCAGTATCTCAACTTGCTGCAAAACCTTAATTTAAAACTGATTTACACGCTGGAAACTCACGTGCATGCCGATCATGTTACAGCGGCGGGCCAATTGCGGGAGCAAATTGGCAGTAAAAGCGTGGTACATCGGGATGCCGGAGCCATGTGCGCCGATTTGTTGGTAACCGATGGCGTGACGTTGCAGGTGGGTGATCTGGATTTGGAAGTGCGGCATACACCCGGCCATACCGGCGGTTGCGTCAGTTATGTGATGGCCGACAGGGTGTTTACCGGAGATGCATTATTAATCAACGGCAGTGGCCGTACCGATTTTCAACAAGGCGATGCCGGTCTGCTTTATGACAGTATCACCCGTAAGTTATTCAGCTTGCCAGCCGATACTCTGGTGTATCCGGGGCATGATTACCAAGGCAATACGGTTTCGACTATCAAGCAGGAAATAGCAAAAAACAGCCGCTTGGGCGGTGGCCGGACTCGGGAAGAATTCATCGCCATCATGCAGGACTTGAAACTGGCTTATCCTAAATTTATCGATAAAGCCTTGCCGGCCAACCAGTCCTGCGGGCTGGTCGTGGAACAGGATTAGGGAGCTATCATGTTGCTTACCTTGTCGCTGTCTCTGGTCATCGGTTTATTGCTGGGACTGTTGGGCGGCGGCGGTTCTATTCTAACGGTGCCTATGCTGGTGTATTTGTTGAACGTGGAACCGAAAACCGCTATTGTGACCTCGTTTGTTGTGGTGGGTATTTCCAGTTTGATGGCATTGATCCCGCATGCTCGCCGCCGGTCGGTATGTTGGAAAAGCGGGCTGTTTTTCGGTTTGTCCGGCATGCTGGGAGCTTTCGCCGGCGGACGCTTGGCCGCGCATTTTTCCTCGGACTTGCTGATGACCTTATTCGGGTTGATCAGTCTGTCAACCGGGCTATTGATGCTGCGAAGGACTAAGGGTCAAGCCGATTCCGATTCAAATATGGAGTCCGCTTCGGTTTGTCCGTTAAAAGTACCGTATTTGCGGGTACTTTTTGACGGTTTTTTCGTGGGCGGCCTGACGGGGATGGTGGGTGTGGGCGGCGGTTTTTTGATCGTGCCCGCCTTGACTTTGCTGGTGGGTTTGCCTATGCAGGGTGCCGTCGGTACTTCGTTATTGATTATTGTGATGAATGCCTTGGCGGGATTTGCCGGTTTTAGCCAACATGCGGAGCTGGATATGCCCTTGACCATGCTTGTTATGACCGGTGCCTTAGTCGGTAGCGGTCTGGGTGCCGTGCTTTCCGGTCACATCAAGCCGGCTTGGCTACGTCGTGGTTTCGGGGTGATGGTGGTTGGTGTCGGTATTTATGTGTTGTCGCAATCGTTAACGGATGAATTGCTAAGTAGTAGCCAAGCCTGGTTTAGCAATGCGCACGGACTGGTCTGGCTGTTATTCGGTTTGCCGGTCATTTTGAGTTTGCTCCGCATCGGCACTTGGGTACATAAAGCCGATCGCGTTATGCTTGGCAAACAAAAACCAGCGGACGGACATTAACAATATGAAGCCTGAACGTTTTAATGAGTTACATTCCGGTTTGAAAGTCTGGTCGGACCAGTTGGGTAATCTGCTGATTGAAGCGTTTCATTATCTGGCGTTATTCGTAATCGGCGCAAGTATTGTCTGGTCGGCGGTCTTCGCTTATGCCGGTATGGTGGCGCAGGGTCACGCTACCATCGGTGATATTCTGCTGCTGTTCATTTATCTTGAGCTGGGGGCGATGGTCGGAATTTATTTCAAAACCAACGTCATGCCCGTACGATGCCTGATCTATGTCGCGATTACCGCGTTGGCCAGACTGGTGATTGCCGATGTGTCGGCCCATCACGAAGCCGGCATGGGCATGTTATGGGTGTCCGCGGCGATCTTATTGCTGGCGATATCCACGCGAGTGATTCTGAAACCACCGTCGGACAACGGTTGAGTCTAACAACGACAAGGAGGTCCGCAAAATATAACTATTATAATAATGATCGATTCAGATCGAGGAGCTGTTATGAAGCAGGCAAATAATCCTTCCCGCCGTCGTTTTTTTACACAAACCGGTGTCGGACTATTGGCTTGGGCCGGGGTGCCCAGCTGGTTACAGGCCATGGAAGGCATGAGCGATATGCCGAAATTACCGGCGCGTAAAGCCTCGCCCAATTTTCATTCGGATGTAGAAATCGATCTGGTCTGTAAGCCATCATCTATTGGCATTTTGCCCGGCAACGTAACCCGGGTGCAACAATATTTCGCCACGCTGGTAAAAGGTCCGGCCAATACCCTGACGCAACTGCCCGGTTCATATCTGGGGCCGATATTGCGTTTTCAAAAAGGCCAGAAAATCCGCATCAATTTACATAACCAGCTGGATGAGCTCACTATTACCCACTGGCATGGCTTGCATGTGCCGGCCGAGGTGGATGGGCATCCCGTATACTCGATAGGCAAAGGCGAAACTTTTGTTTACGAGTTCGAAATGTTGAATCGCGCCAGTATGAATATTTACCATCCGCATCCGCACAATACTACCGCCAAACAGGTGTATCACGGTCTGGCCGGGGCGATTATCGTCAATGACGACGAGGAAAAACGCCTGGGGCTACCGGATGGCGAATTCGAAATCCCGCTGGTGATTCAGGATCGTTTGTTCGATAACAATAATCAGTTGATTTATGCCCGCCACATGCGCGACAGGATGATGGGGTTTTACGGCGACCGGATTTTAGTCAACGGTTTGCCCAACTTTCATCTTGATGTTGCCAGTCGGGCTTACCGTTTTAGAGTGCTCAACGCATCCACGGCACGCATTTACAAGCTGGCGTGGGACGATAACACACCCATTACCGTAATCGGTACCGATGGCGGTTTGTTGGAAAAACCCGTCAAAAAATCCTATGTCATGCTGGCCCCCGGCGAGCGCTTGGATGTCTGGGCCGATTTCAGCGGGCGGAAAGTCGGCTCGCGGCTGGTGTTGCGTAGCCGTGAGTTTTCCGGCGTATTGCCGGGTATGATGGGCGGCGGACGAGGTATGCATGGTTCGAGTTTGCCAGTAGGCAGCGACTATCCGATCTTCAGTATCAAGGTGACTAAACAGGTGAGCGACAGTCCGGCCTTGCCGCAAAAATTGTCTATTATTAAACGCTATACCTTGGCTGATACCGCCAATCCGCATAAGCCGGTGCCGATCGGTATTTCCGAAGGCCCCATGAGAATGGTTCTGAACGGCCGGCCTTATGCCTATAACGACCTACAGCCCAATGAGCGGATTCCATTCGATACCGTGCAGTTGATGGAAATTTTCCACGCCCACGGCGGCGGTCATGGTGGTACTGCAAAATCCGCCGGGCGGCACGATGGGGGCGAACAAAGCGGTCACAAGATGGGCGGCATGGGCATGCGCGGTATGAATCATGAAGGCGGCGGGAAAGGCATGGGCATGGGAATGCGGCATGGCGGCGGTATGGGCATGATGATGTCCATGGCGCATCCGATACATCTGCACGGCCAATATTTCCAGATCCTCAGGCGCAGTCTGGACGGTCCCGAGAGCAAGGGCTATGCCTCGGTTAAAGACGGTTTTATCGAAGGCGGCTGGAAAGATACGGTATTAGTGATGCCGGGCGAACGGGTCAAAATCATCAAGCCTTTCCAAGACTTCAAAGGTTTGTTCATGTTTCATTGCCATAATCTCGAACATGAAGATATGGGCATGATGCGTGACTTTTCCGTGGAATAAACGTTATAACCGGCTGCCAGGAGGGTAAGAGCATGGCGACTAAACATAAGCATTTTAAAGTCGATGGCATGCAATGTACGGGTTGCGAAGACATCATTATCGAAGCCGTTGCAGAGCTACCCGGCGTAGAGCGGGTCTCGGCCAGTTACATTCAGCAGATTGTGGATGTGGTTTACGATGACTCCCTTGTGGGGTGGGCGGCAATTCAACAGGCTATTATTAACAAGGGCTATATTGTTAACCCGCCCAAGGCGCGAAGACTCGGCATACTGCGTACCATATTGGCTTTTTTAATTTTGCTGATCATCGTCGGCGGTGTGGTATTTTGGGGCAAAAGCCAAATGCCGACCGTGATGCAAATGATAGAGCCACAGGCCGGTTATGCTGTTTTATTTGGCATCGGTTTTTTGACCGGGTTTCATTGTATCGGGATGTGCGGCAGTTTCGTGGTGGGTTATACCGATACCAGTCGATCTAAATTCAGACAAGTACTGGCGCATTTGAGTTATGGCGTGGGTAAGGCCATATCCTATACCTCGTTGGGCGCCGGCTTTGGCCTGCTGGGAGCAAGCATTGCCATTACGCCGCAAATACGTGGATTTGCCGCGTTGGCAGCCAGTGTGTTTTTAGTGCTGTATGGTTTGAAGATGCTGAATGTGTTTGACTTTTTACGCCGATTTACCTTGCGTTTGCCCAGTTCGCTGAATCGCCAGATCAATGCCGGGATACGGAAACAACGTAACGCACTGACCACCGGCCTGTGGAGCGGCCTGTTGCTGGGATGTGGCCCGTTGCAAGCCATGTATATCATGGCGGCCGGTAGTGGCGATCCCTTGCAAGGCGGCATGATTTTATTGATGTTCAGTCTGGGTACCTTGCTGCCGCTTTGGGGCTTTGGATTATTCGCAACATTATTGTCAGCCAAGACCATGCACCAGTTGGCTCGGGTATCCGGCATTCTGGTGATTGTGATGGGAGTGATGATGGCGCAGCGTGGCTGGCAGATGTTGAAAACCGGGCATCTCATGAAGATGCCGCAGTCCACGATGATGCATTAATCAGCTTACCTGAATGACTTCATTCCGGAGGGGCTGTTTTGTCTTGTACATTACAAAACGGTAATTTTATGATTAACTCAAATTCATTCAAGCCACACTTACCCAGGCCCAGTCTGCTGCGCTGGGAAATAGCCGCGGCATTGCTGATTAAAATCGTATTGCTGATCGGTTTATGGTTTTTAATTTTTCGTTGGCAGGACAGGCCTGTCGACAAGCCGGATATGGCCGAACACTTTGCCTTATCGTCGGCAAACGCGGTTGCGCCAGTCGATTTCTCGTCTCAATCTTTAAAAAAGGAGCCTTCCCATGTTCGGTGATGACATTGTCATGCTGTCCAGGATGCAGTTCGGGCTGACCGCACTGTATCATTTTTTATTCGTGCCTTTAACCTTGGGCATGACCTTCATCCTCGGCATTATGGAGTCGGTGTATGTGATGACCGGTAAAGAGGTGTACAAGGACATGACCAAGTTTTGGGGCAAGTTGTTCGGTATCAACTTCGCCATGGGGGTAACCACCGGGTTGACGTTAGAGTTCCAGTTCGGCACTAACTGGGCCTATTATTCGCATTATGTCGGTGATATCTTCGGGCCGCTGTTGGCTGCGGAAGGCTGGATGGCGTTTTTTCTGGAATCAACCTTTGTGGGCTTGTTTTTCTTCGGCTGGGATAAGTTAAGTAAGACCCAGCATCTGGTAGTGACTTGGCTGCTGGCCGTGGGCACCAGTTTGTCGGCATTGTGGATTCTGATCGCCAACGGCTGGATGCAATATCCGGTAGGGGCCGAGTTTAATTACGAAACCCTGCGCATGGAAATGACCAGCTTCGCCGATGTGTTTTTTAATCCGGTGGCACAGGTTAAATTCGTGCATACCGTGGCGGCGGGGTATGTGACGGGCTCCATGTTTGTGTTGGGTATCAGCTCCTGGTATTTGCTTAACAAGCGGGATATCGGTTTTGCCAGACGCTCGTTCTCCATCGCTTCGGCATTCGGCTTGGCTTCGATTTTGTCGGTAATCGTGCTGGGCGACGAAAGCGGCTATACCGAAGGCGAAACCCAAAAAGTCAAACTGGCCGCCATCGAAGCCGAATGGGAAACCGAGCCTGCGCCGGCCGGTTTTACCCTGTTCGGCTTACCGGATCAGGAAAACCAAGAAACCCGCTACGCCATTAAGATTCCTTATGTGTTGGGGTTAATTGCCACTCGTTCCATCAGTGAGGAAGTCAAGGGTTTGAAAGACTTGCGCGCGGAAAGCAAGCAACGCATCAAAAACGGCATGCTGGCCTATGCGGACTTGCAAAAGTTGCGTACAGGCGATACTAGTGACAGTGTCAAACAAAACTTTGCCGTCCGTAAAGCCGATTTGGGTTATGGCTTATTGCTGAAAAAATATACCGAGAATGTGGTGGATGCCGATGCCGCCATGATCGAAAAAGCCGCGGACGATACGCTGCCCAAGGTCGCGCCGCTGTTTTGGACGTTTAGAATCATGGTGGCCTGCGGTTTTACCATGCTGTTTATTTTTGTCATGAGTTTTTACTACTGCGCGACTCGAGTAGCCGATCAAAAACGCTGGCTGATGCGGATGGCGGTATGGTGCATTCCCTTGCCCTGGATTGCCGCGGAAACCGGTTGGTTTGTGGCTGAAGTCGGCCGGCAGCCCTGGACGATTTCCGGCATATTGCCGACTCACTTAAGCGTGTCTAGTCTCAGTGCCGACCAGCTCTGGTTTAGCATCGGCGGTTTTGTGCTGTTTTACACCGTATTGTTGATTATCGAGATGTATTTGATGATCAAGTATGTGCGCATCGGGCCTAGCAGTCTGCATACCGGGCGCTATTGTTTCGAACAAACCGCGGCCGCCCACTAAGGCAGGGGGATAAACATGAAAAAATTCAATTTTATACTGGGCATGTTGATGGCTGCGACCGCGGTGCAGGCCCAGCCGCCGGTCAGTTCGGAAAGGCTGGATACCGTTGCCGACCGTGGCCGGCATGTGATGCCGTTTAATTTGGAAAAAACCCTGCATGTGTTCGACAAAACCATGCATGGCGGTATTCAGCAAGTGATAGCCTACAATACTGGCGATGCGGAACAAATCGCCTTGATCCGCCGGCATTTGCTGCAAATCAGTCAAGGCTTCCGTCAAGGCGATTTTTCCCGCCAGCGGCAGATTCACGGCGACGATATGCCCGGCCTTGCCGAGCTGGCGGCTGGTTATGCCAAGGTGCGTTCCGATTACCGGGAATTGCCGAATGGCGCGGAAATCGAATATTCCGCCGAAGACTCAAGTCTGGTGGATGCAATTCATCGGTATTTCAATGCGCAGCTCAGCGATCATGCCCGGCACGCAGTCGGTGAAAAGCCCGAGCAATGCAAGCATAAAATGCACCGCCACGGCACAATGCAACCATCTTTACCAAAGGAGTAAGCTATGTTCGATTATGAAACGATACGTGTAATTTGGTGGGTGTTTATCGGTGTGGTCGGCATCGCCTTTGCTCTGACGGAAGGCTTTGATTTCGGTGTCAGTACTTTATTACCGTTTATCGGTAAAACCGATGTGGAAAGGCGGGTGATTATCAATACCGTCGGCGCTACCTGGGAAGGTAATCAAGTTTGGTTGGTGCTGCTGGGTGGGGCGATATTTGCCATTTGGCCCGCTGTCTATGCCACTTTGTTTTCCGGCTTGTATGTCGCCATGCTACTGGTGTTGTTTGCATTGTTCTTTCGTCCAGCCGGTTTCGATTATCGCAGCAAATTGGATAATCCCGGCTGGCGCAATGCCTGGGATTGGGCTTTGTTTTTAGGCGGAACCTTGCCGCCGGTTTTGATAGGGGTGTTGGTGGGTAACCTGATTTTAGGCCTGCCGTTTCACCTGGATCAGGATTTGCGGACCTTCTATGACGGTTCGTTCTGGGCTTTATTGAGCCCGTTTGCGCTGCTGTGCGGTGTGACCGGTTTGTTACTGACCACGTTTCACGGGGCGTTGTTTTTGAAATGGCGCAGCGAAGACGTGATTCATGACCGGGCCGTACTGGCGGTGGAATTTCTGGGGCCGGTGCTGGTTGCGGCGTTGAGTGCGGTGATGTTGTGGGTATTTGTCGGTATCGATCGTCCCGAGATCACCCAAATGGCCGGCACCGAGGCGCCTTCCAATCCCATGCATAAAACCGTCATCGGCGATGGTGCTGGCTGGATAGCGCATTTTATGCAGTACCCCTGGATGTGGTTGGCACCGATGGCCGGTTTGGGCGGTTTTGCCATGGCTTGGTGGATGGGCAAGGGCGAATCCAGAATGGGCGCGTTTCTATTCAGCTGCGTGGGCGTTACAGGCACCGCCTTGAGCGTGGGTTTTGCTTTATTCCCCTTCTTGCTGATTTCCTCAACCGATCCGAATTCCAGTTTGACCTTATGGGATGCCAGTTCCAGTTATTCCACCATGGTATTGGCATTTTGGATTACGGTGATTTTTCTACCCATCGTATTGCTTTACACCCGCTTCGTTTACCGAATTATTTGGGGTAGCGTCACGGAAGCGGCAGTCTTAAAAGACAGTCATACACTTTATTAAGGAGAAAACTATGTGGTATTTCGCTTGGATTTTGGGCGTAGGCTTTGCCGCCGCGTTCGGCATCATCAACGCCATGTGGCTGGAATCGGTCTGCGACATCGATACTCACGGTATCGATCAGTCTTGCGATACGATGCGTAAGCCGAATTCCTGAAATTGAATATCTGCAAGGGAGGCCGTTTCGGCCTCTCTACATAACAGAGGGTTTTCGTTAGCCTGACCGTGACGTTTTAATCGGGTTGGCTTATCAATATCCGGTCTGCAAAATGAGTGGATTAATTGTTCGACGTGTAATAAGGCATCCCGGAAAGCCCCGGCACAGACCTCTAGGCATTGATTAAGAATAAATAGCTAACATACAAGATGGGTAATACCCGCAAGAAATCGGTAAAACAGATATTTATTTCGTGCAAATTTTCATTCAAAATGAGCCAAAATCCCAGGTTTATCCAAGCGATGCGCCAAGCATCGCTATCTGCACCATCCAAATGTCATTCGGCGTTGATCGACCGAAAATATCTCGGAATAGTATCGGTCAGTAAATCAGTCAGGTTGACCGGCTTGAAAAGTGTTACAATCCTTCCAAGTTGCTAAGCCTCGTTTCTACTGGCCGTCGTTCCGTGAATTACTAGGGCGGCGGTTCGAGCCCGTCCGGGGTAGCCAATAAATCAAGGGTTTACGATAAATCGTAGGCCTTTTTTTTTGTCCACAGAATACTCGGTATAGGTGTAATCACCGGGTTGTTGGTGCTGGGTAGCGGCGAAAATAACTACACCTATCCTTGCACATTGAGGCCACCCTTTTGAGTTTACACAGTTACCAAACGGTCGATCGCGCGCAATTAGCCGAAGACATCGATCAACTCCATCAACAAGCCTTAGCCGATATCGGACCTGATGATTTCAAACATCTAAAAAGCATGGAGCGCTGGGGGAAGCTATGCTCCCTGATCGGTTATGGCACCGCCTGGCTGTTTCCTAACCCTATTTCCGCTTTGCTGATCAGCCAAGGTAGTTTCACCCGCTGGACCCAAGTCGCCCATCCGATTGTGCACAAAAGCTACGACAAAAATACAGCGGTTGGTGCCAATTACACCAGTAAAACCTTTGGTCGGGGCTGGCGGCGCTTTGTCGACTGGCCGGACTGGATGACGCTGCCGGGTTGGCATCATGAGCATGATTTATTACATCATTACAACCTGGGCGAAACAACCGATCCTAACAATGCCCAATACAACATGGAATGGCTTCGTCAATCCAAGCTGCCTATAGGGTTGCGCTATGCCATCGTGGCGTTCTTCTCGGGCATCTGGAAAATCAGTTATTACACGCCACGCACTCATAAAGAACTGCTGCTCAAAAACGCACGTCAACAAGGTCGGCCAGCGCCGGTGATGACCCGTGTCGGGGCCTGGAGTTGGTTTACGCCACAAGGCCGGTCATTGTGGCTGCAGAGCGTGTTACCTTATATCGGCTATCGATTTGTGTTGATTCCCTTACTGTTCTTGCCGTTGGGCAGTTTCGCCGCAACCAGCGTATTGCTCAACTCCATCCTGGCGGAAATTTTCACCAACATGCACAGCTTTCTGGTGATGATGCCTAATCACGCCGGTGATGACGTGATGGCTTTTGAGACTAAATCCGATAGTAAAGGCGAGTTTTACTTGCGGCAGATACTGGGGTCGGTCAATTACCCGACCGGCTCTAACTTTAACGACTTTTTCTATGGCTGGTTGAACTACCAAATCGAACACCATCTATGGCCCGAGATGCCGTTAAGCCAATATCAAAAGCTACAACCGCGAGTCAAAGCGCTGTGCGAAAAACACAATATACCTTATTGTCAGGACTCCATTTTCAAACGACTATTGAAAGCAGTGGATATCATGGTGGGCAAAACCTCCATGCTGAAGCCCGCGGTTGCGCAGTGAATGGATCAACAAGCCGGGACAAATAAATCAAGGGCTCGCACAAAGTAGAGCTTTTTGAATGAATGGGCGGTTATAATTTATTCTCGAAGCAAATAAGGACGGGGTGTTCGTGCTGTTAGGCAGCGCGGATATTCGCCACTAAAGGAGTGGTTTCATGGCCAAGAATCTTAGTATTTTAATAGCTGGCCTGTCGATTGGCGGATGTACGTCGATAACAGTTGCTCCGCTTGACGCCAGCTATAACGTAAAACATATCTGTATCAGAGAGAACCCCAAGGTTGTTATCAACGAGCTTGTGCCGGTAATTACGGATGGCCTGGCTCGTCATCACATCGAGAGCGAGTTCATAGCGTCAAACTTGGATAAACAAAAGCTACAAGCGGAAGACGGCAAGCCTGATCGGCATTACATGGCAATGACCCCGCTACCGGACTTTTGCGAATTCAGCCTGACGTACACAGCTAGGCAGTCGTGGGACTTTACAACGTATTTATCGACCGCCGACATTGAAATTTCCAATAAAACCGGCGTGATCGGTTCGGCCAATTACCGCCTGATCAATAAGGGCGGATTATCTTTTATGAAATGGCAAGATGTTGATACCAAGCTTGATCCGGTTATGGATCAGTTGCTGCGGTTTTACAAATAGCGATAATGCCCTGATGGTTCGGGCTTGACAGACTACCCGCTATTTTCCTGCTGGCTGCCGCGACGTTACTAACAAGGATGCTGGTTTAATGGTATCAGCGTCCTCTCCACTTTCGATTAAACGTTCTGCCGTATACCGAAAGCTGTACTCGATACAAATTAATGTGGAGCACGCCTTCGCTGTCTCGGGTGAGTCCGAAAGATGGTTTGCGTAGATCTTCAATAAAGACGTAATAGTGGTTGAAGTGTAGCTCTGCAGTGTGTGAAAACATAAGTTATGACCTCACTAACATCATTGGAAACACTTTAACTATAGAGCATAAATTAATGTTATTTAAGGTTTACTGTTGTCTTTTTTAAAGAGGATATGTGAAATTAGGATTCCAGCCCGCTTCGTTGCGCGTGGCCATGTCATAAACCAGATTTTATCGCTATTGGTTAGTCGACGATTTGTCGGTAATTGACCGATCAAGTTGCCGCTTGTATTGCCCAGCGTGTTAATGGGGCTAAAAATTCAGCTCAATCCACGCCGGGTCGTGGTCGCTGCCGTCGCCGCCGTGTTTGGTGCGCCGATCGATATGGGCAGCAACAAACCTGCCTATAAGCGCCCGACTTAGCCATATTTGATCTATGAGTTGGTAGGTTGGCGGTTCCGGGCCGGCTGGATTTCTCCGGTATGTCCAAGCTGGGGTTTGCGGGCCTGGGCCTTCTTTTTCCGCTTTGGCGGGCCGCGTTTCCGTTGGATTGTGCAGGGCATTGAATAAATCCTGTCCTTCGACTCTCGGCAGCGATTGTAAAAATTCGGAATCCGGCGGATCGTTCATGTCGCCGGTTAAAATGAAGGAGCTATTCGGCCTTTCAGTCTCCGCTATCAATCTGGAAATGGTCTCTGCCTGCAGACGGCGGCGGTGATTGGCTTGGATTTCCCCGCTTTCCTGATTTTGGCCGAAAGGTACGTAATGGCTCTTTAAGTGCGTGTTGTAAAACGTGAAAAGCTTTTTGCTTCGATTGGCGTTGAGGATTTCGATACGTAATAAATCCCGGCTGAACACGCGGCGTTCAGGTTCTGCGGGATGTACGGCAGCCTGAAAGGACGTAATAGCGCCGAAAGGTAGTTTTGAGAGTACGCCAATATCGATCATCCGGCTGTCATTCCCTTCAATCAGCGCCACATGAGGATACAGACCGTTCAAAAAATCGTGGTTAAACGATTTGAGAATTTCAATATGCTCGACCTCTTGAACCGCTAAAACGTCGACATTCATTGCCTGGATGCGCTTTGCAATGGCTTGGGTTTCGGCAATCTCTTTGCCTTTCACCATATGGCCCATGAATGTGCGTACCTGAACGTTACGCTCATCGTCGAATTCAAGGGAAAAGCCACCACTCGATTGAGGAATATTGCTGATCGCAGCCTGAAAGTTAAAGCGTGAGAAGAGATTATTCAGATTGAAGGTGCCAACGGAAACAAGCATGGTCGAATCCTCTATTGCTTTTTGTCTCTAAGTATACATCCTTGGCAAATAAAGCTGATGACGTGCGCATAATTTAGTAGCCCTGCTAAAACGGGTTGAGCTCGTCCAGGCCTCGGAACAGATGCCCTTCGATCGTTAAATAAGCTCACGATTCCAAAGTGAAGGGTCATCAAGGGTTGGGTTAATTAACTATGCGGCGTGCCGAGAAGGGTTATGCTGCGGACAAGGAATAAGCTTTGCGCCGGGCTCGCGAATGCAATCGTAACTTCTGTTTTGATAGCACAAAACGCACCGATTTAAACGGCGCAGATAGCGTTGATAAGCGGCGTTCAGTAGGTGTTCGAGTCTGGGAGAGGGCTCGATGTGCCTGGCTTGGATGTCGGCATAAAGTTGGCGGGCTTGATTGATTAAGATGTCGTTGTCCATTTGGGCCTCCCGAAATGCAACTTGGTTTGCATTTAGAATATTAGCATAAATTAAATAACAATATCGCGCGAGATCTTGTTTCGCTCATCAAGACTTTGGCGGATTACAGTGAAGCAAAGGACGGAGTTTTTTAGGGCTGGTCCAAAATCCGGATATTTTGTTTGATGTCTGGCTTCGATTGTCGAAAGTCTGCGAGTCGACTCGGCTGAGTGCCGTAAAAAAACTGTCATCTTATTGGGGTATCCTGATGCCGATTAAACCTCTGTGGTTCGGTTTTCCGCTACTTAGCAGGTTTTTTAGACAGCAACAATTTAGGAAAAAACACCATGACCGAAAATGTTCCCAATATCCCGACACTGACCATAGGCGATAAAACGCACCCTATCGATAGTCTCAGTGATAACGCTAAAGCTCAAATCACTAATTTGCAGATCGTGGATGCCGAAATTCAACGTCTGCAACAGCGACTCGGTATTGCTCAAGTAGCCCGGGCCAGTTTTGTTGCCACGTTACAGGAAGAAGTTGCTAAATTGGGCTAGGGCAGTTCCCGTTTCTAACGATTCGGCCAAAAATGCCGGACAAAAAAAGCCGCTTGATAGCGGCTTTTTGGTCCAACCTGAAACGATTAACGTTTTGAGTATTGTGGACGTTTTCTGGCTTTGTGTAAGCCGACTTTTTTGCGTTCAACTTCGCGAGCGTCGCGGGTCACATAACCGGCCTTTCTCAAGGAAGGTCTTAAGCCTTCGTCGAAACACATCAGGGCACGGGTCAAGCCATGGCGGATAGCGCCGGCTTGACCGGATGGGCCGCCACCGCTAACGATGATATTGACATCGAAATCGCCGGATTTTTCCAGCAGTTCCAGAGGTTGTCTGGCAATCATTTCGTCGGTTTTGCGACCGAAATATTGATCAACAGGGAGTTTGTTGATGGTGAATTTTCCTGAGCCGATGGTGGCGTAAACGCGAGCTACTGCGCTTTTGCGACGACCTGTTCCGTAATATTGAGCTGCCATAAACTATCTACCTGCTTAAAAGTCTAGTACTTTAGGTTGTTGAGACTGATGATTGTGCTCAGAACCTGCGTAAATTTTTAATTTTTTGAACATGGCGCGGCCTAATGGATTTTTAGGCAGCATACCTTGTACGGCGGTGCTGATGATGCGATCAGGGAAAGTTTGTCTCAGCTTGCCCAAAGAGGTCGATTTCATGTTGCCGACATAACCGGTATGGCGGTAGTACATTTTGTCTGTTTCTTTGTTGCCGGTGACGCCCACTTTCTCGGCGTTAATGACGATGATGTAATCGCCAGTATCAACGTGTGGTGTGAATTCGGGTTTATGTTTGCCGCGAAGACGTCGTGCAATTTCAGTAGCAAGGCGACCTAGTGTCTTTCCTTCTGCATCAATCACGTACCAATCGCGCTTAACTTCTGCGGGCTTTGCACTAAATGTTTTCATCTTTGCTTCTTAATTCTGTTAAGGCTATGTATAAAGAACGGGGATTTTACTTAAAGCAGACCTTAACTTCAAGTTGTTTTAGAGTTTAATTTTCAGCGAATGCAGTTTCCGGTACAAATGAGTACGCTCCATGCCTATGGCGGAGGCCAGTTTGGCGACGCTGCCGCCGTTTTTTTCGAAATGATATTCCAGGTAGGATTTTTCGAAATGGTCTCGGGCTTCCTTTAACGGCAGGTTAAAAAATTCCGGTACATTGTTCCCTAACTTGGGTTGCTCCGCAATGGACCCCAACGCGGTCTTGACTTCATCGAGTTCGATATCGTCTCCGGCGCCCAATATCATCAGGCGTTGCACTAAATTGCGCAATTCCCGCACATTGCCGGGCCAGCTGTAGTTGCGCAAATAATTTTGCGCCGCCATCGAGAAACGCCGGAACGGCAATTTTTCGTGCACCACGAAATGATCGATATAAAAATTCAGCAAACTGGGTACGTCTTCGCTGTGGTCGCGCAAGGGATGGACGTCCAGCGTGACTTCATTTAACAAATAGTATAAATCCTGACGGAAGCGGCCATGATTGACTTCTTCGTCCAGCGCCATGCGGGTGGAGGCGACTACACGCACATCGACGCGTACGGCCTGACTGCCGCCGACGCGCAGAAAAGAGCTGGATTCCAACGCGCTGAGCAGGCGGGCCTGGGTTTCCGGGTCCATGCCGCCGATTTCGCCTAAAAACAGCGTACCGCGGTGGGCTTGTTCTAATAAGCCGCGATATACTCGGCCATTGTCTTCCCGACCGAAAAATTCCACGGCGGCATTTTCAGGTGAAATACTGCCGACCGAGACGTCAATAAACGAGCCGTCGCGACGCGGGCTGTTGTTATGTAGATAACGGGCGAACATTTCCTTGCCCACGCCGGCTTCGCCGACAAACAGCACCCGGGTGTCGTGCAAAGCCAAACGTTTGACCTTATCCTTGGTACGTTCGATCACGGCGCTTTTGCCGACCGGGTCGACGCCTATCATTAATTGTTGTTTCAGCCCGGCGTTTTCGCGTTGCAACGAGCTGGTTTCCAGCGCCCGCTCGACAATCAGCAGCAGTTTGGCCAAGGACAGCGGTTTTTCCAGAAAGTCGTAAGCGCCCAGTCGGGTGGCCTCTACCGCTGATTCTACGGAGCCGTGGCCGGACATCATGATGACAGGGCATAGCTGCTCATCTTCGGCGACCCATTCTCTCAGCAGCGTGATGCCATCCAAATCCGGCATCCAGATGTCCAGCAGGATCAGATTCGGCTGGCGTTGGATCTTGAGTGATTTGGCTTCGGCGGCATTTTCGGCCATCGCCACTTCGTAACCTTCATCCTCAAGAATTTCCGAAACCAATTGACGAATGTCTTGTTCGTCGTCGACGACTAAAATGAAAGGCGCTTGTTTACTCATTTACTGTTTCCAAATTCAAAGACCGGTAGCTGGATTACAAAGCCAGCCCCGCCATTATATGACGTATCCACCCAAATAACCCCGCCATGTTCTTCGATGATTTTTTTGACAATCGCCAGCCCTAGGCCGGTGCCCTTAGCTTTGCTGGTGACATAGGGCTCAAAAATGGTTTCGATTTGATCGGCATGTAGCCCGCTGCCGTTGTCGTATATGCCCAGCTCCGCATATTCGGCATTGTTGCGTACCGCTTTATTGATTTTGATTTCGATGCGGCAGTTGCCGGCGGTGGCCTCCTGGGCATTTTTAATCAGGTTGTGCAGGACTTGGCGAATACTGACCGGATCGGCCTCGATTATGACGCTACGGGAAGAAAACGAGGTGCTGAATAGTATTCCGGAGGGCACATATAACGCCAAAATTTCCTGAATCAAATCGATCAGATTGATTTTTTCGACTTGCTTTTTGGAGGGGCGGGCGTATTCGGAAAAGTCGTCCACCATCCGCTTCATGGCTTCCACTTGCTGGACAATGGTGCGGGTGCCGCGTTGCAGAAAGTCCTGCGACGTTTCGGGTAGTTCCTTGGATAATTTGTGCTGCAGGCGCTCAGCGGAAAGCTGGATCGGCGTGAGTGGGTTTTTGATTTCATGGGCCAGTCGGCGCGCCACTTCGCCCCAGGCGGCATTTTTCTGCGCTTGAATCAAATCCGTAACATCGTCGAACACCACCACTGCTCCCATGCGGCTGCCGTCCTGCAAAAATAAAGGTGTGCCGCGGCAGAGCAGTTCCTGGCGGCCGTTCGGGCCGAGGAAGACGATGCGTTGCTCCCAGATGTCGTCAGCTTTTTCCAATAATTGTTGAATCGCTTCCAGTACGTCGGCGAGTTCGGCGTGTTTGCTGGCCAGATTCGATAAGGACTGGCTGACGAAATGGCTGACAGGGATGTGCAAAATCCGGTAAGCCGCCTGGTTGGCGGTGCGGATATGGAAGTCGGCGTCGAAACTGATCACGCCCGCGGTCAGGTTGGCGAGTATGGTTTCCAGATAGGCGCGCTGATTTTCCACTTCCAGGCCGGCGGCCCGGGTTTCATCGCGGGAACGGGCGATACGTTTGGTCATTTGGTTGAAGGATTCCACCAGAAAGCCCAGGTCGTCCTGACTCATGACCGGCAGCTGCTGTTTGTAATCGCCGTCCGCAACGGCCTGGGTGCCTTTCACCAGCTCCTTGACCGGTGCAACGATATTGCGGATGCTGATAAACGCCACCCAGATGGCGGCCAACAAACTCAACAGCAAAACCAGCAACAGGATCAACGAAAAACTGGTTTTCAGGGAATTGCGCAGAAAGGTCATTTCCTGATAGCGGATGAAGGCGAATTCGATGGAGTCGGCTAAATCGGTCACCCGTACCGGAATAGGGTACAGCACTTGCAAAAACCGCTTCTGGTCGCGGTCTATCGGCAAAATGACACGCACCATCATTTCGTCGTTGTCGCCAGGGTCGAAGGCAAAATATTCCTTGTTTTGCCGCAGCTGTAGCCACATTTGCTCGTCGGGTAGATGCGGCAGAATATCGCTGGGATTGGTGCTGCTGGACGCCAGAATCCGGCCCTGGCTGGAAAAGGCGGCAATTTCCATGGCGCCGGAATCGGCCCACAACGCACCGATTTCCAAGGCAATCAGCGTGTCGGACTTGTTTTCCAGTTGAGCGGCGATATGCCGGGTTTGTTTGATATGCCAGTTCATGCGTTGCGCCAGCGCGGACTGGCTGAGCTCCAGCGCGTCGTCCATGGCGCGATCGATTTCCACGTTAAACCAGCTGTCGATGCCTTGATGTAAAAATTGCACCGAGAAATAAAACACAATCGCCGCCGGTGCCAAAGCCAGCAGTACAAACAAGGACACCATACGGGTGGTCAGCCGCGAACCGGCTTCTTTTTTCTTCAGCTCGCGCACCAGCGAGTAAGCGTTGACCGCCACCAAGATCAGTAAGGTAATGGAACCCAGGGTGTTGATAACCAGCAGCCAGGAATGCATTTCGCTCAACTCCGACGATTCCTGGGTGGAGCTGCTCATCAACTGCAGCGAAAGCAGGATGAAGCCGAACAGGATCAGGATGGAGGCGCTAGCCGGCAGTTTTATTTTTGAATAGGCCATAGTGTCCAGTCACTGGAGAGAAACCATTGGGTGTCCAGGTAAGCAAAAGGTCGTAGTGGAACCGGCAGCGCCTCGCGGTCGAACCGGCATTTAATTGCCAGATAATAGCGTTGGCCGGGTTGGATCAGGTCGACGGCGAGCTGTGTGTCGTCATGCAGGCCGGACATAAAGTTCAGCGCTGCATTGAGCGTTAAAAACATTTCGCCGTCGTCTTCGGGTGTCACTACTTCATATTGGTTCAACAAGGCGTGAAATTGAATCTTATAAGGCCGTTCCCGCTGATACAAGGTGCTGTCCCAGATACGCCCGACTTCGCGGATATTTAAGTCGACTATCCAGGTCAGCGGCACGCCTTTATGCAGGGCTTCCTTGGCGGTCGGACTGAGCCGGTAATCGATGCGGGCCTGAATTTGCAGGTCGGCGCCGGCTTGGATCAAGTCCGCTTGGCGGATGATTGCGGCATAAGGATCCGCCGCGCTGAAAAATGGCCAGAGGCTCAGGCACAGGATCAGGCCGAGGCTAAACGGCTTTGCCAAGCTTGGCATAATAAAAGCCGTCCATTTGCGAGTCGCCGGTGAGAATTTGCCGGCCATGAGGACGGGACATACCCCAAGCGGCGTGGATAGTCAGTTCTGTTGCAGCGGGGTGGCGATTTAAAAAATCGGCGATTTGCAGTTCGTTTTCTTGTTTCAATACCGAACAGGTGGCGTACAGCAGTATGCCGCCCGGCGCCAACAGATCCCAGGCGGCGGCGAGGATTTTGGCTTGTAAATCCCGCAGGGCGGCAATGTCGGATTCCCGGCGTAACAGTTTAATGTCCGGGTGGCGGCGAATAACGCCAAACCCGGAGCAGGGCGCATCCAATAATATCCGTTCGAACAGGCGGCCCGCAGCCCAGCTTTGCGGGTTGGCGGCGTCGGCTGCCAGGGTGTCGGCTCGCAACTGCAGACGGTGCAAATTATCGGTGACGCGTTGCAGGCGGTTGGCGTCTATATCTATGGCCAGCAGGGATTGCAAGGCGGGTTGCCGTTCTAAAATAGCGGCGGTTTTTCCGCCTGGCGCCGCGCAAATATCCAGTACCCGGTCGGCCGGTTTGGCATCCAACAAGCCGGCGGCCAATTGCGCGGCCACGTCTTGAACCGAAACGCGCCCTTCGCTAAAACCGGGCAATTGATCGACATTCAGCGGCTCGTCCAGAATTAACGCGCTGGGACAATGGGCAACCGTTTGCGCGCTTATGCCTTGCAGATTAAGCTGCCGCAGATAGTCTTCGCGGCTGTTTTGACATAGATTGACCCGCAAGGCCATGGGCGGTGGCAGGTCGTTGGCGGATAATATTTGTCGGTAGTGCTCCGGCCAATTGGTTTTCAATTGTTTGATTAGCCAATGGGGATGGTTGAGTTCGGCCTGTTGGTCGGTCGCGCATTTCGTGTTAAGTGTTTCGGCATCGCGCAAATAGCGTCGCAGAACGGCGTTGACCAGGCCTTTGGACCAGGGTTTGTGCTTGGTGGCGGCCACGGTTTCGGAAACGGCGGCATGCGGCTTGACCCGCATATGTTGCAACTGATAGAGACCCACCAGCAGCAAAGCCTTGATATCGCCGTCCTTGGCTTTTAAAGACTTTTCCAGTAATTGCCCGAGCAGGCAATCCAGGGCAAAGTAATGCCGTATCACCCCGTAACAGATAGCTTGTACAAAGGCCCGATCCTGGTGGTCCTTCAGTTTGGGCAGCTGGCTATCCAGCGCAGCGGTCAGAGAATGGCCATCGCTAATCACCCGCGCTAAAATTTGAGCCGCGCAGCCGCGTAAATTCATAATCCCAACCGCACGCCGTCGGCGGCATGCGCATTCAGAAAATCCTGGCCGGCAATGCGTTTGCCGCCGGGTAGCTGTACTTCCAGCAGGCGCAGCACGCCATCGCCGGTTGCCACATCCAGATGGTGCTCGGCGCAATCGATGCCGCCGGCGGGCAAGGTGCTGGTTTTATCCGTTAAAGCGCAAAGCCAGACCCGCAGCACTTCGCCTTTAAACAAGGTTTGCGCCACCGGCCAGGCATTTAAGCCGCGAATTTTGCGGTCCAGCTGAATAGCGGAATTCGTCCAGTCCAGCACCGCTTCGTGTTTCTCCAGTTTATGCGCATAGGTAACCAGGGCCTCATCCTGCGCTTCGGCCATAACCGTGCCTTGTTGATATTGGTCAAGCACTTTAACCAGAGCTTCCGCACCCAATGTTGCCAGCCGGTCATGTAGGCTACTGGATGTGTCGGTGACGCTGATCGGGCATTCCACTTTCAGCAGCATGTCGCCGGCATCGAGTTTTTTCACCACTTTCATGATGGTGATACCGGTTTTGTGGTCGCCGGCCATCAGGGCTCTATGAATCGGCGCGGCACCGCGCCAACGCGGTAACAGAGAGCCGTGTACGTTGATGCAACCCAAGCGAGGCGTATCAATTACCGCTTGCGGTAAAATCAAACCGTAAGCGATTACCACCATTAAGTCAGCATTCAGCGAGGCTAATTGGGCCAGAGCTTCCGGTTGTTTGAAATTTTCCGGTTGAAAAACCGGAATCAGATGGGTTTGCGCCAATTGCTTGACCGGGCCGGCCGTCAGTTTGCGGCCGCGACCGGCGGGCCGGTCGGGCTGGGTGTAAACCCCGCAAATTTCATGGTTTGAATTTAATAGGGCTTGCAGGGTGGGTACCGCAAAATCCGGCGTGCCGGCAAAAATGATTCTCATGCGGCTCCTTATTGGCCTTGCTGTTTGTGAATTTTTTCCAACTTGGCTTTAATGCGGTTACGCTTGAAAGCCGATAAATAATCCACGAATAGTTTACCCAATAGATGATCCATTTCATGCTGGATGCAGACTGCCAGCAGTTCGCGGGCTTCCAGCTGGAAGTTTTCGCCCTCGCGGTTTAAGGCTTGCACCTTGATGTGTTCGGCGCGGCTGACTTTTTCAAAAAAGCCGGGGACGGACAAACAGCCTTCCTCGGACTCTTCCTCGCCGTCTTTTTCGATGATTTTCGGATTGATCAGGCAGATGGGTTCGTCCTTTTCTTCGCTGATGTCCATGACAATAATCCGCTTGTGCACGTTGACCTGAGTGGCGGCCAAGCCTACACCCTTGGCGGCATACATGGTTTCCAGCATGTCGTCGACCAGGGTTTTGATGTTGTCGTCGACTTGGTTGACTTCCTCGGCCACGGTACGCAACCGCTTATCGGGAAATTCCAGAATCGTTAAAATGCTCACCTATCACTCCGCTATCTAAACTTAGGGGTGGGATTTTAGCTGGTTTTGGTTTATTTCGGAACCGCAGGCCGGAATCAGTGCTGTTAAATCCAGATGCATGTCCAATTCAAATCCGCATCTTGGATATATCGATAAGGTCTAAAGTTACACTTCGGTGATACGGTTCACGGATTTCGGTATGGCTTATCGGCAAAGGTGACTGATTCGTGAACTTTTTGGAAGCCGATGTCTCTTAGAGCAGTGCCGATAAGCACATTCATTTTTCTTCCTCTTGATCCGGCTTTTTGCCGGATTTTTTTTGGCTTTTTTCAGCTAAAGCTATCTATTTTTCTTAATCAAAATGTCACACTGGCTGGTTAGGATTGCGGCTCCACTTCAATAATCTGGAATGTCGAAATGTATAAAAAGAACTTAATCTTGACCGGTGTGTTGTTGGCGTGCGCGCAAACGGCTGCCGCGGGTACGGATGTATTTTTTATGCCGCTGACACAGTCAGCGGCTGTTGCTCAGGTACCGAATCATGTCAACGAATTGAACTCGCCCTGGCAGGTGCCAGCCGGTGTCAGTTACCAAAATCTGACCAGCTTGCACGAAATCGAAGCCGATCCATCGCAATCAACAGTTCGGGTGCCTGGGCTTGGCGACGGTGCCTCCATGACCGACATGAGTGCGTTTGATCCAACCGGCCGTTACATCTTTTTGCCGCATGAGGTTCAATACGGCGCGGGTTTAACCCGTTACGACCGCAAAACCGATAGAGCCACTAATCTGTTCAAAGGCGATATGGGCGGTGCGAACGGCGATTGGGCTAACGATTTCGGCGCGCTAGATCCCGCCACCTGGACCCCGAAAAATACCCTTTTGTTGGGCGAAGAATGGTCCGGCCAGGGTCGCTTGTTTGAAGTATCCAACCCGATGGCGGATGTCGAAAACGGCCAAGCCGTGATTGTGACCGAATTGGAAAGCGTGCCTAATGTGTCTCACGAAGGTCTGCGTTTTAACCATGCCGGCACCGCTTTGTATTTTGTCGATGAAGACCGCTCGGGCTCTATCTACAAATTCGTGCCTAAAATCAAAGGCGATTACAGTAAGGGTCAATCCTTTGTCCTGAAAGTTGAAAACTACAGCGGTAGTGCATCTGGCCAGGCCGGCGCCTATCCTAACCATAACCCAGCCGAGCGCACCGGTATGGCGTCATGGGTGGCGATCACCGATGCGAATGGCGTCGCTCTGACTACCGTTGATCCGTTCAATAACTTTAATCGCGGTGGCCGCCTGGCAGCCGATGAATTGGGCGGCACACCCTATCGCCGCCCGGAAGACGTTGAAGTCGGCTATTTGAAAAACGGCCACGAAGTACTGTACTTTACCGCCACGGAAGAGCTGGCCGCTTATTCGGTCGAGGAACTGGGTCACGGTAAAGCCATGGTGCGTTTATTCGCCGATGAAAGCACTATGAAAAACGTTGGCCATGCGGCGACCACCGGCCATATCGATTCTCCGGATAACCTGGCTCAAGACGCGCTGGGCAATATTTATATGGTTGAAGATTGGCCGAACGGCGACAATGTCGGCGGCGACATCTGGTTCCTGCGCGACACCGATGGTGACGGCGTTGCCGAATCCGTGGATCATTTCCTGAGCTTGCAGGTTAAAGGCGCCGAGAATACCGGTATGATTTTCAATCCCGCCAACCCAACCGAGTTCATCATTAACGTTCAGCATCCTGAAAGTACTTTGGATGCAACCGAAGGCATGGGCGACGCTACCTGGTTGCTGGATATCACCAATGTTATCGCGCCACCTTGCGCGGCGGAAAACAACGATGATCATGATCACGGCCGCGGCCATGACCGCCACGATGGCAAACACAATAAAGTAAAAACCTGCACCAATAGCGATGACACCAACTTTATCCATAAGTTGGTCAAAGCCGCTAAATAAGCAGCGCAATAAGAACTGCTTGCAAGTCGGTTGTTATACCTATTGCTCATCAAATTTCGGCAGCTCAATACCCTCTTCTGCTGGAGAGGGTTAGCGAGAGGAGAGTTTTATACGGACATTTGAAGTGCGCCGAGTATAACCTTGGAGTGATGCCGGGCTTGCAGATAAACCAGTCAAACTGAAGCGTGATTAAGGGGTTGTCGTAAAAAGCAAGCCCTTTTTTATGTCTAGGGTCATCGTAGTGCAAATTCCGGTTTATTGACGGCCTCTATTTCGCTCTCCCGGAGTAGCTTGCCAAGCCCCTCTCCTCGCCAGTCAGGGGTGGGGCGAGCGGGAAATGAGGCAGCGAAATTTGAAGTGTGAAAGGTAGCGGCGTAAATAGGCGCATGTAATGGGTTCGTCATATTCAAATTGTATTGTGGCCGGGTACATATTTCTTACATGTACCTCGTTAGCCAACCAATACTTTTAGAGATTTAACATGAAAAACTTTGCTCACATGACCCTGCTGGCGGTTTCAATCGCCGCGCTTTCTCCTTTCGCCGCCACGGCTGATTCCAAGCATGGCAAACATCATGACGAAACAGGTCGCGGAGAACATCACCATAAAAGCAAGCCATTAAAAGTGGCGCTGTGGGGTGACGAGTTTTATAGCGACGATGCGACCGTAAAATCGATTCAGATTGAGCAAACCATTGATTCAATGAATAAGCATAAACTCGATTTCACCTTGTTTGCCGGTGATACCAAAAACGGTAGCTCCTTGTGCACAGATCAAGCGATTGGTCAGGATGTTATCGATATTTTCGACAGCTTGAATGCCCCAACCCTTTATTCGCTGGGCGATAACGAATGGACGGATTGTCACCGCACCAACAACGGCGGTTACGATCCTATCGAGCGTCTAGGCTACCTGCGCAGCACGTTCTTTAGCGAAAACCTTTCCCAAGGTAAGCATCCCATGGCGGTCGAGCGTCAAGGCGAACTGGGCCAAGCGTATTCCGAAAACAGCCGCTTTACTAAAAGCGATGTCGAATTCGTAGCGCTGCATGTGCCCGGCAGTAACAATAATTTGGTTGCTACCGCTAAACAGTGCACCAATAAATCGAATCGCACCCAAGCGGATTGCGCCGCGGCCACGGCGGAATTTCAAGCCCGCAACCAGAAAAATGTCGAATGGCTGCAGGCGTCATTTGCCAAAGCCAGAGAAAACGGTAATGCCGCTATCGTGGTTTTGATTCAAGCGGACATTTACTTCCCATTTGAACTAAGCGACGGCGGCTACCAAGACGACTTTTTGCCGCAGCTGGATGGCAACAACGGTTATACCGATTTCTTCAACACCTTGGTCAACGAAACCCAGAGTTTCGACGGCCAGGTGCTGTTGGTGCATGGCGATTCTCACTACTACAAAATCGATAAAGCCATGTTTAACGAAGACGGCACCTTGACCAGCAACTTCAACCGGGTACAAGTATTCGGCAGCCTTGAAAACAGCTGGATTGAAATGACTGTCGATCCCTCAAGCGAAAATGTGTTTTCCTTTTCGCCGGTGGTGTTGAGCCACTAAATGGCTTTGTCGGCGCGGCATTAACGCGTCTAATGTGTTGAACGGCAAGGGGCGATAGGCGGATGTTTGTCGCCCCTTGCTTGGCATTTGTTTAACCCAATAAAGCTTGGGTAACGGCGTGATTACAGCGAAGCCGCATATATGGAACTGTCCCTACTGACATTAAATCTGCATACCTACCAACAACACCCCCGCCATTGCTGTTTCGAAACCATGCATCATCACGAGCGGGAGGTGCATATCATCGCCGAGGCCATTGCCCACTTGAATATCGACGTAATCTGTTTTCAGGAGGTGGGCGAGTATATGCATGATCCGATAACCCATCCCTATGGCGAGTCGCCTTCCAATATGGCGTTTAGAATTTGCAACAAATTGCGCCATTGGGGCCGCTGGTATCACATTCATCAAGACTGGAGCCACATCGGCTTTTACCGTTGGCGGGAAGGTACCGCCATCCTGAGTCGCTACCCCATGCAGCATAATTATTCTGCCTATGTATCGAATGACCGGCGTAAAGACCATTACATGTCGCGGAATGTCACCGTATCCTGCATCGACGTGCCCTGGTTCGGCTTGCTGCATATTGCCAATGTGCATTTGAGTTGGGCGCACCATGGTTTTTTCGAAGAATATGCCCGGCTCAAACAACTCATCGAGTCGCGTCGGTATTTCGGCGTCAGAGCAGATTTAATGGTGGGCGATTTTAACGCCCCCGCCGGCGAGCAAGCCTATCATCATATCGTCGGCAACGGCGAATATGTGGATCAACTTTACGAATGCCATCCGCAGCGGTTTTACCAGCCCAGCTACCATGGCCGGATCGACGGCTGGGAATACGGGCCGCCGAAACGTATCGACCATATTTTCAAGCGTAACGGCCAGCCGCTCAGAATTCGCGCCATTGATAGCATTTTTAATGAAGATTTCTACCCCATCGTCTCCGATCATTTCGGTTATCTGGCCCGGTTCGAGCTGTTTTGAACCGCCTGGAAGCCGGGGTATGACTTACTGTTTGGCATGGCGGTATTTTTTGACTAATAGCGGCGATAAAGACATTAGGGCAATCAGTAAAATGGAGGTAATAAGTCCGGGACTAAACAATTCGTCGATTGAGTTAATGTGTTCCAGCTTATTGCCGCCATTGGCGTAGACGAACGAGGCCGGCATCACCCCCAGTGCGCTACTCAGCAGATATTTTTTAAAGGAAACTCTGGAAATACCGGCCAGGATATTGATTAAAAAATAAGGCACCACCATCACCAGCCTCAGCGACAGGAAATAATAAAAGCCGTTTTCCTCAATATTGGATTCAATTGTTTTGATGCGTTCATAATACATCCGTTCAAACAAGTCTTTGAACGCATAGCGGCTAATGCCGAAGCCCACCACGCAAGCCAGGATGGTGGCGGCAATATTGTAAATAGCGCCCATATAAAAGCCGAAGAAAAATCCGCTTAACATCTTGATGGCGGCGGCAAAGGGAATCGGCGAATTAACAAAAATAATGCAGGACAGGAAGAACAGCATCACCGATAAAAGGTAGTTTTCCGTAATGAAGTCGGCGATGAACGATTTATTGTCTTTGAATGCTTCTAGGGTCAATTGATCCGAAAAAAATACGGTGGCAGCTAAAAATACCAACAGTATTAATGCCAGGTTTTTTTGTTTGGTAGCGAGCATGTCTATTTTTATTCTTATTCGTTGAGGTTACAGCGAAAACGCCGCCCAACCGGGTTCGCGGGCCTTTAATCGCATACCGGACGCTGCTTAAACTAATACCACCGGAATATGACTTTAACGTGACAGCGGCCAATCAATTCGGCCGGCACCGGGCGCTTGCATGAACGGTGCGGTTCATGGCTGCATGCCGGCGTACCCGATGTCGCCGTCCAATTTACGAAGGGCCTGTTTTTATTAGATCACTACAGTAAAAGGGGGTGTTTTATTGTCGACATTTGGCGCGTGGGCGCTTGTGGGTTTTGCACGGCGATGTAGGACTGGTTACTGCAGGCGGTTCCGCTCGCCCGTAGAGTTCAAGAAATCCTCTTGAACTTGGTCGAACAATAAAAAACCCGCTAAGCCTTATGACTTGCGGGTTTTTGAATTTTACTGGACTGCGTTAAATCGACTAATGGAGGCTGCGACCGGAATCGAACCGGTGTATACGGCTTTGCAGGCCGCTGCATAACCACTTTGCTACGCAGCCTTTGTCTGAAATAAAAAAGCCGCGAACTACGCGGCTTTTTTTGAATTTGGAGCGGGAAACGAGACTCGAACTCGCGACCCCAACCTTGGCAAGGTTGTGCTCTACCAACTGAGCTATTCCCGCTTTGCTTTCGATTCGTGCATTATAATTAAAATAATTTTTGCGTCAATATTTTTTTAAAAATTATTGTAAATCGATTGCTAATGCCCAGCCGCGTTTACCTTCGCATTCGCCCGTGGTCATTTCCACTTCTACAAACACATCTTTTTTGCCATAAGCGTCTTGGGACTGAATGGCTTTAACCGGCGTGTTTTGTGGCATATGCCTGCAAGCACCTTCGCGGTCCGCTTCTTCGGTATCGTCATATGCAGCCATGGAGCCTGGTACTGAAACTAGACGAATGGTTGCGCCAGGATCGTAGGCGTTGGCGCTTTTTAATACATAACTTTGACCAGGAACAATAGCTTTGGATTGATGCATGGGCAATTTAGGATCAGAACCGCCAGACATGATCATAATCAAGAAGATTAAAACGATTGCACCAATGCCGCCAAAGAAAACTTTAGGATTTGATTCTTTCAGTTCAAGTAAAGTAGCTACCAAATTACCGGCAGTCTTTTGAGCTGTTTCAAGAGTCTCGTTGTTTTGGGTCGCGGGTTGCTCGGGTTGTTCCGGTTGGTTTTGATTTTCTGATTCGTTATTGTTGTCATCAATGCTCATACAATTTGTCCTCTCGGTAGTTATTATTATGCTAAGAGCCATAAAGTTACCATGCTGATAGAACATTTCAAGCATTCATTTTGTGTTTTTCTTTCGCGTGCTTTTTGTGAGAGGGGCTAAAGTTGAATAATACTTGGGAAATTGCTGCGAACAGCAGCCTGAGTTAAAATATTAGAGAAGTCTTAAATACTAACCGTGGGTGCGCTTATGCGATTACTTTTTAAACGCCTTGCCGTCGTGCTGGTGTCGATGACCGTTGTGTCCGCTCAAGCAGTTGCCGATGCCGATTCGGGTGCCTTTACTTTGCAGAAAGCGATTGATTTTGCATTGGAAAACAATCCCGAAATCAGCATCATGCAGGCACGTATTGATCAAGCCGATGCGCAGCTGGGTGAGGCTCTTGCTAGTTTTTATCCGCAGGTTAAGGCCAGCTTGTCGTATCAGCACAGCGACAATCCGGCTCAAGCCTTTGCCATGATTATTGCCCAACGGCGGTTAAATTTTAATAGCGGAGACTTCAATCATCCCGGCGGTATCGATAATTACCGGCCTCAGGTAACGGCGACTTATTCGCTGTTTAGGGGCGGACAGGACTATTATTTGAGTCAAGCCGCCGAATTAGGAGTGGAGACCTCTGAATTGGAAAAGACCGCTACCCGTCATCATTTGATCAATAATGTAACCGCTGCATTCTACGGATATCTGGCCGCTGAAGACGCGCATGACTTAAGCCTGCGATCCATCGAGGCAGTACAAAGCGAATTGGACCAAAGCCGGGTTAGGTTCGATGCCGGTACTTTATTAAAGTCGGATGTGTTGTCTTTGGAAGTGCAGCTGGCGGAAGCGAAAGATACGCAAATTCAGGCGGCTAATGCGATTGAAATTGCCAAGGCCATGCTGAAAACACTGTTGGGGTTATCCGCGGATCACGACTTTACGATTAGTGAAAACCTGAGCCAGCCTTTGCCGGCCGAGCCCGCCGAGTTTGAGCTGTTATTAAATCAGGCTTTAGGTCAGCATCCGGAATTGAAAGCCGCTGAAAAACGCGTGGCAATCGCCGAACAACAACTGAATGCCGCGCAGGCCGCACATCTGCCCCGGGCGGATGCATTCGTCACCTACGGCTCGGATAGCAAGGATCTGGCCTATAGCAGCAACCGGGATAATGTGAGCGCCGGCGTGATGGTAGAAGTGGATGTATTTTCCGGTTTCGCTACCCAGGAAAAAGTCAAAAAAGCCGAACACGAACTGAGGGCTGCGCGCGAGGCCGCCCGGCAGATGCGTTTGAGAGTGGAAAACCAGGTTAAAACCGCTCAGCTGCGGCTGCGGGAGGCATTAAATAGGGAGCAAGTCACCTCGGTTTCGGTAAAAGCCGCCGAAGAGGCTTTGCGCTTGGTCAAGGAGCAGCGCGAAGCCGGGGTGGTTACCGTAACGCGCTATATCGAAGCGGAAGTGGCGCGCGATAGAGCCAAGACCCGTGATATTTCCGCCCGTTACGACGCTTTGCGCGCGGAAGCCGAATTAAATCAAGCCACCGGCTTTTGGAATTAAGCAGACACAGGATAACCGTTATGTCAGAACACAACGCCGTATTTACCGAGAATAAATGGCTGATACCGTCCGCTGCCATCGCTGCGCTATTGTTGGTGATTTTATATGCCTTGGGGATTTTGGGTGGGCCGGAAAAAGTAGAACCTGGAACCACGACAGGGGCAGGGCAACCGTTGCCGGCCGGGGCGCAAGTGTACAAAGTCGGGCACCAATTGACCTCGAATACCCAGTCCTGGCAGGGGACGGTGCGCTCCAGAACGGTGGCAAAAATAGCGCCTAAATTAAACGCGCGTATTTTGGAGATAGGTGTTAATCCCGGCGATACAGTTAAAAAAGGTGCGGTGATCGCCCGGTTGGACGATCGGGACTTGCGTGCCGCCTATAACGCCGCCATGGCGGCGCATGCAGCTTCGGCGGCGCAAGCCGGTCAGGCGGGCGCGGAGGAAAAGCGCTACATCGATCTGTATCAAAAGCAGGCGGCCACCCGGCAAAATTACGATGCCGTGCTGGCTCAGGCTAAAGCGGCTCGCGCCATGGCAAGTCAGGCTGCTAGCGCGGCCCAGCAGGCCAGGATCATGTTGGGTGAGAACGTTTTGTATGCGCCTTTTGACGGCGTGATCAGCGAGCGTTTGAAAGAGCCCGGCGATATGGCCATGCCCAGCGATGCAGTGGTTTTGATGCACAAACCCGAGGATTTGCGCCTGGAGGCGGCCATTGCCAGCCATTGTTTGCAGCAAGTCAAACTAGGCATGCCGGTAACGGTAAGGCTGGATGCCATTCACCAGTCGGTTGAAGCCAGGGTGGATGAGATTGCCCCGGAAATCGAGCCGCTGACGCATACCCAGATGATTAAAGTTAAATTGCCTATGCTGGCCGGATTGCAGCACGGCCAGTACGGCTGGTTGGAATTGAGTTGCCAGGCCGAGCATCAAGCCCTGCTGATCCCCGAGACTGCGGTGTTGCATTACGGTCAATTGCAGGCGGTCAAGGTAGTCGACGGCCAACAGTTGCATGCCCGGCATATCCGCACCGGTAAACAGTTCGGCGACCGGGTCGAAGTGTTGTCCGGTTTGCGTGAAGGCGAATCCATTTTAACTGACAGTGGGTTGACGGAATGAATCAGCTGCCTGAAACCAAAAAAGACAGTTTAACGGTCAGCATCGTACGATTATTTACCACCTCCCATCTGTCGCTGTTGTTTTTGCTGATTTCCGTGTTGGCCGGTGCGGCGGCATTAGTATTGACGCCGCGCGAGGAGGATCCGCAAATCATTGTGCCGGTCATGGATGTTTTTGTGCAATACCCGGGGGCGACCAGCGAGGAAGTGGAAAAACGCGTCACCACGCCCTTGGAGGTGCTGCTGAAACAGATTCAAGGTGTGGAATATGTGTATTCGGCCTCGCGTCCAGGCGAGGCAGTCGTTACGGTGCGCTATGTGGTGGGGGAAAGCATAGAAGACAGTTTGATCAAGACCCGCGACAAGCTGGAGGCCAATTTGGATGTGATCCCGGCCGGTGTAAGCAATTGGGTGGTCAAGCCGGTCGAAATCGACGATGTGCCGATTTTGTTGTTGAGCTTGTCGGCCCCCAAGGATGGCGCGGATATCATGGCTATACGTCGGATAGCCGAGGAACTGATCGAGCGTTTGCGGGCGGTGAGCGATGTCGGCAATAGTTGGGTGATAGGCGCGGCACCCAGGCGGATATCCGTATATCCCGATCCGGCCAAGCTGCAGGCCAGTCAAGTCAGTATGATTGAGGTGCAACAGGCGTTGGCGCAAAGCAATGTCAATTTACAAACCGGCAGCCTGAATCGAAACAACCGGGAAATTATCCTGGAAGCCGGTCCCCATTATCAAACCCTGGAGCAGGTTGGGGCGACCGTGTTAAAAAATGTCACGGGCCGCTTGGTTTATCTACGCGATGTGGCCGAGATCATCGACGGGCCGCAAGACACCGATTATTACACTCGCATCGGCTTCGGTCCGGGTGTGGAGCAGATGAAAACCGTGGGAGACGTGCATGCCGGATTGCCGGCCGTCGGCGAAGAGCGCTCCATGGCGACCCTGGCGATTGCCAAGCGCCGGGGCAGCAATGCGGTCAGCGTGGCAGAGCAGGTGCTGGAATTGACCGAACAATTGCACGGCACTTTGATTCCGGATGATGTATTGGTGACCGTGACCCGCAACTACGGTGAAACGGCGGATCATAAAGTCAACGAACTGGTAATGCATTTATCCATTGCCATATTGACCATCATCATATTATTGGCGTTTACCTTGGGTTTTAAAGAGTCGTTGATCGTTTCCTTGGCGGTGCCGATGACCTTTGCCATCACTTTGCTGTGTGATTTGATATTCGGGTACACCATCAACCGGGTGACGCTATTTGCGTTGATTTTATCGCTGGGTTTATTGGTCGACGATCCGATTGTGGATGTGGAAAACATTCATCGACACTACAAGATGCGTAAAGAGCCGCCGCTGCAAGCTTTGTTGACTGCGGTGGACGAAATCCGGCCGCCGACCATTCTGGCAACCTTTGCGGTAATCATGTCTTTTGTGCCGATGTTTTTCATCACCGGCATGATGGGGCCTTACATGGCGCCGATGGCCTTCAATGTGCCGATTGCGATGCTGATGTCGCTGTTGATTGCCTTTACCGTGACACCATGGGCCAGTTATCGCTTATTAAGAGGCGAATATGGCAAGGACCATGGGCCGGAGTTCGATTTAAAGCAAACGCGCGGCTTCAAAATCTATCAAAGTATTCTGGCGCCGTTACTGGCTAATAAAACCAAGGCCTTGTGGTTTTTATTGCTGGTGTTTGTTGCCTTCGTATTGTCGACCCTGATGGCGGTGACGCGGGTAGTGCCTTTGAAACTGTTGCCGTTCGATAACAAAAATGAGCTGCAATTGGTAATCGACATGCCGCGCGGTTCGTCATTGGAAGCAACCGATGAAGTGGCAGCGGCTCTCGGGCGTTATCTGTCAACGGTCAATGAAGTCAGCAGTTACCAGTCTTATGTGGGGCTGGCTTCGCCGATGGATTTTAACGGCATGGTGCGGCATTACTATTTGCGTCATGGCGCTTATGTCGGTGACGTGCGGGTGGTGTTGGTGGAAAAGACGCAGCGCGAACAGCAATCGCATGCTATCGCGCTGAGAATTCGCCCGGATATCGAGAATATCGGCCAGCAATACGGCGCCAATATCAAGATCGTTGAAATGCCGCCGGGACCGCCGGTATTGGCTAGTGTGGTTGCTGAAGTTTATGGTCCGCCGGAAGCCAGTTACGGCGATATCATCAAAGTATCCAATCAGGTACGCGCACACCTGGAGAAAATCGATGGCGTCGTCGATGTCGATGATTATGTCGAAGCGGCGCAGACCCGCTTGCATTTTATCCTTGACCAGGATAAGGCCGCTTTGCTGGGAATCAGTAATCAGCAAGTGGCCGGTAGCCTGAAACTGGCGGTGGAAGGCAGTACGGCGGGCAGCTTGCATGTTGCCAGCGAGCGGCAGCCGCTGATAATACAACTGCAATTATCGCGAGCGGTGCGTTCGTCCGAAGCGGATTTATTGGCCTTGTCGGTCAAATCCGCGCATGGCGACTTGGTGCGTTTAAGCGAACTCGGTCATTTCCAGCACGAGCTCGGCGATCAGAGCATTTATCACAAGAACCTGCAGCGAGTCTCCTATGTGCTGGCTGAAATGGTCGGTCGCAGTCCGGTCGAAGCTGTATGGGATCTGGGCGATAAGCTGGAACAGCAGCCATTACCGGCGGGCTACCGTGCGGAAATGGCCGGGGAAGGGGAGTGGAAAATTACCGTCGACGTGTTCCGCGACCTGGGCCTGGCCTTTGCGGCGGCGATGGTGATGATCTATATCCTGCTGGTCGGGCAGACCGGTTCCTTGGGTGTGCCGCTGATCATGATGATCGCGATCCCGTTGACTGTGATCGGCATCATGCCCGGTTTCTGGTTTATCAATCTGTTTGCCTCCGATGTGGGGCAATACGCCAATCCGGTGTATTTCACCGCCACGGCGATGATAGGCATGATTGCCTTGGCCGGCATCGTGGTGCGCAACTCGATCATTCTGATCGACTTCATCGAGAACATTTACCGAGGCAATCCGGATATCAGTCTAGCCGATGCGATTATTGAAGCCGGTGCCACCCGCTTAAATCCAATTTTTTTAACAGCAGCGTCGGCGGTGTTGGGTTCGATAATGATCGTGCTGGATCCAATTTTCTCCGGTCTGGCCTGGAGCTTTATTTTCGGCATCATCGCCTCGACTTTGTTTTCGCTGGTGGTGATTCCACTAGTATATTTTTTGATCAATCGGGATATGCCGAAGGTTATCGAGACCGAACAGTAAAAAATCCATGACCAAAGAGACCCCCTTTACTTTTGACCAAATCCACATCGAGGTGGCGCGTGCCGCCTCGGACGACTTTAATTTGTTTCACGATAAGCACAAGTGGCTGCAAGTGACCCACAATCCGTTCAAAGGACCGATTGTGCTGGGGTTTCAGATGAATACTCTGATTGAACATCAGATGAAGCTATATCGGGAAGCACATCATGAAGACAAGATCATCGCCGATAATCAGCTGCGTTTCAGTAACTATCAGATAACGTTTGTGAATGCCTTGCGGCCCCGGCAGGAATTATCGTTGGATATCAAAAAAACCTTGATTGCCACGATTCCCGAGCTCACGCTGACCAATCGAATTGCGATTAAGTCGCAAGGTAAAACCATCTTGCTGGGGTATAAAAAAGAAACCAAGGCGCCGCTGTTTTTGGCGGATACCGATTTAAGCGGCTTGCCGGATTTGAATGCCGTGCCGGATAAATCCATGGTGCCGGGCAGCGATTTCTTTCTGAAGCGCAAGTGGCTAACCAATGGTAATGTAAAGAATTTTTTGTCGGGTTCCCTGGCGGAACAGTCGGATTATTTCGATGAGCTGGAACATGTAGCGCATTATCCGGAAGTATTTCCCTGTAGTTTGACTTCGGGGGCTTTGCTGGAGAAGGCGCAATTGGAAAATCATGATTTCAAGCGTAACCCGATGGTATATACCTCGCACGATTTTTCAGTGGATCGGGTGCACCTGGAACAGGTTAAAAATAACGACAAATTACATATTCTGGTCAAGCAATTGCCCGAATCAAAACAAAACACACTCAATCAAACCAGCATCATGTTGCGCACCTATGAATGTTATGGCTTGCTGGAAAATAAGGCGATTTTGTTCAGAATTAAGCTGAATTTAGTGCCTTTGGAGGAAATCATCAAAAATTTGAGTTCTAAAACGCATTAGCAATCAAATGCTTGGAATTGTGGTTGCTAATGTTGTGAATTTTTTTGAACATCAAGTATAATCCACCAAGTCGTTTGGCATTGCCTGTGACGGGATTTCAAATTAACAATACAACACTAAAGATAAGGTGGATGCTGTAACTCTGGCGTTCGCATTGTTCGAGGAAAAAAATATGAGTAATATCGAAGAACGAGTTAAAAAGATTGTCGCAGAGCAATTAGGCGTGAAAGAAGAAATCGCAAACGATGCGTCTTTTGTTGATGATCTTGGTGCGGATTCTTTAGACACAGTTGAACTCGTCATGGCTCTGGAAGAAGAATTCGAGTGCGAAATTCCAGACGAAGAAGCTGAAAAAATCACCACCGTACAATTGGCAATTGATTACATCAACGCCAATCTGCAATAAGTTGTTCAAGGAAGCTGGTGCTTTACGCGCCTGCTTCCTATCTCCATTCCCCTCTGATTACCTCTAACTAAAACGGTAGTTTACTGTGAGCACACGTCGAGTTGTTATAACGGGCTTAGGCGCTGTTACGCCTTTAGCGAATAATGTTGCCGATACCTGGGATGGCATCATCAACGGCAAAAGCGGTATTAGTTCTATTGATTCCTTTGATATTTCCAGTTTTGCAACCACGTTCGGCGGCGTGATTAGAAATTTCAATATCGGTGACTACATTTCCGAGAAAGATGCCAAACGTATGGATGGTTTTGTCCATTACGGTATCGCGGCGGGTTGTCAGGCCTTTGAAGATGCCGGGATTGAAGTGACGGAAGAGAATGCCGATCGTATCGGTGTGGCTGTCGGCGCCGGTATCGGCGGCATCACCGGTATCGAAGAATGCTACGCCACCTATAAGGCTGGCGGGCCACGTAAAATTTCGCCGTTTTTCGTGCCCGGTAACATCATTAACATGATTTCCGGCAATCTCTCGATTAAATACGGTTTGAAAGGACCGAATTTTTCCATCGTGACCGCCTGTTCGACCGGTACCCACAACATCGGTGATGCGGCGCGCTTGATTAAATACGGCGATGTCGATGTGATGATTGCGGGTGGCGCCGAGCGTTGCACCACATCGCCAACTGCCATGGGCGGCTTTGCCTCGGCAAAAGCGCTGTCGCGCAGAAACGATGAACCGCAAAAAGCCAGCCGACCTTGGGACAGAGACCGGGATGGATTCGTATTAAGTGACGGCGCTGGTGTGATCGTACTTGAAGAGTTGGAGCATGCCAAGGCCCGGGGGGCGAAAATTTATGCCGAATTGGTGGGTTACGGCATGAGCGGCGACGCCTACCACATCACCTCGCCTTCCATGGGTGGCGAAGGTGCGGCCCGTTGTATGAATAATGCCTTGCGCGACGCCAAGCTGAATCCCGCCGACGTCGATTACATCAATGCGCATGGCACATCCACGCCGGCAGGTGATGTCGGCGAAACCCACGCCATGAAAACGGCGCTGGGCGAACATGCCTATAAAGTAGCGGTCAGTTCCACTAAATCGATGATCGGGCACTTGCTGGGTGCGGCGGGCGGGATTGAAGCGGTACTGACGTCGTTGGCGATTCAAAACCAAATCGCACCGCCAACTATTAATTTGGAAAACCCCGATCCCGAGTGCGATCTGGATTATGTACCCAATATTGCCCGGGAAATGAAGATAGAGATTGCTATGTCCAATTCCTTCGGTTTTGGCGGTACCAATGGCACCTTGGTGTTCAAGCGATATCGGTAATTTCTGATTCAAAACAGTGTCTGCCCATGTTTTTATTAAATGGCGAAAGCAGGCACTGTGTCGATGTATCTGATCGAGGCTTTCAATATGGCGATGGTCTATTCGAGACTATCGCCGTATATAAGGGCAGACCGCTATTTCTGCAACGGCATTTAGACCGGTTGTTGAAAGGTTGCCGACGCTTACGTATTCCACCACCCGATTTATCCTTGCTTGAATCGGAAGCCCGGCAACTATCGGCCGCAGCGGACCAGGCGGTTTTAAAGCTGATGGTAACCCGTGGCAGCGGCGGCAGAGGCTATCGCCAACCCGATCAGATCGTGCCTACGCGGCTATTAAGCCTGCATCCAAGTCCCAAATATCCAGAGCGCTATCAAACCGACGGTATCGTTGCACGGTTTTGCGAGTGGCGTTTGGCGATCAATCCCGGCTTGGCCGGTATCAAGCATATGAACCGGCTGGAGCAAATTCTTGCCAGAGCGGAATGGCAGGATGAAACTGTTCAGGAAGGCTTAATGTTTGATAACGATGATCGTATCGTCGAAGGCACCATGAGCAATCTGTTCTTTGTCAAAGAGGGCGTGCTGCATACACCTCTGCTCATCGATTGCGGTATTGAAGGGATTTTGCGTCAAATTGTGATAGAGTTCGCAATCCGTAATAGCCTAGGGTTATCGGAAAATCACTTTAATAAGCAAAACGTTTTAGAGGCCGACGAAGTGTTTGTGACCAATTCGGTCATTGGTATCTGGCCGGTAAAACAGCTCGAAAATCAGTGCTTTGGCGTGGGCAGGATTACCCGCGATATTCAGCAATGGTATGCGGCGGCACGCGAACAGGAAACAAACTTATGATCAGAAGCATAGTCGCGTTTACTAGCTTGATGGTGTTGGGACTACTATTAATTTGGGGTGGAATGCATTATCACATCCTGTTGAAAAAAACGGTGGTAACCAACGCCACGACCCTGGAGATTAAAAAAGGCGATACGCTGGATAGCGTGATTAAACAGTTAAAAGCCCAGCACATTGCGATTCATTCGTTTTGGTTCAAGATGTTTGCCTATCGGACTCATCTGGACAGAATGTTGAAAGTGGGGGAGTACGTGTTGAATAAAGGCGCAACCGCAGCCGATATTTTAACGTTGCTGACGGAAGGCAAAACCCGGCGTTATTCAATTACTTTTCCTGAGGGCTGGAGTTTTAAACGGGTTTTTCAAGCGATCAAAGACAATCCGAATTTGGCGCATACCCTGTCGGATGATGAATTAACCAATCTGATGACCAAAGTAGGTTCGGATAAATCACATCCTGAAGGGTTGTTCTTTCCCGACACCTATTATTTTGAAAAAAACAGTTCGGATGTCGAATTGTTGAAACGCGCCCACGATAAAATGAAGCGTTTGATTGCCGCTGAATGGCAGAAACGCGATCAGGACGTACCGTTGGAAAATCCTTACGAAGCGTTGATTTTGGCTTCCATCATCGAAAAGGAAACTGCAGCGGCCGAAGAGCGTAAAAAAATCGCCGGTGTATTTACCCGCCGTCTGAAAATGGGCATGTTGCTGCAAACCGATCCGACCGTTATTTATGGAATGGGCGACGATTACCAAGGCAATATTCGCCGTAGCGATTTGCGAGAACCGACACCGTATAACACTTATGTCAATAAAGGCCTGCCGCCCACACCGATAGCCATGCCCGGCAAGGCGGCGATACATGCGGCCTTACATCCGGCAGACGGCAACGCCTTATTTTTTGTGGCTCGCGGTAATGGCCGGCACGCTTTTTCCGCCACCTATGGCGCGCACGAAAAATATGTGCAACTCTATCAACGATGATTCGCGGCCGTTTTATTACCCTGGAAGGCGGGGAAGGGGTCGGTAAATCGACGAATCTGCAATTTATCCAACAATTGTTGGTGCAAAAACGGATCGATGTGCTGCTTACCCGTGAGCCGGGCGGCACCGAGTTAGCCGAAAAAATTCGGCAACTGTTGCTTGAAAAACACAGTGAGGCTATCACGCCGCAAGCCGAATTATTACTAGTGTTTGCAGCTCGGGCACAGCATGTGCAGCACGTTATTCTGCCTGCTCTGGCGCAAGGTAAATGGGTACTCAGCGACCGTTTTACCGATGCCACGTATGCTTATCAGGGGGGCGGGCGCAATATGGATAACCAGCTCATTGCCTGGCTGGAAACCGCCGTACAAGGTGAGCTGCGTCCAGACCTGACATTGTTGCTGGATGCGCCTGTAGAAACCGGTCTATTGCGTGCTCGGCATAGAGGTAAGCTGGATAGATTTGAAAGCGAACAACGCAGTTTTTTTGAGCGGGTACGGCAAGCCTATTTGGCGCGAGCTCGCCAGGCACCGCAGCGTTACACCATCATCAATGCCGGTTTACCGTTGGTCGAGGTGCAGAACCAGATCAGTCGCGCGATTGATGCATTGGTATCATGATGTCGCCAGCCATCTATCCCTGGCAACAGGCCGTCTGGCGGCATTTGTTGAGCTATATCGAATTGCAGCGTATTCCGCAAGCGTTATTGGTTACCGGGCTTTCCGGTATAGGTAAACGCCATTTGGCTGTTGCTTATGGGCGAGCTTTGATGTGTCAGGCGCCCTTAAATGATTATGCCGCCTGTGGATCATGTCAGAGTTGTAAATTATTCGAAGCTCAAACTCACCCCGATTTTTTGCTTGTAGAGCCGGATGAGCCGGGTAAAGCTATCGGTATCGATAAAATTCGTCAATTGATTGTCAAACTGGCGTTAAAGCCGCAATTCGATAGGTATCGGGTGGTGATCATCAGTCCCGCGGATGGGTTAAACAACGCGTCGGCGAATGCCTTTTTAAAGTGTCTGGAAGAGCCCACCGCACGCACCTGCTTGATATTGCTGACGGAAAAGCCGTCCCGTTTGCCCGCCACCATCCGCAGCCGTTGCCAAGTCGTTGCTTGTGACGCGCCGGAAAGAGACATAGCCGTGCATTGGCTAAAACAGCAAGGGGCCGGGGAAAATAGCGACGTGCTGCTAGGTTTGTCTCAAGGGGCGCCACTATTGGCCAGAGAATATGCCCGGCAAAATTTTATCACCGTCAGGCAGGATTATTTCGATGCCTGGCTGCAAGTCGCCGAAGGCAAAAAAAATCTGCTGGCATTGGCGGAGCAATGGCAAAAACCCGCGGCCTTGGAACTGAATGTACTGTTGACTTGGATGCTGGGTTGGGTGGCGGACCTGATTAAATTTGCTGCGCAAATTGAATCGGACCAGTTACGCAATTCGGATCTGAAAAAACCCTTGCAAGCCCTTGCCAAGCGACTAGAATTAAAGCGTCTTTACCCCTTTTACGATAGCCTGCTGATTGCCCGTTCGCAATTGAGTACGCCAATCAATAAACAATTGCTGCTTGAGCAAATTTTAATCAGCTGGTCGCAACTCAATAACCGATAACCTTATGGCAGAAACAGCTCCTCGGCAAGGTATCTTGTCCCTATCCATTAAAGACAAAAATGCGCTGTATGCGGCCTATATGCCGTTTATCAAAAATGGCGGGTTGTTTATTCCTACCAAAAGGGAATACGAAATGGGTGAAGAGGTATTTATGTTGCTGAATTTAATGGAAGAAACCGAACGGTTGCCAATTGCCGGCAAAATTATCTGGAAAACGCCATTAGGCGCGGAGGGCTACCGGGCTCCGGGTATCGGCGTGCAGTTCAGCGACCAGGACGGTGGCATGGCGCGCAATAAAATCGAAACCTATTTGGCGGGTGCGTTGGAAAACGACCGCTCCACCCATACCATGTAATCATTCGTCGGGCCAACTATCAGGCCCTACTGTTATTCATACTTAACTTCATGTTTATCGACTCCCACTGCCATCTGGATCGGATTGATCTGAAACCCTATCACAACGATTTTCATGCCTTTGTTCAGGACGCGCATGCCAAGCAGATTGAGCATATGCTGTGCATTGGCATAGACCTGGAATCATATCCCGCCATGGCGGCGCTGGTTGAGCCTTACCCGGATATTTCGCTGTCGGTCGGGGTGCATCCCAACGTTACCGATGGCAGAGATCCTTCCGTGGATGAGTTGATGCAGCTGGCCCGGCATGAGAAAGTCATTGCAATCGGTGAAACCGGGCTGGATTATTTTCGTAGCGAAGGCGATTTGGAATGGCAGCATCAGCGTTTCCGAAATCATATCAGTGTCGCCAAAACCTTAAATAAACCGCTAATTATTCATACCCGCGAAGCAGGGCACGATTCGTTGGATGTGCTGAGAGCCGAAGGCGCGGATCAGGTTGGCGGGATTATTCATTGTTTTACCGAAGACTGGGCCTATGCGGAAAAGGCGCTGGATCTGAATTTTTTTATATCATTTTCCGGGATCGTGACCTTTAAAAACGCCCAGGCCATTAAGGAAGTGGCGCAAAAAGTACCAGCGGACCGCTTCTTAATCGAAACCGATTCACCTTATCTTGCCCCGGTGCCGTATCGCGGTAAACCTAATTATCCAACCTATGTGCGTCATGTTGCGGAACATATTGCCGAATTACGCAATACCAGCATTGAGGAGATTGCAGAGTTGTCTCGGAACAATTTTTATCGTTTGTTTGCCTTGCAATGAACGGTTTTTTTTTCGGGCAAAAAAAACGGTCAGACCGAGAAGAGAACTGACCGTCTAAGAGGGAAGTAACTCTTATCCCCAAAGGGACGCATACAAGAGTCGCTTGTAGTCTAGCCGGGCTTTACGCATCTGAAAATGTGGCATAAAGCCGCGTGGCAAATTGTCGCTGTCGTCTTGAATCATCCATGCAAACTGAATTTGAATGCCCTCAAGGTAAGCTGCAGCTGAGGCGGCTGCCGTATCAAAAAAACGATGTATTACAGGCTTGGGACGCGGCGGATAGCTATTTGCTTAATTATCTGGCTAACGAGGATGTGCCGGTCGGCGGATCACGGATTGCGATTTTAAACGACGGTTTTGGCGCGCTGACCCTGGCGCTGCATCACTACCGGCCGACGGCGATTTCCGATTCTTTTCTGTCTCAACAAGCGACCGTTAATAACGCCCGCCTAAACGAGCTGGATACCGCGCATATCAATTTTTTGGATAGCCTGAGTTTGCCCGAAAAGCCTATCGATTATCTACTGATCAAAGCGCCCAAGACTTTGGCATTGCTGGAATACCAATTACATAGCTTGCGTCCCTTACTCAAGGACACCAGCAAGATTATTGTTGCCGGCATGGTCAAGGCTTTAACCGCCAATGTCTGGAAAACTCTGGAACGCCTGATCGGGCCGACGCGTACTTCGCTAGCGATAAAAAAAGCCCGGCTTATTTTTGCCAGTCTCGATGCTCAATTGCAAATGCCGCCCAATCCTTATCCGGTGCGCTACCGGTTGGAAAATACCGATTTACTGATCGCCAACCACGCCAATGTGTTTTCCCGCGATAGTCTGGATATAGGTACTCGGCTTTTATTACAACACCTGCCGGACGGTCCGGCGCAGCGGGACATTGTCGATTTGGGCTGCGGCAATGGGGTGGTGGGATTGATGATCGCCAAACAGTTGCCTAATGCACGGATTCAGTTTGTCGACGAGTCGTTTATGGCTATTGCTTCGGCAAAAGACAATTTTATGCGGGCCTTCGCCGGACAGCGGCAGGCTGAATTTATCGTCGGGGATGGTTTAAACGGTTTTCCGGAAAACAGTGCCGATTGCATCGTCTGTAACCCGCCGTTCCATCAACAACACGTCATCGGCGATCATATCGCCTGGCAAATGTTTAAACAGGCCCATCGGGTATTGCGTAAGGGCGGGGAATTACGGGTGATCGGTAACCGGCACTTGAATTATCACCAGCACTTGAAAAAACTGTTCGGCAATTGGGAGTCGGTAGCCAGTAATACCAAGTTCAGTATCAATAAAGCAGTCAAACGCTGATTAGCGGAAGTTGTCTTTTAAAGTTCTGACTTTGGCAAACACCTTAGCCGGGCTATCGCTATCATTTGCCGCAACCGCTTTACGCAAACTGGCGCTGTGTTCGCGCAGAAACGGATTGGTGGCTAACTCCTGTGCCATGGTCGAGGGTAGGGTAGGCTGGCTTTGTGCGCGCAATGTGGTTACTTCAGCCACTCGCTGTTGTAAGTCCAGGTTATTTGCTTCTAAACTCAAGGCAAAGCGAGCGTTAGCCTGGGTGTATTCGTGGGCACAGTAGATGCGAGTTGAGCCAGGCAGTGCTTTCAGCTTTTGCAACGACTGCCACATTTGTTCTGCGCTGCCTTCGAACAAACGCCCACAGCCCATTGAAAACAAGGTGTCGCCGCAAAATAACGCCTGGCTTTCGGCGCAGTAATAGACGATATGACCTGATGTGTGACCGGGTGTGGCGATAATCTGCAACGTCTGGGTGCCAAATGCAAATGTGTCGCCATCATCTAAAGGTATATCGATACCCGGAATCCGGGACTGATCAATCGCGGCGCCTATCACTTTGCAGCCGGTCGCTTGTTTGAGCTGCAAATTGCCGCCGATATGATCGGGGTGGTGGTGAGTATTGAAAATGTAATCCAGTTGCCAGTCATGATACCGCAAAGCCATCAATACTGGCTCTGAAACAGCAGGATCGACGACTGCCGTTTTGCCGCTGACCGGCTCATGTACCAAGTAGATGTAATTATCGGTTAAAACCGGTAGCAGCAGGATGTTCAGCATCATGTTTTAAGCGCAAAACGCTTCAATTTTAGTCAAAATACCCTTGGCATCCAGTCCGCACAAACGCAGCAGTTCCTCGCGGCTACCCTGTTCGATAAAGCGGTCGGGCAGGCCGATATTCAGTACCGGCATCAGAATGCGCCGCGCCTGCAGAAATTCGTTGATGGCGCTGCCGGCCCCGCCGGCGATGACGTTTTCTTCCACCGTGACGAAGTTGTCGTGGCTTTTGGCCAATTCGAGTACCAAGGCCTGGTCAAACGGCTTCACAAAGCGCATATTCACCACCGTGGCCCCCAGCTTTTTACCGACTTCCACCGCAGGCGTCACCATGCTGCCCCAGGCTAAAATAGCGATACGCCCGCCTTGGTGACGAATTTCAGCCTTGCCGATTTCCAACGCCGACAGTTCGGCATCGACGCTGGCGCCCGGACCTTTGCCGCGCGGATAACGTACCGAGGCCGGGCCTTGATAATGAAAGCCGGTGGTCAACATCCGCCGACATTCATTCTCATCGGCCGGCGCCATCACCAGCATATTCGGAATGCAGCGCATATAGCTGAAATCGTAACTGCCGGCATGGGTAGGCCCGTCCGGACCCACCAGACCGGCTCTATCCAGCGCAAACAACACATCCAGATTCTGCAAGGCCACATCGTGGATCAACTGATCGTAGGCGCGTTGCAAAAAGGTCGAATAAATCGCCACTACCGGCTTGGCATTCTGACAGGCTTGGCCGGCCGCCAAGGTCACTGCGTGCTGCTCGGCAATCGCCACATCGAAATAACGTTTCGGAAACTGCTGGGAAAACTTCACCAAGCCCGAGCCTTCGCGCATGGCCGGAGTAATTCCCAACAGCCGCTCATCTTGCGCCGCCATATCGCACAACCAATTACCGAATACCTCGGTATAAGTCGGATGCGGCGACGGTGTGGATTTGGGTAGGGAGTCCTTAGACGGATCGAAAGCCGGCACCCCATGGTAAGCCAACGGATCCTTCTCGGCAGGCGCATAGCCTTTGCCCTTCTTGGTCACCACATGCAAAAACACCGGGCCGGGAATATCCTTCAGATTCTCCAGAGTCGATACCAGCATATCCACATCATGGCCATCGATAGGGCCGAAATAATTAAAGCCCAACTCCTCGAACAATGTGCCCGGCACGATCATGCCTTTTACATGTTCCTCGGTCTTACGGGCCAATTCCCAGACGCTGGGCATATTGGACAAGGCCTTCTTACTTTCCTCGCGCATCGACGAATACAGCTTGCTGGATAACACCTTGGTCAGATAATTATTCATCGCCCCCACCGGTGGTGAAATCGACATATCGTTATCGTTCAAAATCACCAGCAAATTGGCATTCACATCGCCGGCATGGTTCATGGCCTCAAAGGCCATGCCGCCGGTAATTGAACCGTCGCCGATGATGGCTACCATCTTCTTATCTTCCCCGCGCAACTGCGAAGCAATCGCCATGCCCAGCGCTGCGCTGATCGAAGTACTGGAATGGCCGACGCCAAAGGCATCGTACTCGCTCTCCTCGCGGGACGGAAAGGCCGACACCCCGCCCAGGGTCCGAATGGTCGGCATACGCTCCTTACGGCCGGTCAGAATCTTATGCGGATAGGCCTGATGTCCCACATCCCACACCAACTGATCTTCCGGGGTATTGAACACATAATGCAAGGCCACGGTCAGTTCCACCGTACCCAGTCCGGCCGAAAAATGTCCGCCGGAAATACTCACGGTATGCGTCAAATACTCCCGTACCTCATCCGCCAACGGCTTCAGCTGCTCTTTGGACAGGGCGCGGACGTCCGCCGGGTTGTGGATGTCTTGCAGTATTGAATATTCGGTTGTCTGTTTCATAATCAGTACAAGGGTTCACGATAAAATATCAGAATGAGGCCTATCTGAAACAAGGCGAACACTGAGATAAAACCGGCAATATTTTTGCCGGGCGAGTCAAGCTTGAGTTCCAGCCAGCGTCCGCAAGCCAGGATCAATGAAAATACGCCCATCAGGGTATGCCCCACCTGAATTAGAAACGCGGTTTTAGCTTCAAAGCCAACGTGTGAATGTGCTAGCAGCATCATGCCGCCGAATGCCGCCAGTATGGGGAATACATAAGGTAGTATGCCCTGGTCATTATTGATGCGGGCACGGACTTCCATTAAACCCAGCATGAACACCAGTAAGGTGGCAATACGGTGTTGCAGTACTTCGCCATTATTGAAGGTGCTGTCCCAGAAGCCGATAGGGCCCAGCGGCCAGCTTTCGGCGTCGCTACGGAAAAACAGAAAAATCCCAAGTGCCATAAAGCCAACCGGCCAGAAGCGTGCCCAGCGATGAAAGCGGTTGGAATACGACAGCATGGCAAAAAAGCTCATGGTGGTCAGAAAGATGCCGGAGATATTGTGGTTGTAATCTGACCAGGCAGTCGCGGCTTCGGAGGGTACTTGTCCGACGATGGCCACCCGGCCGGCTTCCCCGGCCAGCAGTGCTTCATGCGTAGGCGATTCCCAGCGCGGAATGCGCGGGTGGAACATGTTCAGCACTTCTTCCCAGGTTGCGGTCAGATGCGGGATATCCACGGCCGGTGGCTGCGAAGCCAGACTGGCGGCGGTGAATAGTATGGTCAGCAGAATCAGGGTTTCAGCTTCGATGTAGTAGGGTACGCGAGCTGTTAAGGCATATAAGCTGCGACTGGAAAAATATTCTTCCACGGCCTGCCGATTCAGCCAGGCAAAGCCCAGTGCCAACCCCATCATCATGATTTTTACCATCAATAAATTGCCGTAGCCGGCGCCGATAAAACCCTGGAAAGTGCGAATGTAATACCAGGCCAGCGGGGTACCGGTTACCACTAAGCCGGCAACGGCAGCCATGCCGATGATAGCGAAGCGCTTCAACAGCAAGGGCCAAACCTCAATCGCGACAGCATTTTGTTTTTTTAAACGCCATAATGCCAGCAATTGAAAAACTCCCCCCACCCAGGCGGCGGCGGCAATTTGGTGGCTGACAGTGAGTGTCATCAATATGCCGCGATCTTCCAGTCTGCTTGCGCCATGCACTAACCAGGCTGCCGAGATTACCAGCGGCAAAATAGTTAATGAGGCTTGAATCCAGTGTTTTTCGGAGCGGTAGTTTTGTTTTAAGGCATATTTGATAAACAAAAATAAGGCAAATGCAGAAAGCGCGCGCGCCATGCCGGCCTGAAACTGCACGGTATTAAAAAAAGCCGGAAACGGGGATTTACCCAACGTCACTGCCATCAGCCAGATTTTTAGGCCGATTTTGGAGAGTTGGGTAATGACCAAGGCTTTACTGCCGAAATGAATCAGATTGACGGTTTTTTCTAATAAGATGGTGTTGTAATGGGTCTTGTCATCCCAAGGCTTTAACACGAACAAGCCCCATAACAAACCGCCGATGGCGATCGAATAAAAGGTCAGATCGACGCCGCCGATCAGGGAATCCAGATAATCTGCAATGCCTTCCATAAAGTTTATTTAGGCTCTTTAACAAAAAAACGTAATAAGTCTTCGCTCAAATGCCCATCGGCCGCAAAGATTTTCAATTTAATGGCGTATTCGCCGGGTGCCAGTGCAGGCAGGTCCAGCATGACCTGGCCCGGTTTGTCGCCAGGTGTGGCGGTAATGGTTTGCATTTTGTCTCCGGCACTGACCAGGAAAACTTCCGACAGATCCAGTTCCACTTTGGAATTGAACGACAACTCGACTTGGCTGGCTTGGTTGACCGGCACCGGTTTCAGTTGCAGCGAGTTATGAGTGACTACTGCGTGGGCAAACAGGCTAGGGCTGGCGATCAATGCCAATACTAACAAGCTGGATTTCAAATAACGCATCAGAGTTTCTCCTTATTTTTTGTTTTTTAACGCATGGCTGGCCAGGTTTTTACCCAAGGACCAGATAGAGCCTGTAACGTTATGCGTATCGGCTATGGTTTTATCGAATGAATCAACAATCCAGTCACGGTCTTTTTGAGTCAAAGTCAATGGTGGTAGTAACTTGACCACGTTCATGCCGTGACCGGCTACTTGGCTGAGAATACGATGTTCCTTGAATAAAGGAATGGTGATCATTTGACAGAACAGGCCCTTGTTGGCGGCTTCCAGCATGGCCCAGGCGGCTTTCAGGCCCAGGCTTTTAGGCGATTGGAACTCGATAGCGATCATTGAGCCTTTGCCGCGAGCTTCTTTCAGAAACTCGTATTTGCCGCTCATGGCGTTGATGCTGTTGATGATGTCTTCGCCGACTTTAGCGCTGTTTTCCACTAGTTTCTGTTCGTGAATCACATGCAGGCTGGCCAAGCCGGCTGCCATGGCCATGTTGTTTTTTGAAAATGTGGAACCGTGCACCACCGCGCGGTCCATGCGGTTGAATACCGTATCCATGATTTTTGTAGTCATTGCCACGCCGCCGACCGGCACAAAGCCGCCGGACAGCGCCTTAGCCATCAGAATCATGTCGGGTTTGATGTTCCAGTGGTCGATAGCCCAGAATTTGCCGGTACGACCGATGCCGGTCTGAATTTCATCGGCCACGAACAAGGTGCCGTATTTTTTACATAAGCGTTCGACTTCCGGCAGATAATTATCGGACGGCAGGTTGACGCCTTTGCCTTGAATCGGTTCGACGATAAAGGCGGCAACGTCTTTAGTGCTTAAGGCCTTTTCCAGCGCGTCCAGATCGTTAAACGGCACGGACGAACAATGCGGCAGTAACGGGCCGAAGCCCTCGCGGAAAATTTCTTCGCCGTTTAACGACAAAGACCCCATGGTCAGACCGTGATAGCCATGCTCGCAGTAAACGATGCGCGGACGTTTGGTGGTGTAGCGGGCAAACTTGATGGCCGCTTCCACTGCTTCGGTGCCGGAGTTGCAGAAAAACATTTTTTCCAGGTTATCCGGGGTGGTTTTGAGGATTTCCTTGGCCAGCAAGCCGCTGAGTAAAGAAACGTCCATTTGCACTAGATTCGGCAATTCCAGGGTCAGGGTTTCTTGTAGGGCGCTGATAACGGTCGGGTGGTTACGGCCGATGGCAAATACGCCAAAGCCGCTCAGTAAATCCAGATATTCGTGGTTATTATCGTCGTAAAGATATTGGCCAATCGCTTTTTTGTAATTTCTGTCGTAACCGATGGTGCGCAGCACCCGCACCATTTGGTTATTAAGATAATGTTCGTGTAAATCGAACTTTTCTTCAAAATGCTGGTTAAAAAGCTCGGCAATGCTAAAAGACATGTAATACCTCGTGAATGTAGACCGGCGCGGTTAAGGGCGCGCGGCAGAAAATAAGTATAAAAAAGAGCAGTTATGCATACAGGCTCAGTTCGACGGTTCGGGGCGGAAGCGTGTTTGGCTGTTTAGTCCCCGTGCGACGAGTTTTAAGGTTCTTTGGGCGGCATGAAAATGCCAGCCCAGTTGCATTAATGCTTTCAGTTCATAGGGATGCCAAAACAGATAACGCAGCAGCTTCGGCAACTCAACCCGGCCTTGATTATTTAAAGCCTGAATGACGGCATTGGGTAAGGTTTGGCTAACTGGGTCCGCGATACCGCGGACGGCCATAAAAGGCAGATTTGCACGTAAGGCAACGTCCGCGATGGCGGCGCTTTCCATATCCAAACCCATGGCGTCGTATTGTTGATGGATACGTTGTTTCTCCCGGCTGCAGCTGATCAATCGATCGCAGCTATACAACTTGCCGGTATGGACGCGGATTGTGTCTGGCAGTGTTTGATAAAGCGATGCCGACAGTTGGTTGTCCGTGTCGAATTGTTGCTGCCCGTTGTCAATTTTGGATGCCAGCAATAGGTCGCCTGGCTTTATATCGGGAGCTAAACCGGCCGCGCATCCCCAGCTAATTAGAGACTGAACGCCTTTGTCCGCCAATAATTGCGCGGCTGCGGCGGCGTTTCGGAAACCCGCGCCGGCATAAATTACCCAGTGTACGCCAACCTGGCAATAATCACCCTGCTTGAGCCTAATCGAGCACAGGGTGGCAAGTTCTTCCGGCAATGCAACGACAATGCCGACGCAGGCGCCGGCATTGCAAACAGCTGATGAGGCAGTTAAGGCTTGACTCACAATTTCGCCAATTCGTTGCGATATCTGGCCAAGGCCCACAGCGGGAAGAATTTATCGTAGCCGTGATATTTCAGATAAAACACCCGAGGAAAGCCCGGTGCGGTAAAGCAAGGGTCGTTCCAGACGCCATCGGCTTGTTGTGTGCGCAGTAGAAAGTCGATGCCCGCCTTGACTTCCGGGCTGCGGGTTTCACCCGCCGCAATCAGACCCAAAATCGCCCAAGCGGTTTGGAACGCAGTGCTATAGTGGTAACGGCCGCGGAATTTTTTGTCGTCGTGATAGCTGAAATTGTCTTCGCCCCAACCGCCATCTTCACGTTGCACGCTTTTTAGCCAGGCAACTGCCTTGGTGTACATCGGATCCGTTTTGGGCAGGCTGGTTTGTTCCAGACCCAACAGCGTCGACCAAGTGCCGTATATGTAGTTGGTGCCCCAGCGACCGAACCAGGAACCGTCGGCTTCCTGGTCGTTGCGGATGTAGTCGATGGTGCGTTGCAGGGTCGGCAGATACTCGGGATGATCTTTTGATACTCGGGCCATCAGCATGGCGCAACGCGCGCTGACATCCACGGTGGGCGGATCCAGTAAAGCGCCATGGTCGGCAAACGGAATCTCGTTGAGATAGTAATAGGTGTTATCAACATCGAATGCACCATAGCCGCCGTTTTTCGATTGCATGCCGACAATCCAGCGGGTTGCGCGGTGGATGGATTCATCCAGACCGTCGTAACCGGATTCGGCCATCGAAAACGCCACAATTGCTGTATCGTCTACGTCGGGGTAGTGCGGGTTAGCAAATTGAAATGCCCAGCCGCCGCCAGCCAGGCTAGGACGTCTGACTTGCCAATCACCTGGTTCGTCCGATAATTGTACGCTTTTCAACCAGTCGTAAGCTTTGCTCAGATGGGCGCTATTGCCGTGTTTATCGGCTTCCAGTATTGCCATGCTGGCCAATGCGGTATCCCAAACCGGCGATAAACAAGGTTGGCAATAAGCCTCGTTGTCTTTGATCACCAATAACTTGTCGACGGACTGGCGGGCAATCAAAACGTTAGGGTGGTCTTTCGGAAAGCCGAGTAACAGCATGGATTCGTAGGCATTGACCATGGATGGAAAAATACCGCCCAAGCCGTCTTCGCCATTGAGACGTTCGGTGAACCAGTCTACGGCTTTTTGAATCGCTCTTTTCGTTATGCGTTTCGGGATCAAAGGGCGAGTGACTCGACCCAGCATATCCAAACCTAAAAATATTTTGTTTAGTAAAGTCCGTTCCGGGAAATAGTGCCTCTCCTCGTCCGGATGTACGACAAACAATTCCAGAATACCGACATTGTGCGGATTTTTGGCTTTGGCTTTTAAGGTGCACATAATAAACAGCGGCACCATCGTTGTTCGCGACCAGTATGAAACTTTATTCAGGTGAAATGGAAACCAGGATGGCAGCAGCATGATTTCAACCGGAATATAAGGAACGCCACGCCAAGGTAATTGTTCGAAAATGGCCAGGGAAATCCGGGTGAAGACATTGGCGCGCGCGGCGCCGCCTTGACTCAGAATCCATTCGCGCAGGCGTTTCATGTGCGGCTCGTGTATGGCGTCTCCCGCCATTTTTAAGGCATAATATACCTTAACGCTGCAACTGATGTCGCCTGGGCCGCCCGGATATAAGGGGTAGCTGCCGTCTTCGGATTGACGTCTCCGCAGATAAACCGCGATTTTGCTTTGCAGGGCTTCGTCAATGTCGTCCAGGTAGTGCATCATCATGATGTATTCGGACGGTATGGTGCAGTCGGCCTCAAGCTCAAAAACCCAGTAGCCGGCGGGATTTTGCAGGCTGAGTAGTTTGCTTTGCGCTCGCTCGATAGCCGAATTCAGGCCGCTGTTGGATTGCCGGTTTGAGGTGGCATTGTTGTTTTGCATGTCAGGGCTGCTGGTATCTATAGGGGATTCGGTAAACATGGTGATTCCTTATTGTCCAGTGTGCGATTTGGGTAAATACTGCCAGCCCGGAGTTTTTAAATCTCGGCTGGTGAGATTGAAAATCAGCGTCAATAACTGATTGCTGCGCGCGGTCAATTTGCAGACAGCGATGGTGGTTTTGACGTTGCTACGGCTGATTTTGACCTGGTCGGACTCATTGAAGCTCAAATTGTGCTTGATTTTTTTCAAGGTCAAAATCGCCATGCCTAGCGCCCATAAACAGAAGTTACGAATACCTGTTTCGTGACTAGGCAGAAGTTGGGTGTAGCGCAATGCATTCTGTAAGTGGCTGTGGGCAATGCCGATCAGGTGCTCCAGGCCTTGGCGGAAGCGATCGTCGTCGGTTGCCGGCGTGAGCTCGGCCAGGTTAAAGCCGGTTTCTGTAAAGATATCTTGCGGCAGCCAGCACACGCCCCGCTTGGCGTCATCCCAGATATCCTTCAGGATATTGGTCATCTGCAGGCCTTGTCCGAAGGACACGGACAGCTTTAATAACTCGTCATGATGGGCGTTAATTTGTGGCGAATAATGGCAAAACAGTTTAGCCAGCATTTCACCCACGCAACCCGCAACGTAATAGCAGTAGTCATCCATGTCTTTCATGGTTTTCAGTCCTGCGTGTAAGTCCAGGGCCTGATAAATCGGCATGCCGTTTGCCATGGTTTCAACGCAACCGGCCAATGCTTCTATTTGCGCGGAGTCCAGGGTGTGGGTAATGGCGATCACGCGCGGAATTAAATGAATCAGGCAATGTTCGGCCGGAATGGTTTGCTCGGATAGCAACGGAGCCAGCTCGGCAGCAAATACCTCGGTCTCCTGGCCGGTTTTAACGATTTTAATGAATGCGGAACAGAAACGTTTTTTCTGTTCCGCTGTCAAAGATACTTCGTCTTCAATGGTGTCGACTATGCGGCACAGCAGGTAGGCGTTAGCGACGGCAGGGTACAGCTTTCCCGGTAGTTGCGGGATGGTGAGCGCAAAAGTGCGTGAAACGCCTTCAAGCAATACAGCCTGCAGTTCGTCATCGGCTAATTTTGCAAGTGCTTGCAAGTTTTCAGTGAGTGGTTGAGGTCCGTTCATGTGCTTTTGATAGCCAACTAAGTAGTTAAGTGAATGATAGACTGTTTGTTGGTGTTTTGCAAAGTGATGTTGTTTTACTGCAAATATCACTTTTCAGGCGGCCGCTTATCGGTTTTTATTGCTGACAATTTAAGTTGGGTGTGCTGGTCTTGTTGTTGTTTATTAAGAATATTTCTGTTATTAAGAGTGGGGAAATGGCTAGGGTTGGGTGTAGTATTTGACACACAGTATCCGATGTACTAAATAAGGAATTGTTGTTTTTTATTATTAAAACTGGAGTGGTTTCTAAAAAAGTAGTATTCTAGCAACAGTTCGGTCTTCATTAACATGTGGCGTCTCGATTGCCGTATGGGGCGTTGTGGGCTGAAGTGTTTGAATTTTGGGGCTTTTTCTGTTGTTGTTTTTTTGTAACAATAGTATTGGTCGGGTAATTTAGAGTTTTGGAGAGTAAGTCGTGAGTGTTCCTTTACGTCAGCAGTTGGCCGTAGGTAGTTATCTGATCAAGCAAAAACTGAAAGGTGTGAAGAAGTATCCTTTGGTTTTGATGCTTGAGCCGTTATTCAGATGTAATTTGGCTTGCGCGGGTTGCGGCAAGATCGATTATCCCGATGACATTCTCGATAAGCGTTTGTCTGTGAAGGAATGCTTGGACGCCGTGGATGAATGCGGCGCGCCCATGGTATCGATTCCTGGTGGCGAGCCGCTGATTCATAAAGAAATGCCGCAGATAGTCGAAGGTATTGTTGCTCGCAAAAAATTTGTATATCTCTGTACCAATGCGTTGTTGTTGCGGAAGCGCATCAACGATTATACGCCGTCCCCTTATCTGACTTTTTCGGTACATCTTGATGGTTCGAAAGACCGTCACGATGCGTCTGTATGTCAAGAGGGTGTGTTTGATATTGCCGTCGAAGCCATCAAGCTGGCTTTAAGTAAAGGCTTCAGAGTAACCGTGAATTGCACGCTATTTCAGGGTGAAACCCCTGATGAGGTGGCGGATTTTCTGGATTATGCCATGGAGTTAGGGGTTGAAGGCGTCACCATTGCCCCTGGCTTTAGCTATGAGCGCGCGCCCAAGCAGGATGTATTTATCAAAGGTGCGGATGTTAAAAATCTGTTCCGCGGTATTTTCAAAATTGGCAAAAACCGCAAATGGAAATTAAATCATTCGTCGCTATATCTGGATTTTCTGGCTGGAAACCAAAACTATAATTGTACTCCTTGGGGTAACCCCACCCGCAACGTGTTCGGTTGGCAGAAGCCCTGCTACTTGTTGGCGGATGAAGGGAATGCCGATTCTTTCCAAGAATTGCTGGATACCACGCCTTGGGACAAATACGGCACGGTGAAAAATCCTAAATGCGCTAATTGCATGGCGCATTGCGGTTATGAAGCGACTGCCGTCGAAGATACGTTGGCCAATCCTTTGAAAGCTTTGTGGGCTAGTATACGTGGGCCTAAAACATCGGGTGATATGGTGGTTGAGCCTGTCCCTCAGTTTTCAGAAGGTATTAAGACCACTATTGCTGATATTCCAGTAAAAATAGAATCCTGAGTGTTCATCCCGAGCAGCCTTTGTTCCTTTACGCGATATAGATAATGACTATGTTAAGAAAAATTTATTTCAGCTTTGGTTTTTTGATGGTTTTTTGTCTTTCGTCACTGGCCATGGCGGAGGAATTGACGGCACGTCAAGTTGTGGAATCGTTCCAGGATCAGCTTATAGATGTCATGAAGCAGGGTAAGGAATTAGGATTCAAAGGCCGCTATGACAAGTTGGATGCCGCCGTCAAAAAGAGCCATGATTTGCCTAAAATTGCCCGGATTGTGGTGGGAAAGCAATGGGAAGAATTGACACCCGAACAGCAGGCCAAGCTGGAAGAGGTGTTCAGCGAACTCAGTGTTTCAGCCTACGCGCATAATTTCAAAGAGTTTTCCGGTGAATCGTTTAGCTTTGTTTCGGAAGAAGAAACCGGACGTGGTGGTGTGGTGGTGCATACCAACCTGAAAATTCCGGGCGAAAAAGACGTCAGGTTCGATTACATGATGAAGAAAAAAGACGATAGTTGGCAGATTATTAATATAATAGCGGATGGAGTCAGCGATTTGGCCTTAAAGCGTTCCGATTACACCAGTGTTTTAAATCGTGAAGGCTTTGATAAGCTGATTGCCAAAATTAACGAAAAAATCGAAAGTTACGCTAAACAATAAGTCTGTCAGGAATTTTAATTTAATGTATACCCTTAGTTATCAAGCTAAAAGCCAAGCATCTTTCTATTGGGCGCTGTTCTTTTCGGGGGCGCTTTCGATAACCGGGTGTGCCAGTACGGAGTCCGCGGCAGTCAATTCGCAAGCTTCGGCTCCGATTGTTTCGCCCACCGATCCGTACGAAGGTTTTAATCGTTCCATGTATGGCTTCAACATGGGATTAGATAGGTATTTGTTAAAGCCGGTTGCCGATAGCTATAAATTCATTACCCCGGACTTTATGCAAACAGGCGTAACCAATTTCTTTAATAACTTGAAAGGCATTAATGTCGTATTGAATGACTTATTGCAGGGCAAGTTCGAACAGAGTGCGTCGGATTTAGGTCGATTTACCACCAACTCCACCATCGGTTTGCTGGGTTTATTCGATGTGGCAACGCCTTTGGGTCTGTCGCAGAACGTGGAAGATTTTGGTCAGACGCTAGCGGTTTGGGGTGTGGATCAAGGCCCTTATTTGGTGCTGCCTGTTTTAGGTCCGACTACCGCGCGCGACGGCGGCGGGATCATCTTTGATAAAGCAGCCAACCCCGGCACCTATGTGCCTGGTACTGGCATTGTTGAGGGTATCAACGAGCGGGCTAATGCGGAAGGGGCGCTGAACTTTATTAATGAAGCCGCCTTGGATCCCTATGTGTTTACCCGGGAATCCTTTTTGCAATACCGCAATAACCTGATTAACGACGGTAAAACCGATATCGATAGTTTTGATCTGGATATCGATGAAGCAATGGACAATGATGGGCAGGTAGCCGGGGCATCAAAAAAAAAAGTAAAAACAGACTCTGATTCCCTGGAGGTCAAGGGTAAACTGACCCTGGAAAATCCGGAAGCATTAAACGCTGAAAATGCTACCGTCGAAGCCTTCGATAGTATGTCAAAGTCGTTCGATGATGCCTTAATGGAGTTTGAACAAGCTTCGGAAAAAATGGACAGAATGAGCAAAAAAAGGCGCTATAGACGGCGCTAAATTTTGCTTAAAAAAAAGGCGCATTTCGCGTCTTTTTTTTGGAGTAATGAACAGAAATTCGGGCAGAGTTTAAAACCTTTCAGCACTGCTTAGTAATGGATTAAAGCGTGTACTTGGTAGTCCTTTAAAAGTTCTCTGCCGGCCAAAAAGTCCAATTCAACTACAAAAGCGCATGCAACTATGCTCGCGCCTAATTTTTCAATCAGCTCGCAACTGGCCTTGGCTGTACCGCCTGTAGCTAGCAAATCGTCGATCAATAGGACTTTATCGTTTCGATCGACGGCATCGATATGCACCTGCAGCTCCGCCGAGCCATATTCTAATTCGTAACTGACACTTTGCACGTCGTAAGGTAATTTGCCGGGCTTTCGCAGCGGTATAAAGGGGACGCCCAGCTCCCAAGCCACCAAGGCACCAAAAATAAATCCTCTGGCCTCCATGCCCGCAACAGCGGTAATGTCGCGACCCAGAAAGGGGTGCAGCAATTGGTGCACAGTCAGTCGTAAAGCGGCAGGGTCTTTGACTAATGGGGTAATGTCTTTAAAAACGATGCCTGGCTTTGGGAAGTCGGGAATGTCGCGGATTTTATTTTTTAATCGTTCCATTATTGCTCCGGTTTTAATTAAGGCGGATGGTCTGCGAAGAACATACCCGGCTAGCAGGCGTGTATTCCGTTCAATCGCCTAAGCGCAAAACGCTTCAATTTTAGTCAAAATACCCTTGGCATCCAGTCCGCACAAACTCAGCAGTTCCTCGCGGCTACCCTGTTCGATAAAGCGGTCCGGCAGGCCGATATTCAGTACCGGCATCAGAATGCGCCGCGCCTGCAGAAATTCGTTGATGGCGCTGCCGGCCCCGCCGGCGATGACGTTTTCTTCCACCGTGACGAAGTTGTCGTGGCTTTTGGCCA
>NZ_JALOBS010000007.1 GCF_023228165.1 Methylomonas sp. | reverse complement strand
GACGGCATACGAGATCAGCTTTATCTGGCACTTCGACTGGCGGCCCTGGAAATGCACCTGGAACAGGCCATGCCGTTGCCCTTCGTCGCCGACGATCTATTTATCAACTACGATGATGACCGATCAAAAGCGGGCTTTGAAGCACTTAAGGCATTGTCAGAACAAACCCAAGTTATCTTCCTGAGCCACCATGACCATTTGATTCCGACGGTGCAGGAGGTTTTTGGCAAGCACGTGAATGTGGTGTGTTTGTGATGGAATGGCCGCTTCATTAACAATCTCACTGGGCCGAATTGTTGCAACCGACCGATTGTCGCGGTAGAGATACCCATTGCTGGATATGCCCGGATTCCAGGCATCGATTGACAGCGGCGATGACAACGTCCAGGCCGTGAACCGGTACGCACGCCAGCACCTCAGCCAGCACCCGGTCGCCGCCGGGGCGCTTACGCAATGCACGCTGCAAAGCAACAATGGCGACGGCATCTCGGCAAACGGCGCACCATTGCGTAACGCTCCCGGCTTGCGCTCCAGAGTAGGGAGGGGGGAGAAAACGGACAGTTAACAACACAAAATTTCGCCCGAAAACCCACGTAATTCGCGGGATTCAGGCTTAGGCATATAATTCTTGAATTCCGGACAGTATAGGGATGAAATAGCGGAAACTGCCGGTAATTAATTGGAAAAATAGCGTTGCAAAATAGGGATTAATCAGTGTTTAAACGCCTTTTATTACATCATCGAATGCGGTTTAAAACGCTTGTGAGATGATCTATCGTTACGTGCTCCACCAAATCTTTATCCGTATCCGGGAAGCCGATCAGCTCCCGTTTTGGTAACCCTGGATGATTGACCCGTCGCCGCACGATACCGGCAAACGCCAGCGCTTTTTTAGTACGCGGCTTAATAACATATGGATCGGTGCCGGCTTGGTGTAGTGCTGCCAACGTCGCATCACGTGCACCATCAAAACCCAATATCAACGTTTCGTCGGCTACCTGATAATTCAAACTTGCCAACATACGACCTGTTTTTTTCAGAGGTCCGCCTTTGCGGTCGCCTTGCGCCAGTGTTAAATCAGATAGTTTCTTCCACTCATTACCGTCAGGATCGACGCCTTTTTCGTGGCGCTGCCTATTCGCCCGCAACAACGATTCGCCTATACTGCCCAGCATCTCATCGGGCGAGGCTATCTCCCGTCTGGCCGCTTCCAAAATGCGATTAAGATGACTAGACTCCAGTTCGATCTCAAATTGCATAATCCCCACCTTTATATATAATGAAACCGTGGCGATAGGAGACAGGCCGACTGTACGGCAGACCCAACCAAACCCACAGATCGGTTCTACAGCACCAACCGGTCATGATTTCTTAAACAACAGCCTGCCCAAGCGCTGCTTGTCGAAATATTTCAGCCGCTGCTTAGCGCTACTGGGTTCAGCCATGAATGCTGTTGAACCAAACCAGCCGGTTCTACCCCACTCAAATACCGATATCGCAAACTCCCCGGTTCCCTCAACCTCATAAGCTCGTAGATACCGCCTTTTCAAGCGCCAACGTTTGGGTTGATCAGGGTTTTGGTTAGACCACCAACGGTCTTCCTCCCATTGCCACCAAATTTCATCGGGCTCCAACAGCGTCATGGCCAGCAAGTTGGCATATTGCATACGGCCCGCCTTTTCAGGCTTCGCCAGCCACTTAAATTCGCCGGTACCGTCGTGAAACAACGTTTTGGTTATCGCCAAAGAACTGCCGACCAAGTCAGTAAACGCCGCGCCTTCCTCCATCGTCGCGCCGAAAATAGACAAAAACTCGGCAACAGCCACCTCCGGTGCGATATCGGCAGACAGCAAAATGTTGGGCGACACCTTAGTCGGTTTCGGCATGTCAGGCGCCGTGAAACCGGTCGGCCAAGGCTTATCGCGCTGCTTCAGCACCGCATCGTAGCCCGTCAATGGCGGCACCGTCAGCGGTTCCAAATACGCCTTGCCGGGGTTATACGCAAAACCCGGATCGATACCCTTCGGCACCTGCACAGTGCGCGGCGACGCACCTTTGCTGCCGACCGTTTTGGTTTCCCATTCCAGTTGCAAATTGTCAGGACCAGACATGCCTTTAGCTGTCCATGCCTGCTCTGCCTCGTATTGAGACAAAGAATTCCATCTGCACTTGCATCCCCAGCCGTTTTGCGGCGATATCACATCGACTATCGGATCATCCACAGAAAAAATCAGGCGGTCCCATAACTTATGCTCCAGGCGAGGGTGCTCGATAGAGGTATGGTCGTATTCCAGATAGGGCCGCAAGTGCTTGACGGCTTGAATTTGTTGCCAACGCCCGGCGTTGTAAGACTGATTGATATTAGTATCGTAGATGATCTTACTGCGCCAACCCGCCGATCCGTTATAGCTCCAGCCATGCTTTGCTACTATATCGTCGAAGCGCTGGCGAAAATCATCGTACCCGCCGCCGTTCTGCTTGGCGTCGTAAATGGCGTTATAGAAGTCCTCGACCAGCGCATCGTGCGCGGCGCCGGCCACCACAAAGGCATGGCTGTGTTGTTGCTGCCAAATATCCGTCCAACTGGCGGTTGGCAGCTGGATTTTGGCCTTATAAAAGTCTATCGCTTCTTTAAACGGCAATTTTTCAGGCTTCAATCGGCATCTCCCAATACGCCAAAGGCCCTTCCTCGCGAATAACCCGCCCGCGAAATGGCGGCGACAGGCCTTTCAACCGCCAGCAATACACGCGCTTGGCACGGAAATCAGTGGTTAACTGTCGGCGCAATTCGCGCAAATCAGCACGGGTAATGGGATGACCAGGCACAGCCAAATCGGCACCCATCTGCACCTCACCACGACCTATAAAGTCCAGTGTGCACACTAAATTAAACGGGTCGCCAGCATCGTAACTCAGACCATCCGCATAGCGGCGGACAACGGCTTGTTTTATCTCGATATGCACGGTGCTCATTTACCGGTACCTATATCGCCGCGTCCTGCCAAATGCGCCGCCGCCATCCCCAACTGCAGCGACTCCGCCCAGGCGGAACCGCTTAAATTCAACGCCTCCATCCCGGCAATCGCATCCTCGAACGACCCGGCCTCGGCCACCACCGCCGCAATCTGCTGAATTGCCGCCTCTTCGTGCGGCATGCATAGTGCCGCCAATTGTTGCGCGTAGTTGCCGACGATATCGCTGTCCTGGTGTTGCTTGGCCAACGCCGCCAACCGTTCTACTGCGCTCACGGCAGGCCGGGTCAACGCTGCGCCGGCCTGATTCTGAGCCTGAGCCTTACCGGATACCGTCAAAAGCTTGGCCTTGTCGCCGGCCCGTGGAATCTGCAAGGCTCGATGTGCCCAATCGACATCGATCTCCAGGCCCATGGCCGCGCCTTTCTCCAACACATCCACCAACGCCTGTTGATCCACCTCGTCGGCAGTGTCATAGCGGTATTCCGGCATGCGGTATTCTGTGAACATGCCGTTCAACAACACAATCGGCCTGATGATATCGCGGTTAATCGTCGGCGCGATCTGTTGCACATCGTGCAGCATAATCTCGCGCCGCACCTCGTTGTGGATTTTACCCAACGCATTGGTGCTCGATTTGCCGTCGGCTTGGCTAGTTAGCGTGCTGCCCAAAATCGCAATCGACTGCTTTTTCTCCCAATACGCGACCGCATTTAAAAAGTCGGCGACGTTGCCGGAATTAGTCTGCGTCACAAAATCGATAGCCATCGTGCTCGGCACAATGCCGGCACCATCGTTACCGATATTGCGCACCGCCCGTAACAACTCATCGCGCTCTTTTTTGCCCAATCCGCTGGGATACTTACCCAGCCGCAGCGGCATGCCATAAACTTCGAGGAAGCGCTGCATGTCGCGCACGTTGTAGGCCTTATAGGCATACGTCCATGCCAGCACGCGGAACAGCGCCGCTTGCTCAATGTAGCCGGACTTAGCCCTATGCTCATGCACCACCCAGCCCCAGGGCCGCAGCGATTCAGGCTTGCTATCCTTGCGGTATAACAATTCGCCGGTCTTGATATTAATCTCAAACTCGCGCTGCGGTACCCAGTGCAAGGCCGCCGGCACCCACTCCGCGCCGGTACGCCACTCGATCTCCTGCATCGACAGCCCTTTACCAATCGCGTCCGTCAGGTCGTATTGAATGTCGGAAAAACTTTGATATTTTCTTGGCGCAGCATCGTTAATGCCTTTGATCTGGCACAGCATATCCTTTAGCTCTTTAGTGCGGTCAATCTCGGCTTGCGTGGCATCCTCTTTCGGATGCAAATCCCACTCTAACCCCGTAACCGCCCGCCGGCGCTTGCTTAGCTCGGCAAAAATGTGCGGGTCCTGCTCCTCCACCAACTCGAATAGCGTCGCCTGGTCGGTAATCCATCCCTGGTCAGCCTGCGCAAATGCCGCCGCCAACCGGGTCGGGTCTAATGTATTGACGCTGGCATAATTCAGCGCCCCGCTTTGCGTAGATCGTGCGCCGGCCTGCAGGGTTTCCAGGCCTTTTTTACTGACCTGGGTGAGTTTGGCTAGCGCGGCTTTGGCTTGTTTAATCATGGTTATGCTGGCCCAATTAACTTGATGCTATCAATCGTCAAATCCGGCTCTTCTTCGGCCATGATCTGACGTACTTCGGCTTCATTCACGGCGTACAGCCCAACCTTGAATGTTGCACACGAAATTCGTGTATCCGATACATCGGTTTTGCTGCAACTAACCTCATATTCCAACAACGCATCATCTTCAATCATCATCCCAACCCTCATCATCACGCGTTCGACGACTCGTTGAACGCCGTTTATTGCGGCTTTGTCCCGCCGATTCATACCTAAATTCACCGCCAAACTGTTTGGCGATTTGCCACAGCATTTCCAGTGCATCAGGGCCGTCGTCGTCGTGGTCGGCTTCCGGCCAGAACTTCAATTGCTCGATCAGCGTGGACTGGCTGCGGTGCAACCGGATCAGCCCGTTGTTGATTGCGGCTGCAGGCTGATTCGGTAATCCATCCCTGGTCAGCCTGCGCAAATGCCGCTGCCAGACGAGTCGGGTCCAACGTGTTGACACTGGCATAATTCAATGCGCCGCTTTGCGTAGATCGTGCGCCAGCTTGCAGGGTTTCGAGGCCTTTTTTACTGACCTGTGTAAGTTTGGCTAGCGCGGCTTTGGCTTGTTTAATCATTTTGCGCCTCTAACTGCGCGACATACGTCGCTACTTCTTGAGCGAGAATTACCAGGGCCGCACCGACACCAGCGGGTGTATGCCCTTTATCATTGCGCCACCGTTTCCAGTGTTCGCATAGGTCGGACATTTCGTCCAACAGGGCATTTAATTTTTCTGAATTATCAATCATCATCCCAATCCTCATCATAATCAGCACTCCGGCGGCTGGTAGAGCGGCGCTTACCGCGCCCTCCGCCCGCCGATGTATATTCAAACTCGCCGCCAAACTGTTTGGCGATCTGCCACAGCATCTCCAACGCGTCCGGCCCATCGTCGTGGTCCGCTTCCGGCCAGAACCTCAACTGCTCGATCAGCGTACTTTGGCTACGGTGTAACCGAATCAGCGCATTATTGACATGCGGCTGTAGGCTAATAATACGCAGCGCCTTGTCGGTATCCGGCACCACTGGAATGCCTGGAAACGCAATCCCCATCAATGCCGCGCGTTTGATCAACTCGCTATGCAAAAATGCCTGGAACTGCACGGTTTCCACCGCCCAGGACAAACAGTTATATTCAGCCTGCAAATCAATCGCCCGGCTGATGATCAAATCCGGCACACGGCGGGCGATATCGGCTTCCACCACATCCAGCACCATAGATTTACGATTCAAACCACCGACCAAAATCGCCGACGGGTCGCCTTTAACGGTGCCTTTCTTGCCTAACGACGGGTCGATCGAACCGAAAAACACCCAATCCGCCAACCGATCAACCCAAAAGGTGATGTCCTTAAACGGCGCATTCTCATCGTTACCGGCCTCGTTTTGCTGCTCTTGAGAAAACGAGTCGTGGTTAATCGCCCGCATACACATCAAGCGGTACAGCGGCCGCACCTCAGGCCAACTGCACACTGCGCCGGCATCCATGGCTTTCTTGCGCTTTTTGTAGAATGCCAGCGCCTCGGCTTCAAACTGTTCCTTCTCGTCATCGTCGCCGCTGCGGGTGTATAGCGCTTCCCACTGGTCCCACAAATCCATCCGATCCGGCCATTTCAGAATCGAGCGGAATATCCGACGCCGCCAACCCGGTGCACGGCTAACGCGATTAATGGCCGCGTCATAATGCAAACTGGTACCCACCCAAAACACATCCATGCCGCCACTTGGACCCGCCAAGCCTAGCACCGCGCTGAGTACATACTTTTGCACCTTGTCGCGCTGGCTCTTGTCTTTGACGTTCTCGTCGTTTTCCAAGTCGTCCAAAAATATCAGGTCAGGCCGGTGCGGGCCGTGCTTCATACCCCGTATTTTCTTACCCGTGCCGCCGATGCGAACCTTGATGTTGTTGGCGGTGATGGCCGTCGTCGCCTGCCACACCCGACCCCGTCCGCAGGCGTCCGGAAAGTCCATCGCCAGGCGCGGATTAGTATCAAGCTCGGCCTTGATGCTTTCCAGCATCTCCGCCGCCTGTTCCTCGGTGTTCATGATGATGCCGATCATGTGCTTGCGACCGGTAACGATGCACCATAAGGAACCTAGCTGGGTTTCATAGGTCGATTTGGCCTCGCCGCGCGGGGCTTGGTGCACTTCGCGAGCGTCTACATCGCTATCGATGCACTGAGGGAATCGCTCGAAAATAAACTGGTGAAACGCGCTGAAATGCGGCGTCGGCACATAATGCGGGAAATAGGTTTTGCAGAAAAAACCGTAATCGTGCCAAGCGCGCTCACGCCGCTCACGACTCGCCGCCGGATCGGTGGCAAACGCCTCACACTCCATTTCGATTTGCTGACGAATCTGCTCGCCTAGCAGCGCCAGTTCTTTTTCAAACTCCCGCCAGTTTTTGACTTCTTGAATGTCGATGGATTCAGCCATGATTCGCCTCGTTCCCGCGCGCCGCGTGGGAATGTATGGCTTGGTCGCGCTGCGGCATCATGGCACCGCAGCGCGGTACATCATGATTACCACGCAGCGCGTGGGAACCAGGGAAAAAATTCAAATCAGCCATACCGCTTCCCCAAAACCGCCCCAATATCCTCAAAATGCGGCTGCAAAGCCCTTAGTGCCGCCGGATCGCGCTGGCGTAACTCATCAGCCACAATCCGCAATGTATCTAATGCCACCGACAACCCGCTGAACTGCGGATTAACCCTGGCAAACGCCTTGCTAAACTTGGCATAGGCATCGGCCAATTGCGCTAATAGCTGGGCTTTTTCCGCCGCCGGAATCGGTGCGTTTTCCAGCTCACGCGTGGTGGTGATCACTTGGCGGGCAAAATCCTCAACCAGCTGCAGATTCAAATCATCAATGCCCTGGTCGCTAATCCGATACGCCGCCCGCGCAGTGTCCCAGTCATCGCCTTTTTTTTGTGCCGCTGTTTTCCAAGCTCGCCCAGTGTCATAGCTAACAGCCGCTGCAATACATGCACCCGTTAGAGGCATGCCTTCTATATATAAGCGGCGGACGTGGTCGCGGGTATCCTGAGAGTGTGCCATTACATGCGCTTAATCAGTTCAACAGCAGCGGCGGCCAACGCCCCGCCAATTGTGCCGCCCAATGCGGACAGGCCGGCCACTTTTTCAATCAGCCGCTTGTCTTCCGCCTCCAGCGCCGTCACCCGTACCCCGATACCGTCGATGCGGTGGTTCAGGTTGTTCTCCATCTTGTCCATGCGGTCGTGAGAGCTGTTCTCGATCCGTCGCAAATCGTCCCGGATCACCTCAATGGCGGCGGTCAGGCTTTGGTGCATCACCCGCAGTTCGCCGCTTAATTGGCCGATGGCCTGGGCGACCGCTGTCATGTCGTTAGTGTTGTTCTCGCTCATCGGCGGGTCTCCCTTCTTCAAAATCGATTAATGTATTTAGCCGGGCTCGGCAGGTGTCGTAATAGCCTTGGGCGTTGCCGATCCAGCCGGCGACGTCGGTATCGGTGGCAACGGCGGCACTTTCCGCAGCAGATGGCTCGGCGGTTTCGGGCACGGCGCCGGCGGCGGCCGCTTCGGTGTGGTTGAGCACCCGGACAGTAGCGCTGTTAAGGCAAGCGCGGCCGGTAGTAGCTTTTTGCACGGCATGTTTCACCTCCTGGGTGCGTTTAGATAACTGGTCTTCGGTGGCGGATAACGACGCGGATAATGTATCGCCCCGCGCCACTTCCTGGATGTAAAGGTCTTGATAGGTGACCAGTGCCACGTTTTCTTTGCTGAGTTGGTCGTTTTTGATGGCGGCGATTTCGGCGTCGAAATACAGCCCGGTAAAAAACCAGCCGCCGCCAGCCCCGGCCAGCGCCCCGATCAAACCGGCAATCGCTAACGGATTCATAACACCTCCGCAATTTCAAACACCGGTATCGACAGCCGGTTGGCCACTTGCCGTTCCAGCTGTGCGCCTTTTGACTGCCGCCAGCCCGGCAAAAACACCACCATGTCGCAGGTCAGCATCTGCCGCAGCGCAATCCGCATATAACCCGGCCAACTGTTGCAGATGGGCGGCGTGTTTTCCGCTGGGTTTTCCACCACAAAGCCCTTGGCGCGCAACTGCTCGGCGGCGTGGTTAAACGCGGGGTAATTAAAGTCGGCAATCCCGCTCATCGGGCCGGCCAAATAGATGCGATCCTGTCCTGGCCGTGTCATGGTGCAACCTCCCCACCCCAAGCGGTGTAAAGAGGTTGCAGGGTTAGCAGAATGCGCCGGGGATACCCTAGGTTCTCACGGCAATGCACAGCGGCCCGGCGAGCCGATCCGCAAGCGCGGTCCACCGCCGCGCGCTGATACGAACCCGCGTTTCTGGCCTCGTTCAACCAATGCCCCAGGCCGCCGTTATACGATCGCAGTGCCGCCCATACTAAATCGAACTCAGAATCGCCATTCACACGGGCATACAACCAACGGTCATACCCCACTAAAGAGCGCATGGCCCAGTGCGGATTGGTCGGCTGGCACTCGATAGCCGCCAGCCCCAAACGACCGCACCACCAACGCGCAGTAGCCGGCATAAATTGTGCCATGCCCACTGCTCCGACGCGGCTAACCGCCTGCGGACGCCAGGCAGACTCTTGATGAATCTGCGCGGCAAACACAGCCACGGGTGCATCCAGGCCCCATTCGGCATGGGCGATACGGGTTAAATCGGCACGGTAATGGCTGGCGGCGTGCGGCATGGCTGGTGCGGCGTGTGCAGTACACGACCCCACCAGCATCGCCAACAGGATCAGCGCAACCGTGACACCGGATATCAAATACCCCGGATTTTCCTGTTGTTGGCGGCGCTTCATTACGCACCCAATCCAACAGCCAGCATAGCAAATCCCACAATCACGGCTCGCCGGATCATCGCCAGGGCAAACACCAGGTGATAGCCGTCGTTTACTCTAAAATCTGCTTCTTGTTGACCTTTCACCGCCTTGTAACGATTCAGAGGTATCTCCGCCAAATACCCATCCGGCCGCGCATACGGGAAAATCGAGCGGTCCAGGTAATACCCAACCACGCCGGCAGTCGCCACCAGCGAAACCTTAAACACGGCAACGCCGATCTGCTGCGGATACAGCATTAAAATCGTAAACAATAAAATGGCTGCAATCACCAGCCAGACAGTCAATCTTGGTAATTTCATGAGATCAATCTCCAGGTAAAAAAATGCCTTACGGAGACTGCAGATTACGCGCGCGCGCGAGGTTTGGTGAGTCTGGAAACGTTTCCAGCGCAGACAGGATGCAGTGTGCTTTGTACAGTGACCGCACCCAAAAACCACATCAGGAAATCTCATGTTGATCCTACGCATCCTGCAATGGCTGTTGCTGTTGCCCATTCACCTGCTCATCACGTTGGCCCGCTACCCGCTGGCCCCAGTCGCTGTATTGCTGTTCAGCCGCAAAGACAAACGCCACCTACGCTGGCCATTCCGCTGGCTGGAAACCATCGACAACGACCTGTCCGGCGACGACGGCTGGAAAACCGAACACATCAAACTCGGTAGCGCCCCCTTGAGCACCTGGAACCGTATTCAATGGCTATGGCGCAACGGCGGCAACCGTGCCAATTACATGCTATTGGGGTGTATCGAGGAATTCGCGTGGACTATCCGCCACTTTGCCGCCGAAAACAGCAAACCGTTCTGGGTAGACCCGCACGGCTATTGGCTACTGCGCCGCTTTATTCGCATCGGCCGCAAAGAGATCGAAGTGTTCATCGGCTGGTCGCTGTTCGGTGCCAAACTCGGCCGCTGCAAATACACCGCCACCATTCGTATCAAAACATCCGCAGAATAACCATGAGAGTGACCAGACCCGCACAACCCAGGCAACATGCCGAATTAGCGCCGGATAGGCCGCCTGTGCAAAACTGGCGAGCAGGCTGGCTGTTCCGCCCTGGCTCTTTGTGGATCGGTGTGCATTGTTCCGCCTATAACAAACGGCTGTGCATCAACCTGTTGCCGTGCGTAACGGTGTGGGTGGTAATGCCGGGAGGATTTGCACCATGACTAATGCCGAACTAAAAAAGATCGCCACCAAAATCGCCAAGTGCTTGGCGCTAGCCACCAGCGACAACCCCGGCGAAGCAGCAGCCGCCAAACGCCAGGCCGACGCGCTGATGAAGAAATACAACCTCACCAGCGGTGAGGTGGCGGCGGCGGATGTGCATGAAAAAAGCGCGGATATAGGTAGCCCATACAGGCCGCCTGTGTATCTGAGTCACTTGGCCAATGTCATTGCGGAAGCCTTCGGCTGCGGCGGGGTATTTCATCGCGGCTTTTTGATGGAAAACACCTGTGCCAACTTCTTTGGCCTGGGCATTAAACCGGAATTGGCCGCCTACACCTTCGATGTGCTGCGCCGCCAACTGGCAAAAGATAGAACGGCTTACAGCGCTACCCTTAAACGCTACAAACGCGCTAACCGCATCCGCAAGGCAGACCTGTTTTGCGAAGCCTGGGTGTATCGCATTGGCGAGCAGGTCAACGCCTTTGCCGGCAACGAAAGCGAAAAAGTCGCCATAGACGCGTACAAACAAAAGCGCTATGCCGCCGGCTTAAAAGCCGATACCCGCGCCGGTGCGGTCGCCAAACAAAACAACGACTGGCAAGCCAGCGCCGCCGGCTACAAAGCGGCGGAAGACGTATCGCTGCACAAGCCGGTGCAGGCTAAGCGCGGGGCGTTATTGGGGGCACGATGAAAAAAATAGAACCATCCCAATTGCTTGCATGCCCATTCTGCGGCGGCAGCGCTGATGTGGGTGAAACCATCGAGCGCATCGGCCTAAACCGCCATCGTCTCATCATCAAATGTTCAGTGTGTCCGGCAAACATAGATGTGACATTTTCTGGTGCATCGCATTCAACCCTTGTACGCATGCACCGAAAAAATGATGGTTGAAAAATGGAACAACCGTGCCAGCGCCTGACTGGAAAACCCGAGCTGAAAACAATTACCAGCGCATCAAAGCGTTTTACGAATCGCGCGGCGGCACCCAATGGCACAAAGTCACCGCCGATCCGCGCTTTTTCAACCGGGTTTGGCGGGCGATGTTGAAGTTACCGAAAGGCGACATGCCGCCGCCCGCCGATAGGAGATAAGCATGCAAGCAGTAATGAAAAGGCCGCTGTTTAGCGGCTCGGCATTGATAGTAGCAGCCATTGTCGCCGCCATCGAATGGCTGGCGGAACGCTGGCAAAAACGCCATGACGCATAAATGGCGCTGGAAGAAATACCTGCCGGAGCGTTTCGGCAGCCGCTGCCGGGTATTGGCGACCGGCACGATGAATTCGGCGCTGGTCGAATTTGAAGACGGTGCCAAGTTTATCACCAGCCGCTATGCGGTTAGGCGGCTGACGTAGGGTGGGCATGCAATGCCCACGCGGGATGGCCCCTCATCCGCTTATTTTTTTGGCAGATTGTTTACGTCCAACACTTCGACTTCGTCATAACAACCATTGACATGGTCGCCGAAGGCAAAGGCGTTATACATGGGGTCGGTCAAGTCCTTGAAGTCGCGAATGTTAGAGCGGCCTTCATTGGCATCAGCAAAGAAAATTAATGACCGAATGTACACGGTTCGCGTTATTCCAGCGCTTCGGCATTGACTTGGCACACCAAAGACTTCAAGTTTCTGTTCCAGCTTTTTAGACTGTTCCATATAGGCCAGTCTTTCTTGAAAGCTTTTCTTATTGAAAAGGCCGGTATCCCAAACCGGTTGCTTTAACTGATCGTAAAGCGCTCTCGCATCTTTGTAACTGATCTTTCCATAGGCCGGCGATTCTTTAGCAGCCGCCTCATCTGCGCTAGCTAGTGCGGGCATCAATAGCAGCGCGATGACTAATAACCTTTTCATTCCGTTTCTCCTTCATTAGTGGGTAGTGTCAGCGCATAGCTACGTCCTTTTTTTATACGAACGATCTCTCCGCGCATAGCAGCGTAATAAAGCGTTAAGGAATCAATATCCAGATATTGTTTCAACATGTCGGATTGAATGATTCCTGGTGTTTCATTGATGATTGATTTAATTGTCATTATTAGCTTTTCATGGGCTTTAATATCGCGAATCCGTTGTTTCCATTCACCATCCCATCGTTGGCGACCCGCTTGTTCGCAATGGGCGATGGCTTCTTCCGCGCCGCAGACACCAACGATATACCCAGTGTGACAGAGGTAGTTATAGCCGGCATGAAATCCAGGTCCACCCGCTCTCTTGATGAATCCGGATTCGGTTCGAATGCCTACCGTGCTAACCCTTACGAGCTCGTGGTATGTCTGATCGGCAATTTCCACTAATCGCCTGGCTACGTCAGCCGCCGCCTGGTGAGAGTGCTCGCGCAATAAACTGTCTAGCTCATCATTTAGGCGGAAATGCTCATTCAGTATAGGGCCGAAATCACCCATCATCATCTCCTTGGTTGGTGGGTGGTGTGGCTTTCAATTCCATGACACCAGACCATAACAGAGCAATCTGCCGCAGTTGGTATTGGTTGTGGCTGTTCATCATGCGGTAACACTGCAACAAGCTCAGCTCCTCATTGCCTTCGATTTCGGTTTTCAGGCTGGTTCCGGTCACTATCCAATCCGGGTCTAGGCCTAGTTCGGGGCGTTGCGTCGCTAAGGCAAAAACTTCCTTGGTGGGGAAGCTTTCTCGCTTTTTACGCTTCGCCCATGCGCTCGCATTCAAGCCCAGTAGCTCTGCGGCCTCTTTATCTTCCGTGACTTTGAGTTGCTGCTTCAGCCTCAGCGTGGCTTCTTCAAAAAAATTCATGGATTTCTCTTGACTGTTTATAAAAGTCCATTAGAATGACACATGTCCTTTTAATGGACATTACAAAGAATCAAAAAAGGAGCCAAACATGACCCCAGCAGAAAGAAAACAACAGTTTGCCGAAAACGGCGAATGCCCTGGCCAATGGGCTGACCAGAACGGTTATCCACGCGATTTGGTGTACCGCATTCTCAACGGCCGCACCCCGGCCTTGCGCGGCAAATCCTTCAAAGCCGCCAAAGCATTGGGCGTTAAGCCTGTTCCAAAAGCGCAATAACCAATACCGAACAACTGCAAAGGAAATTATACATGAAGATCACTGACGACATGATTAGAGCGAACGGTATCAATATTGGTGGCAATACCATCATGCCAGTCGCAAATGTACGGCCAATCTCAGCGTTACAAAAGCTATCAAGGACTATTCGCATTCCAAAGTTGCTCACACTTCCAGCAACGGTATATAGTGCTGCCAGTCATAGCTGACCTGGTCGCGGTCGAACAATGTAAGCAACAACGCCATGTACAGTCCATATTAAATCAATTTACCGGTTTTTGTCGCTATCAGGCACCGCCGTAGCATCAGTCACGACTGAGGTTTCGTGGTGTTCGTCTGATTCGATTTATGTAAAAACGCCGATATCGATATAATATTTAATTGAAATATACGATTAGTGGGGTGCGCCAGGTGAGTAACGACATGGATAATAATTATCCAGCTACCGCCGTGTCAACGTGGAGCGGCTATGTCTACCAGGGAAAAATTGCGCTTTACCATTCTCTCAAACTGATCAGTCAAGGTGACGAGAATTTCGAGCTTCAATTAGATAGCACTGACGATTTCGCTATTTATAAGAATGGCGTTGTGACTAGCGCCCATCAAGTGAAAGCCAAAATTGGCGAATATCGTAGTGGGTACACTGAAGCCCTAGAGAAATCTTCTGCTATCGAGTTTGACCGAACCAAGGGGATTTCGCGTTACTTTCATGTATCCGTTCAACTTAACGATACTGACGATTACATCGGAAAAAATGGAGAGATCGTTCAGTTCTACGCCTACGGCAATAATAAATATTGCGGCTTGGGCGAAATCGAAGGACTGACAAAAGACGTCATCATGCAGATCTGCGCTAGTCGTTCTATTACGATGAGCCAGGACTTGTTGAATTACAACTATTGTCTTCTATCCGAAAAAATAAGCACCAAGGCAGTAGAAATACATCGTCTTGTGCAGGATGATCGTGAAAAGGCCAACAAAGCTGCTTACGAAAATCGGATTACGGCACAAAGCTTGTTAGAAGATATTTTCACCAAAAATCCATATAACAGCACTGAGTATTATGCTGTCGATTTGAAAGCCAAGCTGTGCAGCTATCTTGAATACAGACTTGATCAAGCTTTACTCGGCATGAGTGATGCAACGTACGCCAGGGCACGCCGTCTCTTTGAGCATATTCGCATTACAGATGCCAGCAAAATGAAAGCACTCTGCCAGCTAATGAAACCCTCAGAACGGTTTTCAAGTATTCAAAAGGCGGATATCAGGCGTTATTCCGGACTAATTGAGGCTATGAATATTGAGCCGATACTTAAAGAATTACCCCACTACCTTGATGGGGAAAAGCGATTTTACCTGCCAACTGCACTAGATCTGCCCTCGCTTGATGACCACGAAGGCTGCACATCCGACTTACTGGGAGAAATGGAAAGCAACGGAGATCTACTCAAACTTCTATTCGAGTATAACCACCTCATTGCCTACAGAGCTACGAAATCTTTCGTTATCAATACCAAATACACCGATCCCGACGACCTGACCGATCAAGAAGTTAAAGACCACATTGACAGCAATATCACCAAATCATTTTGCTTAAGCATAATGACCAAAGAAGATGCAGAGGCTCAGCTGAATGATAAATAAGATTATTGATGAGGCGCTTATCGCTCATGACTTCACAAGAGAGCATCAGACTGATCTCACGAGCTTCTACATCCGTGAATCCGGTTCAGCGATCAGGTTTGCGATCCTGCATAAACTGGACAAGTTTTCCAGCCCCGCCGAGCTGAACGCTGCCATTAACCAGTCGGCTCCTGATTCGTTCCTCAGCCACCCAACGTTCAAGAAGAACTGTGATTTAATCTGCATTCATCACCTGAACAACCTGGCTGAGTTCAAAGACCACGAAGAGCAGATATTCGCGATCGAAGAGGATCCTCACTTCTTCAAAAAATATATTCTGTACTACAGCGACACCGAAGCGAGCGCGATCCAAGATTATTCCTTTGGGAAGCTCGTGGCTACTATCTCGGACAAGAGCCAGTTCAGCAACTACAAGAATGATCCACTGGCAGCCACGCAGTACAGTGTGGCGGCAAAAATCTTCATCAAACTTCCCTTCCTTGAGCTCCCATTTACGCGAGGGGAGCTCGTGTCCTTGCGCCTGCAAGCAGCCGAAGCAGTGGCTGAAGCGGAACTCGACGCAACATACAAAACCATTCAGAAACTCACTGCAACTAACGTAGACGAATTGATCAAGGAACTGATTTCCAATGAGCTGGAAAATAACTCGAATTGAAATTTATAGCTTCAAAGCTTTCAAACACATCGATTTAGATCTGGGTACTTCATCTCTGTTGACTCTCGACGGGCCGAACGGGTATGGAAAGACCAGCATTTTTGATGCCGTTGAGTTGTTACTTACAGGTCAGATCAAGAGGATATTTAATCTCTTTACGACCTTGATGACAAAAAACAAAAGCAATTATGATGACAACCTGCTCTGGAATACGCGCTCCGGCAAGAAAGGACCTGTCAATCAAAATTGAATTCGTGGACGGTGATCGCAGGCTCGTTCTAGCCAGGCATGCGCCTGTGAAAACATTCGAAACCAAAACGAATAACCGAGCCGATAAGTTTAAGCACTTTGCCCTCTATGAGCTGCCCGATTTCGACTCTAAAGCCTATACTCCCGCCAATCTGCGCCAGGACGAATTCCTCGATAAAGTCTTTGGCAAAAACTTCAGAGAGAATTTCTCTTTCCTGAACTACCTGGAGCAAGGGCAAAATAAACTGCTCCACACTCGAGTGGACGAGCGTAAAGACGTGCTTGGAAACTTGTTCAATATCAGCGACATCGCCGCCGAGATTGAAAACTGTCGGTCGATCACAAACAAACTCACCAAGTACTTGAGTGACGAAAAACGCAAAGCTGAGGAAGATACCCTCAAAAACGAGTGCACTGCCTTGCGTGAAATGGTTAAAGCCGATCTGGGCAGCGTTGAATATAAGAAATTGTCGACCGCTGAGTCCGTGCCAGGTTGGGACAAGGAGGACCCCTTTCCCATCTATGCCCAAGACGTTCACTCCCAATTCCTGAAGTCAATCCGCAAACTAGGTGATCTGCTTCCTCAGAAAGCCGCCATTCGCATCAGAGCTGAAAATGAAGCCATCGAAACCGACATTAATCTGCATGCAGAGTCACTGAACAGCCTGGCCCAGTTAGGCACTGACTTGAATCGGCTGGATGATCTGGACAAAACTAAAGGAGAGATTGACCAACTCGCCAAAGCCACCGTTATCATCAAAAAAGGGGCTTCTGTCATCACTGCGGAGCAGGCCCGCACGTTGCCAGGTTGGGCGGCTAATCGGCTGGCGTGGTTTGAGACGCAAATTACAACACGCGATGACCTGCAGACCAAGAACACCGCGAACGATAGCGCCGCAGCCGAACTGGCTCGGTTGAAGCAAAAGCTCCTTGATGAGCACGCCAAGCTTTATCCCGACGACAAGTTTTGCCCGCTGTGCGGTGCCGACTGGGAAGCTCATGCATCAATGCTCAAAGCTGTTGAGAACAGGGCCCGGAAAATCACTGACGCCTTGGGGAATGACGGTAAAGCGCTCGTCGCCTTGATCACCTCAATGACTGCCGAGCTCGCCACCATTGAGGCGTATATCCAGGGACGCGAGGCGATCCTGAAGCTTGGATACAACGGTGTGCTGCATAAAGCGCTGACAGAAGCTAAGACCAGGTTACCCGCAATCCAGCAGCTAGCCGAACGGCTCAGGGCTGAAGGTATTCAAATCACCTTCACATTCAACGACGACGAAGTGATGGTAGCTACCCGCCTGGAAGAGCTACGCAATTTGATGCGCTCCAAGAAAACGGACGAGACCGTGGTGCCACCGGAAGATTGGTGCCAAACCATCAATGCGGTGTTCAAGGACTTGAAGGACTTCTATATTTTTGATACTCAAGATCTGAAAAACAAAGAGCTCTATATCACGATTAAGGCTAACGAAGCCCAGAGCAGCAGACTTCAGAAATGTGTTGAAAACCTTCAAAAATTTCAACGCGAGAACGAGGCAGCCAACAAAGCCAAAGACAAGGTCAACAAACTACTTTCGACCTTGAAGAAAGCCGAGCAAAAGTACGCTGATCAAACCATCTCGGCAATTGAGCTCATTTTCCATATCTACAGTGGGCGGCTCATCCAGAACTACCAGCGCGGCCTCGGGCTATTCATTGAGAGCCAGGATGGTAAGCAACTGCGGTTCCTGACGGCGGAAAAGTCCGACCATGACGCGGTCATGTCCATGAGCACAGGCCAGGTTTCAGCCCTCGGCCTCGCCTTTTTCCTTTCGCTCAACAAGGTGTATGCAGATGTCCCGCTCATCCTTATCGACGACCCATCTCAGTCCCTGGATGAGGTAAACGTCGCCTCTCTGACTGACCTGCTCCGATGTGAACTCAAGCATTGCCAGCTCATCGTATCCTCGCATGAAGAAGATATTTCGGCATACATGCGATACCGCTTCAACCGGGCTGGATTGACGACGAGCTCGCTCAACATGCAGCGCCTAGTAAAAGAAGGACCGTAACGGCTGTGGCGTAGGTGGTTATGGGCATTAGTAGCCAAGTTCATGTGATTTATGCGTCTATGATGCAAATCTCTCATGTTTAGTCTGTCAGAAAACACCACCTGGATGCCTCTGCATAGAAAAATGGAACAAAAAATCACGCCAGACTCAAGGTTGGTGATCTGCAAAAAGCTGCCGAACGGATCCATCGACCATTCAATAATACAATCCTTGGAGCAGTGGCAGCGTGGCCACCGCAACTTCGAACTAATTCGTCATGGCTATGCCGATGAACTCCTCGGTATTCTGACCGAAGATTTAGGCTTGGTCTCTGTGGATGAAAATGGCCTACTGCGTTCGAGAATTCTCATCGTGAACTCTGAGGAGGAGGTCAGGGGGGCAATCATGCGAATCCTTGGTAAGATCGCAGAAGCGATGATCGTGCGCAATTGTCACAATGATATCTACGCGAATCGTCGCTGGGGACAGATTGCCCGGAGAGGAACCGTTCTGCACCATACCTTAGATCAATACTTAGCAATTGGAACTGGACTCGAATCGACACGGCTGAAATATTTTCAAAAGTACCGGCCAAACGACCCTCAGCGCGATGTCATTTGGATTCACTGTCGCACCAATAGGCGCGAGCTGCAAACACTAATCGGAGGCAGACCGGCTGGATATTCGGCGGGCCTTCAAATGAAGGTCAGCATGAACGGTTTCCAGTACATATATCGAACTGATATTCGACGAGCCAAGTACGAGGTGCCCCTTGTCTACTTCGATCTGTGCAATGACTACTACCAGCTTGCGAATGCAATCTATCTGGAGGACAGGGAGCTTGTGGTTGGAGTTGACCTCGTTCGCGGAAAGGATGTTGATCCGGCACTTCACGACAGACTGTGCTCATACTGGTGGCTTGTTGAGCGGCTCGTCCGCGGGCAAATGACAATCGACCAGCTTCGTGCGGATGAACTTTTGTTTGATGCTTACAAGAAAGATCTTTTAGAAGACATGGGTAGTCAGATCATCACCATCTAGTTGTCCTATCGACGATTTGCCGCACAGCTCCGGCAATCAAATGCTACCGAGTTCTTAAAACGACAGCTGCAGCGACGTTCATGATTTTAGAGAACTCGAACGCTGTATTATCAGGCACGGTTTCCAGAGAATCAGTCAATCGCCATCGACAGCTACTATTTTTGGCCCCTTCCAAAACATGCTCGGTTGAACTCGTCGCGCAATATGGTATACCTGTGACTCCGCTTGCAAAGTCATTTAACGACGGTTAGTTTTATCTTTTCTGGAGGATCAATGATTCGTGACTCTGCTGTTATTTTTAAATGATCTGGCAATGGCTCGCTAATATCAATGCCATACTTTAAAAGGATTTCTCTATGTTTCTTTAATGTTTTTGCAGAATAAAGAGTTGATATATCCTGGCCGTAAAGCCAAAGTGATCCGGTAAGTTTGACTCCGTGGGGTTCGTTTTCCGTTATGGCTTTTAATATAGATTTTGGATGATCTGCTGGATAAACAGGATCGGGAACATCAACCCATGATTGTTGAGGAATTAATTCGAATTTGAATTCCTTGTAACGTTTCCAGGCGAAATAGAATTTTCTTGCCGCCTCCTCGGATTCGAATCTTGCTTGTCGAAGCCATCCGCAAATTCTGTGCTTGTCTGAAAGATACTGGCCATATTCATAGTGACAATGCCACGGCCAGGCATCATATTGTTGTGGGTCGTAAATTCCGATTACGTAAAAGGTTTTGAAAACTTGCATATGTGGTACGGGCAAAAAAGACAAACTAATTGTCACACATGAGAAGCCGCATCAAGCATCTGATAGCAGAGATTTGACATCTGCAATGGCTACGATATCGACCTTCCATGACTTCTCCATCGGCTCATAGCTGCGTAACTTAGGGTTTATTTTTTTTACCGCCTTGACCAACTGTTCCGAGTAAGGAAACGAAATATAAAATGCGTTCATTACATTGTCGAAATCAACTTGTATATTGCCATGCATGCCAATCAGCGATGCCGCATCGGCGAGCAAATCTTGAGTAATAGTTCGTTTGTCAGAAGAGTCAGAGATTTTGATTTCAGGTATTTTAGCCTCAAGCTCAATTATTTCACTTGTGCCCATCCTTCTGATTTTGAAATATTTACCGTGAGGGAAAATCCTTGAATAAGCATAGCTTCCAGGACAACTGAGTATTGCAAGCGTTGAGTTGTGAGGGCATTTTTCAAATATAGGGTCAACCTGTTCAAATATTTCTTCGCCATTTTCTTCTATGACGGTATAAATTTCGGCATATACCCTTTCTTTTGCATCATTAAAATATGGATACCGCCCAATGCCTTTCAGGGGGCCTTCCTTGAATTTGTCGATTGCTACCACTCTGGCAACCGTCTTTCCCCATGAATTCCGAATGATCCAAAAATCGGCTGACTTACCATTGTCAATACATTTTAAAAATATTCATGTCGCTTTCATAGGACGCTTACAGTATTAAATATCTGATCATATCAAAAGCGCGCCTCTCATGCGGCTTGCAGTTCAAGTATGAGTTGTGCAAAAGGACTTTGAAAAATGGCCAGCACCAAATAAAGAGGCGTTGAATTTTTTCACCGGGACAATACCAGTTCCGTTAATTGCACTAACAAGTGCGACTTCGCATAAGATGGGTTATGGTAAATACTCGGAAATTTACCGCCAGAGATTATTGTAAAAACAAGTACTTGGCTTCAATCTTTGCTTCGACGACTGTGGAATTGTTATTCAACCAAAAAACGTTTAATATCACATCGCCCATTCCGATACGATGATGCAAGTAATGAGTGGCGCCTTTCAGAAGTGGCGAATTTACAGTTTCGACCCAAACCCGCCTATTGAGACTCTCCAAACCGGTCAGTCAGCCAAAGCCAGGTTTTGAACACTGGAGAACTACAAACCAGTCGTTGGCGAACTCAACCAAGCGGCCAGTTGCGGACCGCTAAGTTGCGGTCGTAAGTGACCGCTCTTGAATAGATACCTGCCTGCCAGTCTAGCTATAGATGCTTGATTGCAAGACATGATCACCGTCTTTCGGTGGCGTATTTCGGCTATCAATGAAGCTGCTGTCTGGCTGCATACCAAAATCCTGCCGCAAGGTTTTGACGGCTGAGCAAACGGTGCAGCTATTGGGGCTGGTCCCGTTGACTTTGGGTAGTCGTTTGCCGGAAGCATTGGTCCAACAGACGGCGGACGATGAGGAGCAAGTGTGGCTGGCATTGTCTTGAAGGGATTCCTTAAATAATGCGGGTGCTGTTTTATAGGGCTCAAGGTTTATGCGTAAAAATAGACAAATACTTGCCGAAGTGTTACGTTACCGAGTAAATTTACTCAGTAACGTAACATGTCGTATACCCGCTCCCAGGAAACCCTACTTAAAACCCGCCTCGGCGATCCGGTTCACTTTATCAATTTGCTCGCAGGCCCTAGGCAGGTCGGCAAAACCACCATCATCCGCGACATCGTTTCTGCCGCGCCGACGCAAGGCTATTACGTGTCCGTGGACGACGAACCGAACCTCTCCGCCTATGAAATGACTGGTGTGGTTGCAGCTATTTCGCCACCTCAAAGAAAGGATAAAGCGTGGCTGGTATTTCATTGGCAGGAAGCCAGAAGCCGCGCCGCCGCCTGGCTTAAAACCGCGCAAAGCGGTGAAGCCTTTGTGTTTGCGATAGACGAAATCCAAAAAATAGAACATTGGTCCGACATCGTCAAAGGCCTATGGGATGCCGACCGTGCCAACGGCGTGCCCATGCATGTGGTGTTGCTAGGTTCCGCGCCGCTGTTGATGCAAAAAGGCCTATCGGAAAGTCTGGCCGGGCGCTACGAAACCCTGCCTGTCAGTCATTGGGGCTTTGCCGAAATGCAGCAGGCCTTCGGCTTTACGCTAGAACAATACGTCTATTTCGGCGGTTATCCCGGCAGCGCTTGGCTGATAAAAGACGAAACCCGTTGGCGGCGTTACGTGCGCGATAGCTTAATACAACCCAATATCGAGAAAGACATCCTGCAAATGGTGCGCATCAAAAATCCGATGCTGCTGAAACAGTTATTCGAACTGGGTTGCCACTATTCCGGTCAGGAATTGTCGTTGACCAAGATGATAGAAGCCATTATCGAAGCCAAGCATACCGAGACCCTGGCCGACTATCTACATTTGCTGACCGAAACCAAGCTGCTGACAGGGCTGCACAAATTCGCCGGCCAAGAAGTCCGCAAACGCAACTCGGCACCCAAACTGAACGTATTCAACACTGCACTAATGTCTGCCCTGCAGGATTACAGCTTCGCAGAGGCGCAAGCCGACCGAAGTTATTGGGGGCGATTGGTGGAAAGCAGCGTCGGCGCGCATTTGTTGAATACCTGCGACGAAGACACCAAGCTTTACTACTGGCGCGAAGGCAATCAGGAAGTCGATTTCGTGCTGGCCAAAGGCAAAAAACTCACGGCCATTGAAGTTAAAAGCGCGCCCAAGCCAGTGGTATCGGCGGGATTGAATGTGTTTGCCGAAAAATACTCTCACGCCAAAAAAATTCTAGTGGGCGCCGGCGGTGTGCCGCTGGCGGAGTTTCTATCTCAACCCGCCGACGACTGGCTGGAATAACAAATGTTGCAGCACCGCGTACCCCGAACCGTCACCGAAAAATCCACGGACGATATTTCTGCAGAAAGCCGTCCTATCGCCGACTACAGAGACCAGCCGGCCTATGTGTTGCTGGGCGAACCGGGCGCCGGGAAATCCACGTTGTTCGGAGAAGAAGCAAACAATACCGGAAACGGCTATTACATTTCCGCCAGAGACTTTATCGATTTGGATAACGACGAATGGCGGGAGAAAACCTTGTTAATCGACGGACTGGACGAAGCCAGAGCAGGCAAAGACGACGCGCGAACGCCATTGGGAGCCATTCGAGGCAAACTCAATAAACTGGGTTGTAAACGGTTTCGCATTTCCTGTCGCGAAGCCGATTGGCTAGGGGCGCTGGATAACAAGGATTTAGCCAAAGTCAGCCTGTCCAAAGAAATTACCCAATTATATTTAGATCCATTAAACAGCAGCGACGTGACGGCGATACTCGCCAACGATGACCGTGTCGGAGATGCTGACGGTTTCATCGAAAAGGCGGAACGTTTTAGCTTGTCCGGTTTGCTGGAAAACCCGCAAACCCTGGATATGTTGATCGACGCGGTCAAGGAAAAAGGAGATTGGCCGACGACCAAGCAACAGGTTTATCGACTGGCATCCGAACAATTGACGGCGGAATTTAACGACGAACATCGAGTAGCGGAAAGAGCCCCCGTTAAAATTCCAACCTTGCTTGACGCGGCGGGTTTGTTGTGTGCGATTCAACTGCTCGCCAACCTGTCGGGCTTCAGCGAAGGCTATGCCCAACCCGGCCGCATCAGTCTTGATTCCCTCAATATTTCCTCGGAGAGTCGTGCTGCCTTAAAGACCCGCTTGTTCAGGAAGGCGGGAGACGAATACAGCTATGTGCATCGTAGTGTCGCGGAGTATCTGGCAGCGCACTTCATCGCCGGCAAGATCAAGGATGGCTTATTGGTCAATCGAGTGTTGGCGTTAACGACCGGCGTAGACGGCGGCATCGTCACAGCGTTGCGCGGCTTGATGGCTTGGTTGGCAGTATTGTCGGAGCCAGCGCGCGACCGGTTGATTGAAATCGATCCTTTGGGTTTGGTAGTGTATGGGGATGTGCAGTTGTTTTCGACGCAAACTAAATCCAGGTTATTGCAAGCCTTGATCCGGGAAGCGCAAACCACCGGTTTTCCCAACCGCGATTGGCATACCACGGCGTTTTCGGCCTTGGGCACAAAGGATATGGCGGACGATTTAATGCAAGTGCTCGTCAGTCCGGGGCGTAGCGATGGCGAGCAATATCTGCTGTATTGTTTGTTGAAAGGCTTGTGTTGCTCGGAAACTATCGTGAAAATTAAACCGGCCTTGCTGTCGGTAATATGCGATAACACTTATTGGGAGAATAGCCGCAGTTATGCATTGGATGCATTTATGCATCAATATCCGGAGGATTTTGAAAGCTTGCTATCTCTAGCTGACGACATTCGTCAAGGCAAAATAGAGGAAACTGAAAATGGCTTACTGGAAACCATTCTTGATAAATTGTTTCCAAGTAAAATTACCGCAGCCAATATATTCAAATATTTAATTCGGCCTAAAAATATCCATACCATTTCTTATCATTATTTCTGGCAAACCACATTTCCAAAAAGTTTGCCGGATGATGATCTACCTACGATACTCGATGAACTATTCTGTCGAGGGACAGAGTTTCTAGAAACGTTGCCGCATGAATATTTATTCGATGTAGTAGGACAATTATTGTTACGCGGGTTACTTATTCATGGAGATTTTGTTGGCGATGAACAGCTATATCGATGGTTATCAATTGGTGTCGACCAATATGGGCAAGGTAGATTCCTATATGAGCAGCAAGAGCGAATTTGCGATTGGCTCAGTGCTCGGCCTGATCGTTACCTGGATTTGTTAGCGGTTGGCCTCAAACAAATATCAACCTTTGAAAATGCCAGCGGGGGAATTAATAAAATATATGAACGATTCCGCTATGCCAAGTGTCCGGATAATCTTGGTCTATGGTGGTTGGATCAGTCTTTATCCAAAACCAATTTGAAACTGAAATATGGGTGCTTTCAACAGGCATTTTTATCGCTTCAAAAAAATCAGGGAGACTGTGGTTTATCTCTGGATTATTTTGTAAATTGGTTGGTAGATCATCCCGATTTTCTTGAGACTTATCAGAATTTGATTTATTGGCCCATCGATGATTGGAGGCTTGAACATGCCGAATCAAGAAAAAAATGGGCTAATAAGCGACATGATGAACTAACGCAAAAACTACAGTATTTACACAGTCATAAAACCAAAATTGCTGACGCCAACGCGAGTCCATATATATTCGATCAATTAGCAACGGCTTTTGATCACCGAGTAAAAATTAGTGGAAAAACTAACGATCAGCGCCTGTCAGAATATTTGAATGGCGATGAATCTTTAATAGCTGCTGCAAAAATGGGATTGCTTAAAATATTACACAGAACGGATATTCCTAGCGCGGCTGATATATTGACCTTGGATACAAAAGGCGAATATCACTATATTCGCCGTCCATTTTTGGTTTGTCTCGATAACTTACATAGGGAAAATCCGGATATTCTCAATACCATAAGCGACGATTTATTGAACAGCGCCTTGGCATTTTGTTTTACGGAAGGATCGTTCAGCGACGACTGGTTCAAATCGTTATGTCGTTCTCGATCGGATTTGGTTGCGCGAGCCTATTCGGATTACATCACTGCCTTATTAGCCGCCAAAGCGAAGTATATTCACGGCTTGCACTATCTAAGGCACGATGACGATTGCAAGCCCGTAGCCAAACAAATCGTTTTACCTTTGCTCGAAAAATATCCGGTCAGAGGCTACAAGGATCATCTTCAGCATCTTAGCTATCTACTAAAAGCCGCTATCGCCGAATTTGATAACGCTACGTTTCAGCCGCTGATTGAGAAAAAATTGGCCTGTAAAGGGATGGATACCGCGCAACGTATCTATTGGTTGGGCACCGGGTTGGTCGTCGAACCGAATGCTTATGAAGCAGTTGTCAAACAAGAGGTAAGTGGCAACACCACGCGAATCAATCATTTGTCGTCATTCTTGTTGCCAATGCACGGCAACGAAAGTAATTTCATTCCCGAACAGGCTTCCACGACAGGCGTGTTGATAGAGTTGTTTGCGCCTCGCTGTCAGCCGAATTGGCCGAGAGGCGGCGGATTGGTTACGCGAGCAATGGAAGAGCGAGATTACGTTCGGTCTTTGTTAAACAACTTGGCGGCGAACCCCGGCGAAGATGCCACAAAGGTTCTGGCCGATTTGCCAGAACAACCAAAACTAGCCGCGTGGCACGCGCTAATCCGCGACGCCCAACAAACCCAACAAATCAGCCGCCGCGAAGCGTTGTATAAACATCCAGACGCTTCCCAAGTCATCGAGACACTGAACAACCAAAAGCCAGCCAATGTCGCCGATCTCTCAGTGCTGGCGTTGGATTGTTTGCGGCAATTGGCGGAGGGAATGCATACCAGCAGTACCAACCCCTACCAAAATTTCTGGAATTTGAAGGGCAAGGAAACTTTAGACCCTAAAGAACCTTACTCCGAAGAAGACCCTAGGTACGAAGAGGTCGGTCGCAATTATCTGGTTGATCGCCTTAAACCGATGCTGGCTAAATACGATGTAGCTGTCGAACCTGAAGCATTGCAAGCCAATGAGAAGCGCGCCGATATGACATTGTCCTTCATCCATGAGGGGCGATCTTATTACCTGCCCATCGAAATCAAACGAGATTATCACCGCGAACTATGGAAAACCATTCACCAACAATTGATACCGTTCTACACCATTTCGCCGGAAACTGAAGGCCGTGGCTTGTATTTGGTGCTGTGGTTTAACTTTAAACGGCTGCCGACACATCCCCATGGCCTGCCGCCACCCAAGTCCGCCATCGAACTTGAGGAAATGCTGAAGGCAACATTGACACCGGCGGAGCGAAAATTAATTGAAGTCTTCGTGCTTGACGTTTCGGCGACAACGCTATCAAAACCAAGCTAAAAATGCCTACAACTGGTTTCAAACCAACTCAGATTTTTAGCTAATCCAAGGTCTATCTATCCGGGTTTGTGTCCAAGCACGCGTAAATCTCGCAGACATCGGACGATGTTTTTGGAATTTTAGCTGTCATTGGTGTGACAAGCTAACGGATGCAGTTGTGTAACAGCTATTAAAATTCTGGACGACCGCTTAGCGCAGAATTCCAGTCACACCCTTTATGCTGACCTAAGTCTGGAATGGGTCGGGTGTTGACGGTCCACTCTTCAGATTCATCGCCGGAAAGCTGGCATTCTTCACCGAGTTTACTCGCACCACAGCTGATAGTTAAGATTTAATTTGCTGTGACAGGATCGCTAGACACTTCGATACATTTCGTTGACTCTAAAATCAGGCAAACCATGTTCAACATCCCTCTCCAATTGCCCACTTTGTAGTCTGGGGCATGCAAGTCATCTGGCCTTTCACTATGACAGCCAATACCAGGAACTAATAAAGACCCTCGCTAATCTAGGCTGTGAACTTAATAACTTGCGTAAAGCGCCGCATCAGCGACAGTAAACCACTAACAGCCAAACAGAAATAAGGAGCATTGCCATGATTGATCTCAAAGAAATAGCAAAAGTGGTTTTATTGGCTGGGGGTTTATTATTGGGGCATGCTGTTCAAGCGGAAAGCACTGTTAGTCCGGCAGTTCCATATAGCGAGAGAGCTAAGACTGCTGCAATATATGGGCTTGGCGACAGTGGCCCCCAAGGTGGCAAAGTCTATTATGTCGATGATACGGGTGAGCATGGCCTGGAAGCGAAAGCAGCCGATGAGATCAATTCACTAAGTTGGAGTGACGCTGTTACAGCTGCAGGCGCTTATGGCTCCGGCTGGCATTTGCCGACAAAGACTGAGTTAAAAGTCTTATATGAACACAGAAACGTGGTGGGCGGTTTTGCTAAAGACGACTATTGGAGCGCTACGGAGCAAGACATCAACAGCGCCTGGATCCAGGGCTTCGGCAATGGCGACCAGGATCGCTACAATAAATACAGTAAGCTTAGCGTGCGTGCTGTCCGGTCTTTTTAATTTGTTTCTCCAACCAGGAAAAACAGCGTCTACCGGTAAAAATCAGATCAAGGAATAGCTTTTATGAATACACTGGTTGCAAAAATGATTAGTTTTCTAAAGAGTGATCGATATGCTGATAATCCGATCGACCTTGCTGAAAAACCAATCAGCACAGCTGCCTTTGCTGTAAATAAAGAACCCGAGCAACTTCACAAAGGCAAAAGACGTTTAAAGGAAAACTACACAAGTCACTGGGATTTGGATTATCTGCCCAGAAAAGAAGTCGATAAAATATTGGCTGAAATTCAAAACCGTAACCCTTAAAGCTAACTCCCTTTAGGCCAAGAACTTTGATGTAACATTAATACCTATCCTTTCGGTCAGTTTGATCGTCCACAAACCGCGGTTGAGACAAACCTTTGCGCTCAAGGAGGGGGTATCTCAAACTTTGATAGACAGCTTTCGATTTTACTGCTGCCAAACTCTGAAATTGTTAAATGTCGCATAGTGGCCGGGCGGGCCAAAGAAGATGTAAGGTTACTTGCCAAAAAGCAATGGTATGGACCCCTCCCACCTTAACGGCATCGATGTGCCAGTTTGGTAGGATTAAACGATCCAAACACCGGAGGAGGAATCCGAGATGAACATTAGACGAGTTGGCATTGACCTGGCAAAACAAGTTTTTCAAGTGCATGGTGTGGACTATCAGGATAAAACAGTGTTACGCAAACAGTTGCGGAGAAACCAATTTTTAGGTTTTTTCGCTACGTTGCACCCGGTCGCGTAGACCGATAAGTGTCCCGGTATCGATACTATTCAACAGGCGGCGGGCGTCCTCGGCATCTAGCACCGGCGTCTTGCCGACTTTTACCCGATGCGCCGGACCGCGAACCGAGGCGGCGGGATTCAACGACACCACTTGCCCGGTCACCAGCCAGCCAAAACAATGCCGAACGGCGGCTAACTGTTGCTTGACCGTTGGGGCGGAGACCTGACGGGTTTTGCCCTCGATCCAGCTGGCAACATGCAACGGCTGCACATCGAAGATCGATACGATACCCGCAGTTACCTCGCACCAATCGAGAAATTCCATCACGGCGCGAGCATATGCCCGCCGTGTGTGCAGGTTGCGGATATTGGCCGCGAAAAACTCCAGAAAGCCGCGATGCGCCCGCTCGCCGGCGGCGGTTATCAAGCGGGGACAGGTCGTAAGCGATGATGCGTTAACGGGTTGATTCAACATGGGCGTTACCTATTGTGATTTGAATTAGGATTCGAGATCCCATCAAAATCAGTAGCTCTCATCCTTTAATAGGGTAAGCACGCGAGTCCTTGGTTTTATGGGGTTTGCATGTTGTCTAAAAAGCCTTTGTTTATTATGCAAACGGGTCTTTTCGAACCAGGCTTTGCAGCGACCATGGCCTAAAAACACAAATTAACATTTTTACATTTTTGTGCCATAGTGTGATTTTAAGCCACCGAACGGATGAGACCATGAGCCGCCTGACGATAGAGATCACCGATCAACAGCATCAAAGCATTAAGGCAATGGCTGCCTTGCAGGGTAAAAGCATCAAGGAATATGCCATGCAGCGTTTGTTGCCGCTGACCGCCGATGAAGAAAAAGCCATGCAGGAACTGGAAGCGTTCTTAAAACCCCGCATTGAAACCGCCGAACGTGGTGAAGTCGTCAGTGCGTCCGTTCATTCCATCTTTGAGGAAACCCTGGTTAAGACAGATTCATGAGCCTGCCCGTTGATTTTACGGCGGAGGCTATCCAGGATTTGTCTGCTATCGCCCGCTATACCGATGACACATGGGGGCGTGAGCAAGCGTTTCGTTATGCCGAATTGTTAAACAAACGCTTCCTGGCTATTGCGGAAGGGCGATTATTCTCAAAGGTGCTTTTCCCCAAGTATCCCCAGGTCCGGGTGTGCCGCTGTGAGCATCACTATATTTTCTTCATGTCCCCACCAGAAGGCCGGAAGCCCGTGATTTTGGCCGTGCTGCATGAACGTATGAACCTGTTGGCGAGGCTCAAGGACAGGCTTTGAGACGGGACATACTGGCCGGTGATAAACCGCATTATCATCGATAGGTGAAATTTCCTAGTGATGCTCGATCATTTTCCCATCTTATTGGTTGAATCTAAGAAATTGGAAAATTAAGCGGTTAACCTTTTTCCCAATGGTTTTACGACTGATCGATTCGCTGCGATTATAGAAAAAGGATTAATCTGGGAAGTGCTTGAATAGGTGTGTCGGCTCAAATTAAGCAATCATTCTCAGTTAATTCTATAAGATTTTTTTCCCAAATTAACAAGGCAGTTTTTTTCTCTGGTAAATAATCATAACGATCATAGTGTTTTGAGCTGACGTCGGTTAGTGCATGATTCTGGATACGATCCCGAATGGACTTATCAATGCCTATTTCACCCATTCTTGTTTTTACGGTACGGCGTAGGTCTCGAGGTGAAAATTTTTCAACTCCTTTTATTTTTCGAATTGCATGATTTAAAGAGGTGTTGTGGATTGAAGTATTTTCATCAAACCGTCCTGGCAGTAGGTATCTTGAATTGCCTGAGTAAATCCACAAACGATCAAGTAACTTCTTTGCAAGTGGAGTGATCGGCAGGATAAGCCAACGTTGGTTCTTAACCCGCTCAGGGGGTATGCTCCAGATCATCGTATCAAAATCAAATTCTTGCTTTAAGGCTCCGCAAAGTTCCCACATCCGACAGCCATAGATGATTAAAAGTTTGGTTGTTAGATGAAACTGTTCAGATATTGATGTATCCAGCCAAACTTGGCGAATTTCAGCAAATGACAAATTTCGATTACCTGTCACTTCAGCGCTGGTATCTTTGGGAATAGCATCTACCGGATTTGTTGTGATTTGAAAGGTAAAGTCGTTGGTTAAATTTTTGGGGTCATTATCATGATAAACTCCGAGTTCAAACGCTCTATGAAGGTAAGACCGAACTCGGTTTGACTGAACCTTAGACCCTCGACTGATAATATTGTGTAGAATTTTTCTAATGTGAGTCGAGGTGATATCTTTCGCTTGCAAATGCATAATGTCCTGGCAATTATATTGAAGATCCGCCTCAACATGCTTCCACGTTCTTTTGCCATTATCAATCATGTGCTTAATGTAATATTCAAACAAATCTGCAACGCTTCCATGTTTTAGCGATGTCTTGAAACTTGGATCTTGGCCTTGGTCAATTTGGCTTCTAATGTCACGGCAATAATTTCTAGCTTCTGACAAAGAAACAGATGGGTAGCGGCCCAAGTTATGAAATTTTTGTTTTCTATCTTTGCCAGCGTACTGAATGAAAAATGAGACGCTACCGGCTGGTGTTACTTTCACGCCAAATCCTTTATCAGCTCCTTTTTCATAAAGCCGATACGCGGATTCTTTGGGTTTAAGGCCTCTAATAGATTTGTCAGTAAACATATTTTTGTGGTCACTTTATGGTCACTTGAACGTCGCAACATAAGGTTACAATCAGGAACAAGGTTAAACAAATATGCGCAATAACTCCAGTATATTCAAGCATATGGAAACATTTTGTAATAACCATAAACTATTATGGACATAATTCTCAATGATTTGTAATCAGCCGGTCGCGGGTTCGAGTCCCATCACCAGCTCCATATAAATCAAAGGCCTAGATAGAAATATCTAGGCCTTTTTTATTGCCTTTCGGTAAAGTGTTTAGATTGTTTTGATATGCTTAATAAAGTGGACCCCATTGTCCAGACAAATTATTGCTCGGTTTAAGATAGAGCCCTGTTCACATTCCAGCTGAATGGCGCTGTCTCAATGCTTCTAAACGAGAGCTGACGTTTCCGTCGCCTCGTTAAATTTATCCACAATCTTGGCACCACCGCCCGCTGCCGTTTGATACACCACTTTTGGCGTTTTGTAACCCAACGATTGATGCAAGCGCTCCTCGTTGTAAAACATGAAGTAGCGAGTCAAGCCCATCAACAAGTCCTTCAGGCTGCCGTGCTGTTTTAAATACACCTCTTCGTATTTCACCGTTCGCCATAGCCGCTCGACAAAAATATTGTCCAGAGCCCGACCTCGTCCATCCATGCTGATCGTACGCCGGTGAAAGCGTCGCTGGTGAATTGCGATCCCTGGTCACTATTGAAGATGTCGGGCGCTCCGTAGGCTTTGATGGCTTCTTCCAGACAGTCCACGCAAAACCCGGCGTCCATGGTATTCGACAATCGCCATGCCAGTACCTTACGGCTGTACCAGTCTATGATCGCCACCAGATAGACAAAGCCGCGCGGCAGCCGAATATAGGTGATGTCGGTACTCCAAACCTGATTGGGGCGGATGATGTCGACGCCCCTCAACAGGTACGGATAAAGCTTGTGCTGCGGATGCGGCTTGCTGGTATTGGGGCCGGGCGCCATGCCCGCCAACCCCAGCGTTCGCATCAAACGCTGAACCCGTTTGCGATTAACCGCATGTCCGCAGCCACAGAGGTACTTCGTCATCCGCCGAGAGCCATAAAAAGGATGCCGCGTATATTCCTCATCGAGCAAGCGCAGCAATAGACATTCATTCTCGTCAACGGCTTTCAGTAGATGCTTTTGCTGCTCGTACACCACTGAACGCGTGACCTTGAGCAATTGGCACTGCCTGGATAACGGCAACGCGTCATCGGCTGCAACCCAAGTCTGGCGCTCTTCTACAGGCTGAGTCCAGACTTTTTTTAAGCCAATCCAGCTCCATATTGAGTTGCCCAATCTTCGCGTACAACCGGTCCGGATCATTTTGCCCATTGACCGATTTCGGCCCGCGCTTGCCTTCGAACAGACTGCCGGCATTATCCATCAAGTCTTTTTTCCATTGACTGACCTGGGTGGGATGCACGCCGTGCTCTTGGGCGATCTCATTGATCGTCTTCGTCCCTCTAACCGCTACCAAGGCAACCTTGGCTTTTTGGCCCCCAGTAAATATCTTTCGTTTACGTTCGCTCATTTCCTGCCTCTTATTTTCCGACAGGGCATAGCTTAAGCTACTGTGTGAATTTCGAGGTCCACTTTAGTCCGAAAATGGGGGCACTATACAGTAAAGTATGCCGCTTAAAACTTGATGGAGCTGGATCAACAACGCAACCTGAACATGTGTCCGGTTTTTGTTAACCATTACAAAAACCAGTGGCCGGTATAGAATAAATGCCCGGTTAGTTTTCTAATCGAGCATTTTTCAATGTCAAACGCCGAGTCAACGGATTGTCCGCGTGAACGGTTTTTTGGGGAGGTTATTTCACTGGTTCTTCGAGATAAGAACCAAAACGCATGATGCGTAGATAGCGCTTTTCCAGCATTTTATCCATGTCTTGGACTTCCTGATTCAGTTCGTCCATGTGGCGTAATAAAGCTTCGCGCAGGTTTAACGCGACCTTTTCGAAATTGCGATGGCCGCCGCCGACAGGTTCGCGTACCACTTCATCCAAAAAGCCTTGCTCGCGGACTCGGTCCGAGGTTATGCCCATGGCTTCAGCGGCCAGCTGAGCTTTGTCGGCGCTTTTCCACAGGATCGACGCGCAACCTTCCGGCGAAATTACCGCATAGGTACTGTATTCCAGCATCAACAAACGGTCGCCTACTCCAATTGCCAGTGCCCCGCCGGAGCCGCCTTCGCCGATGACGGTGCAGATGATAGGGGTGCGTAGTTTGGACATTTCAAACAGGTTGCGGGCGATAGCCTCGCTTTGGCCGCGTTCTTCCGCGCCAATGCCGGGATAGGCGCCGGGTGTGTCAATCAAGCAAATAATCGGCAGCTGGAAGCGCTCGGCCATTTTCATGACCCGCAAGGCTTTGCGGTAACCCTCCGGACGCGGCATACCGAAGTTACGGTAGATTTTTTCCTTGGTGTCGCGGCCTTTTTGGTGGCCAATTACCACGATGGGCTGACCTTCCAGCCTGGCCAAGCCGCAAACGATAGCCGGGTCATCCGCATAGGTGCGGTCGCCGTGCAGTTCGTGAAAATCGGTGAATATCAGGTTGATGTAGTCCAGCGTATAAGGCCGACCAGGGTGACGCGACAATTGCGAAATCTGCCAATCGGACAAGTCGCTGAAAATACTCTCGGTCAGTCCTTCGCATTTTTGCTCCAGCTGCTTCAAGGTTTCGGAAATGTCGAAATGGTTGTCCAGCTCCACCTTGCGCAGCTCTTCAATCTTGGCTTGCAGTTCGGCAATAGGCTGTTCGAAATCTAAAAATTTTAAATCCATGTCAATCCGGCGTCAGAATCAATAAAATGGTAGGCAATTCTAATGAAAAATACGGCTATTGCCTATCAGTTTTACCCGATCATGACCGAAACTCACACTTTTACATCGCATGCCGATGCGCCTTTGGCGGCCAGAATGCGGCCTGCGGCACTAGATGAATTCATCGGCCAGCAGCATTTACTCGCCAAGGGAAAGTCGCTGCGTGCCGCCATTGACCAAGGCATTCCGCACTCGTTGGTGTTTTGGGGGCCGCCAGGTGTCGGTAAGACCACGCTGGCGAAAATTATCGCTAATAGCGCCGACTGCCATTTTATCGAATTATCGGCGGTGATGGCCGGCGTCAAGGAAATTCGGGCTGCCGTGGCGGAAGCCGAACAGGTAAAGCTGACCCGTAACATGAATACCGTGGTGTTCATAGACGAGATTCATCGTTTTTCTAAAAGCCAGCAGGATTCCCTATTGGCGCCCATCGAAAGCGGCAGCATCATTTTATTCGGTGCTACTACCGAAAATCCGTCGTTCGAATTGAATAACGCGTTGCTGTCCCGCTTGCGGGTCTATGTGATGCGCAGTATAGAGCCGGAGGCCTTACTGGCCTTGCTGAAAAATGCGCTGGCCGACAAGCGTCGCGGGTTGGGTGAGCGCAATCTGGTCATTGAAGACGATGTGCTGTTGCTGATCGCAAAGGCGGCCGACGGTGATGCTCGCCGCTGCCTGAACATTCTGCAAATCGGCGCCGATCTTGCTGAAACGGAAGACGGACGGGAAGTGGTCAATCGCGAAGTGTTGCAGGAAGTGTTGCAAGGCCATGCCGCACGATTCGACAAGGGCGGCGATATTTTCTACGACCAGATTTCCGCCTTGCATAAATCGGTGCGCGGCACCGACCCGGATGCGGCTTTATATTGGTTTTGCCGCATGATAGAAGGCGGTTGCGACCCTTTATATATTGCCCGACGCGTAGTGCGGATGGCCTCGGAAGATATCGGTAATGCCGATCCGCGCGGATTGGAGCTGGCGCTGAATGCCGCGCATGCATATGAGCGATTGGGCAGCCCGGAAGGCGAGCTGTCGCTGGCCCAAGCCATCGTGTATCTGGCCTGCGCGCCCAAAAGCAATGCGGTTTACGTGGCCTACAAGGCGGCCATGGCCGACGCCCGCAACAGCGGTTCGCTGGAAGTGCCTGTTCACTTGCGCAATGCGCCCACCAAGTTGATGAAGGACTTGGGGCACGGCGCGGAATACCGCTACGCCCATAACGAGGAAAATGCCTTCGCCGCCGGCGAAAATTATTTCCCTGAACCGTTGCAGGGCAGGCGTTATTACCAGCCGGTCGAGCGAGGCTTGGAGATTAAAATCAAGAGCAAGCTGGATCACTTACGCAAACTTTGATGTTTGCGTTTGAGCGTGCGAAACCGGTCTGCTCGGCCGGCCCCGCACGTTAAGGTTTAGCGGTGTTTACGCAATATCCGGTTCAGCCGGGCGTGGGAAAATCCGCCTTTATGCGGTTTCACCATTTGCGCAAAAGGCGACGGCGACCAAGGCGGTACACGGCGATCGTGGCCCCATTTCGGATAGTCGTCCGTCAAGGTTTTCAGGAAGGCCACCAGGGCTTTTTCTTCATCGTCGCTTAAACCGAGATTGCCCAGCTCATCGCTGTTCAGATTTTCGCTGAATTCAGGTTCCGGCCAGCCGGTTTTGCCGAATCCCGGATGATTGACATCCTCGACGCTGCCCAGGGTATCGCGAGTATTGTAAAAGTGAACGATTTGCTCCAGGGTGGCCATCGAGCCGTTGTGGCCGTAAGGTGCCGTGATAGCGATATTGCGCAACGACATGACTTTGTGTTTGCCCAATTCGTCCGCTGCGTCGGTGGTCAAATCCGTGCGTCCGCCCAAGCCGGGATTCGGCTCGGGGTTGCCGGGAATATTCACGTTGCGGGGCAGGCCGATGTTGTCGTAACTGAAGTCGGTGAACAAAGGCGGCTCGATACTGCCATCTTCCGCAACAGTCGCTTCGCTGATATGGCAGGCGGCGCAATTGCCTTTATCTTCACTATTGAAAAGCTCAAACCCCTTGGCTTCCAATGCAGTGAAGCGGGTTTTTCCGGCCAGCACGTAATCGAATTTGGAGTTGAATTTGTTGAACACGGCAGTTTGTTCATAGGCACTAATGGCTCGCGCCGTGGCCTGAAAAATCTGTGTGACTTTTGAGGTTTGGCCACCCTGGTTGCTAATGTCATTCAACTCTAGCCCATAAATCTCGCGGAATAGACGCCGATACGTTTTATCTTGTTTCAAGCGGATGACCACGGCAAATTCATTGGGCATTGCCATTTCAACCGGATTCAGGAACGGCATTTTCGCCTGTTCAGCGAGGTCGGCGGCCCGGCCGTTCCAAAATTGGCCGCCGATATATAAGCCTTCCTCGGCATCCCAATGAAACGTAGGGCTGTGCGCCGCATAGCCGGCGCTGGGCGCATTCAAATTACCGGTCAAGCCTGCAATCGAGCCGTTGGAGACGGCGCTCCCTGATTTGACGTTATCCGCATCGACAAAGCCCGGCACTCTTTTGGTCAAATATGATGCGGCTCGGGCCGGGCTTAGACTGTGGCAACTGGCGCATGCCTGATTCTTGTTTAAAGATAAATTGGTATCGCTAAACAGGCGTTCGCCGAGTTGTTGTTCGGCGTTTAAAAATGAGCTGGCATGGCAGTTCGCGCCCATAACAAGCAGTGCTATCGCAGTTAAATGTTTCATGAACAATCTCCAAAAAATGACACATTAATTATACTAATAATAATCATTCTCATTCAATTACAATTTTATGACAAGGCTATGCTGGTGACGCGAACAGTATCGCCGCGCCATTTAATTAGCTGTCCGGTATCGGTCGCATAAGGCCAGGCAGGTCGGGCGTGAAAACCAATCTTGAACATTCCAATATTCAGTTATTACGCGCGTGGTAATGTTGAAAGTAGAGGAGGATTACTTAAACCTCGGCCCACATACGCAACAGGTTGTGATAGCAGCCGGTCAGATTAACCGTGGCGTGGTTGTCGCCTTGCGTCGAGCGCAATTCCAGAATCGACATATCCATTTCGAATAACAGCCGTCGGCGTTCGGTTTCCCTGACCATGCTCTCCAGCCAGAAAAACGATGCAACCCGTGTTCCGCGCGTGACGGGCTCGACCCGGTGCAGACTGGAACCGGGGTAAAGCACCATATCGCCGGCGGCCAGTTTTACTGCGTGTTGGCCGTAGGTATCTTCAATCACCAATTCGCCGCCGTCGTAGCTGTCCGGGTCGGCCAGGAAAAGCGTTGCAGACAGATCGGTACGCACCCGTTGTCCGGTCTGGCTGCAATGCCGTATCGCATTATCGATATGGTTGCCGAAGGTGTTGTGTTCTCCGGTGTAGCAGTTAAATAGCGGCGGAAAAATACGCTTGGGCAGTGCGGAGGACAGAAACAATGCATTCCGGTTCAATGCTTCGAGCAAAATCACTTGCGCGGCTTGACTTTGTTCGGATTGTTCCGGTAATTGCCAGTTGTTTTTGACTTGGGCGGATTGGCTGCCGGCGGTGACGCACCCGTCCGTCCAGGGCGCATCGCGCAGTAACGCGCGCACTTGCAACAGTTCGGTTTGCGATAAAACTTCGGGTATTTCGAGTAGCATACTTCACCCGTAAATGGCGGATAAGGCAATAAATACCACCAGACTCAGCGAACCCAGACCTAGTCCAGCCGCCGCCAAGCGAGGTCCATGCAGGCGCGTCCATAACAAAATGCCGGTCATGCTCAGTAACAGCAAGGCGCCGGCAAGGGTATCGACCAGCAATATCCAGCCGACACCCATGCCGGTGCCTTTATGCAGGTTATTTAAGGTCTGCAGTAGGTTGGCGCTGCCTTGTTTGACGCTGATAAACGCGTTACCTACCCAGTATTCGGCGTTCAACGAATGCTTGGGGTTACGCAGCGCGATATGCCAAACCGCCGGCTGGCGGATGTTCTGATTGTTCCAAATAACGGTTTTAGGCGGCTGGTGTTTGATTTTGGCCTGTCGGGTATCGATGTTCATGGTCTGTCCCAGCCACGCCGCCATGGCGGTCGCGGATGCCGGTCTGGGATCGGGTAGCAAGATTTGAAATTCGGTTTGCTGTAGTCGGCCGATAGGGATTTTCATCACTTCGCGGTGATTCAACAGAATACCGGTAAAGCCGAACAAAAAACCCAATGCCGCACCCCACAACCCGAGCCAGGCATGAGTGCGGCGTAACCATTTCAGCAAAGCGCCGCGCGATAGCGAATGAGGTAAAAATAAATAACCACCGTTGATTTTTTTCCGCGGGAGGTTGGTTGGCTGTGTGATTTGAGTGGTGGTATTCATGGTGGGTTTGAAAAGTTTAAATAGTAAACAAATGCGCTTTCAAAAATTGTTGCGTGCATGCCATCAGCTGGACAGCCGATTTAGCGCTGGCTGCGGGCGGATAGGCGGGATTACTTATCGCGGTTGTTGTCATTCCAACTCGGGCGGCCCCGCCACTGCAAAAAAAGCGGCGAATACCGTAAACGCTCACCGCTAGCCGGCAAAACCGCCCAAACCATTCGATGCGCAGCATCAGATTAACGAGAGCCGGTTTGTTTCGTCATTACTTGGAATTTAGTATTTGAAATTCACGGTCAATTGCCCCGAAACCGGCGTGCCGGGCAACGCCGAATTGGTTTTCCCCGATTCGTAATACACCGTATCGGTCAGGTTGAAGACGTTCAGTTGCACGTCGTAATGCTTTTGATGGTAGGCCAGCACGGCATCCAGGCGCGCGTAGCCCGGTAACACTGCTTCATTGACGCTGTCGGCAAAGCGATCGGTTGCATAGTAGACGCCGCCACCCACTTCCCAGTTATCGGTCAAGTGATAAGTGCTCCAGACCACGCCGCTATGCTTGGGTACGTTGACCATGCTCATGCCTTGATAGGATTTGGTTTGGCCGCTTACCGAACCGACCGCGCTGTTATTGGAGGAGACCACTTCCGCATCGAGATAAGCGTACGTGGCCGATAAATCCCAATTGGGCAGCACTTCCCCGGCCAGGCCCAGTTCGAAACCGTCGGTACGCTGCTCGCCGCTCAGCTCCTGCAAATTGGGTTCGGTGGCCGAGGTGGTGCGGGCGTTGGTCTTTTCCAGCCGGAACAGCGCGGCGGTGGCGGATAGTTTGCCGTCGAACAAATCCAGTTTGGCGCCGATTTCGTAATTGTTGTTTTGTTCCGGCGGCAAATTGGCGCTGCCGGTCGATAAACTCAGGCTTTCCGCCGACGGATTAAACGATTTGCCGTAACTGAAGTAATACGACTGCCAATCGGTCGGTTGCCAGACGAAGCCGCCGCGGGGGCTGAATTGGCTGACACGGGTGTCGTAGCTATTGGTGCTATTTAAAAAATCCTCCTGTTGCGCTTCGAACACGTCGTATCGGGTACCGCCAACCAGTTTCCATTGCGGGTTGATTTCGAATTCATCCATCAGGTAACCGGCGTAGGTTTGCGCGCGGGTGAGGCGGTTGGTATTCAGCGTGCCGCTAAAATCGCTGGCCAGTCCCGCGCCGACGCTGCCTGTCAGCACCGGATCGAAAACCGATACCCGGCTGACGCCGGTCGAATTCTTGTTTTTAAACGTATATTCTTCCCAGCCGAATTCGCTGCCGAACATCAAGGTGTTATTGAAGCCGAACAGCGGTTTTTTCAGGACAAAATCGGTCTGGTTGTAAAGGGTTTCCTGGGTGCTGAGCCGCAATGCCTGCGAACGGCCGATAGTGCCGGCGTTGGCACCGGTCGTGGCCGCGTTACCCGAGAACAAGTGGGTCAAATATTTACGTTCGTAATCGCCGTAGCGCACGGTGTTTTTTACCGAAAACGCATCGGAGAAGCGGTGTTGCAAGGCCACGGTGGCGACATTGGCGTCGGTGTCCATCATACGGTTGTCGTAAAAACCGTAATAGGTATTGACCGGTACGTCCGCCGGCCGGCCGTTCCACATAGGCACGCCGTAATCGAACACGCCGTCTTCCTGCTGGTGTAGCAGATTTAGGGTCAAATCGGTGTCCGGCGAAAGTTTCAGGGAAAACGACGGCGCAATGCCCCAGCGGTTGGTGTAATTGTAATCGCGGAAGGAGTCGGCGTCCTGGTACATCACATTCAACCGGGCGGCAAAATCCTGGTAAGCGGTTTCGGCGTCTATAGTCGTGCGTTTGAAATCGTACAAACCGTAGGTGAAGTTGCCTTTAATCCCGGTGTTGCCGGTCGGTTTTTTGGCGATCTGGTTAATTACCCCGCCGGTGGCGCCGCGGCCGAACAGAATCGACGAGGCGCCTTTCAGTACTTCGGCTTTCTCTATGAAGAAGGTGTCGCGGCTGTATTGGCCGTTGTCTTTTACACCGTCCAGGTATTGGTCGGAATTAGCGGAAAAGCCGCGCAAGGTGATGGAATCGCCGGTGCGCCCGCCCTCGCCGGCGGCTATGGTCAAGCCGCTGACGTTGCGCAGGGCGTCGGTCAGGTTAAAGGCGTTTTGCGATTCGATCAGTTCTTTTTTGACCACGCTGACCGATTGCGGAATATCGCGCAAGTCTTGTTCTATCTTGCTGCCGGTGCTGGATTTGTCGGCTTTGAAGCGGTTGATTTTTCTATCGCGCGCGGCCTTGACCTTGACATCATCCATGACGACTTCCTGATCGTCGACAGGAACGGGTTCGGCGGCAAAGGCCGTCCCGCACAGCACGGCGCCCAGCGGTAACAGTGCTCCGATCCGCCTTTTGCGGACATTTTTCTGATTACAGTCATTCTTGAACATAACATTCCCCATGCAGTTTTCTAAAGAATTGGCTGCCTGGCGGGGAATGCTGGGTGGCTATTTCGAGTTTCTTTATCTTGCAGAAAAACCTGTTTCCCGGAAAAAGCAGGGTGGCGGGAAGAAATCAGACTCATGCAAATGATAACGATTCTCATTATATGCAAAGTGTTGGCGATGTCAACCTTGTTAGGTCAGCCATTCGCCACATGTAAAGGTTTTGGAATTGGTTTTTTCGTTCACGAAAAACTTCGGTACATGCCGCCGCCGTGAAAAAATTGATGTTGTTTTTCCAAGCATCCGCGTTCATAAAACAGGCTATTTCGCCGGAAGTGTCGCCCGCGTTGCCTGAAGCAGGCCAGAACCATCCTTTGGATTCCAGATGCCTGGACTGGAATTCGGGAACGATAGTTTGGAAATGTTGTATCGCCAGTTAAAACCAAACGCCATCAAGATTTAACAGATAGCAACCGGTGCGGATTCCGATAAATGTCGCCACTGATTCCGACACCAAACCGTCAGACATTCCTATCGCAAAGCCGCCACCGGTTTCGATTCAAACCCTGCCAAATTTTGAACGCCTTGGATCGGCCACTTGCCGCCATTCAGTTGCCCGAAAAATAGACAATTTGGGTGACAGGTCTTACTCTTCTTGCGGACGGTAGAGAGCCTTTCGGACAAAATTCCTTTGTCCTTAAAATATCAAAGCTTATACCAACAGCTTGCACAACTATTGGAGCATTCAGCTAAAAAGCATACTCAATTTGTCCTTGACTCATTCAATCAATATGATCAATATGGCTTCTATTTCATATATAAAGGCTGCCTACTATGATTAACGAAGTAAATGCTGTTGCATTCAGACAAAATCTAGGAGAAATGCTAAATCAGGTTCAATACCGGCACGATTCGATTTTAATTAAAAAAGACGGCAAACCCGTTGCGGCATTGGTCGATGCGCAGTTATTCGATCGGATACGACGTTTTAAAGAGCGCTTCGATACACTGAGCCAACAAATTGCCGATGCTTACACTAGTATGCCGGAACAAGAAGGACTAGCCGAAATCGACGCCATTGTGTCTGACATTAGACATTCATAACGCTTGCTATGCCACAGCTTTGCATCGTTCTGGATACCAATGTTTTGTTGTCCGGAACCGCCTATCCCGGCTCGATACCCGGCAGAATCGTTTCGGCTTGGCGAGGTGGAAGCTTGGAAGTTGTGCTCTCCCAATACATCTTGGATGAACTGCAACGGGTGCTGCCCAGGCTGAATCATCGCCTGAGTTGGTCTAGCGCAGAAATTCGTGATTTTGTCGATAGCTTAACTTTCCTTGCAGACCTTGTTGATCCCATCCACGTCTCCGAGCCGTTACTACGTGACAGAGCCGACCAACCTGTTCTCGGGACATTCTTGGCGACAAACGCCAATTACCTCGTCACGGGTGACAAGGATTTATTAATGTTATCCGCTTGCTATCCCATCGTTACACCGGCTGAGTTTTGGCGATTTCATGGCGGTTGAAAATCACTTTGTGTTCTTTACCAAACTAAGCAAAATGTTGGATTATGTTTCCTGCACCATCTGCCATACGGTCATGCTAAAGGATTACACCGAGTGAATTTTGGAGAACAGATGTAGATATTGTAATCAAGCAAAACGCGTGAATATTTGCTTCGGGATTTCAATTTAACGCCGACTGTAAAATTAAAGACCTGATGCGTTGATGCTAATTTAAAAGCCATTAAAAATAATGTACCTTAGGGCTGTAGGGCCGTAGGGCGGATAAGCGAAGCGTCATCCGCCGATAAAGCGGTAAAACCGTCAATTATCCGGTTCACCCGCTTCCAACAATGCCAAGTCTAAACCCGCCCAATTTAACGGATAAATATCCATCTTGACCAAGCGATGAAAACTTGAATATGGCCAATCCTTAACCGTGACTGCCCAACCATGCTTGACCGGATTGTGATGGATATAATCCATATGTGCCGCATAGTCGGTATCATCGATAATGGTATGCTCCCAAAAACGACGTTGCCAGATGCCACGTTCGTGACGTTTTATTCTGGTTGCGGAACGATATTCGGTTTTAGGTATCGATTTCGAGAAGGCTTTTTTTATCGCCCGCCATCGATTGGAATATTGATCGTCACCGGCCGGTAATGTCCAAATCGCATGAATATGATCAGGCAAAACCACCCAGGCATCAATATGAAATGGCTGTTTTTCCCGAGCAAGTTAACGGTGAAAAAATAGGTGCCGCCAGGAATACGATTGCGTCTATAGTTTGGCATGAAAAGAGTTTAACCGATTTGGCGGATGACGCTACGCTTATCCGCCCTACAGCCAATGTGAAATGTTGAACAAACTGCCGGGATTAATGGGTTCTTGTAAGGGCTAAACCAAGTCATTCACTAGAAATATGGGTCTGCCTGCTTCGAGTCGATTGCGACAATTCGCCTCTTACGAACGACCTCATTATCTACTGGCGCGATCATATCGAAATTGGTAGCCGACTATGCATCCGAACAGGCGGCTGTTTTCCAATCGGAATGTCTGGCCGTTTTTGGTCGGAATACGCAAATCGATCAATGAATAGCGTTGCCGATATTTTTCCTGTAAAAATCATGGTCGCACACCTTTCGTTTGCCGGGGTGATGCCGCTTTCTGTGATTTTCCGACCACCCAGGCGGAAGCTGCCCATCAAGCGCTAGCCGGACGGAAGCACAAAAGTAAGCGGCGGGATTTACTATGTTAATCGGTTGAATTGAGTCGCCGGGCGCCTCTGTTCGCGCCGGGCGTAAGTTCGCGGACAGGCACGGATAATTGTCGACATTCAGCTTATCCGACCAGGAACGGCAGGTTTTCAGATTAATCAAAATTCACCGCCAGGGTTACGCCGATGGTGCGCGGGTCGCCGACGCCGAGAATATGCCAGCCGTAAGCCGTGATGGGCGTTCCGAAGGTAAAGTAGTCTTGGTCGGCGATATTTTTTACCCAGACCGACGCTTGAAAGCGGTTGTCGTTGGATAACCAAGCCAGACGGGCATTGACGATGCCGTACGCACTTTGTACCAGTAGAGGGTTGTTGTCCGCGGTAAAAAACTGTTTGCTGTTCCAGAAAAAATCCGATTGCGCCCGGAAAATACCCAATTGGGTCGACCAGTCGTACTGGAGCAAACCAGTGATTTTCCATTGCGGCGCGTCGGGCAGGCGGTTGCCCGAAAAATCCGCCGCGGGGTTGAACGGATCGACGAACTCGTTGAAGCGGGCGTCCAGATAGGAGGCCCCCAAGCGCACATACCAGGCGTCGAACAATCCTTGCATATCCAGTTCCAGACCTTTGCTTTCCGATTGGCCGGCATTGGCCAGTTTTTGTAAGGGTAAGGTTCGCCCGGCCAGTATGAATACCTGCTGGTCGTCCAAAATCGCATAAAAGGCGGTGGCGTTGAACTGCAGGTGCTCGTTCAACAAGCGTCCTTTGTAACCCAGTTCGAAACTGCTGACGTATTCGGGATTGGTGAGCGTGGCTTCGTCCGGGGTAAGCAAGGCACCGCCGTTGAATTCGCCGCCTTTGAAGCCGCGAGAGCCGCTGATGTATCCGAATTGATCGGCAGTGAACGCATATTCCAGCACGATACGGCTACTAAAGTCGTTCCATTTTTTTTCGAGTCGGGTCTCGGGAATGGTATCGAATGAGCGGTATTGCCGGGCAAGTTCCGGGGAAACGTAGCGGTTCCGGGTAGTCGAGGCATTCCAGGCCAGTGCATTGATGCCGACGCGGCGCCTGTCGTAGGTCCAACGCAAGCCCGTAGTTAGCTTCCAGCTCTGCAGAAATTGCCAGCTGAATTCGCCGAAGGCGGCAAAACTTTGCGTACTTTGTTCGATATCGGACCCAACGCCTTCCGGCGTTTTACTACCGAACAATACGCCTCCGGGGCGTAACACATTGAACAAATCGTTCGGGTCGAATGCTTCCCATTGCCGCAAGCTGTCCTGGTAATAGTTCAAGCCGGTTATCCAGCGGGTAGGCCCCGAGTCGTCCGAACTCACGCGAAATTCCTGACTCCAAAAACTGACGCTCGAATCGAAGCTGCTATGCAGTTGAGCGCTGGGTTGGTGGTCGGTATCAACGAACCGTTTCAGATCGGCGTAATCGTAGGCCGTTATGGAAGTAAGCTCGAGCGTGCCGAGACGCCAGGTGGCATTCAGGTTGGCGCCGAAGGTATCGCTGTTATTTTTGGTGCGTAAGTTTTCTTTGCTGACGTGATAATCACTGCTGTCGCGTTGGCCGAGATAGTCGGTGCACAGGCTGCCCAGACCCGGTTGGACGCCGGGCGGGCAGCGCAGGCCGATTTGTTTTCTGGGATAAACATCGGAACGGTTTTGGGCGCCGTGCAGATTCAGCAGCAGGTTCAAATCAGCGGACGGCTGAAAACGCAGCAGACCGCGATAGGCCAAGGCGCCGGTTTCGCCGGCCCGATCGAAGCCGCTGGCGGCATTGACGTTATCGAAAATGCCGCCCCGGTTAAGCGATACCAGTGCAAATCGGGCGGCGGCCCGTTCGCCCATGGGGATGCCGACGGCTGCTTCCACGTCGGCCTGGTCGTACGAGCCGTAACGCGTTTTCAAGCGGGCGTTAAACGGCTCATCCAGTTCCGGCTGGCGGGAAACATATTGAATCAGCCCGCCGGTGGTATTTCTGCCGAATAAGGTGCCTTGCGGACCGCGCAGCACTTCGATCCGTTTCAGATCGAACAAGGGTAAATCGTGAATGATGTTGGAGCCCTGATACACGCCGTCGCGGTATATAGCCACCGGGCCGATCGCGTTACTGTGAAAGACGCTATTCCCGATGCCGCGAATAAAGATATTGGGAGAGGAAATCCCGAATTGGCTGCGCCACTGCAAATTAGGCGTTTGCTGCGCTATATCGTTACTGTCCAAAAAACCCAGGTCGCTGATGTTTTCGGCGTTGAATACGTTTAACGATATCGGCGTTTTCGAGGCGTCGTCTTCTCGTTTGGAGGCGCTGACAACCACGGTTTCCAATTGTTCCGCGGCATGCAGCCAAGCCAAAGGTGCGTGGCTAAACAGCAGCACGGCAATCGATCGTTTAAAGTTGCCGGCGCTGGGGCTTGGCTTGAATAGCCGGTTACACGGTAAGCGAATGCGCTCGGGAGAGGGTTTTTTCACAGGCGTTCATCCCTCTACCGGCTGCGTCAACCCTTCCAAATGCCGTTGAATCGTGTTTACGGCTTCCTCGTCGTCATGTTTCGCAAAGAAATGACGGGCCGAGGTTAATACGGTAACCAGCTGATTCGAGACGTAGACCTGATGATTGAACAGTTCATGATGGGATTCCAATACGCCGTCCAGAAATTCGCCTCGATAGAGATCCATCATCTCTAACACATTGGTTTTAAGACGTTCCCGGTCCGCGCCGTTTTGCAGGGCTTTTTTACATTGGCGGATCAAGTCGACCAGATAGACGGCGTCCACCCAGGTTACCGTGTTATCCAGCTTTACTTTATTGTTGACGATAACCAAGCTCTGTTTGCCCAGGATTTGTCGTAATCGGTACAGGGTGTTGTCTAATTTGTGGCGGGCGCTGGTGATGTCTTCGTCCGGCCACAGGCTGTCGCAGAGAAATTCCATCGGCACGCCGCTGCCGCCGTAGGCAATAGCCAAATACAAAATCGATAACTGTATGCGTCTGGATTTGCCCGATTTGTTCAGCGCTTCGATGTTGCTGTCGAAGCCGCCCAGCGTCCTGATTTTTACCGGCCAATGCCAGCTCCGTTCGGACTTGGCATGCGGCGGGGCCGGCAAGCGCAGTTGCTCTATGATTTTGTTGCAGAACTCGACCTGACAGCCTGTTTCCAGTGCCAAACTGACACTGAGGGCAAGCACCTCGGGTACAGACCAAATGAAATACAGTAGATTTTTTCGGGCAGCGAATTCCAGTGCGCTTGCGGCAAACAGCCGCGCTTGGGGAATATCGCCGTCGGCGAAAGCCAGATAAGCGTCCAGTAGGTCGGTATGAAAGAAAAAAATCGCGTAGCCTTCCAAATGCGGGTGTTGTTTGAGTTCGCGCAGTTTGTCGCGGGCTTTGTCCCTTTGTTCGGCAAGCGCCAAGGTATAGGCTTCAACCAGATAGGAAAACCCGATATAAGCAATGCAGCCGGATTCACGGCTAATGCTGGTACATTGCTGCGCCGTCAGTATTGCTTGGCTGTTTTCTTTTAGCAGCACCTGCCGCCAGGCTTCCACGGCGTAAAGATGATGCAAAAGCGCCGTCATTTCGCGCGGAACGGTATTCAGCAGCCGATAGATTTCCTGTTTGGCCTCGTCCAGTTCGCCGTTTAACAACAGCGCGATGATGACTTGCAAGCTGGTATGCGCAATGTTGGCCTGCATGTTGTTGGCCGCCGTCACGGCCATGGATTGCCGGTAGAGTTCTTTGATCTCGTCGAACCTGCCTAAACACCAGCCTTCCTGGATACGGGCCAGATTGAAATTGATAATGTCGTAGGGTTCTATGGGTTGATCGTTGCCGATTTCCTTCAAAGTCTCCAACGGGTGAATTTTGTAATTATCGCCGCGGTATAGGTAAGCCTTTTGCACCAAAACCTGCATTTTTAATTTAGGGACGATTTCGGTTTCCGACACCAATACCGACAGGGTTCTCTGTTCCCATCGGGATAAATGTTCATGCTCCGGCATGACGATAAACATGCAAAAAAAGATGATGTAACTGACCGATGCCTGGGCATGGCGATCCAGAAGGGCATAGTGCTCGTCGGAATCGAATTGCGCCAATTCATTGAGCAGGCGGCGAATATCGCCAAAGTCGGATAACTTGACCAGATAGGTCAGCACGGCATGAGACATGGACAGATAGCGGCCGGTGATATCGTTGTCTTTTTTGAACAGTGCATAAGCATGTTCTACCAGCTGCCGGGCAGCGTCCGGCTGCGTGGGCAATACCAGCAGGCTTTCCCATACCCAACACCAGGGATACTGGTCTTTTTCCGCCTCCGAAACCAGGCTCAGTACATCGCCGATCTTGTCCCGGTGGCCTGAGGCAAACCAGTGTCTGGCATTGCCGAGGAATAGCTGGGCAAAATAATCCAAGCGCTTCGCTTTCAGATATAGCGCCAAGGCGGGTAGGGTGTGGCCCTGTTGCTCTTCCCACCGCGCGGCGCGCAGAAAGCTCTCTTCTGGCAGTGCGACTTTATTGTCCTTAGAGGTCAACAAGCTGCTGGCAATCGCCAGCGGCAAACCGTTGTAGGTTTGATGAATTCGGATCAGTTCTTCGTCGACGACTTTACCGTGTTGTTTGCACAAGGTGATACTGTCATTCAACGTAAAGTGCAGCAGCGACGGCGGCATTTCCTCGACCGCCTCGCGAACGACCAGTGCCGAATAGTCCGCGCTGATGGGGTTTTGGGATATCACGAACAACCTGACGTGCCCGTCGGCCGACTCGGCAACCCAATGGCAAAGCTCGGCCAGACCTGCTTGAAGCCTATGGGCGTTATCCAGAAAAAAATGTAAGGGTGTTTCCGCCGCGCGATTTTGTAACAGGGTTTTGCATTGTTGCAGGATAACCCCGGCTTCCGCGTCATGCTCCGGGGTTTGCAACCAGACGCAATGTCCGGCCAATCTGGCGAAAATCATCGAACCCAGCACGGTTTTGCCGGACCCCGTCTCGCCCCAAATCCAGGTTACTTTTTTATCGCTCCCGATCAAACGCTCGATAAGCCCTTCTTTTACCAAATAAGCGTTCAGGGGGTTGTTGTCATCAAAATGCAACTGACTCATTGCAATCCCTCTAGATCATCTTTTTCACAGTCTAATAAAAAAAGCCTGACAAAAGAACCTGAAAAAAGAGAAATAAAAGAGATCGAGCGTTTAAGTTGACTTCGCCGTCAACTATTCGGCCAGGGCAATTCCGCAGGATTCCTTTGAGAGTCGCTGAATTTGCCTTGCTCGCGAGATCCGGTGATTCGGCTTAAGTCTTGAATAGCGGTGGACGCGGTAGGTACGAAACCGGCTCACTTTCAACAATCAACAACGGGAAGGCAATTATGAAACACTCAACACTATTAATAGCAATGCTCGCGGCGCTGGTATTCCCCGTGCTGACGTCAGCCGAAACCACCGATAAAACCAAGCTGGACTTGGTGGTTATCGGCGACCAATCGAAAATAGACGACCTGGTTCTCAAGGAATCGACCGAAAAAACCGCATATCGGCACACCCACACCCGATGCGCCATTCACGAGTATTACCACGAATGCGAAGTCTGGTCGTGCGCAAGCAGCGGTTCCACCAATTTAACCCAAAATCTCTCTTGCGTACTGGTGGATAAATACGCCTGCGATGTCGGTGTCGATTGCGAAGGCGATCAGCGCTCAAGCACTTACCAGGGCTCGAATACCTTCGCCGGCAAAGGGGGGGACGATACCGGCGGCACGCCTTACTGCTGGAGCGTCAGCGAGTGTAACCAAATGATATCCGACTGTATTTCGGTTGGCGGGGAGTTTGTGGAAGGCACTACAGACCCCAAGACCGGCGCGCCTAATGCCGGGTATTGCCGCTTGTAAATTCATTCCCGACAGGCGTTTTGCGTCAGCCGTTTAAGCGCCCATCGGATGCTGCGCGCATGACGCCGAGAATTTCCGACGGGAACCGAACAAATTTGGAGAGCTTACTTATGAACATCAATACATTGGTCCGCATGGCCAGCGTAGCGGCATTTGCCAGCCTTTTTACTACCCCAGTGTTTGCCGCGGTGGTGGCGCCCGGCGCTTCGGCATTTTTGCCAGGGACCAGCCTGTCCGCAACACCGGCGCTGAACGGAAGCGTTGTTTACACAAACAGCTTGGCTTACGACCTGGACCCGAGCATTGCACTTTTCGTCGGACACGGCGAAGTCACAAACCAAGCGATTCGCTCGAACCTCGCCGACAGCCTGATTTTTGCTTTACAGCTGTTGGGGCCGATCAATATTACCGCCGACGACGTCTTGATAGACAGCATCATCCTGAATGGCTACGCCGGCTGGCAAACCGACATTCATTATCGCAGCGATACGGCCGGTGATCGCGGGCCCAGCTTCGTGGAGCGCTCTGCGAATGGCGATAACTTGCAATTTACCTTTGGCTTTCCCCTATTTTTGGGGAATTTGACCCAGGAAGCGCACGAAGAATCGTTCCCGATTGAAATTCTCACCAATGCCGACGCGTTCGAGACTAGCGGCCGGGCCACCATCCGCGGACGCACGGTCGTGGGAAATACGCCATTACAGGTATCCATAGGCGGCTTGGCCGTACCCACTGTCGTTCCGTTGCCGGCCTCGTGCTGGTTGTTCCTGGCGGGCATCGGCGTTCTGTTGGGTTTAACCCGAACCCAACAAAAGACTTAAATTCTGGCGATTAGGCCAGAGTCTCCGAAATCAAGAGGAAAATACTATGAAAATCGTATTATCAAAGCTGCGTCATGTCGCACTCACAGTTGCGCTGTTTGCTTCTTCCCAAGCTGCTGTTGCAAGCAATGCACTGTTTTTATCGCCGGCGGATCAGCTATTAACAAAGATCAACATGATAGTAAGGAGCTTACAATGAATGTGAATATACTGATTCGATTTCTTGGTGCTGTGCTTATTGCCTCGCCGTTGTTATTATCAAATCCCGCCTTCGCGGCAGACGGTAAATCCTATCCGGGCACTATTTGCCAATATTGGACTGCTTCTGGTTCGGACGGAAATGCGAACCGAAGTCGACTCGAAGTATCGCAGTTCGGCTGGATTGGTAATGACCGCGAGGCGAATAAACGTATAGGGGTCGTTTGTCCCTTGATTCGCGATTCCATGCGCGCCGGCATAGAACGGGTGATGGTACGTGGTTGGCACCCTGATTGCCCTTCGACCTCCGGAACAAACTGCCCCGGTAATAGTGAATGTACTCTACGGATCATGCCGATGAGTGACGGGTTCCCGCGCCAGCAAATCGGACCGCATAAGATGGTGCGTTGGGAGGTAGGAGACGCCGGGGGAAGAGACGCTTTAATGTTTGCCGGTTTTGGTAATATTTCGGTTCCTGATTTTGTAGATGCCGAGAGTCCGGGGCAAGGCTCAACCATCGTTCTGTTCTGCCGACTTGCTCCTGGAGCTCGCATTAACTCGATCTATGTGGGGGAAGGAACCTGAGAGATGTCTTAAAATAAAGCTTGGCATACTGGCGGCCGGGGCGTATTACCTCTCACGGCATTACGCATTCCCGGTGCCGGCTGGCCATGCTTTTCGTGTGTCACATCGGCTCGGGCTCGGAAACAAAGCCGATGCGGCTGACGCCGGCGCTTGCCGCATCGGCCAGCGCTTCCGCGACAAAGTGGTAGGCCGCGTCGCGGTCGGCACGGATGTGCAATTCGGCCGGATCGGGTTCCGAGCCCAACAGCGCCAGTTTTTGCTGCAGCTGTTCGCGGCTGACGGCCTCCCGATTCCAGAACAATTGACCGTCGGCGTCTATGGACAAATTGACCGGTTCGCTGGGCGTCGGTTGCTGCGCCTGGCTGTTGGCCTTGGGCAAATCGATTTTTACCGCATGGGTCATCATCGGCGCGGTGATCATAAAAATCACCAGCAGCACCAGCATCACGTCTATTAACGGAATCATATTAATTTCGGCGACGGTATGCCCGCCGCCGGTTTGTTGATCGAAGCCACCGAAGGCCATTAGTTTTCTCCTACTACCGACAGGGCCGATTGATGCAATGACCCACTATTTTCCGGCATGGCATTGATCGTCGAACCGGTGGTTAAAAAGGCGAACAGGTCGTGGGCAAAAGCATCCAGTTGCGCCAGCAACAGCCGGTTGGAGCGTACGCAATCGTTGTAAGCCAGTACCGCCGGAATCGCTACCGCCAGACCCAGTCCGGTCATGATCAAGGCCTCGCCGACCGGACCGGCGATTTGCTCCAGGGTGCCCTGGCCGTTTTGGCCGATGCCGAGTAAGGCATGGTAGACGCCCCAGACGGTGCCGAACAGGCCAATGAAGGGCGCGGTGCTGGCTATCGAGGCCAGAATGGTCAAACCCCATTCCAATTTGGCGGTTTCTTCGTCGATGACGCGGCGAATGGCGCGGGTCAAAAATTCACCGGCGGAACCGGCTTCCTGCAAGCGCTGCGAGCCGTGGATAGCATGGTGTCGGGTGGCGTTGATGGCGTGATAGGTCAGATGCGAAAACGGTTCTTCGTCGCGGTGTCCGTTCAAGTTTTCCGCCACCTCATCCAACGAGGCGGCGTTCCAGAACAGACTCAAAAATTGCCGGGTGCGACGGCGCGAGACTGCGGCGTGCCAGGCTTTGACCAGGATGAAATACCAACTGCCGACCGACATGACGATCAACAATAGAAATAACGATTGGCCGACGCCGTCGCTTTGCGACAGGAAATGGCTGAGGTTTTGGTTGAATGACATGCTTTTATCCTTCCAGACTGAATGAAATCGGTATCACGACCCAGGCGATTACGGCCTGCGTACCGCGTTTGGCGGGGACGAAACGCCAGTTTTTGACGGTGTCTTGGGCGGCTGCGTCCAGACGGGGATAACCGCTGGATTTGCGCAAAGTGACTTGTTCGACCATGCCGGCGGCGTTCACCAGTACCCGCAGAAATACCCGGCCTTGTTCGCCGAGTTGCCGGGATTGATCGGGGTAAGCGGGGGCAGGGTTATGCAAATAATCGGCATGCAAATTCGGTAGCGTCAATGCAGACGGGTCGCTCTGTTCTTGGCCGGCATGCCTGCTAATGGCTGCGCTGTCGGCCGGTGGATCAGCTTGCGGCAAACCGGTTGCGGCGGCTTGCGGCGGTTGTGGTTCGCTGGTGGCAGCGGTTAGCTTGGCAGTCGTATCGTTATCAGCGGCGAGCAGCGGTTTGGGTTTTGGGGTTTTGGGTTTTGGCGCAACCTTTTTATCCGGCTTTTCACGCGGTTGCTTGGGTTTGGGCGCAGCGGGCCTGAGCGATTTTGCTTCCGGAGCGCTGATCCAGTTCACCATGATGGGCTGCGCCGGAACCGGAGCTGGTTTATCGGACGCCTCGGGCAACAATCCCAGCCAAGCCAGATGTAAGGCTGTGGCCAAGCTTACGCCAAGCCAGCAGGTATGGGCGTTTGTCAGTTGCGAGTTGGCGAGGCGTGAAGGTGGCGGCCGTCGCCGAGGTTTGGCGGATACTACCGCGTACTGCAGAAAACAAAGAGTGGCAATCATAGAGCCTCGCGTTAAGCTGGGTTACTTACGCTTGGCTGGCTGGCCGTAGGGCTGGCTGGCTATGCGATGGATAGCGTTGTTTATTTAGTCAAAATCAATTTACCGTTGCTGGTAATCCTTAAGCGGTATTGTTCGCCCAAATGCTCGATAACGATTTCATTTTGGCTTGCAAATAGCTGTTGGCTGTTGAATTTACGTTTGCTGCCGGCGCACCCTGAATTTGCGATTGGACGGACAGCGGATTTTTCGTTGGGGTCAGTCACGGTTTTATGTCAATGGTAGAGATGGCTAGGTTGCCCTGGCTGTTTCTGTTCCAGCAAAGAACTGGAAACACTTTGCCAGTGTTCCAGCAGTTTTAGGTACATCTCGCGGCTATTGGGCGTTTGCCCGGGGTGTGCCAGCAATTGTTGCAGTTGCTGCACAATCAGGTGAGCCAGCTTTGGGCAATGGAGGCCGTTGATGAAGCGGGTCATCAACAAGCAGGTCGCCGCGTGCAATTGAGACAAGTCTTGCTTGTCGGCAAACCGGGCTTCGACAGAAGGCATAACATCCTCATGAAAAAAATCACAGAAAATAAAAACGGCGCACGCTGTTGATACTTTGGAGAATGACCAGGTGCGCCGGCGACAGTACGAGAGAGAACTGTCGGATACAAATGATAATGATTCTCAATAATATGTCAAGAGAAAAAATGCAGCCGCCTTTTTTGCTGCTTCCGTCTAAACAGGCTTGATTGAATAGCTACGTTGCAGGTTGTCTTGCCGCCCGTACTATCAGGCGGCCGATTTCATCAAGCAACCGACTGCGCATACTGGTTTTGCGCCAAACCAGGCCGATGCTACGGCTGGGAGCGGGCGCTTGGAACGGGATATAGCGAATGCCTTGATCCGGTTCTCGGATGGCAATGCGCGGCATAAAGGTAATGCCCGTGCCGGCCCGAACCATTTGCCGGAGGGTTTCCAGGCCGGTGGCCCGCACATCCTGCTGTTCTTCCGCACCATTAAGCCGGCAAATCTGCAATGCATGGCCACGCAGGCAATGGCCTTCGTCCAGTAACAATAATTGTTGGCCTGACAAATCCTGTTGGCGGATATGGTTGGCGTCAGCCAGGGGATGGTCGGCGGCAACCGCCAGCAAAAATTCGTCGTCGAACAATGCTTGGGTTTGCAAAAAATCGTCGCCGACAGGCATTGCCAGCAACGCCATATCGATTTGGCCGTTTTTCAACCGGCGGACCAATTCCTCGGTTTTTGCCTCGACCAATATCAGTCTGATACGTGGCAGTGTGTCTCTGATCAACGGCACCAAGGCCGGAAAAATATAGGTGGACAGCGTCGGGAAAGCACCGATGCGCAGATTGCCGGCCAAAGGGTCGCGAGCGGTTTCGGCCAGATCCTGCATGTGGTCGACTTCCTTTAATATGCGCCGGGCGGTAGCGATAATATGTTCGCCCACTTCGGTGGCTAACACCCGCTTATTATTTCGCTCGAAAATCTGCACGCCCAGGCGGTCTTCCAGTTTTTTAATCTGGGTGCTCAGGGTCGGCTGGCTGATATGGCAGTGTTCCGAAGCTTGCACAAAGCTGCGCAATTCGGCCACGGCAATTAAATAACGCAAGTCTCTGAGATTCATGGCAGCAAGTTGTATTGATTAAATCAATCGATACTATACAAACAATCGATTTTCCATTACAAACATAGCCCGGTAGACTGAATCCCGTACTGAATGAAAAGCAATTCAGACAGGGCGGTTAGCCAACTAGTCGCCGGCAACATATTTACTCAAAATTGGAGAATCGAGATGACCGCTAGCGTACCTAATGTTGTATTCAAAACCCGTGTCCGCGACGAGAGCATAGGCGGAGACAATCCTTTTCGCTGGCAGGATGTCGGCAGCGACGATATTTTTAAAGGCAAAAAAGTCGTGGTGTTTTCCTTGCCCGGCGCGTTTACGCCGACCTGTTCCAGCACGCATTTGCCCGGTTACGAAGCCAAATACCCGGACATCATTGCCCAAGGTGTCGATGAAGTGTATTGCCTGAGCGTCAATGATGCCTTCACCATGTATCAATGGGCCAAGCATCTGGGGGTTCAGCATGTAAAAATGCTGCCGGACGGCAACGGCGACTTTACCCGCGGCATGGGTATGCTGGTTAAAAAGGAAAATCTCGGCTTCGGCTATCGATCCTGGCGCTATTCAATGCTGGTCGAGGACGGCAAAGTCGTCAAACTGTTCAGCGAGGTCGGTCAAGCCGACAATCATCCGGAAGACCCGTTTGAGGTCAGCGATGCCGACACCATGTTGGCCTTTCTGAAACAAGCGCGTTAAGTTTTGTCGACCGGTTGATGAGGAATCTGTCCGGCTGCGTTCATCCCGCCGAGGAGCGGTAACATGTCTGAATATGATGTTGATTTGTTTGTAATAGGGGCCGGTTCCGGCGGCGTGCGGGCTGCGCGAATGGCGGCCGGATTGGGCGCTCGGGTGGTGATTGCCGAACAGCAATATCTAGGCGGCACCTGTGTGAACGTCGGCTGCGTGCCGAAAAAACTGTTCGTGTACGCCTCGCATTTTCAGGAAGATTTTGCCGCCGCCCCCGGCTTCGGCTGGTCTTTCCAGCCGCCGCGTTTCGACTGGTCGCAGCTGTTGGCACAGAAAAACCGCGAAATCGATCGGCTGCAGACTGTCTATCAAGGTCTGTTGGAGAATAGCGGCGCCAACATCATTATTGGACAGGCAAGGTTACTGGACGCGCATACGGTAGCGGTTGGCGAGCGGCAATTCCGCGCCGAACGGATTCTGGTGGCGACCGGCGGCCGGCCCTGGCTGCCGGATATTCCGGGCAAGGAGTTTATCTCCACCTCCGACGACATGTTTGCCTTGCAACATCTACCGGAGCGAATTTTGATTGTCGGTGGCGGCTATATCGCGGTGGAGTTTGCCGGCATCATGCATGGGCTAGGCGTTAAAACCACGCTGAGCTATCGCGGCGATAAACTGCTGCGCGGTTTCGACCAGGATATACGCGAGTTTGTAGCACAGGAGATGCTCAAAAAAGGCATAGACATCCACTTCAACAGTGATATTACCCGCATTGAAACACAAGATGGCGGCTACCTCGCCCATGCCGGACCAGGTCAAACCATTGCCGCGGATTTGGTGCTGTATGCCACCGGCCGGGTCGCGAACACTGAGGCTTTCGGGCTGAAAACGGCGGGCGTGGAGCTGGACGAGCAGGGTGCGATCAAGGTCGATGCATACTATCAAACCAGTCAGCCTTCGATATATGCGTTGGGCGACGTTACCAACCGCGTCAACCTGACGCCGGTGGCCACCGCCGAAGCGATGGCTCTGGTCAATCGCTTATATGCAAACCAGTGGACGCCGGTTGATTACGACAATATTCCCACGGCGGTTTTCAGCCAACCGAATGTCGGTACGGTTGGATTAACCGAGGCAGAAGCCGGAAGGCGCTATCCCAACGACATCGATGTGTATAAATCGGTGTTTACGCCGATGAAACACACCTTATCGGGCTTGGGCGAAAAGACATTGATGAAAATGCTGGTGCAACGCAGCAGCGACCGGGTGTTGGGCATGCATATGGTCGGCGCCGATGCCGGCGAAATCATTCAGGGTATGGCAGTTGCCATTCGGGCCGGCGCTACCAAAGCAGTGTTCGATTCCACCATCGGTATACATCCTACCGCGGCAGAAGAATTCGTTAGCATGCGCAAATCCGTGCCGGAATGATGAATGCAGTTAGATTTTATTGGTGCAAATCGCAAAAAAGGTTACAGTTATAAAACAGTTCGGAATATACCGACGCCGGTCGGCATGATTTTCAAAAAACGCAAACAAGGAGGCCGTTATGCGCCACTTTCTGTTACTGGCCTTGAGTGCCGCCGGCTTTGCCGGTGCGGCTGGGGCGGTCGATAGCCCTCAGCCGCCCGCCACGGCACCGGTTTCGACGCATAGCGCTAATCCGTTATTGGGGTTGCCGCCCGTGCCGGTGCCGGCAAATAATCCGCAATCGCAGGCCAAAATCGCCTTGGGCGATAAGCTGTTTCACGATAAACGGTTTTCCATAGACGGCACCATCAGCTGCGCGTCTTGTCACGACGACGACAAAGCTTTTACCGACAATCTGCCGGTATCGGTCGGTCATCACGGCCTGACCGGCACCCGCAATGCGCCGACGGTCATCAACGCGGCATTTTACAAATTCCAGTTTTGGGACGGCCGCGAACCGGATCTGGAAGGCCAATCCAAAGGGCCATTCATTAATCCGGTGGAAGCCGGCTTGCCCAGCCATCAACCCATTTTGGATATCGTCCGCAGCGACCCTGACTATAAAGCCGCTTTCCAAGACGTATTCAATGTCGCTGATGCAAAGCTGACCATGGAGCATGTCGCCAAAGCCATCGCCAGCTTCGAGCGCAGCATCGTGGCCGGCAACTCGGCATTTGATCGGTTTTATTTCAAGGGCGACCAAACCGCGTTGAGCGAACAGCAAAAACGCGGCTTTCAGTTATTTCTGGGCCAGGGCCGTTGCGTGTCCTGCCATGTCATCGAGCAAGACCAAGCCTTGTTTACCGATAACCGCTTTCATAACATCGGCGTCGGCATTAACGCGATTCAGGCGGATGTGCCCAGATTGGCTTTTGCGTTTTTGGAAGCCAAAAACAAAGGTGGCGATGTCGATCAAATGGTGCTGACCGACAAAAAATCTTCCGAGCTGGGCCGCTTTGCGGTCACCGACGGCATTAGCGAAATGGGGGCCTTTAAAACGCCGACTCTGCGTAACATTGCCTTGACCGCGCCCTACATGCACGACGGTAGCCTGAAAACCTTGAAAGAGGTCATCATCCATTACAGCAACGGTGGAGTGACGCCGGCCACTGCTCCGGTCAATCCGTATCTTAGCGGCGGTATTCGGCCCTTGAATTTGTTGGACAGCCAGATCGACGATCTGGTGGCTTTCCTGGAGAGCTTGACCAGCCAGCAATACCTCAAACCCACTGCAGCCAAACCAGGAGAAAGCCATGAATGACATCAATCGGAGTCGGCGAGATTTTTTAAGAACCGGTGGCGCTTTGGCTTTGGGCGCTAGCCTACCTATCAGCCTGGTGGAGCTAGCCTTTGCGGAATCCAGCCAGAATTTTACCTTTGCCTATATTTCCGACGCCCACATTCAGCACATCAAGGGCAATCGCTTTGTACGCAACTGGGATATGGGCTTGCAGCGGGCGGTGGCGGAGGTTAATTTACTCACCCCCAAACCGGATTTCGTGATGTTCGGCGGAGACTTGGCCCAATTGGGCAGTAAGGAAGAACTGGATCACGGCGCGGAAATCATGTCGGCTTTAAAGCACGATGTGCGCTATGTGATGGGCGAACATGATTATTATCTGGATTTGGGCGCTTACTGGGAACAACTATTTGGTCCGCAGTACTACAGCTTCGATCATAAAGGCGTGCACTTCATCGTCTTAAACAGCATTCGCACTTACGACGACTGGACATTCAAGCGTTGGCCGACCGCCGAACAACGCATGTTGGAAATGGCCGGGCTGGATAATCCCAACGGTTCGCCATTCATGGTCGGCGAGGAGCAACGCAAGTGGCTGAAGGAGGACTTGGCCAAAGTGACCAAAACTACACCGCTGGTGGTGTTCTCGCACTCGCCGCTGCAAAAAATCTACAAGGGTTGGAATTTCTGGACCGAAGACGCCGAACAGATTCAGGCCTTGCTGAAAGCGTATAAAAAAGTCTCGGTGATCTACGGCCACGTACATCAGATTCAATACAACCAGATTGGTAATATCAGCTTTAACTCGGTGATGGCCACCGCCTGGCCGTGGCCGTATCCGCAGGCATATGCGCAAGCCGAGCAGTATTTGCCCAAGCTGACGGTGCCGATGAATCGGGCCGATCCGTTCTTCGAGCGCGACGCCACCGGCTGGCAGTTTATCAATGTTGCCAACGGCAACGTGGATCTGAATTTTACCTTGTACAGCAACAAGGATAGGGTAGTACGCTTCGATAAAGCCAAAAAACAGCCGCAAGATGTCGAGTATCAGGTCGACAAAGCCCGCATCGACCCGCAAAGCCATTATTAACGCCGGAGATTACTATGTCTACATTCGATTTTATTGGCAAAGGCCTGCTGGCGTTGAGTCTGATGGTCACCGTAAACACCGTTTCAGCGGACGAATTTACCCCGGAAGACCAACAACGCTGGCAGCAACAGTTCATGGACAGCGTCAAGCAGGGCCGGGAATTATGGACCAGCCCGACTCTGGGTACTAACGGCGTGGCGTGCGCGCAATGCCACCCCAATGCCGCCAACACCCACCCGGAAACCTATCCCAAATTCCAGAAACAAATCGGCAAAGTGATTCCGTTGTGGGAAATGATCAACTGGTGCTTGCGCAACCCACTGGAGGGCGTGCCGTTGGCGGCGGACGACCCGAAGATGATCGCCATTCAAGCTTACGTGACCTACGAGCGGCGCGGAGTGAAACTGGAGCCGGGGAAACATTAAATAGATGGTTTGCAGATTGAATTGTGATGCCCATATCCAAAAGTTGTCGGCAAGCTTGATGCCCGTATGGCACCGCGCGACACTTAATAACTTAAAACCAACGCAGGAGATAAAACCATGGCAAACGAAGGTTATCACGAACCCATTAATGAACTTAGCGATGCAACCCGCGACATGCATCGGGCCATTACCTCGTTAATGGAAGAACTGGAAGCGGTCGATTGGTACAACCAGCGCGTCGATGCGTGTAAGAATCCGGAACTGAAAGCCATTTTGGCGCATAACCGCGACGAGGAAAAAGAACACGCGGCGATGGTGCTGGAATGGATTCGCCGCCAGGACCCGAAATTCGACCATGAGCTGAGGGATTATTTGTTTACCGACAAAACCATTGCCCATGAGTAGTGTTGTTGGATGCGGCGGGGTAAATGCGGTATCCATACCATGGCTTTCGTATGGCAAGATTCTACGGAAGCTTTGATTTGGAATGATTAACGAATATCATGGGTTGGAAATTAATTACGCAGGCACATTTGCCTGATTTACCGGCTAATATCAAGTTATCAAGGCAAATATGCCCGGTTTACCGATTATGCAGGCAAAAGTGCCTGAAAACCCCGCCAATATCAACTTATGTAGGCATATTTGCCTGATAATCAATGGTTATGTTTCATGAGCCCAATGGCTAAGAAAAGCAATCCACTGCTGACACTGACACAGCTTCGGTACAAAATTATGCCGTTGCTTATGGAAGCCACTAAAGGTGACGATGGCGTCCTAGGTGAAATTGTGCGAATTCACCTTGTAACAGAATACTTGCTCGAAGAGTTAATCCGTTTGGTTTTAGAAAAAAATGCCGAGGCGGTATTGTCTATCGGGTTGAAATACAGTCAAAAGCTCCAGTTGGCAAGCCAACTGGAGCTTGTTGAAGAGCTTAATTTGCTGCCTGATTATGTGGTGGGCTCGCTACGCAAATTGAATAAGTTGCGAAATAGAGTTGCCCTTCGCTTAAATGAATCGGTCGAAGATGCTGAAGTACTAGAACTGTTTGTGGGGCTGGAAAGTGAATTGCCATACATTGACCTTATGGAGCTTGGCACAGTGATAACTCTTCGAAGGTATCGTTCCTTTATCTTTGGACACATGCTGCCCAAATTCGAGTCTATTGAAAATGAAACATAATCGGGTAAGAGCCGGTTTCTCTCCGGCTCTCCCCACAACACCCCGCATGCGGGTCCGCACGGGGCGTTTCCTCTGCATAGCTAAAATTGACCGCGCCGTCGCAATCAATCCCAAAGCTGGCTACGAAACCTTACCGCCGCACATGTCGAGCATGAACGAGATAAGGACGTCTCACTCTTTGACAGAGGTTCAGGCCTTCACCCTGTCCTACCCATTACAGTAGGCATTTGGCTACTATGCCGTCTGCTGACTTCTGTTTAATCACCTGAACGGTTGCCCGAGCAGGCGCTACGGAAGATGGCCAAGTCGCTATCAAATTTGCTCGATCACTGGCCGATAGCAGCCAGGTCGCCTGGACATTTATAGCAGTTGCCCAACTGTCATTCATCATCGATCATCTCCATCGCTTGTTAAACAGATCTCCCCAGATAAGAACGTGAACTGTCACTGCACAACTGCCACATTTACCGTATTCCTCGAACCGGTGGGTTTCGTTATCTGGTGCTAACTCACCCCTGGAACTCGGCCTTTTATGTGATTTCTGTCCGTCAGCTCGCAGCTTTGCACTGGGGCTTCCTCCAGACAACACCTCGCGGTATTGCCCTTACCGTCGGCTAGTCGTTAAAATAGTCGGCATATGTTAAATGCTAACCAATGTCGGTTCTCCGACAGGGGACTTTCACCCCATAAGTTCACGCCCATGCTGGGCGTACACAAAGCGCTGCTGTCGGACAAATTTTCCGTTGCTCTCCAAATTTGCCGCAGAGCACGGCGTTAAACACAAGTGGAGTTCATAGCAATGAAAGTTGGAAACCCAATACCAATAATTCGTTCATTTGATGAAGCTAAAGCTAAGGAGTTCTATATAGAGTTTCTTGAGTTTAAGGTGGACTGGGAGCATCGATTCGAAGATGGAACACCGCTATATATGCAAATATCTAAAGGCGGTTGTGTTATCCATGTCTCCGAGCATCACGGTGACAGTAGTCCAGGTTCTTCCCTTAGAATAGAGATCGATGAACTTGATGTTTTTCAAAAGCACTTGAGTGATAAGAAATATAAAAACGCTCGGCCTGGAATAACCGATCAACCTTGGGGTAGAGATATGTCAATTGCAGATCCGTTTGGAAATAGGGTTATTTTCAGTGAGTTGAACAATGTTTAACAAAGTGTTGCACGCGGATTTGGTAAAGTCGTCACCTTTTTTGCAAAGAGCTGCAAAAAGTCGCCAACTTTACCAAACCGGTGAACACGGCGTTAGGCGTATCACAGTCAGTTCTGTAACCAACCCAAGGAATCCTATGAATCACACACTCAAAAATAAACGTGCACTTGTCACAGGTGGTAGCCGAGGCATTGGCGCCGCCATCGTCAAACGTCTGGCCAGCGAAGGCGCTGACGTCGCATTCACCTATAGCAGCTCGCTCGACAAGGCAAACGATATCGCCGCAGCAGCGCGATCGCTCGGGATCAAGGTGATCGCCATTCAGGCTGATAGTGCCGATGCCAGTGCAGTCGTCTCCGCAGTCGATCGCACCGTGAGAGAATTTGGCGGGCTCGATATCTTGGTCAACAGCGCAGGCGTTTTGGCCATGGGCCCTATCGACACTTTCACGCTCTCAGACTTCGACCGGACGGTCGCTATTAATGTGCGGGCGGTGTTCGTGGCGACCCAGGCGGCGGTCAAGCACATGAAAGAAGGAGGACGCATCATCAACATCGGCAGCTGTAACGCCGAAAGGATGCCCTTTCAAGGTGGAGGAGTTTATGCGATGAGCAAGTCCGCTCTGCAAGGGCTAGTTAAGGGCTTGGCGCGCGATCTCGGAACGCGCGGTATCACCATTAACAATGTGCAGCCTGGCCCGATAGACACGGAGATGAACCCCGACAAGACCGAGTTCGCCGAGATGCTCAAAAAGCAGTTCATGGCGCTACCGCGCTATGGCACAGTCGAGGAGGTCGCGGCGATGGTCGCTTACCTTGCCGGCCCGGAAGCCGGTTACGTCACAGGCGCAAGCCTGACCATTGACGGAGGATTCAACGCCTAGCAGTTCATCAACAGACGCCCAACATGTCGCTCCACCTGACCGCTTCGTCGCTGTGCTTCTCAGCAGCAGGTAAGCTTAGTCTCAGGTGTCGGATGAATCATCCGCACCGGTCACCCATCTGGATCAAGGTCGTTGATGTCGGCGTAGTCAACCGATTCATTCAACACCCCTGGCGCCCTGGCGCCCCACAAAAACCTTGGTTCCGAACCGTGTCCAAAATGTTTATCACAGATCTCATGGTTCTGTTTGTTCAACAGTCCAACCCCAGTGTGGTTCGCGGTTCGGGCGAATGATGTCAATCGATGGCGGACTGCGGCATCCAATCAGAGTCTCATGGTTTTACCAACCCCAATCCTGGCTTACCGCAGTCGCCAAACTTAACTGGCAAACAAGCGTGTCGCATCAAATCGCGTTTGATCTCGCAACATATAATAGGCCGCCCTGGCCAATTTATGCGCCACCGCGCGAATCGCGACGATGCCATTGGTGCGGTGCCGTTTGCGTTCGTAAAACCGTTTCGCCAAAGGCTCGTAGCGAACCGCAAAATGCGCCGCTTCGGAGAACGCCCAGGACAAGTATTTATTGCCACTTTTCGCATTGCCTTCGCCTTTCTTCTTGCCATTGCTGGTTTTCTCGCTTTTAACGCAACGACAATAAGACGCATAGTGGCCTACTTGTTTAAATCGGGTGATATCGCCGGTTTCCAGTAGGATCGTTGTCCCCAGCATCGGTCCGACGCCGGTCATGCTGGTCAGAATATCGTAATCGTCTTTTGGTTTGATCTGTGTCATCACTTTTTGCTCCAATTGAGCGATTTCCTGAGCAATCGTACGGTAAACCCGTAAATGGCTGTCCACGCCTAACTGCGTGGCCTCATCAGGCAGTTCTAGGGTCACGTCCGATTTCTTCAACTGATTGCAACTCAGCCGTATACCGGTACTTCGCCAGATCTGGCTTTGTACACAGATCAATTGTCGACTACCGGTTCTGACCAGTTGCATACGGCGTCGTAACAAATCCCGAATCGCTCGTTGTTCACGCGGATAAATGTAACCGGTTTTCAATAACCCTAAGCGCATTAAATGGGCTAGCCAGAAAGCGTCATAACGATCATCGGTATATTTTAAGCCTTCATATTGCTTGATCCCGGCCGGGTTAACCAGTTCAACCCGGAAGCCTGCCGCCTGCAAACCATCCACTAACCAATACCAGTTAAACGTCGATTCAACGGCAATAGCCACTAGCCGGTCCTGGTACGGTGCCAATAGCGACAAGGTGAGAGATACATTATTACCGATACGCCGCTCTTCAAGTCGTTGGTCATTCTCGTCAATCACCACCACAACGTGGTTATTTGAATGCAAATCGATTCCGCAGTAAAGTGCCATGTCAGTCTCCTCTTGTTTTTCCTCAAACGCCAGTGTAACGCACCGGCGATGGAGGAGGCTGGCTAGAGGATTATCAGAGTAAAATTAAATTTCTACTACACTGCCACTATTGATTAACTTCAGGCAAAACACATGGCGCGACTAGCTATGTAGGGTATGCATCGCATACCGTTTGCAAAAGATAATGATCAAAAAAATGTACGCGGTGCGTACCTACGTGGCTGGTCAATGGTAAGAGTCCTATGCGCAATTTAAATTCTAACCACGCGGTTGATGCGGTTATTGCTGCATCCTACCGGGCTGCGCGCATGCGGGCAACGATGCCGCAGCCAAGCAAGTGGCATTTAATATTCTTGAAAATGGAGTTTTGTTTAAATTTATTGTTATTAAACAATTGTTTATAAAATATAGGGGCTTGAATTATATTTTCTTTAGTTATCGGATTTAGGCGAGTAGAATCCAAAAGGTGTTAATTAGAGAATAGGAAAATAATAATGAAAAAGATCAATGCAGCGGTGATTTTGTTGGGCTTGTCCTTGTGCGTTCCTGCGGTTTATGCGGACATTGCGTTGCAGGCCAAAGACGAAGTGAATGGTTCCTGGAAGCTGGACCACACTAAAAAAAATGCGGATAGCGAGGAAAATCTTAAGCGGGAAGACACCTGGAATTTTAAAGACGGTAAAGTCACTATTTTACATATCCCCCGCGAAGGGGTTTTCTACGATCAACCTCCGGTTAATTACGAAGTGGAAGGCGGAAAATTAAAAATCTCCATTTTAGGCCGGTCCGACAAATATGACGTGTATTCCTTGGTGGAAAAAAACGATAAAAATATGACCTTAAAAGGAAAATTCGGCGATTTGTATTTTTTTAACAAAAAATAAAATAGTAGCTTGGGTTATGGCGAAGCGGGGGTTTCGCCATAACTATCCTATCCCTGCTTGCTGCGTCTATTGTTAATCAATACCAAGCTTAACTACGCTAACGGGTTTTTATGTGCTGATTTTTCTGATATCGGCGATACAGGTCCAGCATGCTATTCAGAGACTCAGGCTGTATGCGGGTAATGGCTTTAACATGAAATAAGTCCAATATCTGCTGTCCGGCAATGCTGTTCGGTAATGCCTGTAGATTGGTGCGGATGGCGTTCGCTTCCACTTCGGGGTTGTTTTTGAACACCAGTATTAACGCCATAATGAAATGAGCGCCGGAGTGATGGACTATTTTGATGCCCTGTTTTACGGCGGGATTGAGTTCCATGACTAAATCGACAACGTGATTCGGCACCAGACAGGCGTCGCTGGTTTTAAAATACACATCCAGCACGGATTGAGACAAGGTTCTGGTGTCTTTGATGGATTTAAAAAAACTGCTGGGGGCTTTATTAGCCTCTTTTTGGATGAGCTGTTGTAAATAAAACCCCATCAATAAATCATCGGCATAAAGGGATAGCCGTTTGCCGGACAGGCTGCGAATATCTTGATAGGCAATGTCATTGTTGACGATTAATACATAATCTTCTTCAAGCTGCTGACCGCGTTGGGCCGCCCATATTTCCTTCTTTAGCAGCGGGGCTAGGCTTTCTTGGTTTTTCAAGTAAAAATAGCTGTTGATCAGACTGTAATTGATTTTGCCTGCTTTGGCTAAATCAAGCATTTCCTGCATGCTGTTTAACGGCATAACCGATAATTCCACGTCGATATTTTTGGTTAATTCCCTGGCCAATATCTGCAGGGCGACTTGTTTGTCGGTGTTGTTTAGTTCCTTTAAACCGGTTTCGATATAAGCCAACGTCATGTGTTTTTCTTGGGCGCACACTGCATTGCCGCACAACCATAGGCCAAGCAGGCACCTCAAGCCAATATTTACGCAACTATTCTTCAACATCCGATTTTGAGTATTAACGATTCAGGGTTAGGTTAATAGGATAGGCGCTTGCGGGGTTTTTAATCTGGTCGCTAGGCGATCGATGACAGCGCGGATAATGGTTGTCGGTAATCGATAATTAATGGGGCATGGTCGCTGAAGCGCTGTTGTTTATAAATGCTGCAGGATACCGCCGTGGCGGCCAGTTGGGGGGTAGCTACTTGGTAGTCGATGCGCCATCCCACATTGTTGTCCCAGGCTTGGCCTCGGTTGCTCCACCAGGTGTAGCAGGCGTCGGTCGCGTCCGGGTGCAGTTTTCTATAAACGTCCACCCAGCCTTGCTCGTCTAAGACCTGTCCAAACCAGGCTCTTTCTTCGGGCAGGAAGCCGGAGTTTTTTTGATTGCCACGCCAGTTTTTTAAATCAGCCTGCTGATGGGCAATGTTCCAATCCCCGCATACCACCACCTCGCGGCCGCTGGCCATCAAAGCCGCCAGATGCGGATAAAATCGGTCCATGACGCTGAACTTCACGGCTTGCCGGTCCGGTCCGCTGGAACCGGAAGGGAGATATAGCGAAACCACCGATAAATTGCCGAACCGGGCCTCCAGATAACGGCCTTCCGCATCTATGTCGGCATATCCCAAGCCTTCAATCACCTCATCGGCGGGCGCTTTGCTGTATATGCCCACCCCGCTGTAGCCCTTCTTTTCAGCGTAATGAAAATAACCGAAATAGCCGTTCGGGCTTTGCATTTGCTCGGTCAGATTGGCGTGCTGTGCTTTCAGTTCCTGTAGACAGATCAGCTCAGCGTGCTGATGCGCCAGCCATTCGTATAAGCCTTTACTGGCGGCGGAGCGGATACCGTTTAGGTTGAGGGAAATAATGCGCATGAGGGTCTTGGTTTAGGTGGTCAGGATAGAAAATAACGGCGGGTATTAGTCTAAAGTTTTGAATTAGACTGTATTTTATACCGAATAACAGCCTGGAAAGTGGCTGATTGCCCATCGCCGACAGGCCAGGCAAGTTGAGGGGTTGCTGGTTGCTGAAGCGCGTGCCAAAAGGCGGGATTATCCGCGCAACCGGGATTTATGCTGGGCTTTTCTAGAGAAGATGTAAAGGCAGAACTGATCATGATCCGTTATCCGGCGTGGCCAAGCGCATTCTGTCGAATAATCGTTGGCGATTCCGCGTGCCGGGCGGGAAATGGGGCGTCGTGCTAGGACTGACGGTAACTTCGCGGTTGGAGACCGGCACGGAAAGCATGGAAAATGGGCTGCAACGGGATTTTTTAATGGCGGAAGGTTGTCATTGCAGGCAGCGTTATTGCACCGCTAAGCCGGTGTCTGCTGCTGAATTCGTGGAACTTTATCTGGCGGACGCAGCTAACGCCGGTTGAGGCAACATACCGGCAGCGGTGTTTTGCGGTTATGGATAGCCAAGCGAATAAATCTTGATTAAAATAGTAGGTAAAAGCATAATCATTTTTTATCAGTTACTTAGAGAGACTTTTATGGCCGATCCTATTGTGTTTACCGATAGTGCTGCAAGCAAGGTTGCAGGTTTGATTCAGGAAGAGGGTAACGATAACCTCAAACTGCGGGTTTATATCACCGGCGGCGGTTGTTCGGGTTTTCAATATGGCTTTACCTTCGATGAAGAAGTTAATGACGACGACACGCAAATTCAAAATGGCGGCGTGACGGTATTGATCGACTCGATGAGCGTGCAATATCTGACCGGCGCCGAAATCGATTATAAAGAAGACCTGACCGGTGCCCAGTTCGTTATCCGCAACCCCAATGCCACCACTACTTGCGGCTGCGGTTCTTCCTTCTCGGCTTAATGAGATAGCGCTGAATCGGCCGGCAGGTTGCCTGATAGAGCTTGCGTTTCCGGACTATACGTTTAGCGTAGCCAATTGATTTCCAGAGCCGTGGCTTCGCCTATCATGCACTCGGCCAAACTGTCCGGCATGCGCATACGATTTTCCGATAGCGGAATACGCCCTGCCATGATTTCCGCCCGCTTTTGCGGGTAGAGCGGAGATTGATTGGGGTCTGCGTAGCCAACAGGAAACAAGGGGCTGTTGTCCGGAGCGTATTTGTCGCTGGCGCCGACGGTATGTAACACTTCGTGAGCGATGACGATATTGTTTTGTTGGTCTTGTTCGATTGCCGCAAAGGCCTGCACCAGCGCGACCAGACCTTTATCCAGCCCCAGTGAATGTTGTAAGCGTTTACCTTTGCCGGCCGCGTGATACTGCACAAATACCCTGATTCTGCGAATGTTGGAGTCCGAGTCCGGGGTGTTTTGATACACCCAATAGCGAAACTTTATTCCCCACCAGATAATGGCCGCATAACCGGCGCTCGGTAACGGTGCCGGCGGCGGTTGTACCGTTACGACCGGTCCCAGTTTGGTCGAAGTCGGTTGCCGGGTAATCAGGTTGTAATCCAGGCTTTGTTCGGCAAAGAAACCATCGATGGAGGCGAATACGCTATCGTCCAGATCGTGGATATAGTCATTGACGGCCGGATGGTCGTTGTCGGCATTGATGGGGTAAATCACCAGCTGTAATGGTTCGGTCCAGGAGCGGGATTTGAGTTTTTGCTGTTGGGCATAAAAGGCCAAGCCGATGAACACGCTGAATAAAATCAGGATGCGGATGATTTTGAATAATGGCATAAACGATAAATCCTCGTTAGCGGTACCGTGCAAATAGTTCGATTCGGCGGATACTTGGCTTACCCGTTGTCGATGAAGCAAGGCAGACAACAAGTGAGTACTAAAGTAAAAAAATCGCCCGGGCAAGCAGCGTTTCATTTAGCATAACAGGCGCTTTTTACAGACAGCCAGTAATCTTCCCGGCTCAACTACCCAAAAAGGCTACGCTGCCGGATAATCCTCAGAGCTTTCACGCTGGATTTTAAGAAAATTTATCGAAGGATAGCCGCGCAAAGCCTGGAACACAGTAACTTAGCAGCATGATGACAACCCGAAGCCAACAATAAAAAACAGGAGCCAGACATGAGCAAAAATATCATCCTGCTTTCCGACGGAACAGGAAACTCCAATATCAAAAAACGCGGAACCAACGTTTTCAAGATGTATGAGGCCATTGATTACAACAAACTGCATGGACCTGCGGATCAGGTCGCTTTTTACGACGACGGCGTCGGTACCCAGGAGTTCAAACCTTTGAAAATAATGGGTGGAGCTTTCGGATGGGGTTTGGCTAGAAACGTCAGGAATCTGTATAAGCGTTTGGTACAGGTTTATGTGCCGGGCGACAAAATATACTTATTCGGCTTCAGTCGCGGGGCTTTCACGATCAGAACCCTGGCCGGCTTAATTACCAATAACGGCATACTGGATAACGACAAATATCCCACCGACGAGGCACTGGAGCTGGCGGTTTTACAACTGTATGAAGGTTACCGAGCACAAAACGCGGCGTTATTGGAAAAAGTGTTTTATACCCCGCTGATGAAAGGTCTGTTCAACGCCTTTGGCGGTCCGGCGCCTGATGTGCATCCGGGCAAGCAAAACCGGCAAATAGAATTCGTCGGCGTGTGGGATACGGTAGACGCCGTCGGCCTGCCGTTCGATTGGGCGACCGACCAATGGGACAAGTGGATATTTCGGTTTACCTTCCCGGACCACGAGTTGCACCCCAATATCAAGCAGGCCTGTCATGCGCTATCCATCGATGACGAACGGTTAAGTTTTCATCCTTTGTTATGGCGGCAGGAGCCGCGAATCGAGCAGGTCTGGTTTCCCGGCGTGCATTCCAACGTCGGCGGCGGTTACCCGCAACAAGGGATTTCGCTGGTAGTCTTGGACTGGATGATCAACAAAGCCGAAGCGGCCGGCGTGCAATTTATCCCTTATCAAAAAGCCTTTGTGCAGGACCAAAAATTCGCCTTGGACAAGCTTTACGATTCCCGGTCGGGAGTCGGCGTGTATTATCAATATCAACCGCGCGACATTGCCGACGATTGCCGGCAAAACAATATCGACATTCCCCAAATTCATGTCAGCGCTTTCCAGCGGATTGCCGATGGTGTTTTCGGCTACGCGCCGGGAAATCTGCCGAATAATTTCCAGGTGGTCGATAATGACGGGCCCCATCCCAACTCGGCCGCGATACTGGCTACCGTTAATCCGGCCGGGCCGAGTAGCGTTTTAACACCGTTGCTGCTGGAAGCGGTCAGGGGCGACATTCGCAAGCGGCATGGCATTTATTATACCTTTCTGGCTTATTCCGGCTTTGTGTTGTATCGGCTGATGCAGGACGATATTCAGAAACAAGGATTTCTATATGCATTGCGACAATTGGTTGCGCCGGACAGTTTGCTGGAAAAATTAGGTAGCCTGTTGTGGTCGGAGGCCTGGCTGACGGGGATAGGTTTGATCATTGTCGGCGTTGCCGTCAAGGCGCGCGGCGGCATGGCCAACAAATTCTCGGTATTTTGGTCGGACAAACGGACAAAAATCCAAACGCTGCTCTAAATTGCGCGACCGTACCCGCCAAGCAGGGCCGAAGTGGCTATATTGGCGGGGCTATTGCTCCGGCACAAATTTGTAACTGCCTTTACGAATGTTGATAAACACCAGTTCCGGCAGGCTCATCAACAGGCCGCGCGCGCCGTTATGTAGCCCATCGCCGGCGTCGAACGGGAGTTGCAGCAAGCCCCAAAGACTTTGACCAAGACCGGTCAGCAGGTTGAAAGCGCCGAATAGCGGTCGCGCCAACACGCTGTCGTCGGTAAAAAATAGAAACGCCGCATCGTCGGGATTGTATTGGTACAGCTCGGCGGTCAACAGATTTGATTCGCGGGCAAACACCCAGGGGGCGAATTCCTCGGCATATTGTTTGGCCAATCGTTGCTGGCGCAACGACGGTAACAAGCGGATTTGGCTGGCCGGGTTTTGCTGGCTCAGACTGGCAAAAGCCACGAAGGGAATCACCTGCAGGACGGGATTCAGTCGGCCGCCCAGGATCTGTTCAGTTTCCGAACCCAAAGCTAGATTGATGCCGTGGAACAGTTCGGTCACGCAATTTCGCGATAAAAGTTCATAGGCGTACTGTGCTTGCAAGGCCCCGGCCATGGTCGCGGTGCGCTGTTGGGCGGCCTGCAAGGCCAGTTGCAGTTGTCGGTCGGATAAGTTTGGAATGATCCAGGCCGGCAGCGGTAACGGTTTTAAAGGCAAGCGCTGCTGGCCTTGGTAACGCAGGGTCTGTCGGGTCCGGCTAGTTTGCCATTCCCGGTATTGATTGGCGGCGATTTCCAGATCGGTATAGCCCGCGTCATCCAGCGCTGTTTCGATGCTTAAGGCCTGCCAACGTTGATGCCAGAGCCGTTGAGTCGCCAGAAATTTTTGCTGCATGGCCTCGGCTTGGCTAGTGTATTGCTCGGTGTCAATCGTCGTAGCCAGTGGCTCAAAGTCATCCAGAAAAAACCAGCGTCCACTCTGCAGGCTTTGCTCTATGGTTACCAAACGAGCCAAGCTTATCAGCAGCGCTTGTCCCCAATCCGGGCGGTTTGAGGTTAGCAAGACGTTTGCGCTTTGCAGTAGTTGTTGCTGATAGCGTTGCAAGCTTTGCCGTTGGTTGTTGTCCAGTCGTCCATCCGGGGACTCAAGCGCATGGCAGGCATCGACGGCCAAGGGTTTTGCCGTTCGCAACACTTGAATGGCCAAGGAGGCGTTAACCAAATCCAGATAGCGTTGCGAGAAGCCGTAGGTGGACGGCCGGTTTTGCGGGTCGGTCTGTGACGGCGACAAGCGTTGAATCGACTCGGTCAGCTCGCGGCTACGTTCGGTTAAATACTCGGCTCCGTGCCGTTGCCGCAACGCGCCCAGTACGTTGTCGGCCGCCGCTTGGGTTTGGCAGGCGCCGGTAATGGGTGGCGTTTGGTCAAAGTCGCTGGCGTTGTAGAACAGCCCGGCCGCGGGCAAACTTAACCGAGGGTGGGTTTGCGGCGTGGTTTGAGGTGGCGTTTTCAGGTTTATAAACCAGTCCAGCAAGCGCGTATCGTTTTCCAGGGTTTGCAGCTGTTTGAATTGCCTATCCTGCTCCCAGAATTGCCGCTTGAAGTAATCCTGCAACACCGCAAAGCTTTCGTCGGCGACCGCGATATCGGCAACCCGCAGCGTACGGTTTTGCAAGTAACGGTAATCGAAATCGAAGCCGGCGCTGTCGTCTTTGGTCAGGCGTATCAGGCCGTCCCGATATTGGTAATGGAAAACCGTATCGTCCAATTGCAGCGCGGCATGCCCGCCGCTGGCCGTGCCTTCGTTGGCTTCGATATACAGATAGTGCAAGGTTTTGGCATTGGCGTTGCTAAACAACAGCAACGCCAACAACCCGGCCAGCTTTTTCAAAGCTTATTTTTGGCTGATGTAGCCGTCCTGAATCTGCTGCATTTTCTCGCTGTCGCCGTCGGCGAAATTTTTCTTGAAGGTTTCATAGCCCACACCCTCGATATTGGCTTTTTTCAAGGCTTTACCGATGGCCTTATAGGTCAACGGATCGGATTCCCAGTCGTTGATACCGTGCTGGTCGGCAATTTCGGCCAGGCCTTTTTGAAAATCGTTATAGTCGGTTACATCGGACGACGATTTGAGATAGGCGTAGGTATAGTCCAGTACATCGGCCTGGTATTTTTTGCTGTCTCTGGATGAGGATATTGAGGACGGCGAAGATGCCAAATCGGAACTGGATTCCGAACTATGCGAAAACGAACAGCCATTCAAGGCTAGTAACAAACATAATGGTGGGACGGATGGTAGAAACGCTTGATAAGCAGACATGATGGCTTCCCGGGAAAGTGATCCAATAAACTTTCATGATAAAGATATTTACCGCTGTTTACCTAACATTATTAACATCTTTTACTGTTCCAATACGCCGGCGGATGTTTCCGGCCGGGCTAAGCCGGAAACCGCAGCTTTCGCCCATTCTCAACGGCAAGGCCGATAGCGGGCCATGTCCTCGGCAAACTCGACGGGCCCGGCATAAAATTCCCGAATCTTGGCCAGGGTTTCGGCTTCGCTGCCGGTTGTGCGCTGCATGCGATGGGACAGCAACAGGCGTTTGACGCCTGCTTCGGCGGCGAGTTTGCCTATTAACGAGGGCGGCATGTGTAAACCGAGGGCCGCCGGGCCGGCGTGTTCCGGAACGGCATGGTGGGCGATCAGTAAGTCGCTGCCGCGGGCCAAATCAGTCAGGGCCGGGCCTGGACGATTGGTGTCGCCGCTAAAGGTAAGAGAACACCCGCCGGATTCGATCCGCCAAGCCAATGCAGGCAGCGGTCCGTGCGGTACACTGACCGCGCGAAGGGTAATCTCGGGCGACAATTTTATCGCATAGGCGTGATCGGCTTGCGGTTTGACGTCGACCGGTTTGAGTTTGTAGGCGGAGGTTGCCGTCGGCGTCAGATATTCGTTTAGATAGCGGTAAACGCCCTGTTTGCCGAACAGGCCTTGGACGAATTCCGTGGTGGACGGCATCAGGGCGTTGCCGACCGGGCCGTATACCGGCAAGTCCCTATTCCGGCCGCTGAAGTAAGCCGCCTTGATATAGGCCGGCAAGTCGGCGCTATGATCGACGTGAAAATGGCTGAACAATACCGCGTCGATGTCGTTGAAATTTGCGCCGCTCGCTTCGAAATGCAAGCTGCTGCCCGGCCCCGTATCCAGCAATATGCTGGCTTTGCCATCCAGGCTAAGCAAATAAGAGCTGGACGCGCGCCGGTCCGACAACTCCGGCCCGCCGGAACCCAGCACTTGTAACCGCAGTGTCTGCGTATCCGCAAAGACGCCGCCGCACAATAACCCGCAAAGCAAGGCTGTCAAACATACTTGCCGGGGACGACGATGATTTTCCGCGTGTATCGTTTTCATGGCGATTACTCCTGCAAGACTGTTGCTTGCGTTAAAACTGCCGACCAACAACGTTAGCTACAAAACCATAGCGCAATCGAACGTGTCAACCTCAACCTGTCGATACTTACGGTTGTTATCGTCGCTTTAATGGCCCTAATACTTTAGAAGATAGCGTGGTTCGATAAATACGTCGCAAATTACCCTGCAACCCAGCCGGTTTGAGACGGTTCGATTCGGTAATCTTATACGGCGGTTATTCCATAAAAGCCTGCCAGATTCTGTCCACTTGCGCGCGCAGTTCAATGAACTCGGCATCGCTGGCGGTGGCACTTTCACCCTGCAACACTTGATGATGGCCGTAGTTGCGATAGCTAATATAGGCTTTTTTTAGTAGCGCGGCGTCATCGGCATTGATAAAGCCGTGCGCGGCCAAACCCTGCAGCAAACGTACGTTGTCGGTATAGGTGGCCAGAGCGGGGTTGTTGGCGGTTTCGGCCAACACACCGTATTGCACGATAAACTCGATATCGGCGATGCCGCCTTTACTTTGTTTCAAGTCGAACGTACCGGAACCGGAGCTGTCCAGATGTTCGCGCATTTTTTCCCGCATCTCCCGCACTTGTTGTTTCAAGGCCCCCACATCACGCGGCAGGGACAGGATGCGGGTTCGGATGGTTTCGTATTCGGCTTTAATCGCCGGATCGCCGGTTACGAAGCGGCCCCTTACCAGGGCTTGGTGTTCCCAGGTCCAGGCCTGGTCGCGCAGATAGTTTTCGTATTGATTAATGTGGGTGACCAGCAAACCGGAGTCGCCGTTGGGCCGCAGCCGCAAGTCGCACTCGTATAAGACGCCGGACAGCATTTTGGTATCCAGAATGTGACGTATCTTTTGCCCCAGCCGCAAGTAAAACTGGCCGCTGTTGATGGGTTTTTCGCCGCCGGTCATGGCATTGCCGTCCGCGCAGTCATATAAAAACACCAAATCCAGATCGGACGCGTAACCCAGTTCGATACCGCCGAATTTTCCGAAGGCGACAATGGCGAAACCGCCGGCTTTATCGGCTTGGGTGCCGGGCGGGCAGCCGTGTTTGTCGGTGAGTATCCGCCAGGCTCGTTCCAGTACTTGTTCCAGAATGGCTTCGGCGATCCAGGTTAAATAATCGCTGACTATCATCACCGGCACAACGCCCATGATATCGGCGGCAGCCACCCGCAACAGATTTTGATGCTTAAACTGGCGCAAAACGATCATGAGCTGTTCGCCGTCGCCATTGTCGACTTTGTCCAGTTCGCGCTGCAAATCCCGGCATAAATCGGCTTTTTGCAGCGGTTCGAACAAGCTGCGCGGATCCAGCAATTCGTCGAACAAAATCGGATACTCGGCCATGAATTCGCAAATCCAGGGGCTGGCGGCCGCCAGGGTGATCAACAAGGTGAGCGCATCGGGATTTTCGACCAACAAGGATAAGTACACATTCCGACCGGCCACTGTTTCGAATAAGCGCAAAATGCGGTTCAGGGTAATGTCGCGGTTTTCGACGTAAGGCACCCGGTCGATTAACAGCGGCATCACTCTGTCCAGCACGCCGGCGCCCTTGCGGGTCATGCGTTTGACATGGTGTGAGGTTTTGAAATCCTGCAAGGCGGTGTAAATGGCCTGCGGGTCGGCAAAACCGTAATCGACCAAATTTACCAGGGATTGTTCTTCGTCGACGCCGGTCCAGATCAGCCGGGCGGCTTGATGCTGATTATCTTGTTCGCTGAGTGAAAACACTTGGTCGAAGATGGCTTGAACGCTGTGGCGAACCTTATCCAGTTCCTGTTTGAAACTGTCCCAGTCTTCAAAGTCCAGCGAATAGGCCAGAATCTCCTGTACCAAGTCTTGCTGCGGCAAATCGTGGGATTGCCTATCCTGATATTGCTGGATGTGGTTTTCCACCCGGCGCAGGAAGCGATAGGCGAATTTCAGGCTGGCCACGTCGTCCTCCCGCATTAACTCCAGCTCGTCCAGCACGCTAAGTATCACCTGAATTTCGCGCTGCTGTAGCGCGTGTTCCTGGCCGCCGCGGATCAATTGAAAGGCCTGGCCAATAAACTCCACCTCGCGGATACCGCCGGGGCCGAGTTTGATGTTGTCCAGCCGATCCTTGCGTTGTAATTCCTGCATGATCTGGAATTTCAGGGAGCGCAGCTCCTCGAAGGCGCCGTAATCCAGGTAACGCCGGTACACGAATGGTTTGATTAATGCCGCCAACTGTTTGCCGGTTTCGAAGTCGCCGGCCACCTGGCGGGCTTTAATCATGGCGTAACGTTCCCATTCGCGGGCCTGGGTTAGATAATAGTTCTCCATGCCGTCGAAGGTCATGATCAAAGGACCGCTGTCGCCGAAGGGACGCAGACGCACGTCGGTACGAAACACAAAACCGTCCATGGTGGTTTCGTCCAGCATTTTGATCAGCGAGCGACAGATACGAGTAAAAAATTCGCCGTAACTGATTTCTTTTTTCTCGGTCAGCAGGCCATCTTCGGCATAAGCGAAAATCAGGTCGATATCCGAGGAATAGTTCAATTCCCAGGCACCCAGTTTGCCCATGCCCAGCACCACGATATTAAACGGCGTGCCGTTGCTTAATCTGGGCGTGCCCCAGCGCTTGCAGGCTTGTTGGTAGAAAAAATCCAGCGCGGTTTGAATGCAGGCCTCCGCCAGGGCGGTCAAGTCCGTCAGGGTTTCATCCAGGTCCGACCAGCCGGCCAGATCGCGCCAGGCGATGCGCACCATTTCCCGGCGGCGGAATTGCCGCAACTGTTTGGCCAAAGCGGCTTCGGTGTCGGCGGGTTTATTTTGCAAATCAGGCCGATAACATTGATTGCGGTTACTGGAAAATAAGGTACCGCTCGTCACCAAGTCAGGCAACAGGCCGGGGTCGCGGAGCCAGCTTTCACGGACAAATTGACTGCAGCAACAGACTTTCAATACCGAATTGGCAAAAGTGTCGTCGGCAAAAACGGTCAAATCAGCGGCTGATAATTTTTCATCCAGTTGCCGGCAAATGGATTCGGCAAGGCTATGCAGCGTATCCGGAAGATGCACTCGATGTTGTGACAACAAGGTCTGAAGGCTCATAGGCAATATCCATACGAATAAGTGAATGCCTAATCATACCTAAAACGCGGCGGAGATGATTTGTTGTTCCGACTCGGATAGTGTTCGCTTCGCGCCAGGGCATCGGCCAACATGAACCGAGGGTTCGGTTTTTAAAGATGACAACAGCAACGCTGAAAGCCTTGAATAGCCGGCGCATTTAAGTAATGATGGCTGCAACCCGGCCAGCCAGTTTAGATTTAGCCTGTGGTATCTTCATAATTTTTCAGAGTTAGCTTCCGCCAAGCCGATATCCATGAAAGCAAATAGCATACCAAGAATTATTGCCATAGGGACATCGGCCGGGGGATTGGAAGCGTTGGAACAATTCTTTACTCCTGTTCCAGCGGACTGCGGAGTTGGTTTTGTCGTCATTCAACATCTTGACCCCACTTACCAAGGTATTCTGCCGGAGTTGTTGCAGCGCTTGACGCCGATGAAGGTCGCCCAGGCCGAGGACGGTGTAAAGGTCAAGGCCGGCTGCGTCTATGTGATTCCTTCCAATAAGGATTTATCCATTGCCCAGGGCAAGCTATATTTGCTCGATCCCGTCGCGCCACGCGGTTTGCGGCTACCCATCGATTTATTCTTCCGGGCGCTGGCGGACGATCAGCATGAGCGAGCCATTGGGGTGATTTTGTCGGGTATGGGGTCCGACGGTACGCTGGGTTTGCGTGCCGTCAAGGAACATGCAGGACTGGCGCTAGTGCAAGCGCCGGATTCCGCTAAATTCGATGCCATGCCGCACAGTGCGATTGATGCGGGATTGGCGGATATTGTCGCGCCTGCGGACGCACTTTGGGAGAAAATAGCCGTCTGCCTCAAGCAAAGTCGACGCGGCGGGTATGCGCTTGCCGAACCCGTTTTGGCGCTTAAGTCGCAAAGCGCGCTGGAACAAATCATCGTATTGTTGCGCGCACGCACGGGCAACGACTTTGCCTACTACAAGAAAAACACCCTTTATCGCCGTATCGAACGGCGCATGGGCTTGCATCAGATCGACGCCATTTCTCACTATGCGCGGTATCTGCGCGAAAACCTCCAAGAGCAGGATCTGTTGTTCAAGGAACTGCTGATCGGTGTTACCAATTTCTTTAGAGATACTGTGGTATGGGAGCAACTTAAAAGTCATGCCATCCCGGCATTGCTGGCCGAATATCCCAAGGGCAAACAGTTACGGGCTTGGGTATCGGCCTGCTCGACCGGCGAAGAGGCTTATTCGCTGGCCATGGTGTTTAAAGAAGTCTTAACCCAAAGCAGTCTTGAGCACCGCTTCAGATTGCAGGTTTTTGCCACCGATCTCGACGCCGATGCGATCGAAAAAGCCCGACAAGGCTGCTATCCCGCCGCCATCGCCGCCGATGTTTCGCCGGAGCGGCTCGATCGTTTTTTTGTTGCCGAAGGCAATGGTTATCGGATCAGCAAGGAGATCCGCGAAATGGTGATTTTTGCCCAGCAAAACATCATCATGGATCCGCCGTTCACCAAGCTCGATCTGCTCTGCTGCCGGAATCTGCTGATTTATTTAGATGCGGCGTGCCAGAAGAAGCTGATGCCGCTGTTTCATTATGCGCTGACCGCGCATGGGATTTTGTTGCTCGGCAATGCCGAGACGATCAGTAATTTTACCGACTTGTTTACAGTCATCGATAGCCATTCGCGGCTGTATCGTCGCAGCGATCACGCTTTGCCCTATGCGGATATCGAATTCCCGCCCAAATACTTTCCCGTCGCCGCCATGATCCAGTCAGACATCTCCGCACCCAAAACCATCCTGAATATGCAACATCAGGTAGAGCAGTTGTTATTGCTGCACTATTCGCCCGCCGCGGTATTGGTCAATGCCGAAGGCGATATTCTGTATATTCACGGTCGGACCGGAAAGTACCTGGAACCCGCCGCGGGCAAAGCTAATTTGAATATTTACCCCATGGCCCGCGAAGGATTACGCCATGAACTTCCCAACGCTCTCAGACTGGCCCAACAGCAAACCGAAGCGGTGGTATTGTCCGGCTTGACGTTAGGTACCAACGGCGGCAGCCAAATAATCAACCTTACCGTGCAAGCTATCGACATACCCGAAACCTTAAAGGGTATGCTATTGATCACATTTACCGATGTGGCAACGCCGAAATCCAGAAAACGCGGCTCGCACTCGCCGAATGTCGAACTGCAGGCCGCACTGGACGAGTTGCAAAAAGCTCGTGAAGAAAACCAAAGTCTGCGGGAAGAAGCACAATCTTCCCAGGAAGAACTTAAATCCTCGAATGAAGAGTTGCAATCGACCAATGAAGAATTGCAATCCACTAACGAGGAATTGACCACTTCCAAGGAAGAAATGCAGTCCATGAACGAAGAATTACAAACCGTGAACGCCGAGCTGCACGCTAAGGTGACGGATCTGTCCTGGGTAAACAACGACATGAAGAACCTGCTCAACAGCATGGAGATTGCCACGGTTTTTCTGGACAATAAGCTCAATATCCGTCGCTTTACCAGCCATACCACGCATCTGTTCAAACTGATTGCCGGGGATCTGGGGCGGCCGCTGTCCGATATCGTCACCGATCTTGATTATCCGCAATTACATCAGGATGCGCAGGATGTGCTGAGCACCCTGGTGTTTGTGGAAAAACAAGTCAGAACTCGCGACGACCGCTGGTTCAAGGTGCGGGTCATGCCGTACCGAACGCAGGACAATGTGATAGACGGCGTGGTGATTACCTTTATTGATATAACCGAAACCAAAAAACTGGAAGCGCAACTGCGGGGGCGGTAGGCATGAAAAAAACAGATGCCGCAAATCACCCGGATGCCGTGCCCGACAGCGCGGCATCGCAAAGCGATACTCAACAAAAAGCAGTAACGCTAATCGAAGATCCGTTCGCGCCAATGCAATCGACGCAGGCTGAACAACTGCGTGTCAAGGCCGAGACTACCCTGCAAAAATATTCAAAATCGGTTCCGAGGATATCCGGTTCGCCTTCGCCGGAAACGGCGCAGTGGTTGTTCCACGAGTTGCATGTACACCAGATAGAACTGGAAATGCAGAACGAGGATCTGAAACAGACCCAAATAGCCTTGGAAACGTCGCGAGCGCGCTATTTCGCTTTGTATGATCAGGCGCCGGTTGGCTATCTTACTTTGGATGAGCTGGGCGTGATTCAGCAGGCCAATCTGACGGCCTGTCGGCTGCTGGGGGTATCGCGCAGTGCTTTGATCGAGCGGTCCATTACCGATTTTATTCGTGCCGCCGATCAGGATCTATACTACTTGCACCGTAAGCAGTTGATGACTAGCGATTTGCCGGGGGTTACCGAGTTACATTTATGCAAGGCGGACGGCGTTGAATTCTGGGCCAGGTTGGAAACCAATCAAACCAAAGCGCTAGAAGGCCGGGAGGTGTTTCGCGTCGTGATTAGCGATATCACGCTAAACAAGCAGTCCGAACAGCTGCTATTGGCGGCCAAACTGCAAGCGGAAACTAATGAACGCTTGAAATCGGAGTTTATAGCCAACATGAATCACGAGATACGCACGCCGATGAACGCCATTGTGGGTATTTCCGAGTTGATAATGTGCCAGGATGTATCGCCGAAAGTGCATCAATACCTGGAATACATGAGCAGCGCCACCCATAATTTGCTGGATATCGTCAACAATATTCTGGATTTATCGAAAATCGAATCGGGTTGTATGGCTATCGAAACAGTGCCTTTCGAGCTGGCTGAGATGCTGAATAACCTGCGTGGCTTGTTTGCCTTGCAAGCCCTGCAAAAGCAGCTGGCATTCACGCTTGAAGTTGGCGCCGATATCCCTAAAAGCCTGGTCGGCGATGGGCGCATTATTCAGCGGATTCTGAGCAATCTGCTTGGTAATGCGATTAAATTTACCCAGCAGGGCGAGATACGGCTAAGGGTGGAGATGCTTGAAGCAAAAACGGATCTGGTGGTTCTGGAATTTAGCGTGGAAGACAGCGGTATCGGTATTTCCGCGCCGGATGCAGGCAAGCTATTCCAACCATTCAGTCAAGTCGACGGTACGATTTCGCGTCGCTTTGGCGGTACCGGGCTCGGTTTAGCCATTAGTCAGCGGCTATTGCAGCTGATGAATAGTCAGTGTTGTGTTAGCAGTATCCCAGAGAAAGGGAGTCGCTTTAGTTTTAAATTGACCCTAGGCGTCTAGCCGATATCCCGGCGTGGTCATCGCAACATTGTCGACCATGATGCTTAATCATTACATCTGATGGAGAGTTACGATGGCTGATCGGCAAGATTTCAGTGCGATTGAGGTCGCGGAATTGCGCAAAGCGGCTGAACAACAGCTGATTGCCAAGCCGGAAGCCATGCCGACAACCCCAAGCGACGATAAAAAGCTGCTGCACGAATTACAGGTGCATCAGATCGAGCTGGAAATGCTTTATGAGAATCTCCGGCACGCTCAGGACGAACTGGAGAAATCCTGGGCCAGCTATTTCGATTTATACGAATTAGCGCCGGTTGGTTATCTCACCATCAACGACAGCGGCAGCATCCTGAATGCCAATCTAACGGCGACTACCCTGCTGGGCATTACCCGCAAAGCCTTGCTCAAAAAGACACTGACAGAATTTGTTTCGGCTAGCGATCAGGACAATTATTATCTACACCGAAAAAAACTGGCGGAAACAGGCGAACCGCAAGTTTTGCAATTACATTTAACCAAAGCGGATGGGGCGTTATTCTGGGTGCGATTGGAAATGAACCGGGCGGCGGAGACGGAAAATGGCCAGCTATTTCGGGTGGTGGTGAGCGATATCAGCGAACAAAAAGCCAATGACGACTACTTGCGCCAGGCCGCGGCCATGTTCGAGTCCGCCCGGGAAGGGGTGATGGTGACGGATGCCGAAACCCGAATTTTGGTTGTCAACCGGGCCTTTTGCCAGCTGACCGGTTATTCAGCGGATGAGGTTCTAGGTCAATCGCCGCAACTCCTCAAATCAGGCCGTCAGGACGAGGGTTTTTATAAGACCATGTGGTCCGACATCAACGACACGGGTTATTGGCAAGGCGAAATCTGGAACCGGCGCAAGAATGGGGAGGTTTATCCACAATTGCTCAGTATCAGCGCGGTATGCAACGAATACCAACAGGTGACGCATTATGTGAGTGTGTTTTCCGATATTTCCCAGCTCAAGAATGCCGTTAATCGCCTGGATCACTTGGCGCACCATGACCCCTTGACCAACTTGCCGAATCGGCTGTTGTTGTGTGCTCGCTTGGGACACTGCATCGAAGTATCCAGTCGCGATCGCAAATCGGCGGCGCTATTGATGCTGGATTTGGATCGATTCAAGGACGTCAATGACAGCTTCGGTCATTTGGCCGGCGACGAGTTGTTGCAACAGGTAGCCGCACGCTTGACCAGTCGGCTACGCGGCGTTGATACCGTGACGCGTCTGGGCGGCGATGAATTCGCCTTGTTGCTGGAAGACTTGTCTCATCCCCAGGATGCTGCGCTGGTGGCCAACGAGATTATCGAAGCTTTAAGCGATCCCTGGTATTTGTCCAACGGAGCGGAAGTTCGTATCGGCGCCAGTATCGGTATCAGCTTGTTTCCAGGCCACGGCCAGACCTCGGAGGAGCTGCTTCAGCATGCGGATGCGGCTCTTTATCTCGCAAAAGCGGATGGCCGGGGCAATTACAAATATTTTTCCGAAGCATTGACCGAAGCCTCCAAGCGGCGTATTAATCTGGAATCGCTATTGCGTCGAGCCATAATCAAACAGGAATTACAGGTTTATTACCAACCCCAGGTAGACTTCGCTAGCGGGGCGATTATTGGCGCCGAGGTCCTGCTGCGTTGGTATCAATCCGACGAAGGCGAGATACCGCCCAGTCAGTTTATTCCCGTGGCCGAGGAAACGGGCTTGATTTGCGAGATCGGCGAATGGGCGCTATTAAAAGCGTGTAGCCAAGGTCAAGTTTGGATCGAGGCCGGTGTTCCGCCGCTCAGGTTGGCCGTCAATCTATCGCCTCATCAATTTCGACACGGCGATATTGTTGCCAGTGTGACGAACATCCTCAAGGAAACCCGTTTTCCGGCCGAATGCCTGGAGTTGGAACTCACCGAAAGTACTCTGATGACAAGGGAAAGCGAAGCCGTGCGGATTCTCAGCGCGCTACGGATGTTGGGTATTCGCCTGGCGATTGACGATTTCGGTACCGGTTACTCTTCCTTGGCGTATCTGAAACGCTTTCCTTTGGATATCCTGAAAATCGATAAGTCGTTTATCGACGATATTCCGCAACTGGAAGACGATAAAGAAATTGCCTCCGCCATCATCGGCATGGCGCATACCCTAAGGTTGAAAGTACTGGCCGAAGGGGTGGAAACCGAAGCGCAGCTTAACTTTCTTAAAGAACAAGGCTGTGATTTTTACCAGGGTTACTACAAAAGTCCCGCGGTTAGCGCGGACGAATTTGTCGCGTTAATCAAAGCATCCCTTTGAGCGCGGCAAGGGTTCGCCGCCGCGAATCTTGAAATCGGACCACTCATCCCTTGAACCGGGCGGTTTGTCGCTGATTTTTTGCGCGTTGACGGCTCGCGCTTAATGGCAAATAGATTTCCAGACAGCCGATATTTACGACTGAAATGGCCGAGTTGGCGTCCCCGTTATTTGAGTTTTCCTGATTTGTGCGATTTTGTTGTATTTTTATCGTCAATTGGCGGATGCTTTAGCAAGGTTGGAGATTCGCGATTTATTCGACGTATTGAAACCATTGTCGTTAAACTCCAGTCTTCGCTTACTGCACAGTTAATCGCAGGGTCCGGTGCGGATAATGCCGGGCCGTTCACCATGCTTACCCCGGGAGGGATGTACAGATGAATTTGTTCTCCGGGCATTTGGCCCGTAGCCCGGGATTATGGCGTGGGGCGGCATTGTGGCTGGTGTTGTTATTGTGTTGTTCTGCGGTTCATGCGCAAGCGCCGATTTCGGCCTGCGCCGACAAAGCGGAACTGATGCGTGAGTGGGAAACACGCCGCGATAATCTGCTAAAAATCAAGGCCGGCCTGGAAAGTTTCGCGGCTGGCAGGAGTATTGCCGATCTGCCCTTGTCGGCCTTATTCGTGATTGATTTGAACGATGCCGGCAAAGTCGCCCAACGGGCCGAGGAATTGCGGCAGTCGCTGGCCGCGGTCGATGCCGGCGCGCCAGCCGATCCGTTGTTGCCGTGTCTGGCGCAGCAAAATCTACAGGACGATTTCCGGCAATTACACGCTTTATTGCAGGATATTGCCCGGCTACGTTTGCAGTTTCTGCAATTACCCACCGAGAAGCGGGCGGCAATTTTACATCCGCAAATTGAAGCCACCGAGCAAGCCGGCGTCATTAGCCAGCTGCAACAGGAACACCGCTCGGCGATCCAGGATCAAAAGCAATCCGCGGTGGTGCTGGCCAAAGTAGAGCAGCAGGTGTTGACGGCGGAAAGCGGGGAGATGTCGGAATTGGCCTCGGTACGCGCGGAGTTGGAAAGAACCCGCGGCGAATTAACCGCCCTGCAAGTCAAATGGGTAGGCTATCTGGAAAAACAGGCGGTTTTTTATCAACAAACCTCGGAGAAATTGGCCGAAATCGGCAAATACCTGCTGCAGCCCACACCGATTCATCTACTGGAACTGCAATACGACAAGTCCTTGCTGATTTGGCGCGAGCTGGTGGATAAAACCCCGCGGGTGGTTTCCGGGCGCTTTGCCATGGCATTACCGGTCATGCCGGATTTTGCCGGTAGCTTGGTCAAGCAGCTGGCCGATACCCCGGAAGCCAAACGCTATCAAGCGGCCTATCTGGAAACCCAGGCCACCCGGGATTTGTTGCAGGATAAAATCGGCAGCCGACTGCAACAAAGCGTCGATCTGCATTACCGGGTATTGCTGCAAAGCGGGGAGATACGCTCTCAATTATTGAATGTGCTGCTGGATCGGCACGATAATCAGCCTTTAAGGTTTTCGCTGGATTTATTGAAAGACCTGGAACGGGAAATTGCCATTGTGCCTTATCGCTGGATGGCGACCTTTTATTTGCGTTGGCTGGATATCCAGCAGCGGTTGAGGGAAGGCTGGGAAGGCGTTGCTGAAATCGGTTTCGACGCGATGATGTTGCTGGGTTTTCTATTGATACCCTGGCTGGTCTGGCTAGTGAGTAAGGTGATGTCGTATCGGCTGGATCTGCTGCGGGTACAACTGGTCCGCCGCAGCCGCAGACAGCCCAATGCCATACACCTGGCCCTGGCGATACAAAAAATTCAGCCGTATTCGGCTTGGCTTTTGATGCTGTTGGCCGTGTATGCCGGACAGCATTTGCTGGCTATTACCTTGTTCGCCGAACTGGCGATACCGCTGAACTATCTTAAATATTACCTTTATTACCGCTTGTTTCGGCAATTGATGCAATGCGATTTCATGTGGTTGAACAAGCATGTCAATCCGGCAAAATTTGCCGGTTTGCGTCGGGAAGTCAATCTGGCCGCCAAGGCGCTGGGGATACTGGCCCTGCTGATTTTCTCGCTGATGTTTGCCATCGAGAGCCTGATTCGCCGCGGCTTGGTATATCACTTTTCGATTCAAGCTTTTAGTTATCTGGGGGTGTTGCTGGCCATGGGGCTGGCTTATCAATGGCGGGTTATCGTCGCCGAAGCCTTGAAGCGGTTTTTGCCGGGATTTTTGGGCGAACGATTCGCCAAGGCCTGTGTCAGCCGCTGGGCGTTGTTTGCCGCGCTGCCGGGGTTTGCCGTGCTGTTGGTGATGCTGGTGTTGCGGATTGTTCGTAATTGGTTGAGCCGGTTCGAATTTGTGCGCCGCATTGCAGCGGAAGTATTTCGCCTGCAACTGGAAAGCGGCCTGGATAAACGTAAGGAGGTTATTCAGGCCACGCTACCGGCTGAATACCGGCAAGGCTATGTGTTTGCCGGCGTGGCTTCCGCCGAACAATTACAGCCACCGGCCATGGAGGGGCTGGAGGAGATTCATGCCTTGTTGAACGGTTGGCGGGAGGGTAACAGTTGGGTGCATTCCCTGGCGATTGTAGGGCATAAAGGCATCGGAAAAACCTGTCTGCTGGAGTATCTGGAGCAATCGTTCCAGGCCGACCGGGTGTTGCGGGTGGCGGTGCCGAAAAAGCTAACCACTCGTAAACAGGTATTGGCGTTGTTGGGCGAGGCGCTCGGTCTCGGTTTATCCGGCAAGGAAACGGCGCTAACCGCGGAAATGGTCGGCAGCCAGACCGTATTGTTTATCGACGATGCTCACAATTTGTTTTTATCGACCCAGGGCGGCTTCGAAGGGTTTAAGACCCTGTTGTCCTTGATGACCCAATCGTCGCACAAGTTGTTTTGGTGTTTGACTTTCAACCACCATGCCTGGAATTATCTCAACAGCGTTAATGGCCGGCATCAGTATTTCGGTGAGGTGTATCACTTAAAGCCATGGAGCGAAAAGGCCGTGCAAAGCCTGATTTTAAAAATGCACGAAAAAACCGGCTATCGATTGTCTTACGACGACATTATTCAGGCGGCGGGCAGCCAGAGCTATTCCAGTCATGTTACCTACATCGAAAACCGTTTTTTCAATCTGCTTTGGCAGCAGGCGCGCGGTAATCCGCGTCTGGCGGTTTATTTGTGGTTGTCGGCCTTGCGGCAGGTGGCCGAGCAATCCTTGCGGGTGGGTTTGCCGGAAGATCCCGATACCTCGATGCTGGGCGATTTATCGGACGATAGTTTGTTCGTTTTCGCCAGCATCGCCCTGCACGAAAATATTACCTTGCCGCAATTGCTGGCCACCACTCAACTGCCGGAAGGCGTGGTAAAACCGGTTTTGGACGAAGGGCGGCGCATGAAGCTGTTGGATTGCCAGGACACCGTATACCGTTTGTCGGTGCTTTACCACTATCCCGTGGTGCGTTATTTACAAGCCAAGCATTGTCTATATGAATGAACAAAACATGAGCGAAATTTGGGATGCCATGCTGAAGTTTGAAGCATGGCGAGCGCTGTTTCTTCTGCTTGGGATGGCGGTGCTGGTGTTTACGGCCGGCTTGTTTAAGCGGCTGGCCGATAGGGCCTCGGATTATTTTCCGTCCCGGCGGTTATTGTTTTTGCAAATTGTCACCACCCTGAATTTTTGCGTGTATATCTTTGGCGGCAGTCTGCTGATTTACGTGGCCTTGAGCCCGGCCAAGGAAATATTGTTGGCGTTGGGCGGCGGCGCGGCAGTGGCGATCGGTTTGTCTCTGAAAGACTTGGTCGCTTCGTTGGTGGCGGGTTTGACCCTGCTATTCGATCGGCCGTTTTTGGTCGGCGACCGAGTGCAATTTGCCGATACCTACGGCGAAATCAAGAGCATCGGGTTACGCTCGGTCAAGCTGGTGACCTTGGACGATAATCTGGTCACCATTCCCAACGCCCGTTTCATCAGCGATGTGGTGTCGTCCGGCAATGCCGGTTCGTTGGATATGATGGTGGTGATGCCGTTTCATATCGCATTGGACGCGGATTTGGAGACCGCTCGGCGATTGTTGTACGAAACCGTGGTCACCAGTCGTTTCGTGTACTTGGCCAAACCGGTCAAAATCGTGGTCGCCGAAGTGGTGCTGGGGCACAATCTGGCCTTGAAACTGATGGCCAAGGCCTATGTACTGGATGTGAAATACGAAAAGGATTTTCAAACCGACGTGGTTAGCCGGGTCAGTAAAGTGTTTATATCGCATCACGTCAAAAGGCCGCTATTGTTGAACTATGAACCGGCAACGTCCGTGAGCGCGGAATCAGATGATAACGGCTGAAGCGTCAACCGATCCGGTCGGCTGGATAGAAACCGCCCAAGGGCCGGTGATCGACGTGCGCTGCCAATATCTGCCGCCGATCGGCCAAGCCTTGGATGTCCGCAACAAGATTAGCCGTTATGTGCTGGTGGTGTATCAGCATCTGGAGCCGGGTTTGATTCGGGCCATTGCCTTGCATGCCGTGTCCGGCATTCATCGCGGCATGGCGGTGTACGATCGCGGCGCACCCTTGCATGTGCCGGTGGATGCGTCTTGTCTGGGCCGCATGTTGAATGTGTTTGGCGACCCGCTGGATGGCGGGGCCAGCCTGCCGAACGCGCAGTACCGCAATATTCTGGCCTTGCCGCCGCTATTGTCGGATACCTTGCCCTCCACGCAAATCCTGGAAACCGGTATTAAAGTCATCGATTTGTTGTGCCCGTTCGTGCGCGGCGGCAAGACCGGTTTGTTCGGCGGCGCCGGGGTCGGCAAGACGGTGTTGATGATGGAATTCATGCATTCAGTCAGCGCCGGCATGCAAGGCGTGTCGGTATATGCCGGGGTCGGCGAAAGAATGCGGGAAGGCCATGAGCTGTGGCACGAAATGACCGCTGCCGGTGTGTTGGCCAAGGCTTTGCTGGTATTCGGGCAAATGGACGAATCGCCCGGCGTGCGTTATCACGTCGGTTATACCGCCTTAACCTATGCCGAGTATTTGCGCGATACCCTGGAAACCGAAGTACTGTTTTTAATGGACAATATTTTCAGATTTGTACAGGCCGGCAGCGAAATTTCCGGCTTGCTGGGGCGTATGCCGGCTACCATGGGCTATCAGCCCACCTTGTTGACCGAAGTGGCATCCCTTGAAGAACGCATCGTCTCCACCAAATCCGGCGCTATTACCTCGGTACAGGCGGTTTACGTGCCGGCGGACGATATGTCCGATCCGGCGGTCGCCACTATACTGGGGCATCTGGACAGCGTGGTGATTCTGTCGCGGCAACAGGCCGCCAAAGGCATTTATCCGGCCATAGATCCCTTGCGCTCCAGCAGTCGCATGATTGATCACCGTATCATCGGCGACCAGCATTATCAGGTGGCGCTGGCGGTGCGCGAGCACTTGGCCCGCTATCGGGAGCTGGAAGACATCATTGCCATGCTGGGCATCGAAGAGCTGTCGCCGGAAGACCGCAAAATCGTCGAGCGGGCCCGCCGTTTGCAGCACTATCTGACCCAGCCGTTCAATACGGTGGCCGACCACACCGGCATGCCGGGGGTGCGGGTGCCGCTGAGCCGGACCATCGGCGATTGCGAGGCCTTTATCGACGGTAAATACGACCAGCTGCCGGAAGCCGACTGTTACATGAAAGGGGCCATGCCGGTATGAACACGTTTGAATTACGCCTGCTGGACAGTCAAAACAGCCAGACTTTCAGTGCGGTGACTCGGTTTATCGGCGCCGACGAAGAGGGCGGTTTTGCGGTGTTGGCCGGGCACGCGCCGTTGATCGTGCTGTTAAGACAGGGTTTGGCCCGCTTTTGCGATGCCGAGCAGCGTTGGTATTATCTGGCCTTGCCGGGCGGGGTATGCCGGTTTGCCGACAATTGCCTGTCGATTTGCACGGTGCGGTATTTTGTCGGTGACAAGCGGGATGAAATCTGCCAACAATTGAGCGACGAATTGGCCAGAACCGACTCGCAAGTGCATGCGGCCCGCTTGACGCTGTCGCAAATCGAAAAATCCCTGGTGCGTCGGCTGGCCGAGTTGAGTTTGCATGGGGGCGTTTAAAAATGCGTGATCGACACAGCTTGCTGGAAAAAACCCGACGCGACGTTAACCGGTTGATCAAAAAGGAAAACCAGCCGGCCAGCTGGATAGGCATGCTGTTTTACGGCGGCACGCTGGGCCTGTTGTTCGTGACGCCGATTGTACTGGGGGCTTATTTAGGACGTTGGCTGGATACCCTGGCGGCCGGTTATTCGGTGCGCTGGACGGTCAGTCTGATAGTGCTGGGTATCGTCACCGGCGGCTACAATGTGTTTCGCTTTATTCAGAGGCATTGAGACATTATGAATCAAGAGACAGAAGGCTTGGTATGGCGGCTGGGGAGTTGGGTAATCAGCAACACGGTTATCACCACCTGGTTGATCATGCTGGGATTTGCGCTGTTGGCGCTGTTGTTGCGTTTGTCCGGGCATCAAAAACCGTCGAGTCTGCAAAATGCCCTGGAAGCGATTTTGGTCACCATCGAAGCGGCGGTTGCCGAAGTGGTGCCGGCCACCGCCGTGCGGCAGGTGCTGCCGTTTGTCGCCACGCTGTGGTTATTTGTGTTGGTCGCCAATCTGGTGGGTTTGTTACCGGAAATGCATGCGCCGACCCAGGATTTGTCCGCTACCGCTGCGCTGGCAGCGCTGGTGTTTCTGTCCACCCATTGGTACGGAATACGCGCGCACGGATTGGTCGGGCATCTCAAACATTACTGTCAACCCAGCGTCATTTTGCTGCCGTTTCATATCATCAGCGAAATTACCCGTACCCTGGCTTTGGCGATTCGTTTGTTCGGCAACATGATGAGCCTGGAAATGGCGGCTTTGCTGGTGTTGCTGATTGCCGGTTTTCTGGTGCCGGTACCCTTATTGATGCTGCATGTGGTCGAAGCGGTGATTCAAGCCTACATTTTCGGCATGCTGGCCTTGATTTACATCGCCGGCGCTTTGGAGTCCAGCGAGCCGGATTCTGTTAATCGCGAGGAACGTTTATGAATGAGCTGCATTTATTCAGCATGATTTCCACCGGCGTGGCCGGGCTGGTGATTGCCCTGGGCACCATGTTGCCGGCCGTCGCCATGGGTCGGGCTATCGCCAGCGCGCTGGAAGCCCTGGCCCGGCAGCCGGAAGCGGAAAAGACCATCACCCGCACCTTGTTCATCGGCCTGGCCATGATCGAGTCGTTGGCGATTTATTGCCTGGTGATCGCCTTGATCGTGTTATTCAGGAATCCGTTGCTGGAGTATTTCTTAAGTAGTGCCGGCAACTAGCAGATAGCCAGGGATGCAATCCGCGGTTTAAGGGTTAAGCGATGTAAAACTGCAGGTCGACTTTGGCTGATTTCACCGAAAAAATAGGCTTGATCAACAAGTTAGTTTCTTCGGTCGGTAAGTATGATTTTGATCAAATTTATTTCTTCCCTGCTGAATAAATCGGGAGACAGGTCGGTAGCGTGGCTGGCGTAATGCTGCAGTTCGGTCAATCTTTGCAGGCACTGGCGGGGATTCATTTCAGTGCTACGTCTATTTTGCTTGCGACGGTCCATTGTAGGCGCTACCGAATTATGCGTTTTAATGTGCTCCAGCCATTGCGAGGAACCGAAGCCATAAGGCACTTTGCGTCTTTCCATTGTGCTTCGCCGCTCCAGCTGAGAGCCGCGTGGATCGGGTAATGAATTAGGTACATTCATGTTGGCTCCTCGATTTATGTTCTCGATTACGCTCAAGTTGTTTTGACTTTGAGCAATCGATCATTGTTGTAAGCAGCCAATGCATGATCCAAAAAATTGATCGCGGCAGGGAGCTTTATAAAACAAAAACCTTGGAAAACTCAGTCTGTTTGACGACTGAATTTTTTCCGGAATCTAACGGTTTGGGTGATTGTAAACCGATAATTTGTCTCCTGACAACATCTGCGGTTTTCGTTTGAGCTGGAGGCGCTGGCCCGGAGAGTATGGCATTTAGCCACCCGGTCATTTTTTTACGCTCGGTTCAGTCGGTATATATTGGATTCATGGGTGGAGATGGTGGGGTGTACAATTGAAATTCGCCTGGTTATTGCTGGGCGCTGGTTTATTTTCTTGCAAACGGGATGACTGCCATGCAACTGGACTGGACGACTTTCTTTCTGGAAGTCATCAATTTTTTGGTGTTGCTGTGGATATTGCAACGGTTTTTGTACAAGCCGGTCATGGCCAGTCTGGATGCGCGGCAGCAGCGCATCAAGGACGAAACCGCCCGCGCGGCACAATTACGCGACGAAGCCGAAGCGTTGCGGTTGCAGTACCAAACCCAATTGGCCGACTGGGCCAGGGAGCATGAAGCCAGTCGTCATCAGCTGGAAGCCGAGCTGCAGCAAGCCCGTGGCAAAGCCCTGGACGAGTTGAGAAAATCGCTGCTCGATGAAGCGGCTAAAAAGCAAGCCCGCGATGGTGCGGTCATCGCGGCGCACGAATCCGCATTGATTCGGGAAGCCGCCGGCGAAGCTTACAAACAAGCGGCGCGGATGTTGGTCAGATTGGCCTCGCCGGCCTTGACCCAGGTTATCGTTGAAGTGTTTTTAGCGGATTTAAAGGCATTGAACGAAGCCGAGTTAACCACCTTACGCAAAGCGGCTCAAGTCTTGATCAGTGCCTCCATGGTTGAAATACGCGCTGCGCATGCCGTGGACACGGAATTGCAGGCGGATATCGGACAGGCGCTTAGCGCTGCCGCGGGGCAAACCCTGGCACCTGTTTTTATAGAAGACGCCAGCCTGATTGCCGGTATCAGGGTGGTGGTGGGCGAGTGCCAGATGCATGCCAATTTGCTGGACGAACTGGCTTTTTTCCGCCGCCAGAACCAACATGTTTAATATCCCTGCCGATTACCGATTCGGCTTGCGTTTATCCGAGCGTGGTTGCGTGGCCGGGATCGGTGACGGCATTGTCTGGGTGCGCGGGTTGCCCTCCGCGGAGTTGGACGAGCTGATCGGCTTCGATGATGGCAGCACGGGTCTAGTGTTTCAGCTGGGCAAGGATATGCTGGGGGCGATTTTGTTGTCGCAAACTCACGATTTGACGGCCGGCATGTCGGCCCAACATATCGGACGCAAGCTGGAAGTAGGGGTGGGCGAAGTCTTGCTGGGTCGGGTGATCGATCCCTTGGGCAAGCCGCTGGATGGTCTGCCCGCGGCGGATTTCCGCCATTATGCGCCGCTGGAAGCGGCGGCACCTACCATATTGGAGCGCGACTTTGTCAATCAGCCGCTCTACACCGGCTGCAAGATCGTCGATGCCTTGATCCCGATCGGTAAGGGACAGCGGCAGCTGATCATAGGCGACGATGGCTTGGGCAAAAGTTCCCTGGCGCTGGACGCGGTGATCAACCAGCGCGGTCGGGACATCCTCTGCGTAATGGTGATGATTGGACAAACCCGGGCCTCGATTGCCGGCGTGATAGAAACACTGAGGCAGACCGGCGCATTGGAGCACACGGTGGTAGTGGTGGCCGAAGCCAACGCCTTACCGGGGTTTCGCTACTTGGCGCCGTTTTCCGGTTGCGCGATTGCCGAACACTGGCTACGCATGGGGCGGGATACCTTGATTGTCTATGATGATTTGACCCGACATGCACAGTCTTACCGGGAGTTGTCTTTGTTGTTGCAGCGTCCGCCGGGCAGGGAAGCCTACCCGGGCGATATTTTTTATTTGCATTCGCGGTTGTTGGAACGTTCTACGGTGTTGTCCATCAGCAGCGGTGGCGGTAGTATGACCGCCTTGCCCATCATCGAAACCCGCCAGGGCGAGCTGTCGGCCTATATTCCGACCAACCTGATTTCCATTACCGACGGGCAGATTTATTTCGACAGTAAATTATTCGCCGCCGGGATGTTGCCGGCCATCGACATCGGTCGCTCGGTGTCGCGGATCGGCGGCAAAGCCCAGCATGCCGCCATTAAAGCCGCTTCCGCGCGGATTCGGCTGGATTATCTGCAATTTCTGGAGCTGGAGTTGTTCGCCCGCTTCGGTACACGGCTGGAATCCGGTGTGGAAGAAAAATTGCAGCGCGGGCGTTTACTGCGGGAAGTATTAAAACAGGACAGGCTGGAGCCTTTGCCGGAATCAGCGCATTTGGCTTGGCTGTTGGCTTACAGCGAAGGCTTGTTGGCGGGCATTGCGCCGGCGGCTGTCAATGTAATTCTAGGCAAACTGCTGCAATCATTAGTTGAAAGTCCGCTCAGCCTGAATTCGCCCAAGCCGCAATGGCTGGCCTACTTGCGCGAACAATTGCTGGTTTTGAAATGAGTCAGCGCCAGGATATAGAAGCCAAACTGGCGCTGTATGACGAACTGAACGGCATTTTGGGGGCGATGCGCAGTTTTGCGCTGGCGGAGCTGAAACGGATAGGTAAACGGGAAGCCGCCCAGCAGCAAGTCATGGACACGCTGGCCTTGGCCTTGCAGGAATTGTCGGCTTTTTTGCCGGCCACCTCCGTTTCCAGGCTGACGGCGAAGACTCGCCTAAACGATATTTGGGTGTTGTTGGGCTCGGGACGCGGTTTTTGCGGTAGTTTTAACGAGGACCTGATACGGGTTTGGCGCCAGCAAGCCCAACCCGGCAGTCCGACCATTCTGGTCGGCGAACGCTTGCGGAGTCTGCTGGACGGCGATGATTTGATTGGCATAGCCGGTGCCGAAAGTGGTCTGGATGCCTCGGCGGCTATCGATCGTATCCTGGATGCCATTACCGGGTTAAGGTTGGATGATCCCGCCGAATTCGGGGTGATTGTTTGTGTGCGTGACGATCACGCCGCCCGCTGCCAACGCTTATGGCCGCTACTGTCCTGCATGCCCGAAAGTGCCGGCTACCCGCCCTTGACCTTGGTTTCGCCCTCGGAAGTGGCGGCCGGGGTGGCCGAACATTATTTGTATCACAGCCTGTTGGCGCTATTGTTATGCTCGATTCGGGTCGAAAATCATATGCGTCTGATGCAAATGGAAAATGCTTTGCGCCATTTGGATGACGGTTATGAGGACCTGCAAAGGCGGCGCAATCGTTTGCGTCAGGAAGAAATCGTCCAGGAGATCGAGCTGATGGCGGGGCGGCGGCATTAAGCCGAGGGCGGCTTCAGCTAATTAAAAGGCTCGTTGCGTAAGCCGTCATTTCGGTAGGGATTGCCGTGCATGGCGGACATTGTTGTTTTGACTGAAGCCGCTGACTAATCAGGATAATTATTGTAACCAGGCCGCAAATTTGAGTTTGACTTCAGCTTTCCAACGTTTGGCCGATTGATAAATGGCCGTTTCGACGAGTTTTTGATGCGCCCAATTCAACCAAGCGGTGATGGTGATGTACATCAGTGATATATAGCGAAAGGTAAGTAATTGCGGTTTGGTTAGGGCAAACACCCTGGCGACTATCACGGTGGCTAATAATTTTGCCAGAATTTCCAGCATCAGGGCTTTCAAAATCAGCCCCAGCACCAGCAAATTCAGCACGGCCGCGTTGATCGGGATGATCAGCAACATTGGAATCAAAAATGCGATGAGCGCGGTATTGGGTGGGGTTTGGCTCAACCATAGTTCAACGCGCTGCAGATTTAACCAGCGCACCAAGGCGTGGCCGAATGCGGACAATGCATCCCATAGCCATTCCTCGATAATCAGAATGATCGCCAGCAGGGTAAGTAGAATTTTTTTCATAAGCGGCAGGTAATTGGTGGGCAAACGAAACAAGTCCAAGCGTACACAAATTTTGTGCTACTTTGAGTAGCATTCGTTAATCATTATGGCTAATTAAAAGAACAAAGGAAAAAAATGAGTATTAAATCTGCCTTATTAAAAATGGTCATAAAACTGACCCCCAATTTTTTGATTATTTGGGTGTCAAATATCGTCCTTAAGGGCATTGCGGAATTAACCGAGTTTAATTTTGATATAGACGCGCGAAAAGTATACGTCCAAACCCGTTTATATGGTGAAGAGGATACTATAGAAGTTTGTCTGGAAGATTTCGCGGTTTTCAACGATGGCGAATCGTATAGAGTGATTATCCACCATGCCAGATCGGATCGTCCTTGGCTGAATAATTTATTGTCTCGTCTTGTCGGAAAAGCCTGGAAAATTCCCGCGCTACCGCAGTTCGCCACCCAACTTGAGCTGGTGGCGGAGGTATTCCAGGCTCAGCCGCCTGCTATCGAAAATGTTGAATGAGGCGCGGCGCGGCGCGGATAAATGCCGGTAATCAGACTTGTTGCCAACTGAAATAAAGCGTTTGATTGCTGGGTATGCCGATCGAAACCGGCATTGACACTGGCTTAAAAAAAGCCACCCATTCGGATACCGCCCCAGCCTGATTTCGAACGCCTTGAGTCGACCGTTATGCAACGGCCAAAACCCGCCTGACCGCAGCAGTCTATAGGTCAAGCGCACGTTATCGTGTTATCGGTGCGCGCTTGGCCGATAGCGGGATTATTCGTTACAGGATATGTTCTCGCCACGAGAAGAGAAGCTATAACCCTTGGTCCCCACATTGCCAACCATAATGGCTTCGATAATGGGCGGATGCATCTGTTTGTCTCCAGCCCAACGCACTATAAAGTTAGCGCCCACTCCTCCGCGCATATCATCCTGGGCAATGACATATGAAGCCGTAGCCATCGGTTCCAGGGCGAACAAACCGGTGGTAAGGGTATCGGTCAACATGCCATGAGTATCGTAATACTCGACCTGTGTGATATAGATTTTCCGTTTACTATCGATGTTGCGAATGCTGAGAGTGATACCAAGCGATGCAGTTTGACTTTCCGACAGATATACGTGCGAATAGGCTGGAACGTAGACGGAGCAAGTATGTTCCAATTTTATTTTGTCCGGATCAACCTTATAAAAATAGCTGTCCATAATAGGCATTTTATAAAGATGGGCGGGCTCACCGTAAACTGCGAACGCTACCAAAATAAAGATACCGGTAAGGATAGGTCTAAACCAACTGATTTTTGGCGATATTGGCACGCTGCCCCCTGTGCGAAAGAAGTTTATATAAATACCGCACTCAACATGTTCAAATTTCGCAACAATGATCCTCGGGATTTACCGGATGATAGTATAAAACCGTCGCTTAAGTGTTCCTCCTTTTTTCACTAACAAGATAATTTAAGGCCGCGTAGCGCCGATTAGCGATAGCGTAATCGGCGGAATGTTGACTTCTAACTGTACGATTACGCAAGCTTTTATGTCTTTTAGGGTAAATCGTACCTACAGTTTGAATGGCGGCTTATTTGCGTTTCTTTTCAAATTAAGCTTCATCGGCTGCTTGGGGGCGATTTCAACAATTCGCCACTGCCAAAAGCCGGCATTCAGTTCCGGATTAATCGTATCGGAAGCGGTGGTCGGCAATTCAGCAACAGTTAGCTGATTTGGCGCTGAATGTACAAGCGCGTGGCCGGAAAGGTAGCCGTTACGTGGGTAAACGAAACGGCTACCGGTCAATCCGTGTTACTCGTTCAAGTCAAAGATCTTCATATGCGCCAGTTTGCTGAAAAAGCTGGGCGACGCATTGTTTAGCAGATGGCTTTCGATGTTTTCAAATACCACCACGGAGTGGCTGTCTACGCTGTAAACCGGTTTTTTAAGCGGTTTTTGCTGTTCGGACGGAATGATGTCGTGAGGGGGTTTTAAGGCGGTATCGACCGCCAGACACCAGGTTCTGTCCTGTATGTTGGGCAAGGACAGGGTGAGCTTGTCGTCTGACATATTCATCACTACATGCAAATCGGCGTCTTCCTCGTCAATGCCGGCCAGAGTATAAGCCAGAAAACGGTTTTCCGAATTGTTCCACTCGGGCGGTTGATCCGGCGTTAAGCCATGCCAAGTGATATCGGCGATATCTCGGTGTTCCAGTACGGTGCCGGTTAGGAAGTTACGGCGCATCAGTGACGAGTGGCGTTTGCGCAGCTGGATCATTTGCTGCACGAAACGCAGGATATCGGCATTTTGCTTGCTGTCCGCCCAGTTCAGCCAGCTAAGTTCGTTATCTTGGCAATAGCCGTTGTTGTTGCCTTGCTGGCTATGCAGAAACTCATCGCCGGCCAGCAACATCGGTACGCCGTGGCTCAGTAACAAAATGGCAAAGGCGTTTTTGGCTTGTTTATGTCTGAGAGCTTTAATTGCTGTGTTGGTAGTGGGACCTTCCGCACCGCAGTTGTAGCTAAGATTATTATTGCAGCCGTCCCGGTTGCTTTCGCCGTTGGCGGCATTGTGCTTGTGGTTGTAGCTAAACAAGTCGTTCAGGGTAAAACCGTCATGGCAGGTGATGAAGTTGATGCCGCTAATGGGCAGGCGGCCCTGGTGTTGGTATAAATCGCTGCTGCCGCAAATGCGGGTCGCCACTTCGTTGGCGACGCCATGGTCGCCGCGTAAAAAGCGCCGGATCGTGTCCCGGTACATACCGTTCCACTCGCCCCAGCGGTAACCCGGAAAATTGCCGACCTGATATAGCCCCGAGGCATCCCAGGCTTCGGCAATCAACTTGGCTTTGGCCAATTTTTGAGAAAGCTCTATGCCCCATACTACGGGTGGATCTTGCAAGACTTGGCCGTCTTCCCCTCGCGCCAGGGCACTGGCCAGGTCGAAACGGAAGCCATCGACGTGCATTTCCCGTACCCAATACTCCAGGCAACTGATGATGAAGTTGCTGACCAAGGGATGATTGGCGTTGACGGTGTTGCCGCAGCCGGTATAGTCGTGAAAAATGCGTTTGTCGAACTTGTCGGTCAAATAAAAACTGTTGCCGGTGATGCCCTTAAAGTTGATCACCGGACCTTCGGCGCCGGCTTCCGAGGTATGGTTAAACACCACATCCATGATCACGCCGATGCCGGCCTGGTGCATGGCCTTTACCAAGTCGCGGAATTCGCGGATATGGCTGGCCTGTTGCGGGCTGACGCAGTAACCGGGGTGGGGGCTAAAGAAACTGTGGGTACTGTATCCCCAGTAATTATGCAGATTCAGCTCCGCCGTGTGCGGCGGTACATCCTGTTCGTCAAACGCCATAACCGGCAGCAGTTCGACATGGGTGATGCCCAGCTGTTGTAAATAGGGGATTTTTTCGATTAAACCGGCAAAAGTGCCCGGGTGTTTAACCTTGGCCGAAGGGTGGCGGGTAAAGCCGCCCACGTGCAATTCGTAAATAATGGCTTTTTCGCTGCGTATAGCCAGGGGCGTATCGTCTTCCCAGTCGTATTCGCTTTCGTCCACCACTGCCGCGCGCATGGCGCAATGGGTGTTGTCGCCGGGTACGCAAGCGGCGGCGCGCCGCCAGACTTTATCGCTGACCGCCCGTGCCCAAGGGTCGACCAATAATTTCTGCTTGTCGAAGCGCAGGCCGGATTCGCGGGTCAACGAGGGGCCGTCTATACGCCATCCATACCAGACACCCGCCGGCAGGTTTTCGACAAAGATGTGCCAGGAAAAGAAAGTATGGTTTTTGCTTTTGTCTAATAGAATAGCCTGAAAAGGCTGCGGGCTATCGTGACGGGAAAATAGCAATAATTCCACTTGCGTGGCATGACGGCTGGAAATCGAAAAATTGACGCCGTCTTCGCTGACTTGAGCGCCATGTGGGTATGGGCTACCGGTTCGTAATGTGTACTTTTTATGCATCGAGTCGATTAAGAGCATATGGGGTTATTTATGATTCTACTGCAAATGAGGGCAATTCGGGCTCTATCTTGCGCAAATAATCGACAACGGGTAGAGTTTGAGCCAATTCCTGCCCGCTTTTCCACGAATTTGCGGTTATTTTTGCAGGGTCGTTTTGAATCGAATCAACTTTTCAGGCCCCAAATGCCCATTTCGAGCTCCAATGTTCGCCCACGCATCGTGCTGTCACGGCAGGAAATGTGCATCATTAGTCAGAACATCAGCCGTGATTTTTCGCCGCGCTTATTCGCCAGCCGGGCCGGACTGCAGACGAAAAATCACTTTACGCCGCGAGAGTTATTGGAAATCAGCCAGCAAATCAGCCGTGAATACGCACCGAATAAAGTCAGCCATCAGGCCAGATTGGTATTGCTGGCGGTATCTCCGCGCCGGTTGCATGTGTATTGGCACTTGGCTAAACGCCGCTTGAACGAAGCGTCTACGCGGGTGGGGGTGGCGCAACCGATGACGTTGAGAATATATACGGATACCAAAACCCTCCCGGCTCCCTCGCCGCAACCAGCCGCCGAGCAGACTTGGTTTGACGTGAGCGTGGATAGCTTGGACGGCCAGCAGGACGTATGGTTGCCGGAACCGTTGGTCACCATTTCCCCTTTTCGGTACCTGGCGGCCTTGGGCGAAATAGACGACGAGCAGATATTTACCCCGCGGGTATATTCGAATGCCGCTTCGACGCCGCAGACAATTAAGCCGGAAAGGCGCGAGGAACTGCCGAATGCCATGGTTCCGTTTATAATGCCAGCCTTAAATACCGCGTCGTCCGCCGGCAAAACCGCCTCAGGACAAGGAAAATAATTTTCACGATGAATAAAGGCTATCTCTGCATCGTTCTACATGCCCATCTTCCTTATGTGCATCATCCGGAACATGACAGTTTTTTTGAAGAAAACTGGTTGTTTGAAGCCATTACCGAGTGTTATCTGCCTTTGATTGCCATGCTGGACAGGCTGCAGCAGGACAATATTCCGTGCCGGTTGACGCTGTCCCTGTCCCCGACTTTGATCACCATGTTGCAGGACGAATTGTTGCAGAGCCGTTATTTGCGGCATTTGCGGAAATTGCTGGAACTGGCCGGGAAGGAGGTGGTTCGCACCGAGGGTCAGCCCGCGTTTCATGAATTGGCAAAGCGTTATCGGCGCGAGTATCTGGAAGCCTTGCATTGTTACCAAAATCATTACCAGGGCGATCTGCTGGCGGCGTTTGCCAAGCATTATCGCGCCGGCCGCCTGGAATTAATCACCACTGCGGCTACTCACGGATTTTTACCGCTGTTGAATGTCAGCGAGGTGGCGGTGCGCACCCAAATCAAGGTCGGCATCGATACCTTTAAAGCCCGGTTCGGTTTTGCGCCGGGCGGATTCTGGTTACCGGAATGCGGCTATTATCCGGGGCTGGAAGCGGTTGTGCGGGAAGCCGGAGCGGCATACTTTTTTGTCGATACCCATGGTCTCATGGATGCCAGCCAAGCGCCTCGGAATGGCGTGTATGCGCCGTTGGACTGCGGTAATGGGGTAATGGCTTTCGGTCGCGACCCGGCCTGTTCGCAACAGGTCTGGAGCGCCGAACAGGGATATCCGGGCGACCCCGCTTACCGGGAGTATTACCGCGATATCGGCTTCGATTTGCCCATGGATTACATCGCGCCTTATATTCTGGACGGTGTTACCCGCATTAACACCGGAATCAAATACCATCGTATTACCGGGCGGGATGCGCCGGTCAAGGCCGTTTATCAGCCGGAGAAAGCCTTGGAAACCGTTCACCGTCATGCCGAAGATTTTATAGGCAAGCGGCAACAGCAGATTCAGGCCTTAAGCCCGGATATGGATCGGACGCCCATCATTGTCGCCCCTTACGATGCGGAATTGTTCGGACATTGGTGGTATGAAGGCCCGCTGTGGCTGGAGCAGGTATTGCGGCTGGCCGGTCAGGACAGCAGCTCGGTGGAAACCGTCGGCTGTGGGGATTATCTGCGCCGTGAACCGCTGCAGCAGCAGGCCGTGCCGGCCATGTCGACCTGGGGCGATCAAGGGTATGCGGATTTCTGGCTGAACGAAACCAACGATTGGATTTATCCCTTGTTGCACCAAGCCAGCAACGAAATGGAAAAGCTGGTTAGTGATTTGAAGGCCTTCAAGGTTAGCCAGCTGCAGCAACGGGCCTTGAATCAGGCCTTGAGATCGCTATTATTGGCGCAAGCCTCCGATTGGCCATTTATTCTAAAATCCGGTACCACGGCCGATTACGCCAAAAAGCGGCTCACCGACCATCTGGCGCGATTTAATTACCTGCATGATTGCATACGCAAAAATCGCATTGATGAACGTAATTTGACCGCGTTGGAAGTGATGGACGATATTTTTCCGGATATCGATTTTCGCGATTACCACGCGCCCTCGGCCTAAGGAGTAAATCATGGCTGCTATTCAATGTTTAGCGGTGGAAAACACCATTACCCGCAAAAAAGCCGGCAGTCAGCAGCTGTTGGTGTTTTTACTGGCGGTGGATAATCTTGATTTTGATAAACAGGTCGATGTGACCTGGGCCGGGCCGGATGGCGAGTGGCATATCCTGGCCGCCAAGTATTTGGGGCCGCGCGGCGAACGGCAGGAATATTGGCAGGCACGGCTGGTATTAAACGGTAAAATCGGCCGCGACTTGGCCGGCAATGTCAGCTTTGCCTTGCGTTTACGCTGCCAGGCGGGCGAGTTTTGGGATAACAATGGCGGTTGGAATTTTCAAAGTAAACAAGGCAGCGGCGTTACTTTGGCGCGCGGGTTGCGGTTACAAAATCTGCGCATAAAACCAAAGCTGGAGGACGGACAGCAATATGTGCAAATTAAGGTGGCGGTCGATCCGGACATGCGTGCCGAAGCGGTGGTGTTGCACTGGACGGACGACAACTGGCGGCACACCCGGCAAACTAAATGTCATCGTAACAAACGCCTGAAACAACGCGGTGCCCAGGTATGGACCGCCCGCCTGAAAGCGGACGACGCGTTTGCGTTGCAATACAGCATTTGCTGCCAAACGCCGCAGCAAGAGATTTGGGACAATAATGGCGGCAAAAATTATTGCATCAGCCGCGAACCGCTCAAAGTGATGATTTTAAATCTGCACTGTTATCAGGAGGACAGGCAGGATTTCAAGTTTTCGCAAATCGCCAAAGCCATTACCGAGCAAGCCGTGGATATTGTCTGCTTGCAGGAAGTTGCAGAGCATTGGAATGACGGCCGTGGCGACTGGAACTCCAATGCCGCCAATATCATCAACCAACGCTTGAAACCGCCCATGCATCTCTACACGGACTGGTCGCATTTGGGCTTCGATAAATACCGCGAAGGTGTGGCGATATTAAGCCGCTATCCTTTGCATCACACCCATTCCCGCTACGTGTCCGATAGTCACGATGCTTACGGCATTCATTCCCGCAAGGTGGTGATGGGGCAAGTGCATGTACCTTACATGGGCGCTATCAATGTGTTTTCCGCGCACTTGAGTTGGTGGGAAGACGGCTTCCGGCAGCAGTTTCAGCGCCTGAGCGAATGGGCCGACAGTTTGCAGGACTCGTCCGTCAAGGCCACCCTATTGTGCGGGGATTTTAATATCGCCGCCGGCTCCATCGGCTATCGGCAGGTGGTGAGCGGCAATCAATACGAAGACCAGTATTTGGCGGCCAATCACCAGGGTTTGTTCGAAAAAATCTTCCGCGTCAACGACGCTCACTGGGGCGGTTTAATGACCGACGATTACCGTATCGATTACATCTTTATGAATAAAAGCAGTGATTTGCAGGTGGCTTCGGCCAGAGTGCTGTTTACCGACTGGGATTACGGTCAGGTCTCCGATCATGTCGGCTATTTGATGGCCTTTCAGCCAAAATAGTTTGGAAGTGTTTTCGGCAATTTGCCGCTAACAAAATCCCCCTTGTTTCAGGGGGAAGGTCGAATGTTGTCGGCGCCTCAAGATCGAGGGGCTAAAACTACCGTGCGAAATGCGGCTATTTTACGCCTTTACGCCATTTTTTCCGGTATGCAGGCCTGTTCCGTGGGTAATGCGGTACGCAAGTCTTTAACCAGAAAGCGTTTGAGACCGCGTCCCAAACGTTGCGCCAAAAGCGAAATTGCTCGTTCTTTGCTGACGAAAGTGGCGGGTTGTCTGCCTTTACGGTGTTTGGTCAGCGCTTTGCGTGCTGATGGGCGCAGGTAGCATTCCGTGCCGGTGGGCAGTGTTGAGTCCAAGTCTCTTAATAGATGGGGGGTGATTTTATTCATGGCATCCTCCAGTCTCCTTGCGGAGCTTTGGGTAATTCCTGTACCAGGAAAAGGTCAAATTCCAGACCTGTTATTTAGAAAAAATAACCCGATCAAACTAGCAGTTTGGCTGCAAATGTCAACGAAAAATAACGGTTTTGCGGTCAGCCTGCGTATGTTTATTAAGATTAATATGGCAGGCGTACGCCTTAGCTACTTTGCAAAAATGCAATGAAACCCTGCGGATTGCCGAAAAATTATATGATTCGACAAGCCATGGATTTTAAACGGTCGGTTCAAAAATGCGCGCCTACGCCGAGCCTGAACATACTGTCGCTATTGTCGAATTCCACTGTGTCTGAGCTGGCTTGTGTGGTGGTGAAACGGTAAGGGGAATAGTCGGTATAGTTGTATTCCATGCGCAGAAACAGGCTTTCGGTCAACGGTGAATCCGCACCGACGCCAAACCGGTAACCCAGCTCTCTGTCATCTCTGTCAATATCGGTTGCCGAATTGTTGCCTTTTGCAATACATGCGCATACGTATTGACGCGGGGATCGGGTTTTCCCGAAAGGCAGTGGCGGCGTATAAAAAGCATGATTTGATATTCATGCTAGCCGATTTGTTACAGGTTGGTAATTACATTTATAACAACGCTGAATCAATTGAATAATTGGTGCATAATCTGCGTTGGTTATATTTTGGACGGCGATATGCAAGTAGCAGAACAATACGCAAAACCCGTATTTGGTAAATTGGGCGGATATTTTCAGCGTGTTAACGATTTTAGAGATACCTTTAATCTGCGCTGGGGCAGGATAGAATTTGATATGTTTCACGGCATGTCGGCGAACCTGAAGGTCATTCTTTGGGTGTACCGGGATAATGTGTGCGAGAAATATATCGTCGATACCGATGCCTATGATATCCAATGGGATCGACATAAACGCGCCACCCGGGATTTTTTCATCCTGCCCAGCTCCGTGCATTTCGGTAAGATCAACTGCATTAAATTTTCATTTATCGTGCATCTGGGCGAACATTCCATCGCTTCGCGGAATGAATACATCTTTATGGATTGGTATCAGCTGCAGGATGGCAATCACCAGCAACGCACCATTACCGATGACCATGCCACCGCCAATTATTACCGTACTTACGAGCTGAATCCGGGTGAATTGCAGGCCGATGTGGATTGGTATAACCACCACTTTCATTCGCTTAACCTGATCCCGAAATTCACCAAGGGTCAGCAATACCATCCTTACCACCCCAAACGCTTTATTCACGATCATATCGATAAGGTGATCATGGCCAAGCGGGATAATCCCAATCGGTTATGTACCATTAAAGTCAGTGTGGATTGTATCGACGACCATGACTTCGTCAATCATTTGATACACGCCAGCCATCAGGGGGTATGGGTGCAATGCGTGGTGGATTGGCGCAAGATGACACTGACCAACAGCCAGACTTATGCCAACCTGAAACGCTCCGGCGTCGAATTGATCGGGGTGTTTTGCACGCCCAAGCACCATTTGATTGAAGTGGAGCCGGATATGCATACCAAGTTCGTCATTTTTAATGATGAAGACTGCATTCTGGGGTCGTTCAATATCACCTTCGATCGGTGGTGGGCCAACTGGGAATCGGGCATGACCTTTCATTCCAAGGGCGTGTGCCGGCTGCTGGACAATATTTTCCAAAGCCAGCGCGGCGGTGTGATCCAAAAATACGGTATAGATCCGCTCAGTCCGTTTAACCTGCTGTATACCTTTGGCAGGCATACCATGGCCAACGGTCAGATCTATCGCCCGCATCATGCCATTTTGGCGGAAATTCACCGGGCCAGGCATTCGATCAAGATTTGCCTGTTTTTGATCGGCGATTTGTTGGGCGATCATCATGATAGCGTAGTGAATGCCTTGATTCAGGCCAAGGAGCGCGGCGTGGACGTGCAGATTTTGTTCAACGGTCATCTGGCCCGGCAGGGCCGTATCGGCGTCGAGCGGCCCATGCACGAGGAATTGAATCGGCCGCTGTTGCCTGCGGTGCAGCGCTTAAAGTGGGGCGGTATTCGGGTAGGTTTGGTATATGGACAGGACGATCATCCGGTGCCGTATTCGCCGATTCATTCCAAGTATTGCTTGATCGACAATTACATTGTCATCGAAGGCAGTTTCAATTGGTATAACACCTCGGTGTTTTCCCACGATTTGATCGTGGTGGCGGCCAACCACGATGTAGCTAAACCTTATCTTTACGAATTCGATCAGATTCAGCGTTCGTTTAGGGTGTATTACTAGCGGGGCGGGTCAATAAATACGCACTCATTCGTTGTGCCCGTCGAGGTATTTGCCGAATTTTTTATCCAACTTTGTGGTATGCATGGCAAACCAGTCGAACATGAATACCACCACTGCTTCAAGATTGATGCGGTCGATGGCATAGGCGTGTATACGATCATCCAGAAGGGTTAACAATTCGGTATGTTTTTGTTGATGTTCGGGATAGTCCGGATAACCGTTCCGCAGCATGATGTTTTCTTCGCTGAAAAAATGAAAGTCGGCGTATTTCCTAACCTCATTTAACAAACGCATGCACCATGCCTTGGGCTCCTCTGCCTCCGAAGCCAGCGATACGCTACGGATCAAATCCAGAAACACCTGGTGTTCGTGATCGATACGCAGGTGACCAACCTCAAAGCGTTTGTCCCAGCGGATGTCTATTGCCATGAGCGTGCCTCGGTTTAGGGTTGACGTTTAGGATAAGCTATTAACTCGATTCAACAACATTATTTTTTTAATCGCTTGGCAAATGGGTCGTCCGGTCCGAGCCGGGCGACGGTAAAATGCATGATGGGTTGAATCGTATGCTATTTCGATTGATAGGGCTGCAACGGATCGGCGCCCAGTGTCCCGACCAGGGCTTGTAAGTAGTCCGGCGTTTTTAGCTTTGCCAATTTTTCCATGGTCTGTTGACGGCGTGTTTGCAAATAGTTGTCCGTGGCTCGGGCATGCTGGCGGCCGTCCTGTATGAGTTTGTCCAGGTAGTCCAGGTGGCGCTGCCATAAAGCCACATCGCGTTGCTGTTTGATCGCCAGCCGCTCCCGGTACCAATCTGAATTTAACAGGTAATCGCGGGTGAACATGGCGCGTATTTCCGGGTGGTGCGCGTCCATGCCCTGGAAGTGGCCCAGCGCCATGATATGCAGCAGGGCGTGCAAGGGTGGGCAGGCATCCTCGATGCTGCCGTCGTCCAAATACTGTTGCGCTACCTTTTGTTGGGTTTCGACAATATTGTTGACCCCGTCGACAAATACTTCCAGATTTTGCCGCTCGGGTTGCAGGATTTCGTCGGTAAACACCGCGTAGGGGTTATCGAAAATCTTACCCATCAAACCGTGCACAAAATGACTGGTGATGCGATAGCCCAGGCGGCTGGCCAGCACGATGTTGCCGTTATGCTCGAAATCATTGAGCGGTTCCAGATAGCCGTGTTTCAAAAGATAGTCCGGATGGCGTTCTTCTTTTGACAAGCGCGACCAGATTTCCGGGATCAACAGGCTGATATCGTGATCGACGCGAATATTCGGGCCGATATAGCCGGCCGAGCTGGAAAAGCCGGGGTAGCCGGTCAGAATGAATGATACCAAGGCATTGTTCAGGTCGGCGGTTGGTCGCAAGGCATTGAATGGACCCTTGGTCAGCGCGCCTTCGCTGCCGGCGCCGGTGGTGGACGGCGATTTGCCTGTTAACGAGCAGACAAAATCCATGAACAACTCCGGCAAGTCCTGGTAATGGATAGGGTTGTAGACCGCCAGTGCTCGGATTTTACCGTCGGGCGGATTATTGCGGCGACCGGTGAGCACGGCATCCACCGGGTGGCAGAGCGGTTGATGCAAGGGGATTTTGCGATGCAAACGGGTGCCGATTTCCGCCACATATTTGCGCAAGGGTTTGACCAAATCCACCCGTGTTTCCAGGTAACGCGGGTTTTTCGAGGGTTTGCCATTCACCAGGCGCGGATGTGCGGACGATACCACGTAGGGCGTATGTTCTTGATATGCCTGTTTTAGTAATGTTTCCATGGGGGGGGTAAACTTGGAAAATGTCTGTACGTCTTCCACCACTTCCGCCAGCTTGTTATGGTCCAGCGGCTCGAAATTGGCCATGAAATTACCGGGCGCGGACATGTTTAGTTCGGTTTGCTTGTCGTAGCCGGGGATGATGGCGTCATCCGGGCGTTGGAACAATCGGTATTCGCAGTTACTGATGAGTTTTACGCTATGTTCGCCGGAGTCCAGGGCTATCCAGGGGCGTATCGCCGAAACCGGTACCACCACCGAGGCGCTGATATCGTCTTCCATCTGAATTTTTTCACAGGCCAGGTAATCCTGCCGGACTTTAAATGTGCGCCAACCGCCTTCGTAATCAAAGCCTACTCGCAAATAGGTGGCAACGATTTTGCGCTGCCATAGCTTTAATTCATGGCCCGGTGCGCCATCAATGATGTCGACGGATAACTGATCGCGCCATTTGTCGCCCCATTCACTGCGATAGAACCGTTTGATAAAAAATACCAGTGCCAAAATGCTGGGTGGGATCGACTTCAACCAGGCATTGAATTCAGGGGTATGGTGGTGTGAAGGGCTTAACAGCTTGATGACCGAGCCCAAACTGCGTTCTTCACTGAGTATTTTGCGAGAGGGGCCATGGTCTTCGCGCTCAAAACCGGGCAGAAAGCGCCCCGTGTAATCCTTGTCGAAAATGGCCTGCACCCGATCAAGATCGCGTTGTATGTCGTCAACAAACAAGGGGCCGTAAATCACGGCATCTTCAATAGATTTGGAAATTTCAGACTTACCGCCGCCGGATACCGTGCTGGGCTTATGACAAAACGTGCCTTCGGCAACCGTGCCGACCAAACGCCAGGACGGTGCGCCCGGATGTTTGCACATCTCAATCTTATAGCCGTTGGGTTGAATATAAATTTTGCCTGGTTGTAGTCGTATAGTTTGGCTTTGGCCGTTTTTAACCCAGGTGATCTTCTGGGTGTTCAAATGCATCCGTAAATCCTGCGGTACATAGATGACGTTGGGAAACCGGTTGTCGATGGCGTAACCTTCCGGTTGCAAGGTCATGATGGCGCCATAGTGGTAGGCCATTTCATCAAAATCGTAGCCGGGTTCGCGGGTCAGGCTGCCGACGCCGAATTCGTCGCCGTGATTGAAGCGTCTGAATGCCAGCGCACCGCCGGCGTGCTCTTCTTCCGCCGAACCGAACAAATTGGCGGCGTAACTGATCTGAGTTTTGACTTCTTTTTTGCAATAACCGTAATAATTGTCCGCCAGTATTGTGACGATGACGCCGGAAGTGTCGCGGGCGCAGAGTTTGAATGCCTGACCGTTATTATAAAGTTCGTCTTCCTGTTCCCAGCACATGCCGTCGGCGCGTTGCCGCTCGCTGGCATCGTCCCACTGCGGCAGACCGACCGCTTTCTTGGTAAGTTTGGTCAAGTGCGGGGCCAGAATCACGCAACCGCTGTGGCCGCTCCAATGTTCGATATCCAGGGCCGCATCGCATTCTGGCAAGGCCGGGTTGCCGCCATTACCGAAAATACTTTCCACAAAATCCAGATTACTGACCAGATTGCCGGGGGCGAAAAAGCGAATTTCCATGGATTTTTCCGCTTCCATGCCGGGAATTTCCGGACAAATTACCGGACGTAATAACAACGATGCAAACATCCGTGCCGGCTGGGGTTGATTGGCGGTAAACGGCACTATCAGCATGTCCGCCGGCGGCTTCAGGGCCTGTTCCAGCATCTTGGCGAAAGTCAGTTTGGGGACTTGCTTCTTGTCGCCGGGCACCGGCAGGCCGCCTTCCGCGATATGAAAAGAACCTTCGGTGGTGCGGCGGTCGCTGGCTGGATTATGCAGTACGCCCTGTTTGACCCGGTAACTGGAGACGATTTCCGATTTGAATTCGTCGGCTCCCAACGGTAAAGATAGTTCGCGGGCAACCCCATGCCGGTCCAATTCAAAGGTCATGGTGGGTAAAGTAGGGGTTTTATCCAGATTTAAGTCGGCCAGATAGCGGTCCAGGAAATTCTGAATACGGCGGTCGGCAGGATATAAAGAAGAACCGGCCAGCTGGCGGTTTTTTTCCAGATAGCTGTTTAGCAAGTCCTGCGCAGTATCCATAAAGGCCGCAGACTCGGCATCGTTGCAGGTGGGCTGTCCGCAAGATGCCAGCTTCAGGTTGATATACAGATGGAGTTGCCGGCTGATGCTTTGTTGATCCTGATGTTCCGAACCAAGACCCAATGCCCGTAGCTTATCCATAATGTCCCCCCGTGTTTGGTTAATTGATAACGGCATAATATAGCAAACAGCGCATTTGCGGCAGGGGGAGCTGAGTTCGGATTTTTTCGATAACTACTGTTTCGCTGCGACCTTAACGGTTGTCCGGATGGTTTTAAGCGGGTTCGTTTTTTAATCAAGCCTTCAATGATTCGGTTGATGCTCGGCTATCACATGTAGCTCCGACAATGTTGCCGTCGGGCCAGGCGTTTCGGCGAGCATTTTGCCGGTATAAGTGTTTTTTTCAGTGATGGCTTTGCGGAACAAGCCCAGATTGGCGAAATTAAACGCTTCGAACGGGCCGGTATTGTCTAAAATCCCCACATCCTGAAATGCTACGATGCCTATCCCACTTGATAGGTATATGACGCCTTCGGGTTTGGCAAAACTGCATGTTGTCATAGCTACACCTCACTGGCTGAGCGCGTTAACATCGTGTCCAAAGCTTTTAGCTTATCTAGTGACAAATATCGCTCGATTTCTGCCAACCTGGCTGTTGTATGCTGGTGGCATGCAAAACAACCGCGAATGTGTGATGGCTGACAATGCTGATTCGTGATTCAGCTAAACTATATAACCTTATATAGGGCAAATGGTTTCTGATTATAAAGCTGTTTCAGCAACAACAAAATGGCCGGCATACCCGCCGGGAAACGGGTCGACTGCATAGACGCAAAAGGTGGCCCATTGCCAGGAACAATTGCCGATCCAGTTTCATGGAAGAGTAAGCTTGAATTCGCCGGCCCCAGCAATCCCTGCCGGAACGACGGTCGCGAATGAGTGTTTTTTACCATTTGGCTGAAGCAGCTTGCTAATTAGGAAGTGGTTTGCTTGTTGAGCCAAAAACCATGCTGTTTTAATTACTTGGATTAGCGCCATGTCACACGATAACTCTACGAAAGCCATTATTTACGCCTTTGCGGCTAATTTGGGTATTGCCATCAGTAAAACGGGGGCCGCGGTTTGGACCGGCTCCGGGTCTTTATTGGCGGAAGCCATTCATTCCTTTGCCGATTGCGGCAACCAAATACTATTGTTCATCGGTATGAAGCGGGCGGAACGGCTGGCGACGGATAAGCACCCCATGGGCTATGGTCGGGAATCCTATATTTGGTCGATGATGGTGGCGATTACCTTGTTCTCGGTGGGCGGCTTGTTTTCCATTTACGAAGGTTGGCTGCGCATGGGCGAACAGCATGCGGTGGAAAATGCCGGTGTGGCGTTACTAATTTTATTAATTGCCGTGGTACTGGAGGCTTTCTCGTTAAAAGGCGCCTTAAATGCGTTAAAGGAAGAAAAAGGTCAGCGCGGCTTGTGGCAATGGTTTAAAGAAACCCACTCCAGCGAGTTGATGGTGGTGGTTGGCGAAGACTTGGCCGCTTTGGTGGGCTTGGTGATTGCCGTGCTCATGTTGGGTTTGACCATGCTGACAGGCAATACCGTTTATGACGCTATCGGTTCGATCATGATAGGTATGCTGTTGGTGATTGTGGCGGGTTTGGTCGGGCGGGAAGTGCATTCCTTGTTGCTGGGTGAGGCGGATACGGCCATTCGCGATGATGTCACTGCTTTTCTACAGCAACAACCCGAAGTGGTAAGGGTATTGAATATTTGGGCCATCAATCACGGAAATCAGGTGATGATTGCCATCAAGGCCGAGCTACAGGCGGATTTACGGGTTATCGATGCGGCGGTGGCGATCAATAAAATGGAGCAACAGATTAAAATTTCCCATAATCGCGTAAATTGGGTCTTTTTTGAAATCGATAATTCTGATTAAATGACTATCAAATACTTAGGCCATTTATCTACAGAGACTTAATATCTTGAACGACGCTTTAAAAATTAAAATCGGCATCTTCGTCTGCGCTTTTTTATTACTGATGAGTTTGCCCGCTTCCGCGCGTTACGCGGCGATAGTCATCGATGCCGATACCGGGCGTATCGTGCATGAAGTAGAGGCTACCCATCGCTGGTATCCGGCGTCCTTGACCAAAGTCATGACGATTTACATGACCTTTGCCGCCATAGAAGCAGGACGGTTGCATCTGCATGACACGCTGACCGTATCGTCTCACGCCTCCCGGCAACCCAGCTCCAAGCTAGGTTTGCGCCAAGGGCAAAATATCAGTGTCGAACAGGCCATTATGGCCGTGACTACCCGTTCCGCAAATGATGCGGCAGTGGTATTGGCGGAACATTTGGGAGGCAGCGAGTCGCAGTTTGCCGTTATGATGACCCAGCAGGCGCAGCGCATGGGCATGTATAACAGCTCATTCCAAAATGCCAGCGGTTTGCCCGACGAAGGCCAAATCAGTAGCGCACGCGACTTGGCTTTGCTTTCCGCGGCCTTGATTCGCGACTTTCCGCAATACTACCGCTATTTTTCGGCCCCCGAATTTGCTTATAAAGGCAGGGTTTTGCCGAATACCAACAAGATCTTAAAAACCTATCCCGATGCGGACGGCTTGAAAACCGGCTTTACCTGCGGTTCCGGCTATAACCTGATCGCTTCCGCGAAGCGCGATGGCCGTCGCTTGATTGGGGTGTTGTTAGGCGCACAAAGCAGCGCCGAACGCTTTCAGCAAATGGCTAATCTACTGGATCTGGGATTTGAAAAGTCGCAGATGGGGGTCTTCGGTTTGCCGGTAGCCCAGTTAAGGGATGCGAATTTTACGCCGCCGCCGTTTCAATTATCATCCAATCGCTGCGCGGGCAGCGCCGAACAGATGGGGGCGGATTCCGGTTCCGGTCGCTCGGAACCCATTCGTATTAAATCCAGCACGTCTACCCGGTTGGCTGATAAGCGGACGGTTAAAACGAAAACCTCAAAAAATAAAGCCGACAGTGGGCGTTGGGCGGTAATGCTGGGCGATCACAGTCGAAAAATCGACGCCGATGTCAACTTAAAGCAAGCGCGTTATGCGTTGGGTTCGGCGGCAAAGACCGGTCAAGCTCATGTCGTCAGAGTCAAAACCAAGGGCAAACTGCTGTGGCGCACGGAGTGGATGAACTTGACTTCAACTCAAGCCAGGGATTTCTGCAAGAAATTACGGGCCAAGGGCCGGAATTGTACCTTGTTGCCGGGTTAACGAGGGCGGCGGTTAATAATGCGGCGGTCTTTCATCGACAATCTCGGGGTTGCGTTCGGCTTGGGCCAAGCTTTTAATTTTGTCGTGCAGTAGTTTGCAGGTTTCTTCCAATTTGCTGATTTGTTTTTGCTGCTCGGCAACCACGTTATTCAATGCTTGCAGCAAATCTTCCTGATACGCTTGTTTAATTTCCAGTTCGATAATACGTTCTTCGCTCATGGCCTGCCGTAGGTTTGTGTATGAAAGCGATATTCTAATAGAATTTAGCCGGCAATTTTGCCCGGCCGTTGACACGACCAGAAAAAACTCGGCTATGATAGGTCCACCATCAACCATAGCGAGGATGCGACAATGACAACGATCACAGATCCGGTCATAGGCCGTTGGTATAAAGACTTTGAAAACAACCTCACCTTTAAAGTCGTAGCAATTGACACCAAAGACGAAACCATTGATGTGCAATACGCCAATGGCGACCTGGGTGAGTACGATAATGACGCATGGTATGCGTCTACTTTTGATTACATTGAAGATCCGGAAGACTGGAGTGCGCCGTTCGATGATTTGGAAAGCGATGACTTGGGATATAGCGACCCAGACCGGCATGCCCGACCGGATCAGGAAGATTTGGATATCAGTAATTTATTGGATTGAGTAACGTTTTATGAAAATGACCCCGCAACAATTTTTGGACTGGGAATCCAAAAGCATTACCCTGCTGGCCATGTCCGGCGCCGGCAAAACCACCTTGTCAAGCAAATTGCCGCGCGACAAATGGTTTCATTATTCCGGGGATTACCGAATCGGTACCAAATATCTGGAAGAACCGATTTTGGACAATATCAAGCAACAAGCCATGGGTGTGCCTTTTTTGCGGGATCTGCTGAAATCAGACTCGATTTATATTTGTAGCAATATCACGGTCGAAAACTTGTCGCCGGTATCCAGCTTCCTGGGTAAAATCGGCAATCCAGCCAAGGGTGGGCTGACGCTAGCCGAATTCAAGCGTCGACAGGCCTTGCATCACGAGGCCGAAATTGCCGCCATGAATGATGTGCCCGAGTTCATCCATAAAGCGGAGGCGATTTATGGATATAAGCACTTCATCAACGATGCGGGAGGCAGTGTTTGCGAATTGGATTGCCCGGAAGTGATAGAAAAGCTGGCCGAACATACCTTGCTTCTGTACATCAAAATTCCGCCGGCTCTGGAACAGACCATCATCGAACGGGCCAAAAAAGACCCCAAACCGCTGTATTACCGGCCGGAGTTTGTCGATGAGAAGCTGGCGCTGTTTATGCGCGAAACAGGATGTACCTCTACCGAGCAGATTGATCCGGACAATTTTGTCTGCTGGGTGTTTCCCGAGTTATTTAAGGCGCGCGTGCCACGTTACGAAGCCATTGCCGAGCAATACGGTTACACGGTTGATGGGGATGAAGTGACCAAGGTTCGCAATGAAGACGATTTTTTGCAACTGATCGCGCAGGCTATTGCGCGTCAACAAAGCTGAGCAGGGAACCGCTATGCCGCCGTTAGTCGCTCATACCGATCTGCCGACTTTTCAACGCTTGCACGAGGAAGGCGAGGAAATTCTCAGTCCCGATCGCGCCAGTCATCAATGTATACGCGAGTTACATATAGGTCTGCTCAATATTATGCCGGATGCCGCCTTGGAGGCGACAGAGCGGCAGTTTTTCCGCCTGGTGGGCGCCTGTAATCAGATAGCTCAATTTCATGTGCATCCCTTTACCATAGACGGGCTGGAAAGAAGTTCCGCCGCCGGGCAGCATATTCAGCGATATTACGAAAGCTTCGAGCAAATCAAACGGGATGGCTTGGATGCGCTGATTATCAGCGGTGCCAATGTTACCCACGATCATTTGCAGGACGAAGCCTTTTGGCTGCCCTTGACCGAAGTATTCGAATGGGCCAAACGGAATGTGACCTCCATACTTTGCTCCTGTTTGGCTACCCATGCGCTAATTCAAAGTTGTTATGGCGTCGAACGTACGCGTCTGCCGGAAAAACGCTGGGGGGTTTTCTCGCATAAAGTCGTGGATAGACAACATCCCTTGATGGCGGAAATTAATACCCGCTTCGATGTGCCGCATTCGCGCTTCAATGAAGTTTTTCAAGTCGACATGGAGAAACACGGCTTGAAAGTGTTGGTGGCCAGCGAAGAGGCCGGCGTGCACTTGGCTGTAAGCCCGGATGGTTTTCGCATCGTGTTCTTTCAAGGTCATCCGGAATACGACGACATTAGCTTGTTAAAGGAATATAAGCGCGAGGTGTTGCGCTACTATCACGACGAGCGCAGCGATTACCCGCCGTTTCCAGAGCATTATTTCGATGTCGGCGTGCAAAAACTGCTGGCCGATTATGCAGGCCGGGTCATACTCGCCAAGGCCAAGGGCAAACCGCTGGAGCCCTTGCCGGAAGCGCAAATTATTCCCCAACTCGACATAACCTGGCGCGATTCGGCCAAAGCCGTATTTAATAACTGGCTGGGCAAGGTGTATCAAATCACCAATCAAGACCGGCGTTTGCCGTTTATGGGCGGTATCGATCCGGAAAATCCGCTGGGCTTATAAATGCACGCGGACTTTTTGCGCCAGACGATCGACTTGGCTTGCGACAATGTCGTTAATGGCGGCGGTCCGTTTGGCGCGTTGGTGGTAAAAGATCAACGCATTATTGCCAGTAGCGGAAACCGGGTTACGCAGAATATTGATCCCACCGCGCATGCCGAAATCATGGCTATTCGGCTAGCCTGCCAAAGCTTGGGTGATTTTCAATTGACCGAATGCACCCTCTATACCAGTTGCGAGCCGTGTCCGATGTGTTTGGGGGCTATTTATTGGGCTCGTTTGCACGCCGTTTATTTTGCCTGCAACCGCTTCGATGCGGCTGCGGCCGGTTTCGACGACAGTTTCATTTACGATGAAATCCCTAAATTGCCAGCTGAGCGCTGTATTGCCATGCATTATATCGAGTTGGCAGGGTCTGCTTTGCCATTCCAGGCTTGGAAGCGCTTGGAGAGTAAAATACGTTACTGAAAGCTGTGTTGGTCAGGTTAGGCGGAAATTGTTGCCGGTCGGCTAATGAGGTTGTCATGGCTGCCAATTCTGGCGTGCGTTCAAAGCAAGATATGGCCTCTAAAAGCATGTAATTTGGTGTAAAGGATTGATTTGTATTGAATTTATGCGGGCTGTCAGTTCTGTCGGGCCTGCGAGTTATTTTGCACTGCAGAATATTTAAACTATTAATTTATTTGGTATTTGTTATTTATGGCAATTATTTTGCTTAATTTTATAAAATTAGCATGGAGTAATGTCAATGAAAATAAACAATATCAAGGGGTTGTTACTAATAGGGTTTTTGGGTGTCGTAGCTCCTTTAAGTGCAGTTAAGGCGGGTAGTATCGTAGTCAATTATTCAGGTTCTGCTATTTTGAATGATCAGCAGGTAGGCTACGAGTCGGGGCAAATTTCGCCTAATCCGTCATCTTCCAGCCTCAGAAGTGTCGGCATTGGTGGAGACAGCCTGACAACAAGTGATACCAGTTATTTATTCTCATCGACCGGGGTGTTTAATGCGTGGTGCGTGGATATTTATCACTGGATGTCCGCGGGTACCTCGACCTATAACGTTGAAACCGGGAATGATCTTGCCGGTGTGTTAACGGGATTGCGTCCAGGAACGCCGGATGGGGCTGCGCGAGTAGATGATCTAATCGGCTTGGCCAATGCGGTATACAGTTCCCTGGCGACCAGGGTTGACAGTGCCGCCTTTCAATTGGCGGTATGGGCCATTACATACGGGACCGTGGATGCGAACGGGCTTTATCAAATTAATGCGACTGACCCTGGTTTTCACGTAGATACAAATACTGCCGTTTCGCAATATGTGATATTGGCAAATGAATGGCTAGCTAATTTAGATACGACGGCTTATAGCGGAAACTATGCGCTCACCTATTTGAGCGATGCAGGGGCAGCCAGAGGTACGCAAAACCTGGTTGTGTTTACGCCGGTCATTTTCAGTGCCACTAGCCAGTCTGCCACTGTTCCGGAGCCGGGGTCATTAACGCTGGTGTTGTTTGGTTTCGCTTTGCTTGCAGCAACCACCGCATTTGGATACGGACCGGGAGGTAAAGTCCCGGCCCGCGTGCGGATATCGGCTTGACTTCTTAGCGCTGTAATTAACGGGAAGGCTGGATTCGTTATTCAGCGTCTTCAGATGCTGGGGCCGGGATATTCCCGGTTGCTTTGGTTTTTGGCTCGTTATCGGCAGTTGCGCCGGTTTTATCGCTGATTTTAAGCAGCCAGCCATCCGTGCCGATGCAATCGCCTTCGGTCGATTTGGCTTCTACGTGAATACGGGCATAGCCATCCCTGAGTTCCGCCGGTAGTTTGGCGGTGACATAATAAAATGTCTGTTTATCGGTAATTTCAACCTGCATGGGAATCTTTTTGGCGCTGGCGCCAATGTGCAGCGGGTCGGCATAGCGGTTGATGTGAAAGGAAATCTCGGTTTCCGGCGCCACTTCCGATTTGGGGGCTGGAGAGAAATCCCTGAATTTGGGTTTGATGCACTTTTTATCCGTTTCTTCGGCGGGTGTGATTGCGGAAACCAGGGGGGCGAAAGCCAAGCCGGTCAATAGGATGGCAGTTTTCCAGGATTTGGATAATTTCATAGCGGGCCTCTTGATGTTGTTTTTATTATGTTTTTCCTGCCCAACTTTAATCAGTTTTTCTACACAATTCAATAATTAAACAACCTGATGATGGATGGGGTAACTTGAAACTTCTGGCCCATCGCTATTCATACCATGTAAAATCGTTGGCTTTTCTTGGTAGCAGTTAGAACAAATGAGTATAGAATTGAGAGGCACCACCATCCTGGCTGTCAGACGTGGCAATAAGGTGGTGATCGGCGGCGACGGGCAGGTAACTTTGGGTAATACCGTTATGAAAGGCAATGCCCGCAAGGTCAGGCGTTTATATCACGATAAGGTCATTGCCGGTTTTGCCGGGGCCACTGCCGATGCCTTTACGTTATTCGAACATTTTGAAGGCAAGTTGGAAAAACATCGCGGCAATCTGACCCGCGCCGCCGTTGAAATGGCCAAGGATTGGCGTACGGACCGAGCTTTACGCAGGCTTGAAGCATTGCTGATCATCGCCGATGCCAAAACATTACTGACCTTGTCCGGTACCGGCGACGTAATCGAGCCCGAGCACGATTTTATGGCCATCGGTTCAGGTGGTGCGTTTGCGCAAAGTGCCGCACGGGCATTGCTGGATAACACCGACCTAAGCGCGCGCGAAATCGTCGAGAAATCATTGAACATCGCCGCCGATATCTGCATTTATACCAATCACAATCTGCGCATCGAAGAGCTGGATGCGGAGCCGCAAGCGCCGGAGAAAGAATAAACCCATGAGTCAAATGACCCCAAGAGAAATCGTCAGCGAACTGGATAAACACATCATAGGTCAAGCCGACGCCAAGCGTTCGGTGGCTATTGCGTTGCGCAACCGCTGGCGCCGCAGTCAAGTTGCGCCCGAGTTGCGCGAGGAAATTACCCCGAAAAACATTCTGATGATAGGCCCTACCGGCGTCGGTAAAACCGAAATCGCCCGCCGTCTGGCCCGTCTGGCCAATGCACCGTTCATTAAAATCGAAGCCACCAAATTTACCGAAGTTGGTTACGTGGGGCGCGATGTGGAGTCCATCATTCGCGATTTGGTCGATACCGCCGTGAAAATGACTAGGTTGTCGGCCATGGAAAAAGTCCAAAACCGCGCAGCGGATGCGGCCGAGGAAAAAGTGCTGGATATTTTGTTGCCCAGAGCCGAAGGCGGCATGCTGTCGGAATCCGAGGAATCCACCCGCCAAAAGATGCGTAAAAAATTGCGCGAAGGCCAACTGGACGACAAGGAAATTCAAATTGATGTGACGGCACCCCCGGTAGGGGTGGAAATCATGGCGCCACCGGGTATGGAAGAAATGACCAGCCAGTTGCAGGGGATGTTCCAAAATCTGCATAGCAGCCGGACCAAAGAGCGCAAATTGAAGATCAAGGATGCCATCAAGCTGCTGCAGGAAGAAGAGGCGGCCAAGCTGGTTAACGAAGACGACATCAAACAAACTGCGTTGGAAGCCGTCGAACAGCACGGTATCGTGTTTCTGGATGAAATCGATAAAATCTGTAAGCGCTCGGAAATGGGGGGTGGTGAAGTGTCCCGGGAAGGTGTGCAACGCGATTTACTGCCGTTAGTGGAAGGCAGCACGGTGACCACCAAGTACGGCATGATCAAAACCGACCACATCCTGTTTATTGCTTCCGGTGCGTTTCATTTGACCAAACCGTCGGATTTGATTCCAGAGCTGCAAGGCCGTTTTCCGATTCGGGTGGAACTCAGTGCTTTGAGCGCCGACGACTTCGTGCGTATCCTCACCGAGCCGGATGCCTCGTTGACCGAACAATATCAAGCCTTGTTGGCTACCGAAGGGGTTGAGGTCAGTTTTACCGCCGACGGTATTCAACGCATTGCCGAATTGGGTTGGCAGGTTAACGAAAGCGTCGAAAATATCGGTGCCAGACGTTTGCACACCATTCTGGAAAAGCTGCTGGAGGACATTTCCTTCGATGCTCCGGATTTGCTGGAAAAAACCATTCGTATCGATGCCGCCTATGTGGATACGCATCTGCAGCAACTGGCGGCCGATGAAGATTTGAGCCGCTATATTCTGTAAACCATGCGTATAAAAATTACCCCTTGCCGCTGTACACCGACCGAAATTAAACTGCATAAGCTGTCGGCTATGTTGGAAATCCATTTCGACGACGGCAGTATTTTCGAGTTGCCCAGCGAATATTTGCGGGTCTATACCCAGTCCGCCGAAGCAGTAGGCCACGGGCCCGGTCAGGAAACCCTGCAAACCGGTAAACAGGATGTCAGCATTACCGACATTCGTCCGGTCGGTAATTACGCTATTGCACTGACCTTTAGCGATGGTCACAACAGCGGGATTTATTCCTGGGATTTGCTGTATAAATTAGGTTCGGAGTTTCCGTTGCTCTGGTCAAATTATCTCGAACAACTTAGCGCAGCCGGTATCAGCCGCAAATCGCCCCTAAAAAATTAATGGCTATCATGACAAACGACAATACTACCCATTTCGGTTTCAAAGAAGTTCCCAAGCAGGAAAAAGTTGCGCTGGTGCGCGGTGTGTTCGATTCGGTCGCCAGTCAGTACGATGTGATGAACGACTTGATGTCGTTGGGAATACACCGTATCTGGAAACGGGTGGCGGTGCAATTGGCCAATGTTCGCGAAGGCGATCATGTGTTGGATTTGGCCGGCGGTACCGGCGATTTGACAACCTTGTTCGAAAAGCGGGTCGGCAAAAAAGGTCAAGTGGTGCTGGCCGATATTAATGCCGCGATGCTGCGCACCGGGCGCGATCGTTTAATTAATCGCGGTTTGGCCGGCAACATTGAATATGCGCAAGTCAATGCGGAGTGCCTGCCGTTTGCCGATAACACCTTCGATTGCGTTTGTATCGGTTTCGGCCTGCGAAATGTTACCGACAAGGATGCCGCTCTGCGCTCCATGTATCGGGTGCTGAAACCGGGCGGGCGGGTGATCGTGCTGGAATTCTCTCATCCCACCGATCCTATCACCGAAAAAGTCTACGATTTTTATTCCTTCAAGCTGCTGCCGAAAATCGGCGCTATCGTTGCGAAGGACGAAGACAGCTACCGTTATCTGGCCGAATCGATCCGCATGCATCCCAAACAGGATGAATTAAAACGTATGATTGAAGAGGCCGGCTTGGAACGTTGCGAGTATTTCAACATGACGCAGGGCATTGTGGCGGTGCACAGAGGCTATAAGTTTTAACCTGAGTATGAAATTAAGCCATACGCGGTTTTTGCGACACCTACAACAGCGGCAGGTCGGCTGATGTCCAATCAATTCATGCAGATTAAGCCATTGCTGATTGCCGCAATGGAAACTGCCCTTAATAGCTATTTGGGGCTAGACGAGCAGCTTGAGCAGTATTTGTCGCCCATGGCCGGCAAAGTCATAGCGATACAGATAACGCCGTTTAACGAAACCTTATATCTGTGTCCGACGCATGATCGTATCCAAATGTTGGAAAGTTACCGGGGCGAGGCCGATGCCCGCTTAAGCGGTTCGCTGTCCGCCCTGGGCTTGATGGGCTTAAGCGCCACGCCCATGCACGCACTGTTCAAGGGTGAGGTGCGTATCGAAGGCGATACCCAGCTGGCCCATAAACTGCAGCGGCTGTTCGAAAAACTGGACATCAATCTTGAAGCCAAGCTGGCCCGTTACACCGGCGATAAGTTTGCTCAGCGTTTGTCGGATTTGCTGCGTGGCAGCCGCGACTGGACCCCGCGCACCATGACCAGTTTCCGTTTGAATCTGGAAGAATTTCTACAGGAAGAAACCCGCGACCTGCCCGCCAAGGCCGAAGCCGAGCTTACTTTTCAGCAGGTCGACGCCTGCCGCTGCGACGTCGACCGGCTCAATGCCCGGATCGAGCGATTGACCGCCGCCCTGAATAAAGCCTCCGAGCTATAATAAACACAAGGACTTTGCCGTGATACACCCCAAAATTCTCATGCGCCTCATCCATATCAATTGGGTGATGATGACACACGGCCTGGATGAGATCGTCTTAAAAACCCATTTACTGCGACCGATTCGTTATCTGGCCTATTTTTCTCCCACATTTTGGTTTCGTAAACCCACGGAATCCCGCGGCGTGCGGATTCGCCGCACTCTGGAAGATTTAGGGCCGATTTACGTCAAGTTCGGGCAAACCTTGTCGACCCGTAAGGATTTACTGCCGGAGGACATCGCCGAAGAGCTGGTCAAGTTGCAGGACAGGGTGCCGCCATTTTCCGCCGAAACCGCGCGTAACATTATCGAGGAACAATTAGGCCGGACTATCGAAGAGGCTTTCGACGAATTCGAGTCGCAACCTTTGGCTTCCGCGTCGGTGGCGCAAGTACATACCGCTAAACTGAAAAGCGGCGAAGATGTCATCGTTAAAGTCTTGCGTCCGGATATCGAAGACAAAATCCATTCCGACGTCGGTCTGCTCTATGAATTGGCGCGGCTGGCCGAACGCTTCTGGAGTGATGCGCGCCGGTTACGAGCCACGGAAGTAGTGGCCGAGTTCGAAAAAACCATTCTCGACGAGCTGGATTTGCTGCGCGAGGCTGCCAATGCCAGTGCGATTCGCAATAATTTTAAAAAATCCGATTCCTTATATATTCCTGAGATACATTGGCCATTGACGCGGCGCAAGGTACTGGTGATGGAGCGTATTTACGGTATTCCCGTCGGCGATATTCAGGCATTACGTGAGGGCCATGCCGATTTTAAAAAGCTGGCCGAGCGCGGGGTGGAAATCTTTTTTACCCAGGTGTTTCGGGATAATTTTTTCCATGCCGACATGCATCCCGGCAATATTTTCGTGCAATTGCCGGACAAATATCTGGCGGTGGATTTCGGTATCGTCGGCAGCCTGTCGAATACCGATCAACGCTATCTAGCGGAAAATTTTTTGGCGTTTTTCAATCACGACTATCGCCGTGTGGCGGAAATGCATATCGAATCGGGCTGGGTATCGCCGACCACTCGGGTGGAAGAGTTCGAGGCGGCGATACGTTGCGTCTGCGAACCGATTTTCGAGAAGCCCCTAAAAGATATCTCCTTCGGTTTGTTGTTGTTGCGGTTATTCCAGACCGCCCGCCGTTTCGACATGGAGGTACAACCGCAATTGGTGTTATTGCAAAAAACCCTGTTGAATATTGAAGGCCTGGGACGTGAACTGTATCCCGATCTGGATTTGTGGCAAACCGCCAAGCCGTTTCTGGAAAACTGGTTCAAACAGCGACTCGGCCCGGCGGCCAAAATCAAGGAGCTGCTGTCCAAGTTGCCCGAAATGACCGAGCAACTGCCGGAATTTCCGGCCCTAATCTTTCAGGCTCTGCAAAGCAATGCCCAGATGCAGCAGCAGGTTCAGCAACATAATCTGGAAATGGCCCAGCTGCGTAAACAGCTAAATCGGAATAGCAACCGCACCCTGTGGGCGATTTTAACCGGCGCGTTGATGGTGGCCGGCACGATATTGCTGCAATCGCCTATGTTAAGCAGTTGGCTGGGTTAATTCAGCAACAGGTATATTTATGAACTTAGCCAACAAGTCCGATGCGGAAATTCTGGCGGTCGCCAATCCCATCATGGATAACCTGATGGTGGGTTCGACCGAAATTGATCACGCCAAGCATACCCGGGATTTTAGCGACAGAATGAACGCCATCGTCAGCGAGGCGTATTTGCAAGAAATCTGCAAACGCTATCAAGCCGAATGGGGCTATTTTGCGGAGCGGGAGTTTGTGGCGATCTTTCGGCGGCCCGATTCGGTGGCGGTGATCTGGAAGCAGCGCTGCAGCAAACAGGCAGGCGAGTTTGTCGCGGAAATGGTTTTGGTGGAAAAAAATGGCCGATATTTAGTCGATCACGCCATGGTGTATTAACCGGCGTTCAACGGCGTGGCATCGGATACTTGAGCCTATTCCCGCAATGCAGTATAGTTCCTAGCCATGAACATTCAGTCACACATTCATTTTGCTGATTTGATTTGCTTGCCGTTCCCCGGCGGCTTTCCGTTCGCCCTGTCTTTAAGACTGCTGCTGCCCTGAGGGGCGCACATTCTATCTACCTAAAAATAAACCCTTTTTCTGTTACTCGGCCTATCGAGCCGAACGTTTCATGACGGAGTTCTCATGAAAGACAAATTGATAATTTTTGATACAACTTTGCGCGACGGCGAGCAAAGTCCGGGGGCGTCGATGACGCGCGATGAAAAAGTGCGGATTGCCAGGGCATTGGAGCGCATGAAAGTCGACGTGATCGAGGCCGGTTTTCCTGCCGCCAGTCAGGGCGATTTCGAAGCGGTGCAGGCCGTGGCCGACGCGATTAAAGATAGTACGGTGTGCGGTTTGGCGCGGGCGCTGGATAAAGATATCGATAGGGCCGGCGAAGCCTTGAAAGGTGCGCAAAGCTCGCGCATCCATACCTTTATCGCCACCTCGCCGATTCACATGCAGAAGAAGCTGAACATGCAGCCGGATCAGGTCATCGAATATGCGGTAAGAGCGGTCAAACGCGCTCGCCAATATACCGATAACGTGGAGTTCTCGCCGGAAGATGCCGGTCGCTCGGAGGAGGACTTCTTGTGCCGGATTTTGGAAGCGGTGATCGACGCCGGCGCTCGCACCTTGAATATTCCGGATACGGTCGGTTACAGCATGCCGCAGCAATTCGGCGCCACCATCGCCAATTTGATCCAGCGCATACCCAATTCCGACAAGGCGATTTTTTCCGTACATTGCCACAACGATTTGGGCTTGGCGGTGGCCAATTCCCTGTCCGCTGTGATGAACGGCGCCCGTCAGGTGGAATGCACTATTAACGGTTTGGGCGAACGTGCCGGCAACGCGTCCTTGGAAGAGGTGGTGATGGCGGTGCGCACGCGACAGGACTTTTTTGGTTGCGATAGCAGTTTGGATGCCCGCGAAATCGTCACCTGTTCGAAATTGGTGTCGTCGATTACCGGCTTTCCGGTGCAGCCCAATAAAGCCATTGTCGGTGCCAATGCCTTTGCGCACGAATCCGGCATTCATCAGGATGGGGTGTTGAAAAACCGCGAGACTTACGAAATCATGCGCGCTGAAGACGTGGGTTGGACTACCAACCGCATGGTGTTGGGTAAGCACTCCGGCCGCAATGCCTTTAAAACCCGCATGGCCGAATTGGGCGCCCAGTTTGATAGTGAAGCCGAGCTGAACGACGCCTTTTTCCGCTTCAAACAGTTGGCGGACAAAAAACATGATATTTTCGATGAAGACTTGCAAGCTTTGATTTCCGAACAAGGTTTCGAGGCCGAGGACGAGCACATCAAATTGGTGGCGCTGAAAGTCTGTTCAGAAACCGGCGAAGTACCCAATGCTACCGTGACGATCCGCGTAGAGGGCAAGGAAATGACCGGCTGCGCGCAAGGCGGCGGTGCGGTGGACGCCAGCTTGAAAGCAATTGAAAGCTTAGTCAAAACCGGGGCTATTTTGGCCTTGTATTCGGTCAACAACATCACCAACGGTACCGACGCGCAGGGTGAAGTGACCGTGCGGCTGGAACATGCCGGACGTATCGTCAACGGTTCCGGCGCCGATACCGATATTGTGATTGCTTCGGCCAAGGCCTATATCAATGCGGTCAACAAGCTGCAAAGTGTTGACCAGAGGCAGCATCCGCAAAAAGGCGATGTTTAGCCTGTAAGTGGTATGGATAACGCAACCCGTTTGCAGTACTTGGAGGCGATGGGCATCGACGTCTGGGTACCCAGATATCAGCCCGTCACCGCTGCGCCGGCGGTTGACGAACCGGAACACACAGGACAGGCTGACGACTGCGGGGATGCGGGAGGTATACCGTCAAGGGCACAAGGCGCAATGCCGGGCACAATTGCCGAACGGCGTGAAGCCGATCGAAAAGACCTAAATCAAAGTACCGTTGCTCCAAGTGAAGCGCTCGAGTACAGGGCTTCATTACCCTCAGCCCAAGCTAGGCAATTATCCCATGCCGGCGATCATGCTTGGAGCGAGCTGCAACAACAGGTTGCCGCGTGCCATGCCTGCGGTTTATGCGAAACCCGCACCCAAACCGTGTTTGGGGTGGGTAACCATCATGCCGGCTGGATGCTGATCGGCGAAGCGCCGGGGCAAAACGAAGATTTGCAGGGCGAACCGTTCGTCGGCAAAGCAGGCCAGCTATTGAATGAAATGTTGCGGGCAATCGGTTTGGCGCGGGAGGAAGTCTTTATTGCCAATGTGTTGAAATGCCGCCCGCCCGCCAATCGTGACCCGCAAGCCGAGGAAGTGGCCGCCTGTCATGATTTTTTGCGGCAGCAGATTGCGCTGTTGCAACCCAAAATTATTTTAGCGGTTGGTCGCATTGCCGCACAAAATTTACTCAATACCCAGCAACCTCTGGCAAAATTACGCGGTAGACTGCATCGACTGGAAAATATTCCATTGGTGGTGGTTCACCATCCGGCTTACCTGTTACGCGCATTAACGGAAAAAGCCAAGGCCTGGGACGATCTGCAATTTGCGTTGTCCGTTTATCAATCGCTACAAGAAAAATAATAATGATGTGGAAATTGCTACATAAATTAAAAGATGTCGTGCTGTACGACGCCGATCGGGAATTCTACGCCAAGATATTCCCTGGCTCCGTGGAAAGCAGAGATTTGCTGAGAATGCGGAAAATGGATCATGGTGATTTACCCAGTGTGCTGAAAATCGAAAATTTAAACTACAAATTTCCTTGGTCGGAAGGTGTGTTTAAAGATTGCTTCCGGGCTATGAATTATGTCAACTGGGTTTGCGAGGCGCCGGAAGATAACATTGTTGGCTATTGCATTATTTCGGTTGCCGCCGGCGAGGCGCATGTGATGAATATTAGCGTCAGTCCGGATTTTCAACGCCAGGGAGCCGGTCGAAAGATGCTGGAGCATCTGGTCGAATATGCCAGGTCTCGAGCTCACAAGCTATATTTGGAAGTGCGTCCGAGTAATATTGCGGCAGTTAATCTGTACCGCCAAATCGGCTTTCGGGAAATCGGCGTGCGCAAAGGTTATTATCCTGCCAAGGATGGTCGAGAAGATGCAATTATGTTCGAACTGGATTTAGTGCAGCTGCTATAGAGCTAACCCAGTAAGCCTAGCGATGCGTAAACGGTCTTTTGGCGGCCAGGCAAACCGACCATCGGTCAGGTATTGGGGCGAATGACGTTAATCGATCTCGTACGAGGAACGATGCAGGTCATTGACCAAGGCCGTAAAGTCGTCGGAATCGGCATATTCGTCCGCGGTTATTTGGTATTTCTCCAAAAAATACCCTTTTAACCAGACTCTGGTTTCCGTATGTTTGGTTTTGGCGGCGTCTGGCGTCATTTGTAATCTTTGTCTAACAGCGTGGTCCGGCATCAGCAGCAGTTCTATATCCGCCATGGCCACGTATTTCTCCGGATGCGTATTGCGGCCGTTGAAAATCTTGAATAGCTGGTGCTTCTTCAATTCCAGGTGCACTGATAACTCTTCCTTGAATTCCAGAAACAGCAATAACAAATCGCTGCCGCAACAAGCATCATCGTTGAGTCTGTGCAGGCGGTTCAACAGATGATGAATCGCAAAACGGTACAGTTTGGACTCGCGGACAAACAATCGAGCTGCTGTTGATCTGACGGCAATGCGGTCGGCATTGCTCAATCTCATGGATACGATGTACTTCCGATCGTTGAATAGTTCGTTCTCGCTCAACGCCTGCTTCCTTTTAAAGTATTGACCAAAGCTGATGGGGTTAAATTTACAATTCGGGAAGAATACTGCGTTAATGTTACAACTTTATAACAGTTTGATTACAAAGTTCTTTTTTGTCTGATTGAGCTGTGTGCCAGCCGCGATAGTCAAACAGGTAAACCCGCGCCTAACTAGGCTTGGCCCAGTTCAAGGCAATATCCGCCAACAGCGCTTCTGGGTTAATAAACCAGCTTCAGTTCAGCTAGAATCCACAGGAGTGTCATAAAACAGTCATATTGACTTCGCATAATTTGCGCATGACGAAGTTATGGTTACTATCCGCAAATGAAATCGCGGTACCGCGATTTTCAATTCGATTATTCAACGAGCAAGCTGCATTGCCGCCGCTAACGGCCGGTATTTTCAGCGCGTTATATCTGATTTGGGTCATTATCGCCTGGCCGTTGCCGGACGATGCTTCCGGGGCGGCGATAGCTGAACTCGCGGTGCCGATAGCAGCGACAAATGCCGATTCCACGCCCGATTATCTGGCAGTCGCCGATTGGCATTTATTCGGAGAGGATGAAACTGTCGCGCCAGAGACAACTGCTATCAGATTAGTGGCGACCCCATTGCAACTCAAATTGTTGGGTGTGTTTTTTCTGTCCGGCCAGTCGGATAACAGTTATGCCATCATCCAATCCGCTGATGGCATGCAACAAAAGTACCGCGAAGGTGAAGCCTTGCCTGAAGACGCTATTCTGCAGCGTATCGAAAAAACACGGGTGGTCTTAAAGCATCTGCAGCGATTGGAATCCTTGGCGTTCGATCCAAATCCTATCTCGTTGGCAGCACCGAATCAATAATTCACCTTTCTATTCAATACCATTGCAATGAAAAAAACACGCGTGTGGCTGGGCTGGCTATTGGTTTTGTTATGCCAAATAAGCTGGGCGGAGCAGCAGGAATTTTCCCTGAACCTTAAGGATGTGGATATCCGGGCTTTGATCGAAACCGTGGCGGACGCCACCGGTAAAAATTTTGTGATCGACCCGCGTATTACCGGCAACATCACCGTGGTGACATCCACGCCCATGCGTGCGGCCCAGGTATATGATGTGTTTTTGTCGATCTTAAAAGTTCATGGCTACTCGGCAATTCCCAACGGCAACATTATCAAAATCGTGCCCAATACCACCGCCAAGCAAGACGGCGAGCCAAGTGAGATGCGGGCCGATTTAAAAAACGGCGACGAACAACAAACCCGTATCGTGCAAGTCCAGCATGTCGATGCCAATCAGTTGGTGCAGACGTTGATGCCGTTGATGCCGCAATATGCCTTTATGGCGGCGGTGCCCGAGAGCAATACCGTGATCATCTCCGATACCGCCGCCAATGTGCAGCGGGTGGAAATGATGATAAGGCAAGTCGACAGAAGCGACGCCCAAAACATAGAGGTGATTAATCTGCGCCATGGCAATGCCGTGGACTTGATCCAACCCTTGAACAATCTGATCAGCACCAGCAATGCCGGAAGAACCACCGCAGTAGCGCCACCGTTGGTAGCCGACGAACGCACCAATAGCATTATCATCGGCGGCAATCCAGACACCCGCCTGCAAATGCGGGCCTTGATTGCTACTCTGGACGCGCCGATCGAAAAAGACGGCAATACCGAAGTGATCTATATGCGCTATGCCTTGGCCACGGATTTGGTGGAAACTCTGACCGGCGTCGGCTCGTTGAAGGACGACAGTGCCGACAAGGCTAAAACCAAGGCCAATACCGACAAAATTTTCGACGTGCGTGCCGACGAAGCCTCCAACTCGCTAATTATCACGGCGCCGCAAGATAAGATGCGTACCTTGAAGGGCGTGGTGCGGCAACTGGATGTGCGCAGGGCGCAGGTACATATCGAAGCCATTATTGCGGAAGTGCGCTACGACAAAAATCAGCAACTCGGGGTGGAATGGCAAACCAAACAGGGTGGGAACGTTTTTGGCGCCTACCGGAAGGATGACAAAAATTCACTCGATTTTTCTCAATTTGTCACATCGGTGGGTAAAGGCCTAAGCGTGGGTTATCTGGCGGGGAGTGAAATCAAGGCCTTGATAAATGCCTTCGCCACCAATACCGATGTCAACGTATTGTCGACACCTTCCCTGGTGACCTTGGATAACGAAGAGGCCAGCATCATCGTCGGCCAGAATATTCCGTTGAATACCGGCAGCTTCACCACCAATACCTCGGGGGCCAGCAATCCGTTTACCACCGTGCAACGCCAGGATGTGGGCATTAAACTTAAGGTATTGCCGCAAATCAACGAAGGCGATGCGGTCAAGCTGAAGGTCACGCAGGAAGTGTCCAGCGTGACCGGCGATGGGCAAAGCTTCGACAAGCGGCAGATCGAGACCTCGGTTCTGGTCGATGACGGCAAGGTGTTGGTACTGGGCGGCTTAATCAAGGATGACGTCAACGAGGTTGTCGACAAGGTGCCGATATTGGGCGATATTCCGTTGTTGGGTTATTTGTTTCAGTCCACCACCACCACGGTTAACAAGACTAATTTGATGGTGTTCTTGCGGCCGCGAATCATTCGCGAGGGCCGGCAGTCAACCGGGTTGACTTACGATAAATACAATTACATGCGCGAGAAACAGCAGCAGTTTAATCAGGACGGCTTGATGTTGATGCCGAATGAACAGCAACCCCTATTAAGTCCCTTGCCGGATACCCGTTCTTTGGATTTGGAACCCTGACATGTTAGCCGGCGAATTCCCCGAGGTAATCACTGCCGCATGGCGAGCGCCGAGTTATGGCTTCGCCAAACGCTTCGGCGTTATCGTCGTCAGCGATGACGAACAGCAACTCTGCGTGCTGTATCGCCAGGATGCACCGGTTGCCGCCTTGCAGGAAGTCCGGCGGTTGCTGAATCGACCCGCATCGTTTAAGTTACTGTCCGAGCAGGATTTCGAGCGCCGGTTGCAGGCGGCTTACGAACATAAATCCGGCCATGCCCAGCAAATGGTCAACGATCTGCATGAAAATCTGGATTTGTCGGATATGGCCCAGCACTTGCCTAAACCGGAAGACCTGCTGGAAAGCGAAGACGAAGCGCCCATCATCCGTTTGATTAACGCCTTGCTGACCGAGGCCATCAAGGAAAACGCCTCGGATATCCATATCGAACCTTACGAGGCGCGCATGGTGGTGCGCTTCCGGGTCGACGGCGTATTGCGTGAAATTATCGAGCCGCAACGCGAATTCGCTCCCATGGTGATTTCGCGCTTGAAAGTGATGGCCAAGCTTGATATCGCCGAAAAGCGCTTGCCGCAAGACGGGCGTATCTCACTGAATATCGGCGGCCGCAGCGTCGACGTACGGGTGTCGACGCTGCCGTCCGGTCATGGCGAACGGGTGGTGTTGCGGTTGCTGGATAAGCAGGCCAATCAATTGAACCTGAAGCAGGTCGGTATGGCGCAGCGGGAACTGGATTGCATTCAAGGCATGATCGCCCGCCCGCACGGCATCATTTTAGTGACCGGGCCTACCGGTTCCGGTAAGACCACCAGCTTGTACGCCATCGTCAATCAGCTCAATCAGCGTAGTCGCAATATTCTGACCGTTGAAGATCCGATTGAATATTACCTGGACGGCATCGGTCAGACTCAGGTCAACAGCAAGGTGGAAATGACTTTTGCCAAGGGTTTGCGGGCCATCCTGCGGCAAGACCCGGATGTGGTGATGGTAGGGGAAATCAGGGACAGGGAAACCGCCGAGATTGCGGTGCAGGCCAGTTTGACCGGTCATTTGGTGTTGTCCACCCTGCATACCAACACCGCTGTCGGCGCCATTACCCGTTTGCGTGACATGGGGGTCGAGCCGTTTTTGCTGGCCTCCAGTCTGGTGGGAGTGATTGCTCAGCGACTGGTGCGGGTGCTGTGTCCGCATTGCAAGCAAGCGTCCAGCGTGGAAGGGCGTGACTTGTTCAGACTGGGCTATATAGGTCCCCAATATGAAACCGTCAGCGTCTATCAGCCGCAAGGCTGCCCACAGTGTTATGGGCACGGTTACAAAGGCCGGGCCGGCATTTTCGAACTGATACCGCTGGATAATAGTATGGCGAAACTGATCCATGAAGGCGCCGGCGATATGGCCTTGGAACAGCATGCCCGCACGCTGGCGCCGAGTATTCAACAGAGCGCGCTGGATAAGGTGTTGGTGGGTGAAACCAGTCTCGACGAAGCCTTGCGCATGACGCTGAAGGACTAAACCATGCCGGCCTTTGAATACCAAGCGATCGACAAGCAGGGGCGAGCTCTGAAAGGCACCCTGGAAAGCGATACCGCCAAAACCGCTCGCCAGCAACTGAAAAGCAAAGGCTTGACCTTGCTGGAGGTCAAAGAGGTCCAAAAAAAAGAAGCCGGCGGCGGCTCGGTGCTTTGGCGGCAACGCATAGGTATGCGCGCCCTGGCGCATATCACCAGACAGTTGGCAGCCTTGCTGAAATCCGGTCTCGCCATCGACGAAGCCTTGGCTATCGTGGCTCGTCAGCTGGAATCGGCACGAGCCCGGCGGATTTTGCTGGCGGTCAGAACCCGGGTGATAGAAGGCCAGAGTCTGGCCCAGGCCTGTCAGTGGTTTCCCAGCACTTTTCCGCCCTTGTACCGGGCTACTATTGAAGCTGGCGAGTCGTCGGGAAAACTGGATCAGGTGCTGGAAAGACTGGCCGATTATTTAAGCGACAAAGGCCAGTTGCATCGCAAACTGCAAATGGCCATGATTTATCCGGTGATGCTGACCTTGGTGTCCCTGTTGGTAGTCATTGGCTTGCTGGCTTACGTAGTGCCGGAAATCACCGGTGTATTCGACAAAATGGGCGGGGAATTGCCCGGCATTACCCAAGGCTTGATCGCCTGTAGCGAGTTTTCCAAAAATTACGGTTTATTGCTGGTGTTACTGGCGGCGTTGGCGGGGGTGGCGGCTAAACTGATATTGCGGCGGGAAAAGCCGCGCATGCTGTTTCACCGCTGGTTACTGAGTACGCCCATGGTGTCCAGATTTTCCCGAGGTATCAACAACGCCCGCTTTACCCGTACCTTGGCGATTCTGACCAATAGCGGCGTGGAATTGCTGGTGGCCTTAAGAATATCCAGCCAGGTATTAGCCAACGATGCGATGCGCAAAGCCGTGGAAACCGCGGCCCTCCGGGTACGAGAAGGGCAAAGCCTTAACAAGGCCCTGGAAACCAGCCGGTTATTTCCGCCCGTGACTATCCATCTGGTCGCCAGCGGCGAGGCCAGCGGCCAATTGCCGCGCATGCTGGAAAGCGCCGCCGACGATCAGGAACGCGATATTCAAGACCTGACCGAAATGACCATGGGCTTGTTCGAACCGGCGCTAATACTAACCATGGGTCTAATGGTGCTGATTATCGTATTGGCGATTCTGTTGCCGATTTTCGAGATGAATCAGTTGATTCGCTAAATAGAAAGCTGCCGACATACGCTGGATAGCCGTAACGAACTCGACATATTCCGCTGTTATGCTGAGCTTTTTACTAGTGTCTGGAGTCAGGTAATGAGATTTACTTGGTTTTTGTTATGCCTTTCCGGGTTGCTGCCTTTCGCTGCCCAAGCCGCGATTGACGCAGGTAATGTCAGTTGTTCCGATAGTTTGGTTGTCGACGACGCCTATGCTATTAACTTAAGCTGCAGCGGCGATTTGTCGTTCACTGATGGAGTAGTGTCTTCCGATATTGGTATTACGTTGCGAGCAACCGGCACGCTTTTGCTAGGCAACTTAAGCCTTTATGCACCGGTTATAGAGCTTAGCGGGTACAGTATCAGTTTGATTTCCGATGTGACGATGACGGGAACATCAATTGATATTGTCAGTTCAAACGGGATCGACATTAATGGTAAATCGATGCCGATTGAAGATAGTGGTTCGATGCTAGTTGTAGCGGGGTATGGATTGGATCGGCTGGACAATAACAACTTGATCCTGAATTCAGTTGATCCCGGAACGCTGCAAGTGCGTCCTGGCGGTAATATTTCGTTGGTGGCCCGCCTTCCTCTGCCGGGCTCGGTTTTTCAATTAAGCCTGGGTCTTTTTACGCTACTGTTTCCTGCAATGAAGCGTAAACAGGGTGTCTAACGATCACGAAAAAGCCGCATCACTTGGGCAAATGCAAGAAGCGAGCGGGAAAAGGGGTAAAGACCGGTCGAATTTTTAGAGACTCAATCCTGAAACCTAATGTGTTCCGTCAAGCCGCCCCTGCTCCAACAGACCTGGCAACAGATCGCTCATTGGACTATTACCCCATAACAAGCAATACTCTAAAATTTCTCGGCTACTATTGTCTTGAAAAGCTGATGTATTCGGTGCAGGTGGTTTATAGTGTCCGACCGCTACAAATTAAACCATTTTCCTGATTATAAAGCGGCTTCAGCAACAACAGCCTGCTGTCAGCGACGGGCCCATGCTCACATTTCACGCGTTAGCTGCGCGCGAGTATCTGCGGCCTCGCCACCAAGCCGCGGTTGGAGAATTGGCGGACATTATTGGCAAGCTGTATTAAAGTAAAGACTTGAGATTCTCGGCGAAGACGGTCTTAGCTGACAGCAAAGTGAATCGGAAAAGCCGGCATTAATAACCAATATGGACCTAATTGGAAGCATTAAGCAGGGGTATGCAAAATTGTTTAAGGGGTTGAATGCATCGAAAATTGCCGTGAGGAGTTCGCGATTTCAATGGCGTCGTCGTGTTTTAATCTGCAAGCAAGAATTGATTCGTCCAAGTCCGGAGCGGTCGACTAGCCGGACAGTTCGGCTGATAAACCATTGCGAATGGACGGTCGTCTGCCTGATTTTTCTTTTGTCCCTATCCTCTGGTGCGGCCGCGGTACAACTTCCCAGCGTGTTGATTGTGTCCGTCGAGAGCCGCTTGTCGCCCGCGCTCTCGGTAGGCGATGAAAATATTCGGGCAGTCGCCCGACGACTTTTGAATCGCCGGCCATCCTTTTGGGAGGTCTACCGAGGCAGCATGATTATCGCGATGGTCATACTGGTGATGCAGACGCTAATGATCACCTTGCTGCTAGCCGAACGACGGCGACGGCGGCAGACCTCGGACCGGCTGTCGGACAGTGAAAAACGTATGAACCTGGCGGCGAATGCGGTGGGCATGGGCATATGGGCCTGGAACATCGGCCGAGACGAAATCTGGGCCACCCCGCAAGCCCGCATGCTATATGGCATCGGTGAGTCGGAAGCGATCGATTTCCAACGGTTTCTCGATAGCCTGGATGCCGCCGACCGGGAGCCGGCGCGGAAAGCCGTCGCGGCCGCATTAGCTTCGAATGCCGGCTTCGAAACCCAATGCAGAGTGAACAATCCCGACGGCAAGAAGCGCTGGATTGCCATGCAGGGGCAGGTGGAGTCGGATGCGTCGGGACAAGCCGTTTCCATCGTCGGCGTCTCTCACGACATTACCTCCCGCAAGTGTGCGGAATTGGCGGCTGAACAACACCGCATCGAAATGCTGCGCATGGCTCGCGTAGGCCTGGTGGGACAACTATCCGGCTCAATCGCCCACGAATTGAATCAACCCTTATCCGCGATCCTTGCCAATTCCCAGGCGGCGCAACGACTGTTGGTCTGCGAACCCGTCGACCGGTCGGAAATAAGGGAGATTTTGCAAAGCATCGTCGAGGACGACCAGCGTGCGATCGAAGTCATTCAGCGTCTACGTTCTCACTTCAAAGGCGAGTCGCAACGTCAGCAGCTGAACCCGACTGAAGCCGTCAGGGATGCCCTAAAGCTGGCTCGTAACGATATTCTCACCCATCAGGTTAACCTGGTGATGGAACTGGCGGACCAGTTGCCTATCATCGCGGCGGACTGGGTGCAATTGCAGCAAGTAATACTGAATTTAGTTGTCAATGCCTGCGAAGCGATGGCGGAGAACGAGCTCGATCCGCGCAAACTCACGCTTAGAACCTGGAAAGACGATGGAAAAGTCATTATCGAAGTAGCCGACACCGGCAGAGGGGTCAATGCCGGCGTGGAGACGCGTCTGTTCGAGTCCTTCTTCACTACCAAGGCTAACGGTATGGGTATGGGGCTTGCGGTCAGCCGCTCCATCGTCGAAGCGCATGGCGGGCGGCTTGAATTGGTTAACAATTCGGAGCGAGGCGCGTCCTTCCGAGTCAACCTGCCGATCATGGCGGGAGGATGATAATGACGTTAACGGAACCCACGATCTACCTGGTCGACGACGATCCGTCGGTACTTAAGGCGTTGGCTAGGCTACTCGGAACCGAGGGGTTCCGAGTAGAGGCTTTTGCTTGTCCGCAGGCGTTTTTGAGCAGCTACGACCCGTGGCAAGCGGGCTGCCTGGTGTTGGATTTGACCATGCCTGGCCTAACCGGCATGGAAGTGCAGCAGCGGCTTAATGCATCCGGTGGGCATCTGCCCATCGTTTTTCTGACCGGTCAGGGCGACATTCCGACTGCCGTGCGAGCGATTAAGGCAGGCGCAATGGACTTTCTCACCAAGCCTATCCTCGACGAAGAACTGTTTGCTGCGATACGCGCGGCCCTGGCAAAGAACGCCGTCGACCATGTGTCCCGTGTCGAACTGGGGTTGATCCGGGACCGCCTTGCTTTACTGACGCCGCGAGAAACGGAAGTGCTGAAGCAGGTGGTGGCCGGCAAACTCAACAAGCAAATCGCCGCTGAACTCGGTACGGTAGAAAAAACCATCAAGGTACACCGGGCCAGGGTGATGCAAAAGATGCAGGCGAAATCGCTGGCCGAACTGGTTCGATTGACCGAGCAAGTCGGTCTTGCTTCGTAAGCCCGGCCTGACAAATGGCGAACAGCGCTGTCAGTTTCTTTCGAATTGGTTCGACTGTTAGCCTAAAGCCCAATAGCCGATAGTTGCTTCATTTTGATACCCTGCCCGCGTGGTATTGCTGGCATATTAGCAACCACAGCATCGGACACGGAACCGTGGACCACTGAATCTAACGATTATTATTAGGAAAACGATGAAAATACTATCTTTTACGAAACACGCAATCGCTTTAAGCGTGTCCAAGCCGCTGATCGCGGCGGGTTTTTTGGCGTTTGGTTTAATGGCTCAGCCCGCGCAAGCGGCTTTGACCTTTAATTTTAATTATCTCAGCCCGGGACAAGGTTTCGACGACCCGACCTTCGGCGCCGATAGAAAAGCCGCGCTAAATGATGCAGCCAATGCCTTGGGTGCGTATTTCAGCAGCTACACGGCCAATCTGGTTTACGACGTGACCTCGTATAGCACCGACAACAGCACCTTGGCCTCTGCCGGTAGCTCTACATTTGAGGTGCCAGGGACTTTTCAGCAAACCTTTGCGCAATCGAAAATTCTCAGCAACGGTAACGATGCAAACGGCGCCGCCGCGGACGGTGTTATAAACTGGAACTTTTTCCACGATTGGGGGCTGTTCGATACCGTCGGCGCCAACCAACTCGATTTTAAATCCACGGCGATGCATGAATTGCTGCATTCGTTTGGTTTTTCCTCGTATATTGAGAATGGCGGCGTGGATTCCGGTATACAACCCGGTAATCAAGCCACGTGGCTTACTTATGATAAATTTCTCACCGATGCGGCTGGCAACCGATTGGTGAGTGACGATGGCATATTCGACCCGAGCAAGGTTGCCGCACTGACCGATGGTACCGAAAACGCGGCCGGCGTGTTCTTTAGTGGTGAAAACGCACTGGCGGCGACCAATGGCACCGGCATAGCCGTTTATAGCCCCAATCCTTGGGTTGACGGCAGCAGCATTGCTCATCTGGACGATAACAGTACGGCTACAAACACCTCTATAATGAATGCAGCCGCGCATAATACAGGCCTGGATACACGCACCTTGGGTTCTCTTGAGCTGGCGGTGTTGAAAGATATCGGTTATACCCAAGTCGCTGCCGTGCCGGTACCTTCGGCGGTTTGGTTCATGCTGAGCGGATTGGTAGGTGTGTTGGGTGTCAATCGCAGACGCAAAACCGCCTGATCGGTTTCGGCTATTTATCTAAGATGAGGTTCTTTCGGGGGCCTCATTTTTTCAATTTCCAGTTATCCATAAAAATGCCTAAATTGCCGCTGTTCGGTTTGTTATTGTTTGGAGTTACAGTCATGTCCAATATCGCCGAGGCGGGAGACGATGCTACGCCTAGGCCGCCGGAGCAATATCGGTTGGCCGACGTCTCAATTACCATCCGGCATCAGACCAGCCGCGGTATTCCGGGCGGTTACCAGATTGCCCTGCATGGCGATGGAACTGCTTATCTGCAAAACACCGACGCTAACCCGGTAAAAACCGAACTGCACAATTCAACAGCCGCCATCATCGAGTTACTTAACGACTTTTATCGTATCCATTTCTTTGATTTAGCCGATACCTACGCGAAAAAAAAACAGGTACTTCTGCGTGATGACGGACTAGTTGCCACCACCGTCATGAAAATGGCCGACGTTGACAGTAAGAAATTATGCGTCCAACTCGCCGATTATCAAAAATGCGTGACCATCATCAATAATGAACCGGCGGAAGCCTCGCAATTGATCGCTAAAATCGAAAAGCTTTTCAGGCATTGACGCCGATTTTCACCCGCGCCGAAAACGGTCTGTATAACCGATTACAGTTTGAACTTAGTCAAACAGGCTAGGTACCCGTTACGCCGTAAATTTCGAAAACCGCAGTGAGCCGTCGAGGCGGTCTTGGTTGACAATATATTTCTTCCCGTGGGCCAATTCAGATATCGAGTTTGCGTTGGCGGATTCCCGTGGTAAGGTTAAACCGCCGTGTCTTCATACAACAGCGCTTCTGCCTCAACGGCAACTCCAACTACTCTCAGGCTGGATTGGCGGATTAAATCCGAATTCACCCAAACCAAACTCTTTTATGAGTAAAACGATGCGAACTTGGCTGATTCACTTTTGGGAATATCTGCGTAACAGTTATTGGTTGATCCCGGTGATTATGCTGGTTACCGCCATTGCCTTGTCCTACGGCCTGCTCGAGGCGGATACCCGTATCAACTTATCCCGGCTTGATGGATTCGGGTGGTTGGTGTTTACCAGTTCAGATGGCGCTCTGGCCGTTTTGTCTACTATCGCGGCTTCCACTTTTGCCGCCGCAACGTTGACCTTTTCGGTGACCATGGTTACCTTGAGTTTAACCAGTTCTCAGTTTGGCCCGCGGTTGTTGCGTAATTTTTTGCGCGATCCGGTCAATCAATTCGTGTTCGGCGCATTTATTGCCACGTTTGTGTATTGTTTGCTGATTATGCGCGGAATGGTTGTGGCGGATAAGCAGATTCCAAGCATTTCAATCAGTCTGGCACTGGTGTTTGTGTTGAGCGACAGCATTATATTTATTGGCTTCATTCATCATTTAACCTGGTCCATTCGTATTGAACGTATCGCATTTGAAATCGGACAGGAATTTATCGAAGCCATTCACCGTTTTCTCCCGCAGCCGTATGCGGAAAATGAGCGTCCTTCCAGGGTGCCATCCCTCCCAAAAGACACGGCGACCGTAATCCGCTCCGAAGCCTTTGGTTATGTGCAGGCCATTAATGATTCAACCTTGCTAGCCCTGGCGGAAAATGAAGAGATTACAATCGAACTATTATTCAAACCTGGCCATTACGTGCTACCGGGGGCGCCGATAGCAAACATCTGGCCTTACGTACACCTGAAAGATCACATAACAAGCTCGGTGCGTGCGAGTTTTCTGTTGGGCAAAGAGCCCAGCGGCGAGCAAGATTTGGAATTTACTATTCGGCAACTGGTGCAAATTGCCGCTCGGGCCCTGTCCCCCGGCATTAACGACCCTTTTACCGCGATGACCTGCATTGATTATTTAGCCGCCGGCCTGGCTGTTATCGCCACCCGGCAATTGCCTGAGTTCCAAATCAGAAATGAGACGGGGCGCCTACTGCTGGTTAAAAGCCAGATTTCGTTCCAAAGTTTGCTAGAGGCCTGTTTTATTGGAATCCGCCAAATGTGCAGTAATAATCCGCCGGTTGTGATTTATTTACTTGAGACATTCGCACAATTGGCTTCTTTGACTCAAAGAAAGGCTGACAGGGAGGCGCTCGCACGGATTGCACGGCTAACATTTGATTCGACGAGAGACCAAGGGCTGTTGGACTACGATGAACAAGCCATTAAACAAAGGCTTGAACGCATTCAACAGATTTTAAAGCTATCCGAAAAGACCACGTCCTGATTGGTATTGTTAATGCCGTTACGACAGAATAACGACTCACATCGAAAAAACACTATGCGCATTTATGTTATTACCTTCGCCCTAGCAATCTCGAGTATGCTAATGGTGCACAGTGTTTACGCTGATGCCATCGATCAAATATTGACCAACACCCCCAAATCGGAGAGCTCGAATGCTGGTAAAACCATAGAGCTGGAACACAATAAACAAAATGATAAGCAAATCAAAAGACGCTTGGAACAGATCTATTCGGAACTGGAGGGCTTGAACGATTTGCAGGTGACAGTCGCAAGCAGCGTGGTGACATTAAAGGGCGCGGTGGATTCGAAAGCCTCCGAACAAAAGGCGCTGGATTTTGCCCGGAATATGCAGGGTGTGATTGAAGTTAAGAATCAGCTAATCACCACGCATGACTTAAAAAAGCGTCTCGATACGGTTCAGAGCAAATTTAAAGCCAGCGCCGAACAAATACTGGTGGAAATGCCTCTTTATCTGTTGGCATTGCTGACCTTTTGCTTATTCTGGTTTATCGGTTCGTGGTTGGCGAAGCGGCAGCAATTGTATAGAAAAATCGCGGTTAATTTTTTCATAGCCGACCTGTTAAGCAAGCTGGTGCATTTAATTTGTACGCTGCTGGGTATTGTGTTGGCGCTGAGTTTGCTGGATGCCACCGCGCTGCTGGGTACCATTCTGGGAGCAGCCGGTATCTTGGGCTTGGCTATCAGTTTTGCCGTGCGAGATACGGTCGAAAACTTCATTGCCAGTCTGCTGTTAAGTATTCGAAATCCTTTTGAAGTGAATGATGCCGTCGATATAGAAGGATTTCAGGGTAGTGTGGTTAGACTGACTTCAAGGGCGACTATTTTGATGTCGTTTGACGGCAATCATGTGCGGATACCTAATTCAACCGTATTTAAAGCGGTTATCACAAACTATACCCGGCATCCGAATCGGCGCTTTGAATTTGATCTGGGGATTGGCTACGCGGAAAATGTCGGATATGCGCAAGAATTAATTTTGCATGTCCTTACCGAAATGCAAGGCATTTTAGGCGAACCCAAACCGCAAGTGATCGTCAATGAAATCGGCAATTCGAGTATTGTATTGCGCATTTACGCCTGGATAAATCAAACGGAATATGACTTTCTTAAAGTACGCAGCGAGGCGATCAAAAAGGTTAAAGACTGTCTCGATCAGGCCCATATCAGCGTGCCTAAACCCACTTACGATCTGAATCTAATTAAAACGCCTGTTGCATTTCAAGAGCAGCTGCCCATGCCAAATCATGATGAAGTAACTGATGTGGCTGCCGATGATACGTTAAAAGAACAGATCATCCAGGATAACTTGCAGAACGCCGACGTAAATCTGCTGGATCCAAATGCCAAAAAAGAAATTTAAGGCTTTCCCATGCTGGATTCCCTGAGCAGGACGGATTTTTAAATCCGTCCTCATCGTATAAACAATATACAAACACCAAGGCATAACGTTTGGAGCGGATTGAATAACCCGCCCCGCGCCGGCACCATGCGAGTCAGATTCTGGTTAATCTCAATCCAGTGAAGTTCATTAATATTTCGTTGTTCATGGTCGCAAATAATAGGGCTTCCCCCCTGTAAAGGTCTTTCTGCATATGCGGTTTTGTATCTTTTGTCATACACCTGTCACGTTGATTTCTTAATATTTCCGTCACAACAGCTGCTGGTCGGCTATTCGTTTGCACAACTTTTTGATTGGTATGAACAACAAAACACAGCAAGGTTTTACCTTGATCGAAGTGATGATCGTGGTGGTTATTCTGGGGATTCTGGCGTCCATCGTAGTGCCTAAAATCATGGGTAGGCCCGACGAGGCTCGCGCTACCCGCACATTGCAGGATATTCGCGCCATCGGCGCGGCGCTGGATTTGTACCGCTTGGATAATTTCAGTTATCCGACGACAGAACAGGGGCTGGAAGCGCTGATCACCAAGCCGGCGGGACTGGCGCCGGGCGCGCATTGGAAGCAGGGCGGTTATCTGGATCAGGTGCCGACCGATGCCTGGGGCAAGCCCTATATGTATCTTAAGCCGGGCGTGCACGGCGAATACGATTTGTATTCCTTCGGCGCGGACGGCGTGGAAGGCGGTGAAGAGGCCAACGCCGACATCGTCAACTGGAATAGCAAATAAGCACGGGCATGCGCGCCGGCGGATTTACGCTGATCGAGTTATTGATCGTCTTGATATTGATTGGAGTGATGACCGGCATGGCCATGATATCGATAGGCAACGACGGCAAGGACCGCCGGCCGCGTCTTGAGGCGGAGCGACTGGAAACCTTGTTGGAGCTAGCCGAGCAGGAAGCGCTGCTGCGCGGCGAAGCCATGGGGCTGGAACTGTTCGCGCACGGCTACCGGTTTTTGGTTTTCAGCGAATCGGGCTGGCAGGAAGAAACCGGCGATGCGGTATTTCGCGCCCGCCAATTGGATGGCGATATACGTATCATTCTACGCGTGGACGGCGAAAACAGGGTGCTGGCTGAACGAGCGGGAATGTCTGCTCAAACCAGTCCGCAGATATTACTGACGCCGGACGGCAACAGCGAAACCATACAGATAGATATCAGCGATACCCAGGGTGTCATGCAAATCAGCAACGGCGGAGCACAGGGATGGACCATCGTCGACGCCGCCGTGGAATCATGATGTGGTTTTATTCCGGACCTGCGCGGCAGGTAGCCGGCGGCAATCCGGTGCCAAATAGATTCTGTTGTCGGCAAGCGGGTTTCACGCTATTGGAAGTATTGATCGCGCTGTCGATACTGGCGATTCTGATGACCGGGCTGATCAAAATTGCCGCCAACAACACCCGTAATTTGTGGTTTCTGGAAAACACTACCATAGCCGAACAGGTTGCCCAAAACCGTTTGTTGCAGTTGCGTCTGGCGGAAGACAAACCCGAAGCCGGCGATGGCTGGGAGGAAATGGCCGGCCGGCGCTGGTATTGGCAAGTTTCCCGGGCGGTGGCGCATAGCTTGGGCGACGGTGTATGGCGCTACCGGGTGCAGGTGTTTCTGGAAGGCGAGAAAACAGCCTATGTCGATTTGGTTGGCTATGTCACGAGTGAGTCATGAGTGCACGGCTGGGCGGCGTCAAAGGCTTTACCTTGCTGGAATTGCTGATCGCGATGGCGATCTTCGCCATTATGGCGACCATGGCCTACGGCGGCTTGAAATCCGTTATCGACACTCGCCAGGCCACTCAGGCCAGGGCCATGCGCGTGCGGCAGTTGCAACAGACCTTGTATCTGCTGAATGAAGATTTGCTGCAGGCGCTGCCGCGTACGATTCGGGACGAACTTGGCGACGACGAACCGGCATTTCGCGGCAGCAATGGTCCGGAGCTGCTCAGCTTGACCCGCGCGGCGCCGGCGTTACTGCAGGACAGCGAACGTAGCCGCTTGCAGCGGGTCAGCTATCGCTTCGAGTCCGGTCAGTTGTATCGGCTGGTCTGGAGCACCTTGGATAGAACCCAGCAAAGCCAGCCGTTGCGAAAACACCTTCTGGATGCCGACGGCGTGCAAATACAATTTTTCGGCAGCGAGTGGGTCGGCAGCTGGCCGGCCTCCGGAAGTGGCTTACCCAAAGCGGTGGAGGTTGTTTTCAGTTTAAGCGGTTTAGGCGATATTCGGCGCGGGTTCTGGATACGATGAGCGAACGATTAAACCGAGCGCAGCGGGGTGTGGCATTGATTACGGTATTGCTGGTGCTGGCCTTGGCTACCGTGACGATAGTCTCGATGTCCAGTGAGCGGCAGTTGGACATACGCCGCACTGAAAATCAGCTGCGCGGCGATCAGGCCTGGGCATATGCGCTTAGCCTGGAAAATTGGGCCGTCACGCGTTTGCAGGGTAGCGATTGGCGAAAGCCGTTGCAGATCAGTGAAGACGGCGAGGTTGAGCTGCGCGCCGAAATCGACGATTTGCAAGGTAAAATCAATTTGAATAATTTGCTTGTCGACGGCGAAGTCAGCACTGAAGACGTCAATCGCATGAAGCGCTTATTGAAGCAATTGGAGCTAGACTCTGAAGTGATGGACGCCATCCTGGACTGGATCGATGCCGACGGCGACATTCGCTATCCGTTCGGCGCGGAAGACGAAGTCTACTCTCGTAAGCATCCGCCGCGCCGTACCAGCAACCGGCTGTTTGCCGACGTCAGCGAGTTGCTGTTGGTGCAGGGTGTTACGCGGGAGATTTACGACAAACTGCGGCCCTTTGTCTACGCCGCCCCCGGCTATGCGCCCATCAACGTCAATACGGCGCCCGCGCAGGTATTGCGCTGTCTGGCGGACAAGATTAGCGCCGATCAAGCCGCATCCATGTATCGGGCTAGCGGTAAACCGTTTAGCGAATTGGCCGATTTCTTTAAAGACGAAGCGGTGGAGGGACGCGGCATCGGCAAACACGGCTTGAGCGTAAAAAGTACATTTTTTTTATTGTCGGGATCGGTGGATATGGGAAGGGCGCGCTTGCGGTTTGAATCGCAGTTGCAAAAGAGGGCGGATAGCATGGCGATAGTGATACGCCGGGCGCGTAGCGGGTGGCTGCGTGGCTGAGGCAATCTTGCTGCGGGAAGGGCCGCTTGTTGGTCAAGTACAGTGGCTGGATACCGCCGAGCCGGCGGATGGCGTGCATGTCGGCGGTTTGGCTGAATTGGCCGCGCAAGCGCAAGGCCGGCCGCTGATATTGGTTTGGCCGGCCGCCTCGCTGTTGTTGCTGGAAATAGAGTTGCCGCTGCGGAGCGCGGCGCAAATAGCCAAGGCATTGCCTTTTGCGTTGGAAGAGTTGCTGGCCGAGGATGTGGAGCGCTACCACTTGAGCTGGCGCCGGCAAGCCGGCACTCAGCGTATCGCGGTGGCGGCCGTCGATGGCGAGCTTATCGCAGCTTGTACCCGCCGCTTCGCCGAAGCCGGGCTGACCTTGCAATGGGCTGTGCCGGAACCGCTGCTGTTGCCTTGGCAAGACGGGCAGTGTGCCATGCTGCTGGAGGGCGACAATGGGGTGTTCAGGTATGGCGAATGGCTGGGTGGCGGCGGCGAGCGCGAGCTGTGCGGGGTATTGCTGGAAAGGCTGTATGCAAACGGACAGGCTCAAGGCGATTTGCAGCTGTGGTCGCGGATCGGCGCTGAAGTTCCCGGACTGTCGCTGCCGGTCCGGATCGAGCAGCACGCAATGGACGACACTTTGTTGCTGTATGCGGGGCAGTGGCAGGCGGCGAGCGGATTAAATCTGCTGGTTGGCGCTTATGCCCCGCAAATTCGCCGCCAGAATGAGCTGAAAGCTTGGTTGCCGGCTGCCGCGATTTTGCTGATCGCCTTGTTGGCGCAACTGGCCGGACAGTGGCAATTGCTGGATAAGCAACGGCAGCAATTGCAAACGTTGGAAACCAATACTCAGACTTTGTTTAAGCAAACCTTTCCCGACATCAAGCGGCTGGTGAACCTAAAAGTGCAGGCGGACCAACAATTGTCGGCTTTGCAAACCCAGTCCATGCAGCAGACGGCCGGCTTTTTGCCGTTGCTGTACCGCGTCGGCAAACGCCTGAAAGATCAGCCGCAATTCAAGTTGCGGAGGCTGCAATTTGCCGACAATAGCTTGCATCTCAAGTTTTTGGCTCCGGATGCGGCCAGTGTCGAACAACTTAATCGCCAGCTAAGCGACGAGGACGGCTTGCAAGTCGATACCCGCGCGGTAGTCGGCGTTACGGACGGTACGGAGGCGGACATTGCCATTCAACAAAACTGAACTCCTGCAGCGCTGGGCGGCGCTATCGTCGCGCGAACGTTTGCTGCTGATGGCCGGCCTGACGGCGGTTTTAATCGCAGCTGTTTATGGCTTTGTGTACGAGCCCATGCAGGCGGAAAACCGCCGCCTACAGCAACAACTGCAAGCGCAACAACAAATCTATATGCATCTACGGGATGTGGCCGAGCGGGTGGCGCAATTGCGGCAATCCGGGGCGGAAATCGCCGTAACGCCGATGGCGCCGGCGGCGGCGATTGCCGACAGCAGCAAGCAATTAGGTCTCGACGCGTTCATAGGTCAACAGAAAACCGATCCCGAGGGCGGGGTTGAGCTGGAATTGCACAAAATGCCTTTCGACAAATTGAGCTATTGGCTGGCGGTATTGCAGCAACAGCATGCGATTGTGGTCACCCAGCTGGATGTCGGTCGGTATGCGGACGACAGCACTTTGCTGGATGGTAAGCTGACGTTAACCACCCTAAACCGTGGGCCGGAATAGTCGGATGGGCACAGGTAAGCCACCGGAAACGTTGTGCTTAGGATTGGGTTTGGAATAACGTCCCGAATTGGAATCCCCACTCAAAACATCGTCGTTCCGGCAGGGATTGCCGACACCCAGAGGGTATGCCGGCATGAGGTGCCTGGATAGCGGAAAGTTGTTTATCGCCAAATCCTTGTTCCGCTCTACAGGGTTATATCTTACGCGCATCAAGTTATTCCCGCTCCTGCAGGAGAGGGTTAGGGTGAGGAGAATTTAAAACAAAATTTGATGTGCAATGAGTATGCCTTCCCGCTTGCCGATTCTGGAGTGTAGGCTGAGTTATCCGGTCGGAGCAGACGATCCGGTACGGGATGTTAGTTCTAAACGGATCTTAGTCAGCACTTCGGTAGCTATTATCAGTTCGTGGCGGGCACGATGTTGAATAAGCGGCTTGCCGCCAGTCCGGAAAAGCGGTTAGTTCGATCCATTCAGACAGCCTGGATTAACCGGCGCCAACAGTCCTTGTGGCTTTTTTAAGACAAATCCGCCCCCGCCAGCGTCTTCCTCGGGATGAATTCTCGCTTTTCAGCTGTTTCGTCGGCTTCGTAGGCCCCGGCATAGCTATGTTGCAATACAAATGTATTACATTTTTCGAAACTGTAATCGACCTGTAACTGAAACCATACATTTGCTTTGAAACAATATGTCCAACGGTTAAGGGCGTTGATGCAGCGCTAATAACCAAAGGATCTGGAGAAACTAGGGAGCAAGGATGGCACGCAGACGGAGCGGCAAGGGAGAAAGTTAAGGAGTCTGGAAAAGGGGAATCAAAAAATGGTAGCGGGGAAGCGCCACTCTTTGAGTGTTAGATAGGAAAGCGTGTAAAAGCCAAACCCGTCGCGAGGCGGGGACGGAAAGTCACGGGTCTTGAAGGGTTAGTCATGCTCGCTTGCGAGTAGCCAAAGTGGGGCTTGCCGCCCAAGGGCGGCAATGACAGGGACCGCTGTTCAAGACGGCCGGATCGTCACCTTGTGTATTAACAATTTTAAACATGAGGATTAATATGAAACATTTAGTAAAAGCGGCTGTTGCCACGGTTTTGTTGGTGGGCGCGGGTGCGGCGAATGCGAGTATCGAAAAAAACGCAGGTGGTCTGAACGAAGCCTATTTGTCGGCTTACGACTTTACCACCGGTAAAACTTTTTCTTTCGATACCGGCGTAACTTTTAATGAGTTAGTGGCCAATGAATCGAATGCGGCTTACAGCCTGAACTTCGATTTTTCCGCCGATGCCAATTGGTTGAACTTCATTACCGGTGCCACGACCAGCGCTATCAAATATGTGGTTGCGGTAGGTAATACCGGTGATTTGGGTGCGGCCATTACCAGCAATGCGCAATTGACTCCAAATGTAGAAAACGATCTGGGCATTTTCTTTGGTTTTGACGTAGCTTCTGCGATTGAGAAACATGCTATTGATTTAAATACTGGTTTAGTAGTTAACAGCTTGTTGAATGAAAGTAGATTGTCTTTGGACACTGATTCACCCCTTTCAGGCCAACATGCGAATGCTGATTCGGTTTGGGGTTCTTGGATTCAAGATCCGCAAGCCAATTATGGTCAAGCGATCGGTTTTCAATTAGGTATGTTGGATAACAACACCGGCGCCAATATCGCCAGCACTTTTGCGGGCCAATGGACTTTGGCCGGCAATAGCCTGACTTATGCGGCCGCTACTTCAGCCGTGCCGCTGCCGGGTGCGGTCTGGATGTTCGGCGCTGCGTTAATGGGTATGCTGGGTGTAAGCCGTCGCAAAGCAGTCGCGGCGTAATCAGTGTTGTTCCCGCCTAAATTGGCGGGAACGATCTGTTTCTTTCTTTTAATTTTTGTTTTGAGAGATATTATGAAAAAGTTAGCTTTGGGCGTAGCGGTTTCCGCGGCGCTGTTTGGCGGCATGGCGCAAGCCGCCGTCACTTTGGATGGTTCCGGTAAAGTTGTTGTTACGCCGGCCGATACTTACGAAATTTATTTGTCGGGTGCTTCCGCGGCGCTGGACTATATCGAAAAATTGTCTACCAGCACTACGGTCACGCCCGCGGAACGTATGTGCGACAGCACTCAGCCTGTTTTTAAATTCAAAGACAACGGTTCCGGCAAAGACCAGAATGCTTATCTGTGTACATTGAACCCGCTGAACCCACAATTAGTTGGCTTGGCCGGCGGCAAAACCAATCTGATGATTTATAAACGCAGTGCCGGCGGTTCCGCCATGGGTGTAGCGCCTATCATCGACGATGCCAAGGGTGCGGCTACAGCGGCTATCGCGTTTTTGAACGTTGACCCTGCTATTTGTACGGTACCATCGCCAGCGCCTGCGGCGGGTGTTTTAAGTACGTCGACTTGTACTTATTCCGAAGCAACTGCCGGTCAGTTCCAAGTTAAAATCCCTGATTTCGGTATTTCCGATGTCGACCCTGAGCAATTCCGTGGCGTTAATACACCAGCCGGTTTTTCTCCAGTCAACCCAAGCGATATTGGTTTGATGAATGTCGACTCAGCTGGCGGTCAAGTGTTCGGTATCGGGGCGACCTTGAAACTGCGTAATGCCTTGCAGGAAGCGGAGTTTGGCGTGGCGTCCGGTTGCGTCGGTTCAGAAACCGAAGCCTGTATGCCTAGCCTGACTCGCGACCAAGTCGCCAGCATCATTACCGGTAAACTGGACAGCTGGAACGACCTGAAAATTGGCGCCACGGGTTTGCTGGCCGCGACCACTATCGCCGCTAACAAACCAGCCGGCGGTGTTAAAACCGATCGTGTGCACATTTGTACCCGTACCGACGGTTCCGGCACCAAAGCGCAAATGGGTATCAACTTTTTGAACTACCCATGTTCAAGTGCTGCGACGTCGCCTACAGCCGATACCGGTGCTTTGAGCGAAATCGTTGCCAAAACCCAGGTTCACGCGAACTCTTCTTCAGGTACTCTGTCTGAATGTTTGCGCGAGTTGGATAGCGGTCTAAACACAGTTGGTACTGCATTCAATAATACTTACGGTACACGCTGGGCGGTGGGTATCCAAGGTCTGGAGAAGAACGCCGACCAAACTGAAGACTGGCGCTTCATCAAAATCGATAACGTTGCGCCTACTCTGGAAAACGTAGCCAAAGGCAAATACCACGACTGGGCCGAGCTGACCTTCCAATATTCTAAAACCCACGTATTCGATGCCGGCGAAAAAACCATTGTTGACGAGTTCATCAAGGCCGCCAGCAATCCAGCAGTATTGGTTACTTTGAATGCCGGCAACGTGCATCCATTCGGTGCCAGCGGTTATTTGGCTTCGCCAAAAAACTATGCGCCTGAAATCAATGGTCAGTTTGCAGCCACTTATCCTGTAAACCCATTCAGCCATGCAACTACTTCGCAAGGTGTTAACAATTGCCGTATTCCTGCTACTTATGATCTGAAAACAGGTGGAATCCAGCTTAAATAATCACAGGTTGTGATGCTGAAAACATAGCGGCCAGGGATGGCTGCAATCCTTTCAACCAGCCGGTTATTTAACGGCTGGTTTTTGCGTTTGGGGTTAATGGCTTTTAGATTTGCTTCCGATAAGTTTAATTTGTTTGTCATAAAAGTTTAACCATTCGTTCATACAATGTTCGGCTAGCGGTTTTCAAGGGGAAAACCGTTTATTTTCTTGGAAAATCCAATACATGCAGTTATTCGATACCCAATTGGCAAGGACTGTTTTGATGGCGGCCTGCTGTGTTTTTATGCCGTTAGATTATGCCTGCAGTCAGGAGGTGCAAGCGGAGGTTGTGGCTCAGCCCGCTAACAACCAAGCGCCGGCGACTTTTGATTTGATGGAGTTGCGAATCAAGGGTAACACCTTGCTGGATAAAAAACAGTTGGAACGGACCATCTATCCATTTTTGGGGCCGAAAAAGAGCATCGATAATGTCGAGAATGCACGTGGTGCTTTGGAACAGCTTTATCGTACCAAGGGTTATCAGACCGTGGCGGTTGATATTCCGGAACAGGATGTAAAAAACGGCATCGTTTACCTGCAAATCGTCGAAGGTAAGATTTCCAGATTACGGGTGAAAGACTCGCGTTATTTCGATCAAGGCAGAATCAAGGCTGCCGTGCCGGAGCTAGCGGAAGGCTCGGTGCCGAACTTTCCGAAAATGCAGCAGCAGTTGGCGGAATTGTCCGGTCAAAGCAGCGATCGACAAATCGTACCGGTGCTGCGGGCAGGCGAAACGCCGGGGACATTGGAAGTCGATTTGAAAGTTAAAGATGAATTGCCGGTGCACGGCAAGGTGGAATTGAACGGTCGCAATACCTCGACAACTTCGCGTTTAAGGCTCGTGAGCTCTTTACGTTATGACAATCTTTGGCAGCGCATGCATAGTGCGTCTTTGATGTATCAGGTTTCTCCCGAGGACAATAAGCAGGTGGATGTCTGGGCCGGTACTTATGCCATGCCAATAATGGATAGCGATGCCAGGCTGGCGCTTTACGCAGTCAGCTCATCGTCCAGCGCCCAGGTGGCTAGTGCCGGCGCATTGTCGGTAATCGGTATCGGTAATATTTACGGTGCGCGTTTTATCAAACCGTTGAAAGCTTTGGATAATTACTTTCATAGTTTAACGGTTGGGGTCGACTATAAAGACTTTAAAGAGGATTTGAATCTATTAGGTTCAGACTCTATCAGAACGCCCATCAGTTATTTGCCGTTTTTGGCGCAATACAGCGGTACGGCAAGGACTGAAGACTCCATGACCAATTTTGATATTGGACTGCATTTTTCAGTACGGGGTTTAGGGAACACCCAAACACAATTCGAAAATAAACGCTTCAAGGCCAGAGCGAATTACGCTTACTTGTCGGGCAATATGAAACACCGGCATAACTTGCCTCTGGATATGGAGTTGGTGGCGCGTTTTGCCGGGCAGGCCGCTGATTCGCCGTTGATCAGTAACGAACAATTCTCCTTGGGGGGTGCGCAAAGTGTGCGAGGGTATTTTGAAACCCAGGCATTGGCCGATGATGCAGTATTTGGTTCGTTGGAATTGTATTCCCCGCATTTAGCGCCGGCTGATTGGGATGATGTCAACGAGTTGAAGTTTCTGGCTTTTTTCGATGCCGGTAAAGGTTGGATCAAAAACGCCTTACCCGGTAATGTCAATGGCAGTTTTCTCAGCGGAGGCGGCGCTGGTTTGCATTTTAAATTATGGAAACAGCTGAGCGGTGGGTTTGATGTGGGGGTGCCGTTCTCTAGCTTGGGGCCAGTAAAAAGCGGTGATCCGCGTGTGCATTTCTCGATAGCCGGCGAGTTTTAAGGTGTTGTCGAATTGAAATTTCGAAACGCAACAGGTTCAGAATTGCTAGCGGGTGCTGTTCGTGGCTAGACGCCCGTTTTAGGTCTATTTGACATTGCAAGTTGCAATGTTTGTATTAATGCCAAACCTGCTGCGAAGTGGGGACGGAAAGCCGAGGGTCTTGCTGGGGCAAGATGGCCGGGTTGCCACGAAAAGTGACGTTTAATTTTAGTAAGGGCGACAGTATGGTCAACAAAATGCAAGCAAGCAAAACTCAGGTATCGGATGTTCGTTTTCGTTTGAAACCGTTAGCCGCGGGAATGCGTTTTGTGGTGGCGAGCGGTATGTTTGTGAGCGCCATGGCGCGCGCCGAATTACCCGTACCTGTTGGCGGAGAGGGCTGGGTAACATCGGGGAGCGCCACCAATCAGATCATCGGCGACACGCTACGTATCGATCAACAAACCGACAGGGCCATACTGAATTGGCAAAGCTTTAACGTTGGTAAAGAAAATACGGTTCAATTCGTTCAGCCCGGTTCCTCCTCTATTGCACTTAACCGAATTTATCAGGCCGATCCCAGCCGGATCATGGGTCAAATCGTCGCCAACGGCCAAATTTATCTCTATAACGCAAACGGATTTGTATTCGGCAAGGATTCAGTAGTCAATACCAATAGTTTGCTGGCCAGTACGCTGAACATCAGTGACGAAGTATTTAATCGGGGCATCACTCGGGTATTTGATGAGGATGGCCGGGCCGCATTAGGCGTCGACGGCAGCTTAAGCCCGGCGACTTCCAAAATATTGATAGACGCGGGCGCCAAAATCAGCGTTGATAAAGCAGGTCGTATTATTTTAGCTGCACCGACCATTGATAACCAAGGCTCGTTATCCGCGGGGGAGCAGGGTCAGATCATTGTCGCGGCCAGTCAGGACAAGGTTTACCTGCAGCCCGCGGATGCGCAAAGTCCATTCGCCGGTTTGTTGGTGGAAGTCGATACCGGTGGAAAAGTTACGAATGGCGGCGATATCAGCGTTAGGCAAGGCAACATCACTTTGGCGGGTTTTGCGGTTAATCAAGAAGGTCGCGTTAGTGCTACAACCTCGGTTAATGTTAACGGCTCGATACGCTTGCTGGCGCAGGAACAACATACCGTGGATGGCGGCAAATTGATTGCCAGCAAAACGACTCGGGCGGCCGATTTGGGGGATGGATTGGGAACCCAGTCTAAATTGCGCTTTGCAACCGGCAGTGTCACTAAAATCGTGGCCGATCAGGCCGGTGGTTCGGCAATTGACGAGCAAGCGCAACCACAGTCTTATCTGGAGGCTCAAGCTCAGACAGTGAGCTTGGAGAGCAGGTCGTCCATTGTAGCGCCGGCGGGGCAAGTCAACATCACTGCTACCAATAATCCTCAAAGTCCTAATTTAGGTACGACGGGTAGAATTGACGTCGCAAGTGATGCTTCGATTGATGTCTCGGGCTATGCAAATATCCCCGTATCGATGCAACGAAATGTAGCGGAAATTTCAGTGCAAAGCTTTGATTTACGCGATGCACCGGTTCAAAAATCCGGACCGCTTAAAGGTACGACGGTCACGGTCGATTTACGCAAGGGCAGCTCGATAGTTGACACCAGCGGCGCTCAAGCCCGGATTGAAAGGACTCTGATCGAACGGATGGCTAACGGCGGGGTAATTAATTTGACATCCAGCGGCGATGTTGTGGTCAATAATGGCGCAACCATAGATATTTCCGGCGGTTCGGTGGATTATCAGGCTGGCTTCATAAGTACTACCAAGCTATTGACCGATTACGGACGTATCGTCGATATCAGCGATGCCGACCCCAATGATCACTATGTGTCAATTTACGGGGTGGTCAACGAGGATCATGCCAAATGGGGCTACAACCAGCAATGGACGATTGTAGACCAGGTTGCTACAGCGCGCTATGAAGCCGGTTATACGCAAGGAATGGCGGCGGGTAGTTTGAATATCAATGCGCCGGCGTTAGTTTGGGGTGGCCAGCTGGTGGCCGGTACCAAAAACGGTATTAATCAAAGACAGCCTTTGAATCGTGCCGATGGCGGGAGTTTTGTCTTTGATTCAACTGCTTTCGTCAATACACTACAAAATGTGCGCTTTCAGACTGAAAAAGGTCAGATCGATTTAGCGCTGGGCGATAGTTTTCCGTTTATTGGTGGACAGCCGCAGGCGCTGATTTTACCGAGCGAATTAATTAATAGCTCCGGTGTTCAGCATGTTATCGTCAAAACCTTGGCCAATGTAACGGTTGCTGAAGATGCCAATATCAATATGGTGGCGGGTGGAGAATTCAAACTCCAGGCCGCGGCAATCGATATACAAGGTCAGGTACATGCTGCGGGCGGCGAAATTAACTTGGCGATTGCGCAATCCTTGTCGGGTGTCAATTTAGGCGCGCATTCATCGCTCGATGTGTCGGGGCGTTGGGTCAACGATTTTCGCTTGGGGTTCGATGCAAGTCCGGTTGATCCTTTGATAATCAATGGCGGTACAGTCAAGGTTAGTTCGGTAGGCGACTTGCACATGAAGGCAGGCGCAAAAATAAATGCTGACGGCGGCGCGTGGCTGGCTCAAAACGGACGACTGACAACGGGTAATGGCGGTGATATCGAATTAATTGCCGATGGGCAGGGGCATGCCAGCCGATTGTATTTCGATGGTGAAGTGTCTGCCGCGGCGATGGGTAATGGCGGTAGTTTAACTTTAGGCAGTTCGGAAATCGTAGTTGGAAATGGGTCGGCTATTACCGCGAATCCATTGCGCTTGACTGTAAGCAATGGTCATTTTGATTTTGATCGCCAGGGCGGTTTTGCCCAAGTAAATCTCATTGGTAATCTAGACGGCGTCACGGTAAGTAACGGTACGGTGCTGGATTTGAAAACGGCTAGTTTATTGCTGGATAATAATTTCATAAACAAAGCCAGCGATAGTGATATCAGAAGTTTTAGCCACTTGGCGTTATTGCCGGAATATCTTAGACAAGGCAATAGTTTGAATTTGTCTTCGCGCGGCGATGTGATTGTCGCTAGCAATAGCGCAATTACCACGGATAAACAAGGCAGCGTCGGTTTGGTTTCCTCGCTAGGCGGGGTCTACGTCGATGGGCGTATTGAGACACCTGGCGGGAGTATTCGGTTGGCGATTGAAGCCTCTCCAAATGCGGAATACGATAATACTCAGACTGTTCGGTTGGGTGAGCATGCGCGTTTGTTGGCGCGAGGAACTTCTCGTCTCAATGCGGCTGACGCTTTAGGTCGTCGAAGTGGACAAGTACTGGATGGAGGACTGGTCAGTTTCGATTTGCAGCGTGGTAGTTTGATTTTCGAACAAGGTTCGATTGTTGATGTGTCCGGTACGCACACCGTATTGGATTTATCCAAAGCCGGCATCAACGGTGTAATTACGGCGCCGAGTGATGTGTTCGGTAACGCGGGTAAAGTGGATATAGCCGCGGCGGAAGGCGCGGTGTTCGACGGTAAAATTATCGGCTTGGTAAGTTCCGATAGTGCCCGAGGTGGCCAGTTTAGCTTTACATTAGATAGAACGCGCCGTTCTCCGCCGGATGAACCTTTGATAGCATTTCCTAATAACCCGCTAGTGGTGCGGATCAGGGACGAACAACAACCGTTATTTAATTCCAACATCGCATTTGGCGATGTCATACCCAACCAATTCAATGGGCAGGCCGTTATTTCGACTAACATGTTGGAACAGGGTGGGTTTGCCGACATTCGCTTGAATACGCCGGATAATATTCGTTTTGAAGGTAATGTCAGTCTGGATGCCGCGGCAAGGGTCGATTTGAACTCCGCCGTTATCAATTGGGCGGCTCTCAATGGCGAATCAAGCGCAGCCATCAACATCAATAGCGCTTTGATCAGGCTGGGGTCCTCGCTGCAACGAGAAGTAAGCGGCACGCCGGTTAGTGGCGGCGCAACCTTCGATGCAAATGCGCGATGGATAGAAGTGTTTGGTGGGACACGTTGGGATGGATTCAATAGTTTAACTCTAAACAGCGCACATGACTTACGTGCGGATGGTTTACGTTTTGGTGCTCAACGCAATTTTCTCGGAACGCTGGTCACTGCAGCCAATCTTAATCTTAAAGCCAGTCAGATTTATCCCACCACGTTGAGTGACTTTACCTTTGCGGTGAAAAACAACCCAACGGGGAAAATTACCGTCAGTTCGAGCGGAAATACTGATCAAACACCTTTGTCTGCCGCCGGTACATTAACCATGGATGCTCCGGTTATCGAACAAGGTGGCGTTATTAAAGCACCGTTGGGTAGTATCCACCTTAAGGCTAGTACCCGTTTAACGCTGAATGACAATAGTCTGACGTCGGTATCTGGCGACGGAAAAATAATACCGTTCGGTGTGATTCAAGCCGGGCTGGATTGGTTGTACCCATTGGATAGCATTCGTAATTTGGTCTTCAACACACCACCGGAGAAAAAGTTAGTGTTGGAAGCGCCGGAACTTTTGATGAAGCAAGGCAGTGTGGTTAACCTGGCCGGAGGCGGTGATTTTTATGGTTATGAATTTTTACCAGGCGCTGGTGGTTCGTATGATTACCTAAATCCCAATAGCGCTTCCTACCAAGGCGGGTTTGCTATTTTGCCTAGCTTGGGTTCCGGGTTGGCGCCATTCGATCATTATGAAAACGATTTTGTCGGCTGGTCTTATGATCTCGGCAGTCAAGTCTATTTGGACGGTTCCAGCGTTAAAGGTTTGGCCGCGGGCTTGTACACCATTTTGCCCGCTCATTACGCACTGCTGCCGGGCGCTTTTTTGGTGACCCCACAGGCAGGTAGTCAGGACCAAAGTGTAACGACATATACTTCTCAGGGATTACCGGTAGTGGCGGGCTATTTCTCGCAGGCGGGTTCCGGTACGCATGATGCGCGCTTGAGTGGTTTTAAAATCGAAAACGGCGCCGATATTCGGTTGCGCTCTCAGTATGAAGAGCATTTAGGTAATGCTTATTTCAAGGCTCAAGCGGCGCAAAATGCAACAGCGTTACCGTTATTAGCCATGGATAGCGGGCAGATTTCCTTGATTGCGCAAAACAAGCTAATTTTGGAAAGTCAATTCATGATCGATTCCATCACAGGCGGTAGAGGCGCCAAAATGGATATCGCGGCTGACAAAATTCATGTCGTAAACAGTTTGAGCGTAAACCCGCAATCTGGTGTTCTGGAAATTCTTGCTAATGACCTCAGTAACTTAGGTGTGGATAGTCTGTTGTTGGGTGGTGCTCGCAACATAAACGCTCAAACCGGCGATACTAATCTGGCGGTAAGCGCCGAAGAAGTCGTTTTTGCGCAAGGTAGTCGGTTTACCGGCAAGGATTTGATTGCCGCGGCAACCGACAAGGTGGAAGTGCAAGATGGCGCCTCGTTGAGCGCGGAAGGTAAGGTCAATACAGGTGACAAAGTCTTTAATGTCAGTGGTGACGGTGCTTTCCTGAGAGTGTCCGCCGATAAACAGGTCGCTTTAAACCGTATTGGCGCACCAGGAATCACCGGACAGTTAAATATTTCAGCTGGAGCGACGTTGTCGGCATCCGAATCAATGTTGCTTGACGCCAGTAAGTCGACCTTACTAGAGGGCGATATTGTGATGCATCAAGGTTCTTTAAACCTGAGCGCTAATAGCATTAACCTCGGTGAAGTCGGTAACCTGGGTGGCTCGGCATTAAATTTATCCAATAGCAGATTGTTGAATTTGTCGGTGGATGAGCTAATCCTAACGGCGCGTGACAGTATAGGTATCTATGGGAATTTGGGTCGGGTTGACCAGAATGGTGCGCCTGTCATCGGTGATGGCGGTTTGCAAGACGCTATTCAATTCAAACGTTTGGTACTGGATGGCGCTGGTTTGGTCGGACATGGACAAATCGATGACAGAGCGCGGATACAGGCCGATACCTTGCGATTGCAAAACAGTCAAAATGTGACAAATCATCAAGCGGCGGATGGTCTAGGCCAAATCGATTTGCTGGGAAATAACCTAGAAATTGGTGATGGTGGTCTGGCATTACAAGGTTTTAATGCCGTAAATCTGCAGGCAGCTGCTCAAGTACGCGTCGACGGCCAAGCTACTTTAAATGTGGACGCCAATCTGAATGTTACGACTCCGGTTGTGACGGGTAAGGGAGGAGGTAGTTTGACTGTGAATATGGCTGGTTACGATGCCAACTTTATCTCTGCAACAACGTCCGGCTATGTGAGCAGCGGTTTTGGTAGCAAACTGGCCGTCACGGCCGATAGTATCGATTTTAATAGCCAAATATTGCTGCCTTCCGGGACTGTGGAGTTGCACGCTTTGAATGGTGCTGTGACGTTGGGCAGTCAAGCTAAATTAGATTTGGCTGGGCGCGCGGTTAAATTTGCCGACATATACGACTACACGCCGGGAGGGCATTTCAATGTAGTGGCTGAGCAGGGACGAGTGACAATGGCAGCCGGTTCGTTAGTGAATCTTGATAGTGGCGGCGGTAATGTGGCAGGCGGTGAGTTGACGTTGTCCGCTCCGACGCAATCCATCGAGTTGGCGGGTGATATTCAGGCTAGCAATGGAAGTGCCAGCCTGGATATTAATCATTTCAGCAACGGTTCAAATTTTGATGAACTAATGCAGGCTCTTCGCGGTGCTGGCATCAATCAATCTATTTACTTACGCACCCGTGGTGCGGACATCATTCAATCGGCGGCTTCAGTCGTTGAAGCTAAAAATCTCACATTCGTGGCAGATGCTGGAGCTATCACGCTTGCCGGTCACGTCAATGCAGACGGCAGTGCTGTCGGCGGAAATATCAATCTATATGCCGGCGACATCATTACCTTACAAAGTGGCGCTAGTTTGACGGCCAAAGGCAATCAGGGCGGTAAAGTGTTGTTGTCATCGACTGATAACAACAATAACGGAATTAGCGGCATCGATATCAAAGCGGATAGCTTGATTGATGTGAGCGGAGCTACCCCGGCCCAAGGCGGCGAGGTGACCTTACGAGCTTTACGTGACGGTAATGGGATTAAAATTCAACCGATTGCGGGTACTGTGCAAGGTTTTGCACAGCAGGCTGCCGTTTATGATAGCAATAATAATCTGCTTGAGCATGGGTATAGGAATTTCTTTGCCGAGGGCGTCAAAAAATACACCGATGCTAATGGTTTACTAACCAGCAGTGACTACTCGACTATCCAATCGGATACCAATAATTATATGACTGCCGGCAACATGCAGGCAGTCGAAGCTGTCTTGGGTGGCAGCATTCGCCTGCGTGCCGGCGTCGAAGTAAATTATGACGGTAATTTGACGTTGTTAGATAAATGGGACTTAGTGGACTGGCGGTATAGTGAGGGCGGTGATTTGGTTGCCATGTCCGGAACATTGAGCATACGTGCAAGTGGTGGGTTAAGTTTGTTTGATTCCCTGTCGGACGGATTCAAGGATGGTGTAATTTCGTCGATATTCGGGGATATTCCGTTCAGCGACATGTTGCAAAGTGGCGAATCCTGGTCTTACCGGTTAGTCGCGGGTGCGGATTTGGGTGGCGGGGATCTTACTGCTACCTCGGGTTCCGGTAATCTGGTCATTGGATCCAATGTCAGCGTACGTACGGGAACAGGCGATATGCAATTGCTGGCGGGTGGCGATTTCGTGCTGACGGATCAGACCTCGACGGTTTACAACGGCGGACGAACCACCGAGGTCGATCCTTATGGCAGCTTGGCGTTGCATATGGCGATTACCGCCTTCCCATACGCCGATTATCCAGTTGATGGCGGCAGCTTGGTCATCAATGCCGGCGGCGATATCAAGGGTGCCGTCAATAATAGTCAGTTCATTAATGATTGGATGGTGCGCCAGGGTACTCAGGACCATGCCGAAGACTTTTATTTAGCAGGCGTTGCGGCTGATTTGGCGGCACTTAAGGATAATGCGGCGGGCTTGGCTGCTTACATAGAAACATTGCCATCTCAACTTCAGGCCAGTATTCATGACGGTTATAAACTTGATACGTTGGCGTATACAGAGCCGACAACCTGGGGCTTAGTATTGGGTAATGGCGTGTTTCAGCAGAATATCGGTTCGTTTGGTGGCGGTAATGTTGAAATTAACGCGGCCGGGAATATCAACGATCTATCGGTAATGATGCCTACCAGTGGTAAGCAAGTGGGTACACCCGCCTGGGACCCTAATAACTTGCAAACATTGTCGTTGTTGACTAATCAGGTTGAAGTCAACGGCGGCGGCCAAATGGTGGTCAAAGCGGGCGGCGACATTGCCGGCGGAGCTTATTATCTGGGGCAAGGCAATGGCAGCATGTTTGCCGGCGGTAGTGTCAAGGGAGGTAGTCAATTTACAGCTGGCCCGCAATTGCTGTTGGGTGATACCAAAATGGCTATTCAATCTACTCGAGATTTGACTTTGGGCGCGGTGTCCGACCCGATGATTATGCACTCAGGCGACACAAATTTCTTTAGTTATGGCGATAATAGCGAAGTAATTGCCAAATCGATGGCCGGCGACGTGCATTTGGGTGCGGATGTTACTAAAACGGCAAGCCTGGTCGGATTGGGAGCCACTCAAACCACACTGGCTCAAATTTATCCGGCAGGATTGAGTGCTACCGCTTTTGGCGGCAGCGTTGTGTTGGATAATGATGTGGTGTTGTTTCCTGCACCACGAGCCAATGTCAATATTTTAGCGGAACAGGACTTTAAGTCCAAAGGCGATGCCAGCAGGTTAGCCATGTCGGACGCCGACCGAGCGCTGTTGCCTACTGCGTTAACGCCAGTGTCGCGTAATAATATGAATGATGCTGTCGCTAGAATCAACCCGTATGGGTTGGCTGCCTTTGCTCATGCCGCGACCCCGATACACACTGGCGACATAATGCCGGTTCGGTTAGTAACTAGAGAGGGCGATATCACCAATGTACAGGTTAATCTGGCTAAAAAAGCGGTGATTCAAACGGGCAGAGATTTTAAAAATGTACTGCTGCAAGTTCAGCATGACAACCAAGGGGATGGTACTGTATTTAACATTGGTCGTGACCTCAAATTCACGAGTAGCCGAGATCAGAATGGGCAGTTAGTGCCCAACATTAATGGAATCAATATTGCCGGTCCCGGTGAGGTTTTATTCAAAGCCGGGCGCAATTTCGATTTAGGTGCCGCTGTTGGTGTGGCTACTTCGGGCAACCTAAGCAATACGGCATTAGCTAGTGGCGGTGCCGGGGTTTCTGTTTTGGTAGGTCTACAAGGCCAGCAGCCGGCTTATGTGGCGTTTATTGATAAGTATTTGGGTGCTGATACGCAATATCCTACCGATGCCGGCCAGATTAAGAGTTTAATCACGGGTTTTATGCGTGATCGGCTGAATAACCAGCTATTAAGTGAAGAGCAAGCTTGGACGGCATTCAAGGATTTAAGTGCAAACGATTATTTGACACTTCAACCCAAGCTTAATGCCTTGGTCGAGTCGGTATACATGAATGAAGTGAAGCTGGGGGGCAGAGCTGCTGCTAAGACAACGGACTCGGCAGCGAAGAAAGTCGCCTATGAGCGTGGGTTTACCGCAATTAATACCCTGTTCCCAGGCGAAAATTGGAGTGGTGATCTGAGCATGTTCTTCAGCAAAATTCACACATTGGATGGTGGTTCGATTAATCTGCTGGTGCCGGGCGGGCAGGTTAACGCCGGTCTGGCCGTGGGCACTGACGCTAAAAAACCATCTGAACTGGGTATTGTTGCGCAGCGTTCAGGGGATATAAATGCAGTAATTCGTGATGATTTTCTAGTTAACCAATCGCGGGTATTTGCCTTGGCGAGTGGCGATATTATGCTGTGGTCTTCAAAAGGCGATCTCAATGCTGGAGCGGGTGCGAAATCGTCTATAGCCGCACCGCCTCCGCAAATTACTTTCGACGAGAACGGCAATCTGGTTATCGTTTTCCCACCAATTGTCTCAGGTAGTGGCATCCGTACTGCAGCTGAAGCAGGTAAAACCCCTGGCAATGTCGACTTATTTGCACCTCAAGGTGTGGTCGACGCAGGTGAAGCGGGAATAGGTGGTAACAACGTCACTATTTCGGCAACAGCGGTTTTAGGGGCCAATAATATCCAAGTAAGTGGAGTTGGTACCGGCGTGCCGGTGGCTTCCACCGGCAGTCTGGCGGCGGGTTTGACAGGTGTCGGTAATCTTACATCGGGGGTTACTCAAATGGCTGAAAACTCCGTCGGCGGCGATATGAGCAAAGGCGCGGCAAATGCGTTGGCTAAAGCGATTCTGGGTATGTTGAGCGTCGAGGTTATCGGATTTGGAGAATAGTAAAAAGGTCAGAAAAAGCTTACTTCTGTCATAAAATTGTAAAAAAATGTCGGCATAATTCGCTAAGTGTATTGATTAGAGGTAAAAAATGAAGCGAATTGTTTTATTGGCATGGGCTTTGGCTTTTCTGCCCGGTTTGGCGCACGCGTGGTGGAACGACGATTGGGGTTATAGAAAAAAAATTTCTATCGATGCCCAGCAATTGCAGCAGCAAGGGGTCAAGCCTGTTGCTGAAGGTTTGGCTGTTATTCGCCTGCATACCGGTAACTTTGCCTATTTTATGGACCTGGCGGAGCAGGGTAAGGATTTGCGTTTTATCGCCGCCGACGACAAAACGCCGCTGAAGTTTTATATCGAGAAAATCGATCCTATCAACGAAATGGCGATTATCTGGGTGAAGCTGCCCAACGATATCGCCAACGCTGCCGAGCCGTCGCTATGGATGTATTACGGCAACGCGACGGCGGTGGAGGCCAGCGACGCCGGCGGCATCTTCGATGTGGCCCAAGTGGTCGACTATCACTTCAATGCGGATACCGTGGTCGATGCCACTGCATACGCCAATCAACCGGCTACTGCCAATAATAGCCGCATTGAAGGTGGGGCCATTGGTGATGCTGCTGCGTTTGATGGCAGTCAATCCGTCACCATTGCTGCTTCGCCGGCGATTCAAATGGCGGATAACTTTGGCTGGACGGTTTCCGTCTGGGTCAAAATAGACCAAGCGCAAGCCGAAGGGGTGGTGTTTGAACGCGATGGACTTATGTTATCCGTTAGAGGGCAAACGCCGGTTTTAAATGTCAATCGGAAAGAATTGGCCAGCCCCACCGATATGAATTTGGCGGCTTGGCACTTGTTGGCGGTTACCGGCAGTCAGGAAGGATTTAGCTTTTATGTTGATGGCAAGCAGATAGGCGTGTTGGCGCCCAGCGTGCCCGGTTTTCAAGGTGACATCAGCATTGGCGCCTCGGTAGACGGCAGCCGCGGACTGATCGGTGCAATCGACGAATTCGGAATTGCCAAAGCTGCCCGCGATCAAAACACCTTAGCCTTCAATACCTTAATGCAGGGCCAGACTTCCGCGCTATTAACTTATGGCGAAGACAGTACGCCGGACAGCGAAGGCGGTGGTGAATCGCGCATTATGGCGACTTTGAGTGACGTCACCTTGGACGGCTGGGTGATTATCGGCTTGCTGGCTGTGATGTTTGTAGTGAGCTGGATCATCATGTTGGTCAAGTCGCTGGTGATCAATAAAAACATTGCCGAAAACCGTAAATTCGAGGATGCCTTTCAAAAATTGAATGCAGCTGAAATGACCCAACTCAATCGGCAGATGACTGAGGATGATGAAGATTTGGATGCCTCGCCTTTGCTGGCGATGACCGGTAGTCATGGACAGTTTGCCGGTTCGTCGTTGTATCGACTCTATCATGTCGGGGTTGAGGAAGTGAATCGACGCTTAGCTAAATCGGTGGGTGCCGACGCGGCGGAACCGAACATTTCCGACAAAGCCATCAATACCGTGCGGGCAGCCATGGAGTCCATATTGGTGCGCGAAGTGCAAAAATTAAATAATCAGATGGTGTTGTTGACCATCGCCATTTCCGGCGGGCCGTTTTTGGGCTTATTGGGTACGGTGCTGGGGGTGATGATTACCTTCGGCGATATCGCCGCCAGCGGCGAAGTGAACGTCAACGCCATCGCACCCGGCATTGCCGCCGCCTTGGCGACCACGGTAGCCGGCTTGTTGGTGGCGATTCCGGCCTTGTTCGGTTATAGCTATATTGCCAGCCGAATTAAACTGGTAACCGCCGACATGTATATTTTCGTCGACGAATTCACCGCCAAATTGTCCGAACGCTACGGCGATTAACCTGGAATTGACAGTAGACCATCATGCGCTATCAAGAAGAACTGGACAGTTACGACGAAATCAACGTTACCTCCATGCTGGATTTGGCCTACGTGCTGCTGATTGTGTTTATCATTATGACCACCGCGGCCGTGCAGGGCATACAGATCAATCTGCCCAAGGCCAGCAATCAACCCAGCCTGGCTAAGCCTAAAACCAAGGCTATTACCGTTACGGCGGAAGGCACCATATTTTTGGACACCTTTCCGGTGACCATGGAGCAACTGGAGTCCACATTGCTGCAATACAAAGCCGCCGATCCGTCCCTGCCCGTGGTGGTGAAAGGCGATGCCACCGTGATGTATCAAAGCGTCATCGAAGTATTGGCCTTGCTGGGCAAGCTGGAAATTACCCAGGTAGGTCTGGTCACGCAGAATTTGGTTAAGTAACAAGGGCATGACTGAGATAGGTAAGAAACATTTTCGGGTCTATTTGCCCAAGATCATCTGGGGATTGATTGCGCTGATGACGCTGTTTTTTTTCGTGAAGATGGTGATGCATTTTCTCGATAATCAACAAGAGCGGCCGCAACGCAAAATACAGCCCGTGACTTTGGTTGCACCGCCCCCGCCTCCACCTCCGCCACCGAAAGTCGAACCGCCGCCACCCGAGCCGGAGATGGAAAAAATCAAGGAACCGGAACCCGAGCCGGAACCGGAGCCGGAACCCGAGGAAGCGCCTGCCAGGGATTTGGGGCTGGATGCCGAAGGTACGGCGGGTTCGGATGGGTTTGGTTTGGCGGCCCGTAAGGGCGGCACCGGTTTGTTTGGTGGCGGCAATCCATTTGCCTGGTATGGCGGCATCATCAAAAACGATCTGGTCAATTTGCTGAGTAATTACGAGCAACTGCGCCGCAAGGGTTATACAGCCATCGTCAAAATCTGGTTAAAACCGGATGGATCGGTGGAACGGGTCGAATTGGCGCGCGGCAGTAACGATCCGGAAATAGACGATTTGTTGAGTAGCACGTTGAACAAATATAAACGGGTTAACGAGCCGCCTCCGCCCGGCATGCAGCAACCGATTAAATTAAAAATTACATCACGCGTTTAACGCATTTAACGCATTTAGGTATTAGGTAAACTCCATGATCCACAATAAACGGCTACTAGCCCTGGCGTTATCCGGGCTGGTCGGTATCGCACAGGCCGGCGAAAAGGAAGAGCTGCTCAAATTACGCAACACTACCACCAATTTGATCAAACAATTGGTTAAGCAGGGTGTTATCACTGAAAACGCTGCTGAACAAATGATCAAGCAGGCGGAAGCCGATGCGGAAACGCAAGTCGCGGTGGGCAAAGCGGCAGCGGCAACCAGAGAGGCGGTGCCGGCCGACGAAGTGCGGGTGGCGTATGTGCCGGATTTCGTGAAAGATGAGATTCGTCAGCAAGTACGGAGCGAGCTGCGGGAAGAAGTGGTAGGCGATGTGATGGCCAAAGCCAAGAATGAACAATGGGGCTTGCCGAATGCGTTGCCGGAATGGACGAAGCGGTTCAAGCTGTCGGGAGATTTAAGGCTGCGCGAGCAGATGGAATTTAATGCAGCGGATAATGCTTTACGGGGTTATCAAAATTACCAAGCCATTAACGACAGGGGCGGTACTACTGCGGCGGCGGCAAATTCCGAACAGTTTTTGAATACCACTAAAGATAGAAACCGGATGCGCGAGCGTTTCAGGCTGGGGATCGATGTCAATATTGCCGATGGAGTGGATGCAGGTGTTCGGCTTGCTACAGGTAATATCAGAAACCCCACCTCGACTAATCAAACCTTGGGTAATTATGGCGATCGATACGAATTTAGAGTAGATCGCGCTTATCTTAAATATGATGCGCTGGATGATAATAAATTTAATTGGTTAACGTTGACTGGAGGTAGAATCGCAAATCCTTTTTATACCGGCGGCAGTGAATTGGTGTGGGACGAGGATTTATCTTTTGAGGGTGTAGCGGGAACCGTTAGACATCGTTTCGGCGCTTCATCGGGAAGTCTTGATGAAATTGGAGCTGCGGGGCCAACAATATTCGCTACGGCTGGTGCATTCCCTCTACAGGAGTCAGGGTTAAGTACGCACGATAAATGGTTGTTTGGTGGCCAAACCGGCTTGGATTGGGAGTTTTCCAATCAGGATAATCTGACAATGGGTGTTGCTTATTATGATTATCGAAATATTCAAGCGCGCCCAAACACTAATCAAGCTGGTAATTTTCAATGTAATTTAAATAATGCCGATAATACTTTTTCTAAACCCGATTATATGCAGCTCGGCAATACTTTGACTACTATCTGTAACGAATCGGGTAGCACTCCGTTTCTGGGTGCCGCAGGTTTAGCGGGCGATTATAATATTCTTAATATTAACGCGGCATACGATACTGCGTTATTTGCGCCCGTGCATGTTAGGTTAAGCGCAGATTATGCTAAAAATATCGGTTTTAATTTAAATGATATGCAGCGCCGATACAGAGATTTGCTTCCATTTGGTGGCGTCCTGAATGGAACGACATTAAAGGCACAAACCACGGCTTGGCAGGTAAGGGCTGATGTTGGTTGGACCAATGTAGCCTTGCCTGGAAACTGGAGTGTATTTACTGCGTATAAATACCTGCAACGCGACGCTGTGTTGGATGCGTTTACCGATTCCGACTTTCATCTGGGTATGACCAATGTTAAAGGCTGGATGATTGGTGGTAATTACGGCTTGATGAAAAACGTTTGGCTGACAGGGCGTTGGTTGAGCGGCGATATAATAACTGGTCCGCGTTATGGGCTTGATATTGTGCAAATTGACATCAACACCCGATTCTAGGGGAGGCTTTTATGCAATTTTTCGCCCAACAATTCGCTAAATATGGTCTGGCTTTTGCGTTGCTTGTTGCCTTTGCATTGATGCCCGACGCCTCCCAAGCCGTGCCGCGCGATGCCAACGCCAACAACGGTGCGGTATTAAAGTTGCAAGCCATGGTCAAAAGCCTGTCTTCCGAACGCGATGCGGCCAAAGCCGAAAGCGCCGGTCTGGCGGCCGAAGTGGAGCGGTTGAAAAAGGACAGGGCCGATGCACTGGCCGCCAAGGACAGCCTGAGCAGCGAGTTGGCGGCGCAGAAAAGTAGCGCGGATGCGGTGCGCAACCGCTTGGGTTCCACCGAGAGCCGATTAAACGATGTGTCCGATAAATATGCTAAAACCAGCAGCGCAAAAGCCGAACTGGAACGAGAATTGGCGGCGCTGAAGGCCAAACAACAGGGTACTGAACAGCAATTGCAAACCTGTGGGCAGCATAACGTCAAGCTGTATCAGTCCGCGGAAGAGTTGCTGCAGCGTTATCAGAACAAAGGCACGTTCTCCGGACTATTGCAAGACGAGCCGTTACTGCAATTTCAAAGTGTCGATATGCAAAATATCGTTCAAGAATATCAAGACCAATTAAATGCGGGCCGGTACGCTCAAGAAAACCCTGTTGAAACGCATTAAATGCTCGGGGCTTAAACGCTAATGAGGCAAACCTTCAGATGATAAAAAGGCCGTTTGGCGCGCAAGGGCTCAGCGGCTTTGTTATGGGGTTTACTCATTCGGCCGTTTCGGGTCGCGAAATTTCCTACGGTTGGGTTTAACCCGTTTAATATTCAGCGGGTGACCTTGCACGGTTGCTTCGCTGAGCAATTGAAAAATATCGGCGGGCATGCCGTCCGGCAGGTCGACCAGAGTGTAACTGTCGCGGATGTCGATACGGGCTATGCGTTTTTTGTCGACACCGGATTCTTCGATGAGTGTGGCCAGTAATTGTTCATGATCGATCTGGTGGTTCTTGCCCACGTCTAGCCGGTAGCGAACATTACGGTAATTCGGTGCCTTAAAAACCGGCGGCAGAGAATCGCTCGTAATTTCCGGTTCGGCGGCGTTCTGGAATAAATGCGGCTGGCTAATGTAAAGTAGTGCGGTGGCGCAGTCCGTGGGATCCATGCCCAATTCGGCATTGATTTGCTGCACGACCTGTCGGTGTGCCTTTAGGTTTTCCTGTGTGTGAACCAGTTGCAGGCGTTTTTTTAGTTTTTCCAGCTTACGGGGATGAACGTGCATGTTCCGCGGGTCCTGTTACAGTCTATCCAGTTCGATTTCCACATAGGCCTCGTCGCGTAGACGGCGTAGCCATAATTCGGTTTCTTCTTCGATTTTACGCTTGCGGATTTCGTCTCTGACTTTGTCTTTCCTGAATTGTTCGCTGTCATCCTGACTTTCCCGCCCCAAGACTTGAATCAGGTGCCAGCCGAACTGGGTTTGTATCGGATTGCTGATTTGATTGATATCCAGTTTATTCATGGCATCTTCAAACGGCGGTACCAGCGCGCCCGGGGTGACCCAATCCAGCGAGCCGCCGTTGATGGCGGAGCCTTTGTCGTCGGAATGGGCGCGGGCTAAAGTGGCAAAGTCGTCGCCGTCCTTGATGCGCTCTTTAAGCGCCAGCAGACGTTTTTGGGCTTCGGCGTCATCCACCAGTTCGTTGGTTTTGATCAGAATATGCCGCACTTTGGTTTTATTGACTATGTGTTGCGCGGAACCTTCGGTTTCCAACATTTTAATGATATGAAAACCGCTGGGGCTGCGAATCGGGTCTGACACGTCGCCTTGCAACATACCAGTGACCAGGTCGGTAAATAGGGTGGGAATCTGGCCGATACTGCGCCAACCTAAATCGCCGCCTTTCAAGGCATTATCGTCGTTGGAATAGCTGATGGCGGTTTCGCGGAAGTCCTTGCCGTTGCGTAGTTCGGAAACGATCTGGTCGGCCTGTTGTTTGGCCTTTTGAATCGCACTGGCTGATGCGCCGGACGGTACTGAAATTAAAATGTGCCCCAAATGGTATTGGGTAGTATTCGAACCCGCTTTGCTTTGGGTTTCCAGATAGTGGTTAACCTCGGCATCGGTGACCTTGACGCGGGAACTGATTTCTCGGCCTCTTAGCTGGTTGATGATAATTTCATTGCGTAGATTTTCTTCGAAACTCTTGTAATCCAAACCCTGTTTGACCAGTTCTTGTTTGAAGGCTTCCACGGACATATTGTTACGCGAGGCAATGTCCGCAACCGAGTTGCGCAGCATTTCGTCGCTGACCTGAATGCCCGAGCGGGTGGCCAGTTGCCGCTGCAATTTGTCGACAATCATCCGTTCCAGAACTTGCTTACGTAGCACATAGTCCGGCGGCACCATGACGTTATTGGTGCGCAGTTTTTGAGTGATGGCCGCGGCCTCGGTATTCAGTTCGCGTTCCAATATCACGTCGTCTTCCACGACCGCCACGATTCTATCCAGCGTTTGCGCCGGAACGGGAGGGATGTCGGCAATTATCAAAAACCAAGCGGCGAAAAAAAGTTTTTTAATCATGGCGGAATTAATCTTCAAAATAGCTGGCAGGGCGGTAACCGTTCAGGTTGCGCTGTAGAAATTTGTCTACTTGGTCGCCGAAACCGGTTAAGCCCTTTAATTCAAGTTGCACGAATACTGCGTTTTCCGGTTTGGCATCCGGCGCCAGAATGTTGGTGGTGTTCGCGCCGTTGATATAGCGGCGGCCAATCACGCGTAAACGCCAGCAGCAGTTTTCTTTTTCAATACCGATAAAACTTTCGGTAGTTTTGCCGAAGTTGAATGAATATTGCCAACGTCCCAGACCATACCAACCGGCAGCCAAAGGCCAACGGAAAGAGACGTCGGATTGTGAAATGGTTTGTCCGACCGCGGTCTGCGTTGTGACATTATTCAACGGGTTGATGAACGAGGATTGATCGTTCGGCGTGTTGCGGCGGTAACGGTAACCCACGTCGAAAATCTGATCCGGCTGGTTACGGTATTTAAGCACTGCAAGGCCGCGGGCGAAGCCGTTGGCTTCAGGGTCCCACTGCGCGCCGGCCGTATAGGACAGATGATTGGTGACCTGGCCGGACAATTCGCCGATAAAATTCGAGGTGGTACTGGTTTGATTCGGAATGCCGGGTAAATTGACATTTCTATCCTGGAAATAAAGAATTTGTCCCAGGCTGATTTTCAAAGGTTCCAGACCGGTGGTTGAATCGATAAAACGTGACGTGCCGGCCAATGTGATCTGATTGGCGTCCTGAATGCGGTCCACGCCGCTGAAACGGTTTTCCCTAAACAAGCTGTAAAAGTTGGTATCGTAGGCAGCCGTGTCGAAAATGGGAATATTATTTTGATCCTTACGTGGAATGTATAAGTAAAACAAGCGGGGTTCCAGCGTATGAGTATAGGGGGTGTCGCCTATATTGAGTTGCTTCTCAAAGGTCATGCCGGTATCGGCCGAAAATATCGGCAAAAAGCGGCTGACGCTATTAGGTTCATTAGCTGTTGTCTGATTGGTAAGCTGATAATTAGTATATTGGCCGGTGATTTTAGGAATGAAAAACCCGGCGCTGGATTCCAGCGGAAAACTCACCGATGGGGCCATATTTAAACGCTGGCCGTTTACCAGATCGGTGTGATAAAAATGCGTGTACTGGTTATCCATGGCCAGTGCTAACGGCATGTCGTCGAAATTGTGGCTGAGATTGACATTCACCCTGGGCAGAATGTCATAGGGCATGCCGGCGTCGGTAATGGTTTTATCCACCGATTGGTAATGGTTGACGCCGCCGGAAATTGAAATGTCCGGGCGGTTATAGTACAGATACGATGTGGTGGGCAGGAAACGGTTGGTTTGAAAACCCAACGCATTGTTCATATCGTTAAAATATTCTTTATCCGATACATAATTCAGTCTGGTAATCGAGCTTAAATGGTTGGTAAAGCGGGTGTTGTCGGTGAAGGTGGCCGAATAACGGCTTTTATTTCTGAGTTGGTCGTCGGGTAATATCTCGGCACCCAAACTGCCGCGGGATGCTTCGGTCAAATAGCGGAATTTGCCGCGCAACATTTCGCCGCGTTTTTGCATGTAACGCGGTGTGATGACGGCGTCATAATTCGGGGCTATGTTCCAATAAACCGGTGCGGACAAGTCGAACCCATTCCGGTCCGTATTCGACCAGGTAGGAGCCAATAAGCCGCTGGTGCGCCGATTGTCGACCGGGAAGGAAATATAGGGGGTATATAAAACCGGTACACCTTTGAATTCCAGCCAGGCGTTTTTAGCGGAACCGTGGCCGCTTTCGCGGTTTAACTTAACCCGCGAGGCATGCATGATCCAGTCCTGATTACCGGGCGGACAACTGGTGAAGCTGGCTTCATGGTAGCGGGACAGGCTTTTACTGTCACGATACATGACATCCGCTGTCCCCCTAAAAGGGGCGTTTGCTTCAATGAACTGGGCCTGTCTAATCCGGGCTTCGTCTTTACTCAGGCTAAGCGAGACCGTGTCGCTGGATAATGCCAAAGTATCCTCGCTATAAATCACGTTACCTTGGGCGTCCATGGTATCGGCCACGCTATCGTAGCTGGCTTTATCGGCCCGTAAATGCTGGTCGGCGCGGTTCAAGTCGACATTGCCGGCAAAATTAAGAATCTCGCCTTCGAATACTTCGGAAAAGTCAGCCAGTACATCGGTATTGGCTTCGTCGCGGGTTTGGCCGGATGTGCCTTTGATTTTACGTTTTTTTGCCGACCAGTTCGAACAGTTTTGCCAAGGGTCTTGCTCGAACTCGCCGCGCAATACTTGAAAGGTGCGTTCTTGCTGGCGATCGTAATAGGGTGTCAACCAGGGATTGCTGATTTCCGAATCGGCAACGATTTGGGCCTCGCCCTGGGGGTCCGGGCCGACCAAATTACAATTCCAATTGCCGTTGGCGGCTTCCCCGGATTGGCAGGTCCAGCCCGGATTTTTAATGGTAGCTGCCGCCGGTTTGTTGCGTTCGGGCAAGGTCTCCATGGTCGGCTTTTGATTTTCGGCATAGGTGACACGCGGTTTTTGCGGCTTAGCCGCGACAGACTCGACCGGTTTTTCCACCTCGGGCTGGCGGGCCTGTTGAATGGCGGGTTCCGGCGCGGCGGCGGGCGGCGGGGTCTGGGTAATCGCCGGCTCCGATTGCGGGACGGGCGTTTCCGATGCTACGGGGGGCTGTTCGGCTTGAGGGGTTTTTTGGGTAGTGATGACCTTGGGTTGGGCCGGCTCCTGGTTGGCTTGACCTTGATTCAGACAGGTCCATTCGCCGTTTTTACTCTGCTCGCAATTCCAGGCGGCATTGTTGGTGGCTGTGGCGACTTCCGTAAATGATAATAATGCTAAATAAACTGTATAAAACCTAAGATTCATATCGAGGTTGGCGGCTAAATTAACTTAGCGGAATGAAAATCAATTAAAATG
>NZ_JALOBS010000006.1 GCF_023228165.1 Methylomonas sp. | reverse complement strand
TTTAACAAGGGCATTACGCGTTGCATGAATAGTTTAATCACTATTTGCATTAGTGCCCGCTCGGATTCGCTAACATCTTTTAAGGTTTGCTCAACCGTCTGCTCATCCAGGCCACACGTCTCGGAAAGCAGTTGATGTAATGGCTGATTTTTAAAGGACGCTTGGTCATTAAAATTGTTAATAAAGCTGTCGATTGCCTGCATTTCCCGCTTTCTCTTCCTTCTGGCAATAAAAAACAAGCCGGCCGACAACAATATCAATACGCCCATCGCTTCCGTCAATAATATTACCAGTGCGGTATCCACTGCCATCATGCCAATCTCTCCAGTAATTTTTGTTGTTGTTTTTCGATAGCTTTTTTCAGCGCTTTGTAAACAAAAAAGCCAATCCCGCAAATAAGCGTATTAATCGCTAAGACGATGCCGATAATCATGCCCCATTCATTGTCGATCCTTGAATCAGGGGTGTCTGGCGTTTGATCCGTTACCGCTGGCGTCGCTTCATTCTCCGTAATTTCCGTGGCTGATGGCGCTTGCGTTTGTTCCGATAAGCCCAGAGGTTGCGGGGGGGTAAACAAATTGTCATCGATTATGACAGGCGGGAGCTCGGCTGTTACAACCGTTCCATCCAGGCCCTTGGCCAAAGCTTCGAAATTCAGCGATAGCGATTCCCCTGCCGGCAACTTATCCAGTTTCAATAGCCATTCGCCGTTTTGTTCCTTGATGATCTGCGATTCCGGCTCTTGGTTGGGTCGATGTGCGGTAGCGGTTATCGACAACGTTGACAGGTCGACAATGCCAATATCAGGTACAAATTTTAGGGTGACGGCGCGATTGGTATTATCAATTAATTTCTCCATTGTTATTAGGGTCGGAATGACTTCGAAATCCTTGGTAATTTCGCGTTTAAACGTTTTACCGTCGGCTACTATCGTCAGCGCATGTTTGCCCTTAGCCAAGGTGTCTAGTGTCTGAGAAAAAAAACCAGCTTCGGTCTTGATGGCGTTTATTTTGATCGGGGGGTGTTGATCGAGAGACAGGTTAATCGTGACCAAATCCAGAAAATCAGGTCGGCTGATCAGGGTATTCTGTTCGGTAAAATGAAGTTTTAATGATAAGGGTTGTTTTTCCCCTATGAAGCTTGAAAATTCATTTAAATGCAATTTCAGGTCGGTGAGAATCATGACTTGATTATCCGGGTCAATGGCGGCTTCTACATGCCATTCGCCAGGCATCGGCTGTTTAACCGTAACCAGATCATAACTATCCGTACTTAACCAGGCCACGGATTCGGAGGTACTGTTTTGGGTCAGCCTTTCCTGGTCCGGGCGGACAATCCGGGTAGTTGTTGCATTCGGTTGTTTGAATATCACCAGGGAAAATTCTTGAATACTGCTGTCGACAGTGAATGTGTTGTTTTCAAACGGTAATATGTCCTTTGGTGCGACTTTTTGTGCAGTCCTTAAAAACAGGCGTTGCAGCTGGTCCGCCGATTCGGCGGTTTCAGCCCAGCCGCCGGATTGAAGCGCCAATTTGTCCAATAATTCTCTATCCACTTGATCGGACAAAGCAATGGTTTGAACTTTGATTTTTTGTAACTGTAATTTAGGAATCCATTCGCTTAGAATCCGCTCCCGCGAATCAGCACTGACCATAATGTCTTTGGAGATGTCCACCATGCCGTCAGTCAGGATAATTAGATTTTTGTTACCATTGCCGGAAAAGCCCTTTTCAAGCGAAGTTTGAATGGCATCTTCAATGTGAGTGTAAATGCCATGCGAATGTATTTTTTTACTCCCTTTTAGCGCTTCCCGTCGCCAAGCTCCATCGACGGCGTCCGTATGGCTAAGTAGGCTGGTATGTTCGGCAAACAGCCATATAGATACCTTGGCATTGTCCGGCAGCAAATTAATTAATAGTTGGGTAGCCGCCACGCGCAGGTTTTGCGGATCGTTTTGTTTCATACTGCCGGATACATCGATCAGAACCTGTATTTCATTCGGTGCATCATAAAGTTGGGAGGCACTAACTACATTACTAACAATAAAAGAAAGATAGGTAATTAAAGCAATCGCTGATAGTTTCATAAGAGGAAGGCAGATTTTGTCTTTATTTGCTGAACTATAGTCCAATAGACGAGCATAGCGAATCGGCAACCAAATTTGCGCTAAACTTATGTTCGGCGATCTGTTGAAAAGCTGTACACTTAGGCTGAATTTATAACCTCTAGATCGATATTAAAATTAACATAGAAGTTTTGCCTCAAACCAACTATCTGATGTGGTAATACGTGAAGGCTTGGCTTTTCACTAAAAACCACGCGCAACTATCAAACACTATGAAGCTCGCGTTTTTACTAAGTCTGTTACAGCCTTTGGCAACCCTTGCAAGCGGGATTGGCAAACGGAAGAAACTTCTAATCATGATCTATCACCGAGTTCTGGATGAACCCGATTTCATGCGGCCCGGCGAAGTGGATAAAGTTGCCTTTACATGGCACATGCGCCTTTTGGCCAAACACTTTAACGTATTGTCATTGGCGGATGCGCTGGATCGAATGCAAAACGACACTTTGCCGCCGCGAGCGGTCTGCATCAGTTTTGACGATGGTTATGCGGACAATTACAACAACGCGTTACCGATTCTGCGGAAATTCAATCTGACAGCCACGTTTTTTATCGCCAACGGTTTTTTGAATGGTGGCAGAATGTGGAACGATACGGTGATCGAAGCGATTCGGCATTATCCAGGTCCAGTATTGGATTTAACCGAAATAGGTCTTGGACAATTCGATATGATTTATGAAACCCAAAAAACCCAGGCGTCCTGCAATGTCATTCAGCAAATCAAACATCTACCGATTGAAAAACGTGACCAATACACTGCCTATATTGCCGCTCAATCGCAAAATCTGCCGGATGACCTCATGATGACCAGCGAGCAGCTGACAAAATTATATCGAAGTGGTATGGAAATTGGCGGGCATACTGTCAATCACCCGATTTTAGCAACGCTGGATGATGAAACCGCCAATCAGGAGATTCAACAAAACAAGTTGTTTTTAACGCAATTATTAAACGTTGCACCACGGTTTTTCGCATATCCTAATGGCAAGCCGGATACTGACTACCTGCAAAAACATAAGCAAATGGTCATGCAGAATGGCTATCAAGCGGCGGTATCAACACATTGGGGCGTGGCTACCCAGAATAGCGATCGATGGCAATTACCCCGGTTTACCCCATGGGATAACACGCCTGTAAAATTCATGATTCGAATACTTTCAAAATTTAATTCTACCCAAATAAAGCTAGGATGCCTGAAATGACCAATAATGAGACTCAGCAAAAAGCATTCGATCATAGTACGCATCAAGAATTTGTCGATTATTACGCCAAGCAGAGTTTGACAGATGCAAGTGTGCAGAGAATGCGAGGCATATATGATTGCGTTAACAGAAATTTGCAACAGCGCGGTATCACGCAAAAGCTCAACGTAGCTGATATTGGTTGCGGCGTGGGTGTTATGAGCATGATGTGGGCTCAAGATGGTCATGCTGTGTATGGTTTGGATGTAAATGAAGCATTGGTGGATATAGCCAAGCAACGCGTTCAGCATGAGAAGTTGAATGTGGAATTTAGTCTAGGAACAGCAACAAGTTTGCCATGGGACGATGCGTCAATGGATGTCTGTATTGCCCCGGAACTTTTGGAACATGTCGAAGCGTGGGAACTTTGTCTGAGTGAGTTTGGCAGGATACTTAAGCCCAGTGGTGTGTTGTACATAAGTACCGCAAATAAATTATGCCCCAAACAACAGGAATTTAATTTACCCTTTTATAGTTGGTATCCCAGTGCGTTGAAACGCCATTTTGAGAACCTTGCCAGAACCACTCGTCCGGATATTGCCGGTTACGCAAAATACCCGGCGGTAAATTGGTTCAGCTATTATCAGCTGCGGAAAGAATTTTCGAAAATGGGTATGGATTCTTTCGATCGGTTTGACATTATGGATGTCGATAAAAAACCTGCTTATCAAAAACTAATTATAAACCTTATAAAACACAATCCTATTTTGCGTTGGCTAGGGCATGTAGCAACCCCTGGGCTATCGATGTTGGCGATAAAGAAAGCGTAAAAAATATGCGCGATTTACTTATTACGCTGATTGTTCTGACCGGCTGCTTCTACACTCTAAAACGACCTTATATAGGTATATTGTTATGGTCTTGGCTCAGCTATATGAACCCGCACCGCTTGGCTTATGGATTTGCGTACAGCATGCCATTTGCGCAAATTACCGCGATAACATTAATAGGATCAATGATATTTTCGAAAGATACGCGGAAATTGCCTATTAATAGCCTGACAATAATATGGATTATATTTGTATTGTTTATGGGGGTTACGACCATCTTTGCTTTTTATCCGGAAAGCGCATTAAAGGAATATGAACGAATCGTAAAAATTCAATTAATTGTATTTTTTACGATGATGCTGATCACCGATATGGAAAAAATGAAACAATTGATATGGGTCATAGCATTGTCAATAGGGTATTTCAGTGTCAAGGGAGGCGCATTTACGATAGCAACTGCTGGACACTATAGAGTCTGGGGGCCGGATCAAAGTTTTATAGCGGACAATAATAGCTTGGCGGTAGCGGTGTTGATGACTATCCCCTTAATGATCTATCTATATCAAATTTCCAATAAAAAATGGATAAAACTCGGACTGTTGGCGGCTTCCGTTTTAAGTCTGTTTACAATAATAGGCAGCAATTCTCGTGGGGCATTTTTGGCGATCGCCGCAGTGGGGTTATCGTATTGGCGTAAGAGCGAACACAAATTCTTAACAGGTGTGATTGTCGTAGCCATTACTGCAGGATTACTCGCATTTGCACCGGAATCCTGGTATGAACGTATGAATACCATGGAAAACTACGAGGAAGACGCATCATCTATGGGTAGATTGAATGCCTGGGAATATGCCTATAATGCTGCAAATCATAATTTACTAGGCGTAGGGCTTAATAGTTGGGCTCCGGAAACTTTTGCACTGTATGCTCCCAATCCTTTGGATGTTCATGCAGCTCACAGCATTTACTTTAGCGTGTTAGCCGATCACGGCTGGATAGGCCTATTCATGTTTCTGCTTATTTTCTATCTCAGTTGGCGAAAATTAAAAAATTTAATCAAAAGTACAGCCAATAATTTAGAGTTAAAAGAAATTCATATGCTGGTAAAAATGCTACAAGTTAGCCTTATAGCCTATTTAGTAGGTGGAGCCTTTTTGAGTCTATCCTATTTCGATTTGCCATGGCATATTGTTGGTTTCGTAGTTATTCTCAATCGGATCGTCGAGGAACAGGTTGATTCAGAAAATAGCATTCAAGCAAGCGTCAAAACATCAAAGCTTTCTCCCAGAAAAATTAAATCATACGCCAATTTTCGACAAAACTAACGACCAATAAGTAAACGGAAAATAAAAATGTTTTCTAATTTAAAAAAAACAATTAACACCAAGCAATTTAATTACTGCGCGAAAGAAATATTTAACTTGCCGGCTGTTAATTGTGATCGAAGCAGTTCGGTAGTCGTTTTAAGTCAGTTATGTAGCCGGGACTTGATTATGTATCTGGTGGCTATAAAATCCTTTACCCGGTATATAGTCCCGAGTAAGGTGGTTATAGTGGGCGATAGACTGACTGAAAGAGATGTATCAACATTACGGAAACAGATAAATAATATAGAAATCATAAATATTACGGATGTTAATACCAGTGATTTTCCAAAAGGTGGTTGCTGGGAACGATTACTCACTATTATCGATATCAGTAATCACCATTACGTTATCCAACTAGACTCAGATACCATCACTTTCTCAATGCCGGAGGAGGTAATGCAATGTATTGTGGATAATAGAAGCTTTACGCTAGGTACTGAGATGGGGCAAAAAATCATTACCTTTCAAGAGGCAACAAAATTATTGAAAGATCAAGGTGTTAATAGTCAGCATGTACAAGTCTTAGCCGAACTGTCCATGGCGGAAATCGATCATACAAATAATTTAAAATATATTCGAGGTTGCGCCGCTTTTACTGGATTTTCTAAACAAGGAACATCTAGAGATCGAGTTAAAAATATTACTCAACTTATTGAACAAAAAATAGGTGAGAATAAATGGAAAGAGTGGGGCAGTGAACAGGTCGCCTCAAACATAGCAATAGCCAACTCTGACGGATCACTGGTTTTACCTATCAATAAATATCATTATTTTAAGCCGGGCATTGATGCTAATCAATTTCACTTATTGCATTTCGTAGGCTCTAATCGATTTACCGGCGGTGAATACGCACGTTTAGCACGAAAACAGGTCGAAATATTAAAGTCTAGCCTTTAAACTTACCATCGACAAGGAATATGAATAAAATATACAGTGCGTTAACTAAATTACCAGCCTACATCAGAAATTTTGGTGTATATCATGGGATTCGACTCGCATACAGGATTGAAAATATATCAAATACTGCTGCAAAGTCAGATAAAATATCCAAGTATTATTTGCCAAATTACAGAAAATATATTTATCTAAGAGATTCTGTTGCGGATCACGCCACTTTCTGGCAGTGCCTGGTTAAAAACCAATATGATTTCAAGCAATTCCCTCAATCTAATCAATTGAATTCGGAATACAACCGACTAGTTAATTCAGGACAAACACCATTAATCATAGATTGCGGAGGCAATATTGGTTTAGCTTCCTTCTGGTATGCCCATTGTTTTCCTAACGCTAAAATAGTCGTGATCGAGCCGGATCAGGCAAACTTGGAGGTTCTAAGGCAGAATCTAAGTTGTTTTGGCGACAGAATTGTTATTCTGAAAGGTGGGATATGGAATGAAAAAGGATTTTTGAAAATATCAAACCCTAATTCCGGCTCGGCGGCTTTCAGATTAGAACTTATAGATGGTAAATCAGATAACAGTATTCGTTGCTACACAATCAGAGAAGTATGCGATGTGGCAAATAACGATAAGCCATTTATAGTCAAAATCGATATAGAAGGATCTCAAAAATATTTATTTAAAGACAATACGGAATGGGTTAATAACACAAACTTAATTACACTGGAGTTAGATGATTGGTTGTTGCCATGGCAAGGGACAAGTCGTAATTTTTTTTCATGTTTAAGTCAGTACCCATTTGATTATATTTTAAATGGTGAATCTATCTTTTGTTTTCGTGACTTTAGCAATAGTTAAAGTTATAGAAAATTGTCAATTAATACAAACAAAAATAATTTTAAAGAATTATGCGATGTTTAAAATGCATGCGGATAGGTTAACATTTGTCAAATACAGCAATAAATAAACAGATCGCCAAAGGTGCCATCTGGATGGTCGGTCTACGATTTTGCATAAAAGGCATTAGTATCGTCAGCACCATGATTCTAGCCCACTTACTTGTGCCGGATGATTTTGGTGTGATGGCGATGGCATCTTCGGTTTATGCGTTAATCGAACTAATGAGATCGTTTGGCTTTGATACAGTGCTTATTCAAAGACAAACCGCCGACAAAGATCATTACGATACGGCCTGGACGCTGCAAATAATATTCGCCATATTAGCAAGTGCATCCATTATTGCAGTTTCGGATTTGGCCGCAAGCTACTATAACGATTATCGGCTGGGTCTCGTTTTATCAACGATGGCGTTGGTAACGCTGTTCAATGGCTTTAATAACATAGGAGTCGTTGAGTTCCGAAAAAAACTCACCTTTGGCAAAGAATTTACATATCAGCTATTAATTAAATTGAGTGGCTTTGTTATTACCATTCCATTGGCATTTTATTGGCGAAATTATTGGGCCTTACTGATGGGTACAATTTCGAGTACGATGGTTTCTTTAATATTAAGTTATCTCATGCAAAGTTATCGCCCGAAAATTTCATTGAAGGTATGGAAGGATGTGTTAGGTTTTTCCTCGTGGCTGTACATAAATAATATTTTATTTTTCTTGAACCAACATTCTCAAAATTTTATTTTGGGACGAATGGGGGGAAGTAATGCACTTGGGTTGTTTAGCATTTCAAATGAAATAGGTGCGCTGGTAATAGGTGAAATCGTTGCACCTATTAATCGAGCTGCTTATCCTGGCTATTCAGCTGTTGCTAGTGACAAAGATAAATTAAAAGAAACCTATTTACGTGTATTTTCTTATATTGTAATTATTGCTGTGCCAAGTGCTATAGGAATTGCGATAACTTCTCCAGTTTTTGTTGCTGCCCTCCTTGGCGAAAAATGGTCTAATTGCGTTCCTATGATTCAAATTATTTCCCTAGGAAGCATATTTGTTGCCCTTAATTCTAGTTCAGGCTATATTTATTTGGCTTTGGGCAAGCAAAAATTTACAACTGCCTTGACCATTTTGTGGCTCTGTATACTAATACCATTAATGTTTTGGTTTGCCCCAAAAGAAGGTGGGTTGGGGGTGGCTAAAGCGATTTTAATTACATCGATCATTATGTTTCCATTTTATCAATTATGGATTAACAAGATCTTATCAATTTCAACTTTTAAACTAATAACAACTATAAAAAGACCTTTGATAGCATCTGTGGCAATGGGTTATATAGTTTTAAAATATTTGGAATATATAGGGGCGCATTACCACGATCTGGCGGGAGTTACATATTTATTATCAATAGTTATTTTGGGTGCGTCTTGTTTTGTATTTATACTTTTTTCATTATGGATTACAACGAAAAAAATTAGCAGCGCCGAGGATGATTTATTTACCAAACTCAAAATATTTTTAGAGGGGGACTCATGTTAACACAAGATGAAATGATCGGTCTGCAAGCTGAAAAGCATGAATTAGTTAAGCTCAGTCAATTCGATTCAAAAGAAGAGTTTATTCTCCACTTAATACATGAAGCTGCTTACAATTATGCCGCAATGACATCTATCGGCAAAAATGTTTTGGATTTAGGGTGTAACACCGGATACGGAAGCAATATCATTAATAAAAAATGCAAATCAATTTCCGGCGTTGATGTATCTGAAAATGCAATAACATTTGCCCTACGTGAGTTTTCGAATAATGGTATAGACTTTAAAGTTGTTAATGGAAAGAATTTACCATTTCATGATAATCAGTTCGATATGATTACAAGCTTTCAGGTAATTGAACATATTGTAGATTGCAGTAATTTTATTGCGGAATTAAAGCGAGTTTTATCTCCGAACGGATTCGTGATTTTTACAACACCGAATTCGTGCATTAGGCTTGATCCAGGAATGAAGCCATGGAATACCTTTCATGTTAAAGAATATACTGCGAATGAGATAGAAAGATTATTATCCGAATTTTTTGTCAACGTTAAAGTTTTAGGTTTATTTGCTACAGAAGAGATTACTACAATAGAAAAAAACCGTGTATTCTCAGCGCGAAATAATTGCCGATTAAGAAATAGTGGCGTTAAACAGGAAATGCCATTATTTCAAAAAATTGATTCAGTAATGCCCTATAGGATCAAAATTTTTCTTAAAAAGATACATAAATCCATTGTTACGAACAAGCAAGTAGTTGAGCTGCAAAAAAAATATACATGGAGAGATTTATGTTATTCCGACAAAAATTTAGACCAATCATTGGACTTAATGGTAATTTGCTCGAACGAAGAAATAAATTATGTGGTAGATGAAATAACAAAATAAATAAAATTTACTGCTCACCTCATTTGGTCTTATCAGGCTCATAAATACATGAATTCCACAATGGCAATTAAAGGGTGGTTGTTTATTCTGCCTTGGTCTCCGGATGCTATAGGCGGAATAAACCGAGTGGTGATTGAATTGTGCCGAGCTATGAAGCTAGATGGGCACTATCAACCTATCATTTTGGTATTAGACTGGTTAGCTGATAAGCCAGTGGTTATTGAAAAAATGGATTATATTGAAATTAGATGTCGTCTAAGGGTTCCTAGTAATGAGATTAAAGCGCTTATGAGCTTTATAGTATCTTTGCCCAGAACATTAATTTTACTTTCGAATATTTTAAGCAAATACCGTATAGCAGTTGTCAATCCACATAACCCCATATTATCAACAGTTTATTTTGTTCTATTGCGACTTATTAAGGTTAATTTCAGGTTATTCATATCAGTTCATGGGGCGGATTTAAAAGGTCTTGGGGGAGGGGGCAGAATTGAAAAGCGGTTGTGGAAGTGGATAATTAATCGGGCAGACGCCATCGTCGCATGCTCGAAAGGGTTGGCTGATAATTTTATCGCCTTATTTCCTGAGGCGGAAAGTAAAACAATATATATTCATAATGGTATTTCCGCCGATTTTTTAAGTTCCGAGCCAAATAGCGCGCGGATTAATATTTTGCCCCAACAATATCTATTATCGGTTGGCACTTTCGAACATAAAAAGGGTCAGGATTTATTAATTGCTGCATTTGCGATAATTGCAGCGCAATTTCCTGATCTATCTTTAGTACTTATCGGTCGATCAAGCGATACTTTAACCCTTTATAAGCAACAAGCTTTGCATGCAGGCTTGGAGCAGCGAATTATTTTTTTCGAAGATATTCCTCCCGACGACATTAGTGATTTTTATCGCCATGCTTCCTTGTATGTTTCATCTTCTCGCGACGAACCGTTCGGAATAGTTATGCTAGAAGCTGCCGCTGCAGGCATTCCAGTTCTGGCAACCCGAACTCTAGGAGCTATGGAAATTATTGGTGACGGTGTAGACGGTATGTTGGTGCCTGTTGATGATGTTGATGCCCTGGCTCAGGGGATAACTGATTTATTAAATGACCGGCATAAATGTAAGATTTATTCTAAAGCGCTAAAAGAAAAGGTTATCAGAAAATTTACTTGGAAAAACGCATTAGTTGAATACATGTCTCTGACAAATTAAATCTAAGGCTGCTTATTTCCAGACATTTAGTTTTATTAATTTATTCTTTAATCCCGGTGGCGGATTGCCGTGCTGATAAGCTTTTTGCGCATATTCTAGTGCTTTCTCATATTGCTTGAGTTCGATAAGAAATAGACTGTAAGTATATTCGATTTTAGATGAGCCAGGATGAATTTCCAGTGCCTTCTCATACAATTTCTGAGCTTGTTCGTGTTCGCCAATTTTTCTTAAATAATAGGCATATAGCGAATAAGTTGCGGCGTCATTAGGGCTAAAATGAATAGCCCGTTGAAAATAACATTCTACTGGAGTATAGATTTTTTCTGGTTTTCTTATTTTTTTATTGACGTCCAGTGTAAATCTAACCAGACTGAGCAATGCCTTATGATGATTCGGCCAAGCTCTAAGGGTATAATCGAAGTCCGCTAAAAAACTATCAAATCTAGGCTTAACCAAATTTTCAATAGCTGGTGTAAAATGGGCGACCTCGACAATGGTAAGTGCAGTGTCGGTTCCCCCTCCAATAGTGTTGTTTTTATCGGCATCATTTGTGTAATCGTAAGGCCCAAAGCCTTGTCCTCTGCCTGCGCACGAATACCCTTTTAAGTCGTTTCCTACCCAAGGAGCGGATTTTTTGGCAAAGACGGTTTGCACGCATAAACAAGAAAAAATTAAAAAGATAATTTGTTTAAGTTTCATTTCTCGACATTAATGTATTAACAAAATGTAAGGCCGGACTGGGAATGTGCTTCTTTAGTCGAAGGTGCGCCAATCTAGTCTATATTTAGATCATAAAGCTGAAAGAGTATTAAAATAATAGTTCTCATGCATTCATCGAAAGGGTCTGGCAGTTTTTTAGCATTAAAAACAAGCTAGATAAAATGATTCGTCGATGAGTCAAATAATATATCGTTTTTAAGATTAATCATTATTTAAAAGAATGACACTAATGACAAAATTAAAAATTCTTTTCCATAGCTTCATTTCGTATCTTTATCTAGCGCTAGTCAAGCATAAGCGTACATCATCGAGCAATGGTGCTGAGTTCAGTCGATTGGAAAATTATTTTTTCAGGGGTGGTGAAAAGGCACCTATTGATCAAGCTGCTTATATTTTAATCTATGCTGCGACAATTGGCGAGCTTAAGGCGGCTAGCGCATTCCTGAAGCAAGTACAACAAAAGTGGCCTACGAGCAGGTTGATTTTGATTCCTGGCCAACCTCAATATGCTAAGGTTTTTTCGGATACCTATCGACAAGCCATCGTTATGCATCGATTTCCTACTAATCCTACGCTTGTGAAGCAGTTTTTTTGTCATAATCCTATTCGATATTGCGTATTTGTTGAAGGACCGAGTCTGCATGGTTATTTTCCAATCAGACAAGATATGTCGTTACCTATCGGCTGTTTAAGGCGTCATATACCGATTGTGGTTATTAATGCGTGTCTTTATAAAAAACAAATCCATAGCAGAATCGATTTGATGGAGCACAAATTGTTTTCAGGGTTATTCCGAGAAGCCGTCAAGCACTGGTATGCGCCAAATGCCGAAATTGGTAAGGACTTAGAATTACACAATATCTCTAAGGACAAAATAACAATTGTCGGAGACATTAAGTTCGACAATGTCTTTTCTGATTGTTTTCAATCGTGCGGCCACGAAATTGATGAATATTTTCAACAAATCGCTGGAAAGTTTCGCTTGATTGTTGCTGGATCAGTCAATGCCTTTGAAGAGCAAAAAGCGCTTACATTTGCTTGGAAGTATATACAAACCAGTTTTCCCGACGTAATCTTGGTTATCGCACCTCGTTATGTAAACGATAAAACAATGATGGCTAAATTAACAAATTTTTTGGATAACCAAGGAATTGATTACGAAATGCGTAGCCAAGGCATCAATGCTATGTCCAGTAAAAAGTTGATTGTTGTGGATACCTTTGGAGAATTATCCTATTTTTACCAACAGGCCGAAATAGCGTTTGCCGGAAGAGGGCACGGCGTGCTCGAGCCTATGAGATATTCAAAACCGGTGGTAGTTGGGCCTCATCAATACTGGACAAAAGAAAACTCCACTTCGTATTTGTTATACCGGAAAATGCGCGACAAGCATGCCCTTATTGAGTGCTCCGGTTACGATGATCTAGGGGAATTATTCTTCACAATGCTTAAAGACAGACAGTTTGGTGAAGTTTATGTTCAGCGATACACTCAGATCATAAAGGAAAAAATGGGCGCTTCCGAAAAGATTATTGAACATATGCATAAAATACTAAATTTATAACCCAGTTCGACCTGCAAAATATTGCTTAGCTTATCAAGCTCGGATTCGCGTTCTTTGGAGGCAAATTGGCCATTTTTGTGAATGGGGTGAGGTTGTTTTTTCATGGGGCCGTGTTTTCGAGGCGCCTATAAGTAGTGAAGAGGGTTTTTAGTCTAGCGGTTGCGGTGTAAATGAGCATGATAACCATGTTGGACTATCACCGCGACCGGTTGACTGAAAATCCTGTTGGACTGAACCGCCGCAAAGGCATTGGAGCTATGGGGATTGAATTAGAACTGCACCATCAAAGCCGGATGCTCACGCAGGAGTAAGGCGTACAGCCAAACCTGCAAATTAATTTATAACAGAATTTCTGAATGTCTAACGACTGGAAATCCCACGGCATTGCCCAAACTTGTCGTGGCTTGAGCGTGTTCCCCCTTAACTTGCCATCTCTGGTCAAAGTGTGGGTGTGGTTCCGCTTGGTTATTCCGGAAACGTTCAGTAGTTTTTTTAAGTGGGTGTTCATGAACACGCTCCCGGAGGCCCACGAGGTAGAGTGCCAGGCAGGAAGGTTTCGATGCAAATCATGTGACCTTGATGACACTTCGGACAATCCCGTAACGATTTACCGGTGAGTTGTTCGTAGCGGTCGCGATAGTCTAATGTTGTATCGGCGAGTTTGTCCGCGGGAGCGGGGGCGTCGAGTAACTGCCGACAAAGAGCCAATTTAACCGCGCGATAGCGATTGGCAAGCAAGCCGTAATGCCGGATCCGCTGAAATCCGCTGGGCAGGATGTGCAACAGGAAGCGGCGGATAAACTCCTCAACATCCAGGCACATCATCTTTTGGCGCGATTCGTGTCGGTAATCCTTCCAGTGAAAGCGGACCTTGCCATCGATGCATTCGATCAGACGATGATTGGCAATGGCCACCCGATGCGTATAGCGCCCCAGATACTCGAGAACATGCTGAGGACCACCAAATGGTGGCTTGGCGTAAACCACCCATTCGACCTTTTTTACCGGAGCCAGATACCGGGCAAAGATATCGGGACTTTGCAGCGCTTCAAGGGCGTTGAAAAAGTGCAACTGCCCAGCGTCAAAGGCAGTCTGCAACTGCGCCAGAAACAAGCGACGAAACAACCGAGACAGTACGCGTACTGGCAAAAAGAAGCCTGGGCGACAGGCAATCCAGCCCTCGCGGTCGGCACTTAAACCACCACCCGGAATGACACAATGCAAATGCGGATGATGCTACAAGTTTTGGCCCCAGGTATGAAGTATGGCGATGAAGCCGATCTCGGCGCCCAAGTGCTTGGGGGTGGCGATGGCCTCGGGCAGCGTAAAGACCACATGAAAATACTCAACGGGAATGAGGTCGGCCTGGCGATCTTCCAGCCATTGCGCGCGCACCAGTGACTGGCATTTAGGGCAGTGCCGATTGCGGCAACTGTTGTAGGCAATGCGCTGATGGCCGCAGTGATCGCACTCCTCGACATGGCCGTCGAGAGCCGCGGTGCGGCAACGTTCGATTGCACTCATCTTACAGTACTGCCCATACCTGAGGGACTCAGCGTGTTGCTGTCGGTAGGCAGAACTGTTGGCGCCAACACATACCTGCTCCTGCTAAAAAAATCACAGCATGCCGCAGGCGGTTTATTTTTTATAGGCGGTACCGCTGGCCGGTTACGATCCTTGCGCCCTTTCCCTTGATCGACGCGCAGCATCATACGCTGGCTATCGAGGTCGCTCACCTTGAGATGAATGGCTTCGGAGACCCGCAGCCCCGCTGCGTAGGCCGTCATGAGAATCGTTCGATGCTTGATGCTGTTGACCGAAGCCAGGAAATGCATGACTTCCTCACCATTAAGAATCACCGGCAGCTTGAAGGGCCGTTTAGGCATGGGGATCTCATCAATGGCCCAGTCGCGTTTGAGCGTGACTTTGTACTAAAAGCGCAGCGCGCCGGTGGCCACACTGATGCTGCTCGGAGAAAGTCTGCGGGTCTTTGTTAAATAAACCTGATAAGCACGAATCGCTTCCTGATCAAGTTCATCCGGGGAACGGTGAAAATACATAAGCGATAACCTGTTGCAGGTAGGCTGATTGGGTATTATCGGCGAGGTTACGAATCCGCATATCGTCGATCATGCGTTGACGCAACGCTGTGATGGTTTGAGTTGATGTAGACATGATGCTGCTCCTGTCTTGAGTAAGGCGGGTTGCCTTATCCCTTAACATTAGGAACAGTTTTAAGTTTTCAATTACAGGAAAGCTTAGGATCGCAGCGATCACTACCGCGATAGCGGTTTAGTCCAATGCAATTTATGAAATAAGCAGTTTTAACTTATTAATTATGCGCGTTATCAGTGGTGTATTTTGTCTATATAACAATGTTCGATATTCGTTATGCCTGATAAATGCATTTTTGTATATTTCCGTCATGACATAAGATAGTCTATCTTGACTTACGTCTTGCTTGATTACGTTACTGCATACCGCGATTATGCACTGCGCATTTTTTTCACCAATATCTGATAATGCACCTATGTGTTGAATATTGGTGTTTTTATCTCTAGGAATTTGATATAAATATTCAACTTCATCAAAAAATTGATCTAATAGTTCTTTAAATAAGGAATAATTAAAATCAAAAAAATGATGGTCTGTTAATCCCCAATTATTAGGAACTGACAAGATCGCCTTTCCATTATTAGGCTTTAATAGGCGTGAAATTTCCATCATGTGAGAAATTGGACACAATGTATGCTCTACAGTTTCAAATGAAACGATCACATCAAACGCGGCATCCTCGAATGCAGTATATTCAACTGTTGAGCGCTGGAAATGTATATTTTGGGCGCCATAGGTGTTAGTAGCATAATCAATAGTATCAGGGGATATGTCAATGCCAATGGCTTGTTTAGCTTTTTCGCCTAATATGGCTGTGCCATAACCTGTTCCGCATGCACCATCTAAAACGAGTTTGTCTTCGCAGAATGGTTGAGCGAAAAAATATCTATCCAAATGAAATTGTCGTCTTTCTGGATTGAACATATCATTATTAGCATCCATGCGTAATTCCTTGTTTGACGATAACCATGTTGTTATATTTGTCGCGATTTCGGAGTTTATGTCCATAATTTATTTTTATTTATAAGCTTGTTATTCAGGATGTCTTGGTATCATTTAATAAAATGCATTAAATTAGAGTAATAATTAATATGATACAAGACTCTTATTTCCTCACTCCACTTAGTATGCCAATCCATCACCTTGCCATAAAACTCTATTTTTTCCACTAACTGATTGTTGAAAATATATTCAAATGCCTCTTTACGCATCAGCATAGCCGGTGAAGATGTGGTTATGGTTTCGTCATAAGTGGTTTTTAGGATAATTAAACTATGGCCATCTTTTATACATAGATCGGTGGCCACTAGCCGGTCGTCATAGTGATACTGGAAAATCAAGGCATCCTGACGGTGGCAAAAATTAATCAGCATATCGCGATAAAATTTGCCTTGGTCGTTGTCGATGTGGATAGCCGTGCCACCTGCATTTTTCCAGCCGGCCGATTCCAGTCGGCCGTAATCTACTATTGCTTGCGGTATTTCTTCAGCTGCAGTAATTATCTTTAATGTCACTTGAACTTCTTCGCGCGCTAAACGATTGCGCTGCCGATTCAAGTTTTGCCGTAAATTTTTTCCGCGCTGTGACCAATAATCGTCAAAACTACCCTTTACGCTAACGCGTGCCGTTTGAATATAATCCAGCGTGCTTAACCCGCTGGATTTTACGGGTCTTGGCAATAAATCGGGGTCCTGTTGGGTGATGCCGGCAAGCAAGGTGGGGAAAGGCAAAGCTTTACGTAATTGCGACAGCAAAGAGGCCGTAGGGATGGCTTTATTCTGCAGCCATAACCCCAGCGGAGCTTGCGATGGCTGCAACGTTTCCCATACGCCGAACTTGGCCTTTCTAACAATAGCCATGGCGGTGGGATTCCGGCTATCGCCGTGTATCGCCAGTTTGTCTGTGCTGTTCGAAAAATAGTCGAGTAAAGGGCTTACGAAATCGCTGGACAGTAGGGGTGTATTAGCCTCTTGTTTATTGAGTCTATCCCAGCTTTCGCTGTATTGCTTAAATTCGGCTATAGGATATAAATGCCAATTCATGATTTGTCCGAAAATATTTCTTTGATTTTGTTCAACATCCAGTCGATTTCGCCGGGTGTTAACGATTGGTGGCAAGGAAACTGAAAAATATGCTTGGAGTATTCAACGCTGATAGGGCAAACATCTTTTGTGACTGCCGCGTCGAGAAATTCACCGAAGCGCCAAACGGGCACGCCTTGCATTTTAAGGGTGAGAAAATATTTCTCAGGATGGCTGACATATAAAGGGTAAACCCAAGGTACTGTGTGATCCGGCAGCGCTGGAAATAAAGGATGGCAACCTGGTAAGGTCTGCAATGACTGATGAAGAGTCTGATAATTTTGACGGCGTTGCTCAGCCATATAACTAAGCTCGGCGTTTCGGACTATCCGGTCGGAAAATATGGACATGGTTTTGTGTATCCATGCTTCGTCCAGGCCGAAACCGCCTTCTGAAGAAGAAGGTCCCAGGCCAATGCCTTGACGATCCGGTTTCAGACTTTTCAGAAAAGCCCATAGCTTATCCTTGAGTTTGAAAGATGCGTTAATGAGCCGGCCCAGCAATCCTAAACGATGATAAAAAACCGCCGCTTCCAGGCAATTAATCGCTGATTTAATTTGAAAAATTAACGAAGGCGACGAGAGTTTTATATCCGAGATATCTCGACTTGTTGAGCAAATCAATCCTCCTTCGTAAATTGGAAGGAACTTCATGCAACTGGCGACAGCGTAATCGCCGGTAGTGCCGATCGGTTGTCCTGAAGACAAGCCAAACAGGGCATGGGCGCAGTCTTCAATCAAAACAATGGCATGCTTTGTACATAACGCTCTAATTTGTTGCAATTGCTGTTCGAAACCAAAGTAATGAGTAACAATGATTGCCCGGGTTTTCGAGGTGATTTTTGCGTCTATATCCTCAAGTTGAATGCTGGTATCCGGATTAATTTTATAAAAAATAGTCGTAGCTCCCAGCCATCGTGCTGGCGCAACCATCGCCTCGCAATGATAAGCAGGAATTAAAACTTCATCGCCTGTTGTGATGTTGGCATGTTCAAGAGCTAAAGCGATAGAAGCACGTCCACTGGTCGTGAATCGAGCATCTTTAATGCTCAAAATAGATGGAACATCAGTTTTAACTGGGCGCTTATTCGTAACAAAATCAAGTAAAGCAGAGGGGGGGATGCTAGGTGCCGGGAAATTTGGTGTGCTCATATTGTGTGGAGGTTTTTCTACAAAATCCGTCAGAGTAAGGGAAACGCGTAAAACGGTTTGCCCATGTATGTTAGGGAATGTATGATCTCCGCACTGTTCATGTCAACATTGGATTGTATTGAATAATATATATTTGTTTTAAATCAATAGTCTAAACTTTATCAGGAATTAATGTGGAATTATTGAATCAGGTAAATGCAATTTTATACCGAGTTTTAGGAATTGACGAAGCACGTCAAACGTTTCTACCCAATAGTCTTTTATTGGGTACCATTCCCGAATTTGACTCTATGGCGGTAGTTACCGTCATCACCAGTCTGGAGGATCAGTTCGGTTTTGTTGTCGATGATGACGAAATCGATGCATCGGTCTTTGAAACAGTGGGCACCTTGGTTACTTTTGTCGAAGAGAAATTGAAATCTGCTTGATGTTTGTTGAGCACCGTATTGGTTATTTTATGCACTTGCAGCTAATATCTATCGGTTCGGTGTTATCTGGCAGTTTGGTTAATGAGTTCGATCCTGCATGAAGTCAGCATATGGTTAGGTTTTTGCCTTGGCTGGGGCAGGTAGTCATCGTAATCGGATTGCCAGCAAAACTTAGTGAGTGATTACAATTCGTGCCGGAAACAATCCTTGGGATCCTTCGCTACCGATATGGAAGTGTGTCAGAGATGATGTTTTATCTAGATATGCTTGTTTATCGACGTGTACTGTGCAAAAAATTCCGCTTAAATTTGTCTTTTGTTAAATCATGCAACCTTTATTTATTGATTGTCGTTCTGGGTCTTTGTTTGCGGTTTATTGGCCTCCGGGCGACTTAACTATTAATCGGACTGTGTTACATATACCGGCATTTGCCGAGGAAATGAACAAATCCCGCCGAATGGTGGCCTTGCAGGCAAAAGCCTTGGCGGAACAAGGCATTGCGGTGCTGGTTTTGGATTTGTTCGGTACCGGCGAAAGTAACGGCGATTTCGGTGAGTCAACTTGGTCTATTTGGTTGCAAGATATTGAAGATGCAATCGGCTGGTTAAAGATGCAAGGTGCCCAAAGTGTGTCGCTGTGGGGTGCGCGCCTGGGGGCATTATTGGCAATGGATTTCGTTAATCAGCATGCCGGGTTGATAGATCGTCTGTTACTGTGGCAGCCAATTTTGAATGGTGATGTGTTCGTCACTCAATTTCTACGGATACGGGTGGCTGCCGCCATGATGAACAACGCAGGCCCGCAAGAAAAGACCAGCGATTTAAAAAATCAACTGCAGAATGGTAAGACTTTGGAAGTGGCGGGTTATATGTTGCATCCGGATTTGATCCGGCCGTTAATGACACTGAAAGCCGAGCGATTGGTTCTGCAGGCGATAAGTTCGGTAGATATTTTTGAATTGGTTGCCGGGGCTGAAAATGTGCCTGGTTTGGCTAATCGGCAATTACTGGATAAGTTAAAGATTGATGGGTTAGAGGCTACATTACAGGCCGTAACCGGTGATAACTTCTGGGCGAGCCAGGAAATTGCAACTGCACCCAATTTGATCAGGTTAACCAGTGAAAGGGTAAGTCTATGGCAATAAGTGTTGCAATCAGGTCGCGTGTGACTGCGGATGACTATCTTGGCGGTGAATTATCGCCGGAAATTAAACGTGAATTGATTCAGAGTGAAATATTTGCAAAGTGGGGTGTCGGTATAAATCGTGATCGACTCGTTGGCTTGCAACAACAGGTGGTTGCGGATGCAGGTTAAGGAAATTCCAGTGGTTTTTGAATGCCAGGGCGAGCAGTTGATTGGGATGCTGCATCAACCCGATCAGAGCGCCGGTTTAGGGGTGTTGATTGTCGTAGGCGGGCCACAATATCGGGTTGGCAGTCATCGGCAGTTTTTGCTGTTGGCTAGACAATTGGCTGCGGAAGGCGTGCCGGTCATGCGATTCGACGTGCGTGGCATGGGAGATTCGAAAGGAGATTCGCGGCGCTTCGATCAACTGGATGCCGATATTGAAGCGGCAATCGATTGTTTTTTAATTTCTTCCTCTGGGGTGCGAGGGGTCGTGCTTTGGGGGTTGTGCGACGCGGCGGCGGCGGCTACTTTTTATAGCTACCAAGATACCCGCGTAATAGGTATGGTGCTGTTGAATCCTTGGGTGTTTACCGAACAAGGCGCGGCTAAAACCTACTTAAAACATTACTATTGGCAACGCTTTTCCAGTCCGGATTTTTGGCGGAAAATTTTCTTTTTTCAGTTTGATTATGCGGGTTCCCTGATGTCATTCCTGGAGTTGATCAAACAGGCTATCGGTCGGCAATATCATGATTCCCGGTCGTCAGGGGTGGATTCAGTGGATCAGAACTTGCCGTTGCCGGCCAGAGTGCGGGAATGTTTAAAGCGCTCTGTATGTCCGGTTTTGCTTATCCTGAGCGGACGCGATTTAACCGCGGATGAATTTAAGGATGCCGTCTATAACGATGATGAGTGGCAGCGATTACTTGATGATGTCCGTATCACTCGGCTCGATTTTGCCGAGGCCGATCATACTTTTTCATCTGTGGTCTGGCGCGATCAGGTGGCTCAATCGACTTTAAACTGGATAAAGCAATTATGAAAAACATTTTAATGATTGCGTACCACTTCCCGCCTGTTCGGGTTAGTAGTGGTATTCAGCGAACGCTCAAATTTGCTAATTATCTGCTTGATCACGATTGGAAAGCACTGGTTTTAACAGTCGATCCAAGAGCCTACGATAATATCAGCAGCGATCAAGTGCATGAAATTCCAAGCGAAGTGGTCGTCAAACGAGCGTTTGCACTGGATACTGCCAGACATTTATCGTTAAAAGGTCGCTATTTGGGGTGGATGGCTTTGCCGGACAGGTGGGTTAGTTGGTGCTTCGGGGGTGTTTACTCAGGCTTGGCTTTGATTAAGCGATATCGTCCTAAAGTACTTTGGTCGACTTATCCGATCGCTACGGCCCATGTGTTGGGGTTGATTTTACATCGTATTAGCGGCATTCCATGGATTGCTGATTTTCGCGACTCGATGACCGAGGATGGTTACCCGACCAATCCTTTGCAACGTAAGTTTTATCTGTGGATAGAGCGGCAGACGGTTAAGCATTGCAGTCGGGCGGTATTTACCACGCCAGGTGCAATTCGTATGTATGCCGAACGGTACCCTGAAATTCCACTATCGCGTTGGGCATTGATTCCTAATGGTTACGATGAGGAAAATTTTGCAAGAGCCGAGCGCTCCGAGGCTTATCTAAACGCTTTAGACCATAAAACCGGGCAAAAAATTCTACTACATAGCGGTATCTTGTATCCATCGGAACGCGATCCGACCCAGTTTTTCATGGCGCTAGCGGAACTCCAGCAGGCAGGAATTTTGGAGCCAAGTGGCTTTAAAGTGATTTTGCGCGCTACCGGTCATGATGATTTATATCGACAATTTATTCGGAAGTTCGGGTTGGAGAACCTGGTATTCCTTGAACCGAATGTGGGGTATGAGACGGCTTTGGCAGAGATGTTGAGTGTAGATGGTTTGCTGGTTTTTCAGGCATCAAATTGTAATCACCAAATTCCGGCCAAGATTTACGAATATTTACGCGCGAAGAGGCCAATACTCGCTTTGACTGATCCACAGGGCGATACTGCTAGCGTTTTGAGGGCGGCAGGTATCACAACTATTGTGCCTTTGGATGATCAAGTCGCAATCGCCGGTTTGCTTAGGGATTTCGTGACCGATACTCAAGGGCTTAAGGATGTCATTGCCTCTGAAGCGACCATAGCCGAACATTCCAGACAGTCGCGTACTCGCTTATTGGTTAAACTTTTAGATGACGTGGCCTAAACCAGCACTTCAAGCGCGTCGGGTTGGCTCAGGAATTTGCTCGGACTGGCGGTGTAACCGTAGGCGCCGGACTGGTATATCACCACAAAATCGCCGACTTCCGCCTTGGGTAGCGTCATTTTGTCGGCCAAAATATCCAGTGGAGTGCAAAGCGGGCCGACAATGTTGACAATTTCTAAATCTTCGCAGCCCATTTTGTTGCCGATTGCGATTGGATAGTTTTTGCGGATCACTTGGCCAAAGTTGCCGGAGGCTGCAAGATGATGGTGTAAGCCGCCGTCTGAAATTAAAAAAGTCTGCCCTCTGGATACTTTTTTATCAATTACGCGGGTGACATAAATGCCGGCCTCGCCGACTAGATATCGGCCTAACTCTATGATGATTTCCGCTTCCGGTAATGATTGGCGAGTCAAGGCCATTGCCGATGCTAATGCCTCGCCCACTTGGTCTATTGCTAAAGGTAGGTCGCCAGGGAAATAGGGGATGCCAAAGCCGCCGCCAATATTAAGTTTGCGAATGGGAGAAGGACTGTGTTCGGATAAGCATGCCGCCAATTGCAGGCTTTTTTGCTGGGCTTCGATGATGGATTCGGCTTTCAGGTTTTGCGAGCCGCTGTAGATATGAAATCCTTGAAACAGCAAGCCTAGAGCTTTGATTCGTTGTAAAACGGCGGGAACTTGTTCTTCGTCTATACCGAATTGCTTGGCGCCGCCCCCCATTTTCATGCCGGAGGCTTTTAATTCAAAGGCAGGGTTGATTCTAACCGCCACCTTGGCGTTTAAACCGATGTATTCGCACTGCTTTGCTATGCTTTCCAGTTCATGAGCCGACTCAATATTCAGTGTTACACCCGCGGCAATGGCTTGGGATAACTCTTGCGGGCGTTTGCCGGGGCCCGCGAAACTGATGTTTTCTACCGGCATGGGTGTATCGAGGGCGACTTTCATTTCGCCTGCCGAAGCTAAGTCAAAACCATCCACCAGTGTTGCCATGTGTTGCACTACTGCCGGCATAGGGTTAGCCTTCATGGCGTAATGAATTTTCAAGTCGGCTGGCATGGCTTGTCTAAGTCTGTGCACTCTTTGGGTGAGTGCTTGTCTGTCATAAGCATAAAACGGCGTCTGCCCAACCCTTAGGGCTAATTGCGTCAAAGGGGTGTCGCCGATCAGAAGTTGGTTGTTAACTGCGTTAAATGTGGTGGGATTAGCGTGTTTGGGCGCGGTTGAATTCATGATGACTGTCAAGACTGAAACAAGTTGGCGAATTGTTGGCTAAGCATTTTACGATCTATTTTGCCGTTGGGGTTGCGTGGCAAATTAGTGAGAACTTCAATTTTTGCCGGCACCATGAAATTGGGTAGCTGGGCCTTGCAGCAATCGATCAATTGTTGCGAATCGAACTGAACATCGGGTTGCGGGCTGACGACGACAACGACTGCTTGTCCTAGGTTTGCGTGTTCTATGCCAATCGCGGCGGCTTCTTTGGCCAGCCCGGATGCGTAGATAACTTCTTCGATCTCGCTGGGGCTAACCCTATAACCTGAAGTTTTGATCATATCGTCTTTGCGGCCGACAAAATATAAAAAACCCTCATCATCCATCGTGACCGTATCGCCGGACCAGACCGCTATCTCGGTTAAGGGTAAGCCCGATAATTGGCCAGGAGCGGGTTTAAACCGTTCCGCGGTTTTGGCCGGGTCATTCCAGTAACCAAGACTGACCAAGCTGCCGCGGTGGACCAATTCGCCGGGTTCGTGCGGTGCGCAAGGGCTGCCGTCTTCGCGGACGACCATGATTTCCGCATTTGGGATGGCTTTACCCATGGAGTCCGGGCGAAGGTCGATTTGTTCCGGCGGCAAATAAGTCGAGCGGAAGGCTTCCGTCAGGCCATACATGAGGAAGAATTTTGAATTAGGTACTTTGGCGCGCAGTTTTTGTAGTATGGCTTTGGGCATCTTGCCGCCCGAGTTGGTCATATAGCGCAAGTGTCGGTCGACGGATTCGGGCCAGTTCAAATCCGCCAACTGAGCCCATAATGGCGGGACCGCGGCTAGTCCGGTGATTTGGTATTTGCCCAAGGCGTTAATCACATCCTTGGGTAGCAGATAGTCCAGTAACACGCAGCTTGCGCCAGTCAGCAGGCTGGTTGTAAGCTGATTCAGTCCGTAGTCGAAACTAAAAGGCAGTACGGCGAGCAAGCGATCGCTGGCGTGAATTTGCAGATATTCGGCTACACTTTGGGCACCGGCTATGATATTACGATGAGATAACACCACGCCTTTCGGTTTGCCTGTGCTGCCGGAAGTGTACAAGATAGCCGCCATGTCCGTATCAATCATCGTAACAGGACGGTGCGGATAGGCATCGGCTAACTGGCTATATGTTTGCCAGTCAATGATTTGCCGTGACGGGACATTAAAGTCGCTGATGTCATGGTCAACCAAGACAATAGTGTGTAGATCCGTGCATTCATGCAGCTCTGTCTGTAGACTTTGCAGGCGGCTTTTTGAGGTAACCAGTATTTTGACGTTGCAGTCGTTGAGAATATGGGAAACCTGCGGCGCCTTCAGTACGGGGTTGATCGGCACGAATACGCCGCCCGCCAAAGAAACCGCCAGGAAGCTGCTGACGGTTTCAATTTGTTTGGGAAGGTAAATCGCCACACGCTGCTGGCGTTTTAAATCCAGGCTTTGCAGCGCTATGGCTTGCTGTTCGACCAGTTTGGCCAGTTGATAAAAACTAATTCGGCTATCCTTATGCGCAATTGCATCGGAATCCGCCGCCGTATCCAGGTTATCGAATAATAATTGATGTAAACAGGTTGCCATGTCGAAAATAAAACCATATTTTAGGGACGCTATATGCCAGCCATCGTAGCAGAATATGCCGATATCGCCCAATTTCGCCACAACTTCTTCAACTGTTTTTTAGCGGGGTACCTGATATGTTGAAAATCGGTAATTTGCCTATGTATTGGCAAAGGCCGTTACTGGTTTTATCTGCTTTTGCTTTAGTCTTTGCATTGGCGTTTTGGCAGAGTTGGCAAGCCATGGTGAGTATTTGGTCTCGTTCAGATACCTTCGCCCATGGTTATTTGGTGCTGCCAGCCAGTTTATGGCTGATTTTTACCAGGAGAGATCTGTACGCAAAACTTCAGCCGAAGCCGAGCTATTTCGGAATACTAATGTTACTGATCTGTGGATTTGGCTGGTTGGTGGCGGACATTACGCAGGTGTTAGTGGTTGAACAGTTTGCTCTGGTCGGCATGCTGGTGTGTTTGATCTGGAGCGTACTCGGTAATCAAGTTACCGCCAGTATGCTGTTTCCGTTATTTTTCTTATTCTTGATGGTGCCGTTTGGCGAAGATTTCGTACCATTCTTGATGGAATACACCGCCACCTTTGTTGTATTCATGCTGCGGTTGACGGGTATCAGCGTTTACCGAGAGGGGCTGCATTTCACGCTGACGTCAGGTAACTGGTCGGTAATTGAAGCCTGTAGCGGTATTCGCTACTTAATTGCTTCGATTACCTTGGGGTTGCTTTATGCGTATTTGAATTACAGCCGTTATGTTAAGCGTTTGGTTTTTATCTTGGCATCCATTCTGGTGCCGATCTTGGCCAACGGCCTGCGCGCTTACATGATAGTGATGATTGGGCATTTAAGTGATATGAAATTGGCGACCGGTGTCGATCACATCATATACGGCTGGGTTTTTTTTGGTTTGGTCATGTTGTTGCTTTTTTATATTGGATCGTTTTGGCAGGATCAAGCGGTCGGCGATACCAAGCAATTAAATGGCGGAGAAATTATCCCGGTAAGCCCAAAAAAACATTTTATGTTTATTAACGCGGTGACATTTTTAGGTATTGTGATGTGGCCGCTAGCGGCAACGGAATTACATGCCCGGCAGTCAATTAAGGCTAGTATTCCGAGCGCGTTGTTGCAAAATTTACCTGCTGAAGCGAGCTTAGCACCTGCTTGGCAATGGGAGCCGCTCTTCAATGGTGTAATGGCGGATGAAAAACGTTTTGTCGTTGAGGGCGAACGGCCAGTCGGAATCTATTTCGCTAATTTTGGCGATGAGTCTCAGGGAGCGGAATTGATTAACTCGCAAAACACTTTAGTCTCAAACAAGCAACTTGGTTGGCGAGTCATTAGCGATTCTATAACCAGCATTGGATTTTCGGCAAAGCCTTGGAATGTCGAACAACAAGTTATCACCAACAACCAGTTTCATTTGCTGGTCATGCGTTGGTATCGGATAGGGCAAACTAATACCGCTAATGCGTATTATGCTAAGTGGCTGCAATTGCTCAAGCGGTTAAGCGGGGATGCTTCTCCGGAAATAATGGTGGTTGTCTATACCCAAACACCGCATGGGGAATACCAACAGGCAGGGGAGAGGTTGCAAAAAATTGCCTTGGCCTGTTGTAATTGATTTTAGATTTAAGCCAGAATCGGATACTCCAAGTATTTACTTTTAATGCGTTAGAAAAGGAAAATTTATATGATACCCGTCGTACTTTCCGGAGGTTCCGGAACACGGTTGTGGCCTTTGTCGCGCGGCCAATATCCCAAGCAGTTTTTGCCGTTGGTTTCCGGAAAAACCATGATTCAGGAAACCTTGTTAAGGTTGGGGGGGGTTTTCGGTCTGCAGCCGCCAATAGCCGTATGCAACGAAGATCACCGCTTTATGATGGCGGAGCAGTTGTGGGAAATAGGTTGTAAGCCGGCGGCAATTATTTTAGAACCGGTCGGTAAAAATACGGCGCCTGCCGTGGCCATGGCGGCCTTAAGTGCATCCTCGCCGGATGATGTGTTATTGATACTGCCGGCCGATCATGTGATTGCCGATATCGCTACCTTTCATCAGGCTATTGCAAAAGCCGAGAAATTGGCTAAGCAGGATTTGCTGGTTACATTCGGTATCGTCGCCAGTGCGCCCGAAACCGGTTACGGCTATATCAAAGCCGGCGCGGAGGCAGTAGCTGATGGATTTAAGGTGGCGGCTTTTGTGGAAAAACCGGATGAGGCAACCGCGCAAACTTATCTGGATAGCGGCGACTATTTTTGGAATAGCGGCATGTTTGCCTTTAAAGCCGGTGTTTTTTTGCATGAACTGGAAAAATTCAATCCGCAGATGCTTAGCGTGTGTCGGGAAGCATTGGCGGCGGCCAAAACCGACCTGGACTTTACTCGATTGGATAAGGATATTTTTTCCACCTGTCCGGCCGATTCCATCGATTATGCCGTGATGGAAAAAACCGATAAAGCCGCAGTTATCCCGATGGATGCCGGTTGGAACGATGTTGGTTCCTGGTCGGCCTTATGGGACGTCACCGGTAAAGACCCATCCGGCAATGCGATTAAAGGCGACGTGTTGAGCATCGATACCACTAATTCCTATATTCACTCCAGTAATAAACTGGTGGCGGTGATTGGTGTGCAGGATCTGGTGGTAGTGGAGACGGATGATGCGGTCATGGTGGCCTCCAAGGATCGTGTGCAGGATGTGAAGGCTATCGTTGATCAATTAAAAGCCTTAAAACGAGACGAGGCGCAAGTGCATCGTAAGGTCTATCGGCCCTGGGGGCATTATGACTTAGTGGATGCCGGCGATCGCCACCATACCAAGCGTATCGTGGTAAAGCCGGGCGCCAAGCTGTCGGTGCAGAAGCATCATCATCGTGCCGAGCATTGGGTGGTGGTCAAGGGCACGGCATGGGTCACTAAAGACGGCCAAGAGGTTCTGGTGACGGAGAATGAATCGATCTATATCCCGGTCGGTGTGGTGCACAGCCTGGAAAACCCCGGCGTGATTCCGCTGGAGATGGTCGAAATTCAGTCCGGTAGCTATCTGGGCGAAGACGATATTGTGCGATTCCAGGATAATTATGGCCGAATTTAATCGAACCGGCTGAACCCGGCTATTGAACTGAGAATTCCGGGTAAGGTCGAGTATTATAATATTTGCTGATTTGTCCTTACCCAGGAGTTTCTATTGCCTCTACAAACCGTCCAGGATTTATTGAAAAAGCATCGGCTGGTTGAAAGCATGGTGCAAAATCAGCCGTTGCCGCGTCGTAAACTGGTTATCTCGCTAGTGCAAAAACAGCATATGGCCGAGTTAAATGCGCTGTTGGAGAAGTTGTCACCCATAGAAATCGGGCAAATCTTATCGGCTCAAAGCTTGGACGACGCCCGTCTGGTTTGGGAGCAAATTGACGAAGCACGTGAGGATGACGTGTTATGGGAAATTTCCGATACCCTGCGCGAGCAGTTGGTTGGTGACAGGGAGCCGCATTGCGGCGAAGGTCAGATGAGCGCCTTTGAGCTGGTGGAAGGTCGCTTATCTAAAGTTTCCATCACCTGCCGCCACGATTTGCTGGCGGTTAATCCCATCTGGATCGATTTATTGGCGCCTACCAAGGCTCAGCGAACCCTGATCGGTCAGCATTACAATCTGGAGTTACCGCCCCCCGACGACTTGACCGATCTGGAGGCCAGCGCTCGGTTTTATGTCGAGCAAAATGAAATCCATATTCACTCCGATTTTTTGCTGGATAGGGAAGGGGCATCCCGTAGTGTGCCGGTAGCATTTGTGCTGCGCGGTAATATGTTGTTTTCGGTCAGAAGCGAAGAGTTGCCGGTCTTTCGTTTGCAGCGCCTGCGTGCCAGAACCCAGCCGGGGTTTGTCACGGACAGCAAGGATATGCTGTTGGATTTATACGGTGCGGAGGCCGAATATTCGGCCGATTCGCTGGAAGACATTTACACAGAGCTGGAAGCAGTCAGTAAAAAGGTCTTGAGTCAGAATGTCAGCGATGAGGACGCCGAGCAAATTCTGGCGGCTATTGCCGAGGAGGAGGATCTGAACGGCCGCATTCGCCGCAATATGCTGGACACGCAGCGGGCGGTATCGTTTTTGGTGCGGCGTAAATTGCTTTCTCCGGCGCAACTGGAAGATGCTCAGCAGATTCTGCGCGACATCGAATCATTAAACAGCCACACGGCGTTTTTATTCGACAAGATCAACTTTTTAATGGATGCCACGGTCGGTTTCATCAATATTAATCAAAACAAAGTCATCAAGATTTTCTCGGTAGCTTCGGTTGCCATGTTGCCGCCCACCTTGATTGCCAGCATATATGGCATGAACTTCGAGCATATGCCGGAACTAGACTGGATGCTGGGCTATCCGTTTGCACTGTCGATGATGGCGTTTTCAATCTTGTTGCCCTATTTGTTTTTCCGGCGCAAAGGTTGGCTGAGGTGAATAGGGTCGAAAATAATAACCAACTACTTTACTCGGTAATTAAATAAGACTAAAATGGTCCCAATTCTGAGAGGGCCATGTTAAAGCTAAGTAAGTTAACCGATTACGCAACGGTGGTATTGAGTGTGATAGCCAAAGACCAGCATCGTTTACATGATGCGCTGGAGTTGGCCGAAGTCACCGGCATCGCCTTGCCAACCGTCAGCAAGATTTTGAAAATCTTGGCAAAGGCGGGGCTATTGTCATCCATGCGCGGCGCCAAAGGCGGTTATGCCTTGGCCCGCGAGCCGGAAAAAATCACGGTAGCCATGGTGATCGGTGCTTTGGAGGGGCCGATTGCCTTGACTGAATGTTCGGTGTCGCATAAGGGCTGCGATCAAGCCAGCGGCTGCCGGATACAAGGTAACTGGCATCTGATCAATCAAAAGATTGCCCACGCTTTGGAATCCGTGACTTTGGCTGACATGATCCTGCCTTTCAAGCAGCCGGCGGAAGTCAGCATCCCACTCAGCCGTTTATTCCGTTAATTTATCGAGAGCGCCTATGTCCGCGACCGCACAAGAAATCGAACATTTGATCAGTCAGGAATACAAACAAGGTTTTGTGACCGATTTGGAAGTGGATACCTTTCCGCCGGGTTTGGACGAGGATGTGATCCGCAAACTGTCGTTGGTGAAAAACGAACCGCAGTTCATGCTGGAATATCGCCTGAAAGCCTTTCGGCACTGGCAAACCATGACGCCGCCCAACTGGGCACAATTGCATATCGAACCTATCGACTATCAGGCTATCAGCTATTACTCGGCACCCAAGTCGAAAAAAGACGGCCCGAAAAACCTGGACGAGGTCGATCCGCAGTTGTTGGATACCTACAAAAAACTCGGTATTCCATTGGATGAGCAAGAGCGCTTGGCAGGCATCGCCGTGGATGCGGTGTTTGATAGCGTGTCGGTGGCCACCACATTCAAAGGCAAGTTAAAAGAAGCCGGGGTGATTTTTTGCCCGATTTCCGAAGCCTTGCAAGAGCATCCCGAGTTGGTGCAACAGTATTTAGGTACTGTGGTGCCTTCAGGTGACAATTTCTTTGCCGCTCTGAACGCGGCAGTGTTTACCGATGGTTCGTTTGTCTACATTCCCAAAGGTGTGCGCTGCCCGATGGAGTTGTCGACTTATTTTAGAATTAATGCCGCCAATACCGGCCAGTTCGAGCGTACCTTGATCATTGCCGACGAAGGCTCGCATGTGTCGTATCTGGAAGGCTGCACCGCACCGATGCGCGACGAAAACCAGTTGCATGCTGCGGTAGTGGAATTGGTGGCGCTGGACAATGCGCAGATCAAATACTCCACGGTGCAAAACTGGTATCCGGGCGACAAGGACGGCAAGGGCGGCATCTACAATTTCGTCACCAAGCGTGCCGAATGCCGCGGCCATAATTCCAAAGTGTCGTGGACTCAAGTCGAGACTGGTTCGGCCATCACCTGGAAATATCCCAGCTGCGTGTTGCTTGGCGACGACTCGGTCGGCGAATTTTATTCGGTGGCGCTAACCAATAATCTGCAGCAGGCCGATACCGGCACCAAGATGATCCACATCGGCAAAAACACCCGCAGCACTATTGTCTCCAAAGGTATTTCCGCCGGTCGGGCGCAGAACACCTATCGCGGTTTGGTGAAAGTGGCCAAATCCGCCAGCAACGCCCGCAACCATACCCAATGCGATTCGTTGCTGGTCGGTGATAAATGTGGTGCGCATACATTTCCGTATGTGGAAGTCAAACAACCCACAGCCCAAGTCGAGCACGAAGCTACCACATCTAAAATCAGCGAAGATCAGTTGTTCTTTTGTCAGCAGCGAGGATTATCTGCCGAAGACGCGGTGTCGATGATTGTGAACGGGTTTTGTAAGGAAGTGTTTAAGGAATTGCCGATGGAGTTTGCGGTGGAGGCGCAGGCGTTGTTGGGGATTAGTTTGGAAGGGGCGGTTGGTTAGTTTTGTTCCCTCTCCCTCGGGGAGAGGGCTAGGGTGAGGGGGATTTTTTTATCATTCCCATGCTTCGGCGTGGCAATGCGGTGACGGACGCTCCAGCGTCTGAGGGTATTGTGTCGCTATCGCGACGGGCTGTTTTAAAGTCGGGTCTCGGCCCGACAGCCGAGGTACTTTTCTTTGCTTGTCCAAAGAAAAGTACCCAAAAGAAACGACACCCCATGCCGCGTGAATCCTGCGCGCCGGAGGCTTTGAACGGGGTTTTTCGAAGGGGCTTCCCAGCCCCCGCGAAAAACGCGATGCATCCCTGCATCGCCCCTAGCGGGCAGATCCGTTCAAACCCTCCGGTGCTCGGCGCGGCATCAGGGGGAATAAAAACCGTCGCGGGATTGAAAGTAATTGGACATTTTGGCTATCACAAACCACCTGAAGGCACTAAATGTATGAATTATTTGGTTTTGAAAAAAGTAACTCTGGCAGGATTAGGGCTGATAGTCAGTTTGTTTAATTCAATATGCTTGGCGGAGTTAGAGAGCGGTGAGTGTTTAGTTTATGGAAATGTAGGCACTAGCAAAAAACCTCAAATTGAAAAACTAGGATATGGTTTTGTTAGTGCAAAATTTTCTGCAAAAGAACAGGACGAAAGTTATTATTCTAAAGGTCCATTATCAGAAGTAATGTTTATGACTACTAGTCATATAATGTATAAGCCTGCATTTGATAGAAAAGGAAATACAATTAGATTTGAAGCTATAGGGGATCTTGAAGTCAGATGCGGGAAGAAAATTAGTTTTAAAATTAGTCGTAACGAGTTGCTTTCAAAGCCAATTAGAATGTCAATTCGAAATTACTCAGATGATCAAAATAATAAATTTGAATGTTATATGGATCAAAAATCATATAATGTTGCTATTTCAAATGGTGGTTTTATAACTGATGGTTGTGACTTCACAGTATTTAATATTGAAACTGTTAAGGGTGGAAAACTAAGTGATTTGGTTCAATCTGATCCAACAAATATATTTGAAGATACAGATCAAGAAATATCGGAAGAAATCTATTTGGGATCAGATGAAAAGAATCCTTTGAAGCCAAATTTAAAAAATAAGTGTGGTTTTAGAAAAAAGAATGGGATTGAAAATGGTTTCATAATTGTTGAGTGTGATAATCTAGAGTTAGATGAAAATAATGAAGTTAAAATTGCATCTGGGACAATAAGTTCGTTCATTGATCAAAAAGGTCATAAAAGATTAGGTAAAACAGGAAAGCCAATAGTTGCTGGAGTAGTAACTAAGTATTACAAGCCTGATGAAACTTTAAATGGCAAATGGAAAGTAGTAATAGAAACAACTCAAGCAAGGTTTGATGTGGTCAAAAAAATGTTAAATCGAGAGTTCGACTCTCCGCAGTAACGTAGGTTGGACAAAATTAGGTGGCTTAGTAGGTCCGATTAGCGAAGCGTAATCGGACCTACATTTTTTAGAATATTTTTGAAGTTGCGGCGGTTTTCTTCCCGTTATGCCGCGCCGAGCACCGGAGGGTTTGGACGGATTTGCCCGATAGGGGCGATGCAGGGATGCATCGCGTTTTACGTAGGGGCTGGGAAGCCCCTTCGGAAAACCCCGTTCAAACCCGAGGAGCGCAGGATCAAAGCGGCATCCGGGTGTCGTTTCTTTTGGTTTCTTTTCTTTGGACAAGCAAAGAAAAGAAACTCGGCTGTCGGGCCGATACCCGACTTTAAAACAACGTCGCGTTAGCGACACTAAAAGATTTAATGCTGGGTTTCGCGTTGCTCTACCCAGCCTACATTTTAAAACTTAGGTGACTAAACGTATGCTCAGCATAAAAAATCTCCACGTATCGATCAACGACAAACCCATCCTAAAAGGCCTGACCCTGGACATTAACCCCGGTGAAGTCCACGCCATCATGGGCCCCAACGGCGCCGGCAAAAGCACCCTGTCGCACGTGTTGTCCGGCAAAGCCGGTTATACGGTTACCGAAGGCAGCGTTACCTATCAAGGCAAAGACTTACTGGAACTGGCCCCGGAAATCCGTGCCCGCGAAGGGGTGTTTCTGGCCTTTCAATATCCGGTGGAAATTCCCGGCGTCAGCAATATTTATCTGCTAAAAGCGGCGCTCAATGCGATGCGCAAGCATCATGGTCAGCCGGAAGTGGATGCGATGGATTTTCTGACCATCGTCAAAAGCAAGGTCAAATTGTTGCAGATGGATGAAAAGTTTTTGTACCGCGCCGTGAATGAAGGCTTTTCCGGCGGCGAGAAAAAACGTAACGAGATTCTGCAGGCGGCGGTGCTGGAACCCAAACTATGCATTCTGGACGAAACTGATTCCGGCTTGGATATCGACGCCTTGCGCATCGTGGCAGAGGGCGTGAATTCCCTGCGTTCACCGGAGCGGTCGTTTTTGATGATCACCCATTACCAACGCCTGCTGGATTACATCGAGCCAGATATGGTGCACGTATTGGCGGAAGGCCGTATCGTCAAATCCGGTGGGCCTGAGCTGGCGCTGGAACTGGAAGAAAAAGGTTACAGCTGGTTGGAAGGAAAGGCGGCATGATGACGGCGGAACAATCGACTTATGCTTATCTGGCTGCCTATCCGACCATTGCCGCAAGCTTGCCGGGTAGCGACTTGTCGTGGTTGCAACAATTTCGCAATGCAGGTTTAAAAGCCTTTGAAGCGCATGGTTTTCCGAATCTGCGCGATGAAGAATGGCGTTATACTAACCTGGCCGTTTTAAATAAAACCCAGTTTGCACCTAGCGATAATCAAGAAGTCGATGCGGGTTGGTTAGAGACTTATCGGCTTGAAAATGCCTGGAACGTGGTGCTGATCAACGGCCATTTTTCGGCTGAGTTGTCGGATTTGTCCAATTTGCCCGCTGAAGTTTCGGTACAAAGTTTTAATGCTGCATTGCGCAATAATGCCGAGGCCTTGCAAACCCGGTTGGGCAAAGCGGTTGCTGATGATGAACATAGTCTGGTGGCTTTTAACAGCGCCTGGTTTGGCGATGGGGTTGTCATTGAAATTGCTGCCAGGCATCAGATGAGCAAGCCGTTGCAGATACTGCATGTGGTCACTGCGTCCGATGCGTTGGCTGCCACGCGTAACCTGCTTGTGGTTCATGACAGTGCCGAGGCGCAAATCATTGAAACCTACGTTGGCAGTGCCGACAGTTACTTTAGCGCAGCGGTAAACGAATGTTTCTTACAGCCGAATGCCGAATTAACGCTGTATAAAGTGCAGGCCGAGACCGATAAGGCTTGTCATTTCGGCGGCAGTTACGTCAAACAAGCACAAAATAGCCGCTTTATGCATCACAACTTTGCCATCGGCGGTTTGTTGGCGCGCAGCGAGATTCACAGCGATTTGGATGTGGCGTCGGAATGTCGCCTTAATGGACTTTATCTAGGCGGCAATCGGCAGCATATCGATAATCATACCCGTATCAATCATTTAAAACCGCAGGGCATTAGTCGCGAGTTTTATAAAGGTGTGTTGGATCAACGCGCCCGCGGCGTGTTTCAGGCCCGTGTGATTGTCGCCGAGGATGCGCAGCAGACCGATTCGGAAATGAACAATCGTAATCTGTTGTTATCCAACGATGCGGAAATCGATACCAAGCCGCAGCTGGAAATTTATGCCGACGATGTGAAATGTTCGCACGGGGTGACGGTAGGGCAATTGGATGAAAAATCGGTGTTTTATCTGCAATCGCGCGGCGTTGACGAGGCCTCGGCCAGGAATATTTTGACCTTTGCTTTTGCTAATGAAATGGTGGACAAGGTCGAGAATTCCGAATTGAAAGCCGTGTTATTGCAGCAGTTGCTTGCGCGTTTTCCGGCGATCAGTTTATAAAATATCGGAAACCGCCACTCGAATCTCCGGCAAGCTGTATAGATTGATGTTGTCGGCTTTTGAGAGTACGGTTTTTTCTAGATAATCGCCATCTCGAGGTTGGCGGTAGGCCTCTAAGCAATTGTCGATCAGATTAACGATCCAGTATTCCGGAATGGCATGGGTGGCATAGAGGCGCAGTTTTTGGCTGCGATCGAAACGCAGGGTGCTGTCGGAAACTTCTACCAACAACAGCACATCGGCTGCAAGCGGGTGACGGCTGGTATAAAAGTTCGGGTCTGGGCGCAGCAATAAAAAATCCGGGCCCGGTTCCGAGAGGTCGCCTAGTTGTACCGGGTTTTGCGCGTTGACGATGGCTTTTTCAAGCAGGCGGGGAGTCAAAGCATGAATAAGGCGGGCTACATGCCCTGCATGATTAGAGCCGATCGGTGCCATGTGTAAGATTTCTCCTTCTATGAGTTCCATGCGGCTGTCGGGCGGAAAAATACCGGCCTCGCCCATGCGATGCCATTCGGCGATGTCGGTGAGATGTTTTTGCGGAAAGACGGCAAGCATTTTTTTATCCAATACAATGTGTTGAATTTGATTTTAATGTGCAGATAGCACAAAGGCAACCTACAAGCTTGAGACTATGACTACCTATCCAATCGACCAAATCCGCGCTGATTTTCCGATTCTCGGCGAAACAGTTCGCAACAAACCCTTGGTGTATCTGGACAATGCCGCCAGTTGCCAGAAGCCGCAAACGGTAATCGATAGCATCGTGCATGTTTATAGCCATGAATACGCCAATATTCACAGGGGCGTACATACTCTAAGTGTCAAAGCCACCGATCGCTTCGAAGCGGCGCGGGAAAAAGTCAAAGAGTTCATCAACGCTGGCAGCACCAAAGAAATTGTCTTCGTGCGCGGAGCAACCGAAGCGATTAATCTGATTGCGCAAAGTTACGGTAAATCCCAACTGCAAGCCGGTGACGAAATTGTGATCAGCGCCATGGAGCATCACGCCAACATCGTGCCTTGGCAGATGCTGTGTCAGCAAATCGGCACCGTATTAAAAGTGGCGCCGATGAACCAAAAGGGCGAGCTGATTTTCGAAGAGTTCGAAAAACTGCTGGGCGCTAATACCAGGCTGGTGGCTATCGCCCATATGTCTAATGCCTTGGGGACTATTAATCCGGTCGAACGCATCATTGCTGCCGCGCAGGCCAAAAATATTCCAGTGCTGCTGGATGGCGCGCAGGCCATACCGCATATGCCGGTCGATGTGCAGGCCTTGGGTTGCGATTTTTATGTGTTTTCCGGGCACAAGCTTTATGGGCCGTCCGGCACGGGCGTGTTGTACGGTAAGCAAGCCTTGTTGGAAGCCATGCCGCCCTATCAAGGCGGCGGCGACATGATCCGTACCGTATCCTTCGAAAAAACCACCTATGCCGGCTTGCCGCATAAATTCGAGGCCGGCACCCCGGCGATTGCCGAGATCATCGGCCTAGGCGCGGCCATCGATTACGTGACCGCGGTCGGTATGGACAAAATCGCTGCTTACGAAGCCGAATTATTGGCTTATGCTACCGAACAAGCAGAGCAGATCAAAGGTATGAACATCATCGGCCAGGCGGCGGAGAAAGGCGGCATCCTGTCGTTTACCTTGGATCACATTCATCCGCACGATATCGGCACCATGTTGGACAGTGTGGGTATTGCTGTCAGGGCAGGGCATCACTGCGCGATGCCGGTGATGGATTTTTACGCTGTACCGGCTACAGCGCGGGCTTCGTTTGCCATGTACAATACCCGCCAAGAAATCGATGTGTTGATGCAGGGCATCAAATCCTTAATAGAGGTGTTTGGCTAATGTTTGAAGATTTACGCGATCTATACCAAGAGGTCATATTCGACCACAACCGCAATCCACGCAACTTTAGGGTGATGGAGAATGCCAATCGCCGGGTGGACGGTTTTAATCCGTTATGTGGCGACAAGCTGACTTTGTTCTTAAAAATCGAGGATCATGTGATTACCGATGCCAGTTTTCAGGGCTCGGGTTGTGCGATTTCCACTGCGTCGGTGTCGTTGATGACGGAAATTATCAAAGGCAAAACCGAGGAAGAGGCCGAAACGCTATTCAAACAGTTTCATGAAATGACCACCGGTAAAACGGAACAAGTGAATCTGGAAGCCATCGGTAAACTGGCGGTACTGGCTGGGGTGCGGGAGTATCCGGCGCGAGTCAAATGCGCCACCTTGGCCTGGCATACGCTGGATGCGGCATTAAAAAATCAGCAGGAAGCGATTTCCACCGAATAAATACCATGACAATAAATATAAGGTTTGGCCTACTTGTTTTTATTGTCGTGGTTGTTGTTATTGCGGTATCTTTATTCATTTATTTTAATTCAAAGCAAACCCAAGCAGTTCAGGGGGCTATATATGGCTTGGGATTACAGGAAAAAGAAGCGTTAATCGTCGCGGAATTAACGACTGCGGAAGTTTTTTCCAAGACTGAATATAATTACTTATTCAAAGATTTTCCCTTTGGAGATACAACAACATCTATCAAATTAACGGCTCACTACCAGTATTATCTGAAGTTGAGCGAGTTATCTTATGAACTCAAGGGAGATACGCTGATTTTTAAGTCTCCCAGGTTATACGCGTCGTTACCCGTTGCCTTCGATATGGACACGATTGCGGAAGACTGCGAAGCGCATTTTTTGGCACCCAATTGTAAAGAAAGCTTACAACATTTAAAGCATGAAATAAGTCAGCAAATGCCGCATTTAGCCAAACTGCGTGCATCAATGGTTTATGACAAAGCCACCAAAAGTTTGGCTGATATTTTTTATAATTTTCTGACCTATAATTCATATCCGATTAGTTTTTCAAAAATCAGGGTTGTCATTGGTGAAGAAAATAGCAAGTCAAGCAGGGTTTATGAGTACGATCCAAATTGCTGGTTAATTGAATGTTTGGTTGAGTAAATTGTTTCAATGCCTTTAGCTATCATCAGGTCTCTATCCGATAATCGTTCCGCCACGTTAGCCGATCAATTATGCATGCCGATATTGAGTAGTGAGGTTGCCGAATCCAGCCCGTATCCGTTTTTTTTGGCTTACCGCGACGGTTGTTTAAAATTGCTGGACAGGCAGGCTTTGAGAAAAGGCGGTCTGGCTGTCGAAATCGACCCGCGTCCCGGCGAACAGCATTCCTATCCGGCGCCGAAAAAAGATCTGCTGGCACAAGCCATCGGTAAAAAATCCCGTACCGTGGTCGATGCCACCAGCGGTTGGGCGCAAGATAGTCTGGCGCTGTTTCGGATGGGTTACGAAGTGACTTGCATCGAACGCTCGCCTATCATGGCGGCATTGATTCGCGACGGTTTTGAACGCTTGGCGCAATTGGATTGGGTCCAAAAGCGTGAGCTGCTTCCGCCGTCTTTACTGGTTGGTAACGCCATCGAATTATTGGCGGGTTTAACGGAAAAGCCGGATTGTATTTATCTTGATCCCATGTTTCCCCCCAAACGTAAAAAATCCGCGCTGACCCGCAAATCCATGGCAGTGTTACGTGATATTCTGGGCGACGACACGGACCGGCAAGCCTTATTCGATGCGGCTTTTGCGGCCACGGGGCGGCGGGTAGCGGTCAAAAGCCCGGATTATGCGGAACCTTTGGGCGGCAGGCCCAATGAAAGTTATCAAGGGAAGTTGTTACGCTATGACGTTTATTTAAAATAAATAAAATTAACGAAACACGAAATATTTGGAATTAACCGGACAGAGTGGGGTGATAGGTGTCTGATTGGATAGATGTGGTGGCCGAGTCGGCCTTGGCCGATGGCGAACATGTAGTGATCGATGTCGATGGTTTTGACGTGGCGATATTTAAACTGGAAGGCCAGTTTTATGCCATCGAAGATGTTTGTACTCATGATGGCGCGGAAATCGCCAGCGGTGAGCTGGACGGCGACGAAATCGTTTGCCCGCGTCATGGCGCCCGCTTTTGTGTGAAAACCGGCCAGGTCAAAAGCCCTCCGGCCTACGAAGATGTGGCTACTTTTCCCGTGCGGGTGGTTGACGGTCGACTGCAAGTCGCCGCTCAACGCTAAACCGCTGCAGCATTTATTGGCTTGCTTATGTCAACAGTTCAAGATTCAATTTTACCGGTTCATTTTCACTGGTGGCATAAAATCAAGTTTTGGCATGTGCTGTTGTTAATTGCGATTGGGCTGCTGGTCAGTTCACCGCCCTGGTTTGTCGTGCAACCGTCCGAAATGGCCCACGTTCGCCGCATGGGTAAGGTCGTACATCCGGCCCCGCTGTCGGAGGGGTGGTATTTGAAGGCTCCATTGCTGGATGATGTCGATATCCTGCAAGTGTCGTTGACGAGTTTTCAGGTGAACGATCTGTCTATTTTCACCATGGATAGTCAGTGGATTAACGTTTCCGTCGGCATTTCCTTCAGCATCCCGGAAGCGGCGGTTTTTAATCTGCTTTATAAAGTCGGGCGCAGCGGCGATTTTGATATCGATCAGAATATCCGTCCGGTGATCAGCGAGAGTACCATGCTGGTTTTTTCGCACCATTTAGCTGAAAAATTACCGGAAGAACGGGATCAGGTGGTGAAGGAATTGGAAATGGAATTGAGCGCCGCCTTACAACGCATTTTTGGGTTGAATATAGAGGATGTGCAGATCGTCAATATCAACTATCTTTCCGCCCGCGCAGCCATGCTTTGCGAGCAGCTAAAGCAGATGGACAATCAGCCGATTCCGGCTGCTGCCAAATAGGCGACGGGTATCGAATTATTTTCAGGCTTGCTTGATGGTTGCCAACAGCGCTTCGCGCCGCTGGCTCAGGTGCTGAAAGCTGTTGGTTAATTCATCCACTTGCGCTTGTAATGATTTCTCTTCGGAAGTCATTTCCGCCAAGGTTTCCGCTGCCGAAACCAGCAGTAAATCGCTTTTCCCCTGATAGGGATGTTTAAAGCGATTCTCAAAAGCCTGGCCTAAAGCATCCAGCAGCAGTTGAAAATCTGTTTCATTAAAGTCGGGTTTTTGAATGCTTTCCAGAACTTCCCGACGCGCATTGAATACATCACTGTTAAAAGTGTGAGTGTAAGCCGCGCGCATTTGCGTGGCCAGTGCGCGCATCTGTGATTCCGAGTCCTTGCACTGGGCAATCAAGCGGGCCAGGCTATTTTCCAGGTTGTGCATGGGTTGCTGGTGCTTTGCCATATAGAGCATTTCCAGCGTACCGGCCAATTCTTGCAGTTGAGGCGCGGCATAATCTTCCGCTTCCAGCCAGCGGAAAAGTAACTGCCGAAAGTTAGCCGGAAAATTGCCGAATTGAGTTTGAAAACCGGCCAGAAAATGGCCGGTAAAGTCCTCCAGGGTTTGCCTGTCGGGCGACTGGCTCTGCATGGCGGCAAGCAGTTGATTGGCTAACGCTGCAAAATTTGCGCTGCTATCGGGGATCGCTTCAGAGGCCTGTGCGGGCTGGTAGGGCTCGCTCGCCGATTGGGTTTCCTGAATACTTTCGGTGCGATCGTTAGCCGTTTCCTGTAGAAAGTTTTTCCAGTAATCCGCCAATCCCACTTCGGTTTCGCTGCCGCCTATATGTTTTAACATATTGTCCGCCAAGGCGAGTAGGCAACGGCTGGCCGGGGCGTTGCCGATCAAATCCACTACTGGCGTCTGTTTGACAATCGACTGGGTGACGTTTTCATCGCGGGCTACAAAGCCGCCGTAGTCCACTTTTAAATCCAGATACTTGTCGACCGCGGCGGAAAAGCGGCGATAGGTTTCGGTGGCATGCGGATAATCGTCCACCATGTTGACCACCACCCGAATATTGCCTGGGTAATGTCGGCTATTCAGCAATTTCAACATCGAAAAACCATCGGTCAGCGAGGTCGGTTCGGGGGTGATCAGTAAAAAAGTGTTAGGTGAGGATTCGACGAATTGCAGTACGCTATCGGCTACGCCGGCTGCGGTATCGATTAAAAAGTAATCGTAGTCCGCTTCCAGCTCCGTCAAGGCAGTACACAGTCTTTTCACCGTGTCGGCATTGAGGTCGGCGAATTCGGCAATCCCTGTGGCGCCGGGTACCACGGCCACGCCTTGCCGGGTTTTGATGACGATATCGTGTATGGATTTTTCGCCGTTCAGCACATGTTCCAGGGTATATTCCGGCCGCAGGCCCAGCAAAATATTAATGTTTGCCAAGCCGGTGTCGGCGTCGAAAATACATACCCTGGCGCCTTTCCGGGCCATGGCCGTGGCTACATTGGTGGTCAGGCAGGTTTTGCCGACTCCGCCTTTACCGCTGGTAAAAACCATGACATGGGCGCGGTGTTTGTCAGCCGGCAAGGGCTGCTCGGCAAAATTCAGGTTTTCCATGGCCGAAGAGTGTAATTGGTTTATGTGATCCACAGCTTACAGGTTTTGATGAATGTTGAAGATGTACTGTAGTACAACCATCTTTCTTACCACGGCATGTTCGGCGGGCTCGGTTATAATATTCGGCCGTTTGCTCAATTCGTAAAGTCATGAAAGCACCCCGTCTTGCCTGGGCGATAACAGGTTCCGGCCATTATATCGAAGAATGTCTCGAATTCATGCTCGGTCTGGATAACGTCGATTGTTATCTCAGCCAGGCCGGCGAAGAGGTGTTGAAAATGTATGGCGTCAATATTAACGACATCAAAGCCAAAATGCCGGTATATCGAGACAAAGCCGCTTCGGCGCCACCGGTAGGCTTGTTTTACAAAGGTTATTACCACACTTTTGTGATGGCGCCGACCACCTCCAATACCGTCGCCAAATGCGTGCTGGGTATTGCCGATTCCCTGGCCACTAATCTGTATTCCCAAGCCGGTAAATGTCGGATAGAAAGTATTGTCTACCCTTGCGATATCGCCCCGGAAATGGAAACCACCGCGCCTGGACATAAAAAAGTCATGGTTTACCCGCGACCGGTCGATCTGGAAGCCACCGATAAAATGCGTACCTTTCCCTATACCCAAGTCGTGGAAAGCGTTGACGATTTGAAAACCGCAGTGATACGCCGACTGGTATCATTATCATGAGTGACGAACGCATACTGTTTTTGACCGGCAAATTGGCTGAAAAACAACTCCGGCAGATTCTGGCCGGCATGGAGCCGGATTTTTATTACAAGGTTAAAGAAATGGGCGTCAAAGTCGCGGCTTTGATGACCACCGAAATGATAGGCCGTCGTTTGAAAGACACGGAAGATGCCACCCGTATCGTCATCCCCGGCCGTTGTCGCGGCGATATAGAAGCCTTGTCGCAACAGTTGGGTGTACCGGTGGAACGCGGTCCGGAAGAAGTCAAAGACCTACCACAGTATTTCGGTAAAAACGCCCAGCAATACGACCTCAGTCAATACCAAACCAAAATCTTCGCCGAAATCGTCGATGCTCCCAATATCAGCGTTGAGGAAGTGATTCAGCGGGCGTATTACTATAAAGCCCAAGGCGCGGATGTGATAGACATCGGCTGTCTGCCCGGCACGCCGTTTCCGCATTTGCAAGATTGCATACGTAGCTTAAAACAGGAAGGCTTCACGGTCAGTATCGATTCCCTGGAAGATAGCGATTTGCTGGCCGGTGGCAAAGCCGGTGCCGATTATATGCTTAGTCTGACCAGTAGCAGTTTATGGATAGTCGACGAAGTTGAGACCACGCCGATCATCATTCCGCAAGTACATGGCGACATAAGTTGCCTGGATGCCGTGATTGCAACCTTGCAACGCAAAAACAGGGCTTTTATTGTCGATCCTATTCTGGATCCGATACATTTCGGTTTTACCGAATCCATCGTACGCAATTATCAGTTCCGCCAGCGTTATCCTGAGGTGGAAATGATGCTGGGTGTCGGTAACATTACCGAACTGACCCACGCCGATACCTCGGGTATGAATGCGCTATTGCTGGGAATTTGTTCCGAGCTGAATATCAATCATATTTTGGCGACCGAAGTCAGCAAACACGCTTGCCGCGCTATCAAGGAAGCCGATAGTGCTCGCCGCATCATGTACGCGGCCAAGCAGCACGACAGTCTGCCCAAGCACATCGCACCCGATTTAATGACGGTACACGATAACGCACCGTTTCCGTATCGCCGCGACGAAATCGAAGCCATCGCCGCCGAAATTCGCGACCCCAGCTATCGGATACAAACCAGCAGCGAGGGCCTGCATGTGTTCAACCGGGACGGTTTTCATACTGCGCAAGACCCGTTTGATTTATATCCCAAGTTGGGCGTGGAAACCGATGGCGGACATGCCTTTTATTTGGGCGTGGAGCTGGCGCGCGCTCAAATCGCCTGGCAACTGGGCAAACGCTTTACCCAGGACCAGCCATTAAACTGGGGTTGCGCGGCACAGGGTGCGGAGACTGAAGCCGATTTACATACCTTTAAACCGGCCGGTAGCACGCTGAAAAAACAGCATCCGGAATGAGCGAGCCAGATCTGTAAGCGAGCTCCTTAACTTAACGGCGGGGGGCTGTCAGCCTTGTGCTTGAGTTTAGGCGTAGTTTTTCTGCCGTTCGTCAGCGGCTAATAGCCTTATGATGTCTAGAATTTGTTGTAATATAATCGAATCGCTATCAAATGGTGATACCATATAGGCCGGTAATCTGAATTGCGGGCTGTCGGGTACTTGAAATAGTTTGTGTTCTTTTATCAGCGGTGCGGCGATGCGAATAGGCAAAAAGCAGGAACCGCCATTGCTGAGCACTAATTGCACGGCCAGCCAGCCGATATTGACGACCTGAGCGGGACGTTCCAGATTAGGATAACCATTGCTGTGTTGTGCGTAGAACCCCGGTCCCCAATCGACGTAAATGTAATCGTCATTAGGCCAGGGTTTTTCAGGATCGGTGGTCAACAACACCAGGGTTTCATCAAATAAATGTTCGACCTTCAGTCCGGGATTGTGTTGAGGAGTATACATCATACTTATATCCATAGACCCTTCGATTGCACCGCGCATTAAATCTTCTTCAAAACCGATTTCACTGCGTATTGAAACATCCGGTACTTGGCTGCGTATGATGCCTATCCATTCCGGTAATAAGGTTTCCCATAAGGCAATCCGTGCACCGATGGTGACGCTGGCACGGTAGCGACTGGGTAAGCCAATGTCATGTCGTGCTTGTTCCAGGGTTAACAGCAATGTTTTGGCGTGACGTAAAAAGCGTCGTCCCGGTAGCGTCAAGGTGGCTCCGGAACGATTGCGCACAAACAAGGTAACGCCCATATAGGCTTCCAGGCGTTGTATGCGGGTACTGACTGTCGATTGCGTGACATAAAGCCTACTGGCGGCTTCCAGAAAGCTACCGTTGGCGGCGACACTTAAAAACGTTTTGATCTGATCGATGTCCATACTGCTTAGTATCGGATTTATCAATATTAAAGTCCAATATAAATCGTTTGTCTTATATCAACTGAATTCCTATAGTTGCTTTAAGCCACATTCGCAAATTTGTCTAGCTGCGATGTGCAACTTTTTGTGGGAGTCCGGGAAAATGAAAACATCATCCGATATCAGTTTTAATACAAATGGCTGGGGTTTAGTCAGCGTCCGTTCAATTAGCCTAAGCCTTACCGTTGCGCTGGCCTTTCTGGTCAGCGGCTGCTGGGCGCCCGGCATTAAACCGCCAATTTCCGACATCAGTAAGCTTAATACCATCCTGGTCGTTCCGGTAGAGTCTCCGCCACTGGAAATCACGCCTGATCCGATTGAAGACCGCATCCCGGCTTACGGGCATTATCGCAACATGGCCATCGATTTTCCGGTGGAGCAAAAACTCTATAAAACCTCCGGAGACGTTGTCGTTGCCGGTTTGGTCATTCGAAGCGACGATGCCGACCAGGTGTCTATTCAAGACAAGCTGGTACGGCCGAGTCTGGCAAGCGGCTCCGGGTCTGAGCAAACTTGGACACCAACGTTGGTGTTGGCCCGACAGGCCTTAACTAAATTGACCGAGCACAACATTAAAGCAAGCTTGAGTGGCGATTATTCTTATCTACCCATGGACGACGCGGATCGAGATGCTCAGTTAAGCCATTGGCATGATGCGACTTTGGCGTGGTATGGACAAAATACGGCTACTGTCGACGATCAGGCCTATGCCGGCATTGACGCAGTACTTGAACTGGGATTGGGGAGCTATCGGATTTTTGCCGGGCAGATGTCGGTGCAAGTGTTGATGAAATTGGTCGATCCACACACCGGACAGGTGCTTGCCCGCACCCGTGTAAAAGCCTTTACCACCGAGAATGTTGGAGAAACCAGCCTTAATCGGGACAGCGAGGCATTTAAACAGCGCCTAGCGCAGATAAGTTCGCAGCTGTTAAAACAAGGCTTTCATGAGTTCGGCTGGCAGCTTTGATAGGCCGGAACACTACGGTGTGAGTGCATAGACTATGGCTAACAGCGAAGACCAAAAGCTGCAGGGATGGCGCTTTATGCTATTCAATCTCTGTTTGGGCTGCAGTCACGTGCTGGTGATATTTAATGCCGGCGCCTATATCGCCATGTTGCCGCGCGTTGCAGCGGGTTTGGGCATTCCACCTAGCTTTTCCACCTGGACGCAGACGAATTATATGATCGGGCTGGCCTTGGCGTTTCCGGTGGGCGGCTGGTTGTCGCGACGGCTGGGCGAATATCGTCCATTTGTGGCTGCGTTTTTTGTGTTTGCGCTGGCCTCGGTTATTTGCGCAACCGTGACCTCGTTTTACGCTTATTTGGCCGGGCGCATCGTGTTGGGGTTTGCCGGCGGCTTAACCTTGCCTTTGGGACAATCCTTGCTGATCAAGGAATATCCGGAGCAACGAAAATCCATCGGCATCGGGGTGTGGAGCGTATTTACCTTGACGCCGTTTACCTTCGCGCAACCCATAGGGGGCTGGATAGCAGATACGCTGGGTTGGCGCTGGTTGTTCTGGCTGAATATTCCCACGGCTCTGGTGATTGGCGGCATTGTCGGCGCCTTACTGTATCAGCGCGGCATTACCCGTATCCGGCATCGTTTTGATGGTGTGGGCTTTGTGCTGATTACGCTGGTCTTGTTCGGTATTCAAACCGTGCTCAATCAGGGTAACGACTGGGATTGGACAAACTCATTTTATATAGACGGCCTGATTATTTTCGTGATGGTAACGCTGCTTTATTGGGTGATATGGGAATTCAGCCATCGTCGCCCCTTTCTGGACATCTGCTTATTCGCGCATCGAAATTTCACTATTGGCGTCGTCATATTGTTCCTGGGTTTTCTGATGTTTCAAGGCTTGTTATCCATGTTGATTGTGCAGTTGCAATTGGCTCTGGGATATTCATCATTCTTGGCGGGTTTGGTGTTTCTACCGATGGCGATTTTAGCCAAGCCGGTCGCCAGCGTGTTTCACGAAGTTGTTAAATACTTCGATGCCCGGTTACTGGTTTCGCTTAATTGCCTGGGCTTTGCCGCGATCTATTTTTGGCTGAGCCGTTTCGATGGTCATGACGCATTTGCGCAATTGTTTTGGCCCAAAGTACTGGAAGGGGCTTGTCTGGGCAGCTTTTTTGTGCCCGTGACCGCCTTGTTATTGCATGGTCTGCCGCCGGAGCGGACTTGGCGGGCGGTGGAGTTGGCCAGCCTGTTGCGTATTGCCGCCGGCGCCATGGGCATTACCCTGCAAGGCATTGTGATTTATCGGCGCGTGCCCGTGCATACGACACGATTTGCCGAGACCCATACTGTATTTGATGTCAGACTCGAACGAACGCTGGATACCCTGATGTCGGCGGGCTTTAATGAAACAACCGCTGTTGCCAAATTGGCCAAGCTGACTGGTCGCGATGCGGTGATTCACGCCATGAATGATGCATTCTGGATGGCGGGTTGCCTGTTTATAGGGTTAGCGCTTTTGGTTTGGTTGGCCAATCCCACCAAGCTATCCATCAGACGTACGCTAAAACAGGAACAACGCAGGGAAACCCAAGAAATGCTGGTGGAGGAACCTTAATGACAACGGCAACGCGGTATCCGGTACGACTTATTGCGGCGCTGATGTTGAGCGCTGTGTCGGGTTGCGCCTGGTTCGGGGATGAGACCCGGCGGGCTGAAATGATGGCCGTGCCGGCCATGTCGCAGACCCTGGCGAATGCCGAGTCATCGTTAACCGATGCCGCATGGCCGCAAGCCAAGTGGTGGGAAAGCTTCAATATTCCGGCATTGAATCAGCTAATCACTACGGCTTTGGCGGACAATCCCAATTTCAAGGCGGCCGCCGCGCGGTTGCGGCAATCGCAAGCCATGGTGGATGCGCAAGCGGCAGAGCTGTATCCCACGGTTGATGCCAATGTCAGTTTCAGCGCCCAGCGTTTTTCAGCCAACAGCACTCAAGCCAAACTCGCAGGGGAAAATTTTCGGCAATTACTGATCAATCCCTTGGTTTTACGCTATCACCTGGATTTTTGGGGGCGTGACCAGGCCGCCTTGGAAGCGGCCGTGGGCAGGTCGCTAGCCGTGGAAACCGAACTGGCCGATGCCAAGTTATTGCTGGCAACCGCGGTAGCGGCCAGTTATTTCGATCTGGTCGCGGCTAGCGAAAAACTGCTCATAGCAGAAAATATCGTTGCGGATAGGGAAGCGCTTCTAAACCTGCATCAGGTCCGCCTAACAACCGGTTTGGTGGCTGAAGCGCCGGTACTGCAAGCCAAGATGGCCCTGCAAGATGCTCGGCAACAACTAGATGGTTTACGTGCCGAGGTGGAATTACAGAAGCATCTACTGGCTAGTTTGGCCGGACAGGGCCCTGATTGGGGACAACATATTCTGGCGGTACACGGCGTACTGCCAAAGTCTTTGGCGTTACCTGCCGACCTGTCGTTGCGGCTTTTAGCGCACCGCCCCGATGTCACTGCCGCCCGCTTGCAGGCGCAAGCTGCCGCGCAGGAAATCAAAGTCGCGGAAACCGGCTTCTATCCCGACGTCAATCTGCTTGCCTTTACCGGTTTGCATAGCGTCAGTCTGACCGATGTGCTGCTGCAGGGCGCCAGTCTGGCTTATGCGGTGGGCCCTTCGATAGAGTTTCCGATCTTTGAAGGAGGGCGCTTGCGCGCCAATCTGAGCTATCAGGAAGCGGCTTACGATGCCGCGGTGGAACGCTATAACGGCAGTCTGTTGCATGCGGTTCAAGAAGTAGCCGATGCTCTAACGCGATGGCGGGAAATCGATCGTCGCATGGCCGCACAGCGCCAAAGTGTTATCGATTCCGTCGAGGCTAAAGACCTTGCCGCCAGCCTTCATCGTAACGGCCTCAACGATCGCACCGACTTAATGCTGGCCGACCTGGAAGCGCATCAGCAACGCTTGCAATTGACAGCATTGCAAGGTCAGCATTTTAAAGTCGCGGTGCAAGTCATCAAGGCGCTAGGCGGCGGCTTTAACGACATCAAGAACGACAGTCAAAAACTCAGCTATGCACACTAAAATTCGCCCCAAGGAAATTCTCCAGCAACGCAATCGACGCCTAAAACGGCTGACGTTAATGATCGTATTGGCGGGTATAATCTCTGTCGGCTATTGGTGGCTGCTTAAACGGGGCACTGTAAGCACCGACGATGCCTTTGTGACGGGTCATCTGATTCCCTTGAAGGCCCAGACTGATGGGATTGTGGTCGAGATTCTGACCGAAAACACCCGCTATGTGCAAAAGGGCGATGTGCTGGTAAAACTGGACGGCGTGCATGCGCAGCTAACCTTGCAGCAGGCTGAGGCCGAATTGGGCGAAATCGTGCGCAACCTGGTGAGTTTGACGGCTAAGGTCGAGACTCTGAAACAGCGCATTATCGCCAAGGAAGCGGTGCTGAATCAGGTTCGCCATGACCTCGATCGCTTTAAAGCCGCGGCACATGACGGCGCAGTATCTGATCAGAAAGTGCAAAACACCCAGGATAAAATCCGTGAGCTGGAAGCGGTCATACGGGAAAACCAGGCTGAAAAAATCAGCATCGAAGCCCAAATAAGCGGCACAACCATCGACAAACACCCTGCCATCGAAAAAGCCAAAAGCCGGGTACGCGCGGCGTTTCTGAACTTTCAGCGTCGCAACGTCGTCGCACCGGCATCGGGTTATGTGGCTAAACGCAAGGTCCAGGTGGGCGATAACGTTAAACCCGGTACGCCGCTGCTGGCAATTGTGCCGCTGGACGATCTGTGGATTGACGCTAACTTTCTGGAAACCCAGGTATCGGGCATTCGTCCGGGGCAAACGGCTGACATAAGAGTCGATGCCTATGGTGATGAGTTGATCTATCACGGTATCGTGCAGGGTATCTTGCCCGGCACCGGTAGCACCTTTGCGTTATTGCCGACCGATAATGCTACCGGCAACTTTATACATGTGGCCGAGCGGGTGCAGGTACGGATCGGTTTGGATCCCAAAGAGTTGCGGGATAATCCGCTGCAGCCCGGGCTTTCGACAGTGACGCGAATCAACACCCGCGAAACCGGCAGTCCATTATTAAGCTCTAGCGTTGCGGTCGCCGGCGACGCCTATAGAACCGAAATATACGCACATGAATTAGACGGCGTGGAGTTGCGTCTTCAACGGATTATTGCCGCGAATAAGCTTTGAAGCTAAACGGGTTGATTTATTAACGGCGGGATACGCGAAATACACAAAAAGCACTGCGGGCGGATTTTTTGAATTGCCGTTCAAACGTCGATTGACAGCGTCAGACTAACCGTCTGATATTTATGTATTTCGTGCAATCGCTGCGGTTTCTATTTTCAGGAATGGCATGTAACGCGGGTAGCGAACTGTTGTCGCTACCTTCATGCCTATTTGCTAGTCAAGGGTGCTTGAGGCTACATGGAATGCGTCGGCGTATATGTCTTGCAATTGAGCGCCGTGTAAATACGCCTGACGTTTGGTTTGGTTGACCATGTCCGGGTGACCGCAGAGATAAACGCGCCAGCCTTTTAGGCTGGGAAGCGTGGATATAGCCACGTCATTGGCTCGGCCAGCTCCGAAACCCGCCGGTGCGTCGCCTTTGGAAACACAGGGGGTGTAGTGAAAATTAGGATATTGCCCGGCCAGTTGCTGCATTTCCTCTATCCAATACAGACCGTCGACTTCGCGGCTGCCATGGAATAAATGGATGTCGCCGGCGTGACCATGATGCAGGGCTTCGCTGATGATGCCGGCCAGCGGCGCCAAACCGCTGCCGGTGCCGATTAGCAGCATGCTTTGTTCCGGTTGATTGGGCAGGTAGTAACACAGCCCTTGCGGGTCGGATACGGAAATAGTGTCGCCGATATTTAATTCCTGATGCGCCCATTCGCTAAACCGTCCGCCCGCCAGCCGGCGGATGTGGAAGGTCAGCTTGTGGGTATGGATGCGATTATTGGCAATCGAATAACTGCGGGTCAGGCCGTCGGCGCGTCTTAAATTCACGAACTGGCCGGCGTAGTAATCCAGTGCTTCCTTGCTCTGTAAGGTTAGCAGCAAGGTTTCCGCATTTAACCGCTCCTTGGCAATGACGCTGGCCTCGGTGAAAAAATCCGCAGGCGGTGTCAGACTGATGTGCATATCCTGCTGCGGATAGCACAAGCAGGCTAAGAAATGGTCCTGATGCCTCAATACATCTTTTAGCCCCTTTTGAGCGGCAATAGGCGGCGAGCCGTCTAGACTGCGGATCATGCAACTTTGACAGGCACCCTCCCTACAAGCGTGAGGGATGTCGATCTGTTCGCGCAGCAAGGCATCCAAAACCGATTCGCCGTTTTGGCAAACCACTTGGCGATCTTCCAGGGTAATTTTATGCAACAACATCCCTCTGCTCCTGGTTAGCGGTTCAATACGTCGTGACGTGTGCTTTCCGCAATCGCGGCCACTTGATCGATGAGGTTTTGCGGAACATTCAGTTCTTCCAAGGTGCCGCTCAGATGCTCCATCACGGCATCGAAATGAGAGTCGTCCAGCCCCAGTTTTATGACAAGGTGGGCGTGAGCTTGGCGCATATCGGCGCCGTTATAGTTGTTGGGGCCGCCGAAGGCCATGGTCAGGAATGATTTTTGTTTGGCGGCCTGTTTTTCGATATCGGTATTGTCGAAAAACCGATTGATACGGTGATCGCTAAGAACTTTGCGATAGAAAATATCCACGGCTGCATTCACGGCAGCTTCGCCGCCTAATTGTTCGTATAGGGATGGATTGGAATCGGTCATGATAGAGTTCCTGATGGTTGAAAACAGAGGTAAGCGGTTAAGCTCGGAGATAGGGTAAGTAAAAAAGTCTGCTTTTGCAACTATTTTATTATAAAAGTGTTTTATATTAACTATTGGACGTGTGTAGCGCTTGCTTGTGCTAGAATTTGCCAGAAGCACCTCTTTTTTTATTCTGCTGTTTGACTATTTGCATGCTTATGACTCCCCCAATCGGATCACGACAAGAACAGATCATGACTTTGCTGCTGAATTCGGCGGGTGGTATGAGCATTGATGAAATGGCGGCCCAAATGGACATATCCCGGAATGCGGTTAAACAGCATTTGACGGGGTTGGAAAAGTTGCAATGGGTCAAGGAAGCGGCCTTGAATAGCACCGGAGGCCGGCCCGCGCGCAGTTACAGTTTGACTGAGCAGGGATTAAACCGGTTTCCCAAACAATATGCCTGGTTTTGCAATCTATTACTCGACGATTTGGCGGCGGAATTATCGACTGAAGCGTTGGAAAAAATGATGTGGAATATGGGGGTAAAACTGGCACAATCGCTGGCACCGCAATTCAGTCGTAAGGACACTCAGCAAAAGTTGATAGCCTTGGTCGAACTAATGCAAAACCTGGGCTATCACGCCGAACTGGAGCAACAAGAGGGGCTGCCCAGCATCAAGGCTGTCAATTGCGTCTATCACGATCTGGCCCAACAACACCCGGAATTGTGTCATTTCGACCGGGCCTTGATCAGCACCTTGCTAGAAAAACCGGTTCAGCAGACCCAGTGCATGGCCAAGCAAGACTGCGCTTGCAGGTTCAATTTGACGTCAAGTAATCGATGATTTGCACGTTGGCGAAACAAGGCCTACTGCCGGCGCGGGGGTATCGCTAGATTCCACAACGTCACCACTCACGGTTTAATATTGCCCGCATGCAAGCCGCATTCTTTCTTGGCGGCGTCTTCCCACCACCAACGGCCAGCGCGTTCATGCTGGTTTGGCAGCACGGGTCGGGTGCAGGGTTCGCAGCCTATGCTGACAAAGCCTTGCGCATGTAGCGGGTTGTAAGGCACCTGATAAGCTTCGATGTAATCCCATACTTGCGCCGACGACCAGTTCAATAGCGGGTTGAATTTAAGCAGTGTCCTGTCGGCAACGGAAAAGGCTGAGTCGATTTGCACTTCAGGAATATCGCCGCGGGTATCCAGACTTTGGTCCTTGCGTTGGCCGGTAATCCAGGCATCCAGCGTCGCCAGCTTGCGGCGTAACGGTTCGACTTTACGAATGCCGCAACATTCGGTATGGCCGTCTTCGTAAAAACTGAATAGGCCCTTTTGTGTGACAAAGCGGTCCAATACCTCGCGGTCCGGGGTCAGCAGTTCGATGTCGATGTGATAGTGCTTGCGGACCTGCTCGATGAAACGGTAGGTTTCCGGATGCAGGCGGCCGGTATCCAGCGAGAAGACTTGAATGTCCTTGCGGATTTGCAGGGCCAAATCGATCAGCACCACATCTTCGGCACCACTAAAAGAAATGGCGATGTTGTCAAACCGGGTCAGCGCGGTATTTAAGATGGTGCGCGGGTTTTTGCCTTGCAGTTCGGTTTGAATTTGGTTTATGTCGAATTCGGTCATGATTGTGAAAAATAGCGAGTCAAAAAATCATCGAAACTCAGTGTATCGGCAGCTTCGACTTCAGCCTGTTTTTGCAGCGACAGGTTGGCCAGGTCGACAAATTGTTGTTGCACTTGCGAATCCAGCGGCTGTGAGGTGAAGTAATGCTTGTGCAGCGCCGAGGTATTGCTGGCAAAGCAGCCGAACTCCTGGCTGTTGTGGGTCATGCAGGCCAGAATGTGAGCGGAAGGGGTCAGGGCTGGATTGTCGACCATGGCTTGTTGCTGTTGCAACGCTAGCTGATAAGGTTTATCCAGACTACCCAGATCCAGTAATGCGCAAATCGGCTGCATGTTGTCCAAAATTTGATGAGCCCATTCCTGCAAGCTGATGTCCTGGCCATTTTTGTTTAACATCAGACCGGGTTGGCGGCCTTGATTGGCGACCAGTAACTGGTTGCGATTGTTGATTTCCAGTTCTTCGGCGGCTTGCGGTGGGCTGTCTTGCAATAGGCAACACAGCAAAAAAGCTTCGATGAAACGGGCGGTGCTTTCCTCTATGCCGATGGGGTTGAACAAGTTTAAATCCAGCGAGCGCATCTCCACATACATCACTCCGCGGCGTTTTAGCGCCAGCGTGGGTTTCTCGCCGGATTCGGCGATTTGCTTTGGCCGCATGGTGCTGTAAAACTCGTTCTCGATTTGCAGGATATTGGCGTTGAGCTGTTGATATTCGCCATCGACTTTGACGCCGATTTTTTCATAATCCGCATAAGGAGTGTTGATGGCGGCGCTGAGGCTTTCCACATAACCGTCCAGCGAGTTGTAATCGATTTTCAGCCCTGCCTGATTTTTGCTTTTGTAGCCGATGTCGCTCATGCGTAGCGAGGTGGCATACGGATGATAGAGGGTGTGGGCATCAAATTCCTCGAAATCATCCATCAACTGCGGGCGGCTTTTGAAGAAGCTTTTGCAAATTGCCGGCGAGGCGCCGAACAGATAGAGCATTAACCAGCCTTTGCGTTGGAAATTGCGAATCAAGCCGAAATAACCGTCGGCGATAAAGCTCTGCAGCGACCCCGCGTTGCCGGCCTGCCTGTGCAGCATCGGCCATAGTGCTTGCGGGACCGAATAATTGTAATGGATGCCGGCAATGGCCTGCATGGTGCGACCGTAGCGGTGCCAAAGTCCTTTACGGTAGACATGTTTCATTTTGCCGACGTTAGAGCTGCCGTATTCGGCTATCGGTACGCTCAAATCGCCGTCTATGCCGCAAGGCATGCTGGTGGCCAGCAGCATCTCTTCGCCTAGTTGCGGATAAACGAATTGGTGAATCTGATGCATGTAACCCAGGGTTTGCTTGATGTCGGCAAACGGCGGCGTGATGAATTCCAGCAAGGCTTCGGAATAATCGGTGGTGATATACGGGTGCGTGAGGGCGGAGCCCAATGCCTTGGGGTGCGGGGTAGGTGAAATAACGCCGCGCCGGTTGATGCGCAGATTTTCCTTTTCTATACCTTTCAAACCCAATTGCAGCAGGTGGTGCATATTGTTATCAACCAGGTATTGCAGGCGTTTGGGTTGGTCGTTTTTTTGACTAATCATGAATGGGTTGCGGATGTGGCATGAATAGCACTCGAGTGCTGATATAATTCGCGCCATTATAAAGGGTCGATTAGCCATTGCAGAAATATTATCCCACTCCCGATCATGATGATGCCGCGCTGCAGGTTTTGCGTTCGGTGTTTGGTTATGACAGTTTTCGCGGTCAACAGCAGGCGATTATTCAGCAGGTGATAGACGGCCGGGATGTGCTGGTGTTGATGCCGACTGGCGGTGGCAAGTCGTTATGCTATCAGGTGCCGGCGTTGGTGAAACGGGGAGTCGGGATTGTGATTTCGCCGCTGATCGCTTTGATGCAGGATCAGGTCAGCGCTTTACATCAATTGGGCGTCAAAGCGGCTTTTTTGAATTCGACGCTGTCCTTAGAGCAGGTTAGGGAGATTGAACGGCAGTTATTGAGCGGCGAGCTGGATTTGTTGTATATCGCTCCGGAACGCCTTAGTAACAGTCGTACCCAATCCCTGTTTGCTCGCTGCGACATCGCCTTGTTTGCGATTGACGAGGCGCATTGCGTATCGCAGTGGGGGCATGATTTTCGGGTCGATTATCTGCTGTTATCGGTGTTGCATCAGCAATTCCCGCAGGTGCCGCGCATCGCCCTGACGGCTACCGCCGACGAACGGACCCGTCAGGAAATTATCACCCGATTGAGTCTGGAAAACGCCCAAGTATTTATCAGCGGCTTCGATCGGCCCAACATCCGCTATCGTATCGTGCAAAAAGATAATGCGCGGCAGCAGTTGCTGGGATTCATTCGTGCCGAGCATGCCGGCGATACCGGCATTGTGTATTGTCTTTCGCGCAAGAAGGTGGAAGAGACGGCCGAATGGCTGAGCCAAAAAGGTATCCGCGCCTTACCTTATCACGCAGGCATGAGCCACGAAAAGCGGCAGCAGAATCAACACCAGTTTTTGATGGAGGACGGGTTAGTCATCGTCGCCACCATCGCCTTTGGCATGGGTATCGACAAACCTAATGTGCGTTTCGTGGCTCACCTGGATTTACCTAAAAGTGTCGAGTCCTATTATCAAGAAACCGGTCGGGCGGGGCGGGACGGTTTGCCGGCCAATGCCTGGATGGCTTACGGTTTACAGGATGTGTTGACTTTACGGCAGATGCTGGGTTCTTCCAATGCCGACGAGGCGCATAAACGCGTCGAATACCACAAACTGGATGCCATGCTGGCTTTGTGCGAGATGGTCGGCTGCCGCCGCCAAGCCCTGCTGGCTTACTTTGGCGACGCACAGGGATGTGCTAGTGTCGCGGGAAGCAGGACGCTGGGAGCGACCGATGATTTGCGCGAAGGTTGCGGCAATTGCGATACCTGTTTGGAGCCGGTCGAAACCTGGGATGGCAGCATCGCGGCGCAGCAAGCGCTGTCCTGTATTTACCGCACCGGGCAGCGCTTTGGCGTGACCTATCTGATTGATGTATTGCGCGGAAAAAGCGACGAGCGCATCCGGCAATTCGGCCATGACAGGCAATCGACTTTTGGGATCGGCAAAGCGCTGGACGAAAAGCAATGGCGTTCGGTGTTCAGGCAGTTGGTGGCCAAGTCGTTAGTGGAAGTCGATTTTGAAGGGCACGGCAGTTTAAAGTTGACCGACGCCTGTCGACCGGTCTTACGGGGAGAGCAAACCCTGATGTTGCGCAAGGATGTACAAGTCGCAAAAACCAAGAAGGAACGCTACGAAAAACGCCAGCCAGGAGGAGTGGATACTGAGTTGTGGAATGCCTTGCGGGCAAAACGCCGGCAGTTGGCGGATGAACAAGATGTGCCACCGTATGTGATTTTTCATGATGCGACCCTGATGGCCATGGTGGAAAGTCGGCCGCACACGCATCAACAATTAGGGCTGATTTCCGGCATAGGCGAGCGTAAATTAGCCTTGTATGGGGATGAGTTTCTGGCGGTGTTGGCGGAGTTTGATGAGGAGGAGCATGGCTCCGCCAGTGATACGGTCACCGAAACACTGGATCTGTTTAAGCTGGGTTACAGTATTGAACAGGTGGCAGGGCAGCGCGGCTTAAAAGCGGATACGGTTTATACGCATCTGGCCAAGGGATTGGAAGCTGGGGTGGTGAGATTCGCTGATGTATTGGACTTGTCGGCCCAGGAAATTGCCGAGATTGAGGCGGTTTTATTGGCCATGCCGGACGAGCAGCGCAATGCCTTAAAGCCTGCTTTCGATCAATTGGGCGGCGCCTACAGTTATGGCATATTGCGCTGCGTAAGGGCGGCATTGCAGCACAAGCTTACATAACGTAACGGCTTGAGTTGGAAAACTCATATTGATTTTTTAAACAATGGTCCAGCCATTTTTGTAAAAAATAATTCAGCCGCCATTTGTATTCCTGAATCTCCACTGCTCGTCCGGGGTTTTGATAGACCCGGTCTACTGCGGGGCGGTCATGATCGCGGATCACTTCAGCCAGTTGCGCATCCAGATAAATGCGGATTTTAACGGCGGGAGCCATCAGTTCGGACAGCTGTTGAGTGAAGCAGTGGCTGAGTTCGATAGTCAGGGTATAGGGATTTCGTTCCAGAATGTCCAGATGCAAAGCCGGCTGATTGTCGGTGCGGCCGACAGCGGTTTTATCCAGCACGCATAAATTGGGGATTAGACGAAACAGCTTTTGATAGTTGGTCTCGCAGATGTTTTCCAGGCATAGCGAAGTATTGATCGGTCTGAGCTGACCCATGTCAGTCTTCCCGATAACAGGCATGCGCACTGGCGGTTTCCCATAGTACGACTTGATCCACGTTTAGACCTACCTGCCTTAAGTGTTGAAAAATCATCTTGCTGAGCACTTCCGCGGTCGGGTGTTCGTCCAGAGCCAGAAAACGCTCGTTATTGGCAAGTAGCGCGGGTATGATGGGATCGTCTTTGTGTAGCAAAAAATTGTGGTCTAGATGTCGGTCGACAAACGATTCGACAGCGTCGCGCACGTCGGCGAAGTCGCATACCATGCCCTGCTGATTTAACTGCTTGCTTTGAATGGAAATGCTGGCTTTAACGCTGTGGCCATGAAGATTGCGGCATTTGCCGGGATGGTTCATCAAGCGGTGACCGTAACAGAAATAAACTTCTTTGGTGATTATGTGCATAAATTAACGCATCCCTGTGCCGTTGCGCTGCAAATTAACTGCCTTTGATGCTTTTGATGGATGCTGCAATTTCATATTGATTGTCGTCGCGTTTGACACTGCGTACTACTTCGATAAAGGCCGTCATTGGCGGCGTGATGGATGTTTTGGGAATGATGCTGACTTCCATTGCCAAGCCGGCATCAAACGGTTGGTCGGCCAGAAACGATACACCCGCGCCGCTTAAAGTGGTACAGCGGCCTGTTTTGACATCTTGGGAGTTGGCGGGTTTATAGGTAATATCACAATCAACTTCCATGCGGATGTAGTCGCGCTTTTCATCATGTGCCAGCATCAGGTTCCTCCGACTTTAAAACCAAGTTTTGAACTAAAAATAAACGTACGGGAGTTTACTATAAAACCAGGTGCTTGGTTATCCAATCGGAAACTATGCCTACAGCCTGCGATTACCCGGTTTATTGTCTGACTATCCGGCATGAATTGTGTAGAATCCAGGATTTTTATAAGAATATAATTAGGGTGTACAGTTAACAATATGAGTAAATCCATTGTTTTGACCGGTATTACCACTACCGGTACGCCGCATTTGGGAAATTACGCCGGCGCCATACGTCCAGCGATTAATGCTAGCAAGGATGAACAAGTCAGGCCGTTTTATTTTTTGGCCGACTATCACGCTTTGATTAAATGTAATGAACCCGCAAGGGTCAAACAATCCAGTCTGGAAATTGCCGCTACCTGGCTGGCGTTGGGTCTGGATACTGATAACGCGGTATTTTATCGGCAATCCGACGTGCCGGAGATTTTGGAACTGACCTGGATGTTGACTTGCGTGACAGCCAAGGGGTTGATGAATCGGGCTCATGCTTATAAAGCGGCCGTGGCGGAAAACGAGGAAGCCGAAGGGAATGATCCCGATAAAGGCATTACGATGGGTTTGTTTAGTTATCCAATATTGATGGCTGCGGATATTTTGATGTTTAACGCCGATAAGGTGCCGGTGGGCAAGGACCAAATTCAGCATATCGAAATGGCGCGGGATATTGCCAGTCGCTTCAACCACATCTATGGTGAACATTTTGTATTACCGGAAGCGGTGCTGGCCGACAATGCCGCCACATTGCTGGGCTTGGACGGACGTAAAATGAGCAAAAGCTATAACAACACTATTCCGTTGTTCGAACCGGAAAAGAAGCTGCGTAAACTGGTCAACAAAATCAAAACCAATTCTCTGGAACCCGGTGAACCTAAAGACCCCGAAGGTTGCACTCTGTTTGGTATATACCAAGCCTTTGCCAATCCCCTTGAATTAGAGGCGATTCGTGCACGTTACGCAGAGGGTATAGCTTGGGGTGAAATGAAACAGGTATTATTCGAAAAGATCAATGACGAAATAGCGCCCGCGCGTGAACGATATGAAGCCCTATTGCAAGCGCCGGAACATATCGAAGAACAATTACAGTTAGGTGCGGAAAAGGCCAGGTCAATCAGTCGGCCGTTTATTCAACAGTTACGCGGGGCGGTGGGAATTACACCGATCTTGGGCAGCTAACTTTAATATGATCCGGTGATGTCATGAACTATTATCTTGGCCTAATTCTATTGAGTGCGTGCATTAGCGTAAGTTGGGCCGATGATTTTAGCTTGTCTTTTTCCCGGGAAATTATTGAAGCCGCTGAGCGGCAACCGGACGATCTCGACGACCTGTCTTTACCACTACCGAAACCAGATGATCCGGTCCCTCTGCCGCTAAGACAAGATAAAACAAACCAGCCGCATGCATCGGAATCGGAAAAAACCGGGAACGTACAGGAGCCTGCCGTACAGCGAACAAGGTCAGTATCCCGCGTATTTTCAGCGCATTCCAAATCTCTTGAACCGGTAAATAAATTTTTGCCGGTTCAAGATGTTCCGCCCAACCATTTTTTTGGTCGGGAGATATTTGCAGACAAGGCAAGCTTGGAAAATGATTACAGGCATGCCGATGGGCAAAATCAAATGGGTATCGATCCTTTCGAACTATTACGTGACGAAATGAGACTCACGGTGGGAGAAGACATTTATGCCAAGATGGTTTGGACTTATTTGGATGCCAAACAGCTGGATAATTGGATTAATACCACTATCGATCAGTCTGAACTGTTTGCTCAGGATTCGCTTATTGTGGGGCTTAATAACCAATTAATGGCCAGCCTAACTTCATTGGGTTTAGCTAGATCGAACGGTCGAAATTATTTGTTGGAGGAGTCGTTGCGTACTACTCGCCAGGGAGAACGGCAAGCAAATGAACTTAACGGCGCTAAACAAATAGTAAATGATGCATTAATGAAGGCCGAATTTGAGAGGCAAAGTTATTTTTTTGGCGTGTTGAAATATTTAACAGTCGGTAATTTTTTGTATTTATTGTTATCGATTATGATTTTGGCGTATTTCGTTAAACTTATAAAATTTTTAATTCGGCAGCAGTGAGTGCTTTAGGTTTAAGTCCGTGTCGATAGCACTGATCTATTGCATCAAATTATTGGTATTACCCCCCGCTTCATTAATTATTTTGGCATTACTTGGGCTTTTATTGCATAAGCGCAAACAGGGTTTTTGGGTTGCATTGACCAGTTTGTGCTTATTGTTAATGTTGAGTTTGCCCGTGGTAGTGTCGCAATGGGCGCGCTTTTGGGAGCGATTTCCGCCACTGGAGGTCAGCCAGATTGGTCTTTTTAAGGCCCGGGCAATCGTGGTGATCGGCGGCGGTGCGGTGCTGCATGCAGATGAATACCGGTCTCTCCAGACAGTTAACTATCGAACATTGCTGCGTATTCGCTACGCAGCCAAACTGGCAAGGGAGTTGGATTTGCCTATACTGGTATCCGGTGGCAACGTTATGGGGACGGAATATTTTTCCGAGGCGCAGTTAATGGCCGATGTGCTGGAACAGGAATTTAACACTCCGGTGGCTTGGTTGGAAAGTAAAAGTAGGAATACGGCTGAAAATGCGCAGTTTACCGGTAGGATGTTGCGAGAGTTCGATATCAATAGAATTTTGTTAATCACTCAGGCTTACCATATGCCTCGTGCAGTATTGGAGTTTCGCAAAGCTGGCTTTGAGGTGTTGCCCGCGCCGACTGCATTTATAGGCGGACATTCAGAAATGACCGTGCTCGATTTTTTACCTTCAGCGGCAACCTTGATGAATAGTTTTTTATTGGCGCATGAAGGATTGGGTGTGCTGTGGTTTTATTTTAAATGAATGTAGGAACGTTTGTAGAATGATTGTTTTTATTTGAAATGGTTTTATTTAGTAATATATTTGAAATATCACATAATAAACATAACACAATTTCTTCTATGGAAGGAATGCGAGGTTTTGCAGTTTTGCTTGTGTTTTTGGTTCATTATATGACTTTGGTCGAGCCATGGTTATTGTTCGATTCATTAGTATATAAGATCGCTTTATATGGTAGGCAAATTGGGAATGTCGGGGTTGACTTGTTTTTTGTTTTAAGTGGATATCTGATATATGGGGTGCTAATAAATAAAAAGATATTGTTTGGTAAATATATCGCAAGAAGAGTTCAAAGAATTTATCCGGTTTTTAGTGTTGTTTTTTTTATATATGTGCTGCTTTCTTTTGTTTTTTCGAATGAGTCTAAAATTCCAAATGATTGGGTGGGTGCTTTAATTTACATTTTTCAGAATTATTTTCTTTTGCCTGGTATTTTTGATATTAAGCCGATTGTTACTGTTGCATGGTCTTTAAGTTACGAATTTTTCTACTATTTTGCTATGCCTTTTCTGGTGGTGATTTTATCTATGCAGTCTTGGCAACCAAAGTTTAGATTTATATTTTTCATATTGTTATCTATATTAGCGTTTGGTTGCTCTTTTTTTTATGGTGGACATATTAGGTTGTTAATGTTTATGCCAGGCGTACTGGTGTTTGAATGTTTAAATAATATTTTTTTGAAAAAAAGACCTCCGTTTGGGATTTTATTTTTATGTTTTGTTCTGATAACTCCTCTGGTTTTCAATTATTATCAATTTAACGGTGTGTGGAAGTACTTTTTATTGTACGTATTTTTGTTTCTATTTTTCTTAGATTGTTTTTGTCGTGGAAGTTTTACTTATAAATTGTTTTCTCTAAAATATATTCGTTGGCTTGGTAATATGAGTTATTCATATTATTTGATCCATGGCTTAGCCCTAAAAGCATTTTTTATGTTATTGAGTTTTTATTATCCAGCGAGTCAGGATTCTAATTCTCTGTTGTGGGTGCTGATTGTGCCTTCTTTTATGATTACCTTGCTACCGTCGGTCTTTTTGTTTGTTTTTGTCGAAAAGCCGTATTCTTTAAGTTATGCGAAGTAATTTATATACTCTATGGTTTTCGATGTGAAATATTTTTTAATTTGTTTGGCATTTTTAATAACTTCGTCATTCGTTTATGCAGGTGAAAAGAATTTGCCTGATATTATTTATCGTGTGAAGCCATCCATAGTCGCAGTAGGCACATATATGCCAACGCGGAACCCTCGAGCAGTATTTTTGGGTACAGGTTTTGTTGTCGGAGATGGGCGTAATATTGTTACTAATGCACATGTTGTTAATAAAGATTTGGACGCCGCTCATCTTGAGCAATATGCCATATTTTATCGGCAGGATCAGAAAGAACGGATGGTGTTTGCGGATTTGAAGACGACAGACCAAGCACACGACCTTGCGATCCTTAATTTGCAGGACGGCAGATTGCCCGCGCTTGAAATTGGGGATTCAGGGAAGGTAAGAGAGGGGGAGTTATTCGCCTTTACCGGATATCCAATTGGCATGGTGCTCGGTCTGTATCCTGTTACGCATCGCGGTATTATCTCGGCTATATCGCCTAACGCCATTCCAGTGCTTGCCAGCAGGCAATTAAACATCAGAATGATAAAAAAACTGTCAACGCCTTATGATGTGTTCCAGTTGGATGCCACTGCGTATCCGGGTAATAGCGGTAGTCCTTTGTATGATATTGATACCGGAAAAGTGGTAGGGATTATCAATAAAGTCTTTGTGCAAGGCAGTAAGGAAAATGCTATTAGCAATCCAAGTGGTATTTCATATGCCATACCGTCAGAACATATAAAGCCTCTTTTGAATCAGAAAAGTATTCACTAAATCGACCGAAGCGGGAACCTTAGCATGATTAGAATTTTTCGGCACTATATCTCGACAGCCTATTTATGGTTAATGGCAGTGGAATGGCTAGTGTTCTATTTGGCCATGCATTGGGGTGCTGTTGTGAGGTTTTTGTATACTTCTTCCTGGTATACGCAAGAAGAGATGTTTTGGGCATCGATCGTCTTTTCCGCTGTTTTTACATTATGTTGTTCCTCGATTGGTTTGTACCGAAAATCCCTGGATAGGGAAGAATACAATCTGCTGGAAAGAATAAATTATAGTTTTGTCGTGGCGGTCTTTGCTTTAGTATTAATTTATTACATTGTTCCTGAGTTAATGCTTGCCCGCAGTGTTTTGATTTCCGCCATTCTATTTTCTTTTGTCGGAATGCTGTTGACCCGGTACTTTTTTTATAGATTTATTAATTTGGATAATCTAAAACGCAAAGTACTAGTCATCGGCTGCGGTCAAAAAGCTAGCGAACTGGAGATTGTTAATTCCAGCTTTGTGTATCGCGGTTTTGACATCGTTGGTTATATTGCTTTGGAAGACGATACGATTTCTGTTCCTGATCCTATCTGGCTGAGTGAAAGCCTAACTTTGGCCGATGTTGTTAACCTATATAAAGTGGACGAAATTGTAATTGCGGTGGATGATCGACGCAAAAGGTTACCGGTTGATGATCTGCTGGATATCAAAATGTCGGGTATCATTGTGATGGATTTACAAACTTTTTATGAAAGAGAACAGCGGTTGGTGTTCTTGGATGCCTTGAGTCCGAGTTGGTTGGTATTTTCGGATGGATTTGTTAATACAGGGACTCGTCCCTTGGTCAAGCGTAGCTTTGATATACTGGCCAGTGTTTTATTGCTGTCAGTGAGTTGGTGGCTGATGTTGATCACCGCGATTGCGATTTATATTGAAAGCGGTTTGGGGGCGCCGGTTTTGTATCGGCAAACCCGAGTGGGCTATCGCAATCAACCGTTTCAGGTTATTAAATTTCGTAGCATGCAGATCGATGCGGAAAAAAATGGTGCTCAATGGGCCAGTCAAACCGATAACCGGGTAACCAAAGTTGGCAAGGTGATACGCAAATTTCGCATAGATGAATTGCCGCAGTTGTTTAACGTGTTGAAGGGCGATATGAGTTTCGTCGGTCCACGTCCCGAACGTCCGGAGTTTGTGGAAGGATTTGTAAAAACCATTCCCTATTATGCCGAGCGGCATAGGGTTAAACCAGGGATTACCGGGTGGGCGCAGCTGTGTTATCCCTATGGCGCCAGTGAGCAAGACACCTGGCACAAGCTGGAATATGACTTATACTACGTCAAAAATTACAGCTTATTTTTAGATCTGACCATTATGCTCAGCACTGTAGAGGTGGTGCTGTGGGGCAAAGGTGCCCGTTGATTCAATTGATAGCAATTTTGACGTTGACTTCCAAGCCTACAGGTGTCTGAAGATTGGTGTCGGGCTCAACAAAAACCTGAATCACATCTATGTCTTTTCGTTCGGTTGCCGTTTTTGCGAAAACCGTTTTCTTGCCCATAATTTTTTTGACCAATGTAACGTGAGCAGGGATTTCCTTTTCGCCTAAGCCTCTTCCAAAGATAACGGCCTTTTGGCCTTGTTGCAGCATCAAGGCGTAGTTTTCGTCAATTTCTGCCCTGACGCGTAATTTGGACATGTCCCCCAGTAAGATAGCCGGCTCGGGGCTGCCGACCGAAAATGTCGATTCGCCTACTCGTAAAATCCTTTCCAGGACTGTGCCGTCGATCGGAGCAATCAAATACGTTTCGGCTAAACGTTGTCGGGCGGCTTGTAGTTGCGCTTCGGCGACTGAAACTTGAGCCAGGGCTAATTGTTTGTCTACGTCCCTTACATAATTGGATAAAAAATGAGTTTCAGCCGTTAATCGGCGGTTGTCTGCCTGCTTGAGCTTGGCATTGGTTTCCGCGAGATCCCGCTCATCTTCCGAGGCAAATTTATGGTTTCGTAATTGATTGATACGCTCCAGTTTACGTCTGGCATACTCCGCATCCAATGCGCTGACTCGCTGGGCGTTCTTTTTTGCCTCTATTTCATAAGGATTAATTCCCGCCAACACTTTTTCCAGATCCGCTTTTGCGGCACTTAACTGGCTTTCCGCTACGGCGACCGCGGATTGCTCTTCAGTATTATGCTGCACGGCCAAGATTGAACCGGTTTTGACTTGTTGGTCGAGCAGAACTTTGTATTCGCCGAGAATCCCAGGATGCTTAAATGCCAGTCGACGGATTTCACTGGTGGGTTCCACATAACCAATACCCTGAATCCAGCGTTGTTCGGCATAGAGGGAAGGACTTAAAACTAAAAGTGATAACAACAGGTAAGCGAAGCGGGGCATGCTAATATCCTGGCGATTTGGGGTTAAGGTTGAGTATAGAAGATGTTTTCGGCGGCGGCAGTCTGTGCTTGCTCTGATAGAATGCCATCGGCAATGGATAAGATACGGTCAAACAATGGCAGCATACGGGTGTCATGGGTGACCACGACGAGCACGGCTTTTTCCATTCTGGCTTGTTCCAAAAGAAGTTCTACGACTGTTTTGCCGGTGTTCCAGTCTAGGGCTGCAGTGGGCTCATCCGCCAAGACAATAGAAGGTCTATGCAACAACGCGCGAGCAATTGCGACCCGTTGGCGTTGTCCACCGCTCAATTGAGCGGGGTGTTTATACCGCATGGCTTTTAATTCAAGGCGATATAATAAACCATCCAGACGTTGTTTAATGTCGTCATCATCCATGCCGGCATTACGGCCGACGATCGCCAGATTTTCCTCAATGGTTAAAAATGGCAGTAGTTGCGCGTGTTGAAAAATAAAGCCCAATTTTTGTCGCCTTACTTCAGTCAGGCTGCTTTTGTCGGAAAAGTTTACAGCCTCACTCGCAATTAATAACTGGCCCTCGCTGGGCGCCAGTAAACAACCTAAAATTGAGAGAAGTGTGGTCTTGCCTGATCCCGATGGGCCTACCAATACCGAGGCTTGGCCTTCAAAAAACTCTAAATCCACCCTTTTAAGTACACGCTCGAGAATATCCCCGGACCCATAGCTCTTGCTAATGCCTTGGCAGGCCATAATGCTTTTCATCCGTGGAATACCGTGACGGGATCCAATTTAAAAATTGCCCGTATTGAAAACCAGGAAGCGGCAATACAACACAACAGGGAAAATGCAATCAATCCCATTGATACCGTGGGCGTGGTTTCCAAGGGAATCGGGCTGCGGGCGGACGCATTGCAAGCTGCGAAAAATAAAATTGAACCAATGATTATACCCAGTCCACCCAGACTTAGACTTTGTGCCAACACGATTTGGCGTAAGGTTTTTTGATGAAAGCCCAAGGCTAATAAAGTGGCGTAATTGGCGATATGATCCTGAGTGATGGCAAACAGTGTTTGGCTCATAATCACCGCACCTACCAAAAGACCTAATAGAGCAGTGATAATTACAGTAATCCCCACGCCCGTTTCCAACATCCAGTATTTTACGGAGCGTTCGGCAAATTCGTCGGTAGTTAATACTTCTATATTATTAATTTCTTTAATTATGCGGTTGCGTACATCATTGGCATCGATGTTGGGTGCGATACGGGCAAGAACGTAAGTTATTTCTTCGTCATTGTACGACGGGGAGTAATCAAGAGCATTATTTATGGATGTAAAAATAAACGGAAGAGCAGTGAACGTTCTGACTCCTTTTGAAAACCCACCGATAATCGCTCTGCTTCCCTGCATTTCCGCTTCGTCTCCAAGGTTATAAACCCCTAGTAATTTTTGATGGAGCTCATCAACTATAACCGTTTTGGGTTGAATAACGTTTTCTGTTGCTCCATCCAACAACATCCATGGGCCACCCACAAGGCTCCTGTCTAAACCGATAATTTCTACATTAATCCGTTCTCCATGAGGATGTTGCCATAACGACCAACTGGTTAGTAGTCCTTCGGCCCAAGCTACACCTGGTATAGAGGCAACTTGTTGAATTCTGTGTCTGGGAATGGCTGTACCGTATTCAAAGGCGCGGGTTTCCTCAGCCATTACCCAAATATCGACGCCAGCGTGTTTAATAATTGCGCTGTTAGTATTTATCCACCCAACCATTAATCCTATTTGAGCCGCTGCTAGGAAAAAAGCAATGGCTATACCTATAACTGTCATAATTAGCCGCATCTGGTTGTGGGTTAACATCCTGATTGAAATAGGTATTACGATGGAATGCATTAACAAAGTATCTAAATAAGTTAAGGAATATGCCAAGTTTAGCGCTAATCAAATCTTAAGGCCCTAAATATTGTCAAATGGCGATATAATCCAACAAGCAGACTAGTACATACCATAGTACAACTTGTTTTACAAAGCTGATAGGGCGAGGAAATGAATACAATATTTAACTATAACCAAGCCTTTTCGAGGAATATTGGTTGGGTAACGGAGCAAGAACAACAAATTATTCGGAGTAAAGCAATAGCCATTGCTGGATTAGGTGGGGTGGGGGGGAGTCATTTATTGACTTTAGCGAGGCTTGGTATTGGGGCTTTCCATATTGCTGATTTTGACAACTTTGAGCTGCAAAATTTTAACCGCCAGGCAGGGGCTACAATCCAGCATTTGGATAGGCCTAAGACCGATGTTTTAGCTGAAATGGCTCAGGATATTAACCCGGAGCTTGAGATAAAAAAGTTTCCTAATGGTGTTACGAAAGACAACCTGTCAGAATTTTTTACAGGTGTTGATTTGTATGTGGATGCGCTAGATTTTTTTGCATTTGATGCTCGCGAAATGGTGTTTGCATATTGTGCTGAGCATGGCATACCCGCTATCACTGCGGCGCCCTTGGGAATGGGCGTTGCGTTGCTGAATTTTTTGCCTGGAAAAATGACGTTTGAACAATATTTTCAACTAAATGGAAAATCTGAAACCGACAAGACGCTGCATTTTTTATTGGGTTTGTCGCCAGCTATGTTGCAGAGAGGTTATCTGGTCGATAAAAGCACTGTGGATTTGATCAATCATAAAGGCCCATCTACTCCGATGGCTTGTGAATTGTGTGCTGGAGTGGCCGCTACACAAGCTTTAAAGATATTGCTTAAGCGCGGTAACGTATTGGCTGCTCCATGGGGGCTGCATTTTGATGCCTATTGTAATAAGTTGGTTAAGACTTGGCGGCCTGGTGGGAATAATCATCCCTTTCAGCGATTGAGTATTGCTTTAGCCAAAATGCAGTATATGAGGCAGTGAGGTATTAATACGGCAGGTTTCTGAAAAAAGGTGTCGATAAATTTTACAGTTGGCGCATGTTGTTGATTATGGTGAAATGCAACTTATTGATTAAAAGGTATTTTTTTTATTGGCATGGCATGTGCTTTATAAGATATGCGAGTCTACTATGAAGGCTTAAATTAAAGTTAAGCATAACCATTTCACTCTTGAACGAGGGGATTTAAAAATGAAAAAATTTAATAAAATATTGATCGCTGTGGCGATCGCAGGCGCGGCAGCGATGCCATTTAGTGCGAATGCAGCTATGGTTAATTCACTGTTGGTTGGTGGAGAAAATCAGTTCCAAGATACTGACGTTGAGCGTGTCCTGAGAAATGGCCAGGTTGTAACTTCAGGTGAGTTTCAAGTTGGTGACGTCATTCAGGCTATCCTGCGCTTTACAGACGTAAATAGTGTCGTTGTATCAGATAATCCCGGCTTTGGTTTTCCCTACCAATTGCTGGCGTATTCCGAAGTGGAAGTCACTTCTATTACTGGCGTAGTTGATGTAGGCGGCGGAATAAATCAAGGCACCTTAAACTTTGGCGCAACAGGAAATTTGGGCGCCGATGTTGTTGCTACCTTCTATGAGCGCACCGCTAATGTACCTGGGTTTAGTATCAGCGTGGATCCAGCTACGGCGGTTGCAAATGTTACTGGATTGACACAAATTGCAACCGCAGGTTTTGGTGAGGCCGATGACTTTTGGCGCGCTACCTCCTTATTGGATTTAGGCTTGGCTGCAAACCAATTACAGGGTAGTCCCCAACAAGCATCTGGACAATTTGGGTTAAGCTTTTTGTCCGGTTCGCTGCCGTTTATTAAAAATGGTATTTTGAGTGGCGATGATGGTAATTATCATGATGTTGTAGGTTCTGCTAGTGCGTATAAACTGGATACAGGTGCAAACGCTGGATGGTTAGTTTCCAGTAATACTGAAGTAAGATTTAATGTACCTGAGCCTAGCTCAATTCACTTTTGGGTATAGGCTTGTTGGGCGCGGGTTTATCAAAACGCCGTACAGCTTAAGTTTTTGCTTGATATTTAAAGCCCCGCACTGCGGGGCTTTTTTTTTTGCATTAAGCCAGCATTTTTTGTGCAAGAACGTTATAAGTATTTCCGGATATTTTCTCTGACACTATTTCGAAACCGGTATCAATAAGTCTTTTTTTAATATCATCCGCTTCGTAAGGCGTGTACAAAATTCCTTTACGAATGCCCCAATTGTTTATTTTTTGTGCTATCCATTGGGATATTTTTGAGCCTCTAGGATAAAGCAAAACATTGGCAGCTAATCGTCCCCCCGGTTTTAACGTCCGTAATACTTCAATAAGTCCAGAATTTAAGTCGGGAAAGCAATGGACTGCATTGGCAATATTTGCGGAATCAAAAAAGTCATCTGGGTAAGGTAAATTAGCAACATCAGCATGGTTTAATTCAATTTCCGGATGCTTAGAAAAGCGCTGTTTTGCTCCGTTGAGCATAGACTCAGCATAATCGACCCCTATAATATGGGCCGGGGGCATGCGTTTAAATTTTCGCCATTTTAAGATAATATCAAACAATGTTCCTGTTCCTATGGCTACTTCTAGGTGTTCCTTAGCTATATTTTTGCCGAAAAAATCTACTTGTTCCCATAGGGTACTTCGATAGGCGAAAGTTAGAATTAAAAAACCCCTGAGGTCATACCACCAAGGATCGGATGCGTATGCCTTGGCAATCTCATCTCGAGTTTTTTGAGAAGGGTTTTGAATGGGAGTCATGGTAGTGGTCTTCCTGGTAGTCGAGAAATATAGGTAAAATGACAAGTCTAGATTTAGATTCTTTTAAAATACAGAAATCTAAGACAGGTTTTCTAGGAAATATTTGTTTTTGGCTAAAAAACGTAATGACAAATACTCAAATTTGTGATTTAGAGAAAGAGTATGCCAATGTTCTTTGAGTTTTGTCGATATTTCATTCGATGGGATTGCTCTAGGGCTAGTGTGCAAAAAGTAGAAAAAATCAAAGAAAGCGCTTCTTGAAGCTTTAAACGGCTTAGGTAGATTTGATTCAGCAATTCGAAATACAGTGTCAATCGGATAGGCGGCCTGAAGCGACAGTTCATAATCACGAGCAGTGATAGGAGGCGCTAGTTTTGAGACCTCTTTTACAAAGAGGTCTCTAGACGTATTGGACTTTAGCAAGCCGAAATCAAACATGTAAAAACCGCCATCAACACTCAAAATTGACGCAATTCTTTGAAACACCAGCGTTAGAATATTTTCATCTGGAAGGTGGTGTAGCGCTGAAGTTGTAATTACCATATTAATCTGTTGGTTTTTAATCGAAGGTAACAAACTGATGTCTTCACAAAGTGTGGAAATATTTTTTAAGCCAAGTCGATCAGCTTCCATTTGCAAATGAGTTAGCATGGTGGGAGACAAATCTACGCCTATAAATTGAGCCCCAGGGAATAAGCATGCTAACTCAATCAGAAGCGGGCCAGGACCGCATGCTAAATCAATTACAAGATCGCCAGGCTTTATCAAGGACGAAAGATTTCTTAAATGATAGAGTTGAAGAGCCGAAGTCGGGCCACCCCATTCATACGCTTTAACATATGATTTTACTTGCTCAAGATCATCCATTGTTTCGTGAGGTTCATTTTTTCGTTTAGTTCTAGATTTAGTTGTATTTTCAATCCAGATGATTTTGTGGATGGGGAGCATGAAATGTCCTAAATTTTACGTAATAAATGAGCCATTTCATGTATATATCCTAACCAATGTTCGGCGTCAATTATCTTGTCCGTTTCTTTTTAACGGGGATGGTTTAGCTGCTGATTATCCAGTCGTCGCAAGATGTCGGGATCACGCACAGAAGCAGGCTTGGACAGATGGTAAAATCTGCATCGACTAATACATACCTAGTCAGTTGCAATTGTTAATCACTCTAGAGATTGGGTTTGCGGATTATCGGTAAGCGCGTACCACTACTACTTTGTTGCCCATTCAGACAAAGTTTGTTAGTGGCGCCGGTGTCAAAGGCAACAAGGCAGGCAACAAGGCGGTTCCGGGCCAGATCGGCAGTTTTTCTTAAACATGCCGGAGGTTTAGACCTTTTGGCAGTACCGAGTAAGGTTCGTATAATGGGCGATTCGTTGTCCGGTGTGTTCAGAACCGGTAAACAGCTAGTTCTTTTTATCCAGAGCAATTGGCCGGATGCAGTTATCCGACGGGTTGTTATTGACAGGCTCGTGCCGACGTTCAATAAGCGGCAGATGATTCCGCAAAGGCCGATGGTCGAGGTGGGCGATTAGGTATGACGACGGTTTCGTAAGGCTGGTCGTCTTGTAGTTGCTAGATTTCCGCTTCGAATGTCGATAGATCGGTATTGCAGGTTTCCCCGAAGACATCGCACTTTGGTGCCAAGCGTTCTTTTGACGCTAAAACAAATCTGTTTGTGAGGCCTGTTCAGGAGTCAACACCTCGATTTTAACGGCTTTATTGCCTGGGTGATTTTCGCATCGTGTTTAACCTGATTCAGCAGTAATTGAATCAATGCTGTCACCTCGCGTTTGGGAACGGGATTGAGGTTCAACTGATCATAATTGTTGACCATTTGGCTCAGTTTATTGGCCATTAACAAATAGATCCGCTACCCTTTTGGGTAGTGTTCTTTCTGGTGGCATTGAGATTTAATAGCGCATACTGTGAAATAATAATGCGCCCTTAGCGCAATCTCCCCTCCGACATAGCGAGCGATTGAAAACTATGGTTTCCCCTAATATTCGAGCAGTAGCTGCCTTTTTAATAGTCATATTTATGCAAAGTGTTTGGGCAAATGATATTGTCGATTCTCCGCAGGCTATAAGGTTATTGGCTATGAATTATGAACATGGTCGGGATGGAGTCAAGCAGGACTTTCAACGGGCTTTTCATTTGTATTGTCGGGCTGCTTTGCAGGGCGACACAGAAGCTGCTTATAACCTGGGCTTTATGTATTTTAATGGACGGGGTAGGGCTCGAGATTTAGCCTTGGCTTTGCGATGGTTTAAGCAAGCAGCTGAAGCCGGTGATATAGAAGCCCGAAACATTCTTGCTAGGTACACTGATGTTTCTTCGGTTGACGACGAGAATTGTAAACAGCTGGAGCCCGAATTAAACCTAATTGTTGATGCCAACCCTAATAAACAGAAAGTGCAGAGTTGGGTGAACCAAATTGCACCATATTACAGTATTGATCCTGAATTGGTTATGGCTGTGATTCGAGCCGAGTCTGGATTTAAAGTAAATGCGATATCAAGCAAAAATGCCCAAGGTTTGATGCAATTAATTCCTGAAACGGCAGCGCGCTTTGGTGTGATTGATAGTTGGGACCCCATTCAAAATATCACGGGTGGTATAGCTTATTTACATTGGTTGATAAGACGTTTTGATGGCAGAGTCGATTTAGTACTGGCTGCCTATAATGCGGGTGAAGGTGCAGTTGAACGATATAAGGGTATTCCACCTTACCGCGAAACCCAGAATTATGTTAAGCAGATTTTAGCGCGGTACGGTAAGTCTGTTCATCCTATACCGGCCCAAACTTTGAATCCTTTGCTGAGCCAACAAAAAATATGACAACGCCATCTTAGAGTTTGTCGAGTTGATGGCGAATCAAATCTTGTAGTCCATGCTTTTCAACTAAGCTATAGAGTGTCGGTCTAGTTATGCCTAGTAATCTGGAAGTTTCCGAAATATTGTAATCGTTATAATGTAGGGCTCGTTTTATTGCAGTTATCTCCGCAGCCTCACGGACTTCTTTTAAATTCAGCGGCATAGCGTTGTCGACTTTGGTGGTCATTTCTAGATCTTCTAACGTGATCACACTGTTATCGGATAGAATGACAGCACGCTTTAATTTGTTTTCTAATTCCCTAACATTGCCAGGCCAAGAATACTGTTCTAAAGCTAGTGCCGCATCTGCGGCAAAGCTTTTCGCTTTACAATTATTGCTTTTACAGTAAGACCTTAATAACGAATTCGCTATAGCTATGATATCGCCTTCGCGTTCCCGTAATGGTGGGATTTCTATGTTGATTTCACTAAGGCGATAATATAGATCGGCTCTAAAAAGATTTTGATCAATCAGGTTTTGCAGGTTTTGATGGGTCGCACAAATGATGCGTACATCAACGGCAATTTCTTTGCGGCCACCTAGTCGTTCAATAGTGCGTTCTTGAATAAAGCGGAGCAGTTTGGCCTGTAACGCAAACGGTAAATCACCAATTTCATCAAGAAAAAAAGTGCCTCCTTCCGCATATTCAATTTTGCCTTTGGTTTGTGCGATTGCACCGGTAAAGGCGCCTTTCTCATACCCAAATAATTCACTCTCCAACAATGACTCGGGTATGGCTGCGCAATTAACGGCTACAAAGGGTTTTTTTGCGCGAGGGCTTTGTTTATGAATAGCCTTGGCTAGCATTTCTTTTCCGGTACCACTTTCACCTAGCAATAACGTAGTGGCTTGGGTAGGGGCTATGCGTTCAATCATGCGCATAACGCTCAACATTTGAGGGCTAGTGGCGATGATTCCGCTGAAAAACATTTGTTGTTGTTGTAAATTACGAAAATCATCTTCCAAGGCATGTAGATGAAACGCACGGGAGATAATCAGGTTTAATGAATCCGCATCGACAGGTTTTTGATAAAAATCATATGCGCCTTGTGCAACTGCTTCTATTGCATTGTTGCGGTCATCGTTGCCGGTAACGACAATTACTTTAGTAGTTGGGGCTAACTCTAGTATTTCTTTGAGTGTTGCTAACCCTTCGCTAGCATTGCTTGGGTCTGGTGGTAGGCCAAGATCCACCGTAACCACTTTAGGCATGTGACGGCGTAAAGCGGTGATGGCTTCTGTGCGATTGCTCGCCATAATTATTTCATAATTATCCAGACTCCATTTGAGTTGCTTTTGTAAGCCTGGGTCGTCTTCGACAATTAGCAATAAATTAGTTAAGGTCATTTGATTGAATGAAGTAAAGGAAACCGAATGGTGAAGGTCGTGCCTTGCCCGAATTGACTTTCTACATCCAATTGGCCGGCATTTTTTAAGATGAAATCTTTTGCTTCGTAGGCACCGATACCCATACCTGCGTTCCCTTTTGTTGTATCGAAAGGTTTGAACAACCGTTCTGCAATAAATGAAGGCTCCATGCCTGTGCCATTATCTATAATTTTGATGACAGCATAGTCGGAGGTTGTTGTTAAGACAAGTTTTACCCAGCCGTCGTGTTTTTGCGACGCGTCTTGAGCGTTTTGTACCAAATTCGACAGTACCGTAATTAGCTTGTTCTGATCAATGTTAATGATGCAGTCAGCACACTGGATATCACTTTGGATAGAAGGGAAGCCATTTTGCTGCTGCTGAATTTTTTTGATAATGTCCGACAAGTTAACTTTTGAGTTGGCTAAAGGGGTGGACTTGCCCTGTTTTAGCTGTTCTACAATATGCTGCATTTTGTTTACAGAATGTTTTAGCGTATCAATGGTGTCATCAATAAATTCCGGGTTTAATTTGTGTTTATCAGCGTTTTTAACTATTAGAGCGATTTGCGCTGAAATGTTTTTCAGATCATGCACCAAGTAAGCTGAAAGCCGGTGATAGGTCTCGAATTGTCGATTGTTGGCTAGTGCTTCGCTAACTTTATTTAGGGCGATTGCATTAGCCAATTGCATGCCAACCGTTTTTAGCAAGTCATGGTCTTCCCAATTTAATTTTCTAGGCACGCGAGGTTGAGTAAGGATGGCAAATGCTTCAAGATGATTTAAATGAAACAGTGGCACAATTAGCCACACTTCGCTATCTTCATAGCACCAAGGGGACAGGTCTATGTCATCGTATACTTCTGGAGCATGCGCTAGTTCATAAAAATCTATCACCCACTGTTTATTTGTTAAATAGACTGGTAGATAATGCTGATCCCTTAGACTATCAAGTTCTTGCGTCGTTAGGTGTAAGTTCTGCTCAGCAGCTAGAAAAAAGTGTCCTTGGTCATTTTTAAGCCACAGTCCGCCTCCGCTGCTCTCGACAAGGTCAGTTAGAGTTGTGATGATAAAGTGTTTCAATTCATCCAATGATTCTAACTTTGCCAATGCCTTGCTAATTTTTAGCCACTCTTCACGATAATCGTAACTATAGTGAAAAAAATGTTTGCCAAAATATACTTTGGTCAACGCGCGAATTTTGCCGGATGTGAATGTTAAAATCAGTAGCAAAATGGCCAAAAAAATAAAGACGGTCTGTAGTGATTCTCCCCAATTTGTATTTGTTTTTTTCAAAAAATATCCGACTAAAGACATCAGAATAAGATATATCCCACACCCGAAAAGAATGGTTGAGTAAAAAACTGTTTTGCGTGGCGTCGATGGTGATGGGGTAAGATTCAGTGAGTCTAGGCGCGGCAATGAAAAGACTAAAAATGTGGTTGTCACTGCGTTGATAAAGCCGCGAGAGTGCCACAAAGGTAAATCTAGATGTTCGTAAAGTAGCGACTTGCTGTACACAATTAGGTCAATCGCAAACATTGTTCCTATGCTTAAACATAGGAATTTTATATGCCAGCGTTGCTGTAAGGGGGTGTTGCGATAAAGTTGTTCAGTGAGTATTAGACCGATAACAGCACAAAACAAATGGGCAAAAAATCGAGGATCAAAATTCATTGAATGTTGAATGAATTCCAAGAAATCTGGAAAAGTCTCTATACTTGAAACGAAAGATAGGAACAGCGTTGCAGGTAAAATAAATTTGAAATGAAAAATGAATTGATAGCTATTTCCCCATTGCTGGTTGGACAATAGTGAACTCAACAACAAATACCATGTAATGTTTCTTAATGTTTCAAAAATGAGCGTTTCTGCCAGAAAGAATTGATTGATTTGTGTTACGGCAAGGATGCTTGCGCTCCAAATGGTTGAACATAGAGCCGCAAGAATAAGTAGTCCGTTGCGTCTTTTTTTTAAGATAGTTAATAAAAAAAGCGCGCAATAGCCAATTGTACTGCTAAGGTAGCTATAAAAAAGGTAGTTTTCCATGTTTTACAGTAGGTCATAAGACCTTTGGGTGGAGATAAAAAACTTTGTGTAAGGTAATATAACAGATAGTTTTGGTATGCATTTAGACTGGGTTGAATGTTAGGTTGCTATGAAACAAGTACTTGATGAAATTTTAAACAGTCCTCAGTTTGTCGAAGGTGCGGCATGGCGTCGTGTAAGGTACAAAGCGAATGAAAAGATCATTGAAAAAGGTGAGCTCGGAAGTTCTATGTTCCTTATCGAAGTTGGTAATGTACGTGTGTTAGGTGGAGCTGAACTTGAAAAGGACATAAAAATAACCCCCGGCCTATGTGATTTGGACGCTGGGTCGGTGTTTGGTGATATCTGTTTATATGGTATGCATCGGAGGACTGCTTCTGTGATAGCGTTGACAGATGTAAGCATTTTAGAAATTCGAAGTGATATGTTAAGTGTTTACCTTGATGATCATCCCATAGAGGGCTATCTTTTTTTGAAAGGTCTGTTTGAAATAATGGCGATACGTTTGGAGACTGCTAATGACCGTATCGAAAAGCTTTTAGCTTGGGGTATAAAAGCGCATGATATTGATAAATACCTTTAAAATCATAGGTGTGGAATCAAGTGATTGGGGCTATTTATGAACGATGAGTCCAATTTATCCTTGGTGGAAGGTTTTCAAAAACATTTCAAAGTTGAGTTGGCGATAACCGAGACTCAAAGAACGCAAGTATACGGGGTTAGATATCGTGTTTACTGCGAAGAATTTAAATATGAAGCGACTGACTTATTTCCCGACTGCTTAGAGAAGGATGAATATGATCAGGTATCACGACATTGTCTAGTTATCCATCGCAGGACTGATACACCAGCTGGTTGTGTGCGGTTGGTACCCGCTTTAGGTGACACCGTTAACGCGCCACTACCATTAGAAAAATTTTGCAACTCAAGTCTCGATCATAATCAGATTGATAAATTTGAATTAGAAAGATCTTCAGTTTGTGAGATTTCAAGGCTCGCAGTAGATGGTGCATTTCGTAGACGCACAGGCGAATCGTTGACAAGGTTTGGCGAAATACGCAGTCTTAATTTCTCTGATCAAGAACAGAGAAGCTGTTCTTTGATTGCTGTTGCTTGTTTTCTCGCTGCAACGGCGATGACAGAAGTGGATAATCGTACAAATGTGTTTGCGATGATGGAGCCATTCTTACCGCGGTTGATGCACCGATCTGGCATTGACTTTCAGAGAGTTGGTAAAGATGTATTTTATCATGGAATTAGAGCGCCATATTTTATAACGACACAGTCGGTACTTGAGAATATGCACCCGGATTTATTTGATTTATACCAATGGATCAAAAATGCTATTTATTCTTAATATTAAAATATCTATTTTTTATTTAAAATAAAAACGTTATGGAGGATACCTTGGTATTCAGTAAACCAAATAAAACTAAAGCACGAACCACCATGATGGTGGTGTTGGGAGCAATATTGCTAACGGCTTGTGAAACGCCTGAGGAAGTAGCGGAAAGCCACTTAAAAAAAGGAAAAGAGCTATTTGAAAAAGGCGAATATGAGAAAGCTATTCTTGAGTTAAAAACATCAAGTCAAGCAGGAGATAATATCGCCGATACTTATTATTACATGGCACTTTCTGATGAAAAAGTGAATAACTTTAAGTCCATGAAAGACAACTTATTGAAAGCAATTGAGCTTGATCCAAATAAGCTAGAAGTACGGCAAAAATTGGGAAAAGTAAATTTATTATTTGGAGAGTTAGATAAGGCAATGGAGCAAGCCGATTTTATTTTAAGAGAAAATCCTAGTAATGACGAGGCAAAGTTACTAAAAGCCTCTGCATTTATAAGGCAGAAAAATAATAATAAAGCAACGGCTATAATTGATTCAGTATTGTCAACTGATCCCAAAAATATTGATGCATTGTCTTTAAAAGCCGCTATTGCATTTGAAGATAATCAGCTTGACCGAGCAAATAGTTTGGTTGATACGGCTTTGAACTTAGATGAAAAGAATTTACCTTTAAGATTATTAAAAATAAAAATAAGCTCTAATAAAAAAGATATTGATGCTGTTATAAATGAATACAAAAAATTAATTACATTATATCCAGGTAATGAAAAGTTCAAATTTAACTTGGCTTCGATGTATGCAATGACGGACAAATTGGATCTTGCAGAGGCGCAGCTGCGAGAAATGGTATCCGACAGCCAAGATAAGGTGCAGGTTGAAATTTTATTGCTTGAGTTTTTAAATGCAAAATTTAAAGATCGAGTTGTCCCGGAGTTTGATAAAATTTTAAACCAAACAAGTAAAAATGAAGATGTATTAGAGTTGTCAAAATGGATGATGTCTAATAATTACATCGATGAGGCTATTAGAGGGTTGCGGTTAATTATTGACAGGGATAGAAAAAGTAAAGAGGGTCAATCTGCGCAGGCAATTATTGCAGAAAGTTATTTCATCAATAAAGATTATGATAAGGCTGAAACTGCTATTTCAGATATATTGGCAGAGAATTCTGATAATATTGAGGCGAGCCTTTTAAGGGCTAAGTTGTATCTCTTGAAATATAAGGTTGATGATGCAATTGATTTACTGAATAAGACTATTTGGTTGAAGAATGACTCTGATGTCGCTTATGTGCTATTAGGTCAAGCTTATGCAATGAAAAATGATAAGAAGCAGGCTGGAAAATATCATAAGCAAGCTTTGGAGATAAATCCGGCTAATGTCCAGGCCTTTACATTTATATATAATCTTTATACAAATGCTAATCAAATGGAAAATGCACGTCAATTGATAGATAAGGCTATAAATGCAAAGCCAAATCAAGTATTATTTCTTGCAAAAAAGGCAGAATTAGATATTGCCGAAAAAAAGTGGGAGGACGCACAGTTAACAGTACAGAGGATTGCCGTTTTTTCAAAAAACAAATCTATGCCATTGTATTTAGAGGCGAACATTCTGCAAGGTACAGGAAAGTTTTTAGATGCGATAAAACTTTATGAGAAAATATTGGTAGACTTTCCTTCTAATGTTAATTCAATGATAAATTTGGTACGATCATATGAAGGAATTGGCCAGCGTGAAAAAGCTATTGCATTTCTAGAAAGTCAGCATCACAAATATAACGATGATCTAGTCATTCTTGGTGTGTTAAGTGATCTATATATTGCTAATAAAGATTATCTTAAAGCTGAAGCGCTTTTGAAGAAAGAAATTAAAAATATGACTAGCAATTCGGTTCCTCTTTATCTGGCCTTGGCAAAACTAACTGTTGTTATAAAGAAAGACTCCGCAGCGGCTAAAGAGGTTTATATTAAAGGCTTACAAGATAACCCCGATAATGAACAGCTATTAATGGCTATGGCTAGTCTTGATGAACAAACTGGAAATAAGCAGGAAGCACGTAAAATTTATGAAAAAATTATATACAAGTATCCAGACGCAAATACAGCTGTAAATAATCTTGTAACCTTGCTGATTGATTCTAATATAATTGAAGACCAGCAAAAAGGTTTTGCGTTATCTGAAAAACTTAAGAATGAAGATAATATTTACTTTCAAGATACTTATGCCTGGGCTTTGGTTAAAAACGGTAAGGTTAAAGAGGGATTGGAAATTCTTGAATCGCTGATTGTAAAAGAGCCAAAAATGCCCGAAATTAGGTATCATTTAGGTGTCGCTCATCTTAACAATGATAATAAGGCAACAGCACTTGTTGAATTGAAGCAGTCAATCTCGTTGGCAGATAGCCAGAAACGGAGTTTTTCTGGTAAAGACGAGGCGATAAAACTAATAAAGAAATTAAGTAATCGTTAATATTAATGGCATCCATTATCATAGTTTTTTGGGGCAGGGTTTTTTAAAAATGATAAAGACTAAACTGTATGTTACATGGCGTAGACTTACTATATGCGTGTTTTTTATAATTACAGGTGGATGCGCTCAGCCGTTACTTGAAGACGTTACGCAATCTGCTGATTACACATATCAAATTGGACCTGGAGATAGTGTTAATATTTTTGTATGGGGTAATCCTGAATTATCTACTACTGCGGTAGTAAGACCTGACGGTAAAATTACAGTGCCATTAGTTGAGGAATTATTGGCGAATGGAAAAACCCCTTATCAGCTAGCGAGAGATATAGAAAATGTTTTAAAGGTTTATGTTAAAAGCCCGCAAGTAGTAGTTATGGTGTCGGGTTTTCAAGGAATAAGAGATCAGCAAATTCGTGTTATAGGTCGTATCGGTGGAGGAAGTTCAGGGGGACGTGGCGGATCAGGCGGTATTGGAGGAGTCGGGGGAGGAATTGGCGGCGGCGGAATTGGCGGCGGCGGAATTGGCGGCGGAGGCATTGGGCGTTACCAAGGGAAAGCTATACCTTATGAAAGGGGTATGACTTTGCTTGATGTGATTATTCAAATCGGATTAAATCAATATGCTGATGGTAACAGGGCTAGTGTAATCCGCAAGGTAGATGGGGATCTTAAATCATACCGAGTGCGAATCGATGACTTAATCGATGATGCTGATTTGTCGGCAAATGTATTAATGATGCCAGGTGATATTTTGATCATCCCAGATGCATATTTTTAATATCAAATTTGGTTATTTCACATAAAGTATCCTAAATAAAATGCAACAAGAGTTATCTGAAGTCTATTTCTATTTAAAAGGTACCCTCAAGTACAAGCGGTTGGCCATCTTATTTGCCTTATTGGTATGCATATGTGGTTGGTCTTTCGTTTTTACAATGCCTGATAAATTCGAATCAAAAGCTAAAGTGCATATTGACTCATCCACAGTCATAAGGCCATTGATGCGTGGCATGGTAATTGAGCCCGATGTTTCCGCTTTAATTAGAATTATCCAACAATTAATGTTTACCAGGCCTAATTTAGAGAAAATTATCGAGTTATCTCATTTGAAGGCGGAAAAAACAGGAGAGGTAATTAGCAGTGATTTTATTGAGAAATTGAAAAAGGATATTACTATTTCGGGAGCTCGAGATAGGGATATTTTTGATATTGGTTATTCTTCAACAGATCCTGAAACGGCTAAAAGTGTCGTTCAAGCAGTTCTTACCGTCTTTTCAGAGCAAGCCCAAGGCAAGGCTATGGCGGATGCCACCGATGCTCAGCATTTTATTGAACAACAAATTAGGGATTATGAAATTAGACTACAAGAAGCTGAAAAAGCAAAGGAAGATTTTAAAAGAGCGAATTTGGATTATCTGGCAGGTGAGTCCGATCAGTTCCAATTATTAAATCAATTAAAGGAGCAGCTTAATACGGCAACTTCAAATCAGGAGCAAGCGATAGCTAGAAAAAATGTTCTGGGCGAACAAGTGAAAAGTATTCAAGAATCAAATGAAGATTGGGGTATAACAAATCTCTCTGAGGAGGTTTCCCATGAAGATTCAAGAATTTCTGCGTTAAAAGATAAAAAAGTAGAGATGCTGATTAAGTATACAGAAAATCATCCGGAAATATTGGCAATTGATCGATTAATAGCATCTTTAAAAGAGCAAAAAGAATTGAACAAGAAGGATGTTGCCCTGGAAACCGATTGGATTGGGCCACAGAAAATGTCTAATCCTTATGTGCAAACTTTAAAGATTGCATACGATAATTCTGAAGCAGAGGTAGCTTCAATTCAGGCGTTAATCGACTCAATAAAAGCAAGGATCAATATGATTGAGCACGGGTTGAATGAAAGGCTTGCTATTGAAACTGAGATGAAAAATCTTAATAGGGATTATCAAACTATAAATGGCAAATATTCTGAATTGCTTGAGAGGCGCGAGCAAGCCCATATTACCGAACGAGTAGATGACCAAACTTCCCGCCTAAAATTTAAGATAGCGGATCCACCAACCAGACCAAGCAAGCCATCTTCTCCAAATAGAATACTTTTCTATTCATTGATTTTGGTTGGCGGAATCATTAGCGGGTTCTGTGTTGCGTTTCTGATATATTTTATTCGCCCTGTTTATATGTCTAGTCGACAGGTTAGGGTAGTTACAGGGTTGCCTTCTTTAGGTAGTGTATCCTTAACAAGTATTGGAATTAATAGGGCAAAAAGCATGGATTGGTTATTATTAATTACAATTACGTTAATAATATTTGGATATATTGGTATTATGTTATTTGATTTTATCAAGTAATAATAGGTAAGTCTGATGAGTATTATTGAAAACGCTTTAAAAAAAGCAAATAACCAAGGCTTAATAGAGAAAAATAAACCAGATGATTCATTAATTGAAAGCGATAATTTTACCAGTGACGATGATTCAATAATTCCGAAAGATAATCAAGTTGTCATAAATTGGAATGTTTTGGCTGCCGAAGGGTTTATTGATCACAATGATACTAAATCACAATTGGCAGAAGAGTTTAGAGTTATCAAGCGCCCCTTAGTAAATAATATTCAAGGTGGAGAAATTAATGGGATTTCTCGCCCTAATTTGATATTAATTTGTAGTAGCCTTCCTGGTGAAGGTAAGACATTTGTATCCATAAACTTGGCCTTAAGTATAGCCAACGAGCTGGATAAAAGCGTATTATTGATTGATGCGGATGTCGAACGACCTAGTGTGTCCAGGCAATTAGGTATTAAACAATCTCCCGGATTAATAGAGTATCTTGAAAATGATAAAATTAATTTTTCGGATATTTTGTTGAAAACTGATTTATCTAACCTTAATGTCATTCCTGCAGGTAAAAGACATAAATATTCGACAGAGTTATTATCCAGCCAGAGAATGTATTTGTTTGCTGAAGAGGTCAGTCGACGTTATAAAGATAGGGTTGTAATTTTTGACTCGCCGCCTTTGTTAGTGGCCACACAAGCTCAGATCCTTGCTGAGTTAGTTGGGCAAGTTGTTTTAGTGATTGCCGCAGAGGAGACACCTCAAAATGTTGTTAACGAGTCGATTTCAAAGTTAGCGAATTGTGATGTGGTTATGACTCTTCTCAATAAAACCAAAAAGGAGCTTGATCTATACGGATATAACTATGGTTATGGTAAGTATGGTCATTGATAAAGATGGTATTAAATTGCATAAAATAACATACAAGTTATTTGCAATTTTATTGTCATTTGGATTTTTATTTCCGGAGAGCGCCTTAGCTTTTGATTGGCGTATTCGTCCCAATCTCTCGATGAGCGAAGTGTTTTCTGATAATCTGGCATTGTCGAATAATGCTAAGAAAAGTGGATTTGTCTCCGAGGTTTCTCCCGGAATTTCAATGTATGGTTCTTCACCCTGGAGTAATCTAAATTTAAACTATAGGTTACAAGGGCTTTATAATGCCGGAGGAAGCGATGCAATTGATATAAACCATCAATTGCAAATGAGTTCGTTATATCAGGCTTTGCGGAATACTCTTTTTTTGCAAACGAGTAGTTCGATCAGTCAACAAAATATTAGTAATACCTTTATAACTACAGATAATTTAACCGGAAACGGCAGCAGAGTAGAGTCGAAAAACTTCAATATTTCACCGTATTGGACACCTCATTTCGGGCAATATGCCAATGGTTTGCTTAAAGTCGGCTATCAAAAATCCTCTTTTGATAATGCAAATTCAAATACAACCTCTTCACCTTTGCTGAGTCAAATTTCTGATTCCGAGACTTTTTCAAGGCAGGCCAGGCTGTCAAGCGGTAGTAAATTTAATACGATGAGATGGAATTTAAATTATTCATCTCAAGATCAAAGTCGTGTAAGTGGGAGTGATGTTCGTTTTGAGCATTATACTGGCGATGCTCGTTATTATTTTAATCGGAAATATAATGTTTTTGTTCATGCCGGTTACGAAAATAACGATTTCCAAACCTCATCAAATAGTATTAATAATGGCTTCTTTTATACTTTTGGTGCGCAATGGAATCCTAGTCAATTCTATTCCCTCGAGGCAGGATATGGGAACAATAAACATGTCACTATTCGCGTTAATCCATCCGCAAATCTATCTGCGTTTGTTACGTATCAAAATAAAGATATTGGACTAAATACCGGTAATACGTGGAATGCTAATTTAAACTATCGTGTAAAACAGGCAGCTGTTAATTTTACCTATTCTCAGGATACTACAACAGTTCAACAAGTTTTAGCCGATCAACAAATATTCTCCGACCCCACTGGGGGGGCGGTGTCTGGCGACACGGATCAACAGCTTCTGGTGCTTAATTCAAATTTACCGAATTTGGGTTTAGGTAACGATGTGATTATTAGCAAAAACGCTAAGTTGTCATTTACCTTTCAAACTGGAAAAAGTTTTTACAATGCGTCTTTTTACAATACACATCGAAATTACGAACCGAGCCTAGTGCAGGATGATGTATATGGTGCTTCTGCGAGTTGGCGCTGGCAATTCGATCCTAGATTGAATTTCTATTTAAGACCTAACTGGCAATCCACGGATAGTGGCGGCGCCTCATCAGTGAATAGTAAGCGATATGATGTGGCTTTGGGGGTGACTCGAGGTGTGCCTATTAATTTGGGGCGCCCATTACTGATGAATACCAGTTTAGAGTTAAGACATATCAATCAACAATCTGACTTTTCTTTAAACGACTACACAGAGAATCGCGCTACAGCTAATTTTGCGGTTCGTTTTTAAAATTTCCACTTTAAATTTATGTACGACGGATTTTACAACTTAAGCCAAAAACCATTTCAATTAAGCGCTGATCCTGATTTCTTTTTTCAAAGTTCGGTGCATAAACGCGCCCTGGCGTATATGCAGTATGGTTTGACACAGGGAGAAGGGTTTGTGTTGGTAACCGGCTCTCCTGGCACCGGTAAAACTATGTTGGTTAAAAGTCTGGTTAAAAACCTTAATAAAGATAAATTATTGATTGGCGTCATGATGACCTCTCAAGTCGGGCCCGAAGATACCTTAAGACTGATAGCTTCGACATTTGGTTTTCAATATTTGCATAATGATAAAGCGAGTCTATTAAATAGCTTTGAAAAGTTTATTATTGAGAAGGCGAGGGAAGGGCGTCGCTTATTATTGATTATTGATGAAGCGCAGAATTTGCCCAAACAATCGTTGGAAGAATTACGAATGTTGACTAACCTGGATGTAAACGGTACGCCGGTTTTCCAGGTTTTTCTGGTTGGACAGCCAGAATTAAAACGCACCATATATGCGACTGATATGGAGCAATTAAAGCAGCGTATTGTTTCTACGTTTCATCTTGATCCGCTGGATGAAGATGAAACTAAAGAGTATATTTTATTTCGGTTGCAAACCGCTGGGTGGCAAGGTAAGCCGGAGTTTGACCCTAACGTTTTCTCGGATATACATGATTTTTCGGCGGGTACACCTCGGCGCATCAATTCTTTGTGTGATCGGTTGTTACTATTTGGTTATTTAGAAGAGTTAAGTATTTTAGATAGTCAAGCTGTTGAAAAAGTCATTTCTGAAGTAAACGAAGAGATGAAGCTCGAAGATCGCGAGGAGCAGACCGCATCGTCTTCAATGTCAGCAAATCGTTATTCCGGTGCTGAAGCAGGATCATTTGAAGATCGTTTGCTGCGCTTGGAAAGCGAGGTGCTTAATCTTCATAATATTGCTAATAAGGAAAAGGCTTTGCTTAGAAAAGCAATTTTAATTCAGCTCGATATGGACACGGTTTATGACAGCGGTAAAAAATAACACTACACAGCCGCAAGTGCTGGTTTGTGTGGTCGGGGCCCGGCCAAATTTTATGAAAATGGCCCCTATTATGCGGGCTTTGCAAAATGTTAAACATTTAATAACACCGTATTTGGTTCATACCGGTCAGCATTACGATCAAGCCATGAAGGATACTTTTTTTCAACAATTAGGTATCCCCAAGCCGGATATGGATTTGGGAGTAGGTTCAGGTACTCATGCAGTACAAACCGCCAATATTATGCTTAAATTCGAACCAGTTCTTGACGACGTAAATCCTTTTGCGGTGTTGGTGGTCGGCGATGTCAATTCCACCGTTGCTTGTGGATTAGTGGCAGTGAAAAAACAGATTCCGCTGATACATGTGGAGGCTGGCTTGCGTAGTTATGATAGGGAAATGCCTGAAGAAATAAATAGGATATTAACTGATCAACTATCCGATTTGTTATTGACCACTGAAAGGGATGCAGCTAGTAATTTGCTGAAAGAAGGCATATCTGAAGATCGAATATGTTTTGCAGGAAATGTGATGATTGATAGTTTACTGAATAACTGTAATCAAGCATCGTCACTGCGGGATACACTCGATAACTATGCCTGCACGCAAACGGTCTCGGAAAATAATTACGCCCTACTTACTTTGCATCGCCCATCAAATGTCGATGATCAAGCCACACTGGCGCGTCTGATTAAAATTATTTCTGAGCTGAGCCAGAAATTGCCGGTTATTTTTCCGGTACACCCTAGAACCCAACAGAAGATCAGTCAGGCCGGCTTATTAGCTGAATTGTCTGAACAGCGCGTAGTTCTTCTCCCGCCGGTAAGTTATCTGGAAATGTTGGGATTGATGCGGTCTGCAAAACTGGTGTTGACCGATTCCGGTGGCTTGCAGGAAGAAACTACCGCTTTGGGAGTGCCGTGTATTACTTTGCGCGAAAATACCGAGCGGCCTATTACGGTTACTGAAGGTACTAATACGATTGTGGGCACAGATCCCGTCAAAATCATGCAGTGCGTAGATGAGGTATTAACCAGTGGCGGTAAAAGCGGACGCGTCCCTGAATACTGGGATGGACTGGCAGCGCAACGCATCGTGGCGGAAATTATTCATCGCTATCTTCCAGGCAACTAAATTCCTATGGGACGTCAGTTAATCACTAATGCCATGACAGTCGATGTTGAGGATTATTTCCAAGTCTCGGCATTTGAAAATCATATTGAAAAATCGCAGTGGGATATTCTGCAGCATCGGGTTGTGGACAATACCGAGCGTATTCTAGATTTATTTGCCCGGCATGAGGTTAGGGCCACTTTTTTTACGTTGGGCTGGATAGCAGAACGATATCCTGAATTAGTGCGACGCATTGTTGCGGAAGGTCATGAATTGGCGTCGCACGGATATGAGCATATTCGGGTCACAGAGCAATCGCCGGCACAATTTCGTGCGGACATCAGAAAAACTAAAAAGCTGTTGGAAGATGTCTCCGGGCAAACGGTAGTTGGCTATCGGGCCGCCAGTTACTCGATAGGCGCTAAGAATCTTTGGGCTCTAGAGGTTTTGGAAGAAGAGGGACACCTTTATAGCTCCAGCATTTATCCGGTCAAGCATGATTTATATGGCATGCCTTCTGCGCCTAGATTTGCTTTTAGGCCGGACAATACCCAACAATTGATTGAATTGCCGATCACCACTTTAAAGGTTATGGGTAAAAACATACCCTGCGGAGGGGGAGGTTTTTTTCGTTTATATCCTTACCTGTTTTCCAAAGCAGCTTATCAATACTTGAATTCAGTGGAGAAACAAGCGGGTATTTTTTATTTTCATCCGTGGGAAATTGATCCGCAGCAACCGCGTCAACAAAATCTGCCGTTCAAATCGCGATTCAGACACTATTTGAATTTAAGTCGGGTAGAAAATCGTCTCAATAACTTATTAAATGATTTTGCCTGGGATACCATGCAAAATGTTTTTTTAAGCAAACCACTTGCTAAAGCACCAACATGATTAAACTACTTGAACCGGCTGATTACCAGCGCTGGGATAACTATGTCATCGCATCCGATGCAGCCAGCTTTTTCCATCTGTCTGCGTGGCAGTCGGTTATACAGCAAGCCTTTTCGCATAAAACCTATTACTTCTATGCTGAACAAGAGGGCCAAATTACCGGCATTCTGCCTTTAGTGCATATCAATAGTTTGTTGTTTGGTAATACGCTAATTTCCAGTGCTTTTTGCGTCTACGGTGGTATCGTTGCCAACAATGACCAAGCGTTTGCTGCATTACAAAACCGAGCCCAACAACTGGCGCGGGAATTAGGGGTAGATTGTCTGGAGATGCGTAATCGCCAGCAACAGCATCCGGATTGGCCGCATAAGCAACTTTATGTCACTTTCAGAAAAAACCTGGAAAGCGACCACGAAAAGAACATGGCTGCGATTCCGCGTAAACAACGCGCCATGGTGCGGGCGGGTATCAAAGCCGGTTTGAATGGCGTAGTGGATGAATCAGTTGATCGTTTTTACCAGGCTTATTCGGAAAGCGTAAGAAATTTAGGGACGCCGGTCTTCCCCAAACGTTATTTTCAAGTGTTGAAAAATGTCTTTGCGGATGATTGTGAAATTTTGATTATCGAACATGAAGGTCGCTTAGTCGCTGGCGTCATGAGTTTTTATTATAAAGACGAAGTGTTGCCTTACTACGGCGGTGGTACCGATTTAGCCCGTGATTTAAAAGGCAACGATTTCATGTATTGGGAGGTCATGCGTCGCGCGGTTGATAAGGGCTGTAAAGTATTCGATTATGGCCGCAGTAAAGAGGGCACCGGCTCTTATCGATTTAAAAAGCATTGGGGCTTCGAACCTGAGCCGTTGTTCTATGAAGTCGATCTGGTTAATGCGCAACAAATTCCCGATATCAACCCGCTTAATCCTAAATATCAATTGTTTATTGCGGCCTGGAAACGATTGCCATTGCCGGTAAGCCAACTGGTCGGGCCTTGGCTGGCTAAAGACTTGGGGTGATTCGGCCATGACGAAGTTACTCTATTTGGTGCACCGTATTCCGTATCCACCCAATAAAGGTGACAAGATTCGCTCGTTTCATTTTTTGAAAGCCTTAGCAGAGAAGTATGAAGTTTACTTGGGTACCTTTATCGACGATCCGGATGATAAACAATATATCGATACACTAAAGGTTTATTGCAAAGATAGTTTTTGTATCGATTTGCAGCCTAAATTCGGCAAGTTGAAAAGTTTGACGGGATTTTTGACCGGCGAAGCGCTGAGTTTGCCGTACTATCGCAACTCAGCTTTGCAGGCTTGGGTAGACAATACTATTGCAGAACAAAACATTGAATATGCGTTAATTTTTTCTTCACCGATGGCGCAATATTTAAAAAACCACCCTGAGGTAAGTTTAGTAGCCGATTTTGTGGATGTGGATTCCGATAAATGGCGGCAATATGCCGGCAGTAAAAATTGGCCGGGAAGTTGGGTGTATCAACGTGAAGCGCAAAAATTACTGGATTTTGAAACACATACCGCCGGTTTGGCAAAATCGACTGTGTTTGTATCTGAGCAAGAAGCTCAGTTATTCAAACAATTGGCTCCCGAAAATGCCGATAAGATCAGTTTTGTCAATAATGGTGTCGATACTGAGTTTTTCGACCCGCAATTGTCATTCGCCAATCCGTTTGCAAAAAACCAAGCCGCCATTGTTTTTACCGGGGCCATGGATTATTGGGCTAATGTCGATGCCGTGGTTTGGTTTGCTCAGCAAGTATTCCCTTGGGTGAAAGAACAAGTCCCGGAGGTGCGATTTTATGTTGTGGGTTCAAAACCGACTAAGGCTGTGCAGCAGCTTGCGGACAATGATGCATCGGTCATCGTCACAGGTCGGGTCGACGATGTAAGAAATTATGTGGCGCATGCCTGTGTGGTCGTGGCCCCGCTACGGATTGCCCGGGGAATACAAAACAAAGTACTTGAAGCGATGGCGATGGCTAAGCCCATCGTGGCAACCTCTGCGGCAATGGAAGGTATTCCCGGCAATCAGTCTTTAGAAATAGCGGTAGCCGATAACCCCCAAGAATTTGCCAGCCAAGTTGTCAAGATATTGCAACAGCCTATGACGGCTGTTGCAGAGCATCGCCGTTATGTGCAGGCTGATTTTAGTTGGCAGCATAACGGAGAAAGGTTATGCCAAATGTTGTCCGACAAGGGGATTGAAAGTCTTGTCTGAGCAACCGCCTTTGATTGTACACATCATATACCGCCTGGGTGTCGGTGGGCTGGAGAACGGTCTGGTCAATCTAATCAATCGCATGCCGACAGATAGCTACCGGCACGCCATTATCTGTTTGACCGACAGTACTGATTTTAGCCAGCGCATCCAGCGACCAGATGTGGCGATTTATGAGATACATAAAAAACCGGGTCAGGATGTCGAGTCTTTTGTAAAGGTCTATAAATTACTTAAACAACTTAAGCCTACGCTGGTGCATACCCGCAATTTGGCCGCTATCGAATACCAACTATGCGCCTTTTTCGCAGGGGTTCCCTTCAGGGTGCAGGGTGAACATGGTTGGGATGTATTCGACCCGGAAGGTAACAATGTTAAATACCGATGGTTGCGGTTTTTAATGGGCTTGATAATCCACCGTTTCATTCCTTTATCCCAACAACTGCATGATTATTTGCAGAAGAAAGTAGGTATCCCCGCCAAAAAAATCGCCCGGATTTGTAATGGTGTCGACACGGATCTGTTTTATCCTCGGGAAGGCCGGCGGCAAATGCCTGAAAATTGTCCATTGCAGTTGGACAATAAATTTCTGGTCGGCACCGTTGGGCGAATGCATGGCGTAAAGGATCAATTGACCTTGGTGAAAGCCTATATACTGGCCTGTCAAGAGTCGGCTATTTTCGCTGAGAAAGCCCGGTTAGCGATTATCGGCGATGGGCCTTTACGAGAGTTAGCTGTCAATTTGCTTGAAAAACATGGTTTGGAAGCCAATGCCTGGTTACCGGGGGAGTGCCACAATATTGCGCAAATTTTGCGCGGTTTTGACGTGTTTGTGCTGCCCTCTAAAGCTGAAGGGATTTCAAATACCATTTTGGAAGCCATGGCAACCGGTTTGCCTGTCATTGCGACAAGTGTGGGTGGTAATCCTGAATTGGTTATCAACGAAAAAACCGGTCTTTTAGTAGAAAAGGAAAATGTGTCGGCAATGGCGACTGCCTTGCAATTGCTTATCACTGACGATAGTAAACGACAGCAATTTTCTGCAGCAGCTTTGCAGCGGGCTCGGCAGGAATTTTCACTCGATAGCATGGTGGCACGCTATCAAGCGGTGTATGACAGACGATAACCAAGCCCTGAGGAGCTAATATGTGCGGCATAGTGGGTATTTTTGACATTCATGAAAAATCCGAAATCGATCGGGATTTGTTGTCGAGGATGAATGAATCGCAATTCCACCGGGGGCCGAACGAGGGCGGTTTACATACCGAACCAGGTTTGGGGTTCGGGCATCGCCGTCTGTCCATTATCGATTTGTCCAGTGGCCAACAACCCATGCACAGTCAGGATGGAAATGTAGTGCTGACCTATAACGGTGAGGTATACAACTTTCCCGAGCTGCGGAAAGAACTGCAAACCCTTGGCTATGCTTTTAGAACTCATTGCGACACAGAAGTTATATTGTATGCTTGGCAAGCCTGGGGTGAAGCATGCGTCGAGCGCTTGCGCGGCATGTTCGCATTTGCAATTTGGGATAGAACACAGCAAACCCTGTTTTTGGCCCGGGACCGGTTAGGCATCAAACCATTGTTTTATGCGCAATTATCTAATAACCAATTTATTTTTAGTTCCGAGCTGAAGGCATTAAAGCAGCATCCCCTGTTACCCAAAACAATCGACCCCACTGCTATCGAAGATTATTTTGGCTTTGGCTACATTCCCGACCCTAAAACGATTTATCAGGGGGTTTATAAGCTGGAGCCGGGTTATTGCTTAACCATAAAAAAAGGCCTGCAACAATGGCAACCGCGACAATATTGGGATGTTAAGTTTGAGTCAGGGCAAAACAGAGATGTGGGGGAAACTGGCGAAGATTTAATCGAACGCTTTCGGGAAGCAGTTAACATTCGCATGATGGCCGATGTACCGTTGGGTGCGTTTTTGTCGGGTGGTGTGGATTCCAGCGCAGTGGTGGCCATGATGGCGGGGTTGTCATCCGATCCTGTTAATACCTGCTCGATTTCTTTTGGCGATCCTAAGTTCAACGAATCGCAATTTGCCGCCCAGGTCGCTGAACGTTACCACACTGCCCATAGGGTTGAACAAGTCGATCCGGACGATTTTGGTCTAATCGATCAGCTCTCGGGTTTATATGACGAGCCTTATGCCGATAGTTCCGCATTGCCGACTTATAGGGTGTGCGAATTAGCCAAGAAACAGGTCACTGTGGTGTTATCCGGTGATGGTGGCGATGAAAGCCTGGCCGGTTATCGTCGCCATCGTTGGCATACTTACGAAGATAGAATGCGTAGTTTGTTACCGGATGCCTTGCGCGTACCGCTATTTTCTACCTTGGGTCGCATTTATCCCAAACTGGATTGGGCGCCGAAGTTTCTGCGAGCGAAATCGACATTGGAATCAATCGGTCGCGATTCCATATCCGGTTATTTTCACAGTGTCTCCGTCATGTCCAATGAGATACGTGAACAATTGTTCAGTGATCAGTTGAAAAGCCAACTGCAAGGTTATCAAGCTATAGAAGTATTTCGGCGCTATCAAAAACAAGCACCTGGCGACCCGCTGTCTATGGTGCAATACTTGGATTTGAAAACTTATCTGCCGGGCGATATTCTGACAAAAGTCGACAGGGCCAGCATGGCGCATGCCCTGGAAGTACGAGTGCCGTTATTGGATCATAAATTGGTGGAATGGATGGCTGCCTTGCCCCCGGATTTGAAATTGCATGGTCGGGAGGGTAAATATATTTTTAAAAAAGCTTTAGAGACCTATTTGCCCGACGATATTCTTTATCGACCCAAAATGGGCTTTGCTGTACCACTGGCTAGCTGGTTTAGAGGGCCGCTTAAGCAGCGGGTGCAAAATGCCTTGTTAGGTGATACGCTGAAACAAACAGGTTGGTTCAACACGTCATTTTTACAACATATTGTTACTCAACACCAAGCTGGATTACGCGATTACAGTGCGCCGATTTGGTCGCTGCTAATGTTTGAAGCGTTTCTGCGAAATAACATGTAATATTTAATGACACTGCCCTAGTGGGCAATGGACAGGTGTTAATTGATTTGCTAGAGTCTAACGGATATAAAATATTGGGGTAAATACAATGAGTATAGAAAATAACAATCAAGACAGGTTGCTTGCCGATTTAGACAAAAGCTCTGCAGTTAACAAATCCAGGCGTTCATTCGCAAAGTCAGGTATCGCGGCACCGGTTATTGTTAGCCTTGCTAGTAAGCCTGTTTTTGGTGCCCAATGCTTGTCTAATGCGCTATCAATTAACCAGTCTCACGCTGTATCATCCTGTTGGGGTGGGTGGTCGCCGGGCGCATGGAAAGGTCCAACCGGTGATGGAAGTCCATCACAATGGCTACAAGCTGGCTTTAATTATGGAACCTTAAAACCCGGAAAAAGTGGTCAAAAATGGAATCACTATGATGGCGGTTCTAAAGTAAATGAATTTGTATTTCCTTCGGGTTATTCCTTTCCATCAGGAATAACAGGTAACAGTTACGCCAGAGAATATTTAAATACTGCTAGTAATGCTGATGCCCATTTGCATTACATGGCGGCTCTTTTGAATATAAAATATGCCGCTGCTACAGGCCAGCATTATATTATGAATTATCAGCAATTTCTTGGACTAGTCAGCGGCGCAACTCCTATTCCAGCGCCATATGCGTCATTTGCTGATTATGTTGACGCTAATTATCATCTCTGAGTTTTTTCAAAGTAAAAGGTTTAAATAATCGGCATTATAATTCTTGTGACTGATTGTATTAGTAGGTGTGAATGCTTACAAGTATTTCATGTTCCTGAAGAAGATGGTTGCATAGTTTTTAATGCCGAATCGTGCGAATGTCATTATTTGGATGAGTTGAGTGCAAAAGTATTCTTTATGTTTTATGAACGTCCTTGTTCGCGTTACGATTTGTTGGTAAATATTGCTAACTACTTAAATCGGGAAGTGACTGAAGAACTGTCGGTTTTCGTTGAGGAATTAATCCAAGAATTCCGATCTTTAAATATAGTTGAAAGCATTAAAAGGGATGTTGCTTGAGACTGTCTGAGTTGAATAAAAGCAACTTCACTAGGTGCATTTCAAGCGACGGTTTGGGATTAAAAATAGGCCCGTTCACAGTATGCTTAAAATCGTCTGTGCCCAGTGTTGCAGAGCATTTGATAGGGCTTTACGGCGGCTTTAAGCTTGTGAGTAAAGATGAATTTATCGACTTTCAAGTGTCTATTGGATTTCCCAATAATTTAAGGCGTTTTATTTATCAACAGGCAATTTTTTCCTTTGATAACTACTACCCTTTTTTACCGTTGCCGTTGCCACAAGCTGGAGCAATGTTTGAATGGGGGCTAAATTGGTGCGTGGCAAATCAATCTCATCAGTATTTGATTATTCATGCTGCGGTAGTTGAAAGAGATGGTTATGCAATCATTCTCCCAGGCGTTCCTGGTAGCGGTAAAAGTACTCTTTGTGCTGCTTTAGTTTGTAGTGGTTGGCGGTTATTGTCAGATGAAATGACTTTGCTTTCATTGGTAAATGGGCGTATTTATCCTATACCAAGGCCTATTAGTTTAAAAAATCAGTCAATCGATATCATAAAAAACTTTTCTGATAAGGCTGTTATCACTAGTATAGTTCCTAATACAATAAAAGGTACTTTAGGGCATATGCGCACGTTTGAAAAATGCCTTTCATGTATAGATATTCCGGCAATTCCATCAAGAATTATATTTCCCCGCTATACTCTTGGTTCAAATAACTTGTTAAAGCCAATAAATAAACATCACGCTTTTATGAAAGTGGCCGAAAATAGCTTTAATTTTAATGTCTTAGGAGCCGTAGGTTTTAATGCTATTAAAAAATTAATTGTTGACTGTGATGTTTATGAATTTGAATATCATTCTTTGAGGGAGGCGATAATGCTGTTTGAACAGTTTGGCTTATAGGGTTGGCTGAGTGCGTTGTGAAATAATTGAGTTTTTTAGATATTATGGGAAAGATGGCACAAGTTGTGAGGTTATCGTTAAAGATTGGGGGGGGCTGATTCGACAAGCGCGGGGCGCAAATTTACTTGCCAGAATTGCATATTTACTTAAGGAACGAGACGAATTTTATTTGGTACCTGAAAAGCCTAGGCTACATTTGTCGAATGCATTAAAAATATTTGAGGCAAATATTAGATCCGTTAATTGGGAATTGAAAGATATTACCAACGTTCTGAATGACGCAGGAGTTCCATTCGTGTTACTCAAAGGTGCTGCGTATATTGTAAGTTCCTGTGCTGCTGCTAAAGGTCGAGTTTTTGGGGATATAGACATTCTGGTAAGCAAGGATCTGATCGATAAAGCAGAAGTAGCTTTGGTACATAATGGGTGGATTACTAGTAGTCTGGATGCCTATGAACAAAAGTACTATCGCACCTGGATGCATGAAATTCCCCCTTTACGTAATTTAAAGCGTCAATCCGTCTTGGATGTTCATCACACTATTATTCCGCCAACATCTATATTAAAGCCAGATGCCAAAAAACTTTGGCATAACTTAAATGCAGTAAATTTAAAGGAAACATGCTACACGCTGTCTCTAATGGATATGATTTTGCATAGCGCAACTCATCTTTTTTATGGTGGAGAATTTGAAAATGGATTTCGTGATTTAACTGATTTAGATATGCTGTTTAATCAATTTGATGAGCAGCATGAGTGTTGGGAGACTTTTGTAGGCAGGGCACGCGAACTACAATTAGAATTGCCTTTGTATTATGCCGTTCGATATACAAATAAAATGCTTTATACGCCAATTCCAGATAAAGTTTTTATGATGTTAAAGTCTTATGAGCCTAATTATTTAATGCGAAAAATATACGACTTTTTATATCTGAATGCTTTGATGCCAAATCATACCAGCGATGAAAGTATCTACATTGGCGTATCTAGATGGATGCTCTATGTGCGATCCCATTGGCTAAAAATGCCTTTGTATTTATTAGTGCCACATTTATCCAGAAAAGCTTGGATGAGGTTAACAGGAAAAGAAACGCATTAAATTTTGGAAATGATCGATAATAAAAACAAAAATTAAAAAAACACTCGTGACATGAAAGTTTTGCATATCTTAGATCATTCCATTCCTTTACACAGTGGTTATACCTTCCGTACTCAGGCTATTCTTGATGAGCAGCGAAAATTGGGTTGGGAAACTTTTCATATAACCTCTGCAAAACATGTTGGCGGACGTTCAGCCGTGGAAACTGTCGATGGTTTTGACTTTTACCGCTCTCCCGATCCGGAAGGCGTTTTTGCAAACTTCTCTGCCGTTAATCAATGGGCAATTGTCAAAAGTCTGGAAAAACGTCTGGACGAAATTATTCCGCGAATCAAACCCGATGTTTTGCATGCGCATTCCCCGGCATTGAACGGTTTGGCGGCATTGGGCATGTCAAAAAAATACCATATTCCATTGGTCTATGAATGCAGGGCTTTTTGGGAAGATGCGGCAGTGAATCACGGCACCACAAACGAAGGGAGCCTGCGTTATCGAATCTCTAAAGCATTGGAAACTCATGTACTCAAGCGTGCCGATGCTATAACCACTATTTGCGAAGGACTGAGAAGCGATATTATTAGTCGGGGCGTAAAAGCAGATAACGTCACAGTGATTCCAAATGCAGTCGATATCGATAAGTTTACCCGCAGAGACTCTCCCGACCTTGAACTTACGCAAGAGTTAGATTTGGTCGGCAAGCAAGTGCTGGGTTTTATCGGTTCATTTTATGCTTATGAAGGATTGTTGCTGCTTTTGGACGCCTTATCCGCCATTATTCGAAGTCAGCCTAATGTCAGAGTTTTACTTGTGGGTAATGGACCGCAGAGAAGACAGCTTACAGACAAAATCAAGGCACTTGATTTACAGGCGTTTGTGTCGATTATCGGGCGAGTCCCTCATGATCAGGTTCAGCGCTACTATAATGTAATTGATATTTTGATTTATCCTAGTTTTTCGACTCGATCGACAGAATTATCGGCGCCACTAAAACCATTGGAAGCGATGGCAATGGGTTGTATTGTGGTGGCGTCAGAAGTAGGAGGGCATCGCGAGTATATTCGCGATCATGAAACAGGTTATTTGTTTAAGGCTGGCGATAAGGAGTCGTTAGTTCAAACTGTCTTAATGGCAATCAATGACAAAGGAGTTTGGGATGGGATACGAAAATCCGCTAGGCTCTATGTGAAAGATGAGCGAAGTTGGTTAAAGGTTGTTAGTAAATATCAATCTGTATATGGAAAACTTGTTAAATTGTAAATTAAATAATTTTATATATACTTCCAATATTATACAGCGCGCCCTTAAATAGTTTAACTTTTACTGGATTTTTTGATGAGGCTCACGTATTTCGGGGCTTTATCGAAAAAATTAATCCTGAAACTTCAGATGTCACAGAGCCGGATCAATGGGCTGTATTTTATTATAATAATAATTAAAGGTATAGCTGATATAATGGGTTATGCAGCATGAATTATTGCTAATTTCGAGCCTGGTCGTTTGCGGACTATATAATAATTCTAGGCGTTATTGGGTTTCATATAAATAGGGTAATTACCAAACATGAAGATTCTTTATCATCATCGCATTGCTTCTAAAGATGGGCAGTATGTCCATATAGAAGAAATGATAAATTCATTGCGAAAAATTGGTCATGAGGTGGTGGTGGTCGAGCCTGCGCAGCTGACAAAAAAAGACTTTGGTAAAAGTTCCGGAGCGGTTCAGTCTTTACGCAGTTTTTTACCGGGCTTTATACATGAGCTTATTGAGTTTAGTTATTGTTTTTTTGATTTATTTAAGCTTGTTATATCAATTTTAAAAAATAAACCTGATTGCATTTATGAACGCTATAATTTATTTTTTATTTCAGGAATATTGGCAAAAAAATTATTTAAGTTGCCTTTGGTTTTAGAAGTTAATGCACCACTATTTTTTGAGCGACAAAAAAATCATGGTATCCAGTTACGGTTTTTAGCAAAATGGTCGGAAAGATTGGTTTGGCGGCAAGCAGATTATGTATTGCCCGTTACACACGTGTTAGCCGAAATGGTATTGGCGGAAACGGGTAATTCTGAGCGATGTCTGGTTATTCCCAATGGAATTAATCAAACAAAATTTTCAGGTTTCAATTCCGGAAAAAATATTAGGGACGATTTGGGCTTAAATGATAAATTAATTCTTGGATTTGTTGGCTTTGTTAGGACGTGGCATAGGCTTGACAGAGTATTGTTATCGATAAGTGAAAACCTGGATAAAAACTGGCATTTATTATTAATAGGTGATGGACCAGCAATGCAGGAGCTACAGCAGCAGAGCGAAAGGTTGGGTATTAATGACCGGGTTAGTTTTATTGGTGTCGTAGATAGACATAAAGTGGCCGATTACGTAAATGCTTTTGATATCGCCTTACAGCCTGATGTCGTCGAATATGCATCACCGCTGAAACTTTTTGAATATATGGTCTTAGGTAAAGCAATTCTGGCTCCTAACAGGAAGAATATATTGGAAATCCTAATTGATAATGAAAATGCGTTATTATTTAATCCGGAAGAAGAGGTCTCATTTGCAAGGCAATTAGAGCGATTATGTTCTTCAAAAGAATTAAGGGGTTCGCTTGGCAGTATGGCTAGGAAAACTATAACGGACAAAAATCTATTTTGGGATGAGAATGCGAAAAAAGTACAAGGTGTATTTATGGAACTATTATCGAAACAATGAGCGCTATAAACTGCCTTGTAATAACCTCACTTTACCCAAACTCTATTCAATTTAGACACGGCGTGTTTGTTGAAACTAGAATTAAACATGTTCATAAAAGTAATAATGTCAATATAAATGTGATCGCGCCAGTGCCATGGTTTCCGTTCAAGTCGAGATTTTTCCCGGAGTATTCTAAATTAGTTGATGTCCCTAGGCATGAGATATGGCATGGAATTTATGTATGTCATCCAAGGTACCTTGTCATTCCAAAAATAGGAATGTTGATTACGCCGATATTTCTCGCCATTTGCATTTTACGAGAGATTCGATATTTATATAAACGAGGTTGTAGTTTTGATGTTATTGATGCACATTACTATTATCCCGATGGAGTAGCCGCCGCGATAGTCTCAAAGGTTCTAAAAATTCCCTTGATGATTACCGCGCGAGGAACGGATATTAATTTAATTTCTGATTTTTTAATTCCGAGAAAAATGATGGTTTGGGCAGGCAAGGTTGCGAAGTTTAATCTTGCCGTTTGCGAAGCTTTGCGGCAACGCATGCTGGAAATCGGTTTTGCGGAAAATTCTACTCGCGTGTTTAGAAACGGTGTGGATCTGAATTTATTTCACCCAACAGCAATCGATGAAACAAGGCAAAAACGAAATTTGCAAAGCAAGCAATTGATTAGTGTAGGTTATTTGATCGAACGAAAAGGTCATCATTTAATAATTGAGGCCATGGCTTCCTTGCCGGGCTATCAACTGGTAATCGTTGGCGATGGTGAGTGGCGGGAAAAATTAGAGTCATTAGCGAAAAAGCACGGTGTTCAAGAACGTGTTAAGTTTGTTGGAGAGGTTCCTCAAGAACGACTACCTGAATTATATAGCCGTGCCGACGCGCTGGTATTAGCTTCCAGTCGCGAAGGGTGGGCTAATGTGTTGCTTGAAGCGATGGCCTGTGGAACGCCAGTGGTTGCCACTCGTATTTGGGGTACGCCCGAAGTTGTTCAAACGCCGGAAGCCGGGGTGTTATGTAATGAGCGAAGCGTTCAAGGTATTGTTGAAGCCGTTCAGCGTTTGTTTGTTAATTACCCTGACCGAGAAAAAACCCGACAATATGCGGAAGGATTTTCTTGGCAGGAAACCACGGAAGGGCTTTTAGCATTGATTTCAGAAATTAACCGATCTAATTTACCGCAATGATAAAATATATTGGATGGCTTGGAGCTAATCTCCAAAATGACGAGTTGCCGAGATTGTTTAAAAGAGTGGCACCAAATGAAAATTTGGTGCTTCTGAATGGCTTAGGCTACGGCATAGCTGTGAATACCGATGCATTCTTACAAACTGATCAATGCCTTTTGATGGCTCTGAATTCGGTTTCAAAAGCTAGCCAGTTGCAAGATTGTTTAAATGCTTACCAACATCGCGGAAACGAGTTTGTAGTCAAGCAATCCGAGCCACTGGCGATGGTTTTGATTGATACTCAGCGGCAAAGCTTGATTTTAGCTTGCGATCCAATTGGGCTAACTAACATTTATTATGCTCAGACTCAAGATGGCATTGTGTTTGGATCCAGTGCCGATTTTGTTATCCGTCACCCCGATGTCAGCTCGGAGATCTCGGCGCAAAGTGTTTATGATTACGTGTACTACCATCATTGTCCCAGTCCGAATACTATTTACCGGCAGGTTAAAAAGCTCGAAGGCGGGCAATATTTAATTTGCCAGGATGGCAAGATTAGTCTGCAGCGTTATTGGCAGCCGCAATTTCAAGAACACATGACCGGTAATTTGCAACAGGCAGGAGAAGAATTGCAACAATTGTTGTTGAATGCTGTGACATCCATGGTTAAAACAGAGGAAAACACCGGGGCGTTTTTGAGTGGCGGTTTGGATAGTTCCAGTGTCGCGGGGGCATTGGCAAAAGTGTTTCCGGGCAAAGCTAAGACATTTTCCATGGGCTTTCCAGTGGAGGGCTATAACGAAATTGAGTTTGCCAATGTTGCTGTGAATCATTTCCACACCCTCCAGCACGAATATTATGTCACGCCGGAGGATACCGTTGCGGCCGTACCGTTAATTGCGAGTTATTATGATGAGCCATTCGGCAATTCTTCCGCTTTGGCGGCATATTATTGCGCCAAACTCGCCAAAGAAAACGGTGTTACTCGATTGTTGGCAGGTGATGGTGGGGATGAGATTTTTGCGGGTAATGAACGTTATGCCAAACAGATGTTGTTTGATCATTATCAACGCCTGCCAGGATTTGCAAAAATGGCTTTGGAGGCGGGGTTAAACCATTTACCCAAAGCATTAGCCGAAAGCAAAATTCCCTTTAAGGCAAAACGTTATATCGAGCAGGCCAAAACGCAAATGCCTGATCGTTTACAGGATTACAATTATCTACATCGGCATGATATCAATGATATTTTTCAGGCGGGATTTTTGGCTCGGATCGATGTGTCTGAGCCTTTGCAACTCCTCAGGGATTGCTACCAACGGCCGGAAAATGCCAGTACCTTGAATCGCATGCTGTACATGGATTGGAAAACCACCTTGCATGATAACGATTTGGTCAAAGTCAATCGGATGTGCGAAATGGCCGGTGTCGAAGTGTGTTACCCATTGCTGGACCAACCCATCGTAGACTTATCTTGCCGTATCCCATCCGTGGAAAAATTAAAAGGTCAAAAGCTGCGTTGGTTTTATAAACAGGCCATGGCGGATTTCCTGCCCGATCAAATCATCAATAAATCCAAACATGGTTTTGGTTTGCCGTTTGGCATCTGGTTGAAAGATCATCAACCGTTGAAAGAGCTGGCTTACGATGCCATCCACACACTGAAAAAACGCGATTACTTTCAGCCGCAATTCCTCGATCACGCCATAGAAATGCACCAAAGTATCCATGCTGCTTATTATGGTGAATTGATCTGGGTATTGATGATGCTGGAATTGTGGTTTGAAGGCAAAAACCGTTAGTACCGAGGCTAATCTGTGATTAAAAAGGTTTAAGTACCGCCAGCCAGACAATGACAATTAAAAAGATGACGGGTACTTCATTCATCCAGCGAAAATAGACATGGCTGTGCTGGTTTTTGTCAAGTTTAAAATCCACTAGCCATTTGCCGCAAAACAGATGGTAAATCACCATTAATACTAACAAACTGAGTTTGATGTGTAGCCAGCCTGCCGCCGAATATAAGGACCAAGCATAATCGGCCAGCATCCATATTCCAAACGCCAGGGTTAAAATCATGCCCGGCGTCATAATGCCGTAGTAGAGTTTGCGTTCCATTACTTTGAAACGCTCGTTACTAATCTCGTCGTTGCTCATGGCGTGATATACGTACAGTCTGGGCAGATAAAACAAACCGGCAAACCAAGTCACCATAAAAATCAAATGAAAGGCTTTCAACCAAAGCATGGCGAGTCTCCTTGTCGTTTACTCGGATAAAAAAGGGGAGAGCTGGGAATAATAGAATCACCTCACATTTTAAGGGTTTATCGACGACAAATCGCCGCTTAAGCTGCTTGGTAGTTTAAATTGCTGCTATTCTTGCACGAAATGCTTTTTGATGGAGGGTTCGATGGCCCGGTTTTGTAAAAATTTATTTGTTGGCGCTTCTGTCGATCCTGTTGCCTCGCTCGTTTTTAGTGATGACGAAACAATGCCCTATAACGCGAATTCGTCCTCTGCGACTTCAATTCTGAATACCTTGATTTTAAAGGTCAGTAGAAAACCAAAAGATTTAACGGCACACGTCCGGCGGATTTATTTTTGTTATCAAAACGCTATGCAGCAGCCACTTTATGCCGCTTTGTTGGATTTATTGATCGTGCTCGATCAAAAAGGTCAAACCTTGAGTCAGCGTTTAATTTTAGGTTGTCGTCCCATGCTGGATGCCGAGCAATTTACAATCCTTAGAAAGATCAGTCTGGGTGCTCAACAGATACAAAGCAACCATTTTTCTTTGTTTACCAAGGGATTGGTGGGTAAATCTCAATTATTGCAGGTTAAACAACTCGCTCAAGTACAGCATGACTACATGGGATTGGCGCGCGACTTTATCGAATATAGTCAACTTGAAGAAGCCATGGCAGTATTAGAGCAAGGGCTGGAAGCATCGCCCGGCAGGCAGGATTTGCAAGCCTTGTTATTGGAACTTTATCAATCCACCCAAAGCCGCGACCGCTTTCAAAAATACTATGACCGGATATTAAAATCAGGTACGCCAGTAATAAACCAATGGCAACAGTTGGCAATGGTTTTTAATAGGAAAGTCTTATGAAAAAGGCCGGCCAGGCCCCTATTAAAGTGGCGTTGTATGGTATGGATCCCAGAAGTTATAAGACCATGGAATTGTACTTGAAAGGTCCTTGCCGAGGTATTGCCGAAGTGGTTTCCGAGGGCGATGCACTAATCGATATCATCGATGCGGATCATGCAACGGCTGGCGATATTTTAGCAGCCTGCCGACAGAAAGTTCCGCAAAGACCGATTGTGCTGCTGTCGTTACAGACATTAAAAATAGAAAACACTCATTTTGTACAAAAACCGGTCAATGCAGAGCAATTGATGGAGGTGTTAAATCAATTGGCTCGTGGCAAAAAAACTAAAGAGGTTTTAGCACCGCCTGTCCCCGTTGTAAAACAAACACGCGGAACAACGGACAGCGATCAGCAACGCATCGTTGCGGATAACAGCCGTCCCGAAGCTCGGCAACCTCAAAGAAAACGTTCGACCGTTGAAAATAACGAAGGTGGCTATACGGCTTTTTTGGGCACCTTGCCAGATATTGATTTTAATGATCCCGAGCAATTGTTAACTGCAAGCTATGATGCAAAAAGTCATTTACTCCATTATGTGCTTTCGGCTTATAAGGTAGCCTGTCATCAAGGTAGTGCGCAGCAACTCAATTCCATTTGGAAGCCGTTGCTGATATTTCCGGATACCCGCCAAGTTTGGCTGGATGCGGATGATAAGCAACTGAGAGTGTTTGCGGGCGTCGAGCAAAACAAAATGTTTGCCAGCAACATTAGTTTGGTGCCTATCGATGCCGGTACCGTTAAAGAAGGTAAAGCGAAAGATAAATTTCAGGATATGGAGGCTTTTGTCTGGAAACTGACTATTTGGACTTCGAAAGGCCGTTTTCCCGTCGGCATTAACCCCGCGTTACCGGTTTTTCTAAGACATTGGCCCAATTTTACCCGGCTATTATTAATTCCGGATGCCATGCGAATCACTTCGCTTTTACTCAAGGGGGCTTATACACCTTTGGATATTATTAAGGTGCTGAATATAAAGCCTCAATATGTGTTTGCTTTTATCAGTGCTTGTCATAGTTTGGGTATTTTAGGGCAAAGCCAGCGTCGTTCCGATCTGATGCTGACACCCGAACCGCCAAAAGCCAATAAAAAACAAAATCTGTTTAGTAAGATTCTTAATAAATTGCGTGGCGACTAACGGATAAGGAATGGTATGAGTCAATATAAAATTATTTTTACTGGTCCGGTAGGGGCCGGAAAAACTACGGCTATTTCGAGTATCAGCGATGCGCCGCCGGTTAAAACCGATGCGGCGGCCAGCGATATGACCAAGAATCGCAAATCTTCCACGACCGTTGCGATGGATTACGGCGTCATGAGTCTTGATGGTGGTGAAAAAGTCCATCTTTACGGAACCCCCGGCCAGGAACGCTTCGATTTTATGTGGGATATTTTGACCCAGGGCGGTATCGGGCTGATTTTGTTACTGGATAATACCCGGGCCGATCCATTTCAAGATATGCGTTTTTTTCTGGACGCTTTCAGTCAATTTATTAGCGATACCGCCGTTGCGGTCGGTGTCACGCAAATGGATCTCAGCAACACTCCCGCTATTAGCGAGTATCAAAAACAGTTACAAAAATTGGGTCTCAATCCACCGGTTTTTGCCCTGGATGCCCGCGAGCACAACGATGTGTCGCTTTTGGTACAGGCGCTGCTGTATACGCTGGATCCCGGTTTAGTAAGTGAGTGACATGAGCGAACTAACATTAATCGAAGGCTTATTTCTCTACCCGACTCCGGCAGGCGCTTATCAAGCGATTTCCACGCCGGAAGCCGATAAACCCAGGCGTTTTTTACGACGTTTGCTTCAGGAGCCTCAAACGCCAGCTTTAAACCTGGAGCCATTGTGTCGGCTGGCGGAAAGCGATGATCACGCCAGAGTGCTGGAATTACTGCATCATTGCCAGAAACTGGGATGGGTACAGGGCGTCGACGACGTTTTACAAGCGCCCCAGGGGGCATTGGAAGATTTATTACCCGATTTATTAGGGCGAATATCCGAAAATGGAAAGGTGCTATTAGCCGACGAACAGGGTTTTTATCTGGCGTGTAGCGGTTTCGCGCATGAGGTAGCGGAAGAGTTATCGGCGTTAAGCGCTGATTTAGCCACGGTTCATCAACGCCGTTCCGGGTTATTGGTCAGCAATATGGGTATCGCCAGCCATGCCTGGGCCATTGTTGACGCCTTCGGTTGTAGCCAAATCGGCTTTTGGCCGCTTTTTATCGGCGGTCATCATTTTGTGATTGCCATTGCCGGCATACCGCACTTCAATCAACCGGAATTCGTGAGTTTAATTTGGGCTTTATGTACGCGTTATACAAAAACCACAACCCCAAACAGGTGATTAATTTTGGAATATTTTAAGTTAAGAGGATACAGATAATGAAAGCTGACATGCTGACTTCAGTATTAAACGAACTCAATGGAACCTCTGCGGATATTGAGGCCTCCGGCGTGATTTCCACTGATGGCTTGATGATGGCTTCGGTGTTGCCGGCCGGGATGGATGAAGACCGGGTTGGGGCAATGAGCGCAGCCATGTTGTCTTTAGGGGATAGAACCGCGCAAGAGTTGAACCGGGGGCAACTTGAGCAAGTGCTGATCAAAGGACGGCATGGCTATGTATTAATGACCTATGCTGGCGAAGAGGCTGTGTTGACCGTGTTGGCTAAACCCAACGCCAAACTGGGCTTGATCTTTCTGGATGTCAAACGGGCGGCGGAAAGCATTGCCGAAATGCTGTAAGCCTGATCGCGAGGGGGGAGAAGAACATGATTGCCGACATGAATGCAAAAGATATCGTAGGCGACTATCAGGAAGTCAGCTTGCAATTGTACGGTTCCGTTAAACGAAAAATTTTATATACCCAGATTGAAACGCCTTATCCGGATGGCAAGCTGATTGTGTCGACCACTAATCCGGAAGGTATCATAACTCACGTCAATCGCTCATTCGTGGAAATGTCCGGATATAGGGAAGAGGAGCTAATCGGCGCGCCGCATTCCATCCTCAGACACCCGGATATGCCGCCGGCGGCATTCAAGGATTTGTGGGATACCGTCCAGCGGGGTGAAAAATGGCAAGGGTTTGTAAAGAACTTGCGCAAAGACGGTGGGTATTATTGGGTGAAGGCCACCGTGATTCCTAACGTCAGAGCAGGAAAAGTGGTGGGTTACACATCGGTCAGGCGCAAACCATCCCGTAGCAAGATTGAAGAGTGCTGCAAACTTTATCCGACGCTTTTTTAACAGGGGATGCACATGTCATTTCAATTTACTGTCAGTCCGGATTTTACCCCGGACCATTTGTCCGGATGGTACATATTCAACACCTGGCTGCAAAAACAAACCGGAATCGCCATCCATCTGGAAATGTACAACGATTTTCAGGGACAACGCGACGCTATTCAAGCCGATACAGTCGATTTAATCTATGCCAATCCATTCGATGCGGCGATGCTGGTAAGAGAGAAAGGTTTTTTGCCCCTGGTAAAAGCCGAAGGCGCGGCGGATGAAGCTTTAATTGTGGTGAATGCCGATAGTGCGATAAACGATGTGGCGGATTTAAAGCCCGGCACTCGGGTAGCGTACACCGAGGACCCCGATGTTCGTTTGATGGGTATGATCATGTTGGAGCCGGGCGATCTGAATAATAACAACATCGTGCCGGTGCTTGCGGATAATTACGTGCTGGTAGCCAAGCATTTATTGAAAGTCGAGGCCGATGTCGGCATCTTTCTGGCCGGGGCTTATGACGATTTGTCGGCCATGGTAAAAAATCAGCTCAAAGTATTGGTCAGAAGCCAGATCAGCGTCATACACCATGCCTTGATGATAGGGCCGCGATTACAAGAAAGGCGAGAGGATATTCAAAATTTGTTGGTGGAAATGTCCAATGATGATAAAGGCCGGGGCGTACTGCAGAGTTTGGGCTTCACTGTCTGGCAAAAAGTCGATAACGAAGAAATGGAGTTTATGATCGATCTGATGGATACCTTGAATACCTGACCGAAATCAGCCCATGTCGACAGTAAAATTACAGCAGACTAGCATCGATTTGCTTAGGCATGGGGAGGTGAGGGGCGAGGCACGTTTTCGCGGCAGAACAGATGATCCTTTAACTGAGCTGGGCTGGCGCCAAATGTTCCAACAATGCCGGGGGCAACAGTGGCAATTTGTGGTCAGCTCGCCGTTGAGTCGATGCGCCTCTTTTGCGTCGGCTTGGGCGCAAGAGCATCGAACCAATGTCGCCATGGTGCCGGCTTGGGAAGAACTGTATTTCGGTGATTGGGAAGGGCTCAGCGCGGAACAGATCACTGAAAAAGATCCGCTGGCGTTACAGTCGTTTTACAAACAGCCACTGGATTTTACACCGCCGAATGCCGAGAGTTATCTGCACTTTTCCGCTCGCGTTCGGCGTGCCTGGGATGAGCTGTTAATTAAACATGCCGGAACAAGAGTGTTGGTGGTGACACATGCCGGGGTCATTAGAGTACTTTACTCGCAATTATTGGGCATTCCTCCGCAACACAGTTTTCAAATTGACGTGCCGCATGCCTGTTTGACCCGGTTTAATTGTTTTAATGACGAAAGCGGCAGATTTGTTCAGCTGAGCTTCCATAAGCCAATTTGATTACCTATACTGGCTGCACCGTATTTTTTCGCAGGACAAAGTTTGACTTCCCGCTTCCCCATCATTCATTTAGGCGCGCCCGGCGAAGAGATTAGCAAAAAAGATCTGCACGCCGTAATGCAGCGTTTTAAGCATTTTAATCAAAGTCGCTTACAACGGATGCGGGATTTTTTGCAGCCGCGCCAGTATGAGTTTTTGCATCTGTTGCCGTTGCTATTTCACCAAAATCATCCCCTTTTGCCAGGCTTCGTGTCTTTGGAGACTCCGGCCGGGATTCCCGATTATTTGCCCGGCAAACAAACGGTAGATACAGCCAAACAATTTTCCAAAGGTTTTACTTACAAGCGCAAGGCGCTCAGAAAATATCCGATACAGAGTATCTTTTTAATGGGTAGCGTCGGCAGCATGGCTTTTTCTAAAGATAGCGATATCGACATCTGGTTGTGCCATCAACCCAGTCTGTCCGCTACCGAACTGGAAGAGTTAACTCAAAAGGCTCGACTGATTGAAAAATGGGCGGAGTCCTTGAAGTTGGAAGTGCATTTTTTTTTGCTGAACAGCGAGCAGTTTAAAAAGGGCGAAAACACTCCGATTTCCACTGAAAGCAGTGGCGAGGCCCAGCATTATTTGTTGCTGGAGGAATTTTATCGCACCTCTATTTATATAGCCGGACGCGTGCCTGTATGGTGGTTGGTGCCGCCGCAGCAGGAAAAAACGTATGCAAGCTATGTCGCCCATTTGTTGGAAAATCGGTTTATCTCCGATACGGATGTGTTGGATTTCGGCGGTTTACAAGATATGCCGTTATCTGAATTTGTCAGCGCAACGCTTTGGCATATTTATAAGTCGCTGAGCTCCCCGCATAAGGCTTTACTCAAACTGTTTCTAATGGAGAGTTATGCGACCGAATTTCCTGATCCGCAATGGCTGTGCGTGTCGATGAAACAGGCGATTTACAGCGGCGATTTCAGTGTCGACACTCTGGATCCTTATCTGCAAATCTATAATAAAGTTGACGGCTATTTACGGCAGGCCGGCTCCAGGCAGCGGCTCAATCTGGCCCGGGAATGTTTCCATATCAAAATCATGGGAGCGTTTTCGGGAGGCTTGGATAATAAAGTCCGTCAACTGCATGATGGGTTTATGGAAATGATAGCCCGGCGATGGCATTGGCCGGAGGATTTGTTGGAAAATTTTGGCAACAGTAAGACTTGGGACATTAAAAAAGCCAATACCGAACATACCGTGATTCGTGATCAGTTACAGCAGTGCTTGCGGATCATTCTAAAAATTACCGGCAATCCTATTGACCATCCCGATCAAAATGACGATTTAAAACTGCTGAGTCGTAAGCTTAGAGCGTTTCTGGATCTTCGGCCGGGCAAGATCGAGATATTGACCACCCGAACCATGGTGTATAACAAACCGGAGATTTGGACAATTGCCGAAGTGCCCTTAACAGACATCGAATCGGTCTGGTGCTTGTTCGACGGTAGGCTGCCGTCTCAGCCAGTTCGCCCCGAACCGGCCATCAAACAATGCGAAACATTGTTGGAAATGTTGTGCTGGGCAGTAGCGAATGGCTTGTATAGGCGCGATATTAATCTGCATGTGCATTCTAAAACCCAACAGATTCCCGAAGTCGATTTGAGTCGGTTTTTAGCCGAGTTGTCCGTTTTTCTGTCGACTCATTTACCCAACAAGGAAACCGGTCTGGAGGTGTATAAACAGCCAAACCGCTGGTTATCGTCTTTATTAGTGATAAACCTGGGCGAGATGTTGGCTATTGATGACAATCAACAGCAGTTTATGATGAGCGAGCGCTCCGATCCTCTGAGTTATGGCGAGAACCGATACTGTTTTGTGCAAGGTATCCATAAGTTGTCGGTCTCCAACTGGGGCGAGGTCACCTTACAGCAGTACGCCGGATTGGAAGGCATTTTCTCTTGTTTGACCGAGGTTTTTAATGAAACGGCTAAGCCCTTGACGGCCGAAAACCTACGGGTGATCTGCTATACCCGCGGGCGGGGACGCAGTATTGCGATTAGGATAGAAACGATTTTCAACCGCTTGTTGGGCAGTTTTGCCGGCCACTCCCTGCAAGCCTCCAGTCGATATATTCTGCCGGCCGAAACCGGATTTTGCTGTTTTAAATTGCAAAATAATGTGTTGGGATTTTATTTACTGGAAAATCACACTCAGTTGATGCATGAATTATCCAGTCCGCATTCCGGATTTTCGCCGGTGATTTTTGACGAGTTTGTGCTGGAACAAACCTACATTCCATTCGTATATCAACATAATCAGGCCGATAAGGTACAGATTTTCTATCACCCCACCAGCAAACACGTGGCGGTGTACATCATCGATGAAAAAGGCTCTTTGTTCGTGCGCCAACATAGTCATGCTAATCCTCAGCATATTCTGGTTCACTATTGGGTATTTATCAAAACCCTGCAATTACAGGCCAAGTTGCCGGAGAGCATAGGTATCGAATGTTACGAAATCCAAAAAAACTCCACGGGAGTAGTATCCTGTCATCATACCCAGGTAAAGCAAGGTAGTACGGAATTGGATTTGCGGGTCAGAATTGTGGTTGATCGCACCAGAGGGCAGGCCGTTTATTGTAACGAGCGGAAGTTTGAGATCACGGATGTCGACTCTTACCTGAGATTAAAAAGTTATGTTTTGGGCTTCAGGAAAAACCACGAAGACTATCCCTTTCATATCACCGAAATTGATGCACCGGATGAAATGCTGGGAATTCAGCCGTTCGATCAGGTTCAAAGTCTGCATTATTTAAACTATAAACAAAAAATCGAGGAAAAATTAAATATTTAAAGTTTCGGAAAACTGTCGATAACATCACGGAAGCTCACAAAAATGAGGACAAGCTCATGCTTATCGACACTGCCGCTACCAAATCTCAAGCTAGCCATTACCTGCTTTCGCGTATAGAGGGTAACGGTAGGCACAATTTTTTCAAGAATCGCTCCGAAATTGGCGCTCATCGCCATCGGGAGCATGACCGGCAAGATCAGTTGAAATTGAGCGATGCCGGCAAATTAGCCGCCACCCAAAAAAGCCCGGTGGATCTGGAAAAAAAGCCGGATGCCACACATACGTTGAACATCCAGATCATTCAAAGCATGGTCAAGTCCATCACCGGCCAGGATTTGCGATTATTTACTCCGCAGGCACTACGGGATCAGGCGGACCAGGTTACTGTACAGGCGCCTACGCAAGCACCCGACACGTCGGCCAATAGCGATACCGGGCTGGTCTATCAACAATCTATGTCATCGTTCGAAACCCAGACCATCACCTTTAACGCGCAAGGCAGCATAAACACCAAAGACGGAAAAAGTATTCACTTTTCAGTGTCCTTATCGATGAGTCACGTTTTATATACGGAAACTAATCTGGACTTGCAGACGGGGGACACGGCCAGTGGCGCCCCCTTATCGGTCGATTTTGAAGGTAACTCCGCAGAGTTGACTGCCACGCATTTTGAGTTTGCCTTAGATACCCATGGGAGCCAGGGTCAGGTTAACAGTTTAAAATCCACCAACGCTAGGCAAATACCGGTTTCAAAACAGGCGGATACCGGCAATCACGCATCCGAATCGGACAACGTTGAGCAGCCGTCAGGTAATGATAGCAAAGACAGTCAATTGCTCGGCATGGCGAAATTCGTTTATCAACAATTAAGGATTTGGCAGCGTCATGCCGACGGTTCTCAACAACTACTGGCCCTGGGTGAAAAAAATCTTGGTGCGCTGTACTTAGGGCACCTGAATGCGCCGCTGCAATCGAAAACTACAGAAAATAAGCCCACTTTGCTCGAAACGGCCGATGGCAACATGAATTTGCCGCAAAATAACCAGGCCGATACTCCGCAACAGATAAATTTTACCGCTTAAGGGATTGTGCCTATACTCTCAGCCATGCCCAACATGGAGCCAGAAAGTGGAAGCCGATCAACGTATTCATAAACGATTTAATCCCGAAGGACTTACAGCGCATATCATTATCGAACCGCCGCCACCCGACGCGGAAATTGTTATCAATGGGGTGGTGGTGGATATGAGTTATAAAGGTATCAAAATTAAACTGGCCGAGCCTCTGAATCCGGAAATCGATCAGGCTGAGCTCAGGATCTCCATCATTTTACCCGAGTCCGGCGTATCGGTTTCCATCCACGGCATGATCAAGCACATTCAAGAAAAGCATGAATGCGGCGTGCAGTACGCCGATCAACATTCCGAAGAGCAGTTGGACAACTTAATGTTTGAATGCGTGAAATACGCGGTGGAGCCAGAATAGTATGAAACAGAACCTTAAATCGGCAGCGTCTTTTATTTTCAAGCTCTGGCAAAGCTGGAACGGCGAGGCCGCCTATCAACGCTATTTGACTCACTGGCGGCGGCAACATACTTCGGAAGGGCGGCCACTGACTCGCAAAGCATTTTTTGCCGCGGAAACCCAACGCAAATGGAATGGCGTCAAGCGTTGTTGCTGATTTTGCCTATTCAGATTAAATCCGTTAGCGGCGCCGACTGGCTTGAAACAAGCTGCCACATTGCTGTAGCGCCGATAGCCGTTGCCTGCTATAAACCGCAAAGCAGATATTGAAAACCGGAACCCATGCTAGAATCATCAATAAACCAAGAGCAGTTGGGCCATGAAAAGTACTGTTCTTCCAGAGGTTGTCGAAGGGCAAGGGGGGGCATTCTCCCAGAGGATAAATATATTCTCGGTCGTCCACAGCTTTACATTGCTTAGAACGAACATTCCGGCTCACCTTGTTTGTTCGGCGTTATACAACGAGACTAAGCGTCTAAAATCACAATACAGGCAGCAGCATGATGACACTAAATATCGATGACGACACGGCGAACCTGCTCCGCCAATTGTCCGAGCGGGAACACGTCAGCCCCGCGCAACTGATCAAAAATTTACTCAGTGATTACCTTGAAGATTTGGCGGATGTCGCCGCCGCAGATGCTGCGTTAGCAGAATTGACGAGCGGTAATGACGATACGATCAGCTTGGAGGAATGGGAGCAACAACTCAATGCCTTGGAGCGTTAAGCTTAAGACTGGCGCCGCCAAAGCCATCAACAAGCTGGACAAACCGGTCCGCGACAGAATCAAGACCTTTCTCACTCAGTTGGCCGAGCAAGACAATCCGCGCATTTCCGGCAAAGCCTTGCAAGGCAAATTGTCCGTATACTGGCGCTATCGGGTTGGCGACTACCGCTTGATTTGCCAAATCCAAGACGACGAATTAATTGTTTTAGTCGTTGAATTGGGCCATCGAAAAGACGTTTATCGAGACAAGCATTAATCCTAAAAATCTAACCCAACCACCTTACTTCGGATCCATTTCCAATAATGTTCAGTTTACGCAGTTCTCTTGTTAGCATTTTGATATGACTTTCGATTATCTACCTTCCGAATCAATTAGCGCCGCAATAAACTGGAGCATCCAGAAACCCAGGGCGTTCAACGATGCCGAAATTGAATTGGCTATCTCGAAGTTTCCGAAAACAAGATATTACGGTAGCAAACGCCGTTTGTTGAGCTGGATATATCACGCAGTTAAGGACTTGCCGTTCAATACGGTATTGGATGGTTTTGGCGGAACGGCTAGCGTTTCACTGTTGTTTAAGGCAATGGGCAAACAGATTTATTACCACGACGCTCTGCTCAGCAACACCATTTCAGCTCAGGCTTTATTGGCCGACAAATTCCCTTTTTCCGATATTAACGATGCTTATCAATTTATAGAAAGTATAAAACCAGAAAATGGTTTTATAACAAAGACATTCGCCAACATGTATTACACGGATGAAGAAAATCAATGGTTGGACGGTGCAGCGAAAGCAATTCATGCCGTAGAAAATCCACATCAGCGTAGCGTTTATTTTTATTGCTTATTTCAGGCATGTTTAAAAAAGCGACCATTTAACTTATTTCATCGAGCCAATTTAAATTTGCGAACGAATAAAGATGTAAAACGTTCTTTTGGCAATTTTTCAACTTGGGAAAGAACTTTTCAAGACTCAACAAAAGCTAATATTATTGATTTTCAGCCCGCGTAGCTCCGATTAGCGATAGCGTAATCGGAGGAATGTTGACTTCAAAATGTGCGATTACGCAAGCTTTTATACCCTTTAGGGTAAAACGCCCCTACATTTTGAATGGCAGCTTATTTGCCCTCTTGTCTTTTCAATTTAATTTTCATTGGCTGCTAGGGGTCGATTGCGTCAATTATCTTCTTTCAACAGACCGCATGCTCTATTGGCGCAACCAATTCGGAATTAGTGGTTGTTTTTGGTCGGCATATGCGAATTCCCGCCGGCGAGCCGTCCGTCACTCTGTTAGAGGTTCTTATACATGCCGTCCAGCACCAAGGCGTTGGGGCTGACCATGCCGATTACCGTGCCGTTTTCAATCACGGGCGCACGCACCAGATCGTAATTGGCAAACAATTTCGAGCAAAGTCGAATATCCATCTCCGGGCTCACCTGTATAACCGGGCAGTCCATGATTTCATACACATTAACCCTGTCGGGGGCCCGATCTTCGGCCAGCACATGCCGAGCGATGTCGCCGGAAGTGACCAAGCCGTATTCGTCGAACTCATGGCGCTTGTTGACGATCAGCACCGAGGTTTTATGCTTTTTCATCATAATCAAGGCGTCTTTAACGGTTGCCGAACCGTCAATGCCGGCAAAGTCGGTACGCATGATGTCTCTGACGCGGATTATTTTATTGGTGTCGATCATATTTCGTCTTCCAATTCTTGAGTGAGTTCTTCTACTTGATGCATGACGCCAATCGCGTCTTCCACATCGATTTTAAATGCAATGCCCGAGCCGGGCTTGGAATCAAACTCGCCGGCTTTGGCAATTTTTTCCAGAATATGGCGGCTTAAATGTTCTTCGACTAAAAACAGCAAGACATCACGCTGCACTTCCAGCGTCAGGCCAAGAAAGGTTTTGGCCTGTTTAATGCCTTCGCCACGGGCCTGGGTGATGACGGTCGCCCCTTTGGCGCCGTTTTTCCGAGCGGTATCCATGACCAAGTCGGTTTTGGTGTCATCCACAAAAGCTATGATGAGTTTAAAGCGCATGATAATCCTCAAGAATGATTTGATTGACGTCTTTTGCTCCGCCATTCGGCGAGCTGAGCATAGCCTAGAACGGTAATAATCGGAAACAAACTGGCAAAAGCCACCAGGCCAAAGCCGTCCAGCAACGGGTTACGGCCTGGTACCGTGGATGCCAAACCCAGGCCTAGCGCAGTCACCAGCGGTACTGTGACGGTTGAGGTAGTGACGCCGCCGGAATCGTAAGCTAGGCCGATAATCATTTTGGGTGCGAACAAGGTTTGAATCACCACGATGATATAGCCAACTACGATGTAATAATACAGCTCGGTGCCGGAGACGATACGGAAGGTGCCCAAACTTATGCCGAAAGCCACACCGAAGGACACGGCAATGCGTAAACCCCAGGCGCTGATGGCCTTTCCGGAAATTTCCTCAGCTTTGATAGCCACCGCCAGTAAAGACGGTTCTGCCAGGGTGGTGGCGAAGCCGATGCAAGCGCCGAACAGATAAACCCAGCCATAATTGCGCCAGTCCGCGGTAATGGCGGTATCGGGAATATTCAGAAACTCCGGAGCGGTCAATTGGGATGCCATCAGTTCGCCCAACGGAAATAACGCCATTTTCAGGCCGTCCAGGAAAAAAGTGATACCAATCAAAACGTTGATAAAACCCAGCAGGGTCTTAGTGGGATGCACCAGCGGTTTGCGTATGACCAGTAACTGAAAACCAATGATGATGGCTGCAATCGGCAGCACATCGCGACCGGTTGCCAATAAGGCATCCAGAAACTGTTGTAACCACTCGATCATGCCAGCATGCCGAAAGCCATCACAAAAATCATCGGTGTCAGGGACGCAAAGGCAATCAAGCCAAAGCCGTCTATCACCGGGTTGCGACCTTTGATGGAGTTGGCCAAACCGATGCCCAATGCCGTCACCAGCGGTACGGTGATGGTGGAGGTGGTGACGCCACCGGAATCGTAGGCTATGCCGATGATTTCCTGGGGGGCAAACGGGGTCATGGCAATCACCGTGATGTAACCGCCGATGATGAAATAATGCAGCGGCCAGCCCATGATGATGCGGAACACACCCACCACGATGGCAAAGCCCACCGATGTCGCTACAGTGAGTCGTAAGCCTAAAGCATAATTTTGCACCGCGCTGTCGTCGGCCTCAATCAATTGGGCTCGGCTGGCAATATTGGCCGCTTCCTGGGTGATAGCGATCAAGGCGGGTTCGGCGATGGTGGTGCCGAAGCCCAGGCAGAACGCAAACATCAGTAGCCAAAACAAGCTGCCCTTGCGGGCAAAGGCGTTGGCCATGGATTCGCCGATCGGAAACAGACTTTGTTCCAGACCCAGCATAAAAAAGGTTAACCCCAATACCACAAACAACGAGCCGATAATTAATTCGGCTACATTGGGGATAGGCTGGCGAATCACCAGCAATTGAAAAGCCAGTACCACCAGTAAAATCGGTGTCAGATCCAGGCAGCTGCTGATGATTAATCTGAACAATCGATTGTTACTGAACATGGTGGTTTATCCGGTTCAATGTCAGTGTAGTAGCTTAACATAACCATGGTTCGTTACTTGCTTTGTATACCGGTAAACCTACTCATCCGCCAAGCTACCGGCCTGCGCGGCCAGCATCTGGTTTGCCATTTGGATTCCAGCTTCGGCTAGTGGGTGAATTACAAAATTGGCGCCCAAGCGGATTATTTCTTTTTGCTCGTCATCGTAATAGTAAATCGCCCCGATCTTACCTTGGTAGCCGAGATTTCTCAGCTGTGTGATGGCCGAACATCTCAAACTGAATTGCGGTAAGGTCAGAATCACACCTTTTACCCTGTCCAAGGGCAAGCCGTTCCATAATTCGGTATCCTCGGAGTCGCCGTAGACCACGCGGCGATTTTGGGCTAAATGGATTTCTACGACGGTAGGGTCGGCATCGAAGCCAACCACGCGTTTTTCCTGGCCTTGCAAGGCTCTGTACGCGGAAGTGCCGGTGCGGCCCATGCCTATCACCAGCCATTCGGCCACGCCTAGCGATTCTGGAATACGATCCAGATGGGGTTGGCGCTGTTTGCGTTCAAAGCGACTCAATACCGGCTCCAGCCAGGCGAACAGGATATGCGAATAACGATTTAATGGTGCTGCAATGGCCAGAGAGCCGGCGACCGTCAGGCTGATAATGGCTTGCCACTCTTGCGCCAACAACCCTGAATTGACCGCCGCATCAGTGGTGATCAGGGCGAATTCGCTATAGGTCGTCAGCGCTAGCGACGATACGAAGGCGGTACGAGCGCGTAAACCCGCCAAGATAAAGAGCAGGAAAAACAGCCCGCCTTGCAGAGGTAGCCAGGCTAATAAAGCCAAAGCGGTCAATGCTTGTTGCTGGGTGGGTAAATTGTTAAGGCCGATTTGCAAGAAAAACGCCACCAGAAACAGTTCTTTCAAACTCCAGAGTTTATGTGCGATATCATCGGTTTTACTGTGCCCGCCCAGCATGATGCCGGTTAACAACGCCCCGATATCGGCGGAAATTTCCAGATGTTCGGCAAACACGCCGCCCGCCAACGCCATAGTTACGCCAAGCAGTAGGCGCAACTCTTCGTTGCGGCTGGATTCCAGTAACAGATAGGCGATTGGACGCAAAAAAGGAATGAGCAGCAATTCAAGTGCCCAAGGCGTGGGTTGATGTCCATCGGTAAAAGCCAACAAGGCGATGGCAATCAAATCCTGCAAAATCAGGATACTCATTACATCGCGGCCATGAAACGAAGATAGTTCGCCATTGTCTTCCAGCACCTTGATGGCCAGCACGGTACTGGAGAAGGCCAGACTGATACCAAGTATCAAACCGCCGGTAATATGCTGGTCCAGCCAGAAAAATGTCAGCGTCGAAAACCCGGCCACGATCAGCAAATGCCAGCCGCCTACGCTGAGAACCTCGCTACGAATCAGCGAGCGGGGCTTGATTTTCAGACCAACCGTAAACAACAGCAATTCGATACCGATGTCAGCAATATGGGGCAGCGCGGCAAGCGGGCTGAAACCAGCGGCATGCAAAGCATAGCCGGCCAGAAGATAGCCAACCAGTGGCGGCAGCATTAACCGCGAAGCCACCAATCCCATAAAATAGGCGCTGCCTATCCAGATTAACTCAAGCATGGCCGGGTGGATGAGATTTCATGATTGATACAAATGCTTAGCTGCATATCCGTTTTGAAAATGGTTGATTCCCCTGTTAGTCGATATAACGTTTTACCAGTTCTGAGTAGCTGTCGATACGCCGATCACGTAAAAACGGCCAGATGCGCCGCACATCTTCGCTGCGTTTGGGATCGAGTGCAGCGGTTAACAGGGTATCTTGATGGTCGTCGGCATGACTGAGATATTCGCCCTGCGGGCCGACGATGAAGCTGTTGCCCCAGAATTGAATGCCGTTGGTTTGGTCCGGCGCCGCCTCGTATCCGATTCGGTTACAGGCGATTAACGGCAAGCCGTTAGCCACGGCATGCCCGCGCTGCACGGTAATCCAGGCATCCAGCTGACGTTGTTTTTCCGCCGAATCATCATCCGGGTTCCAGCCGATCGCGGTGGGGTAAATCAATACGTCGGCACCGGCCAAGGCCATCAAGCGGGCGGCTTCCGGATACCACTGATCCCAGCAAATTAATACGCCTAGTTTACCAATCGAGGTTTCAATCGGTGTAAAACCTAAATCGCCGGGGGTAAAGTAAAACTTTTCGTAAAAGCCCGGATCGTCGGGGATGTGCATTTTGCGGAAAGTGCCGGCCAGGCTGCCGTCTTTATCAAACACGACGGCCGTGTTGTGGTACAGGCCGGGGGCACGTTTTTCGAATAGCGTCGATACGATAACCACACCGTTGTCGGCGGCCACTTGGCTCAGCGTTTCGCAAGTCGGGCCGGGGATGGCTTGAGCCATATCGAAGCAATCGGTATCTTCACTTTGGCAAAAATAATGGTCCAGATGCAGTTCGGGCAGTACCACCAGTTCGGCATTTTGCTTGGCGGCCGCTTCGATCTGGCTAATGGAATAAGCCAGATTGGTTTCTCGGCCGCGATTGCAGGGTTGTTGTACGGCGCAGGCGATGATGGATTTTTTCATAGGGGGTAAAAGAATGCATTATGAAAAAGGCTAGGGTACGCAGCGCGTACCCTAATGGGTGAACAAGTTACGGTTCAAAGTTTAAGCTGACAAACGCCGGGATTTGCATGCTGGCGCAATGTAAACTGCCGTACTGATGCACCAATGGCCGGCAGGGAACGGCGATGATTTCATGGTCCGGAAAGCAAGCAGTCAAACGTTCCAATGCCACCTTATCGTTGCCATCATCGTAAATAGGTACCAAAACCGCGCCATTGATAATCAGGAAATTGGCATAATTGGCCGGTAGGCGTTGGCCGTTTTCGTCGCTGATCGGTTTAGGCAGCGGCAGGGCGATCAGTTTATAGGCGTCGCCGGTTGCCGTTTTAAAGGCTTTTAACTGCGTTTCCATGTTTTTCAGGCCTTGATAGTGCGTATCCCCGGTATCGTCGCAGCTGCTGTAGGCAATGGTATTGGGGGCGCAAAAGCGGGCCAGAGTGTCGATGTGGGCATCGGTGTCGTCGCCGGCCAGATTATCCTGTTCCAGCCATAACATACGTTGTGCGCCGAGATATTTTTGTACTTGGCTGGCAATGGCTCGCTCGGATAGATCAGGGTTACGATTGGGGTTGAACAGGCAGTTTTTGGTGCTCATCACCGTGCCTTGGCCGTCTGATTCCACGCTGCCGCCTTCCAAAACCAAATCTACTGAAGCAGATGGGTGGCCTTTAAATAGCGGGTGGGCAAACAACGTCAGATTCAAGGCATTGTCGGCGTCGTGAGGATACTTGTTGCCCCAGCCGTTAAAGCGGAAATTGACCAATTGCAGTTTGGCTTTCGGGTGTTGCCATTCCAGGCTCAAAAACAGAGTGTCCCGTACCCAGATATCGTTGTAATCGGCCTGCACGAAATGGATGTTGCCGGTGCTTTTCAACAGACTTTGAATATGCACTTCATGTTCGCCGTTCTTGCAAAGGATGATCAGCGGCTGGAAGCGGCTGATGGTGGTGGCGATGAAATGATAGGAGTCCTCGACGGCGGACAGGTTGGCAAAGTCGCCGCTGGCATGCGGCCAGGCAATGACAACGGCGGATTGCGGTTCCCATTCGGCTGGAAAACGGATCATGAAATACTCCCTGGATTAAATAATGATTTCGGAACGGATGCGCTATTGTATCAATGCTGCCTGGGGAATGTTTTACCGGCTAAAAATATATCCGATTGACAGCGGAGAGATCGGCTTTTATAGTCTCCAGCCATGAACATTGATGTCTTTTTTTCCAATAAGCAAGCTTGGCTATGGGGTTTCTCTATTGCCGTGGTGCTTGCGTCTTTCTAATCGACTTAACAGCAACCGCGGGCTCTACCGCGTTTGCTTAGCTTTTCGCCAGCGGCCCGCAACTTACCCTGGAGGCTCCATGGCGACAACGACACCATCCCCTTTAACCGATCGCAGCATTCTGCTTGGCTTTTGCTTGGCGGCCTTGGCGGCTATCGGCTTTTCCGGCAAGGCCATTTTGGTCAAACTAGTGTATTTCGAACCCGTCGATGCGGTAACGCTGTTGGCCCTGCGCATGCTGTTTTCCACCCCGTTTTTTCTGCTGGTTGCGTTACGGCATATCGGTCGCGGTGCCGCATCGCCGTTGAGCGGCAAGGACTATTTGTCGATTTTGGTATTGGGTTTGTTAGGCTATTACATGTCCAGTCTGTTCGATTTTGTCGGGCTGCAATATATTTCCGCAGGCCTGGAGCGGTTGATCTTGTTTTTGTATCCGACCATGGTGGTGGTGTTGTCGGCTGTGTTGCTTGGTAAATCGGTCGGTACTAAAGAAGCGGTCGCATTGCTGCTTAGTTACGCCGGCATTGGCGTGGTGTTTATGCACGAGATGCAGTTCGATTCGCCGCAGGTGCTGAAAGGCGCCGGTTTTGTGTTCGCCAGCACCCTGACTTACTCGGCCTACCTGATCGGTACCGGCGAAGCGGTGGCACGCATCGGGGTGGCGCGCTTTACGGCACTGGCCATGCTGGTGGCCTGCGCGGCCACGGTTTTACAATTCGTGTTGACGCATCCGCCGCGGAATCTGTTGCTGCTTTCCGCGCGGGTTTACCAACTCAGCGCGGTGATGGCCATCGTTTCCACGGTATTGCCGGTGTTCATGCTGTCGGCCGGCATCCGCTTGATCGGCTCCGGCCGCGCCGCGCTGATCGGTTCGATAGGGCCGGTGGCGACCCTGTTTATGGCCGCTGCGATACTGGATGAGCCGATGACGCCGCAACAAATCGGCGGCGCGGCGTTGGTGATGGCAGGCGTGCTGAGTCTGTCGCGAAAATGAACGGCTGGCGGATCAGTCCAGCCCCTTGCTGCGGTTATCCATCCGGCGCAGAAATTCGCCCATGATGACCCGGTAAAGCTCGTCGCCCAGATATTGATCTTCCACGCCGCTGTCAATGCTGGGGTTGTCGTTGACCTCGATCACATAGCCCTTGCCGTTAATTTCCTTCACATCAACACCGTACAGACCGTTACCGATAGGTTGGGTGGCTTTCAAGGCCGCATCCAGTACGGCTTTGGGAACTTCGAAGGTGGGCATGGTGGCGAAACTGCCGCTGTCTGTTCTGCTGGCGCCATGGCGGTAAATTTGCCAATGGTTTTTCACCATAAAATAGCGGCAGGCGTACAAGGCTTTGTTGTTGAAGACGCCGATACGCCAATCGAAGTCGGTGTACAGAAACTCCTGGGCTAGCAACAGTGCCGATTGTTCGAATAATTCCGCGACTTTAATGTCCAGTTCCCGGCGGTTATTGACTTTGACGATGCCGCGCGAAAACGAGCCGTCCGGAATTTTGATCACCACCGGATAACCGGCCGTTGCTTCCAGTTTATCCAGATGATCCAGATTACCTTTGTGCAGTATCCAGGTTTTGGGTGTCGGCACTTTATGGGTGCGGAACAGATCGGCCAGGTAAACTTTATTGGCGCAGCGTAAGATCGAGGTCGGGTCGTCGATCACCATCAAACCTTCGGCTTCGGCTTTTTTGGCAAAGCGATAGGTGTGGTGATCGATAGCCGTGGTTTCGCGGATAAACAGGCCGTCGAATTCGGGAATCCGGCCATAATGTTTTTGGGTAATCAATTCCACGTCGATGCCCATTTGCCGGCCGACGGCGATAAACTTTTTCAGTGCACCGCGGTTGCTGGGCGGCAGTTTTTCCAACGGATTGATCAGCACCGCCAGATCGTAACGCGCCGCCTTGCGGGTGCGGCCCTTGCGCCAGACTTTTTTGCTGAAGTTGTCCAGAGCATCGGCAAACAGGGTTTGCATGGCGTCGTCCAGACTGCGCGGCGAGACGGCATTCAGATCGGTAATTTCCCATTGCTGATTAAAATGCAGGGTAATTTCCAGCACCGGGCAGGGAAACCGTTCGAACAGCCGCCGGGTTAAATCCTGAAAATCCGCTTCCGCAGTATTGCCGAAATAACTGTACAGCTTGAGTTCGCCTTCTTTGGCGTGTTTTTTAAAGGCCCGTGCCAACGGCTGGGTAAAATCTTCCAATTGCAGGCGATACAGGGCGTTTTTGCCTAAATCGTTGATGACCTTGACCGAGGGAATTACGTGGTGATTGCGGGCTTCCGCCAGCAACGAACAATAATAACCGTCGGACAGGTAGGCGTAACTGCTGCAAAGATTAATCACGCGCACCCGCTGATCGGGGTGCACATGTTCTGTGGCAAGATAATGTTCAAAGCTGATCACCTGATCGCTGGGGTAATAAGGGTTCCAGTCGGACAGGTCGTCAACCACTAGTAATGTGTTTGCCATGGCAGGGAAAGCTCGATGCGAAAAAGAACGCTGATTCTGAAACCAGACAGACTTTTAAACAAGGAGTAACATTGAAAAATTATGGCAAACCAGAAAATTTCATCTAAATCAGTATGACTGTCCGTTTTGTATTTACCGGTATCGATACCGACGTTTTCCCGGCGGATTATGCACGCGCGCGCCAGAGATGGCTGCAGCAATTGAACACGCTGCCTTATCCGCCGCAAGTTGGGTTTTATCCCTGTGCCGGTGCCGGACCGGACGGCGAAAGCTTGCAGACCGATACCGTCTGGATAGGCGACAAAGAGGCTAGCAATGTAGTGGTTGTCATCGCCGGCACTCACGGTGTGGAGGGTTTTGCCGGTAGCGCCGTGCAAATCGATCTGTTACGTCTGCTGACGGAGTTCGATTTGGTTATTCCCGAACAGACTGCCTTGCTGTTGGTTCATGCGTTGACCCCCTGGGGTTATGCTTGGTCGCGGCGTTGCGATAACGACGGGGTGGATTTGAACCGGAATGTGGTGGATTTTTCTCAACCTTTACCGGAAACGCCGGAATACCTATTGCTGCGTTCCGCGTTGTTTACCACCGACGATGAAGAAAGACGTCGGGCGTTGTTGGCATTCGGCGAAACCCACGGCCGGGTCGTTTTGGAAAAAGCCGTCAGCGGCGGCCAGTATCTGGATCCGGCGGGACCGTTTTACGGCGGTAATAAGCCTGCGCACGGTCGCTTGGTTTGCGAGGCTTTGATTCAAGCGTATGACCTGGCTCAACGCCGCGTGGCGGTAGTCGATTTACATACTGGGTTGGGTTCCTATGGCTATGGGGAAATTATCTGTGACCATGCGCCGGATAGTGCCGGTGCGGCGGTAGCTCGGCAATGGTATGGCGATTCGGTGACTTTGCCGTTGGCCGGTACTTCCAGTTCGGTACCCAAGTTGGGCTTGCTGGATTATCTGTGGCACGCCGTAATGGGCGACAGCGGTTGTTATATCACGCTGGAATTCGGTACATACAGCACCGAGCAGTTATTCGATGTGCTGTTACGGGATCATCAATTGTGGTCGCAATCCGGCAACGAGTCGGAACGCATCGTGCATAGCAAATTGATGCGCCGGCATTTTAATCCGGCCGATCCGGCCTGGCGGGAGATGGTGTTGTTTCGCGGTCGGCAGGTCATCGTGCAGGCGTTGCGGGGAGTATCGTCTTGAGTATTGCGATACGCGCCGCGCAAATGAAGGACTTGGAAGCGTTGGTGGTGCTGGAAAATACCAGCTTCGATACCGACCGCTTAAGTCGGCGCAGTTTTCGACACTGGCTGACTACGCCGCATCGGGCTTTGCTGGTGGCGGAAAATGACCAGGCTGTGTCCGGCTATATTCTGATTATTTATTACCCCGGCACCCGCCTGGCACGGGTGTATTCCTTAGCAGTGTCGCCGCAACTGCGGGGGCAGGGGATAGCCAAGGCCTTGATGCTGGCCGGCGAGCAGGCCGCGCGCGACGACGGCCGCTTGTATTTGCGGCTGGAAGTGAGTGTGGACAATGCCGCTGCAATCGGGTTGTACCAAGCGCTGGGCTTTCAGAAATTCGGTTTTTACCGCGATTACTACGAAGACCATAAAGACGCCTTGCGTTACCAGAAGCGTATCCGCCGCTATCGCGATACGCCTCAGCATCGGCAGGTACATTGGTTGCGGCAGACCACGCCGTTCACCTGCGGCCCGGCATCGTTGATGATGGCCATGCATGCCCTGGACAAAAATTACCTGCCGTCGCGGGAAGAGGAAATCAACTTATGGCGGGAAGCCACCACCATTTTCATGACCTCGGGTCACGGCGGCTGCCATCCGATCGGGCTGGCTTTAGCCGCGAAACGGAGAGGGTTTTCCGTCGAGGTTTGGATTAATCAAGTCGGCCCCTTGTTTATCGACAGTGTGCGTAACGATGATAAAAAACAGGTGATTGAATTGGTGGACAACTGTTTCAAGCGCGAAGCGGAGCAGCAAGCCATTGTCATCAATTACAGCAATATCACCCAAGACGACCTGATAACCGCATTCGAGGCCGGCGCCATCCCATTGATATTAATCAGTACCTTTACGATGGACGGTAAAAAAGCCCCGCATTGGGTGGTGATGAGTGGTTTCGACAACGACTGTCTGTACATGCACGATCCCGATCCGGAAGAGGGCAGGCAAAGCGAGCTGGACTGTCAGTTCATTCCCATTGCCAGGGAAGACTTCGAGCGTATGTCCTGCTTTGGGAAAAACAGGCTACGGACGGCAGTGATTATTCGGGGCGGACGTTAGCGGTTAGCCGTAATTTTCCGTGGATATTTGTTTTTTGCGGGGAGGACCAGCTCGAGGCAGAATTCCTCTGCCCGATAAGCGAAACGTTATTTGAGGTCTGCACGTTGGCAAATTCGAGCTTATGCCGACGGCCATTATCAACATGGTACGGGCAAATTAAAAGATAAGCTTTATGGCCGCCTGATTTTGAAAGTGCGGTTGTCGAAATTGACCACGATACTGTCCTCGCGTATTTCCCTGAGCTCCAACTGATCCTTGATGCGTTGGCCGGGAACATATTTGACCATATCGATCATCACAAACCGTTCGGCGGCTATCGACGAATAACTGAATACGTTAATAGGCAGATTCGGCAGTGAGCGGCTGACTTCGCTGGGCAAATCCTCCAAGAATGGCAGGTCGTTCTTCACCCGAAGCAGCACGGTTTTTTCGGTAGCGTCCCCGGCTAATGCAATGGGTTGTGCTGCCGGTTTTAACGGCGTAATGGCCTCTTTAAGGGGCTCAATCGACTTACTTGGTGGAGTCTCGGATTTGATAACAGTAGGTTTGGGTGACGCAGGTGGTAGTGGCGGCGCAATTACCGGTTTAACGGGTTTAACCGGCTGATTCTTTACGGTTGGTATTTTGGCCGGCAATGCCATTACCGGTGCCTGGCTATCAGTTTTGCTGATTTGGGCAATTGGCGGCGTTTTCGGCGCGGGCGATGGCGAGACTATTTTGGCAGGCGATAGCGCCGGTTTAACCTCTGTAGCTATTGTCTGTTCCGGGACCGGCGGATTTTTTTGGGTAAATCCGAGCACATAAATCAAAACGCTCAGATTTATGACGATTAACGCGGCAATCAGTTTGGTCGAACTTTTATGATGCGGTGGCTGCTGAACGACGATTCTGCTGGTGACCGTATCCGGCTCGATGGCTTGCCGTTCCCGCTCCGATTTTCGCAATGCATTTAAGATATAAGACATACTATTCCGTCATTTCCAAATGGGGTGAGGTGGTGGCTCCTGTTTGGTTATCCAGATGAATCAGCGTTTGCGCACCTACTATGCCATCTTCCAGTAAATGATGCCGGTGCTGAAATCCGATCACCCGCGCCTTAAGCGTTTCATCAAAAAATAGTGAAGGATTGCTGCTCGCGGGTGTTTCATCCTGCGCGTTTAGCTGTTCGCGCAGCCAGGCTACGTTGCTGGATAATTTCTGCGGGGCAATGAGCGTCATATCCTGGCGCGGCGAGCGCCAAAATAGCAGGAAATGGCCGTCCCATAAATTCAGCACCTCGGCTATTGGGAATCTTAAATCGTCGTCGAAACGGAAAATGGCGTGCCCCTTATCGACACCGATCAACAGGGCATGGCGTTTCTGTTCTGGGGGTAAGGAGAACTGCAAAATGGCGGGTCGGTCAAGGGCCAGCAAATCTTTCCAACTCGCGTTATCGGAAAGGCAATGCAGATCCAAGCCTGCTATGTAATCGCAATCGATCACGCCATCGGGTGGCAGGGGTTTTTGCCAGACCTTCAGCGCGGCAAGCATGGCTGTATTTATCGATCGGGTGGGATCCTGCAGCCAGACGGTAAAAGACTTGGCTTCGGTTTTGGTTGATTCGGCTTTTTGCGGGGGCTCCGGCTTGGATGGCGTTTGCCGAATGTCTGCGATGGCATGTGGCTGCAGGGATGGACTCGAGAAGATTTGACCGGCTTGATCGATTGAGGAGGGATTCCGGCTAACAAAATAACCCCCTACGGCGATGCCACCGAATAAAATCGTTGCCGCCACGGTAATTAACCAACGACGTGTGTTGCCTAGTCCCAGTGTTTCTCGCGCCGCGCCGTCGATGATCTCGGCGGAAATGCTACGGACGTTATTGGCATAGGCGCCCAGTAAGGCCCGGTCGCAGAGGATATTGATCACTCTGGGGATACCGGAAGAAAATCGGTATATCTTGCGGATGGCCCGCTCTTTGAACAGGCGTGGGTTTCCATGGCAAACCGTCAAACGATGTTGAATATAAGCCCGCGTTTCTTCGAAAGACAGCGGTAACAAATGGTAACGGGCGGTAATGCGCTGATTGAGTTGGCGCAAGTCTTGACGGCACAGCAATTGCTGAAGCTCGGGCTGGCCGACCAGGATAATTTGCAACAGCTTGGCCTTGCTGGTTTCCAGATTGGTCAGCAGTCGAATTTGCTCCAGAACTTCCAGGCTTAGGTTTTGAGCTTCATCGATTAATAACACCGTCCGCCTGCCGTTGGAATACGCTGACAGCAGGTACTGGTTGATGGCATCGATCAGGTTCTTTGAGGTTTGCGGGATGCCGTAGTGAGGGATGCCCAACTCGTCGCAGAGCGTGGCCAGTAATTCGAGGGCATTCAACTTCGGGTTTAATATCAAGGCGATATCGATATTAATGGGCAATTGTTGTAACAGGCAATGGCACAAGGTAGTTTTGCCGGTACCGACTTCGCCCGTCAACGCCACGAAGCCGCCGCCTATATTGATGCCGTAAAGCAGATGCGCCAAACCTTCCTGATGGCGTTCGCTCATAAACATGAAATGCGGGTCTGGTGCTATAGAGAAGGGTGACTCGCTGAATTGGAAGTATTGCTGATACAAGGCTTTGGCGTGTTAGGAAACTGATTTTAAAATGTTCATTCAAATAAATGAGAAATACATTTGGAATGTAGACAGTATAAAGGCACAAATCGATTTGAAACTAGACTATCATTTTGGAGTCAACAATTGATGGCAAAGTAAGCTTTTGTTTTAACGGCTGTATCGTCCCTAATGCGTTTGGTTTTAGCTAAACGAGCGGAGTTTGCTAACCCACCTTGCCAAGGTCAAGAGTAGGCCGATTGTTAACTTGGTGCGGGGCTTCTCTGCTAAAAACTATTGATTTCGATTCGAAACTACGTATACTGCCTGCGTGTTTGCGGGTGTTATTCACCATAGTGGTGCGTTTTGACGGAGATTGTTTCGGTCTTTAGTCAGCTATTCACCCCGATTATTTTATCAACACGAATTCATAAAAAAGGCACGCCCAAAGTCGCTTGACTGAACGACGACGGTGGTTGTCGCATTAATTATAAAAGCAGAGGAGTCCGTATGTTCAGTGTTTTCACGCGCGCAATTAACCATAAGATCTTACTCAACGGTACCCTGTTAATTTTGTTGGCAGCTTGTTTTCCGTCTTTGAGCATGGCCAAGCCTGTGGAGGCGCGGCTGGCTACGCTAGGAAGTTGCCAATTCTTAAGCAAGGTAGAAGGGTGGTCGGGTTACGGCAAGCATTATGACTGGCATAGACAGGCCAAAGCTGCCGCGCTTGGTCGTGCCGAAAAACTTGGAGCCAGCCATATTGTTTGGGAGCGGATGATCCCGGTTGGGGTATTCAACGGCTACGCTGTCGCCCGGGTTTACAGTTGTAACAGCTAATGAAAAAAGGTCGGCAGCGAGTTTTTTGATTTACGCCGCGACGGGTTAAATAGCTAGTCCCTTAACCGAAAAACCTTAAACGGCGTTAATCGCTTTCGAATCTGAAGGGGACTCTATGCAAAGTCTGGTGTCCGCCAACCAGGCTTGCAACCAGCAAGCCTGCATTCATCGGCTTTTGCCTAAACCACGCACACAGAACCAAAATCCCCGCTGGGTATGTGTTTATATTTTACAATCGTCCGTGTTCGGAATCGCAATTCATTAAATAATACAGACCGGCAACACGCTCCATCGTATCGGAATTCTTGTTCATGGAAGGCGTATACGCGCAACCTGTCGAACAGATTTCGGAATGCTCTTTGTCAAACGCTACACGAAAATATTCAAAATCATTTTTATGATTTTCGCATAATTTATCGTTTTCGCTTTTAACGGCAAGTTCGTCGTTTCCATCCTGAGTTATCAGTTTAGAATTAGGCGCGCATGCTGTCATTAATAGAAGCGAGATAGCCAACATTATAATTTTCATAACCTTTCCCCATTATTTTCATTTGAATGAATGATTGCGACTTAGCCGATGACGGTCATACTTGAATCGGTCCGAATATCTCGGGATGACCTGGAACGAGTCGCCAGTCTGAAACAAACTTTGCAAACATACCTGTATCCAAATGCAGATAATGGGCCAAGTTGTGTGTAAATTCGTTCATTCTATGCTTGACGACTGGCTAATGATGCGCTGCGGCGGCGGTTTGCTGGCGCGATACGGATGGTTTATGTCGTCTTGGTGAATACCTGAATACCACTGTAAAAGAGCTAAGGCGATTCTATAGAGGAGAAAGTGAAGCCCCGAAGGTGTGCACAAAAATGGTGCGTAATTATCCGAATTGGTGCGCTGATTGCGGTTCAGAATGTGGTTGGTAGGGTATTGGCTAGTGGGACAAAGCGAAAAATGGCACTGGTTTCGGCAACTGCAGCATGCATTGCCTTGGCTCCCGCGTCCCGGCGGGTATGATGGTCAACTTTGTTACAGCGGAAGAAGCTTTATAATCAGGTAGAACTAAGAACCGGATTATATTGGCTATCCAAAACCGAGATGTCGAAGGGTGTAGTGGGCAGAGGCGCGAAAGGCGCAGACATTAAATAAAACGCAGTTGGTAGGTTTGTGCGTGATACAACGAACTTGTACGGATGTAAAGCAATGCCGGAACAGTCATCAAATGTTCCGTAACCATATTTGAAATTGTTTTAGGCTAGCGATGTAGCCCAGTTTTCAATTTGCAAGCCTGGAATTCGCACAAACACGCGTTCGCTGCTGGTAACCAGAATCCAGCCTTGTGCTCTGGTGTGCGCCGCCAGCCACAAATCGTTATTACCTATGGGTAGGCCGTTTCGTTGCAATTCGGCGCTAATGTTCGCCTGAGGTTTCCGGCAGGGCATATACCGGAATCAGGTTGGCAATATAGATACAGATATTGGTATCCAGCAAATAGCGAGCGCTCATCACAAGGCCTCGCGTTCCTGAGGCGGCGTGTCTTCGCGGCCGTCACGCATGAAGTCGTCGGGTAATGCGATGAGTGTGTCGAAAATTGCGGCTGTGCTGGCCGGTGTCTCACGAAGGATAATTTCATCACCGCGGCGAAATATTTCCACCCGTTGGGTCGGCGTGAATGATGTCATCGACATCGAATTCAACTGGACTGCGGCATTAAATCACAACCCTGATCGGGAGACGGGCGGGCAGAGCAAGCTGGGTTAACCAGGTGTTCCGATTGTCACATAGACTTCGAACGCATGTACTGCTCAAAAAAAGCCGGTTGCGGACGGCGCTGATTCTGCAGGTGGGATGTTAGAGGTCGCGGGGATTTTGGCGTTGGCGAACAAACATTGCTCAAGCGCTCAATAACGGCGAGAATGCGATAGATGCTATAAAAATAATAACTTCCGGCTATCGGTGTGGATAATGCGACAGCATTGTCGTGACTCTCAACCGTAGCCAAGGATCAGCGGCATGCGCATACCAAAACCCTTATTCGATAAACTCGCGGTTAAAGCGTTTTTTCGGCAACCTGGTGCAGATCACCTAGGCTGCGGTTTATTCAACATAAATTTACGCAATCTATTCGCTATCCGGTATTTCGACACTGAGACTGAACATTTATTTTGGCAGGAGCGTTATCTAGTCTTACTCACGCCATTAAAATTTGCATTAGTTTTGGGCGCGAGCGCCTTCCTGGCTTACATCATTTTGGATCTTTACACCGGTAATATTACGCCTGTCGAAGCCTTGTCGAGGCTGCCTGTTGTATTAGTGCTACTGGGTTTATTCAGTTATTTACAGGTCAGCCCACATGCCGTAAGTCGCATCAATACCATCGCCAAACTCGGCGCCGGTCTGTCCGCCTCGCATTTATTGGTTGTGATGTTGTTCGATGGTGACCCCAGATATTATGAGGACACCTGGCCTGGGTTGCTGCCGATGTATTTTTTCAGCTACGGACAAATGTTCATGTCGTTACGCGCCACCTTGGGGTTTGGCTGGTGCACCGCAGTGGCGATGCCGTTAAGCGGTGCGTATATTGGCGTGGAAACCGTCGCCCTGATCCCTTCAATATTGAATCTGCTGATCGTCAATATTTTTGGCTTATGTACCCGTTGCCAACTGGAAGCCTACTCCCGGAGATCCTTCCGCGAAAAACGCAATGCGGAAAATAGCACCGAGGACAAAACCCGCTTTCTGCATCAGCTCAGCCATAATCTACGCCAACCGTTGCAAGCGCTCAGTTGCTATTCCTCTGTGTTAGATACCGCTTGCAGCCAGCAAGACAATCATCCTATACAACACATTGCCGGTCGGATGGGCCTGGTGATAGACGAACTCAACGTAGCGGTCAACCATGTGCTGGATATCGCCAATTTGGAGTCAGGTAAGCAAATTCCGTTGTTGACGAATGTCGATATCAACCTATTGTTAGCGAGATTGGAAAATCAATTCACCGCCCAAGCCGCCTTACGCGGACTAAAACTAAAAGTCTGCTTGCGTCAATCGCCGCCTTACAACATCTACAGTGATGCCTGTATGCTTAGTCAAATCATCGGCAACTTGATCGATAACGCTATCAAATACACCGATAGAGGCTGGATTGTGGTCGCAGCCGTCAAAATCGGCCCTGAGCGATTAAAACTGCATATTGTCGACAGCGGAACGGGTATTATCGAAACCATGCGCGATGACATTTTCAAGGAATTTTTCCGCAGTAACCGCCGCCAATCTGATCATCATTCTCAAGGTTTGGGTATAGGCTTGGCCTACGTCTCAGCAGCCACCAAATGCCTACCGCAGCATAGCTTGCAACTGTATTCCAGGCCGGGGCGCGGTAGCGATTTTCAACTCTATTTGCCAATTGCCGTAAGCATGCCGAAAATCGGCACTGTCATGCCTTTGGGATACAGTCTTGCCGGTAGTTTCGTCATGCTGATAGATGACGATTTTGAAGTGCTGGATGCGATGACCAAACAACTGGTGACCTGGGGTTGTTTGGTGCAATCGCTATCTTGCAAAGCGGAAACGCTGGCTGCGTTGGCGGAAAATATCCGTGCGCCGGATTTATTGATTAGCGATTTTTACTTGCAAGAGCGGGAAACCGCGCACGACATTATCGAAGCTGTGTACGCCGACTGCGGCCCGCTTCCGACCATCATCCTCTCGGCCCGCGCCATTCCGGATCAGGAAAAAGCCAAATTGCCCGCCGATACCTTGTTGTTGCGCAAACCGGCGGGGCCTGCGAATTTAATGGAAACCATGGCGCGGGCGTTAGGCCGCTAAGCCTTCAATTTCCGACTCCCGGCTTGCCGAACACAATCCCCTGCTCGAACACCTTGACCAGCAGCTCCGCCCGCCGCGCCACGCCGAATTTCTGAAAAATCGGCCGCAGGTGGTTGCGCACGGTCTGTTCGCCGATACCGAGCTCTTTGGCAATCACTTTGTTGCATTTGCCTTGCACCAGCCAACTCAATACCTCGAACTCCCGCGGCGTCAAACCCAGGCTTGTCGGGTCGGATGGAGGGCGAATGTCGGCGTCAACCGTTTTTACAGGCGGCAAAACCGGCTGCGGCCCAACCGCCGAGGCCGGCAAGTACACCTTGCCGGACAGCACATCCCGCAAAGCCTCGACAAAAGCCTGCCGCGACACGGTTTTGACGATAAACCCCATCGCGCCCTGCCGCAACGCCTCGAATACCAGTTCTCTATCGTCCAATCCAGAAAACATCACCACGCATAAATTAGGGAAGGCTGTTTTCAATTCCTGCAGCCCCTTCAACCCATCTGTGCCCGGTAACTGCACATCCAGCAATACCAGATTCAAAGGCGTGTCGCGCGCCAACAGCAAGCCCTCTTCGAAGTTATCCGCTTCGAAGACCTGTAGCTCAAGGATGATTTGTTTCAACAAACACGCCACGCCTTCGCGGGCGCAAAAATGGTCGTCGATGAGCAGGACGTTCATCTATGGGTTGCCTATCAAGATAACGTGACTCGCAAGTGTAGCTCTAAACTGAGGAGTCATTATCCAGTACGTTTGTACCATTACGAAAGGTGGCTGGATAATAGTTTATGGAGGCTGGAGAATCACGCCGAGATTAAAAATAGTGGAACTTTGAAAACCCAGGAGGAGTGCTGGTTGACGTGTATATATATCCACGATTAGGTTCGATAGAAAATTTTCGGATGTTCTATTGTAAGGTTTTGTAAGGCTCCTTGACCGCCCTCATCTTCGAACCGTTTGTGCAGCATGAACCTGAGTAGCCTATCTATGAGATTAGGCCCGCATTTGGCTATCAATACACGGCAACTTTTTGCTAGGTGTTTATTACGGAGAACTGAGATGAAAATGGCAATTAACCCGGCATGGCTAAGAAACGCGGTTTTATTGTTTGGAGTGTTATTTTTGCTGGCAGGATGCGCTAACATCAATACGCTCAGCCGGACCACGCCGCTGGATTTTAGCAATAACGAAGGCAAGGCAGTCCATTTGGATATCCAACAACGACTGTTTATCGTCAACCAAATGGGTAAGTACTGCGCGGAACCCAGTCCGGACGCGTTAGCAGCCTTTGCTGCGGCTTTAGGCATTGGGGCCAGTGTGCCACCTTATGGCACTGGTTCGTTAGCTGCTAGTGGCAGTTCGAGCGTGGCGAGTATCGGCCTCAGGACCCAGTCCATTACCCTGATGCGTGATGCTCTCTATCGCATGTGCGAGGCTTACGGTAACAAAATGCTGAGCGGGCCTCAGGTTATGGCGCTGTTGAGCCGCAGCCAAGATTTAACGGCCGTCATTCTCGCCACCGAGCAACTGACGGGGGCTGTTGTTGCACAACAAGCAGGTTTATCTAGTAGTGCCTCGGCTGATGTTACCTCGGTGATGACTGCCACCTCTCAATTGCTCGAAGTGGCCTTGAAACAACAACAGCAAGCCCAGAATAGTTTAGAACAAGCTATTGAGCGGAAAAGCGATAGCGAAGGCAAACAAAATCTGGCCCAAGCGGAACTTGCATCAGCCCAGTCTAATAGAGAAAATAATTCAGGAGACGATACTGCTGGACAAAGCGCGGCCGCAAGGCTATTGCGAGCCGAGAGAGAACTTGCGACCGCCGATCGCGAAGTTGCTTTGGCGGAGGAAATTCGCGCTCTGCGGCAAAAAACTCTCGACGCAGCAACGGAACGCGTCGAATCTTTAAAAGCTACGCTGGACTCTGGTGCAATAACGGCCGCAGCATCATCCTCCGGTAGTGCTGAGTTTTCAGGTAGTGGAAGTTACAACCGCCTCAATGATCAGTCAACCGTAGCCATAGCAGGAGCGGTATCCAGTATGGTAAACAACGTGCTGAATAAACCCTATGTCTTGGATTATTGCATGGCTATAGTCTCGTCGGATGACACCAGTAAAGCAGCGCAATATTTTAGTCTTTGTCAAGATGTCATTCTAAAAGCCATTAAGATAGATGAAGCCAGGGTTACCGGAACTTCAGATGAGTTTGACGGTGGCGATCTGAAAACCACTTCCTGCATCGAATCTTGGCTCGATTCAGGGGCTGCAAATATGGCGAAGTTGACCAAATGGCGCGAACTAACGGCTGGCGGCATCGATCACGTCACTTTTATGATCGGCAAAAGTGCTAACAGTTTGCGGGTTGCCGCAGTTAAAGATCTATCTATTTCTTGCAATTAAGGAGGTTTAGATGCACAGGCTAGAAAACATACCGAAAGACCAAGTTACCTTTTCTGTCAAAGAAGCGTTACGGGCGGGTGCCAGAAGAATAGAGATAAGAATACAACCATTTGATGGCAAATATACCCTTATTTGGTGGGAGTTTTAACTGTATTGACCGTGTGACAGGGACGGTAGCTCCGAATACGCTTCGCTATTCGGAGCTACCGCTTACCTTTATATCCATGGGGTCAAGCAAATTGGCTATCTCGGGAACAACTTGATCCAGTTGCTAACCTTTCCCAACCTGCAACATTTCCCGCGCATGCGCCAGCGTATTCTCGGTGATAGTCACCCCGCCCAGCATGCGGGCGACTTCGTCTACGCGTTCTTCCTCGCTCAAACGCCGCACCGTGGAAGAGGTGACTGCGGCATTTTGGTTTTTCGCCACAAATAAATGTTGATGCGCTTGCGAAGCGACTTGCGGTAGGTGGGTGACGCACAATACCTGGCGGTTTTGGCTCAAACGCCGTAGTTTCTGGCCGACGATTTCGGCGATGCCGCCGCCGATGCCGGAGTCGACTTCGTCGAAGATCATGGTGGGAGTGGTTTTGTCGGTGCTGGTGGTGACCTGTATCGCCAGACTGATGCGCGACAATTCGCCGCCGGAGGCGACTTTGGTCAGCGGTTTGGCCGGCAGGCCGGGATTGGTGCTGACCAGAAACTCGATGCCGTCCAGGCCGTTACGTTGCGGTTCGGCGGCTTTGTCGCTGTTAATGTTGACCAGAAACTCGCCGTGCGGCATGCCCAGTTCCTTGATGGTGTTCGAGATGCGTTGCTGCAATTCAGTTGCTGCCGTTTGGCGGGATGCGGACAGTTCGGCGGCCAGTTGCCGGTAGTGTTTTAACTGGTTATCGCAGTCCTGCGTCAGACTTTCGATGCGTTCGCTGCTATGGCTGATGTTATCCAGTTCGGTCGCCAGTTGAGCGGCCAGTTGCGGCAGTTCTTCCGGGGTGGTTTTGTGCTTGCGGCTGAGGTTTTGCACGATGCCGATCTGGTTTTCCAGCCAGACCAATTGCTGTGGGTCGGCTTCCTGATTTTCCAGAAAGCGGCGCAATTGCTGGGCGGCTTCACCCACTTGAATCTCGGCTTCGTTGAGTAATTCGACGATGGTATTCAATTCGCCGGCGTATTCGGCCAGTTCGCCGATGGCGTGTATGCAATGTCCCAGCATTTGCGCGACCGATTGCTGATCGTTGTCGTACAAAATATCCAGTTGCTGTTGGCCGACCCCAAGTATCTTGCCCAGATTGGCCAGTTTGTTATGTTGGTCCGCCAAAGCTGGATAATAGAAATTGTCCAGATCCAACTGCTGCAATTCCTCTAGCTGATAACGCAGCAATTCTTCCCGTTCTGCCTGATCGCTGCCGGCTTTCAGCAGTTGTTGCAGGGTTTTGTGGGTTTGCTTCCAGGTTTGGTAGCAGTTATTCACGGCTTCCAATAAGGCCTGATTTTGCGCGAAGCCATCCAGCAGCAGGCGCTGTTCGTCTTTATCCAGCAGGGTTAAATGGGCGTGTTGGCCGTGGATTTCCACCAGCTGCCGGCTGAGCGCCTGCAGGGTTTGCAGATTGACCGGCCGGTTATTGATGTACGCTTTGGAGCGGCCGTCCTCGCTGATGGTGCGGCGCACCAGACATTGGCCGTCGTCGTCCAGCTCTTGTTGTTCCAGCCAGTGTTTGACCTGCGGTGCCTTGCTTAAGTCGAACTCCAGATTGACTTCGGCGCGTTTGCTGTTGGGCCGCACGTAACCGGAATCGGCCCGGTCGCCCAGCGCCAATCCCAGCGCTGTCAGTAAAATCGATTTGCCGGCGCCGGTTTCGCCGGTCAGCACCGACATGCCGGGGTCTAAATCCAGGTCCAGGGCGTCGACGACCGCTAAGTCGATGATGTTCAGGTTTAACAGCATAGGTCTGGCGGTTTAACCGCGGCTCCAGTTGAGTTTGCTTCTGAGGATATTGAAATAATCGTGGTCTTCCGGATGCAAAATTTTAATCGCTTTGTCGGCTTTTTTGATGACGATTTTATCGCCGATCAGTACATCGGGTATTTCCAGATGGTCGCAGGTGACCAGGGCGTTGATCTGCTTGGCATCGGTAAAACCGATTTCGATCTCTACATTATCGTCTATCACCAGCGGCCGATTGGACAAAGTGTGCGGATTTAACGGCACCAACACCAAGGCGTTCAGGCCGGGATGCAGAATCGGCCCGCCCGCCGACAGCGAATAGGCCGTGGAGCCGGTAGGGGTGGCGACGATCAAACCGTCGGACCGTTGGGTATTCAGGTATACGCCGTCTATGCTGGTGACGATTTCTATCATGCTGGGTGTCACCCAGCGGTGCACCACCACTTCATTGACGGCGGTTTGCCGGTGTATTTCCTCGCCGTCCCGGTAAATAGACGCATGCAGCAGGCAACGCTGCTCGGTTTTGTGTTGTCCGGCCAGAATCTGTTCCATTCGGCTGGTGAGTTGCTCCGGCGAAATATCCACCAAAAACCCCAGCCGGCCCAGATTCACGCCTACCAGAGGTATCTCGAAATCGGCCGCCGCGCGGGCGGCGGCCAAGAAGGTGCCGTCGCCGCCGACCGCGATGATCAGGTCGCAATATTCAGGCAAGCGGTCGATATGCAGTCCTTTAACGTCGGCATTTTCGATCAGCTCAACGCTCTGGCTATCCATTAGAACCTCATGCCCACGGCCATGCAGAAATCCGTATAGCTCCCGTAGTGTAGGGGCTATGCCAGGGTCGCCGAATTTGCCGACGATGCCGATACGATGAAAAGGTGTGGGCATGGGGTGAAAATAGTTGAAAAAGCTGTGCTGGATTATACAAACAATCCCGTGGCGGCGTCTGCCGATCGTCTTGGCATAGTAGCCGCTACTCACGTGGAGGGATAGATATGCGGGCGGGCCAAAAAGGCAAGGCCAGCAACAGGGCGCATAACAACCAGTTAAGTAATTGGTGATTTTGAAGCGTGTAACCCAGCGCTATCGGCAGGCCGGCCTGGAAGTCGGGGTGGGCTTGTATAAAGTCGTAGGCCGACATGAAGGAATAGGTTTCGCCCGCGATCAGCGCCAGCATCCCAAACCCCAGTAAATAGCTCAGCAAGCCTTGTTTGGGATGTCGAACTGGGCTGCCGGTCAATTCAGCGAGGTTGATTCTTGGCCGGCCTTGGTTTAACCAGAAACAGGCCGCCACAGCTATCACGCCCAATGCCGGAATGCTGAATTGGGCAATCGGGAAACTCAAATAACGGCCGTCCCAGGCCAAGTGATATGTCTTGTAAATGGCCAGCGCCACGAAAAACAGATAGCCGTATCGCAGGGCTTGCGCATATGGCTGGGCTGAGGCACGTTTGCTTAACACGGCATAACAACGCTGCAGTAACAGACCGGCCAGGACGGCGCTGGCGGCCACCATGAACAGCGTGTAACTTTGCTGCCAAAGACTGTAACTGGTATGCCAAAGCAAATCGGCCTGATTGACCAAGCCAATGCCAAACAATTGCGCAAAGGTTAAAAATACCAGCAACTGCGCCAAAGATAACCTTTGTAGCGAACTGAAACCAATGCCGACGACCAATAAGCAGAAGCCGGTGGCCCAGGCAAAATGCATTATCCAAGCAGGATTTTCCGTGACTGGTCCGGTTAGCGGAAATACCGGTTCGCGATCGATATCCAACAAGCCCCAGTTGGCGCCGACCACGCCTTCGCTGTTACTTTTCCAGGGTTGGTTAAACGCTTCGACGATGTTGTAGTCGAAACCTTGTTGATTGGCAACCTGAATCAATTCGCGGATGAAGCGGGCTTCGTTGACCACGCTGGGCACGGCCGCGCCGCGTTGCCGGCCGATGGCCGGCCAGCCGGATTCACCGATTAAAATCGGCTTGCTGACATCCAGGCTGTGGGCTTTATCGGTAATTTGCCGGACGATTTTCCGCACATGGGCAGCGGCGTGTTCAATCGCCACCGGTTCGTCTTCCCAGTAAGGCAGGATATGGATGGTAATAAAATCCACTTCCTTAAACAATTGCGGATATTGCATATAGCTCGACCAGACATCGGCATAGGTAACCGGTTGTTTAATGGCCTGTTTTACTTGGCGGATATAGCCGATCAGGGTGTCGATATCCATATCCTTGCGCAGCAGCACTTCGTTGCCGACGATGACTCTTTTAACCACATCCCAGTTTTGGTTGGCGGCATCAATCAAGGTCTGGATTTCTATTCTATTTTCCGGATGCCCGTCGCCCAGCCAGGCGCCCATCATCATATCGACGCCGTATTGCCGGGCAAAGGCGGGTGTCGGCTGCATGCCGCCGCGTACCGAGTAAGTGCGAATGCTATAGGTTTTATTGGCCACGGCTTGTACATCCTGGTCTACATGCTCGGGCAACGGGAATTTTCGCGTGATGGGGCTGAAGCCGTCGTGATAGGGGGCGAACGACAAGCTGCGCAATTTACCCGATGGTACATCGGGGCCGGCGTCACGGGCTTGGTTGTGGAACCAGGCAAATGTGGCGTGAATTACTATGATTAATAGCAAACTGCTAAGTATTTTGACGGATGGCATAGAAGGTTATCGGAGCCGGATAAAGAGCAAAAGGTGGCCGATTATACCCGGCTTGCTAGAGTTAAGGTTTGCTGGCGGCGGCGCTTTGGCGACTGTAAGCGTTAAAAAATTGGCGAGCGGTACGGCCGTTTTTAGCGGCGTTCTGATGGGCAAAATCCAGCGCCGCTTTATGTAGAACCGCTCTGTCGCCGCTAAAATCGACGAAATAGCTGTCGACAATATCCAGAAAGGTGGGGGTGGGTTGCGGATAAAAGGCCAGCCGTAGACCGAATCGGTCCGAAAGTGAAATTTTTTCTTCTATGGTGTCGGAATAATGCACTTCACCATCGATTAACTGGGTATCCAGGTTGTCGCGCATGTGCTCGGGTAGCAAATGGCGGCGGTTGGAGGTAGCATAAAATAGTACGTTTTCGGGCGGCAGTTCGATGGAACCTTCCAGTACGCTTTTTAAGGGTTTATATAAGGTGTCGCCGTTATCAAAGGATAAATCGTCGCAATAGATAATGAAGCGTTGCGGTTGCTCGCGAATATCGTCAACTATTTCCGGCAGATACAGTAGATCCTGTTTATCCACTTCGATAATGCGCAGCCCCTGATCTCGGTATGCGTTTAACAAGGCTTTCACCAAAGACGATTTGCCGGTGCCTCTGGCTCCCCAGAGTAAGGCGTTGTTGGCCGGCCGGCCGGCCAGGAAACGTTCGGTATTGGCCATCAATTGCTGTTTTTGGGCATCGATGCCGAAAAGTTGCTCCAGGCGTATGGGATCCGTTTGTTTTACGGGGCGTAAAAACGCCTGACGCTGGCGCCAGATGGCTGCAAAAGTGGTGTTCCAGTCAATCATAAGTCATTTCAAGGGTGGAAAAAAATCGGTGAAGTTAGGTTATCCAGCTGGCTTTATAACAAAGTATCCTTAAAAGTAGCGATTTTAAGATTAAAATAATCAGAACAATTACAATAATAAATGTGACGAACTTCACGTTTGTTCTAAGCTTAATGTTGAAATGAGCGCTATTCTTCAAAGACCGGCTACCAAGAATCATTCCCAGCGGAACCAAACCACGGTAAGACTATGAATCGACAGTTTTTAAAAGTATCCTTTTTTCCCGTTCTGTTAATCATGCTAAATGGTTGCAGCACCTCTCAGACAAACTATAAACGCGATAAAGCCATTCCCTACAGAGCCAATATTTCGCATGCGCCCAATCAGGCCAGGAATAATATTGCCCCCGCGAGTTACACCGGCCTGTTTCCCAAGCCGGCCGCTTTGGAGCCCGCGGTGGATTTTTGGCGTAAAACCTATGCGGTTTGGCGGCGCTCGGAAGTGGCTTACCATGATGATCGATTCATGGACGTCGTTTATGAAGTCATGCCTTTGCCGGGATATGTGGCGGAAGGCTTGACGACCGAGCAAAAAATGGCGATGAGCAGTCGGCGCGATTTCTGGAAATCACGTTTGAGCGAACTGGAAAACAAATTACGTTATAACGCCGCCTTGAATGCCGATGATCGGCAGTTGATTGCTAAACTGGAAAGCAGCGGTCGGCCGTTAAACAGTATTTTGCCCGGCGCCGGCGATAGAGTCAGGGCGCAGCGCGGTACTCGGGAGCGTTTTAAGCGCGGTCTGGAAATCAGCGGTAAGTACAATTTGCAATTTAGAAAAGTGTTTCGTGATGCCGGATTGCCGGAAGAGTTGGCTTATTTGCCGCATGTGGAATCTTCATTCCAACCGTCGGCGCGCTCTTCGGCCGGTGCCGTCGGTATGTGGCAATTTACCAAGGCAGCGGCACAAACCTTCATGCCCGGCAATAACCGAGTGGATCAACGTTTAGATCCGTTTATTTCCGCCAACGGTGCCGCCAATTATTTGAGTTACGCCTATAGAAAATTAGGTAATTGGCCGGCGGCGTTGACCTCTTACAATCATGGCATCGGCGGGATGAACCGGGCGCAAAACAGAATGGGAACCGATTTTGTGCGGATTGTAGAGCAATATGACGGCCCGGCCTTTGGGTTTGCTTCCCGGAATTATTATGCGCAATTTTTAGCGGCGCGGGAAATCGCCAGCAATCCGGAACCTTACTTTCGTGAAGGCATATTTTACGAAACGCCTATCCATCCGGGACAGTATCTGGCGGCGGAATAAGCACTGCCCGGCAGTTTCAGATCATGATTTTGCCGGGTTGAGATTTTAGGTGGGAAATCGCCTTAGGTTGCATCCATTTTGTAGCCATAACCGCGCACTGTTTTCAGCAGTTTCAGCTCGAAATTATCATCGATCTTGCGGCGCAGCTGGCGGATATACACATCCACCACATTGGTTAAGGGGTCGGCGCTATAGCCCCACACCTGTTCCAAAATCCGGGTACGGCTTAACACCTTGCCCGGCATGCGCATAAAGCATTCCAGCAAAGCGAATTCCTTGGGCGTTAGTTCTATACCGGTGTCGCCGCGTTTGACTTCATGTGTATCCACATTCAACAACAAGTCGGCCATTTGCAGTTCTTTTGAATCCAGTTTGATTTCGCCGCTGCGCCTGCGCATCAAAACTTCAATCCGCGCCAACAGCTCTTCAAAAGCAAACGGTTTGGTCATATAGTCGTCGGCACCCGAACGCAGACCGGTGACTTTGTCTTGAACCGTATCGCGGGCGGTCAGCATCAGGATAGGCGTATCGACGCTGTGCTTACGCAGCCGTTCGCACACTTCGCGGCCGTTGATGTCGGGTAGGCCCAAATCCAGAATAATCGCCTGAAATTGGCTCTCGCAACCTATGGCGATGGCGTCCTGTCCGCAGCGGGCCGTTTCCACGGCGTATCCTTCGGCCTTCAGGCCGCGTTCGACAAAATCGGCAATCCGTTTATCGTCTTCGACTAACAGAATCCGTAGGAATCCGAAGTCGCCGTTATGGTTGGATTTAGGGGGAAGTTCACTCATGGGAATCTTGGTCCTCGCCTGTGGAAATTAACGGCAATTTGATGGTAAAGGTAGTGCCGGCGTTTACGCAACTATCGACACTGATTTGACCACCATGCGCTTTTAAAATGGATTTTGCCAGCGGTAAACCCAGACCGGAACCGTCATCGTGCAGATGGCGGGCATTTTCGCTACGAAAATTACGTTCGAAAATGCGTTCCAGATCCTGGGAAGGGATGCCGATTCCCTTGTCGGTCAGACTGATGTAAACATGGGTTTCATCCAGCCAAGTGTTAATTATGATCTGTCCGCCGGGTTTTGAATAGCGGCAGGCATTATCGCCTAAAATAAATAAAACCTGCCGCAGACGTTGTTTGTCGCCGAACAACCAAATGGGTTGTTCGGGCGCGGTATAGGACAGGCAAATAGCGCTTTCCTCCGCCATCATCTTAAAATCTTCCACGCTACTGCTGATTAATTCCGTCAGATCCAGTTCGTCCCATTCAAACTGTAGATTGGCGGTTTCGGAGCGAGCCAAAAATAACAGATCATTGACATATTTACCCAGTTGCATGGCTAAGTCTAGGATACGCTGCAGAGTGTCTTTATATTCTTCCGGATCGCGTTCATGGCCGCGCAGCGTCACTTCGGCCTCGCCTCTGATCACCGTGATGGGGGTACGCAGTTCGTGACTAATGTCGGCCAAAAATTCGCACCGTTCGGCGTCCATACGTTTTAAGGCTTGGTTTAATTGTTGCAGCTCGTAGGTGCGTTCGGCGACCCGGTTTTCCAACTCCTCTCGGCCTTGGCGCAATTTTTCTTGTTGCACGCCTAACTCGATCGCCATTTTATTGAAGTGGCTGGCAAGATAGGCAAACTCGTCGCGGCTATCTAAAATGATACGGTAGTTTAAATTGCCCGAGGCGATTTCATTAGTGCCTTGCATTAAGGCTTCTATGGGTTTTTTGACTCGCCCCAGTAAAAATACCCCGGCGGTCAGGCTGAAAATGGCGGCAATTAAAGCCGCTGAAATAGTCACCCAGCGCGATTGAGCGACCAGATTTTCTAGTTCTTGTTTGGCTTGAGCGGCTTTGTCTCGCTCGGCGTGGATGGCGGCGTCGATCAGCGGCTGAAATTTGATGTCGATTTCTTCATCCGAAAACTTGGATAAGGCTTGCAAGGCCTCGTTTCGTAGCCCTTGTTCCCGTAATCGCTCGACTTCGTTAAAACGGTATTCGCTGGCGTCCAGAAATGCGGTCAGGTTGGCAACCCGTTCCAGTTCGGTGGCCTTCTCCGGGTTGCGCTGTTGCTTATCCGCTATCAGCAGCGGATCTTTTATCGCTTGTTCCCGAAGCGCCTGCATGGCTTCCAGCAAACGCTGCTTGGAGGTTTCCAAATCGGATTCCGCCTTAGTGCCGCTGGTGATCAGCCTATCCATTTGTTGCTTGAAATACCGGTAGGCTTCCTGCGATAAGTTTTCGTAGTGGTCAAAGGCTTCGAAAGCGGTTTGACTGCGTTGGAAATGTTTGGCGACTTGGTCGGCCCCCCAATACATAATGCCGCCCAACAGCAACACGAAACCAAAAGAAACGGCAATGACCAATGCCAGGCGAAAACGGAACATGCTGATTAGTTGCTGTCTACGCTTTCATCCATTTGTTTTTCCATGGTGCGAATGGCCTCCAGTTTTTCCCTCAGTAAGCGGTTTTCGTTTTTCTGGGGGCCCGCCGGTTCTTTTGATTCCAAAGTGGTTTTTATTTTCTTTTGTTTTTGCTCGACTACGTTCAGTTTTTCCGCTTGACGATGGATGCGTTGCAGGGCCTGGGTATGAATAGCGATAAGGCGCTGCACCCGTTCATCCGACGCATATGCAGGACTGATGGCGTGGACGCCGGCGAGTATGGTTGGGATATCCCCGCAGGCATTGGATAACAAGCGGCCGACCATCAGATGCAACTGTTTGCCATCCGAAGGCGATATTTTTTGAGTGTTAAGCAGAGATTTGCATAGTTCAGCCCTGCCTGCATCGGACATGCTTGCCATGCTGGCGCCAAAAGCCAGCAGTTCATCAATGCCGGACTGTGCATAGGGATCGTAACGGTTTTGTGCATCTCTATCGTTAGCGGAATTAAACCCCGCGCAGCCGGTTACCAGTAAAACATTCAAAATCAAACAAAGTAGCCGTATGGCTCGTAAAAGTGGCATAAAAATTCCTGAATTTAGGCTGCAATATCCAAGGGTATCTGAACTCTGACGCGAGCACCCAAATGGTCCTGTCTCGGGTCGATAAATTCGATCTGCCCTTGGTGGTGGGCGACATATTCACGCACCATGGCCAATCCCAAACCGTGGTTTTCGCCAGGTTCGGTTTGAGCGGTCGGGTTGCCCCTGTAAAATGGTTCAAACACCTGCAGACGGGTATCGGGCTCGATGCCGGGGCCGTCGTCTTCAATTTCCAGTTCCATGACATTGCCGCTATCCCGCAACATAATCCGGATTTCGCCGTTTTCAGGCGAAAATTGGATGGCATTGGCCAGCAATTCCTCGACAATACCGCGGCATTGCTCCGCTATGCCTTCTATCTGTAAAGGTTTGATCAGTTTTTTCACGTGGATCGATTTGGCTTGTAAAGCATCCTCGAAACTCTCCAGCGTGGTTTCCACCAGTTCGTGCATATTTAGGATCTGTATCTCCCGAATAGGCTGGGACGCTTGAATCTGGCTGTATTTTAACAATTGTTCGGAAACTGTCTTCAGCTTGTCGACGCTGGCTTCCATTTGAAGCGCAAGCTCGGTTTCCGTGTGCGAGGTAAACTGTTCGTCCGGCGTGGCCAGTTGTCCAGCGCCATGACGGATTTGTTGTAAGGGTTGTTCTATTTCTCTAGCCAGATTTTGCATCAATTGTTGCTTGGACGATTCCAGCGAAATTAAATGCGTGCGTAGCCATTCCAGACGCTCGCCGAGATAACGTAAATCGGCCGGTCCGCTGACTTCGATCGGTTCCTGCAATTCGCCGGACCCCAAGCGGCGAATAGCCGTGTCCAACTGGCGCATTGATCCCGATAGTACGTTGAGTAAGGCCAACACCAAGGCACAGGAAAGCATCAGTAAAATGGCGCCCTTGATTAATAAACCTTGCTCCAGGGACTCCGATAACTGGCGCAATTCGTTAAAAGTATGCTCGACATGATTCTCAAATTCGCGCGATAAAACATTGGAGGATTCCCGTAAACCTTGAAACGCTTCATCTATGGGTAATTTAAAACTATTGTCGGTTTCCGAGCCGATGATTTGTTGATAAATCAGGTTCTCCTTTTCGGATAATTCGTTTACCAGCAGGGCAATTTTGTTATCCACGTGCAGCTTCAGCAAATCGCTCAGCGACTGTTTGAACGATGCACGGGCCGCCTCATAGGATTCGCGTTCATAGGGTTGCCGAAGCGCGGGATCGGATAACAAAACAAACAGCCGGGCTTTGCGCTCTATATCGGATGATTTCTGCAATACCGTGCGTATGGTTTTGGTTTGTTCGAAAACCTGAGAATTAATGGTTCTACCAAGCTCCGCGGTTTCCCGCAGGCCGTATGCGGCATACATTACGCCCAGAAAGAGTGGAATAACAGCTGTGGCAAAGCCCAGTACGATCAGAGATTTTAACGATAAAAGATTCTTATATTTCATCCGCACTCAACAAAGAAAATAACGTGTCCATAGTACCGACAAATTCAGATTTCATGAAAATTAAACTTTGAACGGTGTTTAGATTTTTGCATCGATTCGATGAAGTGGCAGTCTACAAATAGTTTTAAGACCAATGCATGGTTTGGCAATAAAAGCATTTGGCTGGTTGGAGTTTTATAGCATTATGATACCCTTAATTTAGCACGCTTTTCATGTTGCGAAGCCGTTTCGTCGTTTTCCCCTAACCGAACTATGAAAACATTGTCCCAGTTAACATTTTTGTTTGTTGCAGGGCTTGCGCAAGTGCTTGTGTCAACAACTGCGAACGCGGATGTAATACAGTTCCCCGCGCCTACGGCCAGGCCTTTATCGGCGCTGCTGCTCGATTTAGGCACTGAACCGATGGCGGTTCCCGAAACGGCGCAGCTCAGTCGGACGGCAGGCGAGTTATTGCTGAACGCAGCAGACGCCACGGTTCAGGTTGATAAAAATGAAGCGGTTAGTCTGCACCCGGGGTTTGGCCGATGGGGCGTGGATTTTAGATTTAAACTGGCCGCCGCTCCCAAGGCGGGCGTTTATCAGTTTTGGGCGCGCTGGCGTCAGGGCGGCGAGCCCGATCTCTGTGTGCAACGTTTTGAAATTTGGGCGGGGCCGGACCTCGAACATTTGGCGCAACGGGCAATATTTAGTCTAAAGCCCAAGGGGTGGGAGCCGGCCTGGATCGGAGCGGACTCGACACTTTACTTGAAGGACGGCGATAAAGTTATCGAGCTGCGTAATCACGGTGCCGGGCAAGACGCCAAAGCCTTTGATGCTTTTTTACTGGCCCAACCGCAAACCACGTTACCCGTTAGTGGTAGCGTTAATCATCCGCTGCTGCTGCTGGAGTTGGGCAATACCCCTCGTTTAGCCGCTGTGGATATACAGACGGATTTACAGGTCGATATCGGTAGTGCCCAAGCAGGGCAGGGTGCCGAATCCCTATTGACACTAGACGATGAAGTGCAAGTGTTTCATGCGGGTTTTGGCGATTGGGCAGCCAATTTCAAATTTCCGCTGCAATCCAGCATCGTGCCCGGCCGCTATCGTTTTTTCGCCCGTTACAAAAGCGGCGGGGAAGTATCGCAGGTCGCGCAGCATTTTGTGCTCAAGGCCGGCGCCAAGCCGGAGCAATTAGCGACCCGTGCCGAATTAGTGACGACCAATAACACCCCATGGCAATATCAGTGGCTGGCGGCCGAGGAAAGCGTCACCCTGTTGCCGGGCGACCGTTGGTTGGAAATCGATAACAGCGGCAAGGCTGATGGCGCCAAGGTATTCGATGCGTTTTTACTGCAACTGGAAATGCCGGTAGGGGAATGGATGAGCCCCGAGCAGGCTCAAGCCAGAAACCGCTTTCTCGCCCAGTCCCGGCCGGTAGCAAATCCAGATCGGCGTTTGTACGTACTGGATGGCAAGGGCGAGGGGGATAAAGTCTTGTTTGCCGGTCTTTCAGCCACCGCGGCCCAAGCAACGGGTCGACAATTGCCCATAACCTATTTGCTCGGCGAGCCAGCCGAAACGATGGCAAGGCAGTTGAATATTTCGCAATTACCGGCGGCTTTGATCAGCGACGATCATTTCACGCTGCTGGGCGTATTGAGCAATCCGAAACACGCAGCCGAGGTAGTGAATTTTCTGGCCGATCCGGACAAAGCCGGCGGCATGCCTGTCCCGCCGACAGTCGTTGCCGATACACCGAAACCGCTGCGGAACGGCAGGCCGGCCGCATGGTTGGTGGGCGGTTTGCAGGACGGATTGGCGGGAGTGTCGATCGCCGGTTTGGATACCGAAACGATACTGCGGCCTAATCCGGGGCAGCCCTATTTGAGCCTGCAAATGATGGGCGGGGAGATGAAAAGCTGGCAGCCTGCCGCGACCCAAAGCGATGCCAGTGTGGAAATACTTAAAGCCGCGCCGCATGCCTACGGCTGGTCGCGCGGTACCGGATACGCGCAGCTATATTTGCATACCGAACACGCGACCGATGTTTGGCTGCATCTGGCCCAATCCGGCATCCAGTCCGCGGGTTGGCTGGACGGACAAGCCTTTCGGTTTGCGGTTGATTCCAAGCCACCCGGCGGCTTTTCATCCAGCGGCGGCGCAATCGCCGGCTTGCTAACGGGGCTGACCACGGAGGGTTTGCCGGCGACAGCTATTGCCGAGCGCCGGGAAGCACCGCAACTCGCCAAACTGGCGTTGGCGCCCGGCTGGCATAGTCTGTTGCTGAAACTGACCATGCAGCATGATCAAGGCCAGCGTTTTTCCTTTACAGCCCAATTCACGGATGCCAACGGTCAGGCCAGCGAGACTATTCAGACTCGACTTAGCGACCCGGCCGCCGAGCTGGCTTTGAACGCCATCGCGGCCGGAATTCGACCGTTGGTATTCGTCGATGCACCCGCCAATTTGCCGCATCCGGGCGAGCCGCTAAAACTGCGGATGGATATGCGCTGGCAGCCGATATTGGAACAACAAACCCTGCCGGCCCCGCTACCTCGCTTTCAGGCCAAATTGCGCTTGCGGCTGAAGGACTATAACGGTAAGCAGATCGCCGTACACGAAATCAGCAGTCTTTTTCCAGGTCAGGTTGAAATCGATTTGGGGCCGATTGCCGAACCCGGCTATTACGCGGTTTATCCGTCGTTATATACCCCTGACGGCCACTTGATTATGAACTACCCGTCCGACGGTTTTTCGGTGGTGGCGGGTAATGTGGCACAAAGACAGCGTCTGGCTCTGAAAAAACTCTGGAATAACGATTATTACGCCTTGGCCGACGGCGATAATAGTTTCGGACAGGCCGGAGCGTATTTTAACTGGCTGCAACGCATGGGTATTTTTAACAGTTTTGGCAGTTATCCGGGCTTCGATAACCAATATCAAAGCCAGTGGCGGCGCGCAAAGCAGTTGGGATTGCAGCTGTTTGCCGATTCCGCCGGCGATAGTCATTGGCTGAATGACCAAGCGGAACAAGGGCGCAATTTCGTCAATGCCGCCGCCGCTTATACCCGCTACTTCAAAGCCAGCAATGAAATTGATATTCGCTACGAACCTGAATGGCAAAAATTGCGCGATCCCGGGCATTGGCTGGAACGGGCCAAGCGGGAATTTCAACTGGCGCATCAGGCGCGCCCGGATGCGCATTACCTGGGCGGCAGCTTGGTGCGGCCGGGCGAGGGCGATTGGTTCAAGCAAGTCTTGCAACTGGGGCTGGACCAATACCAGGATGCCTGGGATGTACACGCCTATCCGCAAAATGCCCCGCGCTTCGGCGAGCCGTTGGGCAACGGCAGTACCGAAGACGAACGCGGGGTGCTGGCGGTTTATGCCGATTTGGGCAAACAGAACAGCCTGCCGTTTTGGCTGGGCGAAACCGGCGCTAAAGCCATGCACGGTGTTAGCGGTCGGCGCTGGCAAGCCGAGCAGGCGGCCAAGATGATTGCCTGGGTGAATAGCCGTCAGGATTATCTGGGCCTGGCATTTTGCATTGCCCACGAATACGATCTGGCTTATGGTCGCATTTGGGATTATTCCATGGGACACAAGCCGGGCGAGGCAGCGTTATATACCGCCAGCGCCTTAATCGACGGTTTGCCGTATCAAGCTGTCGATACCCGCGATGCCGCGATTCAAGCAGCCTATTTCGGAACTACATTGATGATCTGGCGCGACGATGCCGGCGTCTCTGATTGGCCGTTACAGCTCGATCCAGGTAAAAGCTGGGTGGTGGTCGATGTGGTGGGTGCGCGCCGCGATTTGCCGGTTGACCAGACGGGGAGGGCGTATTTGAATATTTCAGCCAGCCCGGTTTATGTGTTGCAACAGCGGGATTACCAAGCCTTAACCCGCCATTGAAACAATGGATATGCTGCGCTGCTTATAGACTATAGCTTTTGCCTATCGAATTTCGGTATCTCGATTGCTTTTCCCTTCGGGGTAGGGCGCGAAGGATAGCCGTACGCATGGCTGTTTGTTGAGCAAGGTAACCGGCACAAAAAAGCCGGGTTACCCCGGCTTTAACTATTGGCGATGTTTATTTATATTTCGAGTGAAACATCTTCCAAGGACGCTAAGCAACCCAGCCCCCTGGCAAATTCCTGTATCTCGCTGGCCATGTGAAAATTGAGGATGGAGTTTGTCTTTAAATCCACGACTGCGTACTCGACAAGCGGCTCATTCTCTTCCAGCCTCGGCTTGTACTTCATGAGTTTTTTGGATTCTTTAGCCAGCTTGCGATTAATTCTTGCTGTAAGTGCGCGAATTGATACCAATTTTTTCATGCTTAATCTCCATCCGTTAGTAGGAGGTTCCGAGTATAGGCGTTTATTCGCCCGCTTGAAACAGCCAATTTCCAAGCCCAATGTGACCGCCTTCAAACACTGGGGAATTAATGTTGTGTGGGAGGAACAGGCCAATAAAGGCTTTAAGCGGGCTAAATGCGATTGAAAAGACTGGGTTTGCGGAATGCTGAAGGCAAATTTTCGGGTGCTAAAAAACAACGATTTATAGATCCCACGCTCCAGCGTGGGAATTATTGAACGAGTACTCGATTGGCCTTATTCAAGTTTTCATGGTTATGTTGAGTAAGGCATTTATTTGGAAAATTGGCGAAATGTTGAGGAAGTGGAAATTAATGGTGTTGAGCCACGCGAACGATGCGCCTCCTATCGGTGCTGGTTATCGGCTTGAAAAACGTGCGGTTGCTAACTCCAGCCAGAGGCAGAGTATGTTTATTATGCCGGTCGAGCAGGATGGTCGAGGGCGGGATGTGAGGCAGCAGATTCAGGATTTGATGGCTAAAGAAAACCAGGCATTGCTCGGAGAGGCATTTCGCCTTTTCACCTCGCGGGAGAGGGCCGCGAGGAGGGAATCATAAGCGTTTTCCTTGCTTTAATTTCCTTCGCAACTAGCTGCTGGAGACCTATATGGGTACAGATAGTAGGGCAAGGCAGGATCGTCGGCTATAAGATGCTAAATTTTGTAATTAGTTGAGTATATAGGAAAAATTAACCGGCAATTGTTTTGTAATACGAAATAAACAATACGATGAATGCCTGATTGAAAATATTAATTAGGGGTATATAGTTAAACCGTACTCAACAACGACTGAAAACATTTCAAGGTGGCGAATATGAATAGATCCAAAAATGTGTATAGAGACGTCATGACCAAGTTGTTTCTGGTTACGGGTATTTTGAGTTTTATGTCCGGTCAGTTTGTAGCGTCTACCTTTTTGTTCGGCATGTCGTTTTTTAGCAGTAACCTGATTTTAGCTAAACCCGTTCGTAGCTAAGTTTTTCTGTGTGACCTCCCTGCTTGTCAAGCGGTAACTCCTGTGCCGCATACTCTATAGCCTCTATCCTTGTTCAGGGTAGAGGCTTTTTTTGCCTGATTTTAGCCAAGATACCCCCCCTTTGGGCTGAAGGCGCCGCGTTTGGATATTTTACTGTCTGCAATGGCTTAAGTATCGACGTCGTTGGCCGGACCGCTTGATAAGCATCCTCATAAATCCTTAATTTCAGACTCATCCGATCTTAATCTAATCAGTAGTTGTTCCTCATCTTGCTTCTGTAACCTTTGTAACCAAGGGTCGCGAGTCGATTTTTTCGATGCGCGGCGGCGGAATGGCGATAGCCGTTCGATTGTTTACAGAGAAACAGGGGTTTAACAACAATGCCACTCGGTTTGGGAAATATCTTCAACGGGCTGTTCAAGCAATACGGGCACACGGTGATCCTGTTGTTGAGGGTTATCGATGTAGTCATGTTATTGGCTGCAGCCTGGCTGGCGCATTACTTCTGGCTGCCGGACAATGTCATAGACCAACATTACCGCTTCGTGATTGCCTTGGGCGTGTTGGGCGCCATCATTTTTTTCGAAATAGGCCAGGTGTACCGGCCCTGGCGCAACGATGCGATGCGCGGAGAAATTCCGCGTATCGTGCGGGCTTGGTTACTGGCGCTACTGACGGTGGTCTCCATCGTGTTTTTGGTGAGAATGCATTTCTGGTTCGGTTCCAGTTATCGCTGGATCGCCTCCTGGGGTGTGCTGGGTTTGCTGCTGGTGTTGGCCGCCCGCGGCGTGATGTCACGGATACTGGCCTGGTTGCGGGCCCGCGGCTGGAGCCAGGGGCGTATCATTTTAGTAGGTCTGAATCATATGGCGGTTGCCGTCAGTCGGCAGTTGAACCAGTCTTCCTGGGCGGGTTTGCAGGTGATCGGTTTTGTCGATGATCGGGAAGAAGATAGATATTCGGTTGAGGATTATGCGCTGCCGCGGCTCGGTAAATTAAGCGATCTTACCCATATCGTGACCCAACAAGCGGTGGACGAAGTCTGGGTGGCCTTTCCGGGCGCGTCTCTGGCGGAACGGGTACAACACGAACTGCGACATTTGCCGGTCAGTATCCGTTTGGTGATCGATTGTTTTGCCTTTAAACAAAGCAAGTTCCTCAGCCTGAACACGGTGGCCGGTATTCCCACCCTGGATGTGTCGGTATCGCCTTTGCATGGCATCAACCGTTATATCAAGGAACTGGAAGACCGGTTGCTGGCGCTGATTTTTCTACTGCTGATCAGCCCATTGATGTTGCTGATTGCCATCGGCGTCAAACTCAGTTCGCGCGGGCCGGTGTTTTTCCAACAGGAACGGGTAGGCTGGAACAATCGCAAATTCGTGATGCTGAAATTTCGCTCCATGCCGGTCAATACGGAAGCCGAAACCGGCGCGGTGTGGGCCAAGCCCGGCGAAAGCCGCGCCACGCCCTTCGGTGCCTTTTTACGCAAAACCAGTCTGGACGAATTGCCACAATTGATCAATGTGTTGCGAGGCGATATGTCATTGGTCGGTCCGCGCCCCGAGCGCCCGGATTTTGTGGAAGTGTTTAAGGAACAAGTGCCCAATTACATGAAAAAACACATGGTCAAGGCCGGCATCACCGGTTGGGCGCAAGTCAACGGCTGGCGCGGCGATACCGATTTGAACCAGCGCATCGAACACGATTTGTACTACATCCAACATTGGTCGCTGTGGTTCGATCTGGAGATTGCCTTACGTACCGTTGTAACCGGTTTTGTTAATAAAAATGCCTACTAGGAAATATGTGATGTTAAGACTGACTTTCTTGTTGCTGATTGTGTCATTGCCGGGCTGTTTTCTGACGCCCGGCATGGATATGCAAACCGACCACGGCATGAGCGAAATCGAGTTGCCGACCCTGAAAAACGGCCAACTGGTCAAGGAAAAGCTCCCCATTCAGCCGATTACCGCTGACCTGATCATCCAGCGGGAAACTGCCAAACGGCAGGCGGTGAGTCATTTGCCGTTGGCTGGCGACAACAGAACCAGTTATCGCATTGGCCCTCAGGACAGATTGCAAATCACGGTGTGGGAGCATCCGGAACTCAACGATCCCGGTGGCGAAAGAATTAACCCCGACATGGCCGGTAAAGTCGTCGACGACAATGGCGATCTGTATTACCCCTATGTCGGCACCCTGCACGTAGCCGACAAAACGGTACCGGAGGTACGCGAGGAACTGACCCGCGAACTGTCCAAATACTTCAAGAAGGTCAAGCTCGACATGCGGGTACTGTCGTTTCAATCGCATCGGGTCGCGGTGGTGGGTGAAGTGACTAACCCGGGCATCGTGGCCATGACCGAAACGCCGCTGACTGTCGCCGAAGCGATTAGCCGGGCGGGCGGTGCCACCAAGGAATCCGATCTCAATAATGTGGCATTGGCTAGGGGCGGCAAGCTTTACCGATTGAATGTACAAGCAATGTATGAAAAAGGCCTGACTACTCATAATTTACTGCTGCGGGACGGCGATGTACTGAACGTTGGCGATCAAAAAGACAGCAAAATATATGTGATGGGCGAAGTGGGTCGGCAGCAGGCCATTCAGATCAATAAGGGTCGGATGAGTCTGTCGCAGGCACTGGCAGAGGCCTATGGGGTGGATTTCAATACCTCCCGGCCAGGCAATATTTACGTGCTGCGGGCGGGCGACATGCAGCCGGAGATTTTCCGGTTAAATGCCGAATCGCCCGACGCCATGATTTTAGCCGAGCAATTTCCGTTACAGCCGCATGACACGCTGTTTGTGGGTACCGCCGGGGTAACGCAGTGGTCGCGCGTGTTGAACCAGATTTTACCGGGTTCCTTTACCGCCATGATGTCGACAGCCGCGATGATGGGAATTTAAGCCATGGTACGCGCCTTTATTAAAGATGTTTTCAACCTATTGGGTTATGAAAAATGATGTATCCACACAATCAAGCTACTCCCGCACTGCCGCCAATGCATCACTCTCGAATCGAGGAACAGGGTGTCAGTATCCGCGATTATCTCGATCTATTGCTGGAAGGCAAAAGGACCGTGTTGTTGAGCTTATTGGTGGTGTTAAGCGTCACCAGTATCTATCTGGTATTGGCGCCGCGAACCTATAAAGCCGATGCCTTGCTGCGGATCGATAAAAACAAAGCCTTGTTGGCGGCCAATTTACGCGGCGACAGCAATAGTATGTCCAGCGAAGCGGAAAACCCGCGCGCGCAGCGGGAAGTGGAGATATTGCGTTCGCGCTCGGTATTGGGCAAGGTGGTGGAAGACCTGAGTTTAATGGTCGAGTATTCGCCGCGTTATTTTCCCATCATCGGCGAAACGCTGGCTCGCAAGCATGATAAACATGACGGTATCGCTCAACCCTGGTGGGGCTTTAGCCGCTGGGCCTGGGGTGGCGAAAAATTAAAAATTGCGCAATTCGAAGTGCCGGATCGTTATTTGGATAAAGAATTTACCGTCGTTGCGCTGGCGGATGACCAATTTCAGTTGCGCGATCCTAAGGATCGAATTTTGGCGGAAGGTCCGTTGGGCGAGCTGATCAGTGCCGACATCGGCGAAATCAAACCGGTACTGATTCAGGTGGCGGAATTGGCCGCCCATCCAGGTACCGAGTTCGAGCTGACCCGCAAAACGTCTTTAGCGGCAATCGAAACCTTGCAGAAAGCCTTTTCGGTGCAGGAAGTCTCCAAGGACACCGATATTCTCAGCGTGGAATTGAAAGGCCGTGATCCGCAACAGTTGGCTCAATCGGTCAACGATATCGCCAATATTTACGTGAATGCCACGGTGAATTGGGAATCCGCCGAGGCCTCGCAAAAACTGGATTTTCTGGAAAGCCAATTGCCGCTGGTCAAGGAAAATCTGGAGAAAGCCGAAGCAGAGTTGAGCGCCTATCGGCAAAAACACGGTGCGGTGGATATTTCCACAGAAGCGGAGATTTTGTTGAAACAGGCTGCGGAGATGGAGACTCTGGGTATTCAATTAAGGCAAAAATTCGAAGAACAAAACCAACGTTTGGAATCGGCGCATCCGGACATGATGGCCACCAATGCCCAGATCAAGCGCGTCAATCGCAAACTGGCTGCTTTGGAAAAACGCATCAAGGATTTGCCGAAGACCCAGCAAAACATAGTTAGTATGTCGCGGGATGTACAGGTCAATACCGAACTGTATACCTCGTTGCTGAACAGTGCCCAGGAGCAACGGATAGCGGCGGCCGGTTCCTTGGGTAATTCACGTATCGTCGATTTTGCCGTGATACCGGAAAAACCTTATTGGCCCAAGCCGGGTTTATTGTTGGTCATTGCCGGGCTGCTGGGTTTGAGTTTCGGCTCGGCGCTGGTGTTTTTGCGTCATTCGCTGCAACGGCATGACAATTATCCGGCCTTGCTGGAATATCAGGTCGGTTTACCGTTGTATGCCGCCATTCCGCATAGCAAAAAACAACGCCAACTAACCCGTTTGATCGACAAGGGCAAGGATAGGGAAACGGGGGTGCTGGTCAGCCATGACCCGCTGGATATCTCGGTGGAATCCCTGCGCGGTTTGCGCACCACGCTGGAAGCGACTTTGGCCAGTGATGAAAGCAAAGTTATTATGGTGACCAGTCCGGCGCCTGGCATGGGCAAGTCGTTTATCAGCACCAATCTGGCGGCCTTGCTGGCCAGTATCAAAAAGCGGGTGTTGATTATCGATGCGGACATGCGCAACGGCCGCTTGCACGAAACCTTTTCGACCGATAAACAGCCCGGACTGTCGGATTTGTTGTCCGGTAAGGCGACTTTGGCGGAAGTCATCGTCAGTCTGCCGGATCTCGGTATCGATTTGATACCCCGGGGTACCATGGTATTGAATCCGGCCGAATTGCTGGTGTTGGGCGAATTGGCCGAAACCCTGGGACAGCTGAAAAGTTTTTATAACCATATCGTCATCGATTCGCCGCCGATTTTGGGTGCCACCGATGCCGCCATTATGGGCAAAAACGCCGATGCCACCTTTTTGGTGGTCAAGGAAAGCCGTTACACCGCGCAGGAAATGGAAGTCAGTTTCAGACGCTTGCAGCAAGTGGGCGTGAAACCGAGCGGTTTTATTATCAACGATATGAAAGAAGGTTCTTCTTATTACCCCTATTACGGCTATGCCTACCAGCGTAGCGACCTGCAACAGAAAAATCCGCCATCCTGGTTGGCAAGTCTGCAAGCCATGGGCGAGTGGTTGAATAAACCGGAAGATGGCGAATATCTGCCGGAGATCGACGAATCCGAAATCCCGGACGACAGCGTACGGATTTAAGCATGCGGATACGTCTGGAAAAAGACCTGCCGGTATTGTTGTTTGCGTTGGTGTGCGCCTCTACTGTCGCCGCGCTGCCGCAAGTGGAGTCGGCCTGGATGGGCGTCAAGGAAGTCTACGGCCAGCAGGATTTCGGCTTGCGCATCCTGCGGGAAGCCATGCTGCTGGTATTGATTATGTATATGTTTTTGGAACCCCGCTTGCGGCGGGGGGTATTTGCCGGTTCTATCCTGGCGTTTCTGGCCGTTATTACCAGCTATGTACTCTTGGAAGTGGCTTATGCCTTGTATCTGGATTTACCGTTGGTGGTGCCGATGGCAGGGATGCGGGTATTCGAATATTTGCCGGTGGCCTTGATCGGTTTTGCCGTCAGCCGCCTAGGGGCGGGCGATTATGTATTGATCAGATTCGCGCATTATCTGCGTTATTTCATGGTGTTGCAGTTGGTGCTGGCGATTGCCCAGGCCTTGTGGGCGCCGCCGTTGTTCGGGGTGTCGTTTCTCGGTGGCGGTCGGCCGTTCGGTACCTTCGTCAGTCCTAATTTGTTCGGCGCGACCATGGCGACTTGCGCGCTGGTGTTCGCGGTAGTGCCCGGCATGCGCAACTGGTTGGCTGTTAGCGTGTTTTTGGCCTTGTTGAGCGGTTCGCGCACGGCTTTTATCAGTTCGCTGCTGGTGGTGTTTTTTCAGATGTATGCCGCGTTGCGGCCTCGCGATCGCTGGGCTCTGATCATGCCTGCGCCGATGTTGGCGGTAGCGGCTTTATTGCTGGCCTCCAGCCCGATGCTGAGCGGTCGGGATGATGCCGACCCGACTCAGGACGGCCGTATCGATCTGTGGCAGCGGGTGTTTGCCGATTATGTGCACGATCCGATTGATTTATTGTTCGGCTGGGGGCTGGGGTTGAGCTCCAACACTATTAACGTTTTGTTCGGCGCCGAGCATTTTCAGGGGCAATTCGATTCGGACAGTTTGTATTTATTTTTACTGAATGGTTACGGTTTGCTGGGGTTGTTGGCATATCTCCTGTTTATGTGGATGTCGACAAGGATGTCCGTCCACGCCCATAAAGGTCTGGTAATGATGTTTATTTTCGTGGCTGGTTTAACCTTCAATATGTGGGAATATTTCCCGCAAAACGCCCTGTTGATGTTTTTATGGGGCTTGGTAATCGGCGCCAACCGCAAGCCTGCCGTAGCGTCGCCGATACCGCACACGCTTGCCGCGCCGCTATATCGGCAACGATGGTCGTAAGGTTGGGACTATGTTGAGAGTATTAAAACAACAACGTTTGCTGGGGGATGCCTTCTGGGCCTTGGCCGGGCAATTGGTTTCCGCGGTGGCACTGCTGGCGGGCACCCGCATGCTGACCGAGTTGGTTTCTCCCGATATTTTCGGTCAAGTGGCCTTGCTCAGCGGTTTTGTGGCCTTGGGCGTTGCGGTGTTTTCCTATCCGTTTATTTGCGCCGGCATGCGCATGCTGCCGGAATGCCGCAATCAGCAGCAACGCGCCGCCTTGCATCAGGCGGTGTTCGGCTTGACGGCACGTTCCACGGCCCTGGCCATAGCGGTTCTAATGCTGGGTGGCAGCGTGTACTGTTATGTCAATGATAGCGAAATTGGCCTGTACGTTTTGACGGGCTTGTTATTGGCCGTCACCGTGCGGCGGGAATTGGGCATACAGTTGTTGATAGGCGAACGCAGACAACGCGGCGCCAGCTTCTGGCAAACCAGTGACAGTTTGTTGCGGCCGTTAGTGGCGATAGGGTTGGTGTATTGGGCCGGGCCTAATCCGGGCGCTATTTTACTGGGCTATATTTTTGCCAGCGTGGTTTCCAATACGGTGTGGAGCATCGTGCACGGTGCCGATTCGGAGAGTCATTCAGGTAGTCAGCCGCGTTTATTCGCTCGGCTTCGAGGTAATATCTGGGTGTATGCCTTGCCCTTGATCCCCATGGAGTTCATCTTTTGGGTGAACGGTGTAGGCGACCGTTATGTGATCGGCTATTTTCTGAGCGCCGCGGAAGTGGGTTTGTACGCCGCCAGTTACACCATTATTAACGAAGCCTTTAACCGCAGTGCCATGGTATTGCTGCGTACGTTTCAACCGGCCTATTTTCAAGCGTTTGCGGCAGGCAACGGCCGTGAAGCTTTCTCGATACTGAAGGTCTGGTTAACCGCGGTAACGGGGTTGGGCGTCATAGGCACCGGCTTGGTGATGATGTGCAAAGACTGGGTGGCCGAATTATTACTGGCCCAGACTTACCACGCGGCCGTGGGCTTGATGCCGGCCATCGCCATGGGGTCGGCCTTGCATGCGCTGGGAACCGCTCTCGCGCAACCTTTGCTGGCTAAAAAAAACACCCGGGCGGTACTGAAAGGCCGGCTTTGCGGCGCCATCGCGGCGGTCATCAGTCTGCCCCTGTTGGTGGCGGTTTACGGCTTGCCGGGCGCCGCCATCGCCAATCCGGTTTATTTCGGCATCGAAGCCCTGGTGCTGGCGCTATTGGCCAAACCCTGGCGCGAGCCCAAGGATATTCATTTTGCCGAAATCGACACTCTGTCGGTCGACTTAAATCCCTCGCCGGTTATCAATAGCTGATTAAAGAGAAAACTATGACATATGCACCCACCCTTTCAGGCAGTTACGGACAGATATTACACCGCTGTGTCAGTTGTGCCGGCGAGAATATCCGGTACTGGCGGCATAAGAATTATCAGTACACCCAGGGTAACACGGAGCAGGTATTTCTAATTTATCGTTGCAAGAGCTGCGGCACCGGTTTTTTGAACCAACCGCCGCATCCGCAGTGGTTGCATACCATTTATCAATATTCCGGACAGGCTTTGACGCAGCCTATTAGTTTGGCCGATGTGCTGGGCAGAGAGGCCGAGTTTCCCAATTGCAGCATCGATGCCGAACGGGTCAGTCAGATGGCCGATAAGTTGAATTTATCGGGTAATCAACGGGCGCTGGATGTGGGCTCCGGATTCGGATTTTATACCCGGGCCTTGCGCGTCAAAGGCTATGACACGGTTAGTATTAATCCGGGGCAATACGAAAACCGGGTATTCAAAGCCATGAACGGCGAAGAACCGCTGCAGATGATGTTCGAACAATATCAAACCGAACAACCATTTGGGGTGGCGGTGATGTCCCAGGTATTGGAGCATCTCTTGGAGCCGGATAGGGCCGTCAAAAAAGTGGCGGGTTTGTTGGTCAACGGCGGTGTTTACGCCTGCGCGGTGCCAAATTTCAATTCGTTTTTGGTCAAGCTGTTGGGTACTCGGGATAACGCCTGTTTATGGGTGCCGGAGCACGTCAATTATTTTACCGAGAAAGGTTTGCGGCAGTTGTTATCGCGGCACGGCTTGCAGATTATCAAAGTCGAACAGGTAACTCGCATTCCGCCCAATGCCCTATCGAAACGCTTGAAGCTATCCGGCCGGCAGGCCGCGCTGATGGATGGCTTGGTCAAGCGCATACAAAGGCCTTTTACTGGCTTGATGAATAGACTGGGGCTGGGGATTTATATCAATGTATACGCGGTTAAAACAGCATGAAAACGCAAAGCCGTGAAAATCCGGCCAAGGACAAAAAGGGCCTATGTTGACGGTGGTGATTTTGACTCATAACGAAGCCGGGAATTTGCCGCGCTGTCTGGCGGCGATTCCGGACCGGTACCCGATTGTCATTGTCGATTCGGGCAGTAGCGACACTACGCTGGCTATCGCCCAACAACACGGCTGCAAGATTTATAGCAATCCCTGGCCTGGTTTCGCCGAGCAGCGCAATTTCGCCATGTATCAATGCGATATACAAACCGCCTGGATCTTGTTCGTGGATGCCGACGAAATCTATCCCGACGATTTTTACCGGCAATTCGATAGCGGTGCTCTAAAGCTGGAAAACATCGATGTGTTGATGGTGCCGTCGATTTTGTACCTGCGCGAAAAACGCCTGAATCACGCGCCGGGTTATCCGATTTATCATCCGCGTCTGGTCCGGCGGGAAACCACCCGCTTTGTGCGCAACCATACCGGCCACGGTGAAGCGGTGCTCGACGGTTGCCGGCTAGCCTATGGCAAAACGCCTTATCTGCATTACTTCTACCATGGCGAGATCATCGAATGGATGCATAAACATGTCAATAAAGCCGCGCAGGAAGTGCAGCTCAAACCTACCGCCGGCGCGGTGATAACCACGCGTGGCCGCTTGAGCGTGTTGCTTGGGCGCTCCTGGCTGCGGGTACTGGCGCGCTTTTTATATCACTACCTGTTTCGGGCCGGATTTCTGGACGGCAGGGCTGGTCTGGAGTTTGCGTTGATGTTTACTTGGTACGAAGCCACTATTTATCTGCAGGCTAAAGCCGCCCGGCAGGCGAGGGGACACGCATGAAAATTTCATTGGTATTGGCCACGTTGGGCCGGGATCTGGAATTATTGGATTTGTTGAAATCCCTGATTTTTCAGACCTATCAGGATTTCGAATTAATCGTTATCGATCAAAACCGGGACGGCAAGATCGACAATATTTTGGCGGGTTTCAAGCAATGCCTGGATATCAAACATCTGAAGGTGGACTTTACCGGTAACGCCAAGGCCAGGGACTACGGGATAGGATTGGCGCAGGGCCGCATTATCGCCTTTCCGGATGACGACTGCGTCTATGACAAAAACGTACTGGAACACGTGGTTGCGGAATTTGAAACGCGTAAAAAACTGGCGATTCTGGTGGTGGGCTCCTACGATTTTTCCGACACCCGTTTCAGCATAGGCGTCAACAGCCGCAAGGCCCGCTATTTTTCGCGGCTGAATATGATGGGAGTGGAATTTACCCAGTTTTTTGCCATGGATAGAGTCGATCGCCGACAATTTTATCTGGATCACGATTTCGGGATTGGCTCCAAATATTCCGGCGCCGAAGGCTTTGAATTGTTGTACCGCTTGTTACGGTCCGGCAATCAGGCTTTCTATACGCCGAATATCAAAATTTATCACGCCAATAAAGACCATTACAGCCTGGGCACGGCCCGTATGTTGAAGTACTCCACCGGTATCGGCGCTTATATCCGCAAATTCGCCAACCAACACGACCTGTTCATCGCGTATTACATCCTGCGCAAGATGCTGGTGGCACCGGTGTTGAAAATGCTACTGGCGGTGCTGACTTTTAACCCCGCCAAACTGGCTTATTCGTTTTATAACCTGGTCGGCATCTGGCGCGGGTTTTTCGCATATGGAAGAGGCGGCGCAAATTTCAAGGTTTAGGGTTCAGGTGTCAAGGTATGACAGGACGGCGTGCTTTTTTTCCTGGGTCTTAAGCCTTGAACCTAAGATAAATAACTTCCCCCTTTGGCATAAGGGGATAGAGGGGGATTTATTTAAACATCTCCCCCCAACCCCTGTTTGCCAAAGAGGGGTGCGGCAACCCATTAGGTGTTTGAAAAAAAATTCACGAATCAAGGCAGGAGAACAAATATGCAAGTAGGGATTGTTACCACTCACGTGCCGCCGGCCAAGGGCTATGGCGGGGTGTCCGTGACGTGCGGGGTGTTAACCAAGGCCTGGGCGGAAAGCGGCCACAAGCTGGCGCTGGTCGCCGCGGACGAATCGATAGACGGCCGGTTAAAGCCCGAAGACGTGGATGTCGGCGCTAACGTCGATGTCAGGCTATATCGTTGTTATGGGTTCAGACGCTGGGGCTTCGGCTTGGCGGCGCTACCTGAAATTCTCAATTTATGTCTGCGGGCGCCGGTGGTGTATATCCACGGTATCGCCACCTGGCCGGTTACTTTGGCGGCGCTGTTTTGCAGTGTGTTGCGCAAACCGTTCATGGTGGCGGTGCATGGTGGCTTGATGCCGGAGCATGTGGATTTGATCCGCCAACGCAAACCGCATAAGTGGTGGTTTTACAAGTTGTTGACCTTCCCAACCTTGCGCCGGGCCATTGCCGTGCATTGCACCAGCGACACGGAAGCCGCCGGCGTGCGTGAGGTATTGGGCGAACATGCGCGTATTTTATTGGTACCGAACGGCATCGATGCGCGCGATATCGAGCTTGCCGCTTATCCGCCGGACCAGGGCATGCAACTGTGTTTTTTAGGCCATGTGCAACAGGAAAAAGGTATCAATGCCTTTATTCGGGCCTGGTTAAAAGTTCGCCGGCCCAACGATCGCTTGGTGGTGGCGGGTCGCAGTGTGGACGGCCAATACTTTCAGGCATTTCAAGCATTACTGGCCCAGGCCGATGGCGGCATAACCTACCGGGGTTATTTGCCGCGCCACGAAGTCCTGCAGTTGTTAGCGGAAAGCCATTTTCTAGTGTTGCCATCCGGTTTGGAACAGGCCGGCGGCATGCGGGAGAATTTCGGCAATGTGGTGGCGGAAGCCATGGCGGCCGGTCGGCCGGTTATGGTCGCTAAAGGCTTGGCCTGGGATCATTTAGAATCGATGGGGGCAGGGTTCGTGTTTGAGCGGAACGAAGGTTCCGTCTGCGAGGCGTTGCAATCGGCTCAAGCCCTGGATGCTAGTCAATGGCAAACCATGTCGAAAAGCGGACGTAGCTATGTGGAACAACAATTAAATCCGGTCAGACTGGGAGAGCGGGTTTGGCAAGTGCTGAGCAAGCAGAAACCGGCCGCTAAAACCGAGACCCAAATCAGCAAAGACGGGGTTTTATGATTAAAGTAGGGTTGATAGTCCCCACTTTAAATGCCGGCCCCGGCTGGCAGGCTTGGCTGGAGGCCTTGGCGCAACAGACCCGCCAACCGGATAGATTACTATTGATAGATTCGTCCTCCAGCGACGAAACCGTCCAATCGGCATACGATTACGGCTTTGAAATCAAGATTATTACCAAAAATCAGTTTAATCATGGCGGCACCCGGCAAGCAGGTGTCGAACATTTGTCGGCTATGCAGATTATCGTCTTTCTGACTCAGGATGCGATCTTGGCGGACTCAACCGCCATCGAACAGCTGTTGGCGGTTTTCGAAAACCCGTGGGTGGCGACGGCCTATGGCCGGCAATTGCCGCATAAAAATGCCGGGCCGATAGCCGCGCATGCCCGCTTATTCAATTATCCCGCCGCCAGCCGGTTACGCGGATGGGAGGACCGCGACCGGTTCGGGATTAAAACCGTGTTCACGTCCAATTCGTTCGCCGCCTATCGCCTCAGTGCCTTGATGCAAGTAGGCGGCTTTCCTGTTCACACCATCATGAACGAAGATACTTATGTGGTAGGGAAAATGGTGCAGGCGGGCTGGAAAATTGCCTATTGTGCGGATGCGCAAGTGTTTCATTCGCACAATTACGGTTTCGCGGAAGAATTTAAGCGCTATTTCGATATCGGCGTTTTTCACTCCCAAACCGCTTGGCTGCAGCGGGATTTTGGCGGCGCTACCGGCGAAGGCTTGAGGTATATCCGCTCGGAATTGTTTTACTTGTTGAAGTACGCTCCCAGTCTGGTTCCATCGGCATGGCTGAGAACCGGTCTGAAATGGCTGGGCTACAAACTGGGCACTTCGCACAGATGCCTGCCATTAGTGATAAAGCGCTGTTTCAGCATGCATAAGGCCTACTGGTTGGAACAATCCAGACAAACTTTTGCAGTTGCTCCAGGGGGGGGGCTGTCCGATTGAGGCAGGCTATTAAACTTGAGCTTAGTTTGCCGCAGTTATTTTGGTTTGAAATGACGGGTCAGGATGATGCGTCATTTCAAACCGATTCAGTAAAGCAGAAATTAAGGTAGTGGAATTCTAATTTTTTGACCTGGAAAGATTAAGTTGGGGTCCTTAATGACTTCCCGGTTGGCTTCGAATATCTTAGGGTAGTCGTTGCCGTTGCCATAATATTTTTTGGCGATTTTGGATAACGAATCGCCGCTTTGAATCAGGTAATATTCCACGTTTTGCGGTTCTAATGCGGTAGTGGTATCGACACCCGTACCGCCGTCGTCGACGATGTCTATTTTGGCGATTACTTCGCTAACGCCTTTAATATTGCCGGCCATCAAAACTGCTTTTTGTGCAGCTTCCGCGCTTTGAGTGCTGCCGATTACAGTGGCTTGGCCATCTTTATAAATAATGTTCAGATTTTCAATGCCAGGATTGTTGGCAAGAATATGTGCGGTAATTTTTTCCGCGGCATCGGCATCGCTGCTAAATAATTTATGGCCAATGTCTTTTACAAAATCAAATAATCCCATGTGATGCTCCCGAACTTAAGTGTTGTTATTGAGTACCCATTTCAAAATGGATGTTTTAGCTTAAAAAAGTTTTTTGGCGATATTGAATAAATCGTCGGTAATGTTGCCGTCCTTGTTGCTATCTAAAAATGAAACTAACAGATTGCCTAAGTCAGGGCTGCTTGTGCTATTTGAATTGGCTTGCCCGGCTGTTTTGCTCAAGGCGCCCATGGCGGTTGCCGCTACCAAAGGCAGTAATTTTTTGACAATGCTTTCGTCGGCACCGGTAGCTTCCGCCGCATGGCGGGCTAAATTTCGGCTGTCGTCTTTACTGCCCAGAATGTGGCCTAAAATGGCATTGCCTTCAGCCGTTGCCGATGGCTCGGCTAACACTTCCGGGTTTTCCAGATACTTAGCGTGGCTGCCGTTCTGTAAGGCCTGCACCAAGCTTTGCAGGCCATTACCGCTAGTGGTGTTTTGTTTGATGCCGTTGGATAAAGCGGGTAGCAGTTGTCCCAGAATGTTTTGTACATCGGCGGAGTCTAGTCCTGCTTGTTTGGCCAATTGATTGACTAACTGGGAATTTTGGTCGCCTAAAATTGATTGGAATATATTCATGCTGAAGCCTCGCCTAATGATAGTTTGAGGGTAGGCACAAAGTCAGCAATGCCGGCCCGTCGAAATAAACTACCGTTGAGGTAGTTCCAGGATTTGAAAATGAAGCGTAAGTCGGTCACCATATGCCGCAATCCAGCTGGCGTCAACTAAGAAAATGTCTATTACCGCCGGTGTAAAGTTCGTTACAGCGGCTTCAGATCTTGCCTATGGCCAGATAAGCTGAGGAAAATGACGGCTGTTGTAAGCTTGAAGGTGTAGTCATGTGCGCAGGATGCTTTAGAAATGACTTGCGGGGTAATGCGACATTCAGCTGATTTTTAATCCGTTAAAGTCAGCCGCAATTATTTGACTGTGCGTCGCTGAAACGCTTTCCGGTTTTGAATTCGCCTGTCGATGCTGGACTAAGATGCCTCGACAGGCGAGTCGGATCAATGCCTGAAGTGCCGCATGCCGGTCAACACCATGGCGATGTTGTGTTGGTTGGCGGCGTCGATGACTTCCAGATCGCGCATGGAGCCGCCGGGATGGATCACGGCGGTGATGCCGGCCGCCGCCGCCGCGTCGATGCCGTCGCGGAACGGGAAAAACGCATCGGATGCCATCACCGAACCCGGTACCGGCAAACCTTCGTCGGCGGCTTTGATGCCGGCGATCTTGGCGGAATAGACCCGGCTCATTTGTCCGGCGCCTATGCCTATGGTTTGGCCGTTCTTGCCGTAGACAATGGCATTGGATTTTACGAATTTCGCTACCTTCCACACGAACAGCAAATCGGCCATTTCCTGCTCGGTCGGTGTGCGGTTGCTGACGACTTTAAGGTCCGCAGCGTTGATGCTGCCTAAGTCTTTATCTTGTACCAGCAGGCCGCCGGCAACGCGTTTGAAGTCCAGGGCCGCGACGGCTGCGCCAGCCCAAATACCGCATTCCAATAAGCGGACATTTTGTTTTTTTGCCAGCGCGGCTTTGGCGCCTTCGCTAACGGTTGGGGCAATAATCACTTCGACAAACTGGCGACCGACGATTTCGGCGGCGGTGGTTTCATCCAGTTCCCGGTTAAAGGCGATGATGCCGCCAAAGGCCGAGGTGGGGTCGGTGGCGTAAGCCAGATTGTAAGCGTCCAGAATGTTATCGCTGATAGCCACGCCGCAAGGATTGGCGTGTTTGACGATAACGCAGGCCGGCTGATCGGCGAAGCCTTTGACGCATTCCAAAGCCGCGTCGGCATCGGCGATATTGTTATATGACAATTCCTTGCCTTGTAATTGTTTGGCGGCGGCTATGCTGCCGACGGGCGGATTTTTCTCGCCGTAAAACGCTGCGTTTTGATGTGGATTTTCACCGTAGCGCATGCTTTGCAGGCGATGATATTGCAGATTCAGCGTGTCGGGAAAATTGCCGGCATCCATGAATTTACTTAAGTAAGCGGAAATCATGGTGTCGTAACGGGCGGTGTGCTCGAAACTCTTTAAGGCCAGTTTAAAGCGGGTTTTGTGGCTTAATCCGCTTTGGTTGGCTTGTAATTCGGCCAGCGTGGCGGCGTAATCGGCGGGATCGACCACAATCGCAACATCGGCATGATTTTTTGCCGCGGCCCGGATCATGGTGGGACCGCCGATGTCGATGTTCTCGATGGCGGTGGCCAGATTGCAATCCGGGTTGGCTACGGTTTGTTCGAAGGGATACAGGTTGACCACCACCATGTCGATGGCCTTGATGTCATTTTCCGCCATTACCGCATCGTCGATACCGCGACGGCCCAGTATGCCACCATGCACTTTCGGATGCAGGGTTTTGACCCGGCCGTCCATCATTTCCGGAAAGCCGGTGTAGTCGGAGACTTCCGTTACGGCAATTTGATGTTCTGCCAGTAGTTTGGCGGTGCCGCCGGTGGAGAGTAATTCGATGCCCAGATTATTCAGTTCGCGGCAAAAATCCAGAATGCCGGATTTGTCGGACACGCTAACTAGCGCCCGGGTCACTTTTTTATTGATGCCCAAAGGGGTATTCATGCAAGCCTCAAGATAAGGAAGGGAAAAGAAATTAGCCGATGCCGTAGAGTTCCAGTTTTTTACGCAGGGTGCTGCGACTTACACCCAGAATTTTGGCGGCTTTACTTTGATTGAAATCGGAATGTTTTAAGGCGGTTTCCAGCAACGGTTTTTCGACTTCGGTCAGTACTAATTGGTATAAGCCTGAAGAGTCGTGACCGTTCAAATGTGTAAAATAGTCTTCGACAGACTGGCGCACGTGTTCGGATAGCGTATGGCCGTTGCCGTTGCTGATTTTGATTGATTCTGCTTCCATCTAGGCGACTCGGGGAGTAATGAATGTAAACGAGGCATTGACCAGTGCCAGTTGTTGCGCCGGTTGTTGAGCCTGATTGATTATTGTTTTTTGTTCGCTTGGCAAACTGCCGAGTTGATCGAAGTACCAGCCAATATGTTTACGGGCAATTCTAACACCACTGGTAGCCCCATAAAAACAGTATAAATTCTCCAGGTGTTGATTAATGACGGTTTTGATCTCCGACAAGGAAAGCGGAGGAATTTCCTGACCGGATAATTGGCTGTGCAATTCTCGAAATATCCATGGCCTGCCTTGCGCCGCACGCCCGATCATGATGGCGTCGGCACCGGTATAGTCCAGCACTTGGCGGGCTTTTTCGGCATTATCGATATCGCCATTGGCAATGATAGGGATATTAACGTGGCGTTTCACCTGTCTGATGGTGTCGTATTCGGCCTGTCCGTTAAATTTACAGGCCCGGCTGCGTCCGTGAATAGTTAGGGCCTGAATGCCGCAAGCCTCGGCAATTTTGGCGATCTTTAGCGCATTCCGGTTAGCTAAATCCCAGCCTGTGCGGATTTTTAAGGTGACCGGGACCTCTACTACGTTCACTACGGCGCTCAAAATACGCTCGACCAAACCTTCATCTTTTAATAGCGCCGAGCCGGCGGCGACCGAGCAGACTTTTTTGGCTGGGCAGCCCATATTGATATCGATAATTTGCGCGCCTCTGTCTCGGTTCAGGCGGGCGGCGGCTGCCATTTGTTGCGGATCGGTGCCCAAAATTTGTACCGAACGCAGGCTGCTTTCGCCGCTGTAGTCGGTTTTTTTTAGGGTACGCGGGTGCTGCTGCAATTCGCTGTTGGATATCACCATCTCCGATACGGTCAAGCCCGCGCCGAATTGGCTGCACAGGCGTCGGAACGGATTGTCGGTGATGCCCGCCATCGGGGCGAGGATTAAATTGTTGGGCAGTTGGTAAGGGCCGATTTGCATGGATGCACAAGCAGTCAAAAAGGCAGGGCATTTTACCTTAAAATAGCCGCGAAGGTAGGGCGCTTTTTCGGAGAATTGCCCAGGCCGGCTTGAGTACTGTTTGGCGTGCTGTCGAAAATAACGTATCGCCTGTTTGCCAACGCCGAGTCAACTTAGAGTACAAACCTAGGTTTGTACTCCCGGATTGGTAAGTGTTTGTCGGCCGGCCGCTTACAAATCCTGGCTGTTCAAATATTCCTCGTAATTGCCGTTGAAATCGACGATGCCGTTTGGTGTAAGCTCAATGATGCGGGTGGCTAATGAGGACACAAATTCCCGGTCATGGCTGACGAAAATCAGCGTGCCGGGATATTGTTCCAAGGCGCTGTTCAGCGATTCGATGGATTCCATATCCAAATGGTTGGTGGGTTCGTCCAGTATCATGATGTTGTTTTTTTGCAGCATCAATTTGCCGAACAACATACGGCCCTGCTCGCCGCCGGACAAGACTTTGACGGATTTGTTGATTTCGTCCTGCGAAAACAAAAGCCGCCCAAGCGTGCCGCGGATGGTTTGGTCGTCGTCGGATTCCTTGCGCCAATGGCCCATCCAGTTGATCAATGACATCTCTTCGGCAAAATCCTCGGCATGGTCTTGCGCGTAATAGCCGATGTCGGCGTTTTCCGACCATTTCACCTCGCCGCAGTCGGGGGTTAAATCGCCGACCAGGGTTTTCAGTAAAGTGGACTTGCCGATGCCGTTGGGGCCGATCACGGCTACCCGTTCGCCAACCGGAATCATCAGATTCAGATCTTTAAATAAGGGTTGGTCGCCATAGCCTTTGCTTAGATTTTCCACTTCCAGCGCCAAGCGATGCAGTTTTTTGCTTTGATCGAAACGCAGGAAAGGATTGACCCGGCTGGACGGTTTGACTTCGTCCAGTTTGATTTTTTCCAGCTGCTTGGCGCGCGAGGTAGCCTGCTTGGCTTTGGAGGCGTTGGCGGAAAAGCGGGCCACGAAGGTTTGCAGCTCGGCAATCTGAGCCTTTTTCTTGGCGTTGCCGGCCAATAGGCTATCTCTAACCTGGGTTACGGCGGTCATGTAATCGTCGTAATTGCCCGGATAAACCCGAAGTTCGCCGTAATCCAGGTCCGCCATGTGGGTGCAGACGCTGTTCAGAAAATGCCGGTCATGCGAAATGATGATCATGGTGCTGTCGCGTTCGTTGAGCACATTTTCCAGCCAGCGGATGGTGTTGATGTCCAGGTTGTTGGTCGGTTCGTCCAGCAGCATGATGTCTGGGTCGGAGAACAGCGCTTGCGCCAGCAGCACCCGCAATTTCCAACCGGGCGCCACCGCACTCATCGGTCCGCTGTGCTGTTCCATCGGGATATCCAGGCCCAGCAGCAATTCGCTGGCCCGGGATTCGGCGGTATAGCCGCCGAATTCGGCAAATACCGATTCCAGCTCGGCGGCGTGCATGTAGTCTGCTTCGCTGGCTTCCATATTGGCGTAGATAGCGTCGCGTTCCGACATGGCCGCCCACATTTCGGCGTGACCCATCATCACCACATCCAGTACCCGCCGGTCTTCGTAGGCGAATTGGTCCTGACGCAGGATACCCAGGCGCTCGTTGGGGGTGACGCTGACGTTGCCGGCCGAGGGTTCCAAATCACCGCTGAGGATCTTCATCAGGGTAGATTTTCCGCAGCCGTTGGCGCCGATCAAACCGAAACGGTTGCCGTTGCCGAATTTGACGGAAATGTTTTCAAACAGGGGCTTGGCCCCGAATTGCATAGTGATGTTGGCGGTAGAAATCAAGAGTGTGTCCGAGGTTGGCTGGTGCGGTGTCGATATTGGCAATACAGAATTACCGCGTTGCACAGCGATCAAAAAACCGCACATTTTAACAGAGATCGGCGAGCAATTTTTGAATGAAAAGCCGGGGCGGGCGAATTTGCAAGAATTTCTTAGTTATCAAATTGGCTGCTTTGAAATAGGCGTTACAAAGTTAAGGTTTTGCTGTGCCGGAAATTTCATCGGTTATTGAAATTCAGAGTTTATGGTCCTTCATTTATAAATCATCAAACTGAACCCGCAACCGGTTCTTGCCTATTTTACTCGATTGAAAGGCCCGATCACTGTGTTCGTTAGGCGTCGTCGCGTTCGTGGATTGCTTGCTCATGGCTTGATAGGCGAAGCCTTGGCATGATTCCAAATATCAGTAGCAAGCCAATATATACCGAGCCGGATATCTTGTCTCTGCTGCCGACGAACTCGGCCAAGGTTTGCTCTTGAAGGACTACGGTAAGTCCTAATTCGGCAGCGATTGAAAAGGCAAGTGCTAGAAGACCTGCGGCCAATGACCGACCAGGAAGTGTGATTTCAGGAAAGCGGCGCAGTATATGCCCCGCTGCGAAGAAGATCACTGCGGCCATAACGGGCATTTCGGCAAGCTCCGCCCAGCGCTCACCGACGCGTGGAACGAGTATCGGAACGCGGAACACGCCGAGTACGAAGCCTGTGCCAAGCACAATTGCGAAGTAAACGAGTGCCGCGTGAAAGATCGTTGATATTGGTGCGGATTGCAAGGGTAGATGCCTTGACGTCTTAAGGGGCGCGCAGCGTCCGGATGAGTGAGGTGTTATGCGGGTATAAGCGCTTTATCAAACCGGATATCTTCATAGTTGTTCCTATCAATTAGAATCTATAGCCGGAGGTGGAAAATTTCAAGACATCGCGACACGGCGTCGAGTCATGCCAGAGCCAAGGCTTTGATCCCCTCGCTGGGTCAAAACCGAGGTTACCCGGGCGGCCAAGGCCGCCAAAGGCAATCACCGTGACAGTGTGGGCGCGATTATTCACTCAGAGATGGTGAATAATTTTTACCGCCGGAAGCCGTCACACGCCAGTTTTGCTTGGGATAGTAACAATTCAGGAATGCCGAAGGGATAACCCTTGGCATTCCTGTCGGGGTTTTATCTGGTCACCAGCGGAAGCACATCCACTGCGCCTTTGGGCTGATGTCTGTCATAACTATAGATAGCCTGGCCGTAAGCGGTATCGACATACTCGACATTCCAGGGCACAACCGTTTCATTGCCCACATGTGGATAGCTATGAATAGCTGGTCCGTAAGCCTGGCTGACATAGATCAGCTCCGGTTTGCGCGACACTTCCCCCGCAATGCTGTTTTGATAGCTGTAGATACTGGGGCTGGCGGCTTTGGATTGGTAGATCAATTCGGCGTTGTTGGTTGGGCTTGATATTTCGGTGGCGCCGGCATTTAACGAGATAAATCCGCTGATCATCGCAGCCGCGATAATTGATAAAGACTGTGACGTTTTAATTTTGTATGTTTTCATGGCAATCATCCCTTTTTATGTTTTTTATAGGCATTTTTAAGACTATTGACATATTCTTAAGTTCAAGAAAAAAGGCGATATTATCTTTGATTTTATTGCACTAATTCAGTGCACCGATACCGTGCTATCGGGAAAGCAACGGCGCATATAGGCACTGTTTTATTAATCTTGTGCCGGTAACATGCGCCCGAATCGGCATCATGATGGCACCGGTTTGTTCGGACAGGAACTCGCCGCGCATGACCTGCAAATAAGCCGCCGAAGGCATGCCGCTGCTTTGCCAGCCAGCTGGCCGATGGCAGCGCCGACCGCTTCGCTGACTTCAAACAGCAGACCGGCACGATTTATCCGTGGGCGGCGTGAACAAAGCCGTCGGCTATGGACGGAAGTTCCTGTTCGTCTAACGCGCGCGGTACCGCATACGATTTTTAGCTTCAGAGGCTAGCCCCTGCCCGGTTTTTGGCGGGTTTATTCGGTGCAAGACGCGACAAAATTAGTCTGTTGTCTACCACTGCGTCTAAAATAGGGCGCCGAATCCTGACTGTAAAATTCAGATTTATCTCAAGGTTCGGTTGGGTCCGCTAGTCCAAACCAGGCGCTCGGTTGTCAACCGCGGGTTTTTGTGGATACTTTTGTCATGCAAAAGTCCGGGGTAAAACTGACGGTTGCAGGTGTGCGCCGGGCTAAAGCGGCGTTTTTAAGTGTGTATACTTGCCACAAAGGGGATGATTATGAAAAAGCTATTTTTTTACTTGCTGCTGACTGTGGCCATTTTTCCCTCCACAAGTTCGGCCACTAGACACGAGTACATCTGCAAAATCGCAGGGTATTACGAAGGGATCGAGGATCGTTTTCTGCATGCGCTGGCGTTGAGAGTGATCGAAAAAAACCGAATGACCGATGAAGTTTCTTGCCAGTCGGAAATCAAGTTCGGCAACAATGTTGCGCACAAGTATTCCAGATTGGGCAAGGTAGAATCCGATGAGGAATTGCAGCTACAAATGCATGCCAAGCATTTTAGTGCCCTTGTCTATGATGCCATTCTGTCCAAAATCAAATTGGATTGGTGACAAGTTGAGTTGAAGTCTGAATGTTCTTTTGCAGGCCATTTTTGGCCTAAAAGGGCGGCTATGGCTGTTTCCGGATCGGTGTTGCTGGGAGGCCGGGACAGTCGGTTTGAGATTGAACGGTCTTCAAGCGGCAAATCGTTACTGTCGATTATTCGTGCAGCGGTAATGATTTCGGGGGATAGCCTATTTGTCGGTGATGACTTCTACATTCAAGCGACTGCGGCTGATACAGTCGGCGTAACCTGCATCGGGATTTTTCATGTTTCGGGCTTCATTAACACAGGCATTTGAGACATTAAAGTAATCGTCGGTTAAGCCGGCGCGCGAAACCGGTCGCCCTGCGTACTCCATGCATACGATAAATTTACCGGCGTCATAGGTGGTCGGTATTTCAACGACACTGACAGAGCTTGCGGTGGGCACGTTAACCGTCTCTTTACGCATGGCGGATTGGCGGCATTCCAAAGTATCGGTAAAATAGCCTCGGTCGGCATTGGCCGTGTCATGATTTATCGATGTACGGTTGGTGCATGCTGGAAGTACGATTATGCAAAAAGCCAAAAGTGGAAATTTGTCCATGGTTTTTCCCTGGGCAAGCGGTTAGCGGCATGCGGGCACCCTTGGCAACGAAAAAGCCAAATTTAGCCTGATACCGGCAGTCTAGCGATTAAGCTTTACATTTAGGTGAATATGCGGTTTTTTTGATCCTATCAAGCCGTAGTTTATCGTAGAAAGGACTCCCGTTCGAACAATCCTGTAATAACATCGACGACGTACTGCGTAGGAGTATAGCGCGCCAAATTTCCGGGATGTTCTCAAAACATATCGGTTGTTTGATTTATAGGGACATTTTATAGGAATCGGTTATTCGAATTGTCCCGAAAGTTCTCTTACCTACGGTGCAATTGTTGGCATCATTGCACTACAATCACACTGGCATTTTTTCTGCATAAAGCCCGCTAACACTCTGCTGCCAAACATGCTGAAATATGTCGCGGAAAATTTCAAGCTAGTTGTCGCCTCAGTGTGAAACTCTTATGCA
>NZ_JALOBS010000005.1:161343-178479 GCF_023228165.1 Methylomonas sp. | reverse complement strand
AACTTGAAATCAGACCACTATCTATCCACTAGACAATACGGGCGCCATGTCGAAAAGTGGGGCAGATCAATCGGGCTTGATCCGGCTGGGTACGGAACACACAGCATGCGCAGAACCAAGGCAACGCCGATTTAACGAAAAACTAAAAACTTGCGAGCGGTTCAATTACTACTCGGACATAGCAAACTGGAAAGTACCGTGCGATACCTGGGTATCGAAGTGGATGATGCTTTGGAAATTTCAGAGCAGATCGACGCTTGATGACCAAAAACACGAAAGACCGCTTTGGAGCGAAACCAAAAAATTATCTGGTTTCATAGGAATGACCGCTTTTGGCTGCTATGGATAGCTATGCATAGTGGCCGGTAAGCGCCACTGTCGGTTTTGATGTCGGCATCAATAGCGGTTCTAATCGGAATAAGTAATTGAGGCTCTGCGCGGGTTAGACTAGACTAAAGCCTACTTCTTACCTGGAAAATCGATCATGAAAGGCAACGATCAAGTCATCGCACAGTTAAACGAATTGCTGGCGGGGGAACTCACCGCTATAGACCAATATTTCATTCATTCCCGCATGTATGAAAACTGGGGTTACGGCAAATTGTACCAGCGTATCGCCCACGAGGTACAAGACGAAACCCAGCACGCGGATGCCTTGATCAAACGGATTTTGTTCCTGGAAGGTACGCCGGATTTGTCCAAGCGCGAGCCGCTGCATGTTGGCCGCACCGTCCAGGAAATGCTCAACAACGATCTGATGGTTGAATTGAAGGTGGTGCAGGATTTACGCCGGGTAATGGCGTTTTGCGAGTCTGTGCAGGATTATCAGACCCGGGAAATATTGCGGGTTATGTTGGAAGATACCGAGCACGATCATGCGCATTGGCTGGAACAGCAGCTGGGTTTAATCGACAGCGTAGGCCTGCAAAATTACCTGCAAGCGCAGATGTAGTCCGTTTGACGGCCTAATAAGCTTTTTTCCAAAAAATAAACACAACAAGCTGGGACTGGCTGAAAAACCCGGCTTGTTGTGCTTGAGGGCGAGTTAGATTTTACCGTCCAGGCCCATTTGGAAATATTTGTGGGTGATTTTGTCCTGGTTTTCCAGTAGCCAATCGATATCGGGCGTATTGGTCATGGCTTTGTGAATCGCTTGCGCCATGGCTTTACGATGAATATCGAACAATATTTGATGATCCAGATTGTCGTCTTTAATCACGCTGGGGTTTAACCACACCGAGCAGATGATGCCCAAATCATTGGCTTTTTCTTTTGGGATGTCGCCGGCACGCACGGCATCCAAAACACCGTTGGCAATTGCAGCCTGTACAGTGCCCATCAGGATGTTGGTATAGCGGCTGTTTTTAACCGTCACCTTGCTGACCATCAGCGTCACCGGTCGCACCTGGATGTCGGTATTTAAAATCGCAAATACCCGGCTGTGGCCTTGGACTTGATCACCGGTCAGGGTGGCCAATGCAGTGCCGACCGGGCCGTCCAGTTCGCCGATAATCACTTCCGGTTCCGCCGCCGTGCCGGCTGGTCCGCCCGCTACCAAAGCTTCGCCGGTGCGCATGATGATCCGATTACTCATGGTGTTCTCCTTTTAGAATGTTGCTGATAATTGTTCGCTTGGGGTACTAGGATATAAAAACTAGCCCCGGGCTGCAAAGCGGATCGGCGTTTTTAATCCATTTAATCAGGAGCGGGCAATGTCGATTGGATCATGATTCTCTCGAAAGCGGTGAGACTGCTTGGCGGCTTTTCCGGGTTTTCGTTTTCGCCGGAACGCTGCAAAAGTTTTCTGCGGGGCGTTCCTTAACGAATACTGCTGCGAATGGCCTGGTTAAACACATCCGGGCGGCTTTCCAATAAGGTAAATTGCGCTTTGGCGCGAGTGATGCCGGTATAGACCAGCTCGCGGGTCAACCCCGGGCCGCGCGTTTCGGGCAGCACCAACGCCACATGTTGGAATTCCGAACCTTGGGATTTATGTACCGTCATGGCAAAGGCGGTTTCCACATCCGGCAGACGCATCGGCGATACCCAGCGTATTTTGCCGCCGCTGTTTTCCGAGTCCGGAAATACTACCCGTAGCTTGTTTTCGGCATCGGCTAGCGCAATGCCGATGTCGCCGTTCATCAAGCCCAGATTGTAATCGTTGCGGCTGATCATCACTGGCCGGCCCGGGTACCAGAGTCCGGATTTAATGCCGGGAAACAACCATTGCTCAATACGTTGATTCAGGCCTTCCACGCCCCAAGGACCCCGCCGCAAGGCGCACAAGACCCGAAAATGCTCAAAGGCCTGCAACACCTCCCAGCCCCATTGCTGGTATGCATCGGGGTCTTGCGGCCGTTGCCGGATGCTGCGTTGATAAGGTCCGTAGCCGGGCGCATTGCCGGCTTCAGCGCCGATCAGTTGTTTAAAGCGCGCATCGGCCGCATCGGACAGCAGGATATGGTGCAAGTCAGGATAATTTGTGTGATCCGCCAAAATGGCTTGCGCCCGGCCGGCATCGCCACTGTTCACTGCTCTGGCCAGTTGGCCGATGCCGCTGTGAGCGCCGAAACGGTGGCTATGGCGCAGCATCACGGTTTGCTGGTTAATGGCTGAGCCAGCGCCCGTAACCGGCAGGGCGCTGCCGGCATAGTGGTTTAACCAATGCAACGTGGCCGGGTCGTAAGCGGCCTGTTCGGCGCCCCGGCATAAATCGCCCATCACGGCACCGGCTTCCACTGAAGCCAACTGGTCCTTGTCGCCCAATAATATCAATTGCGCCGTCGCCGGCAGTGCATCCAGTAATGACGCCATCATTTCCAAATCTATCATGGAGGCTTCGTCAACGATGACAATATCCGCCAACAGCGGATTATGCCGGTGATGTTGAAAGCGGCGGCTATCGGGCCGGCTACCCAGCAAACGATGCAGGGTGGCGGCTTTTTGGGGAATTTGCCGGCGGATAGGGTCCGGCATAGTCAGATGTTCCAGAGCATTGCCGATCGATTCGCTGACTCTGGCCGCTGCCTTACCGGTAGGGGCCGCCAGTAAAATGGTCAATTTGCGTTGATGATCATCGGCGGCCAGCTGAATCAATAGGCACAATAATTTAGTCAGTGTGGTGGTTTTGCCGGTGCCTGGGCCGCCGGTAATAATGGTAAACCGGGCCCGCAAGGCCAGCACGCAGGCGATTTTCTGCCAGTCGGGTTGTTCGGTGTTATGACTGAACAATTCGGACAAGCTGGCGTGCAGGGCGGCGGGCAGTTGCTCCCTGACCGGTTGCAAACGCAGGCCGATTTCACTGTCCAGAATTTGCTGATATTGCCAATAGCGGCGCAAATACAAGCGCGAACCCCACAATACCAGCGGTGTGCTGCCCTCGGCCGTTGCCACCAGACTCGATTGCGCCAAGTCTTGCAGCCAGTCCGCCAAAGTGTGGGTTTTGAAAAGCGCTAATTCCTGCTCGGTTGTTCCATCCTCCGCGCGCCAGACTTCATCGCCGGGAATCGCCAGGGTAGCGCCGGGGTTTGCGCAGAGTTTTTCCAGGTCCAGATATACTTCGCCGCGTCCCAGTTGGTGGCTGACCAAAGCACCGGCCCAGATCAGGCTATCGCCGGCGGCTGGGTCCTGGTCGATTAAAAAGCCGGCAAAAGCGCGATCCAGGCGGCTCAACCAACCCAAGCTTATCCAGTGTTCGATGCGGTCCAATACCGTTTGTTGGCTCATGCCGCCATACCCGTTACAGACTCGCCATAAAACAGCCTATCCAAGGATTCGATCAGAATCTTAGGCGGTCTGGCAAACATTCTGCCCGCGCTGTCGCTTGTTACGCCGCGCAAAAACAGGTATACGCTACCGCCGACATGGGCGTCGTAATCGTAAGCATCGCCCAGCCGGGTTTTTAGCAGGCGGTGCAGGGCCAGCAGATATAAAACCGCTTGCAGGTCGTAACGTTTGCTTAGCATGGCTTGTTCAAGATTGGCCGGGCTATAGGCACTTGCATCGTTACCCAGGGCATTGAATTTGTAATCCAGCACATAATATTGGCCGTTGGCCGTAAACACCAAGTCGATAAAACCTTTCAGCAGGCCGTTGATTTGCTTGGCCAGCAGGCGTGGGCGGGGTTGGCCGGCAAAGGTATGTTTGCAAACCAGGTTATCGATGACCTGCGCATCGACATTATCGGCACCCAGCAAAAATTCCATCTCGGCTTGGTATTGGGATGGTGTCAGGTCGGACAAGCTGACGTCAGTCGTTGCCGTTAACGGCAATGCCAGCCACTGTTGTAAAGCCTGCTCCATCTGGTCTTGCCGGCCGTCCCAAGCCGGTTGTTTAAATATAGTGTCCACCAATTGCCTGGCCAGTTCCGGGCGGGATTGCAGCTGGCTAAATCCCAGCTGCGCACAGTGCTCCATTAATTCATGCACCAACACACCGGGGCCGGCGCCGCGCGGCAGGGCATGAATACCGCGAGCAATCGGCGAGGCAGGCACCGGCGTCGGGTCGAGTTCATCGCTGTGTTTGTCGTCGCGGTAGTTCTCCGCCTCGGCCGGCGGTGCCCCGATATGCTTATCAACGGCATGATCGGTTTGCAAGGCCGAGTAGCTGGCTATCCACCAGTTGTCTCTGATGGCGGCGGCGGATGAACGGGCGGCATCGATAGCCGGTTCCGCAATCGAGGGCCTGTAAATGTCCGGGCCGGCCTCGGGCGGTTCGGCAATCTCGATGGCGGTACAATCGGCTTGTAATGCGTTCAGGCAGCTGGTTAATTCCGTGGCCGCCATTCCCGCCTGCCAACCCAGCACATAGCCCATCGCGCTTTTGTGCAAATGGCTGGCTTTGCCTGGGCCTGTTTTGATCGGCGCAACCCCCAGCCAGCAAGCGTAGCGGGCGCGGGTGATCGCTACATACAGCAGGCGTAAATCTTCCTGCAGGCGCTCTTTATCGCTGATGGCTTTGCTGTCGTCGCCTTTATGCAAGTCTATGCTGAGATTAAATTCGGCATCGTGAAAGCGGTAATAGCGGTCGCGGCCGCCGACTTCGCGAAAGCCGCATATAAACGGTAAAAAAACCAGCGGATATTCCAGGCCTTTAGATTTGTGGATGGTGACGATTTTGATCAGATTGGCGTCGCTTTCCAGCCGGATTACGCTTTCCTCGCCGGATTGGTCGGCGGCGATGGTTTCGGCCAAATGCCGGATCAAGGCCTGTTCGCCTTCCAGATGGCTGCTGGCCTGCTGTAACAATTCGGCCAGATGCAACAGATTGGTCAAGCGGCGTTCGCCGTCCGGCAGGTTTTGCAGTCGAGCGGGCAGGGCATAGTCGCTCATCAACTGCCGCAGGGTAGGCAAAATGCCGTCTTGCAGCCAGCGTTGCCGGTAACCTATGAATCGCTCCAGATGCTGTTCCCAGGCCAGTTCATCCAGCGTCAGCCGCCGCAGGCTATCATAGGACCAGCCCAGCGTGGCGGTGCTGATGGCCGCGCGCACCTTGCGTTCGTTACCAGGTTCCGCCAGGGCTTTCAGCCAGATCAGTAAGTCGCCGGCTTCCGCGCTGCTATATATCGATTCGCGTTCGGACAAATAGACGCTGCGCACTTGCCGTTCGGCCAGAGCATTGCGCATGATTCTGGCTTCGTTGCCGCTGCGCACCAGGATGGCGATGTCGGCCGGTTGCAAAGACTTAATCTGGCCGGATGGCCTTTTAAAACCGGTTTGTCCGGCGTCGCCGCTGTGTAACAGTCTGACGATTTCGCTGGCCGTGGCGGCGGCCATTTTCTGACGATAAGCCGGCATGCCGATGGCTTGATCGGCCGGTATTTGCCAAAAGGTCAGGGCAGGGGCGGCTTGTTGCTCAATGACCCACACATCTTCGCGGCCTTTTGCCGAGACCGGAATGAAGGGCAGTGGATTGTGTTGCTGGTGTTTGAAGCAAAAGGCGCCTTCCGTTTGCTGACTGTCGGCGTGCGCAAACACCCGGTTGACCGCCTGCACCAACGCTGCGGTGGAGCGGAAATTGGTGCTCAAGGTGTAATGCTTGCCCGCCGTGGCTTGATGCGCTTTCAGATAGGTGAAAATATCCCCGCCCCGAAATGAATAAATCGCCTGTTTCGGGTCGCCGATCATGAAACAGCCCACATCCCGCTCGGCATCGGCCGGGTATAAACGCGCGAAAATGCGGTATTGCACCGGATCGGTATCCTGAAATTCGTCGATCAAGGCCAGCGGGTATTGTTTGACGATGGCAGCGGCCAGTCGCTCGCCGTTATCGCCCTGCAATGCCAGATCCAGTCGGTTCAGCATATCGTCGAAGGTCATGCGGGCAATGCGCTGTTTTTCGGCATCGTATCGCGCCCGCAACCAACCGACGGCGTGGCGAGTAAGCAGATTGGCGATGTCGATTTCATCGGCGGCGTAATCGGTCAATTTATCGATAGCCGCAAACGCCGCCTGTTCGAAAAGATGGGTTTTGTCCTGATGGGCCTTGGTCAGGCCGGCTTGCAGCTTTTGCCGGCCGAATTTGGCCAGACTGTCGAGATCGAGTGCGTCGCCGTCAGCCCAGGCGGCCATTTGCCGTAATTTTTCGTCGAAACTGGCTTTGCGATATTGATTGCCGTTCAGCAGGCCTTTTTCGGACGCTTCTTTTAAAAGAAGATGCAGGGCTTGCAGATCGTCTTGCCAGTGGGAGCGCGCCACATGTTCCAAATGATCCCTGCGGATTGCCCAGTTTTCCCAATCCTGGAACATTTGGGAAATATCGGCTTCCGGATACTCCAGCCCCAAGGCTTCGGTCTCGAATAACAGTGGCTTTAAAAGGCTTGCCAGCTGCTCCGGTGAGCTCGCCAATTTATAAACCGCTTGGCAGGCGGTGGCCGACAGCGGATAAAAAAACCGCCGCCAATAATCCCGCACTACCTGATTCAGCAATTCCTGATCGTCTGTGTCCACTTCCTGCTTGAACAGGCTACCGCTATCGAAGGCATGTTGCTGCAGCATACGGTTGCACCAGCCGTGTATGGTGTAAACCGCCGCTTCATCCATCCAGTTGGCGGCCAGCTCCAGCCGATAAGCACAAGCCGGCCACTGTTCGGCGGAATAAGCGGCCCGCAGCCGTTGTAAAAAATCGTCGCTATCGGCGGATTTTTCGCGGAAGAACGCCGCCGCCTGGGTCAGCCGGGTACGGATACGCTCGCGTAATTCTTTGGTGGCCGCATCGGTAAAGGTCACCACCAGAATATCCGGCGGCAATAATTCAGCACCCTGCAAACCGTGGCCGAGTATTAGACGGATATACAAAGCGGCAATGGTATAGGTTTTGCCGGTGCCGGCGCTGGCTTCGATTAAACGGGTACCCGACAGGGGAAAGGTCAGGGCGTCGATAGTGCTGGCAATGCTCATGTTGAATGGGGGGCAATCACGTATTTTTCAGGGAATGACTATTAACCGCCCTGCTGACAGTAGCATAATGCACCCCAAAAGCGTCGGCGATTTGCTGCATTGTATAGTCTCCCGTCGCATACGCTTTCTGCATGCCTACTTTGGGACTGGGGAATGTTTCAACATAAAAATGCAGTGGTTGTCCTAAAGGCCTGCGTTGAGCTTTAGGAATCTCTTTTAACATATGCGGTTCGGCTTTGATCCGGCTTTGCAGTCTGTCCACAAAATCCCTATTGCCAAGAAAAATCTGGTTATTAAGGTCATCCCAAACCGGCGGCAAGCCAATGCCGGCCCGCACAAAATGCTGATAATGGACGCGTGCACGCTCATCGTTTAAGTCAAATTGGCGCAATAACCAGCCGACTTCCAGGCATTTTAGCGGCTTAGCTAGATTCATCGTGGCGCGATAACTGCTCCAGGGCCAGTCGGCCACATCATTGACCATGCCCGCCCTAACCGGATTCAATACCACATAGCGGGACAGCTCGAGCAAATAGCTGTCCTTTTCCACCAGGATGGCTTTATAGCGGCCTTGAAACACATGGCCGACCTGCTTATGTCGCCGGTTGAAATTTTGGGTGTATACGCCATTCAATTGGCGCATGCCATTGGATAAATTGCCTGCCACCGTTTCCACGACCACATGATAATGATTGCTCATCAAGCAATAGGCATGGCAAATCCAGTTGAAGCGTGAACAGACATCGTTGAGCAATGCCAGCCAGTTCAATCTGTCGTCATCATCCAGATAGATAGCGCTTCCGGCATTGCCGCGCGAAGTCACATGATATAACCCGCCGGCTAATTCTAATCTGAGTGGTCTTGCCATGGGCGTCAGTATAGCCGGTTGTTGCTATGATGCAAGACCTGACCCTGAAGCCGCCTTAGGCGAAGATACGAACATGAGCGAAACCCAGTGTTTGGAAGATTCTTGTTATTATCTTACAGCCTAATCAAAACCGCGAACCCGTCAGCGTTACATCGGCATCAGCCCAAACCGCTTCAAATTGCTGCTTTACATCGTCCGCCTCACGGTTTTTACCTTGTTCCTTCAAGCTGAGCGCAAGTCCAAATAACGACCATCCGTTTTGCGGGTGATAAACCAGATCCTGCCGATAGGCTTGTTCTGCTTCCCTGACTTTTCCTGATTCAAGCAATATTGCCCCAAGAGCCTGACGCGGAGGGAGATACCAGTCTTTAGGTTCGGTATAGTTGAGTTCGTCCTCGAGTCTGATTGCGTGCTGTAAATGGGAAACGGCTTTGTCGTAATCCTTGTTTTGCGCCGCAAGTTCGCCACGCAGTACGTCCTCGGCAATTTGCAGAATCCGAGTTACCGGATTAAGTTCGAAAATGGCCAGTGTTGCGATTGTAGGATCGTTAATAATTTTCTCAAGCTGTTCGAGTTCGCGTGCGGATTCATCGGGCTTGCCTTTCCTGAGCAATGCTAATCCGCGCGCATAATGCCAAACTCCGGCAGGGTATAGCAGGTCTGCCGGCGGGGAAGACGCTGATAAAATGGCGTCCCACTCGCCGAACAGTGCTTTCGTATAGAGCGGAATCGTGTAGAAGTGCTGCAAGGTGCCGCTTAATCCGGGTTCGCGCAGTAGTTCCGATTTGACTTGGGCGGCAGTATCTGCGGCCGCTTTTGAGGCTAATTGTTTTTGACCTGTTTTAATGGCGGCTGCCCATAAAAAATGGTAATTATGCGGGACGTAAGCAACCGTATAAATACTTTCGGCGTGGGCATGGCTTAAATAACCTTGATCAATCTTGACCGCGCGCTGGTTGGCCAAAATTGCGTCGCGATAGCGGCCAACCCGGATATAAATATGAGCCGGCATATGCACCAAATGGCCGGAACTCGGCACCAGTGACGGTAAACGCTGGGCGCTGGGGAGCGCTTTGGCAGCATACGGGGAGGCTTCCATCACATGAATATACAAATGATTGGCTAAGGGATTATTGGCATCGATTTCAATGGCGCGTTCCAGCGTGGCGACTATTTCCGGCGTCCAGGGCTGGGATTCGCCTTGCTTAGTCCAGAAATTCCATGGGTGCAAATCCATTAGCGATTCGGCAAATAATGCGGCAATAACGGCGTCTTCAGGAAAATGCCGGGCAACATCGCGCATCGCTGCGGCATAAGCTTCATCAAGCGATTGGCGATTTACAGGCGCTGTTTTACTGTAGCGTTTTGCCAAGGCCGATATCAGTGCCTGTTCCTTATCCGTTGCGCTCTTCGCAAGGGCTTGCGATTCCTGCACCGATTTATAGGCCTGTGGTGCAATCGATGGGTCCATCGGCGCGTTAATATTGGGACCCAATACCAGGGCTTCGCCCCAATAGCAGAGCGCGCAGTCTGGATCGAGGCGGTATGCTTCCCGGAATGAGCGCGCGGCTTCTGAATGGTTGAATCCGAATGCTAGTATCAAGCCTTGATCGAAATAGCGTTGCGCATCCGGAACAGATGTCGATACCGGATAATGATGCGCGCCAAGGTTATCAAACAATGGCATCGGCTTCGCGAGTGGTTCGGTATTGGAAGTAAGGCTGCCGCATCCTGATAAGCTCGAAAAAACCAGACAGGCCAAAAACAACCCTAGTGAAAATATCAGTTTTTGATTTACATCGCTAATAAGCATGGTGTGATCCTCGTCGTTCAAGGCCCGTACAGGTTTGGCGGGGGCGCCGACATACAAATAGCCGCTCTCCAGGGTTTTGCCGCTAGTATCAAAGGGGCAGGTCTTTCATTCTGCAAGCATTAAGCAGAAAATCACAACAGGTTTCTCAGTATTTTGCTTGATTGAATGACTTGAACCCATTACCTGAGCATGGATGGGATTTTAATGTTTTAACCGATGCGATAGCAATCGGAATAAATTCATTCATTTAGTTTAATCATCACATAGGTCTTGGCTTCCGGCGAAACAATTTTCAAACCGGTTACAATTTCATGGCTTATGACGCCTAACTCCACCTCGGTGTTGGGATATTTCCAAGTTTTGCTCGCGGTTACTGTCATCAATTCGTCCCTAACTGATTTGCTCAGTAAACTTAAGGCGGCTAGCCCTCCGGTCAGGTAAAGCGCGCCGCTGGAAACGATCGTTTTTATCCACGTATCGTTGCTGATTTCCCACGTCACTTTTTTTAATAATCTGGATTTTTCCTCGAATAAACTGTCACGCACAACCAATATGGCGGCTACTCCGCCACGAGGACGTTTTACACAATCAGGCACGGCGGTAGAATTCGTGAGGGAGTTAACCGGGGCGATCAATAGATGATTGTTTTCATCCAATTTAATTTGCCACTTTTCCTTGAAATCGATTACCCGGCGTAAAGTTGGGGGTAACATCAATGCAGCATCCTGGCAAGGTATAACTGCTTCTTCCGCTTTTTTTACCACCATTTGCGGCGGAATCCTTATCGTCTCCTTGTGAGGGCTAGCTTTCGGTGTCTGCATGCCGTCATTTTTAACGGTATCCGAACCGTTTGTGCGCGGCTGTGGACTGTCGGAAAGACTGGATTTTGCTTCGGATAATGGATTGAGCAAGTTATTAATATCTTTGGCAACAATGGCTAACAGGTCGGAGCGGTTTAGAAAATGGCTCATCAAATGTTGGATTTCGGCCAATTCTCCACCGACTTTGTTATTAATCGCTTCCTTTAGGTCGAAATAAAGGACTTTTTGTGCCTGATGGTCTAGCTCGGGAGCATTAATTCGTTCCCGCAGGTCGATGAGATAGGATAACGGTGTAGGCGGCGGGGTAGGTAAGGGGGTCGGAAGAGGTGGTGAGTTCCTTGCGCTATTTAGGGATTTTAGCAATAACTTAAAACCATGCTTGTCCTGTTTGCAATAATCCACGACTTGAATTTCAGCGATGATTTTTGGATAGTGGCTAGGGCAAATATCGGGAGAAAGCAATACCGGCAAAAATGATTTGCCTAATGCCTTCGCATAGTGAATTTCATCGTTGCAGGCTTGAGAATCGATGGTTTCGGATGTAATAATCGGCATGAAAACATCACAAGCGCGAATTTTTTCAAGAATATTGTCCCACCAGAGCTGGCCGCCCGTTAGGGCTTGATCATACCAAACCGTATACTCCAAGTCGGCCAAATCATCCGCCAATGTCCGAATAAATTCCAGGTTAGTGCGGCTGTAACTGATAAAGATGTTTTTCATGTTCACCTGTTTACAAAGATGTTTGCTTGGATGGCAATTTAATATGAATCTCTTTTCCGTACCTACAAAAAATTGCGGAATAGGTAAATTCGGCTATTACTCCGCCTCCAAACCAGCTACGCAGGGAGTTACCGGCTATTCTTTAGCTGCACATAATACTGATACGAATATTCCAAAAAGGCTTTTTCCGGGTCGTTCAAGGCCCGCACAGGTTTGGCGGGGGCGCCGACATAAAATAGCCGCTCTCCAGGGTTTTGCCGGGTGCTCCGACCGCCAGCATCAAAAGGGGGGGGCAGGTTTTTCATTTTGCAATCATTAAGCAGAAAACCACAACAGGTTTCTTAGCATTTTTGCTTGATTGCAAGATCCGACCCCTTCATGCGACCCCTTCATGATGCCGCGTCCATGCTCAATCTGGATCAACTCACCGGAACCGGCAGCCGCCTGAATCCGCAGAAATACGGTGCTGTCTCCAGCGGCCGGCAAGACACTTTGACCCGCACCCAATGCCGAATGACCGATCTGGATGTCCCCACGGTCAAACGGCAGTCGGAACTGGAAGGCTGGGGTATGGGGCCGCAATGAGCAGCCTAAACCTTACTGAACCGCGTCTTTCAGCCCCTTGCCGGCTTTGAAGGACGGCAATTTGGCGGCGGCAATGGTAATCGCTTCACCAGTTTGGGGATTGCGGCCAGAACGCTCGGCGCGCTCTTTCACTTCAAAGGTGCCAAAGCCCACCAACGCAACGGAATCGCCTGCTTTCAGTGCAGCCTGAATGGAATGGGTAATGCCATCCAATACGCGGCCGGTATCGGCTTTGGTTAGGTTGGCGTGGCTGGCAATGGCGTCGATGAGGTCGGATTTATTCATGTTTATGTCCTTTTTGAAAAACTTAAAGATTATCGGATTTTCGATTTGAGCAACTAATAATTGAGCAACAGCTCCGCCATCCCATCCAGCTTAGCCTTGACTTGTTTCCAGTCCGGCATTTGCAGGCTCAATAATTGATAAAACTCCAGACTGTGATTGTGCTCCTTCAGATGACAAAGTTCGTGAATTATGACGTAATCGATGCACTCTCTGGGCGCCTTAACCAAATGCGGGTTCAGTAAGATATGCCCTTGGGGCGAACAACTACCCCATTGCTTTTGCATGGTCAAAAGCTTAATCGTCGGTAGCGACTCATTCAGCCATAACACACCAGGTGCCAATGCTTGCATACGGCGATGAAAAACTTGATGGGCGTGTGATGCGTACCAGTCTTTTAATAACTGACTGACTTTTTCCGTGGAACGATCAGTCGTGACAACCTGTAATTGACCGCGTAACAGTTTTACAGTCGATCGATGGCTGTTGGTTAAATCCAGCACTTTTAACGGATACCGTTTCCCCAAGTAAAAATGACTTTCGCCACTGATGTATTGCCTGGGCAGCACTTCAGCTTGCGCTTCCCGAATACGGGTTAGATTCTGCAATAACCAGCGCGCACGTTTCAGCACAGCCTGTTTAATTTTAGGTAGTTCAGCACCCGCGGGCGCATCGACCTGAACAATACCATCCGGATGGACATGAATGGCTATCTTGGTTGTTTTACTGGCCAGAAAAATGACTTGGTAGTTTATTTCCTCGTCGCCGTAGCGAATCGACTGCTGCATCATCGTTCTCTGGACAAGCCGACTCGGGCGATTTGTACGATATGCTCAATAACTTCCTTGGCCTTATCCATGCCGATTAACTTGAACAAGCGCGGCAACAAACCTTTACGGATTTCAGCTTCGATGTTTTGCGGATTGACGGAATTTTCCGCGACCGCCTTGTCGACCAGTTCATCAATAGCAAAAGCCTGTTCGACATAGCTTTGCCTGTCCGTTTCGGATAAAGAGTTGAACGAGTCTTCACCGAACACCACTTTGAATACCCCAAAGTACGCTTTGGCATGCGGATTGGACGTCAATGGATCAGGCGTATCCGGCACCTCGCGCTCGGCCAGTTTTTCTTCCAAATCCTTAAACAGCACGTACTGTTTGAACGGATGCTCGAACATGGCTTCGGCATCACGAATGGCCTGGTCCAGCAATTCCGAAAACACTTTTTGCGCGTAAGGATCGTCTTGCAAATCCTGTTCGATGGTCTTCTTCAGTCGGGTACGAATAATGTCGGTTTCGTTGCGGGTTTTTTCATCGGTCCAATCTTCGGGTTTTTGCTTACCCAGTTCATTGACGATGAATACGCCTTCCGGCTCGCGAATGCCTTCACCGACCACATGCTTATCGATCAGCTTTTTGATGCGCGCCGCGTAGTCGGAATAATCGATGGTCTCCCCGGCATCCTGGCGGGCTATTTGTCTAAGCTGGCTAAAAAACCGTACATCGCGCTTATAAGTGCGAATATCCTCTTCGGAAAAACTGCGGTCTTCGTAGAAGCTGCTCGAACCCAGCGCTATTTCCAGACACAAACTAAACGCCGTCAAAGCCTCGTAAAAGTCTTCCCGCACTTTTTGCTTGGCATCGTAACCATCACCGGCATCGTCGGTCTGGTAATGCGGAATCAGTACCTGCCGAAATTGCTCCAAATCGGCGCGATTTTTAACGCCTTTGAATATCGCCCATAACGTATCGTGCAAAACCGGCAGTTTTTTATATTCGGTGTTCATCTGACGATACAAACCGATCAGATCATCGATGTCGTAGCCGTCTTGTGTGCGTTCGGCCAAATTTTGATAGGCCTCCAAAGTGGTATCCAGCTCTTTCAATATTCCCCGGTAATCAATCAACAAACCAAACTTCTTTAATTCATGCAGGCGATTGACGCGGGCAATGGCCTGAATCAGGTTGTGCTGTTTAAGCGGTTTGTCGATATACAACACTGCATTGCGAGGTTCATCGAAACCCGTCAGCAACTTATCCACCACAATCAGAATTTGCGGATCGTCTTCGTCGGCAAATCGACGAATCACTTCCTTGGCATAGGCCTCTTCGCTTTGGTTGCCGACATGTGCCAACCACCATTGCTGCAATTCCGGGGACTGGCTTTCGTCCACTTCCTCATGGCCTTCACGGGTGTCGGGTGGCGACATGATGATGGCGCTGGAAACCACGCCACTTTCATCGAGATATTTTTTATAACGGATCGCCGACAGCTTGCTGTCTGTCGCCAATTGCGCTTTCAAACCATCGGCCACGTTTTTGACGAAATGGTCGGCAATATCGTGCGCAATCAACTCGATGCGGCTTTCGGATTGGTATATTTGGCCTTTCTGCGCGAACTTCTTTTTCAGGTCGGCGCGTTGCTTGTCGGTCAAGCCTTCGGTAATACGCTCGAACCAGTTATCGATGGCCTTGGCATTGGTACCCAACTCCGGCACCCGTTCTTCGTACAGCAAGGGCGTGACCGTGCCATCTTCCACCGCGCGCTGCATGGTGTAGGCATGGATGATGGGGCCGAATTTGTTGGTGGTTTTATCGTTTTTCAGCAACGGCGTACCGGTAAAGGCGATGTAAGCCGCGTTCGGCAAGGCCTGGCGCATGCGTTCGTGGGTTTCGCCACCGTGGCTGCGATGGCCTTCATCGACCAACACGATAATGTCGGAGCTGGGGTTGTGGCATTCCGGCTGTTTGGAAGCGGTGGCAAATTTATTGATGATCGAGAATAAAATTCGCTCGTTACCCTGGCTGATGCGCTGCGCCAAATCCTTACCCGACGTGGCCTTGGCCTTTTCAACATCCCGCGGTGACACCAAAGCATCGGCATTGGCAAATACCTTGCTCAACTGCGTTTCCAAATCGATTCGGTCCGTCACCACGAAAAAACGGCAGGGTTTTAGCTGCTCATGCAGAATCAAGGCCTTGGCCATGAACACCATCGTAAACGACTTGCCGGAACCGGTGGTATGCCAAATCACCCCACCCTGGCGAGCATCGCGGCTGTCCTTGCGCGTAACCTGATCGATCAGCTTTTTGATGCCGAAATACTGCTGATAGCGTGCGGCAATCTTGCCGCTTTTCTTATCGAACAGGATGAAAAAGCGCATGAATTCCAGTAACCGCTCAGGCAGCAGCAAGCTGACAATCAGCTTGTCCTGGCCGGTTACTAACAGCTTGCCTTGCGCGGTTTGGCTATCGAAATATTGCCGCATCCAAGCCGGCCGGTGTGAGAACAACTGCGCTGCCTGACTCTCCGATAACGCCGTGTTCTTGATCGCGTCGAAGCTGTCGTCTTGCAGCAATTCTTCCCGCCATAACGCCCAAAATTTGGCCGGTGTCCGGGTAGTCCCATACCGGCCATCCAGACCATTCACTGACAGCAGCAATTGGCTGTAGGCAAACAAATGCGGAATCTCGGCGACACCTTGATTTCTCAGGTGCTGTGAGATGCCCTCCTTGAGTATATCCTTGTGCGGATTATGCGGATCGGGCCGCTTGGCTTCGATACATACCAAGGGAATGCCATTCACAAAGCAGACGATGTCCGGCCGGCGAGTACCGGTGCCGCCGGCATTCAATACTTCGAATTCGTCGGTGACCTGAAAGCAATTATTGGCCGGGTTTTCCCAATCGATGAGGGCGATGGTGGGCTGGGCTTTCTTACCGTCGATGAATTCGGTAACGGTCAGTCCTAAGGTCAAGTGGTCATACAGCCGCTCATTGGCGGACAGCAGGCCTTCGCCCAAACCGGGCGAGGTTAACTGCCGCACGATGTCGTCGATGGCATTGTTGGAGAGCGGATATTCCTGACCTTTCCAGTTAAACCGGCGTTTGCGCAGTTCAGCGATCAACACTGACCGCAACAACACTTCGGAGGTTTGTCCGCCGCGATAGGCAAGCGCTTGCGCCGGCGACAGGTACTCGTAGCCCATCGCCATCAGTACCTGCAAGGCCGGGATTTGCGAACTGAATATTTCCTTGGTTTCGGGGATGACACTCATTGCATTACTCCCTCTCCCTCAGGGACAAATCCGTCTGGAACGGATTTGCACTCGCCCGCAGGGTGCCGGGCAGGATAGCCCGGCATGATTGGGCCGGGGTGAGGGAATTGAATGACAACCAATCGAATCGCTTCCAACACCAACTCAATATCCCTGATTACATCATGATTCCAAAACCGCAACACCCGATACCCCAGAGACTCCAAAAATCGAGTGCGCTGTTCGTCCTGATCCTGCTGTGTAGCATGCTGACCACCGTCCAATTCGATGATTAACTTTGGCTCCAAACACAAAAAATCGGCGATATATGGGCCGATAACTTGTTGTCTGCGAAACTTGCAGCCGGCTAATTGCCGATTACGCAATCGATACCACAACAGTTTTTCCGCATCGGTTTGATTTTTTCTTAAGGCTCGGGCGAGTTGTTTCATGCTGACTCCCTCACCCTAGCCCTCTCCCGGAGGGAGAGGGACTGAACCTTCGCTGCGAAACCTTGGAAACGATGCGGTAGCGAGTGAAGGTTGAGTAGTCCCTGGAAGCCGTAGCGCCGGGCGGTTTTTCGACTAGAAAAACTGCAAGGCATCGCGAAA
>NZ_JALOBS010000005.1:0-161324 GCF_023228165.1 Methylomonas sp. | reverse complement strand
GTCAAAGCCGAGGTGACGCGGACGGCCAGGGCCGCCGAAGGCAATCACCGTGACGGTGTAGGCGCGATTATTCACTCAGGGATGGTGAATAATCTTTACCGCCGGAAGCCGTCACTCGCCGGGCACGATCCGCAGATAACGTTCCAAGGTGGCTTGCTCCAGGCTGGCTACTAGTTCGATAAACAGGCTGTAATCGCCGCTGGTATGCACGGTATCCAGGGCATCGTAATAGGCCAGGCGATTCTCGACCGGAATGATTACCGGCAGAAAGCCGCGCCGCATCAGTTCAAAGTTCATCAACAAGCGCGAGGTACGACCATTGCCATCGACAAACGGATGGATACCGACGAAATCGACGTGAAGTCGGGCGGCGCATTCCACCGGGTGCATCGCAATTGCGGCCTCTGACTCAAAATAGACAGCTCCTTCTCCCTCAGGGAGAAGGTTAGGATGAGGGGAACTAATAAAACTTTCTTCCTTGTTTAAATTTCCCCTCACCCAACCCTCTCCCTCCGGAGAGGGCTTTATTCTGCTTGAGTCAGCAATATTAGGATGTGGGGAATCCAAGCCAGTCGCTTGCCGATACCAGTCCATCAATCCCGCCATCGCCTCCGGCACCTTGAAATAATCCGGCGGCAGATGCTCGGTACCGGCCATCACCACGTTTTCTTGCCGGTATTGGCCGGCATTGCGGTCGTCGATGTTTTTCAGCACCAGATGATGAATGGATTTGATTTGCCACTCGCTCAAGGCCTCCTGGTTTTGCACGATGGCTTCGACATAATCGATGGCTTGCTTGTGATTGATCACCTCGAAATGCTCGCGCAACGGCTTGCCGCCGATGGTAATGCCTTCCAGCACCACCTTGGTTTCCTTCAAGGTTAAGGTATTGCCCTCGATGGCATTGGAATGGTAAGTCCATTCCAGCACTTGCTGTTCGTGCAGGGTACGGACGGTGTGTTCCGGCAACGGCCGCAGGCTGTCCAGGCGAGATTTGAGACGGTTGATTTCGGCGAATCGGACAGCAGTATTCATGATTCATCGACCTTCACGCGGCGTTTACCGGTGAGTAGTTGTTGCATCAGGGATTTTTTATTACCCCTCACCCTAGCCCTCTCCCGAAGGGAGAGGGCATTAAGCCCAAGCTTCGAAATAGATAGCTGTTTGACTATTGGCAGCCCTGTCATAAGCGCTATCTCTTCATTAACAACCAGTGCTGTCAGCTCCCTCTCCCTCCGGGAGAGGGTTGGGGTGAGGGGATCTAACACACCGCAAACACGATTCATGATTCGTCCACCTTCACACGGCGTTTGCCAGTGAGTAATTGTTGCATCAGGGCTTTTTTCTCTTGTTTCAGGCAGGCGAGTTTTTGTTGCAGGGTTTCGATTTCGCGGTCGGAAGTCGTCAATATTCGGGCAATTCGTTGTTGTTCTTCGAATGAGGGAATTTTGATCTTGAGTTTTAACAACTCATTTACACTTATTTCTTTCTGACCTGTTCCACCGATTAGATTATCTATTTGTGTAAAAAAAAGAGGTCTGGACATGATATGTAGCATAAAACTTTTCGACACATTTTCATGCACATCAAAACTAGATATTGCATTTGAAGCAATACATCCACCAACCACTTTCGGAACAATCCCAATACCACCATTATGTAGATTCTGTCTTCCGATTATTAACTCCCCTTCATGTCTAATAAAATAAGGTCGACTACTTTCAGTTACTGCTGGATATTTTCCAGTTTTAACAACTCCCTTGCAGTGCAGTTTAACTGACAGCAATTCATAATCCTTTGGATTATTAACCACATCCTTTTTAATTTCATAAATAATATCTATGAATTTATATTTGGCCCAGGGATCATTAAAGCCTGGAATACGTTTCTTTCCAGAGAGTAATTGCTGTATCAACGCATTTTTCTGCTGTTGACTATTAACCAACAACTTTTCGGCAGTCGCAATGGCCTGATCCCAAGTAGCCAGTGTTTCAGCGATTTTTTGTTGCTCTGTGATTGGAGGTAAAACAAGCGGTGTATTTTCAACGATAGATTTATTAATTTTTACCATTGTGCTGCTACTGCCCGCAGCGCAGCTTTTATAGTAGCCGCGAACTAACGACGACTTTAGAAATGCTTCAATGAAATCAGCATCAGCAATTCGTTCATTTATCCTGAACCGCATCATCAAATCAGGATAGGAGCAATTGGCAATTTCCCCTTTAAAGCGAATTGAGCGCCCTACCTTGTCAGGTGTATTGGAGCGACTAACGAGAAAGTCCCCCCATTTAATAGAGCTATCAAGAGTCTTTGGAGATGGTTCCACTGGTTTTATTCCGTCTATATTTAAGCCATCATCACCGAGCGCACCAAGCCCCAGCACCCAATAACCGGTTAATTTTTCTGATGGATTAGGAGAATATCCATTTTTAATACCCCCCATCCAAAATATCTTTGAGAGCAATTTTATTCCATCCCTTAGGCACCATAACCAGCCTCCTTCGATTCAAGCGTCATAGTCATCCCCTTTTTTTAACAACCGTTGCTGCACCCATTGCCGTTCGCGTTCCAGTTCGAGTCTCAGCTCGTCCTCAGTCGGCAAATACGGCAGATATTTGGCGGCGAACAGCTGTTGGTTGTCGGCCAGTACCGAATATTTGGCGATGGTTTCGCTTTTTTGGCTGCACAAGATCAGGCCTATGGTCGGGTTATCGTCATCGCCTTTTTTATGCCGGTCGTAAATCCGCACGTAGCTGTCCATTTGCCCAACGTCCTGATGGGTCAGCTTGCCCAATTTCAAGTCGATCAGCAAAAAACATTTGAGCTTGAAGTTGTAAAACACCAGATCGATGTAAAAATCCTGGTCGTCGGTGCTGATGCGCTGTTGCCGGGCGACAAAAGCAAAGCCCTTGCCCAGCTCCAGCAGGAATTGCTGCAAGTTATCGATCAGGCCTTGTTCCAGCTCGCTTTCCAGAAAGGTTTGCGACGGCAGATTCAGAAAATCCAGCACGTAGGGATCGCGCAGATAGTCTTCCGGTCTGACACGCAATTCGGTGGTTTTTGCCTGGGCTTCCTGCTCGACGGCGGCACGATCCTGGCTGGCCAGCAGGCGCTCGTAATACAACACGCCGATTTGCCTCTCCAAAGCCCGCGCGCTCCAGTTTTGTTCTAAGGTTTCCTGCATGTACCAGTCTCGGGCATGCGTGTTTTCCAGCCGTAACAGTACGCGGTAATGAGTCCAGCTTAATTCGGTACGCACTGCGTTCCAATTTGGAAAAGTTAGATAAAACGCGCGCATATTTCGCAGGTTACGTGCGTCAAAGCCTTTGCCAAACTCCCGCGTCAAGTGTTCTGACAGTTGTTGCAACTGCTGTTTACCGTACGCCGCGCGCTGTTGCCCTTGCTGTTCGTCTTCGACGATCAATCGACCGATATGCCAATAGGCCTGCACCATCTGACTGTTAACGGTTTGATAAACCCGCTGACGCGCCTGACACAAGTTGATGCAAAAATATACTTGACGACCAGGAAATTACTGATTCGATAAAAAGCGTCAATTACATTTTTTCCGGTTGGTAACGGCGATATAACGCTGATCGAGCTTGACGACGCCAGTCAAACCAAGATTTTGATCGACACAAACATCCGCGATAGCGCTGACGACGAAGCCTATGAGGATTACTTCGATGTCGCCTTAAAGATGACTCGAAAGGCCGCCCCTACATCGTGTCTTCTTGCAAACACTTCCTGACCAAGATCATGTGAGAGGTTTGGCCAAACATTTCCATCGTGGCGCTGTTGATGACTGTTGGCGCCAATCGCGAACAGATCAAGCAAGCCAAGGCGCAACGCAGACAGGACTATTTGCAACGCATTCCCATCGAGGGCAAATTCGGCCAAGGCAAAAAGGGTTACCGGCTCAACTACATCCGGGCCACGCGTGCCAACACCTCATTCGCCTGGATCAATGCCATTTTCCTGGTCATGAATCTGTTGATCCTGGAAAGGATCTTTTTTGTCCTCAGTAAATGCCATCTTGCTGGTTTGATGCAGGCAATTGCACATGTCTGGGAACAATGGGTTTTAACACCGCGCGCTCAGCCCCGCTTAGCCCGCCGACTTGGACATGTTTATGGCTGATTTACTGAGCAAACTCTAAATACCGATCTGTTCCGGTTTCTGTTAGCTTGAAATTTTGAAAAGCGCATAGAAGCTATACGTGCCCATAACAGCCGGCATATTTCGGTAGTGCTCACTGTCGACGAAGTTAGGCAGGTATTATCGTGTATGAAAGGGGTGCCGCAGCTGTTGGTTAAGCTGTTGTACGGTAGCGGTTTGCGGATTACCGAAGCGGTACGCCTAAGAGTCCAGGATGTGGAAACCACCCATGTCCCGCAGCAGGGCGGGCAGGGGGTTACCAGCCCAGTGGACGATTTGGGTCTTTGATATTTCGGTGCCGCCTGCTTATCGCCTGGACGGTTATTCGTCGGCCAAATACCTGTCCTTTAGCCGCACATAATGCTGATACGAATATTCCAAAAAAGCTTTTTCCGAGTCGTTCAAGGCTCGCACCGGTTTGGCCGGTGCGCCGACATACAAATAGCCGCTCTCCAGGGTTTTGCCGGGTGACACCAGGGCTCCGGCCGCCAGCATCACGTAATCTTCCAGTACCGCACCGTCCATGATGATGGCGCCGATGCCGATTAAACAATAATTGCCGACCGTGCAGCCGTGCACCACGGCCCGGTGGCCGATGGTAACGCCTTTGCCTATCAGCAGACGATGGCCGCTGGGCGAATAATCGCCGGCGTGCGAGACATGCAGCACCGAGCCGTCCTGCACATTGCTGCCGGCACCGATGCGGATGGATTCTACATCGCCTCTAATCACCACCGTCGGCCAGACCGATACGTCGTCGCCGATGGTCACATCGCCGATGACCACGGCGGTCGAGTCGATATAGACTTTGTCGCCCAGTTGCGGGTGTTTGTCTTTAAAAGTTCTAAGTGCCACAAAAGCTCCGGATATTTGCCATAATTAATGGCTAGATGTTACGCAATTGCGTTTGGGTTCACCACAAAATGTTGAGGTTATCATGGCAATAATGGATGGCATTAAGCGCCAACTGCGATCGGTCATTGAATGGCAAAATCCCGAGGCGGATGTGTTATTCACGCAATGGACGGAAAACGGCGACGAAATCAAAAACGCCTCGAAGCTGATTGTCGGCCCCGGGCAGGGTTGTATTTTTGTCTACGAAGGTCAGGTCAAGGCGGTCATAGAGCAGCAATGTATGGTCGATTTGCGGACAGACAACGTGCCGTTCTGGACCACCATTAAAAAGTTCATGCAGTTTTTCGTCAGCGAACATAAGGTGGGGATTTATTTTTACCACAAGACCAAGATACTCGATCAAAAATGGGGTACGACTTCGCTGATCAAGTATCAGGACCCGAAATATCAATTCCCCATCGGCCTGAAAGCCTACGGCAATTACAGTTATCAAATCGAAGACGCCCAGGCTTTTTTCGTGAATATCGTCGGCAGCCATAATCAGGTCGGCATAGACGAGTTTCGCAAGATTATTTCGGCCCGGGTGATTCAGCCGATTAGCGATTATCTGGCCGAATGCGGTTACAGCTATGCCGATATAGACGCCAACCGGGAAGAAATTGCCCGCGGTATTTCGATCAAGCTGGCCATCGTGTTCCGCAAGCTGGGTTTTAATGTCAGCGACTTTCGTATCGAAGGCACGGATTTTGACGAAGACACCTTGCGCCGCATCAACCGCATCGCGGATTTGACCGCCGAAGCCCAAGCCGCCCAAGCGGTGGGACTGGATTACGCCAAAGTGCAACAATTGGATGCCATGCGCGAAGCGGCCCGCAACGAAAGCGGCGCGGCCGGGGCCGGCATGGGGCTTGGCGCCGGAGTAGCGTTGGGGCAAAACATGGCGCAAGGCCTGACTATGGACGCGCCGGCCGCGACTGCGGCGGCGGATGACATCACCGGCAAACTGCTGCAACTGAAAAAATTGTTTGAAGCGGAATTGATTTCCGAAGCCGAGTACAGCGCTAAAAAACAAGAATTGCTGGACAGGTTTTAGGCATGGCGCGTTGCAACAATTGCTCGGCTCCGCTGCTGCCTAATACCCAGTATTGTAGTTATTGCGGGGTGCGTAACGATGTCGATTTACTCGGTAAGCATGATTACCGGGTGGTGAGCCGGCAGTCGGAACGGATCTGTCCGGAATGCAACGTCCATTTGCAAACCGTTGCTCTGGAACTGCAACCGCCGCTACACATAGAACGCTGCAGCAGCTGTTTCGGCTTGTTTTTCGATCCTGGAGAAGTGGAAACACTGTTGGAAAATAGCGTGTCGCCGGTGTTTTCGGTCAATCAGGAATTGCTCGGCAACATTAATAAAGACCGCTATCAGAAGAATAAACCGGTCAAATATCTGGAATGTCCGGTATGTTTGAATATGATGAACCGGGTGGTATTCGGGCATAAAAGCGGGGTGGTCATCGATCAATGCCGCGCCCACGGCATATGGCTGGACGGTGGCGAAATCAGCCATCTGTTGGAGTGGAAAAAGGCCGGCGGGCAAATCCTGCACGAAAAAAAACAGGCCGAACTGCGGCAGAGAAAACGCCAACCCAACCAATCTCGGGTTGAAGTATTCGGCAAGTCGAGCAGTACCTACGGTGGGCAATACGAATCCTTGGGTGGCGAGGAGGGGTTGCTGGAGATTGTCTTCGGGCTGATTTTCAAGGTGTTTGATTAATATCCCCGATTTTTCCCAAATTCGGAATCGGGCTGCCTACCGCAAGCAATTCGTGCGGTTTTTTGGGGCAATACCACCGATTGAACATAAGTGCATTGCAGGCCGGCTTTCAAATTCAATACAATCGCTAGTTAAATCTTAAACTGGGAGAGTGAATGTGAATACGTTATTCTGGTTACAAACCGGAGCGTGTGGCGGCGAATCGTTGGCCATCCTCAGCGCCGACTCACCCAGCCTGGAACAACTTTTATCCACACATGACATCGAGTTGCTCTGGCATCCCTCGCTATCCCACGCCAGCATGCGGGAACACGACGCTATTTTCGAGCGCATTGTCAGCGGCAACCAAACCTTGGATATCCTCTGCGTGGAAGGCAGTATCGTTACCGCGCCGCGCGGTACAGGACTTTATGACAGCTACCAGGGCCGGGCAAGAATGGATATAGCCAGGGAATTGGCGCAACATGCCGACGTGGTGGTGGCGATGGGTACCTGTGCGGCGTTCGGCGGCGTCCACGCGGCGACGCCTAATCCCAGCGACTGCATCGGCCTACAATACAACCGGGAGCAGCCGGGCGGATTGTTTCCTCCCGAGTGGCGTTCGCGCAGAGGCCTGCCGGTGATTAACGTCTCCGGTTGTCCGGCTCATCCGCACGCCATGACCCAGACGCTGGCGTGGCTGACGACCGGTCTACCGTTGCAGCTGGACGGATTGAATCGTCCCAAGGCCTTCTTCAACACCATGGTGCATCAGGGTTGTACCCGCAACGAATATCATGAATACGATATCGAAGAGATGGCGCCGGGAGGGCCTGCCTGCCTTTTTTTCAATCTGGGTTGTCAGGGTCCGATGACTCAGGCGGTGTGCAATAGCGACCTTTGGAACGGCACCAGCAGTAAAACCCGCGCCGGTGTGCCCTGTTTCGGCTGTACCTCCCCGGCATTCCCCCGCGATATCGATTTATTCAGCACCGAAAAAATCGGTGACATTCCGCTGCGCCTGCCCTTGGGCGTGGAGCGCGCCCGTTATATGGCCTACAAAAATTTGGCCCACCACGCCGCGCCGGCGCGGGTCAAGGATAAGGAAATGGATAGCTGAAATGGCCAGAATTGACGTTAATATCAACCTCAACCGGGTGGAAGGCGATCTGGAAATCGGTCTTACCCTGGAAGACGGGGTGGTCACCGAAGCCCGCACCATAGGCACGCTTTATCGCGGTTTCGAACAGATCATGGTAGGCAGAACCCCGCGAGATGCTTTAGTGATTACCCCGCGCGTCTGCGGCATTTGCGGTACGGCGCATCTGTATTCGGCGGTGCTGGCGCTGGAACAGGCCTGGCAAGTGCCGGTGCCGGCCAATGCTACACGCATCCGTAACTTATGTTTGATAGCCGAAGGCCTGCAAAACGATTTTCGCCAAACCTTTTTGTTCTTCGCGCCGGATTTTTGTAACCCGCGTTACAACCGGCAACCCTGGTTCACCGAGGCGCTGGCGGCATTCGAACCATTCCGGGGGGCGATTTATCTGGAGACATTGGCGACCACCCGGCGAGTAGTCGAAATCGTGGCTCATTTCGGCGGGCAATGGCCGCATTCGTCTTACATGCTGCCCGGCGGCGTCACCCTATCGGCCGATATGCGGCGGATATTGGCTTGCCGCGCAGTGCTGGATGAGGTGCAGCGCTGGTATGAGCAACGTATCGTCGGCGCCTCGCTGGACGATTGGCTGGCTCTCGACAGCGCCGATGCTTACTTCGGCTGGTTGGAAGCGTCGGCTCATGCCGATAGCGGGTTGGGTCTGCTGAGCCGCTGCGCCCGCTCGCTTGGGCTGCACCGTCTGGCCGCCGGCACGCCGCATATGCTCAGTAGCGGTTCCTGGTGCGATCCCGAACATTGGGCCTTCAATGCCGAAGTCCGCCTGTTGCCGGGCGGTTTTTATAACGGCGATACCGGTCAGATCGAGGCTGTCGATCAGCAGCTGATCAACGAACACGTGCGCCATTCCTGGTTTCGTCCCTACCAAGGCGGACGCCACCCTTGGCAGGGCGAAACCGTCCCCGATTTCCAGCCCAACAGTGACCGCTATACCTGGGCCAAGGCGCCGCGTTACGGCGATAAGGTGGTGCAAACCGGGCCGCTGGCCGAATTGTTGATAGCCGGCGACGCGTTGATTACTTCGCTGCACGCCGCCGAAGGCGGCAATGCCTGGCTACGCCAGTTCGCCCGGGTGCGGCGGGTTGCCCTGGAGTTGCTGCATGCGCGGCGCATGCTGGACGAATTGGCCTTAAACATGCACGAACCGCATTTTCTGGATATGCCCAAGTCCCGGGAGCTGGACGGCGAAGGCTACGGCTTGGTGATGGCCGCTCGCGGTATATTGGGGCATTGGCTACGTATCAAGAATGGGCAAGTGGATAAATATCAGATCGTCACCCCCACCGCATGGAGCGCATCGCCGCGCGATAGCGCCGGGATACCCGGGCACTGGGAGCAGAGTCTGGTTGGCTTGAGCGTGCAAGACCCCGATAATCCGGTGGAAATCGGTCATATCATCCGTTCTCACGATCCCTGTCTGGTCTGTACGGTGCACATGTTGGATACCGGCAAACGCGTGCGCTTCGCGCCGTAATCTCTTGTCCCGCCATGCGCCATATTCTTTGTTTTGGGAATCCGCTGCACGGAGACGACGGTTTCGGATACGCCGTTTACCAGCGGCTGGCCGGACTAGCGTTGCCCGACGATCTGCGTCTTTTCGATGTCGGTACGCCGGGTCTGGCGGCTTTGACATTATTTCAAGGTTGCGATGACGTTTTGATTATCGATGCCTGTCGTTCCGGCGGCGAAGCGGGCCGACTCAGTCGGCCTTTGCCGGAAACAGTCATGGCCGAAGCTTCGCTGGCAGGGCATGGCGTAGGCGTGGGTTATATATTGCAAGCCTTGGCCGCCCTGCCCGAGACCATGCCGCGGATACATATCATTGCCGTGGAGACAGCAACAGTCACGGCGTTCCGGCCGGGGTTATCGGCGGCAGTGCTTAAAGCCGTCGACGAGGTTGTGGTGCTGTTAAGGCCTTATTTTCTAGACGATGCGGCATGAATGATGCCCGCCGGCAAAGCGAATTGGAGAGCCTGCGTACCGAGATAGCGGCGTTAAGGCTTGCCAATGCCGCGCTCGAACAGCAAATGTCGCTGAATGCGGAGCAGACCGACGAGCTGTTGCGTACCTTGGAATTTCAAAGCAATGCGTTACGCGAGGCCGGTCTGCGTCAGGCCAATCAGAGTGATTTCATTCAGCGGGTCATGGACACTACCGGTGCGTTAATGATACTGCTGGGGCCGGACGGACGCTTGCGGCAGATCAATCAGCGCTGCACCGAATTGTTAAGCGTTACTGGCGGTACGCTGGATGAACACGCTTTGGACGAATGGCTGCATCCCGATGAACAACAAGCACTTGCCGACAATCTCGGCAAATTACCCTAACCGGTCCATTCGCCGTTATTCGAGACTGTGCACCGGGTAGGCAACTATACAGCGGAGCATAGACTGCTCGGTCGCGACGGCCAATATCGGCATTATTGGCTGGAAGCGAGCATACAATACAACCAGCAAGGCAAGGAAGAAGGCGCGGTGGTGTGCGCAACGGATATCAGTTCGCTCAAACAACAGCAGGAGCGCTTACGCCATAGTGAAAGTCTACTCAAGGAAGCGCAGCATATCGCCCATCTAGGGCATTGGGAGCAGGATCTCGCCACCGATGAACTGATCTGGTCCGAAGAGGTTTACCGGATCTTCGAAATCGACCCGACGGCTTGCCCGACAGCGTTCCCCGTCTTGATAGACCCGGTTCATCCGGACGATCGGCCCGCAATCAATAAAGCGTATTTGGCTGCGCAAGCTGACGATAAGCCCATTACGCTTGATCATCGTCTGTTATTTGCGGATGGCCGAGTGAAATGGGTGCGTAAATGCGTCATTACGCATTACGATACAGACGGTCGGCCTCGGCGTTTGGTCGGTACTGTTCAGGATATTACCGCCGAGCGCCTGATCGACGAACAACTGGTGTTGGCGGCCAGCGTCTTTGAAAGCAGTTTGAACGGTATTCTGATTACCGATGCCAATGCCCGAATTATCAAGGTTAACCGCGCCTTTACCGAAATCATGGGCTATTGTTCCGAAGAAGTCCTTGGCCAGAAACCGGGTCTATTCAAGTCGGGATATCATGACCAGGATTTCTATCGGAAGTTATGGGCCACGCTAAAGCTGGCCGGCAAGTGGCAGGGCGAGATTTGGGACTGCCGCAAAAATGGCGAGCTGGTGCCGCTCTGGCAAAGCATCTCTGCGGTGCATGACTGCGACGGTCAAGTCATACGCTATATTGGGGTCTTTTACGATCTTAGCGAACAAAAACGTACCGAGGAACATATTCATCACTTAGCCTATTACGATTCGTTGACGGATTTACCCAATCGGCAACTTTTCATCGATCGTTGTGAACTGGCATTGGAAAAGGTGCGCCGCAATCATCAATCACTGGCCGTGCTGTTTCTCGACCTGGACCGTTTTAAGCACGTTAATGATAGTTTGGGACATCCGGTCGGAGATGAACTTTTGCGCGCAGTCGCGCAACGCTTGAAGAATACTCTGCGTCATGGAGACACCGTGGCCCGCCTGGGCGGCGACGAGTTCATCGTGCTCTTGGAGGATACCGGAAGCCATGCCGTGGTCGAAAATGTGGCTCGCAAAATTTTGGCGGGCCTCGATCAGCCGTTCATGACACAGGATCATAAACTTGAAATCGGCACTTCCATCGGTATCAGTTGTTATCCCGAAGATGGAGAGGACGCCACCGCACTGATCAAGCATGCCGATCTGGCCTTGTATCAGGCCAAGGGGCAGGGGCGCGGCAACTTTCAGTTTTACGATGTTCGTCTGACTGAACGAGCCAAGGAGCGCTTGTTTCTGGAGAGCGAGCTGCGGGATGCGCTGAAACGCGAGGAATTATTGGTCTATTATCAGCCGCAATTCTCCCTGGCCGATGACAAGCTGATCGGAGCCGAAGCATTGTTACGGTGGCATCATCGTGAGCATGGCATCATTCCGCCGGACAAATTCATCTCAATCGCCGAAGATTGCGGCTTGATTGTTGCCATCGGCGAATGGGTGTTGCGCAGCGCCTGTCGTCAAGCCAAGGCATGGTTGGACGCGGGCTTTGACTTTCAGCGTGTGGCGGTCAATCTTTCCGGGGTGCAGATTGAGCGCAGCGACATGCTGACTACCGTCAGACAGGTATTGGCGGATACCGGTTTGGCGCCGAAACATCTGGAACTGGAAATTACCGAAACCTACATCATGCAGCAGGCGCAGCGAAACATCCGCATTATGGAAGATTTGCGTGCACTAGGCGTGGCTCTGGCCATTGATGATTTCGGCACCGGCCAATCGTCGTTGGGCTATCTGAAGCGCCTGCCGGTGGATAAACTGAAAATCGACCGTTCTTTCGTGATGGATATCCCGCACGACAGCAACGATATGGCCATCACGCGAGCCATTATTGCCCTGGGCCACAACCTGCATCTAACGGTGTTGGCGGAAGGTATAGAAACCGCCGAACAGTCTGCTTTTCTGAAGGAATTAGGCTGCGACGAAGCGCAAGGCTACTACTATAGCCGGCCCATGGATGCCGCCGGTTGCCTGAGGTTACTGAAAGAAAAGGCCGGCATTAGCGCTTATTAACCTAAATCTGGCGGGTATCGAGGACGGACTCCGGGCAACCTCAGGAAATTTTTAGCACTTTGGCGCCGCGTATTTTGGCCATTTTTAGTTCCAGCAAAGCTTGGTTTGCCTGTTCCAGCGTAAAGATCTGCACCGTTGGTTGCAGCTGCATTTCAGCCGCCAAGGCCAAAAACTCCCTGACATCCGCCCGGGTGATGTTGGCGACGCTTTTGATTTCTTTTTCCAGCCACAGATGTTGCGGATAATCCAGCTTTAACAGGCTGTTACGATCAAGTTCCTTGCGTATGGCGTTGATTACCAGCCGGCCGCCGGCTTCCAGATTGGCCAGGGCTTCCACGACCGGTTCCCAGGCCGGCGTGGTATCGATGATGCCGGTTAGCTTATGCGGTGCGGCTTGTTTGGTATGCCCCGTCCATACCGCGCCCAGTTCCAAAGCAAAAGCCCTTTCTGCCGGGCTGCGGGCAAACACATATATTTCACTGTCCGGAAAACAGTATCGGGCCATTTTCAAGACCAGATGCGCCGAGGCACCAAAGCCGGTCAAACCCAGCCGCTGGCCGTTTTTCAATCCCGTCAGACGTAGCGAACGGTAACCGATGGCACCGGCGCAAAGCAAGGGCGCGGCCTGTTCATCCGTAAAATTGTCGGGCAGGGGATGCGCGAAGTTTTCCGCAACGGTCATGTATTCTGCGTAACCGCCATTGGCGTCTCGCCCGGTTGCGGCAAAATCCGCGCAGAGATTTTCTAGGCCGGCCAGACAATATTTGCAAACACCGCACGCCGAAAAAATCCAGGCCACGCCAACCCTGTCCCCTACCTGGACAGTCTGGGTCCGGCTGCCGACGGCTTCGACTCTGCCGACCACCTGGTGACCCAGGATGACAGGCAAGTGCGGGGGCGGGGTCCGGCCTTCGATTTCGTCCAGTTCGGTATGGCAAACCCCGCAGGCGGAGACTTTTAACAGAACTTCCTGTTCGGCGGGAACCGGTTTCGGTAATTCCGTTAGCGTTAAAGGGTGCTGATTGTCTTCAAGCTCGCAAAGCCGTTCCAATACCATCGCTTTCATTTCAATCCACCTTGTCCGGGTTAGCGTATTTCCGACCGGCGCTTTGTCCAGCGCCATCGCATTGGTTATCGAGCCAGTATGGCCGGCAGGAAGAATTCGCTGACCAGTAAAGGTTGGTGGTGAATCGCGTACAGCGTGCGCCGTCCCCAAACGGCCTGCTCCACGCTATAGCCGCTTCGCACCGCCGGCGACCAGCAATTGGTCTGTGCCGCACTGAAATAACGTTGCCGCAATTCCAAGTCCGGATAGGCAAAAATCACTTCTCCCAAGGGCCGGGTACCCAGGTGCGACAAATTACGATGCGCGATGCGTATGGTGTGTTCCGGCAGCACGGTGCGGGCCAGCACCAAGGGTTTATCGTCCACATGTAACAGCACTTCCCGAATCAAATGATAACGGTGGTGCGGGACCCGTAATGTCTGACATTCCTCGGCAAAGGCCGGTTTCCAATAGTGAAACAGCAACTTTACGGCCAGATGAGGACCGTATACGCTACGCAGGCGCTTGGTCAAGGAACCGGTTTCATTCAGCCAGGGACGCAGCGGCGCGGGCGGTTGCGAGTCCGTGCCGCGTATGTGGGTTTTCCAAAGCGGCAGTCGGGCAAATAAATAACTGTTAGTGGACAAAGGCAGCGAAAGGAAAAAAGGCTATAAGCAAATGATCGAATAAAGTGCGCTTATTGTACCGATAGTTTGGCTATTGGTTAAGGAAACTCCGCTTAAGTCCCGCGACGGGTTAGAAGCCAAGCATAAGCTATTGATTCCATTCATGGCGAGTCTGCCTAACCTTGAATAAAATCTGCTGATTCAGAGTTGCCTACTGCGACCGTGCCGGCCTGTGCATGGCTTCAGGCGTCGCTGAGCAACGCTTTTAATAAATCGTCCGCTGTGTGTGCCGGGCGTTTTTCGCCATCAATCCAGCTGATTTTCAAGCGGCTGTCCGCCAGCAGCCATTCCGCACTAGTCTTGTCGGTCAGTTTATCGAACAGGATGATCAGCTTTTTCAGATGCGGCTTATCGGCCAGCACGGACAATTCGTGGCTACAACCCTGCCGGTCGGTGGTATAGCCGCGCAAATCCATCAAGACCCGATCGGCTTGATTGATCAGGGTTTCCAGCACCATTTTCCAGCTACTGTCGAAGCAAAAAAACTCGTTGACCCGATAGCGGCCGTCCGGATCGCTGCTCAAGTCCAGCGCGTTTAAAACCTGCTGTAAACGATCGCTATCCGTAATAAAGCGCTCCTGCAGACGACCACTTAAAAAACCGAATAATTCATCCGGTTCCAGATTGCGCAGAGCCAAATCCTTGCCGGCAATCAGCAAGGTATTGCCGGAGTAGCGCCAGTGTTCGATAACCTGGTCGAATAGAGCCTCGATGCTGTTGTCGCCGCGAAACACCCGTAACAGCAACAGGGTGGGTGGTTGATGGCGGGGTCTTAACGCCGGTCGCATCAATAGTATAAAGATGGGAAACAGCAGGCAGGCCCATAATAAGTGATAAGCCCGCCAATCGATGGAATGGCTTAAGGTCAGGGCTTGGATCAGCAGCGTGATGATCCATAAGCCGGCAGCCAGATAAAGCGGTTCGGAAAAGGCTTTGCCTTGGTAAGCATTGGCCAGGCGGCGGGCAAAAAAGCGTACTGGAAAAAAGGCCAGCAGCCAGGGCGCAATACTGAACAGGCCAAACACCACGTACGCGTTCGTCAGCCGGGCTAAATCGATTATCCAGCTATCGGCATTATCCCCAAGGCTATGTTCCAGGGCGCTCAAGCCCAGCAAGGACGAAACCGTCAAACTAAAAAAAACCAAAATCAGATAAGGGCCTGTGCTGCGCAATCTAGGCCCGGTCATGAAAAACACGATCAGCAGCAAAGGCAGTTGCTGGGAAAAAAGCCACAGCAATACCGGTAAAAAATGCTGGTTCTCGTCGGAATTGAGCATCACGATCACACTGGATAGCGCGACGTATTGCAGCGAAATGAAAAATATCTTGCCGCGCGGCCAGCGTTCCAGTAGGCCAATAGTGGCTACCAGCGGCCAGGCGAATACCAGAGTCAGTGTTACTAGCCGCCGCCAACTAAAGCCGTCGGTGACATAAGCGGATTGGGCGACAGCGGCAATAATGGCGGCTAACACCAGGCAACTCAAGGTCAGGGCAAGGCGTAAGTTGCGTCTGGCGGCGCGGTTTTGTTTGACAAGATGGACGTTGCCTGATACGGCCGAAACGGATGCCGGCAATTGGACGGGTTCCGGGAGATCCGTGGTTAATGCATCGCTAGGCGAGCTGCCCATTTGCGTGCATGCCAACACTTGGCTGGCGTAGCGTTTGGCAACCCACCAGCTGCTGACCCAGGCCAGAATTAAAGACGCGATTAAGGCGAACAGGATTTGACCGTCGAAGTTATTCATGCAGCCCCCATTGATTAGTCCATGTTAGAAGCTGCGGCGCGGAAGGCGTCAGCGCCGCAACGACTTCATGTAGTGCTTACAAATTTAACAAGCGCTGCAATTTGCCGCGCTTTTTAAACCACTGGTCGAAAAACTTCAAATGCAGATTGGCCAACGCCCAACCTACACTGCCGAGCACGGCCAAACCTATCCATTTGCGAGCGGTGTCCAAAGGTTGCAGATATTTACCGAAAGGCAGTAACACACCGACCAAAGTAATGATAAGGGCCGTGGTGATGCTGGCGACCCCCAAAGTAATCGTGGTGTGATCCAGCCAGTTTTGTTTAATCCAATCGATTAATAGAGCCAACAGCAATAATCCGCAGGCCATACCGGCGTATTTCAAGGTTGGGATAAGCACCAAGGCTTTGCCAGCCATCAGGCTGGAGGCGCTGAGTTGCTTGGCCAAATCCTTTGCCTTAGGATCACCGGCTTCCGGATCGGCCGTCAGGATGGGAGCAATGCTGCTGAAAGGCCAGTTTTGCTCCGGTGCGTGGATATCAAAATCGGCCCAATGGCCGTTGAGTTGCAGACTTTGGTGTTGCCGGTCTAGCTCGGACAGTTGATGCTTGGTCATGGCATAACCGCTGGCCATCAGCGCATAAGCTTCCACTTCGGTAAAGGTATCCAGATCGGTGCGGATTTGGGCCAGGCGGCGTTGCTGGCTGCGGTCTATGCCGTAATCCGTGCAATGTGGTCGTTGCGGCTCCGGAGTAGGGTTATCGCACTGTATCCAATCCAGCGGGTCGGCATGCAAATCCAGTTTTAAATGGATGAAAAACAAACCCTGCAAGGCATTATTTTTAGCTTTGGCTTCCAGGTCTTGATATTGGGCCTCCCGCACCCGGTCCTGCAAAATGCTATCGGAACGAAAAAACACGCTTAAGGCGCTTTTTTTAGGTGAGGCTTGATCGTCCATTTGTCCGGAGGCATCGCTGCATAAAATCAAATCACAGCATTCATCCAGTAAACCCGCCACGCCCTGATTGTCGTGCACGCCGCCATCCACCAGGCGAATGGTGCGATCCGGGTACAAATCGTTCAGTTCCAAGGGATCGAACAGGGCCGGCACTCCGGCGGAAGCGGCCACCGCGTAACCCAGCGGGTAGTGTTTGAGTTTTTCGGTAGGCGCCTGCCAGTAATACAAGCGTCGATAGCGCTGGTTCATATCGATGTCCTGTCCTGTCAGCCCCGGCGGCTCGCCCATAAAGCTGGCGGTAAAGTGCCAGTTATGCCCGGAATTCAGCGAGGTGGTGTTTAATAACAAGGTCGGCACTTTAGACCGGCGCCGCCAGTTGGCGTGTTGGGGGTGGAAGCTTTGGTCGGTAAAGGTGGTATTGCCGAGCGGATCGGCGGTGAGCGGATGGATGCGTAAATCGTGCATGGGCCGCATGTTCGCCACGCCGTCGGCGGCAGCTTGATACGCTTCAACTTGTTGGTAGAAGTAGGTTTCGTACAGCTCCCCCATCCGATTGCTGCGGCCGTAGCCGGATTGAAACAGCATTTTAAAGTTGTCGGGCAGGCTGGCCAGCGCCCGTACCCGCAGGTTTTCCGAGACGCCGTTAAAAAATTGCGCTATCACCTCGCGCACCAACTGGATGTAATCGTCGCGGCTGATTTCGGCGTCGGTTTTTTCCATCAACAGTTTGCGCAAGGCCAAATAATAATGCGCGCCGACGATGCTGCCGCCGGATACCGTCGACAATACCTCCACGCTGCGTAGCGCATCCACCTCCGCCAAACGCGCCAGTACCCCCAGATGATACAGCGAAGCCCGGAAGCCGCCGCCGGACAGCGCCAAGCCGACCTTGCCGCGAAAACACTCAAAGCAGGCCGGCGCATCGGCCCCCAATAAAAGGCTCAAAACCTGCCAGGGCGGCGCCCAATCCTTGGCGGATTGACCGTCCTCGGGCGGCACAAAACCTTGCATCCGGGCGATAGCCACCAGTTGTCGGGTGGTGGTCTGGCGTTCCCATTCGAAGTGTTCGGCGGTTTTGGCCTGTTCCAGCCATTTGCCGGCTGCATCCCATTGCTCCAGGCCGAAAGCGGCTTCCGCCATGCTCACCAAAAACCACCATTGGTTGAGGATGTCTTGGTCCTGCACGGTGGCGTAATTCGGCAATTCGGCCAATAGTTGCTTGCGCAAGTCGTTGGCTTGCTTGCTCAAGGATTCGCATTCGGTAGCGGGAATTTTTTCGCGGGCCGCGTTGACATGGGCCCGGTGCGCCAATTTGTCCAGAATAAACGCCGCATTGATGCCGCAGTAACCCATGTCCTGTTCCGGGTTTAGCGTCCAGCCGCGCTGGTAAAAATAATGCGCGGCTTGTAAGTCTTCCAGGCGGCCGGAGCGGTCGAATTTGCGTTTATAAATCGCACCGGCTTGGCCCAAGGTTTCCGGGTCCTTGCAATCCGGGCTGCGCAAGCCTATGCCTTCCAATATAGTTAAAGCTTGGCTATGGCGTTCGTCTGGCGGCAGTTCGCTGTCTTTATAGGTATTTAAAGCTAATTGCTGGGTGGCTTTGATCGTCAGCTCGTCGCTGCAACCTTGCGCGAGCAGTTTGTGTAACAATTGCCGCGCCAGCGCATGTTCATCCACATTTTTTAAACGTTTGGTCAATCCCAGGGTTTCTGTTTCGTCCAAAGGTGTTTTAGCCAAACAGGCTTCGCCCTGTTGCTTGAGTAATTCCCGAGCTTTAACTAACAATTGCCGGGAAACGCGCACTTCGCCTTGCTGATACAGTTGCTTGGATAACAGGAAGCATTTATCCACGGCGGCGTCGGCAGGGGTGCCGCTAGCTTGGGTTTGGTCGATGAGTTCCTGGGCTTGAGTGATTAATTTTTTATAGTTTTGTTTGGCCATGGCAGGTGCTCCGCTGAGGTGTGAATGGGGGCCTGGCTGATCGCTCGGCCCGGTAAAGCGTTGTTATGGTTATAGTCCATCCAGAGGCGAGTTTTGCAATAATTTCTTCAGCGCATCGATTTGCTGTTGGGTGGATTCGCACATCCAATATTCGGAGTACGGTTTGGCTTGCCGCAGGCATTCCTCGGCTTCGGCGTCATTACCCAGTCCCACCCAGGCTTCGGCCTTGGTGGCTAACACCCAGTAACGGTTATCGTCGTCTTCCACATCCTTGATGGTTTTCAGCTCGGCGAATTTGGCATCGGCGATTTTCAACACATCCGCGCGGGTGCGGCGGGCCAGCATAAAATCGGTAATGGCTTCCGCCCTATCCTGGGTCAGGGATGCCCGCACATTCAACAGGAATGCCCAATTGATACCGTTGTAGTAATCGCTTTGTAAGCGATAGCCTTTTTCGTAAGCGCTGATGGCCGTATCCAGATCGCCCGGATCGCGGCTGATGTCGAACAACCGTTTATGGATGGCGCCCCAAATCCCCAAGGTTTCGGCATTATTCGAAGACTCCGGTTGCAGGGGTTGCAGAATCTGCTTAGCTTCAAGCAGGGCGTTGTAAGGGTCGGGGTATTTGGCTTTGTAGGTGACCAGCGCCAGTTGCTGCACCCATTGCGATTGACGGGGGGATAGCGTGTGCAAGGTGGTCAGCAGCGCTTTGGCGAGTAAAAAATCGCTGTTTTTCTTGGCTTCGGTCACTTGTTGCAGCAATACCGACACCGCCGGAGTAGTCGGTTCCGGTGCGGCGGCCGTTTCCGGTGCGATTGCCGAAACGATATTGCCGGCTTTGCCAGTGGTGACGATGCGTTCTTCCGGTGGTTCAAGATTACTTAAATAGGTATACACCGGGCTATCGTTTTGCTCGGCATTGACGATGTCGATAATGGCTTGTTTGAGTAGCTTTCGAAACCGGTCCACTTCTTCAATATCCAACACCTTGCCGTCATGCCGATAGCGGCGGATCAGGATATGGTTAACGTCAAACGGATTGGCGAATTGTTCCTCGGCGATGATGATGGTGGTACGTGGCCTTAACGCATGCCTAACCCCCAGTTCATAAATAGCATTGCAGTTGGAGGTGGATAAATCCGCCAACACCACATCGGCCTTCAGCAATTGCTCGAACATCGGCACATCGATGGTGCCGGCATGCGGGATTTCATCGGCCCGGATGCATTTCAGACCGGCGTCTTCCACCGCCGTCTTGATGATGTATTTATAGCTTTTATCCAGGTCCAGCTCGCGGCTGGTGTGATAATCGGTTTTGACGCCGAAGCCCATCACCACGAAGCAGGTTTTTTGTTGGTCCGCCATGTTGATCTCCCCCAATTGAATTAGAATCAGACAAAGCCTTTAAAATGTTCCGGCTTGATGTGCGTGTTGGCGTACTCGATGCCGACCCGCCGGATGTCGCCGATATGCGCCACCGAATCCAGGCTCTGCACATGGGCCGGGTCGACATCGCGCAAACCCAAGGCATCCAGTCCCTCCCGGGTCACCGAAGGGTCGTAGCGCAGATAACTGAATAATTTCGGCCCGCTGAAATTCACTGTGTTGGGTGACTGTACCATATCGCCGATTTCCCTATCGATAAGCCCGCCGTGCCGGCAGGCGCCCAAGGTGCGGCAGGTCATGTCCCAGCCCGCCGAGGCGGCATTCATCAAGGCCGAGGGTATGTTTTGGGCGAAATGCAAAATATTCAGTTCGTCCACGCCGGTGTTTTTGGCCAGGGTTTTGGCCGCGCCGCCGGTGCCGACCGAAACGATCAACAGCTGGTTTTCGCCGGTTGGCCAGTTGATGTTATAGGGCGCGGCGGTGGCCATTTGAAAGGCCAGATAGGCCGGGTTGTTATAAGTGGTAACGCCGCCGTCGACGAAGATAAAGTTATATTCCTCCGGCGAACCCTCGGCGAAAGTCACCACTTCCGGCGGAAAATAGGTTGGCGCGGCGCTGCTGGCCCGCACCAGTTGCCACAGCGGTAAAAACAGATTGCAGTCGCGCCGACTCAGGTCGTTGTATTTGGCCAGCGGATTATTGCTGACCGGCCACGGCGAATCGGTACTGTGATTGCGCAATACCATCATCAACAGCGTGCGCAGCTTGGAGCTGCCCAGCGTGGCGTTGCTTTCCAGCAATTGTTCATCAAAAGCTTTTCTCAGCAATTTTGCCAGCGGCTCGTTGTTATAATTGAAACGCAAGCGTTTCAACAGCGAGGCCTTGTCGAACATCTGTTCACCGCTGTCCAGATAGAACTCTCTGATCTTGTCCATGGACATGCCGCAGGCGATGCAGGCGGCAATAATCGCCCCGGTGCTGGTGCCGCAGACAAAATCGAAATAATCCGCCAGTACGAACTTATCATCCTTGCCCAGCTTTACCCGCAAGTCATATTCCAGCTTGGCCAGTATCTCCACGCTCATCAAACCCAAGATGCCGCCGCCGTCACAGGCGAGAATTTTCTTGGAGCCGGGGGCTTGCATGCGGTCTAATACGGTTTGGGTCATGGGTGCCTACTTTGGGTTTTTTTAAAAAAACTTCAATAACCATTTACTGATTATTCAATTTGGAATCATCTTTAGTTGATCGATTTTCCCTTAATTTTCGAAAAATATGCATTAATTCACTCTCGACTTGATGCCAGCCATCTCGTTGTGGCTTGATGTCGCGTATAGGTTTTCCTTTAAGTGGTAATGCTTGAAATGCACTAAATGTTTGAGTTTCCCAACAACACTTTTCGAGAATAATTGGGATTAAAATAGTTCGCTCGGATGTTGCGCGTTCAATAGCTAATTTGAGTTCAACACTGTTGACATAGTCAGAGGCTAAAAATTTGGCACTTACTAGTAATAGAATGATGTCTGCCTCTTTAATCTGGCTTTTTATTTCACCATCCCAATTTTCGCCGGGTGTAATCAGACGATCATGCCAATATTTGATCAATCCCGCGCGTTCCTGCATAGGCTTAAGGCGGGTCAATAATTGATCCTTCATTCGTGCGTCTGTACTTGAATAACTGATAAACACTTTAGCTTGCCAAAGACCTTCTTTACGTGCAGAGGGTTCGGATAATCGATTTAGTTCTTTTGTCGGATCAAGTATTAAAGTACCTTGCGGTGTAGCCGCCGAGGACGGGCGTTTAAGTCTTTCGTCGGCCAATAAAGTTTCTACTGGAGCATAGATGTCAGGTCTTCCCTCGACTTCTAAAAATCTTTCTTGCCCAAGTCCTTTTATGTCTTCGTGAATTGTTCGAAAATCAGACTGAATTACACCGAGTAACGACAACCGGGCAGATTGTTCACCAATGGCTATTACTGTAATTGTTCTCAGCTCTTGATCTAATCGCACAAGCGCACGTGCTTCACTGTCTTCTAAAACTACGCCATTGGCCCAACGTGGAAGTGGGCCTGTATCATCGTTTCCTTCGCTGAGCGGATATGTGCGCGTAATAAAACGCGGCATTAAGCCCTCTGGGACAACTGGATAGCGGAATATTAATCGAGTAGCGTCTGTATTTAATGTCCATTCTATCCCCAGTTCTGGTTGTTCCTCTGGTAAACGTTGAGGAACTAACCAGCGATCATTTGCTTCGTTAAGTGGAAAAGCCAAATCAAAACGCCGCATTAATTCGATCAAAAACTCACACATATTTCTCGACTCGTCTGGCAGTGTTTTTTGGGCGGAGTCAAGAGTAAGTTCAGCGCTGCCATCATTTGCCGCAGCAAGTCGCAATAATTTGTATATACCTTCGGTTAACCAGTTAGGATTTAATACGGTGGAATTACGCAAGCGTTCATCTTGTCTATAATTTAAAGCAATTCCTAGCTGATGAAAAGTCTCAGATAATAGGCGTTGATACTCAGTATTTGTTTCACCCAGCTCGGCACATATGGATTGAAATTCGATGTAAGATAAATAATTCTTTTTGGATTGTTCAGTTTCCAAACGATTTTTAATATTCCACCAACTTAGTTTAAATGATTGGTGCACAAATGCCATGGAATCAATGGCTTCGGCTAATTTATTTTTTAAGGGGTTTATTCCTCGACCTGTACTGCAGTCGGTTTCTATAAAATCTATGATAAAAGGATATTTTTCTTTTAAATAATTTCGGTCAATTTTAAAACCAACTGGTTCCCATTTATTCATTGCAATAATGACTTTTGGAGATTCTCCAGTCGAGTCATATGCAAGAGCTCGTATCAGTCGCAACCAATAATCAGCATCTAGTTTTTGGGTATCCTCTCGTCCGGTAATAACTAGGATATAAACGCTATTTCTCGAAAAGAAAAATTGATGGGTGGCATGCGCGGTTATTTGTCCAGCGAAATCCCAGAAATTGACTTTAAATTTGTAGTCCCCGTATGTTAAATAACATGAGGAAATATCGATGCCGAGAGTTTCTTTTTCGTTCGGATTAAAACTATTATTGACTAATTGACGAACTATAGATGTTTTCCCGGCAGCTCCTCGTCCGACTAATATTGCTTTGACTTCATTTAAAGGTTGACCGTCATTTATACTTACAACTTGTTCGTCTGGATGTGAAGTTGGAGTGTTTTTTAAAGTAATAGATTGAAGGAATGCACTGGTTGCACCGGGGTCTCCCTGATAAATATGCAGCGCCGCTTCGATATATTCATCGGTGATATTCGACTTTTTCAATACCCGTTCGGCATACTCGCGCCAGTATTTTTTCTCCCGGATCGCTTGCAACTGATGTGGCATGGCTAGCGTGCCCCAGGGGTATTTGGTCGGATCCGGGACTTTCTGGCCGGCGATCAGTATCAATAATCCCGGACATTGTTCAACCCGGCGTAGGAATTGGCTTTCGAGCCAGTCGGCAACATCCGGTGCGATGTGTTGATAGGTGTCGAAGCCGATCAACAAAGGTTTTCGCAGATTTTTCAAATCCTGCAGCAGTGCGATTTTTCGCGCATCGCCATTGGCACTGTGAAATGCAGGCAAGATGCTGTCGTTTGCTTCAAGCGCCAAGGTGTCGAACAGGTCTTCCAAGCTGGAGCAACCTTTTAAATCGAGAAAAACGGCATCAAGTTCGACTGATTTTGCTAGATTAAAAAATGCAGAGAGCAGTGAAGTTTTTCCTGTATTGCTGGCACCTTCGAGCAGGAAAATACGTTCCCTAGTTGTTCCTCTGATCATCCCCTTAAATGTAATTAATTGATCTGCACGGTCGGCCAGCGGCCAGGGATAGTCATCGGGAATGTTGGGCCAGGAAATTTCAGAGGTGCTTGTGTTGGGTTCTGGTGCGGCGCCTTTCCAGCGTAACCAGGCGATGATTTGGTCATAGTCACGCTGGACATCGAAAACCGGCAGGCCTTCCAGAAAAGTCGGTATGCTGTTGCGGTGCTCGTCTTCGAAGGTGAGGATGCGGCAAAAATCGATATTGCTGCCAGCTTTGTAGAGCCGTTGATAGATCACCTTGAGTTCGTGAATAGCACCTAAACGCATGTTAGGTGGTTGTTCGCCATCCCAGCACTTACGATAAGCTGGTGTGAAGACCGGTAATACGATGGCCGTTTTGTCCGCCTGCATTTCCGACCATTTGGCCCAGCCTTCGTTAGGCCCGCCTGAGCCGCAGTCGCGGTCGAGAATGACATTGACGCCGTCTTTCAGCAGCCGGTCGGCCAAGGCGTAGACCCGTTGCTGGTGAAGGACGTCGTCGTGGCTGTAACTAATGAATACGCTGGTCATAGGCTGAAAGTTAGATGTGTCATTCGTAGTGAGAATGCGTGGGCATGCGGATTATGAGTTACAAATATTATTGTGCTGTTAATCTGTTTCATTATTCGCCGCCGGCTCGGGCTAGTCAATCCACCCAGCTTCGGGCCGCTAGCCGACGCCTCGCGGCGAGTCGGCTTGGCCGGTTACGGGCAATTTCGGCGGCTGGCGGGTCTGACGTTCCTGGCGTTGCGCGTCATCCCTGCCGGCCAGTGCGCCGCGCAGTTTCAACAGGTTTTTCAGGGCGCCGTACCAAAACGGCGCCCCCAGGCTGAGTAGAAACACCGACAGAATGATGCCGATGGGGTTGACTTCGCACCAATGCTGACGCCAGTTTTTGCCGCTATTGATCACGTCGATAACCCCCAATTGTTGCAGGGTGTGCAGTTCGGTTTTCACCGTGTCGACATTTAAATTGGGTTGCGGCTGATTGTCCGCGCGAGTTTGTTCCATAACCATGGCTTTGCTGATCAGTGCTTCGCGCAATTGGTCGTCCATGGCTAAACGGTTGATTACGTCCAGGCTGTCCAGCTGTATTGCCGCCACCACGATGATCGAACACAGCAAACTGACCATGCGGCTGCTGGCGGTAAACCGATCGGAAACCCTGTCCATGGTTTGGTCGAACCAGCCGTTGACTTTGGCCACCAGCCGGCTATTGGCTTCGGTGAGCATGGCAATGCTGTGGCGGACATTAGTGGCCAGTTCCGGATTGCTCAATTCCAACTGCAAGGCATAGTCGCGGACTTTATCGACGGTGTCCTTGGGGTTGTCGATGCCGTTTTGCTGCAACAGTTGTATCAGCAGTTGTTTGGCCTCGTCCGACAACGGCTGGCTGTGATTTTCGGGTATCTCGCCGGCGGCCAAGTCCATCAATAGTTTGACGAATTCCTCCCGGTGTATGGTATCGCCCAGGCGTTGGCCGACGCTGCTGATCATCGGATGAGTAAGCAGGGAGCGGGTAATTTGCTCGGCGATGTTGCGCTGCAGGTTCGGGTCTATCTGTTGCAGCAAATCGCTCAATCCGCGGGCCAGATTTTTGCCGCGCAGATTCACCAGTCCGGAAATGAATTGCGTCAACACCGTCACCGCCATGCTGACAATCAGCATGATCACGGTCATGCCTAATAGAATATCGAGGGTTTTCAGCATACAGAACTCCAAAAAATGTTGGTTAACCGATGATGCAATACTTGATCACACCTGATTATGAAGCGGCTTCAGCAACTACAAAATACCCGTCATACTTGCCAGGAATCGGGTATCCATTGCCATGGATGGCAAACTTCGATCTATCCTGGCGCCTGGATTCCGACAATCCATGCCGGAACGACGGTCACAAATGAGTAGGCGCCTCCGCACGCAGGTTCCGGGTCGATGCAGACCGGCAATGGATAAGCCATCCTGAATGCGCCGGGTTCTAACCCCGGCCTGATTCCCTTCTTCCCAAAGCTGGCCGTCCTGGATTGACAATTCCATCAGCAGCGCCTCCGGACCGATGACCGGGATCCTTCCAGCGCCTGGATTAACAAATCCTAGTCGGCGCTAGCGAAAGCGCCGGCGGAGGGTTCCGATGGAACCGTGCTTAAATTCGTCCGCGCTACCATAACGCCCTGGTATCCAGCCAAATCACTTGCCCGTGCTGCTTTTGCACTTCTGTCACCATATGCGCGGTGCCGCCGGGGCCGTCTCCGCCACCGCCATCCCACAGGCAGATAAACACCAGCTTTTCCGGGCCATAGGCCAGGCCGCTGGCTAATAGCCACAGGTTGCAGCGTTCGTAGGCGTTCATATCCGCGGGCAGGGCGCCGAGTTCGCTGGGGGCGGCCAGGGGCGGCGCGGATAATTGTTGGCTGATGGTTTGGTAACGCAGTAGCCAGTCGGCGTTACCCGGAGTGACCGAGTTTGCTATGAATTCCGCTTCTTGGAAAGGTTGCAGCAGTTGCAATTTTACCCCGCGTTGCAGGCAGGCTTCCGCGAACAGTATGTCGCCGCCGTTAGCGCCTTGGGTGATAGCCAAGTCGCTTGGTCCGGCTTGCATTTCGTCCAATTTATCGGCTATACATCGCGCGGCGAGTGCGGTTTTTTCCGGCGGGAAGCGGGGCGGGCTGCGATGGATTGCATCTATCATATGGCCGCTGAACAATAAGACTCGTTGCGGTTGCCAAGCGTGCTGCGATTGATCCCGTAAATGAAATTTAGCCGGTTGGATGTTCATTACGTATCTACCCCTGCAAGCTATTCAATGTGAGTGCCGTCATTGCAACCGACTCCTGGTAATGGTTATTGAGCGCGGAATTGTAATTTTTGTTAACTGTTTAACAGAATCCGGGAATTATCTGCAAATGATAATAGCCAATTTTGGTGAAAGGGGGGTAAACCTATCCGCTTTTACCTTGCCGGTTGGGTAACGATATGGTCTGGTTACGCTAAAAATTCGCTGGGGAACACTTTGAGGGGCTGGTTTGCAGCTGGAGCGTCATCTTCAGGTTCCCACGCTGAGCATGGGAACCATAAGTGGAACGTTTTGGAATCTTAGGCCTAGCGTTTCATCAAGCCCAACAGGCCTTTCATCAGCACTTCCGGGGTAGGCGGGCAGCCCGGAATGGTCATATCCACCGGAATGACATTGGATACTGCCCCGCAACTGGCGTATGACTCGCCGAACTCGCCGCCGCAGGCCGCGCAATCGCCGACCGCGACCACCCATTTTGGGTTGGGCGTGGCTTGGTAGGTGCGTAGCAGGGCGGTTTGCATGTGTCGCGATACCGGGCCGGTCACCAGTAAGACGTCGGCATGACGGGGGGAGGCGACGAAATGGATGCCGAAACGTTCTATGTCGTAATAAGGATTGTTCAGGGCGTGGATTTCCAGTTCGCAGCCGTTGCAGGAACCGGCATCGACCGCGCGGATGGCGATGCTGCCGGAAAACCGGCGGTCGATATGCCGCTTGATTTCTATGCCCAGCTGTTCCAGTTCCGCGTCTTTCGGGGCTTTTATCCGCTCGGTGACGATGCCGGTGCTGAGGATTTTAGTAAATAGTCTAAACATGGCCGCTACCTATAAATCGTTGCCCGAATAGGAGCCGTTCAGGGATTTGTTACAGACCGGAAAATCCGGGACGATATTGTTCAGCACCAGTTTCTCCAGGGCCGGCCAATTCAGCTGGCTGGGATCGCGCGGATAAAAGCGGGAAATTTTGTTATCGGAGCCGAAGGCTACATAACTGACGATTTCGCCGCGCCAGCCGTCGATGATGCCCAGACCGGAACTACCCGCTGCGGGAATTTGCCAGGCTGTGGCGATTTCACCCGCTTGCAGCAATGCCATGAATTGTTCGATTAGTTTCATCGAGGCCATAATTTCCTTGTAACGTATCCAAAACCGCGAGGCGATATCGCCCTGGTTTTCCAAGGCCACTTTTACCGTGACTTTATCGTAGGGCGGGTAGGGCGCATCGCGGCGCACGTCGAAATCCTGACCGCTGGCCCGACCGACGTAGCCGAGCGTGCCGAAGGCGGCGGCGATGTCTTCGGACAAAAAGCCGGCGGTGTATAACCGATCTTCCAGCGATGAATTCAAATCCAGTGTGGTAATGATGTCCGATAGTTCTTTTCTGAGCCGGACGTTATCCGCTTTGAAGGCGTCGCAATCGGCCTCGCCTATGTCGTGTTTAACGCCGCCGGGAATGATGCAGTCCATTAATAAGCGATGCCCGAATATATTGGCCTGAGTGCGCAACCAGTCTTCCCGCAGCCGGCTGAATTGGATTTGCGCGAAAGTGAAAGCCACGTCGTTGCAGATTGCGCCGATGTCGCCCAAATGATTCGCCACTCGCTCGCGTTCGGCCAATATGCCGCGCAGCAAGGCCGCGCGCGGCGGAATGCTGATGTTTGCCGCTTGTTCCATGGCCTTGCAGGCCGCCCAGGCATGGCCGACCGTGGTATCGCCGGACACCCTGCCGGCCAAACGGGCCAACGATTCGGGCGTTCTACCTTCTGCGATTTTCTCGATACCTTTGTGCGTGTAGCCGAAACGTTCTTCCAGATTCAGGATCAGCTCGCCGACCGCCTGAAAACGGAAGTGGCCGGGTTCAATGATGCCGGCGTGAATCGGGCCGACCGGAATTTCGTAGGTGCCGGCTCCATGCGATTTGACGAAGGCATAATCCAGGTCCGGTGGCGTAATCGCTTCCGGCTGGCCTTGCACGGCAAACGCCTTGCGCAGCGGGTATTGGTGCTTGTCCCAGGCCTTATGTCGGGTCCAGGGCCGGTTGTCCGGGTGCTCGGCGAATTTAATGCCGAACATATCCTGAGTGTGGCGTTCGCTGCGGTTGGCCGCCGGATACACAGTGGCCTGGCTGGGCAGTTCCGCTCTGTTAAGATCGATGGAGGTCCGTACCTGAAGATATTCGCCCTGTTTTTCAAACAAGACGTAAACGCTGAATTGCTCGGGGCCTTGTTCCGCCCAGCCGGCGGACCAGCGCAGCCGATGCGTCATGGCTACTTCGGCCAGCTTTTGCCAGTGCCGGTCGGCGATTTGCCAGGCCGACAGGTGGTCCGCGGTCGCGGGTTGCGTTTCGATCAAAACTCCCGCCGCATCCATTGCCTGGCCGAATATCTCAGTCCAGTTTAAATTACTCATAACGGCATACTCCCTGAGATCAGCAGTGTGGCCTGCGAAAACCAGTTGGCCAGAAAATCCGGTATCGCCAGACCCAGCCACAACACCAGCGCCAGATGTATCATCACCGGCCATAGATTGGCCTTGATCGGCAATTGGCCTTCGGGTTGTTCACCGTACACGATGGGTTGAATATGGCGGAACAGGCCGGCAAAGGCGATGCCTATGCCCAATAGCAACAAGGGCGCCAGCCAGGGATAGCTGTGCATGGTGGCCAGCAACACCAGAAATTCGCTGGTGAATACCCCGAACGGCGGAAAGCCGGCAATCGCCACGGTACCTATTAACAAACCCCAGCCGATCCGGGGCTGGGTTTTGATCAAGCCGCGTATCCGGTCCATATTCTGAGTACCGGCCAATTGCGAGGCATGGCCGACGGTGACGAAGATGGCCGATTTGGTCAGGGAATGCACGGTCATGTGCAGCAAGGCGGCAAAGGTGGCCAATGGGCCGCCCATGCCGAAGGCAAAGGTCATCACTCCCATGTGCTCGATGGATGAATAACTAAACAAGCGTTTGATGTCTCTTTGCCGATGTAAAAACAAGGCAGCCACCAAAAACGACAGCATGCCGAAGCCCATCATCAGCAAGCCGGCCATATTGCCTTGGGTGGCGCCGTCGACCAACATTTTATTGCGCACCACCGCATACAGGGCGTCGTTCAATAACAGTCCGGACAATACCGCCGACATCGGTGTGGGGCCTTCGGAATGGGCGTCGGGCAGCCAGTTGTGCAAGGGGACCAGGCCGATTTTGGTACCGTAGCCGATCAGCATGAACACGAAGGCAATCTCCAGAATTTCCGGATTCAGTTTCCGGGCATTGTCGAACAGTACCGACCATAACAAGGCATTGTCGCCGTCGCCGATTTGCACGGCGGCGTAATATAGCAGGATGGTGCCGAACAGGGCCTGAGCGATACCGACTCCGCACAGAATGAAATATTTCCAGGCCGCTTCGATGGATTCGGGCGTGCGGTACAGGCTGACCAGCAATACCGTAGCCAGTGTGGCGCCTTCCATGGCCACCCACATCACCCCCATATTGTTGGTGGTCAATACCAGATACATGGCCAGCATGAAGCCCTGATACATCGAGTAGTACAATTTCAGTCGTCTTTCGGTCAGTTTGCCCAGCTCTTTTTCGTGCTCCATGTAAGGCGCGGAGAAAATCGCCGTGGTCAGGCCGATGAAGGCGGTCAGCACGATCAGATAGACATTGAATGAGTCGATGATGAAGGCTTTGCCGGATGACAAAATGGTGCCGTTATTCAGCACGTTCACCGCCAGCCAGACGGTCGCCGCCAGCGTCACCGCATTGAAGCGCACATTCAATCGCCCAGTCTCCTGCTTATGGCCGTCAAAGGCAAAAAACAGGATGCCGGCGAACGGAATCAACAACACCAGATAGGCGGCAATCATTGGTCCACCTCATGCAAACGGTTCATGCGGTCGACATCCAGCGAGTCGATGCTGGTGCGGATATGGAAGAAAAAGATCCCGAACAGCACAGCCGCCACCAAGACATCAAAGGCAACCCCCAATTCGACCACCATCGGCATGCCCTTGGTGGCGACGATGGCGGCAAAGAACAAACCGTTTTCGATTGACATGAAGCCGACCACATGCGCCACGGCCTGGCGATGCGAGATCATCAGCAGCATGCCCAGCAATACCACCGACAGACTGACGGCCAGGGCATTCAGCATGATCGCCGAAGAGGTTTGTACGATGGGATGCAGCACGTAATAGCTGAACACCATCAAACCTGCGCCGCCCAGCATTACGGCGGTGTTGTTTTTCAAGGCTTCGACATCGCGGTGCATGTTCATTAATACCACCTGCCGCCGCAGCATCCAGGGAATGAAGATTACCTTCAAGATCAGGGTCATCATCGCGGAAATGTATAAATGAGGGCTGTTCAGGCTGTAGGCGGCCAACGTCGTGGTCAGTGTCAACAGCAGGCCTTGCAGCGCGAACACGAAAATCAGCCGTAATAAACGGCCTTGGCCCAGCATCAGAAAAGACGTCAATCCCACCAAGGCCGCCATCGATAAAATGGCCTGGGTATAAAAATCCTGTTGTTCGATATTCATCAGCGCGAGGCCTCCAGAATGATGTGGCTCAACATGCCCAATAGGCCCAACAGATAGGCGAAGCTGAGATACTCCTGCACCCGGAACAGGCGCATTTTGGCTACCAGGGTTTCCGAGATGGACAGAAAAACCGCCAATGCCGCTAACTTGCCGCTAATGGCCAGCAAACCGTATCCCAGCGCATGAATCGAGAAATTCTGGGCGATGCCCCAAGGCCAAAAGATATTGGCGATCAGTACGCCGTACAGCATCAATTTCAGTTGGCTGGCCCATTCGATCAGCGCCAAATGCCGGCCGCTGTATTCCAATATCATCGCTTCGTGGATCATGGTCAGTTCCAAATGCGTGGTCGGGTTATCGACCGGAACCCGACCGGTCTCGGCGATGGCCACCAGGATCAAGGCGAACATGGCGAATACAAATGACGGCCTTAGCACCAGGCCTTCATTCAAAACATGCGCTATCGCCAGCGACAGGTTAGTGGTGGAAGCGGTCATGGTCAGGGTGAACACCGCCATCAGCATGGCTGGTTCCGCTAATGAGGAGATGGTCATTTCTCGGGACGAACCCATGCCGCCGAAAGCGGTGCCGATGTCCAGTCCGGCCAGGGCCAGGAAAAACCGGGCAAAGGCGAAAAAGCCGACCAACACGATCACGTCGGCACTGGCGGCGGTGGGCAAGTCCACCGCAATCAGCGGCACCACCGAAGCCGCCAGCACCATGGCCGAAAAGATGATGTAAGGCGAGCGGGTGAATATCCATGAGGCGTGCTCTGCCACCACCGGTTGTTTGCGGATCAGTTTCATCAAGTCGCGATAAGGCTGCAGCAGGGAAGGTGCTTTTCGGTTTTGCAAATGGCATTTGCACCATTTTAGCCAACCGCTTAATAACGGAGCCAGCGCCACGAATAACAGCGTTTGGACAATGGCAAGTAACCAGTTCATAAGCTGACCACCCATAGCATGATGATTAAAGTGACGAACGAATAGCCGAGATAGACCCGGATATTGCCGGTTTGAATGCGGCCTACCAGCCGGGCCGCGGAATTGATGCCGTGAGCAATGGGTTGATACAGTCTGGGCCAGCAATGATCTTCAACCTGCAACCGGTAACGAATGGACGAGACATCCATATCCAGCGCACCCTGCATGTCTTTGTCGATTTGTTCGTCTATCAGCCAGACTTTGGCGAAGATACGCCGGAACGGCATGGTAAAGGCGCTGCAACTGTATTGCATGCGCGCGTTCAAGCCGCCGAAGCCGCAATCCCAAGTGGCGGCGCGGCGCATGGTTTTGGTGTCCGGATTGCGCCGTAAGTACCAGAATGTGAAGGCGCAGGCAATCAGTACGCCGACCAGCACCAGTATGGGCGAATACGAGGCTTTCTGGGCCGATACCGGCGCCAGCCACATCCAGCTTTGTAGCGTGTCGTTCGGCAAAGTCTGACCGATGAGTTGCTTGGCGACATTATTCAGCGCAGCGATGATCAGGGTTGGAAAAATTCCGAAAAAGAAACACAAGCCGGCCAATAATTTCAGCGCCAGCAACATGCCTTTATCGTCCACCTCCTGTGCTTTTTCGCTGTGGCGGGAGCGCGGCAGGCCTAAAAATATCATACCGAACACTTTGACGAAGCAGGCTGCCGCCAATGCCGCGGTCAAAGCCAAGGCCGCCGCGGATACCGGAATCAGGCTGCGCAATACCCCGTTGTCCAGTACATCGACTTGTAAAGCAGTCTGGAAGGCCAGCCATTCCGAGACGAAGCCGTTAAATAGCGGCAGCGAGGAAATGCTCATGCAGCCGATCAAAAACAGGAAGCTGGTTTGCGGCATGCGTTTGATCAGGCCGCCCATGCAATCGATATCCAGGCTATGGATTTGATGTTGCAGTATCCCGGCGCCCAAAAACAGCAGATTTTTAAACAAGGCGTGGTTGAAAGCATGAAACAAGGCCGCCAGCAACCCCAGAGCCGCCAACTGCGGAAAACCGTTGGCCATGAAAATCATCGCCAAGCCCAGTACCATAAAAATGATACCGATATTCTCCACGGAGCTGTAGGCCAGCAGGCGTTTAAGGTTGGGTTGCATCATGGCGTACAAAATCCCGCCCAGGGCCGAGATGGTGCCCAGTACCAATAACACCACGCCCCATTGCCAGTGCACGTCGGTGAGTAAATCGAAACAAAACCGGATTAGGCCGTAGACGGCCACTTTCAGCATCACGCCGCTCATCAAGGCGGAAATGTGCGAAGGCGCCACCGGATGCGCTTCCGGCAGCCAGACATGGATCGGCACGATACCGGCCTTCATGCCAAAGCCCAGCAATGCCAGAACAAAAGCAATGCTGGCCCAGGTCGTGGATAAATTCGCTTGACGCAGCGCATCGAAGGTCAGGCCGTCGGCGAAACTGGCGAGCACGCCGAAACCCAGAATGATGGCCAAGGCGCCGACTTCGGCCATCAGCAAATACAAAAATGCCGCTCTACGGTTGGCCGGATTTTCATGTTGAAAGGCCACCAGAAAATAACTGGCGACCGACATCAGTTCCCAGGCAATCATAAAAAAGAAAGCGTCGTCCGCCAACAGCACCAACAGCATGCCGGCCACGAACAGGCCGGTGAACAAGCCCAGCACCGCAAAGGGATGTTTTTCTTCCTGATAGGCTTCTACATAGCCCGGCCCGTAAATACTGACAGCCACTACGGCAATGCCGACGATCAGAAAGAAAAATCCCGACAAACTGTCGAAACGCACATGCCAGGGCAACCAGGGCAACCCCAGGCCGATTTGATCGGTAAAGGCGGATTGGCTGTTAAGCACCGCGATACCGGCCAATACCGCCAGCAGGCCGGAGAGCCCCAATACGATAAAAACCGCCTGCTTTAGTCGCAAGGGATAACGGCTTTCCGTCAGGCAGTCATCCAGCCAATCGCGGCCGCCGCGCTGAATCGGAACACGCTCTAACAGCGCGTGAACACTGGTGCGTTGATTAATCAGTAAAGCCAGCATGCCGGAGGCGAAACTGCACAACACGGCGGCATAGGCCAATATCAAAACCATCATCGTTACTCGCTGTAAAAACTGAGATCGGTACTCGTAAAATTCGACCGGCATCCGCCAGTCCCACCCATGACATTGACGGACAAACTGGTCGCGAAAATAAATCGATTTAGCGGGTTCATGTTCGTTTGCGCCGTGAAGCCAAATAGTGGTTGGAATAGGCATGATGCATATCCAGCCCGACAATTTCGCAATGGCCGCCGGCTTGATTGTGTTCTTCCGTGAAATGGTGAATGAATTCCATCACCGTATGATCGATCAGCTCGGCTTCGCTTAAATCGAAGTAGACATTCTTGGCTTTTGGGAAATCGGCCAACAGGCTTTTCAGGCTAATGATATTGGAAAACACCGCCGCGCCACTAACCTGGATACGGTAAGTGTCCGCGTCGGTTTGTTTAACTTCGTAGGCCATCGAAAACAGATTGCCGGGTTTCAGTCCGCGCGCGAAATGCATCAACAGTTTAACAGCAATACCGATTGCCACCCCGATTAACAAGTCGGTTGCCAATACGCTGAGGATGGTGACTACAAAGATCACAAAGTTATCGATACCGACTTCCAGGGTTTTGGCGAACTCCTTGGGAGAGGCCAGCCGAAAACCGGTGAACACCAGCAAAGCCGCCAGTGAGGACAGCGGAATTTCATGGATCAACCTGGGAAACAGGGCCACGAAAATCAGTAAAAAAGCACCATGGAAAAAATTGGACCAACCGGTTTTGGCACCATTATTAACGTTGGCCGAACTCCGGACGATTTCCGCAATCATCGGCAAACCGCCTATCAGTCCGGAGAGTATATTGCCCGCCCCGACAGCGGCTAGATCCCGATTCAAATTCGAATCGCGTTTGTATGCATCGAGTTTGTCCACCGCGGCCGCGCTTAACAGGCTTTCCAGACTGCCGACCAGGCAGATGGCCACCACAGCCAACCAGAATTCATAGCTGGCGATTTTGGAGAAATCCGGAAAATAAAAGCCGGCCATGAAATTTTCGGGTACAGCCACCAGGAATGCCGGGCCGATAGTGAATTCGTGATGGGGCAAAATTTCCGCATCCGGCAAAAACAAATATTTATGGATGTGGTCCAGATCGAAATACTGTCCCAAAGCCAGACCCAGCAATACCACCAGTAATGGCGCCGGTATCATTTTTAAGAGAGGGTTTTTCAGCAAGCTCCAGATTATCAGTAAACCCAGGCCCAGCAGACCGATGATGGATACTTCCGGATTCATGTCCATTATCGAGCGTGGAATTTCGGCGATAGTGCCGAACAGGGATTGCGCGGCCGGCTTGACACCCAATAAGGTGTGGAACTGCTTGGCCATGATGATGATGCCGATTGCCGCCAACATGCCGTGTACCACCGAAGAAGGAAAGAATGCGCTTAATTTGCCGGCTTTGAATACGCCCATCAATACCTGCAGAATGCTGGCGATTACAATTGCCGCCAAGGTATAGCGATAACCGGCCATGGCATCGCCCTGGCCCAGCGATTGCACCGCATCGACAATCACTACGATCAGACCGGCGGCGGGACCATTGATAGTCACAAACGAGCCGCTGATGCGCGATACCACCAAGCCGCCGATAATGGCGCTGATAATACCCGCCATGGGCGGAAAGCCCGATGCCATGGCTATCCCCAGGCAAAGCGGTAGGGCAATCAGAAAAACCAAAAAGCCGGCTAGCAGGTCGCTATGCCAATTCTCGACCAGTCCGGCAAAGCCGGTTTTAGGCGTACTAGATTTGGAAACATCCATCGCAATATTCCTCGCTCAACCATATAGAGACCAAGGAATCACGCAAAGGCCGGGCCAAACTGTAATTCGCTTTGTAGAACATAGCGGAATCGATAATTTCTTGGGCCTAAAGGCGGGTTTCCAAATGTTTGCGGCTTATTTGAACCGGTGATATTGGTTGGTTTAAACCGGAGATGGGTAGATTCAAACCATGCCGAGCGGGTGAAATAGCCTGTGGCTATCTATCGGCTTGGTTGATGTTTAAAAATCAACGCGAAGTTGACAAGGGACGACTCATTCCATAATAAATTCAGGGGGTGTGTTGTAATCAAAAGGCTTGATAATAGTGGCCAAAAATGAACCCCCTACCTAAAAATTGCCCAAAAAGGACAATAGTAAACATTGCTAATGGCAGACAGGAGAAATACGCCGATCTGTGAGAAAAAACGCGGACAATTTTGCCGAGTGAACCAGTAAAATTATGAAAAAATCGAGTTTTTTTGGGCATTAATTGATGGCTTAAAGTTTATCAGAGACAGCAGGCGCTTGATAATTCACTTTTAAATAGGCTTTAGCGCACGATATGCCTGCGGTCAAACGCGCGGAAATGCGATGATAGCCCTCGCGATTTGCAGTGAAGGTCAAATTCAATGGCGCAGTATTCGAAGCTAAGCCTTGCTTCGTTTGTTGTCCTTGGTTTATTTGCTTTTGACCATTCGTATCGGGAAGGAATACCGATACTTCGGCATTTTGTTCGCCTTCGGTATAAAGCTCGACCTTAATGTCGGTATTGGCCGCCACCCATATTGCACCACCGGTACGAAAATCACCATTACACAACTTGCCGCCATAACCGGGCGATTCCGGACTAGAGTCGCCTAAATCATCATCCATTTGAAATTCCTGCGTCGTTCGGCGGGAAGCAGGCGCAAAACCACCTGAAAAACCTGTCGGTGCCCAAATTGCGTAGCTCATTGGCGGCACGGTAACTTGCACCCAACCATCCTGATTTGTCTTAATATCGCCGCTATCTGAGGGCGTATAATTATGCAGCGTAACCTGCTTGCCGAAATCCGTTTCCACCCATGCTTGCAATGTTTCGGTACCGCTATCGTTAAGGCCTATTAACGCCTTGCCGCTACGTTCGATAACAAGTAAATCTTGCGAATTGCGGTAACGGACCTTGTAGGCACCGTCTTTGAAATCCAATTTTTGATGCGCCCAAATGATGTTGCTTAGGTAGTCGCGAGTGCTGATTTTAGCCGGGTCGGCCTTGAAGCGGTCAGCACCGTAATTGACGAACAGGTCTTCATAATAAACAGTGGGACTGCCATCGAAGGCGAAGGCGGCGGCATAAGCCACTTTCGTGCGAGGATTATCCGGATCGATCGTCGGCAGAATCTCATCCCCACTTTGGCGCCAGTCGCCATTCCTATCATCATGTTGGGTCGACGACGTATTGGCCGAATCCCAAAACGCGCCTTTCCAAGTATCGTGATTATTCAAGAACGGCGAGCTTTTCAAACGATTTTTTTGCTGTTTATCGGGTAAAGAACCAATATCGAAGAAACCGCCATCATTGACTAACGCCGCCAAACCTTCCCGCAACGCAAAATCGAAAGTACCGCATCTATTTTGGGTGGCATTGGCCCATCGATCTAATTGGTCGGCACCGGAAACGAATTCACCAACGCAAAAATAAGCATTCCCCGGCCCCATAGCATTGTAAAGGACGTCTTCGACGACATAAGCGGGAAAATGCTTAACCGCATCGAAGCGAAAACCGTCTGCATCGGTTTGTTTTTTAAACCAGACTAGCCATGCACGCGCGTTATCCAGCATGTATTGGCCGTTGCCTCCCCCTCCTTGTTGATTGCCCAGGTAGCAAATGTCGGCGCCAAGCAAACTGCCGCATATATCGCCACCATTACAATCGTGATCCGGGTTAGGATGGAAATTCCAATGATCTTTGGCCCACCTTCCCGTAGAAGGCCCGGCGTAACCGACAAAACGAAATTTTTTATATTTATCGCCAGGTGCATTACTGTCTAAATCACCGCCAATGACGTGATTCAACACGATATCGGGATAAACATCCAAACCGTTGGCATGGGCAATGGCGATAAATCGCAATAAACTGTCTTTGCTACCGAAGCGGGTAGCGACCGTGTTTTTTTGATTTTTATCGCCTAAATCGTAATGGTCATAAATGCCATATCCCATATCATCCATCCCTTTCCAGCCTTTGGCCGGCGATGGAATCCAGATACCATCGAAGCCCAATTCCCGCAGGCGGGGTGAAAGCTTGGCTAAATAGGTATACCAATCACCCGAATAATTTTGATTCTCGGCGCCCCACCAAAAGCCTTGGAACACCACTTTCCCGTTCCAAGGATTTCCCGTTGCTTCGTGACACACCATTAGGAGTGCAAGCGCACCACAATAAACCAACTTACGCATGAAAACCCTCCTTTCGATTGAGCAAAATAAGCAACGCGGACGATGTCATCCCTGTGACGTTAAAATTCACTGATCGTGAGCTCGTTACTGTGAACGTAACAAAATTTGTCGTGGGTACGCTTGCTTGTCTACATGGGTGTATTCTTGGCGCTCTGTTCGGCGAGTCACCGTACCCCTAAGCTGCGCCCCTTTCATAAACAAGGGTGTAACGTTTTTCATGAACGTTAGGCTTATGAAATTCGTAACAGCTCTACGATGGCTGCTTCGCTAGTCGTAGCCACCGAACATAAACAACGAAACATCCTCATCGCTAGGGTTCATCAAGCCATGTAAATTTCCACCTTTCAACATGGCGAAATGGCCGGCCCGCAAGGTTCGGATTTCGAAGCAGCGCTCCCTGTTATTGGGTTTGGCCCAATCACCGACGACCATGAAACCCGAACCCTGCATCATCAAAAATACTTCCTGATTATCCCGGTGCCGATGCAAACCGATCCCGCAATTAGCTTTCATGATATGCAAGTCCATGTAATCGACGGCCATGAACTTTTCGACGATATTGTTATGGTTTTTGCTGCCATGGGCATCGAAATTCCATGGTTCCAACTTCCGCTCCAATTCCCGGCTGTTCGAGTAGGCGAAATAATTGGACAACAGATTTCTGAACTCAAGAAAGCCCACGCCACCATGTGGGTTAGGGCTAATGCCGACACCTAAAAAATTATCCCAGCCACGCAGGATCATGTTGAACTCATACTGATAATTAGCGCCGCCTTTCGAGTCCCATACGCTTTCGTCGTCGGTCGTCCAGGCTAACTCGATATGTAAAGGTTTAATCGGATGCATAGTGTTGTCGGGACTAACCTCGAACATATTTCGATTGTCCAAGCCGCTGCGATTGAAGTCGGCCATCGACCCTTTGATCAAATCGCTACGGGGGATCAATTCACCTCTGTCAAAAGCACTTTTACCCTTGCTATCCAGCAAGTCTCTGAGATTAAACCCGGCAAAACCCCACAACTCGACGGCATAACAATCGCTAATCTCGTTATACGGTACAACGATGTATTGGCTGGTTTGCGCGTTTCCGATCCGCATATACAGTTTGATATTGGCACCAAGTTGATGGTTTGCCGCTTGCGATAAGTTCGAATCCGGGCCGCCTCGGTAACTGATGCGAACAAAGGGAATAGTGGCGTCTCCAACCGCAACCCAGCCCCTGACTAATGTCGTATCGGTGGTTCGAAAATCCCGAATGTTTTGCTTTTGAAAGTCCTCCTTATTATCTTGCCGCTCCGGCTCACGCACATTGCTATCCGAGCCTGCGGGACCATAGAGCTCCAAGAAATCGTAAGGGAACATGAATTGTAAATGTTCGGTCAGATAAAAATCTCTCTCCGCCGCCAATTGGTTTTTTTCCATTAGTCCCAACAATTTAAGCAACGAGTTGCCTCGGTTGTAATCGGGTGTCGTACCTTGCGGGACCTGAAAAATACTATCGGTATGTAGAATTTGCATAGCTATATTCTGCGTTAGGCTGGTTAACTGCTTTGATAAAGAAAGGCGACAAATTTCAACGGTTTATTTCCTTGATTTCGGATACCGTGGATACCACCGCTTTTGGTAAAGATCACACTGCCGGGCTTCACTTTGATTTCCTTACAATTATGCATATCCAATCCGTAAATGGCGCGCTGCACCGTCGGTAAATTGGCTATCGCCGGATCGTCGTCTTCGCCCATATAGGCGGTACCTTCTCCGGAGACGATGTAATAAAGTTCCTCACTACCGATATGCCGATGCGTGCCTTCCGTTTTACCGGGTGGAATGGTGACTTCGTGGAAAAACACCAAGCTTCCTCCCAGCTCCCGTTGCAATATCCAGCGCATTTCAACGATATTGTCGTCGGCGCGGTCGGGATTATTTTCTTCCATTAGCGCATTACGGTAACGCACAGGCGCAACATCGTCCGCTTGCAAAAACCATCCGCGCTGGAAATCGATCAAGTAAGACAAATCGCTTACCGTATTCGCATCGCTGCTTGGTGTGGACTCATTGGGCTGTTGATGGGAGCGCAGATAATTGTTGTCCCAGGCCGGGTTATCGATGGTAAAACCAAATGGCAGGTCCTTATCGTTTTCTCTAAACGCGATTTCAATACGTCGCAAGCCTTTAATATCGTCCAGGGCCGGCGTAAATGCCTGAATCCGTGTGATATCTTTGTTTCTACCCATCAGGTCCAGCACTTGAAAATCGTGATGGTTGTTTTCCGGAGGCTCCAGGGTTTGCCAAATTTCAGCTTGGTAGGCATCCACCCATTGGCAATAATGCAACTTCACCATCGCTTCGGCGTTTAAGCCGGCGTCATTGGGTAACAATCGAACGAAAGCGAGCAATTGATCACGCAAGAAGCGGTTGTTCTCCCGGGCGGTTTCAACTAAACGTCCGGCACGGTATTCGATACGCATGAAATTGCTGTAAAACAGACCATCCATATAGACTTCGCCTTTCATAATGGTGGTATCGGCTTTAGTCCTGACTTCCTGAACATTGTAGCGATAGCGCAGGCTGCGGGTCGCATTCAAGTATTGCGCGTGATAGATGCGGTCGGGAAAGAAAACGACTTTGAATATACTGTTTTCCGGGTCGGTAAAAATTTTATTAAAGCGGGAATCCATTTAGATCACCTCGAGAATCTTGTCTGCCACGCGGAACGCATTAGCTTGTATGGTATGAGTGGGATTGGCGCTGCCGGAAGTCGGCATAAAGGAACCATCCGTCAAATAAAGATTGTCAAAGCCCCATGCCCGGCAATTGACGTCCAAAACCGAATCGTCAGGCGAAAACCCGAAGCGAGCGCCGCCTAGAATATGATTGGCAATACGCGCCCGGGCGTTACTCGCCATATAAACAGCACCAAAGCCCTCGACCGGATAGTTGCCGATACCGTTGTCGCCGCCAAACGCCAGAATGTTTTTACACTGTTCCGCCAGCGTGTCCATCAAGTAAATGTCGTGTGGATGCCAATCCTTGATGATATAGGCGCTGGGACGATTCCATTTATCCACTACGGTTGGATGCAATTCGATGCGGTTCGTTCGTAGCGGAACTTGATTAGCCATAAAGCTGACCGATAAGCGTGTACCGAAGTCGCGATCAAGAAACGCTAATAATTCGGAACCGGTCTTAGCAGTATCGGCGACAAAGGCCTCCCAAATCGTATCGATATCCTGGCTGCCATGGGTTCGCGCCAACGAGATAGGCAGCGCCTGATCCGAGGTATTGTTATAAACGGCGCCGCCGGCCCATAAACCTTTGCTGCGGATGAATTCTTCCGTAGCGAATGCATCGGTGGCCCAGTCGCTGTCGAGCGAAACGGATTTGTCGAACCGATCGGGCATTTCCGTTTCCGCACCACCGAAACAATGCGTTAAAAAATACCTTCCCAATAGATCGTTTGGATTAATACGGGCGGCAAAATCGGCGTTTTCGCGGGCCGCCAACATCAACAGCCGAACTGACTCGATAGCCGAGCAAGCAATGACCACGATCTTGCCGCGCACCGTTTTTTGATCGCCGCATGGATCGCGATAAAACACACGGCTTATCCTGCTGGCTTGGTTTTCAATATGCGTCACGACGCAATTGCATCGGATTTCGAAATTATCCTTGTCTTTGATCGGGCTCAACAGCGCAACCCAAGTATTGGATTTATAACCCATCGGATCGCCATAACGATTCACTAAACCCGTTTTCGCAGGTTCCGATAAATCCGTTTCGACTTTCCGGCCGCTCGGGGCATGGTCCTGAGTGATGACGGCCAAAGGCGTACGATAGCGCGGCAATGACAATGCATCCATACCGACTTCTACATAGCGGCTAATCGGATTGGGCGAATAGGGCGTTTGATAATTGTCTGCCGAGAAGAATTTCTTTTGATTTGCCCGGGTACCGTTGATGCCGATGAGTTTTTCAGTCTTGGTGTAATAGGGTTCAAGATCGTTATAACCGATCGGCCAGTCCGGCGCTTCGCGCCGTATATCGTCGTTAGGATCATTCAAGATATCGGTGCGGTCGCGATTGAAACTACCCAAACGAAAATCGGTTTCCGTGAATCGTAATGACACCGCGCCATATAGCTGCGTACCTCCGCCGACAACTTGCGCGGTATATCCTTCCAGCGTCGCTTTATCGGTGCCGTCAGCACTTTGATAAATATGCGGCTCATCGTTAAGATCCGGTTCGACGTGACTCGAGTAATAGGAGCTGCCCTGATTAGAGACGCCTGAAAGGGTAATGCGCTTTTCCGAGCCGGTTGCAAATAGCTCATCTCGTTTGAAGTCGGAAAGGCCTTTGTCGTCTTGATATTGCGGCAAAAACAGTGGACCTTTTTCCAAAATCAATACTGTTTTCCCGGCATTCACTAAAGTATGCGCTACCGGAGCGCCGCCGGCACCGCTACCGACGATGATGACGTCGAATTCTTCTTCCATCGTAACCCTCCGGGGTTATTGATTTGAAAACTGAATTAACCGTGATAGTTAGGGGCGAAACCTAACGGTTTTTCAATGACCCGCCCCCAATCGAATAAAGTTTCACCCGTTACCTTTGACTTGTAGCGTTCTTCCAGAAACGCCCAAGCGGATGCGGCACTGTTGCCGCCGTATTTAGGATGGGCAAAGGCACCGGTAAACGTGTGGCGGCGTAAGAGCTGTAAGAAAAACCTAGGATTAGAATACCGTGTATAGTCCCAGCCATTGACTGAACCTGAAGCCATCTCAGCGTAGATATCGACAAACATTGCTTTCGGCATAGCCGCAATTTCGGCGACACTACGCCCTCTTAAAATGCTGTTAGTCAAGTCGAGGCAGGTATGATAATCATCCAAAAAATGCCTTTCCGAACGCGCTAATAGTTTATCGATAAAATTGACCACGCCGACCGATTGGTCGAGCCGGTAAGCATGGGCAAACTGCGCGTTTTTCGCCGCTCTGTCCAGATTTTCGTAATAACGATCGAGAAAATTTTCGCCTGATTCGGTATGAAAAGGCAAAATATGATCAGTCAAGCGATCGAGTAGTACCATCTCCCAACGCTCGAAAGATAAGGGCACGGTACAAAATTCGGTAAAAAACCGAGACCAGGTTTTTCCGTTATCCAATGTTACGGTTTGAGGGTTGATTGGATCTAGCTTTAATACTCCGTCCACCAGGAATTGATAAGTATGCACCTGGCCTTTCGGAATAAGCAATGACAACGCAAAATAACAGCTGTTTTCGACACGAGTCAAAGACATCGGTTCATAAAGGTTAGCGAAGCTACCGATTACCGCTACGTTCTCAACCGACCGGTCAAAATCCGGATAAATAAACGTGACAGTGTTGAAAGCGTAGCTTGTTTCAAAATCAATGCCATCGCTGTAGCTGTCTATAATCGGAAAACGCCACGACTCGCAAATTCTCGCCGCAGGATCGTTATCGGTAAATTGTCCAAAGTTGTGCCGAATATCGCTATTGTCTCTTGCTAAATACTTAGCACAGTGGTTAAAAACGTACTGGCTTTCTTTTTTGACCGATATTGGTTTCATTGCAATATCCATGTTGTGAGAAAGAGGACTGGCTGGCTAGCGAGACAGGAGGCGTAGTTCTCGCGTAGACTTTTTATATTCAAAATGATATTTAAAGTCAAGCTCAAAAGTAGTATAAAAAATAACTTAAATCTAGTATTTAATTCTAGCACCCTAATAACCCGATTAATTGCGCTGTTTTTATGTCGCAAATTTGCCTGACCCACTAAAGCAGATATTTTTAAATCTTAAAATCAACCGTAATCAGATAGTATTAGTATATTGCTTTATATTTTTACTCTAAATTTTTAACTGAAGGATTTAACCTTCTTTTTGCCGCAAATCATTTAAATCTCCATTTAATATTTGTGGTTTCAAACCGCGCGTCCGCGTGGGGGCGACAAAACAGGAGTCAATCGACCCTATTTCGTGCGCGAAGGGGTTAGGCCTTACATTTGATATTTGTTTTGCTCTACTGCCTTTAAGAAAAATAAGGGTCATGTATGGTCTGCCTGGTATTGCAAGACAAATTTGGTTGTAACACAAGAAAATATCGCTTCCAACTATCCGGTCTTGGGGAGGTGAGGAAGCTTATTGCCCCCTGGCCGTGATGGAATTCGCACATTCCTACCTGATCTTGCGATGCCACCGCCATCGAATCGAGCAACCGCATGAAACGCCTGATCCGGACCGGAGACGAACACAACGGCGGACTGGGCAAAATGTCCAGAATGATTCCGCCGGTGGTGGCCAACGGTAAAGTCTACTTGATGATTTACCGGATCAATACCAGCGACTGTACGGATAGCCGTGCCAATGGCTCCGATGACCGGAACCGGTGCAAATTCCTGCTCGTCCCCTAAACATTGTTAGAATTGCCGTAGCGATAGAGGCATTGGCTCGACCATGCATGACAAGGAAGTCGCAATAACATTGGGGATACAGAATGGATAACACGATTAAACACAGCCTGTTTTTTTTGCTGCTTGGCTTGTTGGCGCTGGGTTTTTGGCTCAGCGCGGATTTCAAAACCATTGTCGCAGGCATCTCGATATTTCTGTTCGGCATGCTGTCCTTGCAACAGGGTTTTAAGTTTTTTACCGGCGGCATCTTGGAACGCATACTGCGTAATGCCACCGATAATATGCCTAAGCGCTTGTTGTTCGGCATTGCCACCACCACCTTGATGCAGTCCAGTTCCTTATTATCGGTGCTGGTTATCTCGTTCATCAGTGCCGGTTTGCTGGATTTGGCTGCCGGCATAGGTATTATTTTTGGCGCCAACATTGGCACCACTACTGGCGCTTGGCTGGTGGCGGGCTTCGGTCTCAAGGTGAATATTGCCGGCTATGCCATGCCGTTGTTGGTTTTTGGTGTTTTATTGCAGCTGACTAAACAAAAGAGTTATCAGGGTGTCGGGCATATCCTGCTGGGCCTGGGTTTTTTGTTTCTAGGCATTCAGTACATGAAAGACGGTTTTGACGCTTTCAAGGGCAATATCGACCTTAGTCAGTACGCGATGACCGGTATGCGCGGTTTGTTGATCTATGTGTTGGTGGGGATGGTGGTGACCGTGATCATTCAGGCCAGCGGGGCCACCATGGTCTTGATTATTACCGCGTTGGCGAGTCAGCAAATCAGCTATGACAATGCCTTGGCGCTGGCCATCGGCTCGAATGTCGGCACCACGATTACCGCGGTTTTGGGTGCGTTCGGCGCCAATATCAAGGGTAAACGTCTGGCCGGGGCCCATGTATTATTCAATGTATTTACCGGTTTGCTGGCAATTGTATTTTTGCAGCAATTTAGTTGGGTGGTTGAGTTTCTTTGCCGCCACGTCGGTATTGCCCAGGATGATTACACCTTGAAGCTGGCGATGTTTCATAGCGTATTTAACTTTGCCGGTGTCATCATCATGTTACCCGTCTCCGGATTAATGGCGAGGTTGCTGGAAAAGGTGATGCAGGAAAAAACAGCCAGTGTCGATTTACCGCGTTTCCTGACTACCTCGGCCTTGCAGTATCCCGATACGGCGGTTGAGTCGGTGCAGCAGGAAACCATGCATTTATACGAGAACGCTACGCATATCATTTTGAAGGCCATGGGTCTGCATAGGCGTGATGTTTATTCCGGGCAGGATCTGAACGTCGTGATCAGCCGATATAGGCTTATTGGCGATTACGATATCGATGATGCTTATGACCGCAATATCAAAGGCCTGTATAGCGCGATTATCGAATTTGTCAGTCAGGCGCGCTTTACCTGGGAAATGAAGCAGTCGGGACGGCTGCACTGGCTGCGTCAGGCCAATTTAAAGTTGGTGGAAGCGGTAAAAGGGATGAAGCATTTGCAGAAAAATCTGCTAAAACACAATCGCTCCTATAACCGCTATCAGACCGACGAGTATGACCGTATCCGTTATCAGATAGCGATGGTGATTCGGGAGTTGCAGAAAATCAAAGATACGGATGTGGTAAACGAGTTGCCGTTGTTGTCGCTGGATGCGCTTAAGGGGCGAATCAAGGAGCAACGTCAAGCCGCCATCGAAATTATAGAAAGCCTGATTCGTGAACACAAAATCAGCGCCGAGGCGGGTACCTCGTTGCTAAACGATAATTCCTACGTCTATGATATACAAAGTAATTTGCTTCGGATGGCGGAAACTGTATTCATTAACCACGCAGCAGATTCGGTCAAGGCAGAGAAGGAGTTCGCCTTGACCGATCATGAAATGCAGGAAGTTATTAAACCCAAACAGGCAATTGATCATGAATAAAATTGAATTGTTGTCTCGGTTACAAGCTTTTTTCAATTCCGATGCAAAGGCAAAGAAGAAAAAATCGGAGCAGATTAAAGGCGTGATCAAAAAGCTGAAAACCAAACAGAACAAAATTAAAAAAATGTTGGAGGCATGCCGGGACGAGGAAATGAAAAAAGCCCTGCAATTGGAGGCGGACATTATCAAGGCACAAATCGATAAAGGTGTGGACGTGCTGAAAAACCTTTAGCTTTTCAGCTGGAACGCTGTCGGATGACACAAATAACGAAAAACCCGATTGGTATTGGTTCTTAGAGCCGGAATGGCAGGCATGTTTGCAACTGTGCCAACATGATAGTCAAGTCTTCCTGTAAAGCGGGCAAATTATCTACATAAACCAAAACGATGATTGAATATCGCCGTTTTCAATTTCCTGGAGCCACATGGTTTTTTAGCGTTAATTTGGTCGAACGCCATGGCAATCGACTATTAACGGATCGGATTGATCTGTTGCGGATGGCATTTGCCCATGTGCAAGCTCATCATCCCTATGAAATCGATGCGATTGTGGTATTGCCAGAACATTTACATTGTGTTTTAACGTTACCCGATGGTGATTCCGACTTTTCTACCCGCTGGGGATTAATCAAAGCCTATTTTTCCCGCCATATAGCAAAAGGTGAGAGAATTTCCCAAAGTCGAGAAAAACGGGGTAAAAGAGGCTTATACCCAAAAGGCACAAGTGGCAGCGGCGATTTTGGGAACACCTTATTAGGGATGAAACCGATTATCGGCAGCATATCGAATACATTCATTGGAACCCGATCAGGCATGGCTGGGTTAGAACTGTTAAAGATTGGCCCTATTCAAGTTTTCATGGTTATGTAAAGCGTGGTGTGTATCCTGAAAATTGGGGCGATGACATCGATTTATCGAAGGTAGCGACTGGAGAATAACCCGAACGATGCGGTTCCTACCTCAGCACATCCTACCGTGCTAATCATCCCTATGAAATCGATGCGATTGTCGTATTGCCAGAACATTTACATTGTGTTTTAACGTTACCCGATGGTGATTCCGACTTTTCTACTCGCTGGGGATTAATCAAAGCCTATTTTTCGCGACACATCGCAAAAAATGAGAGAATTTCCCAAAGCCGAGAAAAGCGAGGTGAAAGGGGCTTATGGCAGCGACGGTTTTGGGAACATCTTATTCGCGATGAAACCGATTATCGGCAGCATGTCGATTACATTCATTGGAACCCGGTCAAGCATGGCTGGGTTAAATCAGTTAAAGATTGGCCCCATTCAAGTTTTCATGGTTATGTGAAACATGGTATATATCCTGAAAATTGGGGCGATGACATCGATTTATCGAAGGTAGCGGCTGGAGAATAACGCGAACGATGCGGTTCGTACCTCACCGCATCCTACCGTGCTGATCGTTGTCGCCCCGTTTCTGCCATTCAAAGTATTTTATCGATCATCTGATTATTGCCAACAGTGGATGCTCGCAAGATATAACGAACCCGCATATCGTTCCAGGAGCGATCAGATTGCACACGCTATAAACCGAATGTATGCAATACGTACCTATACTGATAGCGCGGAAATATCACATAATCTATGTTAATATCGCCTTATATTTCACCATAAAAAACTTCTATTCTGTGAAAAAATCACACATAAGCACATGATTGTCTCGTTTTCTGTTTCCAATTTCCGTTCTTTTTCCTCGGAACAGACCTTGTCGCTGGTTGCCAGCAATCGTCTTAGCGGCAGCCATGAAGATCATGCGTGTTCTATTCCTGGTACCAAAGAAAAAGTACTTAAAACAGCTGTTCTATACGGCGCAAATGGCGCTGGGAAATCCAACCTTTTTAAAGCGCTACGCTATCTCAAAACGATCGTTCTCAAGCCAAGAAAAAAAAACAGCGGCATGGAGCGCGAAAAATTCCGCTTTGGACCAGAAGCGGACGAACCTTCCGTATTCGATCTTCAATTTATTGTTGATAGTAAACTGTACCGCTATGGAGCAAAAATAGACGACTATAAAATTATTGAAGAATGGTTGTACGAAGTGGTAGGCTCTAAACAAAAAAGTCTGTATGAACGAATAATTGATGAACAAGGCAATGTACGTGTTGAACCCGGTAAGACAAAATTCAAGAAGGGTAAGCTAGGTGCCCTGTTTACAGTCGGCGGACTACAAAACCAATCGTTCCTAGCAACCATTCAGGCAACACTGGATAGCGCAGATTATGACGATGAGTTAACGAATGTCATTAACTGGTTCGATGACAATTTGACATTCATCGGACCGGATTCCTCTTTCGGTTCGCTTGGACATTTATTAGCAAGTGATTCAACGTTCTTAACATTTGCCGGAGATTTTCTTAGATCAGCATCTACCGGGATAACACATTTACAACCGCAAAAAACCGAAATCAGCGAAGAAGAGCTACGTAACCTGTTGCCAAAAAAGTTCGTTTCCAAATTATTGGAAGATATAGTTGAAGATAAGGATGGTACCGCCGTCATTAGCCTTGAACAAGGCAATGAGCTTTTGATCGAGCGTAGCGAGGAAAACCATTTTTATAGATTAAGCATTCAAGCGGCTCATGAGCACGAACTAGGCAAGGTAATTCCATTGGATTTGAGCGAGGAATCCGATGGCACTCGTCGTCTATTAAATCTCCTGCCAGCATTACACTTCTTGCAAACAGGCAATGCGGTATTTTTTATCGATGAAATTGACCGTAGCATGCACCCTATTTTGGCAAAGCAATTTTTGGAATTTTTTCTAAAATCCTGCCAAGGTGGCAGGCATCAAATCATCATCACCACACACGAATCGAATTTGCTGGATTTGGAACTACTGCGTCGCGATGAAATATGGTTTGCGGAAAAAGACCAAGCCGGAGCCAGCCATCTTTATTCCTTGGCTGATTTTAATGTTCGAACAGACCAAGATATTCGTAAGCGTTACCTGCAAGGTCGATATGGTGCCATTCCATTTTTGGGCGATTTGAACGCATTGCTGGAAATTGAAAATTTGTCTCAATGAGTTTAATCAAAGACCTGAAGCCTAGGCCGTTAAACAGAGATGTCGGCACTTTGCGCGACGACAGGTTGTTTATTGTCGCCAGCGATGACTCCTATGCACCTAAGCAATATTTCGATTTTTTCCGGATCGCACGGGTGCAAGTCCATGTGGTTGAAACACCTTTAGATGAGAACAGATGCCACGCTATTGATGTTCTAGAACGCCTAGAGGGTATCGAACATGAAGAGGAAGACGAACGCTGGATGCTGTTAGACACCGACCATTACGTTAATGGCCCTCATATAAAAGAATTTAGGCGAATCATCAAAGAAGCCAAAGAAAAAGGCATATCCGTTGCTTTAAGCAAGCCTTGTTTTGAGATGTGGTTACTGCTTCACCACGCAGACAAAGATGCAGTGGCGGAACTAAACAATGCAAAAGCAGTAGAAAAATCCTTGCGAGACCAGCTTGGGGGATATAACAAGACGAGCTTGAAACGCGAGCATTTTCCGCTTGAAGCTGTCGCAAGGGCATACTTTCAGGCCAAAGCCCTAGATAAAACAGTTAAAGGTGGAATAATTCCACTAACGAATACTAGCCGTGTCTATCGACTCTGGGAAGCCATTATCACCAATGCGCTTCCGTTGCAGCTTCCACCCGAGCTAGCTGCATTGCTTGCATCGAAGAGATAAAGCAGAAATATTCGATGTATGACATTTATCAATGACAGGTATAGGGTGTCAACCGTTCATTCATTAGGAACCTCTCCATCGACTACTTTTGGCCGAACTTGCTCTGTCAGAATGAGGAGCGCGAAATTTTTCAATATTAGCGGCACAAAATCCGGAGTTTTTCACTATTGCTGTCATACGACAAAAACCCCGCGTTTTCTAGGGGCTGTAGACGGTGTGAAACAGTTCGTCCAGGTCTTGTAACGAGCCGCCTGTCCAGCGTTGTACCAAGGGTTTTATCGTTTCCGGGTGTTGCCGGCAAATCAGTTGCGCGGCTGTTTGCACTCTGTCCAGTAGTTCGCGATCGCGGCTGAGATCGGCGATTTTGAACTGAATTTGTCCGGTCTGGCGGTTGCCGATGACTTCGCCGGGACCGCGCAGTTCCAGGTCTTTTTCGGCAATGACGAAGCCGTCGTTGCTTTCTCGTAAAATGCCCAGGCGCTGTTTGCCGGTTTCCGATAGCGGAGATTGATACAGCAGCAAACAGTAGCTCGCCAGGCTGCCGCGTCCCACCCGGCCGCGTAATTGATGCAGTTGCGACAAGCCTAAACGTTCCGGGTTTTCGATGATCATCAGGCCGGCGTTGGGAACATCGACACCGACTTCAATCACGGTAGTCGCCACCAGTAAATCGCAATCGCCTTGCTTAAAAGCCTGCATCACGGCGTCTTTATCGCTGGCTTTCATGCGCCCGTGTACCAGGCCGATGTGCACACCCGGTAAGGCTTGTTGTAGATAAACTGCGGTATTTTCGGCAGCTTCGCATTGCAGTTGCTCCGACTCATCAATCAAGGTGCAGACCCAATAGACTTGGCGCTTTTGCGCGACCCAATGATCGATGCGCGCAATTACTTCGGCACGGCGTTCGGAGGGAATTACGCTGGTGGTGACCGGTTTACGGCCGGGCGGCAGTTCGTCGATCACGGAAATATCCAGATCGGAATATTGCAGCATGGCCAGGGTGCGCGGAATTGGGGTGGCTGTCATCACCAGTTGATGCGGTACCCGGTCGGCATTCTGGCCTTTGGCGCGTAATGCCAGGCGTTGCTGTACCCCGAAGCGGTGTTGTTCGTCTATTATCACCAAGCCCAGGTTTTGAAAGTTGACGCTGTCTTGAAACAGCGCGTGCGTGCCAATAACCAGGCCTGCGCTACCGTCCGCCAAAGCCTCTAGCGTGGTCGAACGAACTTTGCCTTTGATTTGCCCGCTTAAATATAAAACCTGGGTATCGGTGTGGGCAAACCAGCGCTTGAAATTACGAAAGTGCTGCTCGGCTAATAATTCGGTCGGCGCCATCAAGGCCACCTGAAAGCCGGAAGATAGCGCGCTTAGTGCCGCAATCGCCGCGACCAGAGTTTTGCCGGAGCCGACATCGCCTTGCACCAGACGCAGCATTGGATGGGGGGTGCTGCAATCGGCTTCGATTTCGCTAATCACCCGTTGTTGTGCGCCGGTAAGCTGGAAGGGGAGTTCGGCTAAAAAACGCGTTTTGGTCGAAATGTCGCCGATAAACACCGGCGCTTGCCAGGTTTTATAGTGTTGTTTGCCTAGTAACAGTGCCAGATGATGGGCCAAAAATTCCTCGAAGGCCAGGCGTTTTAAGGCTGGCAGCTCGCCTTGGGCCAAGCGTTCCGCCGACAAGGTAGGGGGCGGACTGTGCAAAGTGAGCAAGGCTTCGGCCAGATCGGGATAGCCATATTGTTGCCGGACGGCTGCCGGTAACCAATCCGTCAGGGTGTCGGTGTTACTTAAACAAAGTTCTAAAGCCTGTTTGATGGCTTTACGCAAGGTTGACTGGGTCAGGCCTTCGGTCAGGGGATAAACAGGCGTCAGGCCGGTTTCGGTGGGCTCGTCGCCGGCATGCAGGGTGCGGTATTCCGGGTGAACCATTTCCAGGCCATTAAAACCCATGCGAATTTCGCCGAAACAACTGAGCTGCGTGCCGGGCCTGAGCTGCTGAATTTGTTGTATCGAAAAATGAAAAAACCGTAACGACAGCAGGCCGCTAGCGTCGCTGATACGGCAAATCACGCTGTTGCGGCCGCGTTGTGGAGTGTCGATATATTCCACTCTGCCGCAAACCAGGGCGGTCATGCCGGGGGTCAGGCTGGCAATCGGGTAAGTACGGGTTCTGTCCTGATAACGCTGCGGCAGGTGAAACAGCAGGTCTTGCAGGGTTTGGATGCCCAGTTTTTGCAGCCGGGCGGCGGATTGAGAACCGATACCTGTCAGGCGGGTGACAGGCAATTGTTGCGGTTCTTGCCGAGACATATCAGACGGCGTTTGCGCCGTGTCGGCGCAGCGAATTAATAGTAAGGTTCTTCAACGACCATCACGGCGTCCATTTCCACGCCCACGTCTTTGGGTAAAGCCGCCACGCCCACGGCCGCACGGGCAGGGTAGGGTTCGACAAAATATTCCGCCATGATTTCGTTGACGATAGGAAAGTTGCTCAAATCCGTCAAAAACACGTTCAGTTTGACAATATTGCAAAAATCACCGCCCGCGGCTTGGGCGACGGCGCGCAGATTATCGAACACCCGGCGAATTTGAACGCTGATATCACCATCAACCACTTCCATGGTAGCGGGGTCCAGGGCGATCTGGCCGGACAAATACACCGTGTTGTCGACTTTGATGGCTTGCGAGTATGTGCCGATGGCTTGCGGCGCCAGCGGGGTGGAGATAATGGTTTTTTTCAGGCTCATGCTTTGATACGGGTAATTTTTAACACAATGGATAATTTTTTCAGCTTGCGAATGATGTTGGCCAAATGGACGCGGTCGCGGACGGCCAGCGTCAGCAAGTCCACCGATACCCGGTCGTCCTGGCTGACCACATTAATATTTTCGATGTTCGAATCCATGAACGAAATCGTCGAGGCGATGGTGGCCAACGAGCCGCGTTGGTTTAAGAGCTCGATACGGATTTCGGCCGGAAATTCGCCGCTGGCGTCCGGACTCCATTCCACATCCAGCCAGGTGGTTTGCTTTTTTCTGACTTCGTTACTGTTACGGCATTCGTGGTGATGTACCACAATCCCCTTGCCGGGATTGAAAAAACCGATGATGGAGTCTCCGGGAATCGGCCGACAGCATTTTGCCAAGCTGACCACCATGCCTTCGGTACCTTTGATCACTAAAGGTGATTTGTGGTGTTGTTCGTTATCGTCCAGTTTGACGCCATGATTATTGTCGATCTGGTTGATGTGTTTGGCGACCAGAAACGGCATGCGATTGCCGAGGCCGATATCTTCCAATAAATCGTTCAGCGAATGTTTTTTCATGGCGTGCAGGACTTGCACGATTTGGGCATCGTCGATCTGGTCGAGCTGAATATTCAGGCTGTTGAGTTCTTTTTCCAGTAGACGTCGACCCAGGTTGATGGCTTCCTGCTGGTTGAAATTTTTCAGGTAGGCGCGGATGCAGCTACGGGCTTTGGCGGTGGCCACGTAATTGAGCCAAAGCGGATTGGGCCGGGCCCAGCTGGCGGTAATCACTTCCACGGTCATGCCGTTTTCCAGTTTGGATTGCAACGGTACCAGTTTTTTGTCGATACGCGCCGAAATGCAGGCGTTGCCGACATCGGTATGTACCATATATGCAAAGTCGACGATGGTCGCGCCGCGCGGCAATTTGATGATCTTGCCCTTGGGGGTGAACACGTAGACTTCCTGAGGGAAAAGATCCACTTTCAGGTTGTCGATAAATTCCAACGAATCGCCGGCGGATTTTTGAATTTCCAATAAATCGCGCAGCCATTCATTGGCGCGTGCCTGTATGGTCTCGCTTTTCTCGTTATCGGATTTATACAGCCAGTGCGCGGCGATGCCGGACTCGGACAGACGGTGCATTTCGTGGGTACGGATCTGGATTTCGATGGGCACGCCGTAGGGGCCGATCAAAATGGTATGCAAGGACTGGTAGCCGTTAGCCTTGGGTAGGGCAATGTAATCCTTGAATCGGCCGGGTATCGGTTTAAACAGGTTATGCACGCAACCCAGCGCCCGGTAGCAATCGTCAACCTCGTGGCAATAAATACGAAAGGCATAGACATCGAATACATCGGTAAAGGAGATTTTCTTATGCAGCATTTTTTGATAAATGCTGGCTATGTTTTTTTCCCGTCCGGTTACTTTGGCATCGATATCGGTTTCCAGTAAGCGATTTTGGATCGAGCTTTGGATGGTGTCGACGATTTCCTTGCGGTTGCCTCGGGACTTTTTGACCGCATTGCTGATGGCGGAGTACCGATTAGGGTAAAGCGCCTTGAAGCCCAAAGATTCCAGTTGGTGGCGAATATCGTTCATGCCCAGCCGGTTGGCGATGGGAGCGTAGATTTCCAGGGTTTCCTTGGCGATACGGCGCTTTTTATCCATAGGCATGTTGCCCATGGTCTGCATGTTGTGCAGGCGATCGGCAAGTTTGACCACGATGACCCGCAGATCCTGGGCCATGGCCAAAAACATTTTCCGAACGTTTTCCGCCTGTGCTTCGGCACGCGAGCGGCTATCGATTTTGGACAGTTTGGTGACACCGTCGACCAACTCGGCGACTTCCTGGCCGAATTCCGCGGCGAGTTGTTCTTTGCTGATCGGGGTGTCTTCTATGACGTCATGCAGGATGGCCGCCATGATGCCGTGGGCATCCATGTGCATGCTGGCCAGTGTGATGGCCACGGAGACGGGGTGGCAAATATAGGCTTCGCCGCTTTTGCGGAATTGCCCGGAGTGGGCCGCCGCGCTGAAGTGATAGGCGCGGACGATGTTGCTGATATTTTGTTGGTCGAGATAGCCGTATAAAATCTCGCAGAGCTGGTGGAGCAATTTCTCTTCAGGATGCTCTAGTTGCAGCGGGGTTGTGGGGGCGGCTATCTCGGTCATTCGCACTATCAGCCAATTTCCAGGTGGGTGTCGGACACATTGCCGCCACGATGCAAACGGTCTATATTTTCTTCGGAGACGAAGCCGGCCGCAATCTCGCGTAACGCCAATACGGTGTCTTTATCTTTCCCGCGCGGCAAAAATTCGTCTGCACCTTTTTCCAGTTGTCTGGCCCGCTTGCCGGCCAATAAAACCAGTTTGAAACGGTTTTCTACATTTTCTAAACAATCTTCAACGGTAACACGTGCCATTTTTGAACCTTTTTTGGGAATGGATGGATAAATCAAACAGACTAGATTAAACAGCTAATAGTCGTAAGTGGCTATTATAATTGAAAAAGGACCATGGAAGCCACTCGTCAAGCTTGTGCAGGGGCAATCAGTTTATCGGCGGCGGGCAATAAAAAGCCCGCGTAAAGCGGGCTCGTCCTTATTATTGCTATTATTATGTTGGACGTCTGCCAGCAATGGCAGTGTAGTCAAGCAGTTACTGTTATTGTTATTGTTATGCGCCTTAGCTACAGGCCGCTTCCCTCCCCTCAAAGTCATGGTCTATATTTTTTAGACCTTGTGCACTCCTATAAGGTGGGTAGAGTCTATGTGAAAAAAAATGCGATGTCCATCAAAAAGGTATGTTTTTTCCGGTAATTAGTTTCGGGGCGAAATTAACTTTTTGAAACAAAAGCTTGTAAATATCGTTATTCTCTAATATTTAATCGCGTTTCTTTTTCATCTCTTCCCATTCGCTGAGGAAAAAATTTAAACGCTCATCCAGGATGGCCTGCATTTGGTAATTGATGTTTTTTTCCTGCTTCGCCAAGCGTATTTGCAGAATGGCATCTTCTGTTTGGCCGCCGGCAAAATAATGTTCGGCCATATAGCGGTGCGATTCCGCCGGTTGGTTTAGGTCGGCATAGATTTCGGCCAGGGTCTGGTAGTAAAACGGCCGTTCTTTTTGGTTGTCCGACAGGCTCAGCAATACCAGTTTGGCCTGTTCGGGTTTGGCGTTTTTCAACAGGGCGCGGGTATACTCGATTTTAATGGCGTCATTGCTGGGAAAATTTTGCATGGCCTTAGCGTAAAGCTGATTGGCCTTTTCGTATTCGTGGTTCTCCACGGCGGTGCGGGCCAGGGCGGCGATATATTGGGGTTGATTGGGGTATTGGGCCGCTAGTTGCTGAAATATTTCGCTGGCGGCTTGATAGCGTAAGTTTTGTAAGTCAACTAAGCCGATGCCGTAGCGTGCCACGGCGCGTTGTTCGCTGGTGCCTTGTTGTTCCAGGGTGGAAAAATGTTTGAGAGCAGCATTTTTGTCATGCATGGTGAGTGCATATAATTTGGCTTTGGTAAGCAAATAGCCCATCGAATCAGGAACTTGCCGGTATGGATAGGTTTCCGCCCGGCCGCGGGTGTCGGCAATCCGGCTTTCGGAAACCGGGTGAGTCCTTAAAAACTCCGGAACGCCTTTGCCGTAGTAACGGGTGGATTGTTGCAAACGCTCGAAGAATGTCGGCATGCTGCGCGGGTCGAAACTGGATTCGGCCAAGGTTTGCATGCCGACCCGGTCGGCTTCTTTCTCGTTATCACGGGTAAAATTAATCTGAAATTGCACGCTGCCGGCTTGTACGGCCATTAAGGCGGCCTGACCCATGCTTGGCGATTGGGTGCCGATCAATATCGCCGCCAAGGTGGCCGCTACGGTGGGGATAGACATTTTACTGGCGGTTTCGATTTGTCGGTACAGATGGCGTTGCGTGACGTGGCCGATCTCGTGAGCCATGACCGAGGCCAGTTCGCTTTCGGCTTCGGTGAGTAATATCAAGCCCGAGTTAACGCCGATATAGCCGCCAGGACCGGCGAAAGCATTAATGTTGGGGTCCATTACCACGAAGAAATGAAATGGCGTGGAGGGATTGTCGCTATGCGAGGCCAGTTGCAGGCCTATGCTTTGGATATATTGTTGTACCTCCAGATCCTGGCTGATTTCCGCTTGCGAATGCAGGTTGCGGAAAAAATAAGCGCCGAACTCTTGTTCCTCGATAGGCGAAATCAGCGCGCCGGACGAATCGCCCATGTCCGGCAACTGGATTTTTTCAATTTCAATTGCGTTAGGTACCGTGGGGAGCAAACTCAAAACCATGGCTGCTGTTAGCGCGGATAATTTCATGATAAGTAGGATAATGCCGGAGTCGATATGATTGTGTGCTAAAGGAGTAACCGGGAAATTTAAGCCGGCATGTTATGCTGATATCAATACGATCGATTATAAGTGATTTAGTTTAAATACCTCATAAAGTCATGAAATATGCTATTCAAGTCAATGCCGGTCTTTATGCATCCAATGCCGGTTTAATCGCGCACCGGTTTATTCAGGCCGCTCTGCAAGACGGGCACCAAATTTTGCAGGTATTTTTTTATCGGGAGGGCATTCAGCATGCGTTTCGCTACGTTTTGCCGCCCGATGATGAAATAAATTTAACCGCGAGCTGGTCGAGGCTTGCCGTCGAACGGCATATCGATTTGGTCGTCTGTATTTCTGCTGCCCAGCGGCGCGGTTTGTTGTGCGACGATGAAGCGCGCCGCCAAGGGGCGGCGGACAATCAACTGGCCGATGGATTTCGAATTGCCGGCTTGGGTCAGTGGCTAGAGGCGACCCTGAAGGCCGATCGATGTCTGGTGTTCGGGTAAGCCGGCATGAAAAAATATTTGTTTGTCATGCGTCATCTGCCGCATCTAACCAGTCATGTGCAGGAAGCATTGGACCAAATGCTGACCACGGCCGCGTTCGATCAAGCTGTATCGGTGTTGTTTTTGGATGATGGCGTGTTTCAATTGAAAACCGGGCAAAATCCGCACGGAATGGCTTTAAAAAATACCGCCGCTATTTTTACAGCTTTAGAGCTTTACGAAATAAGTGATGTGTTTGTGGAAGCGGAGTCGTTAGCAGACAGAGGCTTGCTGACGGATGATCTGATTTTGCCGGTGCGAAGTATTCCTCGAGCCGATGTCAATGCGCTGATGCGCAGCCACGATGTGGTGGTTCCGGATTAATGCGGTAAATTTTGTCAGTTTTAGACTGCCATCGGCTAAAATTGGCGCGGACAACTACCTGTTAGGACTGTAAATATGGCAGAGGAATTTGAAGAGAAAAGACGCTATTTCCGGGTTAGCGATACCATTAGTCTGCTGTATAAAGTTGTCAACGAGATGCAAGTTAAACAACTTAGTCATGTGTCCTTCGATGTTTTAAGCACTTGCAGCCTTAGTGCCGCGCTGGAAGTGTTGAATCAGGAGGCGGCGGCCTTGGCTCCTAGATTGGACAGGCGCGATCCGGAAATGTTCGAGTATTTGAAAATTCTGGATAATAAGATCAATTTAGTCGTGCAATCCTTGACGCCTCGGCAGGAGGATTTTTCGGAGCAGGATAAACGCGAAGTCAGTTTGAGTGCCGCCGGGGTGGCGTTTACCAACTGCATTGCGATTCCCGTCGATACTTTACTGGAGCTGCGCATGGTGCTGACCTCCTGTTTAGCCGTGATCGTCGCTTACGGCCGGGTTGCCCAGTGCAAGGATATTTCCCAAGACAATGCCGAACATCCCTATGCGATTTGTGTCGAATACGTGAATATGAAAGAAGAAGATAGAGAGTTGCTGATCAAGCATGTGATTAAAAAACAAATGCAGCAGTTACGTGACAAAAACGCCTAGCATTCTCCATCACTATTCGGGCGGGTGTTAATTTCATTATGTCGATTTCCGATCAACTGGTCCAGTTGCTGAGTTTGCTGGCCGACGGCCGGTTTCACTCGGGCACCGAACTGGCTAGGGTGTTGGATGTCAGCCGCTCGGCCGTCTGGAAACATTTGCATGCCCTGGATGACTTGGGGATAGAGCTGGTGGGGGTGAGCGGTAAAGGCTATAAATTGCAGCGGCCTATGCAGTTACTGGATAGGCAGCATATTCATGATCAGCTTGAGTCACGTGCAAAAGCCCTGATTTCTGAACTGGAGATTTATCCCGCCATTGCCTCTACCAACGGCTATTTGCTAGAACTTGCCCAGCGCAGCCAATCGACCGGCAGAGTGTGTCTGGCGGAATACCAAACCGCCGGTAAAGGCCGCCGAGGCCGGGCCTGGGTTTCGCCGTTTGGGCACAATATTTATTTATCCATACTCTGGCGCTATCACAACGGGCCTGGCGCCATTGCCGGTTTGAGCTTGGCGCTGGGTGTTGCCGTGGTGCGGGCGCTATCTCGGGCCGGCGTGCAAGAGGTGGGTTTGAAATGGCCTAACGACATTTATTGGCGCGAACGTAAGCTGGCCGGCATTCTGATCGAAGTGTCGGGGGAAAGCAGCGGGCCTTGCCATGCCGTGATAGGTTTGGGTTTGAACTTATACTTGCCGGAACAGCAAGCCGAAGCTATCGAACAAGCCTGGGTAGACTTGCGGTACATTTTGGGTGATGGCATTACACAGCAGCGTAACCGACTGGTGGCCTTGCTGTTGAGTGAAATGCTGCCGGTAATTGCCGATTTTGAAGAACGGACTCTACAGGGTTTTATCGACGACTGGCGAAATTTTGATTGCATGCAGGGCAGAGCGGTCAATATCTATATTGGCGAGCAGACATGTACCGGAATTGTGCGCGGCATTGACGATCAGGGCTTGTTGTTGCTGGAAGATGAACAAGGCCGGTTGCGAGCCTTTGCCTCGGGCGAAGTCGGTTTCAGATCGATATGAATTTATTGTTGGACATCGGTAATACCCGTCTTAAATGGGGGCTTGAAAATCAAGGCCGCATGTATCTTAGCCACGCGTGCGATTATCGCCAGCCTGATTTTTTAACCCATCTTCAGCAGGCTTGGCTGGGAATTAGCGTGCCGCGGAACGTGGCCATCGGCTCGGTTTCCAATAAACAGATGTGCGATTGTCTTATCCAGCTGAGTCGAAAATTATGGCCGCAAAGCCGGTTGGTGACCCCGCAATCGTCCCGTTCGGCTTTTGGAGTGCATAATGCTTATGAGCAACCGGAAAAACTCGGCATCGATCGCTGGTTGGCGATGATAGCGGCCCATAATTTTTTTCCCGGGAATGTGTGTGTGGTAGATTGCGGAACCGCCGTGACGGTTGACGCGTTACAGGCCGACGGCAGACATTTGGGCGGCTTGATCTGTCCAGGGTTAACCCTGATGAAGCAAGCCCTGGTGTCCAATACCGCCGATTTGACTTTTACCAATCGTCATTATCGTAACGAGTTGGGTACGGCGACGGATGCCGCTATTGCCAATGGGGTCTTCTTAGCCGTAACCGGGCTGATAGTGAGTGCGCTGGATAAACTGGATGTCGGCTATCGCTTGCTGTTGACCGGTGGCGACGCTGCCGACGTAGCCCCTTCATTAACCATGCCGTATTTGCTCGATCAGGACTTGGTGTTAAAAGGCTTGTCGATTTTTTGCCGGGGAGAACCGAACTTGTGAAGCCGCTGTTTTTTCTGCTCTGTGTATTGAATCTGGGTTTTTTTCTGTGGCAATTTCATTCGGGAAAACTGAGTCCGGTGGTTGCGCGGGAAACGCAGTCTGGCGTTAACCTGTTAACCGTCGAAGAATATAGGCGGGCACTGCGCGGTTCCCGAATTTCTACACTGGTAGAAGAGGATATCAGACGCTGGCAGCTGGCTGACGTCGAGTATATGTTGGCCGGTCTGCGGGGCCCGGTAGGGTATTTGCCGGCTAAAAAAACTGAACAACCGCTTAAGCCTCGCCCCGTGGTTAAAGAAATTCAACCCGAAAAACCGCTGCAACCGATTCAACCGCTTATCGTCCGCAAGTGTTTTGAAGCCGGTCCTTTTCAGGACGAAGCGAACGCCCAACAATGGTTGGCGCAAAAAGCCTTGAGCAGTAAACAAATCCTGGCAAGAGACAAAATTACCGGCAGCGATTTTCAAGTCTATTACCCGGCCGCTAAAACGTCCGAACAATCCCGCAGCGACAAGTTTTTCTTAAAAGACAAAGGCCTGCTCGATATTTGGATGATTCAAGAGGGGGATAAAAAAGGCGCGTTTTCCTTAGGTGTTTTTAACGATAAAGCGAGGGCGGTTTTATTTAAAACCCAACTGGCCGCCCGTGGCATAACCTCTGAAATCAGGCAGCGCGACAAGACTCAATCGCAATGGTTTGCCAAGCTTATGTTGGACAAAGCTAGCTTAACGCAGTACGAGTCGTCGGCTATCCAGCTGTCGCCGTGTACCAATAAATAGCCGAACCAGACGAAGTGTCGCGTCGCAAAGGCGGTTAATGGGGATGTGCTTGCCGGATGCTGTTGATGTGTGTGACAAGCCCATCGGGTCAAAGGGGTTCGAAATCAAACCCAGCAGGCCCTGGCGTATGTATGTCTCAATTTTGTGATTTTGAATTTTGGCCGTCATAAAATTAGCCGGTATTTCGGTCACCCGCATCAATACGCCATTCTTTAAGGCCCGACTGCACAGCCAGGCCTCCCACTTCCTAGCGTTTATTCCGTTCCGCCGCCAGGGCCTCATGGCGTAAGTCCACGTAATTACTGCCTACCCATTTCCAAAACATGGCGGCTGATTCCGGATCGGTGCTGAGCAGTTTCAATGCAACGGCGCCGTTGTCGCTAATGTCGGTAATTTCGGCCTCAATATCCACCGTATCCTTGTTTTGGATGATGCGCTTATCGGCGTCGAAGCGCAGCGTGACGGTTTCTCCGACGCGAAACACTTTGTCCGCCTTTAAACCGCCAAAAAATTGCAGGCGGTATTCCGGTACGGATTGATAAGGCAATACATATTCGGCATGCCAACGGAAAGGCGGGCAGTTAATGGGGCCGCTTTTTTTCGGAAAATGTATGGTGTAGCCATCGTCGACCTGGGCCTTAACCGTACCCTTGGTGTAGATTTGGTGGCAATTGGTCAATACCGTATCGCCGGGTTCAAATTGATAATTGCCTGCCGCTAGGGCTGAAGGGTTGTGCAAGCTCAAAACACTCAATAACGAAAACATGACAAAACGTCTCATAGCACACCTCTTTTTTAGTAGTTATGGTGCCCGAGTCTGGATTGGCCGGTTGCGAATGTCAAGACGGCTAAAATTAGCCTTATCTAAAAAAGTGATGTTGCTGGGCTTTGGCGTGGAATTGGTCGATGTTGGCAATCCACTCGCATCCCGCTGGCGGTGATTGATGTAAATTGAACCAGTATTCGGCACCAGCGCCGGCCAGCCAAAGTTTGGTTGCGCCGGTTTCGGCAAAACCGACCAATTGGTCGAGTTGTAACAGGGTTTGTTTTTCCGGCGGATTTTTAACCACGCCCAGTACTATAACGGACGGTTTTAGATGCTGGCTGGCATCGATAATATCCAGGCTGGGAAGATCCGGGCCTACGTAGTAGCAAGTGTATTGTTGGGCCGCCGCCACCAGGCAACCTAGCAATATTCCGAATTCGTGGGGTTCGCCGCTGGGCGTGGCGAATAACATGGAAGGGTTCTGCTTGGAGGGATGATGCAGATTATTCACCATGGTCAGCACGATGCGTTTTACACAATTACAAAACATGTGTTCCTGGGCAATATTGATTTTCTCTTCGTGCCAGAGTTGGCCGATTAAATGCAATGCGGGTAATAAAACGTCTCTGGCATAGTCCAGAGGTTCGTAGGCCAGTTGCGCGCGTTTCAACAATTGCTCGCAGCGTTCGATACGGTAATTTTGCAAGGCATCCACCAACTGATTGAACAAAATCGTTTGCTGTTGGTCGTTTTGTTCAGGTGATTGGTTCTGATAATGGCGCAATTGCTCGCAGGTCAGGTTAGCAATTTTACTGATGCCGTGGCCGTTTCGAGTCAAATTAACTAACAACTTGAGTTTTTCCAAATCCATTTGGGAATAGGACCGGCGGCCATTCTCGTTGCGTTTTGGGGTAATGCAATCATAGCGACGCTCCCAGGCTCTCAAAGTTTCCGCTGTCAGGCCGGTTAAGGATGTGATTGCTTTAATTGAATACATTTGTTTATGTTTTGTACTAAAATAAGTTTGACAAAAATTCTACAGCATTGTATCTTCGATTCCAACCTAATATTTAATCCGGTAAAAACCAATGTCAGCACTCCCCGAAGTAGTTACCCAATCGGTCGGTCGTCTTGCTAGCGAGTCCGAACCCGTGATTCTGGCTTGCCGTGTCGAAAAAGCGCGTCAGCAGTTGCTTGATTTCTTGTTGGAAAACAATCAGGTGGCTGGTTTTATCGTCAGGCAGTTGCTGTTGGACTTACATAAAGGCACCGAATATTCGGACATATTGCTGGTTAAGAACAACGACAACTACAAGGACTCCTTACGCCGGTTTGTAGCTGAGTTTGCCAATCAAGAGGCGTTTTTCGATAGCGTTTTGAGCGAGGTTAGGCCGGTTAACAGATACAATGTTGTACAGGATTATAGGCTTGTACAAGTTTTAAGTCATATGCCGAGTGAACGGGTTGAGATTTCAGCGGCTGCCTACGGGCTTTTGCGGGAATTGCATTTTCTAGCGATTTATCTGCTTGAAACGAGTGGGTTTGTCGAAAATAATCTAGGGTTGCTGAGCGAATTGGCGCCTGATTATAAGGTCCGTTTGCGCGAGCTAAGATACCAGCTTAAACGACTGCGCCAGGAAATGATTGCCAGTAATACCGGCTTGGTGGCGTTTGTGGCGCATAAATATAGAACCGTTTCCTTAAGTTTTGACGACTTGATGCAGGAAGGCATGGTGGGATTGATCAAAGCGGTCGACCGCTTTGACCCCGAGCGGGGCAATTGTTTTTCAACCTATGCCATTTATTGGGTCCGGCAAGCGATTTCAAGATTGATCGTCAAGCAAGAAAAAGCGGTGCCGTTGCCGGTTGCACTGGCTGAGAAATCCTCTCCCCTATTTGAAGTAATGCGTACCACTTATTTGCAACACGAGCGGTGGCCCACATTTGCCGAATTGAAAGCCAGCTGCGATTTATCCGAACAAGAAATCAAGACCATCAGCAGTTACTATCAATCGACTTACATGCAGGATGCAAGCACCAATGAAGAAGACGATGGTATGTCCATAATGGAAAAAATGCAGCAGCAGCAATTTAGTTTGCCGTTGGAAGACCTGATCGATAACGATCTGGCGAGTTATATGGATAGGGCTGTGGCCACCTTACCCGAAAAACAGGCCGTCATTTTAGCGATGCGGTTCGGCTTAAAAAATCATACCGAAATGACTTTGCAGGCCGTTGCGGATCAGTTACAAGTGACTCGGGAACGCGTCAGACAAATTCAAAACGAAGCTTTGCAAAAATTAAAACAACAATTTGGGTTTGACCTTATGCTGTTTTTGGAACCAAAAGATACTTAAAACACTCTGTATTTTTGTTTCGAATCAGGAAATACCTCATTTTTGTTTCGAATCAAGAAATAATGTATCTAAATCAGCCAGTATTTGCTAAAAATAACAACGAATGCCGAGGTTAGGCTATCTACGTAACGAGAGGAGTGACTATGTCTTCAGAAAACCACAACACCGATAAACAAACGCCGCCGCCGGATTGGAAAATGGAGTTTGAAAAACAATGGAAAGCCATTTCCGATAAGACCGTGGATTTTTACCACGCACATGAAAATATGTTTTCCCTGTCAAAAGTCGCGAGTGTGCTGGGCGGTTCTTTGGTTTTGGGCTGGCTGATCAGCGGTATTTATATTATCGATCAGGGTAATCGTGGTGTGGTCACTCGTTTTGGCGCTTATACCGAAACTACCATGCCGGGCCCTCACTGGCATATTCCGTTACCGATTGAATCGGTCAGCGTGGTGAATGTCGAACAACAGCGATTTATAGAAGTGGGCTATAGCGATTCGGCTAGAGTCAGCAAGTCTTCCGTGATTCCACAAGAATCTTTAATGTTGACCAGCGACGAAAACATCATCGCGGTTCGTTTGGCGGTGCAATATCAAATCAACAGTGCCAGGGATTATCTGTTCAATGTCAAAAATAACGAACATACCCTGAAACAGTTGACGGAAAGCGTGTTGCGGGGTGTGATCGGCAGAAACAATATGGACTATGTGCTAACCGAAGGCCGCAGCCAAATCGTGGCGGAAATCAAAACCGATATCCAGCAGGCCATGGATGAGTACAAGGGCGGCGTTATTGTAGCCAGCGTCAATTTGCAAGACGCCCAGCCACCGGAAGAAGTGCAGGGCGCTTTCGAAGATGCGATTCGCGCCAGAGAAGACAAACAGCGTCTGATCAACGAAGCTGAAGCTTACAGCAACGAAATTATCCCTAAAGCGCGTGGTGCGGCAGCCCGTATTCTACAGGAAGCGGAAGGGTATTCGGCTGAAAAAGTGGCGAAAGCAAAGGGTGAGACCGAACGCTTCGATCAATTGCTGGTTGAATACGAGAAAAACCCTGCTATTACCCGTAAACGTTTGTATTTGGAAGCTAAGGAAAAATTGTACAGCTCGACCAACAAGATCGTGGTCGATACTGATCAACCGCCCGCGCTTTACATGCCGTTACAACAGATGTCGGCTCCTCAGGCGCCTTCCGGTGCCGCAGCCAACGAACCTGAATTGAACGTTGAGCACCATAATGCGGTTAAAAACCACGCGCGTAATTCAGCGTCCAATGAATTGCGTCCAAGCAGGAGCAGATAATGAACAAAGCACAAGTCATTTTTCCGGTCAGTCTGGCGTTTTTGGGATTGGCCGCCATGTCGGTTTTTCATGTTAATGAACATGAGAGAGCCATTTTATTTCGTCTGGGAGAAATCGTTACCACTGATTTAAAGCCCGGACTCCATTTTAAGACCCCCTTCATCAATAATGTCAGTATGTTTGATGCGCGCGTGCTGACCTTGGATGCTAAATCCGAGCGTTTTCTTACCTCCGAAAAGAAGAACGTTATTGTTGACTCGTTCGTCAAGTGGCGAATCGGTGATGTGGGTCTTTTTTACACCACGGTCGGCGGCGATGAGTTTCAAGCCAATCTGCGCCTCGATCAGATCATGAAAGATGCCATGCGTAGCGAATTCGGCATACGTAACATCAAACAGTTGATCTCGGAAGACCGTAGCGAACTGCGCGATACTTTGTTGGAGAAATTGTCGCCCACGGCTAAAAAATTTGGCATTGAGCTGATCGATATTCGCATTAAACGCATCGATTTACCGCCGGAAGTCAGTAGCTCGGTATTTCAACGTATGCGAGCGGAACGCGAACGGGTAGCCAGAGAGTTTAGATCGCAAGGCGCTGAAAGCGCGGAATTGATCAGTGCGGAAGCCGATAAGCAAAGACATGTCATCGTAGCCAATGCCCAGCGCGAAGCAGAAAATGTTCGGGGTCGCGGCGATGCGGAATCCGCCGAAATTTATGCGAAAAGCTATGGAAAAAACCCTGAGTTTTATGCCTTCCATCGTAGCTTGCAGGCCTATCAAGCGTCATTTGAAAATACCCAGGATACGTTGGTGTTAAAGCCGAACTCCGATTTTTTCAAATATTTCTCCAGCGAAAAGTGAGTTAGGAGAACCTAATCATGAAGAAAATTTTATTTTTTGTCGTAATTGTTGCGGCGATTGGGATAGTGGTTTCTTCGATATTCAATCGAAACATGCCCGAATACGATCCGCATTACGAAATTTCCTATTCCGATTTTATCGAGGATGTGCGTAATAAAGTGGTGACCGAAGTGGTCATAGATGGGAATAATGTCGACGGTAAGCGCAATAACGGCAGCCGTTTTTCTACTTATAATCCCAACGATATGCGCATGATTGACGAGTTGTTGGAATACGGTGTCAAAATCAAGGTCGAAAAACCGGAACCGCCATCCACCCTGATGAATATTCTCATCTCCTGGGCGCCGACTTTGTTATTGATCGCGGTGCTGATCTACTTCATGCGCAAACAGTCCTCGATGGCCGGTGGGCGTGACGGACAAATGGGTTTCGGTAAAAGCCGCGCCAAATTGATGGAAGAAGACCAGGTCAAGGTGCGTTTTAAAGACGTTGCCGGGGTGGAAGAAGCCAAGGAAGACGTGGTTGAAATGGTGGATTTCCTGAAAGACCCCGGCAAATATGAAGCCTTGGGAGGCAAAATTCCCCGCGGTGTATTGATGGTTGGGCCGCCAGGTACCGGTAAAACCTTGCTGGCGCGGGCCATAGCCGGTGAAGCAGGGGTACCATTCTTCTCTATATCGGGTTCCGACTTTGTGGAAATGTTTGTGGGTGTCGGCGCCTCGAGGGTACGAGACATGTTCGAGCAGGCCAAAAAACGCGCGCCCTGCATCATATTCATTGATGAGATCGATGCAGTCGGCCGTCAGCGCGGTGGTGCAGGCGTGGGTGGCGGTAATGACGAACGCGAACAAACCTTGAACCAGTTGTTGGTCGAAATGGACGGTTTCAGCGGCAATGAAGGCATTATCGTGATTGCCGCCACCAACCGTGCGGATGTGCTCGACAAAGCCTTGTTAAGGCCGGGCCGGTTTGATCGTCAAGTCCAGGTCGGTTTGCCTGATATCAAGGGCCGTGAACAAATTCTTAAGGTACACGGCGAACGGGTACCTTTGGCCGACGATGTGAATATCACCGATCTGGCCCGCGGCACCCCAGGATTTTCCGGGGCTGAATTGGCCAATCTGATCAACGAAGGCGCTTTGTTTGCCGCACGGAACAGCAAACGCGTGGTCAGCATGAACGATCTGGACAAAGCCCGCGACAAAATGATCATGGGCGCGGAAAAACGTACCATGGTAATGAGGCGAGAAGATTTGTTGATGACAGCCTACCACGAAGCGGGCCACGCCATCGTCGGTCGCATGGTGCCTGAACACGACCCGGTCTATAAAGTCAGCATCATGCCGCGCGGTGGGGCGCTCGGTATTACCATGTTCTTACCGGAGCGGGATCAATACAGCGCCAGTAAGGACAAATTGGAAAGTCAAATTGCCAGCTTGTTTGGCGGTCGGGTGGCAGAGGCTTTGATTTACGGTAAGAACAAGGTTACCACGGGCGCCTCGAACGACATCATGCGTGCCACGCAGTTGGCCAGAAACATGGTCACAAAGTGGGGTCTTTCCGACAAGCTGGGGCCAATGGATTATGGTGATAACGAAGGCGGCTACATGGGGCCGCAATCCAAGCCAATGTCGCAAAAAATGGCGGAAACCATCGACGAAGAAATTCGTGCAGTGATTGATAGCAATTACAACCGTGCAGAAACCATCCTGAAAGACAATATCGAAATTCTCCATAACATGGCGCATGCGCTACTGGATTGGGAAACCATCGATAAATATCAGATCGATGAGTTATTGCAGGGCAAAACCATAGCGCCACCCGAGCCGGAACCCGAGCCCGAGCCGCTTGTAACTGAATATGAGCTTGATGATGGCCAAGCGGAATCAATTTCTGAAGAACCTGTCACGACCTCATAACCGTCCTCCTCTATATACCCTCCCATTGCAGTACTCAGGGAGGGTATTTTTTTCAAATAAGAGGTATCAGCCATGAATACCCGTTCAGTATCTTTCGCTCCCTTAACCATTTTGCAGATCGTTTTACAGGTTAATTTTAATGCCTCCGTTATTTTAATTTTGCTGGCCAGTGTATTGTCTTTGACCGGTAGCGAATTTTTTTTTGAAAATACTAGCGATTTATACGGGCCGTTGGCAAATAATTTGCGATTGATATTGATATATCTTTGTTTAGTGCAAATTGCAGTCTATGGTTTCTATCAAATGAGCAGTAATTATGCTGCTATTGTGGCCTTAGGCGCCTTTTTTTTGATACTGATTTTATCTCTGGAATATTATGCCGCGGTCAATCAGGTTGAAATTGATGAAAACTATCAACAAGTGTTTTTATATGCCGGCTTATCCCACTTACTGTATGGTGGGATTTGTGTTTTTAGAAAAAAAGGCAGTTAGTGGCGCCTGACGTAAGGGCTTTGGGAGCAGGGTTATGATCCGGTTAGTTTACATCAGTCATGCAGTAAAACCTTTTTCTACCGATGATTTAATGTCGCTCCTGAGGCAGTGTCGGCGCTGTAATTCAGCTTCCGGCATCACCGGCGTTCTGTTGTACTTTAATGAGTGTTTTGTGCAGGTTTTGGAAGGTAAGGAAGAAGAGGTTAATAAAGCTTTTCTAAAACTCAAACGGGATCCACGCCATAAAAATATAATTGAACTAGAACGAAAATACATAAGTGAACGGCAATTTCCAGATTGGAGCATGGGCTTTGAAGAGCTGGATATGTCCCAGTTGGCCGGTCTGAATATTGAAGGAGTGAATAGTTTCTTCAGCGAGGGCGGTGGTTCTCCTCATAGCGAACTGAATCAAAGGTTGCTGGGCACATTGATGACGCATTTTAAAGGCGCCTATCAAAAACGTAAATCACATGAAGAATTACCGGTTGATGATGAGCAGGGTGATATTCTCAAGTCGTTTCACAAAGCTATTCGTTTTGCGGTAACTATTTTAGCCGGCTTAATGGTAATGGTAATTTTTCTTGGTGTGTTTCAAGTGATTTTTGTGTTGTATCAAAAGCTTGCCACGCCTCCATATTTGGTTTTGAGCATAACGGATTTATTGTCGACGTTTAGTGCGTTTTTATTGGTACTTATTGCAATAGAAATTTATTTAAACATTAGTTTGTATTTGCGTAGTGATGTGATTCCCGTAAAACTGGTAGTGGCTACCGCGTTGATGGCTATATCCAGAAAAGTGATCGTTTTTGATTTTAAATATTTAGAACCACATTATATTTATGCCAGTGCCGCCGCGGTATTCGCCTTGGGAGTAACCTACTGGTTATTGGATAAAAAAGAAAAGACAAATTGAGTAACTTGCAGGATTTTATTTATACCTTAATATATTGGCCTACAATGACTGCCGAAATTTTTCAAAATTTATATTGCTCGAGTTGAAACAATTCAACTTTATATAGGGGATTGTTATGCGTTTGAAGTTACCGTTTGATTCAACTAAGCCTGTTGTTGGCGAGGCAACTATAGAAATTGATAAGCCTCTCTGCGATGTGTTTGCTTATGTGGGAGAGCAATTTTTCAATAATTATCCGAAATGGGCCGTCGAAGTGGTGAAATTTGAACCATTGGATGGTAATAAGGTATTTGTTGGTGCAAAAGCAAAACAAGTGCGCGTGGATAATGATGCTGAAATTGAATCGACATTCGCTATTACAGATTTTAGTCCGTTTGATAAGTTAATTTTAAAAGGATTGGATCAGCCTTATAAACATAGTTATATATTAAATGCTAATGAGCAAAGGAAACCTACTCGGTTGACTTTTCGATTTGAATTGTTGGAATTGGATATTTTCATGCGGCCTTTTGAAAAGCTAATTCGTTATGCCATTGAAGACGGAGCCGAGAATACCGTTGAGAATATAAAAAAATTAATTGCCGTTGAGTGAAATTGATAATTATAAATACAGACTGATTTTGGAGTGCGAGCATGAATTTTATTGTTGATAAAGACTCGGGCATTATCCCTCAAGTGTTGTCCGCGATTTTGGATGAATGTGTTAATGGCGTCACTTTGGCTGATCCCGATTTGGAGGATGCGCCGATAATATATGCCAATAAAGCATTTGAGCGCCTGACCGGTTATTCTCAAGAGGAAATCGTTGGTCATAATTGCCGATTTTTACAAGGCGAGGACAGAGAGCAAGTTGCGCGTTATCAAATTGCCGAAGCTATGAATAACCAGCAGGGCGTTGAAGTGACCTTGCGTAATTACAAAAAGGATGGCACATTGTTTCATAACCATTTAAAAGTAATTCCTTTGTTTGATAAAAAGCAGCGCGTTATTTATTACTTGGGCGTGCAGTACGATATTACTCAGCAAGTTGACGCTAAGAATGAAATAAAGGCGTTGACCGAATTATTAAGTGCTGATCAAAAGAAAGAACAGTAACTGGTCGGCGAGGCAGTTCGCCCCTTCTTCCGGCGGGAGAAGGCTGGGATGAAGGGGCAAAATAAGCGTTTCCCTTGATTTCTATTTTCCTACTTCCCTGCATGGAAGCAGGTGGGACGGCACGAGGTCGTTCGCGGGGAGACCTGTTGTGCTTTGCGCCGAATAGTGAATAAGAATAATAGTTATTGGATTTAATAGGGGTGGGGTTATGGGGGCTTTGGAACACGCTGGAAATGCTGATATGGCAGTCACCGGTGCTTTATTTGGGTTGGCCATATTGGCATTTGTGACATTACTGGTTATCGAAAAGTTTAAACCTTATAGATACTTTACTAAAAAAGTTTATAAGAAATCTATTGTTACCAATACTACTGCATTTTTAGTCAATAATATTATTTTAACGATATTAAGAGCTTCTTCCTTATTTTTAGTGGCGCAGCAGTTTTCGTCTATAGGCTTGTTAAGCGGTTTGCAGAACGGACCTTTAAAATGGTTGTTGGCTTTTGCTCTCTTTGACTTGGCTATTTATGCTTGGCATGTTGCCAGCCATAAATATGAATGGTTATGGCGTTTTCATAAAGTGCACCATAGCGATAAAAGCTTTAACGTATCCACGGGTTTTCGTTTTCATGTATTTGATCTTTTGCTTGAAATAGCCTACAAATGCCTGTTCGTTATCGTTATTGGTGTCGATGCTTATTTAGTATTGTCAATTGAAATTATAGAGCTGTTTTTCATATTTTTTCATCATGCCAATATTCGTGTTCCAAATGAACAATTGATATCAAATTATATTATTACACCTTGTTTGCACCGCACTCATCATTCCACTTTACGTATAGAACATGATAGTAATTACGGTATTGTTTTAGCTGTTTGGGATCGTATCTTTGGTACTCGTAAGGAATTAGTACCCGTCAATATCGGTTTGGATTTAATTGAGGCTGAAAATTTTATTCAATTGTTTTCGTTGGCCTTTATAACCGAACGCAAGTTTAAACAGTTGTTAGGATTGATACCTAAAGGCAAAAAATAACTTCACGCTGGCATTGTTTGGCCCGGCTCCAACCTGCAGGTGATTTAGGATGATTATAAAAACAAATAAAGCTATCCCTGCGAGTGAAATTACAGATCCATTAGTATTTCAACAGCGGCGGAACATTATCAAGGCCCTGTTGGCGGGTACTTTGCTTCCTGCTGCTATTGGGTCGGTTTCGGCTAATACTGTCCCTCAATTACGTTGGCCGGCATTAACGAAGAGTAAACATTCTACCGATATAGGCTTAATTACCCCGCCGGAATTAGTTAAAAACTACACAAATTACTATGAGTTTTCTTTTAATAAACAGGACTCCACTGAATTGGCGCAAAGTCTTCACACAGACAACTGGACTATCGAAATCAGCGGGGAAGTAGAAAAACCGGGCCATTATCAGTTGGAAGATATTCTGGGACGGCAAACTTTACAGGAATACGTTTACCGTTTTCGCTGTGTCGAGGCCTGGTCCATGGTCATTCCGTGGATTGGGTTTCCACTGGTCGATCTGATTAAAAGGCTCAAACCGTTGTCCAAAGCCAAGTTTGTCAAGTTTACCTCTATATATGACCCGGAGAACATGCCTAAGCAGCGTATCAATGCCATGCTGGATTGGCCATATGTGGAAGCATTACGCATTGACGAGGCCGTTCATCCGCTGACGATTTTAGCTGTCGGCATGTATGGCGATGCGTTACCCAAACAAAACGGGGCGGCTTTACGTTTGGTGGTGCCCTGGAAATACGGTTTTAAAAGCATCAAGGCCATCGTTAAAATCGAATTGTTAAACCGAGCGCCCATGACCACCTGGCACGCATTCGCGCCCAACGAATATGGGTTTTATGCCAATGTCAATCCGTCGGTACCTCACCCGCGCTGGAGTCAATTTAGCGAGCGACGATTGGGTAGTAGGTTTTTTACGCCGCGTCGTCAGACGGAACTTTATAACGGCTATGGCGAGCAAGTCGCTTCTTTATATAGTGACATGGACTTACGGCATTTTTACTGATGTGGTTTCGTATCAATAATGCATGGATCGTTATTTCAATAGGTTGTTTGCTGCCCCTATTCGGTTTGCTATTGGATATTGTCACCAATAATTTAGGCTCAAATCCGATTCAGGCCATTCATATTCGCCTGGGAGATTGGTCTTTGCGTTTTCTCTGCCTTACGCTGGCCGTTACGCCGATTCAAACGATGACCAAATGGCGGGGGATGGCTGAATATCGGCAAATGCTAGGGTTATATGCATTTTTTTACGCCACCTTACATGTATTCGGCTATTTATTTGTCGATCATGCCGGCGCATGGCGGGTGATAGGAATCGATATTATCGAGAGTTCGTATATCTGGTTCGGCGTAATCGCTTATGTTATTGTCTTAATGCTGGCGATTACTTCACCCAAATCCGCTAAAAAACGCTTGGGTAAAAATTGGAAAAAACTGCATCGGCTTATTTATTATGCCGCCGGAGCAGCCGTTATTCATTATTTCTGGCAACTGAAAGGTAATTTGTTTCAGCCCTTATTTTATCTGACCATCATTTCATTTTTGTTGGGCTTCAGAGTGCTGGTTAGGCTTAAAAACCGGCAATTGGCCAAGTTGATGCTCCCAAAGGGTAGGCCGATTTCGCTTGAAGATAACGAATAATTTTGAATCAAGATTTACCGGAGCACGCAGATGCCAAATAAATCCATTTTAATTACCGGCGGTACTGGTTTTTTGGGTAGCGCCTTGACTTATAAATGGTTACAGGAAAATCAACCTGTAACGATTTTCAGCCGCAGTGCCGACAAAGTGCAGCGAGCTTTTCACCATCAGGTGCCGGCCATCACACGGATCGAAGACTTGCCCGACGCTTCCAGCTATAAAGCCGTGATCAATTTGGCCGGTGCGGGAATTTTCGATCAACGCTGGAACGATGCGCGCAAGCAGGTATTGCGTAAAAGCCGTATCGATTTTACCCGGCAACTGGTCAACTGGATTAACTCGTCTAATAGCCCGCCGGATGTATTGATTAGCGGTTCCGCCATCGGTTTTTATGGCGATCAGGGCGATGAATTGCTGACCGAACAAAGCCTGCCGCGGGTCGACTTCTCTCAGCAATTATGTGCTGATTGGGAGCAGTCCGCACTGCAGGCGGAAGCCAGTGGTACGCGGGTTTGTTTGATACGTACCGGGCTGGTCTTGGGGCAGGGTGGCGGATTACTGAAACGCATGTTGCTGCCGTTTCGGCTTGGTTTGGGCGGTCGGCTAGGACAGGGCGGGCAATGGATGTCTTGGGTACATCTGCAAGACTGGCTGGAAATTGCGCAAGCCATGATAGGCAATCCCAATATGCGGGGACCCTATAATGCTACGGCGCCGATTCCGGTTACGAATAGAGAGTTCAGCGAAAATTTGGCGGGGGTTTTAAACCGCCCTCTATTGCTGCCCATGCCGGAATTCGCGCTAAAGCTATTGCTGGGCGAAATGGCCGCCCTGGTTTTGGGTAGCCAGCGTGTGATTCCTCAACGGCTTTTGGATAAAGGTTATTCCTTTCAATTTACCCAACTCGACTCAGCCTTGCGCAATCTTCTGTTCCCCATCCAATAATCAATCATGCTTATCGATAGCCTATCTTTATTATTTGCCTTTACCTCATTCATTGCCTGGTACGAAGCGCTACTGTTGGGTTTGGCGTTTGCCGTGCTGATCTACACCATCACACCTGAACCCTTACCGGAATGGGAAGAACGCACCCCGCCCACCTTGTATTTTTATTTACAGTGGAGTTGGTTGGGCTGTTTGAAATTAAAGGACGCATTCTGGCCTTTCTTTATTTTTTTTAACGGTATATTGTGGTATATCGATTATCGTGTTCAGGAAGGTACATTCACGGTGGCCAGTTGGGTAACCATGCATATCATTATAGCCATGCCGCTTATTTACTGGACGGGAGCGGTATGGCGTTGTTCCAAAAACAGCTCCAGCCGTATTTGGCCCAGTGTGGCGCGCTGGATGACGGTGGCTGCTTATTGCGATTTGGCCTTTCGCTGGGTGATTTACCAGCATTACCCTAATATTCTGTTTAACTGTCAGCAAATGATCATTCACTGGGGCGATTGCTTTTAACCCGGTATGAAGAAACGCTTTGCAAAATCCCTGTTTATTTTTCGTCGCGATCTACGTTTATACGACAATTCCGGATTGAATGCCGCCTTGCAACAGTCCGAGCAGGTGTTGGCTTGTTTTATTTTCGACCCGCGCCAGATCGAACCGCATCCCTATCAAAGTCGACCGGGGTTGCAATTTATGCTGGAGGCCTTGCAAGACTTGCAGCAGCAGTTTCAGGCCCACCAGCGTCAACTCGGTTTATATCATGGGCAACCCGAACAGATTATCAGCCGCTTGCAACGTGAACAGGTTTTCGATGCGGTATTTGTCAATCGCGATTTCACCCCCTTCAGCCGCCGGCGCGACGCCGAGTTGCAAACATTTTGCGAGAAGCAGGGGCTGGATTTTTATAGTTGTGCCGACGCGTTGCTAAATGAGCCGGAAACTTGCCTGAAAAGCGATGGTTCAGCTTATCAGGTATTCACAGCCTTTTATAACAGGTCCCGCTTGCATCCGGTCGGTCTGCCGCAAGGCTTGGCTGAAGGACAATTGCTTGATGGCGAACACCACGCCGATCTGGTTTCGCAATTGCAGCAAGCCCATCACCATGCGTTGCTTGGCGGTCGGCAAGCCGCATTGCAAAAGCTGGAAAGCCTGGCGGATTGCAGGGACTACAGTCGACAACGCGATTATCCTGCGCTGTCGGCCGGCAGCAATTTGTCGGCCTATCTCAAGTTCGGCTGTTGCTCGGTCCGGGAAGCCTATTATGCGGTGGTGGAAAAGCTGGGAACCGAACATCCTTTGTTACGGCAATTGTATTGGCGGGATTTTTTTACCCACATTGCCTTTTACTTTCCGCGAGTTTTCGGACATGGCTTCCATCAACGCTACGACCGGATAGTCTGGCGCAACGACAGAGAGGAATTCCAGGCCTGGGCCGAAGGGCGGACCGGTTTCCCCATTGTCGATGCCGGGATGCGGCAGTTAAACCAGACCGGCGGTATGCATAATCGGGTGCGCATGATCGTCGCCTCATTTTTGGTGAAGGATTTGCATATTGATTGGCAATGGGGTGAAGGTTATTTTGCCCGCCAGTTGCTGGATTACGACCCCTGTCTGAATAACGGTAACTGGCAATGGGCGGCATCCACCGGTTGCGATGCCCAACCTTACTTCCGAATTTTCAATCCCTGGCTGCAGCAAAAAAAATTCGATCCCGATTGCGTGTATATCAAACACTGGTTGCCGGTGTTAAAAGACCATACGCCGGCAGCGATCCATAATGGCTACCAAAAACCGTTGGCCGGCAGTTATCCACCGCCGATAGTGGCGCACGGCATACGCAGCCAACAGGCCAAGATCTTGTTTCAGCAAGCCGGCCAACAACCATAGGCGTATTTATGCGGTATTTTTTATGTTTTCTTTTGGCGTTGAGTTTCACGGCTTGCACCGGCATACCCGCGGGAGTCAAGCCGGTAACGGGATTTGAACTGAACCGCTATCTGGGCACCTGGCATGAAATCGCCCGGCTGGATCACAGTTTTGAACGGGGCTTGTCCCAGGTAACCGCTGAATACAGTTTGCGCGAAGATGGCGGCGTAAAGGTGATTAACAGCGGATACAATGCCGAAGAGCAGCAACGGCAAATGGCTGAAGGTAAAGCTTATTTCATCGACAGTCCGCAAGTTGGGCGCTTGAAAGTGTCGTTTTTCGGGCCGTTTTATGGCGCCTATAACATCATGGCACTGGATAAAGCGGCTTATCAGTATGTGATGATTGCCGGACCCACTACCGAATATCTGTGGATCCTGGCGCGCACCCCCAAGCTGGATAACTCTGTTTTGCGGGCCTTGGTACAACAAGCCCGAACCCTGGGTTTTCCGACCGAGGATTTAATTTATTTGCAACCTCGACCGTAAACACCAATATGGACAGTATATTAGTAGGCATTAGCAGTTGTTTGTTGGGCAATTTAGTCCGCTACGATGGCGCGCACAAATATCACAGTTATATTGAACGCACACTTGGTCAATATTTCCAGTTCAGGGCCTTTTGTCCCGAAGTGGAAGCCGGTCTGGGTGTGCCTCGCCCGGCGGTGCAATTGCGGGAAATAGGCCCGCATATCAGGGTGGTAGGCGTTAAGGACCATAGTCTGGATGTCACGGAAGCGTTGCGGGACGTGGGAGAAAGACAGCGCGAATGGCTGATGGGTTTATGCGGTTATATTCTAAAGAAGGACTCGCCCAGTTGCGGCATGGAACGGGTCAAAGTCTATAAAAACCAGATTCCGGCCCGTAGCGGAGTGGGGGTGTTTGCCGATTATCTGCAACAACATTTTCCAACCCTACCCATTGAGGAAGAAGGCCGGTTAGGCGATCCCGGTTTACGGGAAAACTTTATCCAACGGGTCTTTGTTCGCCACCGTTGGCGGCAATTGTGCCAAAGTCCTTTAACCGTGCACGGCTTGATGCGTTTCCATAGCCGGCATAAATTGATCGCCATGAGCCATGAGCAAAATAGGGCCAGGGAATTGGGACGGTTGATTGCCGAAGCGCGGGCCGATAATATCGATGAAATTGCTCAACGGTATATTGTCGAATTAATGGCCTGCCTTAAGATTGTCGCGACCAGGGGTAACCATGTGAATGTGTTGCAACATATTCAGGGTTATTTAAAGCGCACCATCGATAGCGACGATAAGCAGGAGTTGGCGAATACTATCGAAACCTACCGTCAAGGTAGCGTGCCGTTGATTGTACCGTTGACTTTGTTGCGGCATCATTTTCGTAAACAGCCGGATGCGTTTATAGACGAGTCTTTTTACCTGACACCGCACCCCGGCGAGTTGTCGTTACTCAACGAAATATAAGCTGGTCGTTATATAATGCGCTTTTTAGCGTCGTCTTTTTTGAAGATCCGATTTTCCGAATAATTATAAAACAGGAACCTGTAATGGAAACCGTGCAAAATCTTGTGCCCTATTTTAAAGAGCTGCTGCAACAGTGGTATCAATTGACTCTGCATAACCAGGAATATGCCCTTTGTCTTGCGATTTCCGTGTGGTTGCTTACCGCCATTTTTTACAGCATTCGGATTGGATTTTTAAAAAGAGGCGCGGCTACAATCTTAAAAGCCAAACAAGAAACACAGGCCGGCTTGGATGAAGCCAAGCAACAACTTGAAGCCCTGCGGCAGCAGTTAACCGAAGCTACGGAACTCAAGCTGGCTGCCGAGCAAGCAGCGCAGGCCGAGTCGCACCGGGCTGCAAATATCGAGTTACGTTTGAACAAAAGCAATCAGCAATTAGCCGGTAGTTTGGTCAACTTGGTGGATTGTTTTGAGCTGAACCTGCATAACTTGCCGGTAGCCGATGCGGAAAATCTGTTGCCTGAATACGAAGCCGTGATTGCCCGAGTTGCCGACCGCTTCCAGAATGAGCAACAGGCCAAAACCCAGCTGCAATTAAGCATGCATGCCGAAACCGCAAAATTGGCCGAAAAGGAAATGTTGATCAGCAGTCTGGAAAATCGTTTGGACAGCCAAACCCAGCAATTAGCCAAATTGGAATTAGCCGTCGAAAAATACGAAGCGGCACAAAAACAGCTGGAACAGGACAAGCTGCAACTGGCGTTAGAGCTGCAGAATCGGCATGCGGAAGCGCTGCGTCAGCAGGCGTATGAAAAGCCGGCAGCGGCGGCCGTAGTCACTCATGCGCCTATCCACGCAGTCATTGAACAAACAGCCGAGCCGATTAAACCAACGGAAGTCGCTGAAAAACTACCTGAAACCGCACCGATTGAGTCAGAAGTTAAACCAGAGCCAGCTCTCATCACGCCAAAACCGCAAGCCGCTGCTTCAGAACCAGTTGCTGCTAGCGCAAAAGCTCCAACCGTGAAAAAAGCCAAACCGGCGGCGGGTAATAAAATGAAAGGTCTGTTTGGCAGAGCCATGGACAAAATCAGCAAAATGGATGAAAAACTGGGCAGCCCGAGCAAAGTCACTACAGAGCCGGAACCTGAAAAAACCGACGTCTTGGAGCCGCGGGCCGCCGCCGAGGTCGTGGAAAAAACCGAAACCGTTGAACCCGCTAAAAAGATTCAACAAGATAAAGGTATAAACGATAAATTATCCGGCTTGTTTGGCGGTTTTAAAAAATCCGCGCCAACTAAGGCTGAAAAAGTAGAAACCGAGCAAGCACCGACCGCAGCCGTTGTGCAAGAAACCAACGACGACGCCGAAAAATCGGCCGGCAAGGAAAAAAAAGTCGCTTCGGGGTTGAGCGGGTTGTTTGGTAGATTCAAAACCAAAAAATGACGCTGCGGCGTTGGCTACAGGACCGAACGGCGAGCGTTCGCCGGGATAGCCGGTTTTTCGTCCTCAATTGATATGCTTAAACGAAAACCATGATAATTGCCGCAGACTCTGATCGATCCCTATAAGGTTTGTATGCAAAAAAGCCCTCGCATCCTTTCGGTGCGCGGGCTTTTTGTTCAAGCGGTTTAGCGATGTCGGAATTTAATAAACATCTCTGACATAACGTTTGTCTTTTTTCAGCTGATTGACGTAGTCGACGGCTTCGGTGACTGTTTTGTTGCCGTGTATGCGGACTACATCGTGCAAGGCTTGATCGACATCTTTGGCCATGCGATATGCGTCGCCGCAGACGAAGAAGTACCCGCCTTGTTCCAGCCAAGCATATAATTCCGCGCCGTTTTCCAACATGCGGTCTTGCACGTAAATTTTTTCCGCTTGGTCGCGGGAAAAGGCCAAATCCAATTTGGTCAGCAGGCCGCTGGCTTGCATGGCTAAAATTTCTTCCCGATATATAAAGTCGGTAGCGGCGTTACGGTCGCCGAAGAACAACCAGTTTTTGCCGGCGGCGTTGCGGAATTCGCGTTCCTGCAGGAAGGCACGGAACGGCGCAATACCGGTGCCGGGACCGACCATGATCATCGGCAGGCTGTCGTCGTTGGGTACCCGGAAATTGTGATTGGGGGTGAAGAAAATCTTTACTTCACCGTCAGCGCCGGCCAAATCCGCCAGATAGGTCGAGCATACGCCTTTATGCTGACGGCCATGGGCTTGGTAACGGACGCTGGCTATGGTCAAATGCACACTATCCGGATATTTTTTGCCGCTGGACGAGATCGAGTAGGCGCGGTGCTGCAAGGGTTTGAGCAAGCGCAAAAACTCGGCAGCGGAAAATTCGACGCCGGGAAATTGCAATAGCAAGTCCAGGGTATCGCGTCCCCACAAATAATCATTCAGTTTGTCTTTGTCGCCCGCGCTCAGTAAGGCGTTTAGATCGTGATCGCCCGAGCGCTTGGCGATTTCTTCAAGTAACTCTTTACTGGGCAGCTTGATTTCAAAATGCGTGCGCAAGGCTTCCGAGAGTTTCATCAATTCGCCGTTGACCGGCTCTTCTTCGGTTCCGCTGCAGCCCAAGGCCTTTAACATGTCGGCGACCAGCTCCGGACAGTTGGTGGGGATCACGCACATGGCATCCCCAGCTTCATAACTCAGCCCGGAACCGGCTATGGAGATTTCGAAATGACGGGTTTCCTTGGATGAATCCAGTGCCGTAACAATGCGGTTGACGCTCAGTTTGGCCGGGAACGGATTTTTCCGGTTGTAAGCCGATTTTGCGGCGTGGGTTTCCGTATCGACCACTGCTACGGTAGCAGCGCCTTCCGCCATCAACGGAATCACTTCGCTGAGCCATTTTTCCGCCGGCGTTTCGAAATCGACATCGCAATCGACTCGCTCGAACAGGCGTTTGCCGCCTAATTCTTCCAAGCGGTTATCCCAGTCTATGCCGGCCTGGCAGAACAGATCGTAGCTGGTATCGCCCAAGGCCAGCACCGCATATTTAAGATTTTCCAGGCGTGGAGCGTCGTCACTGCTGGCGGCTTCCCAAAGCATTTCGGCATTATCCGGCATAGCGCCCTCGCCGTAAGTACTGGTGATGATCAGCAAATATTCCATATTAGCCAATTGGCTAAGTTCCACTTCGTCCATGCTTTTTACGACGGGTTGTAGTCCGTGGCTTTTGGCGCTGGCCGCGGCATCGTTGGCCAGAGATTCGGAATTGCCGGTCTGGCTGCCGTAGAGAACATGCAGGATACGGGCATCGGTCTGATTAATGCTGCTGGCGCTATGCAGCATATGGCTGTGCATGCCGGCAAAAAATCCGCTCAGCCAGGCGCGTTGATTATCACTGTAAGGGGCGTTTAATGGGATAAAAGGTGCTTTCATTTATTTACCAATTTTGAGCCGATTCTGTTCGGATCGATCAATATTTAATTTAACGTAGGCGGGGTTGAATCCCGCCTACCTAATCAGTCTATTAGGCTGTTTCGTTCTCCAGCATGTCCTTGACTATGGCCATACTTTCCAGGCTGGCAAGGTTTTTATCGATGGACGGTAAACCGGCCAGAGCCTGGCGGTTGAGATTATCCTGTTCGATGATCCAGGCAGTAGAGCCGATGGAAAAGATACTTTGCACGTCGCGCAGCATCAGGGTGGTTTTGTAGTCGTTCAAACGTTTTTCCGCCATCAGGGTCGCCAGCTGTCCATCGTCGTATTGACTATATGCTTCGCGGATGTTTTTGATTAAGGCATCCTGCAGTTTACGCGGTCTGTCCATCACCAAAATGCGGGCATGTTTGTCGATCAGGGCTTCAGTCAGCGGTTGACCGGCCTTGTTCAGTTGATCCTTGGCAATTTGCTGCGCCTTGTCGATAACGGCATAGCTGTTGATCAGCTTTAGGGTCAATTCGTTGTCGACGTTGCCATAGCCGGGGATGGCGCCGTTAAATAACGTGGCGTTGTTTTTATAAGCCTGTTTGATCAGCTCGATTTGTTTCTGTGCGTAAGCCACTGACAATTCCTCGATCATGGCTTTGCGGTCCATGGATTGGCTGAGGAATTCCGCTGTTTGAGTTCTGTTCAACCACAACGGCAGTGCGAATTTAAAATGCTGGCGCTCTTCCGGCCAGTTACCCAAAATGGCCTTGGCTTTTTTCGAGCCGGTGTGTTCGATGTGTTGCTCCAGCATGTACAGAATGAATTGTTCATGGCTGGCGGCTGCATCGCTACCATCGGCGAGGCTGTGAATACTGACGGAGGTTTTGTCGTACAAGTCCTGCAAGCGGTTTTCCGGGTCGTACTGGTAGGCATTGCCGCCGGACATGCCGGTGCAGAAGCCTTTACCGAAGCCGCCCAGATTCAAAACCGCGCCGTTGATCATATATTCGCAACCGAAGTCGCCGACGCCTTCCACCACAGCCATGGCGCCGGAGTTGCGCACCGCAAAGCGGTCGCCGGCCTCGCCATTGATAAACGTTCTGCCGCCGGAAGCACCGAACAGAGCGAAGTTGCCGATCAGTACGTTTTCGCCGGGTTTATCCGAGCCGCCGCCTGGCGATTTGATGACGATAGTGCCGCCGCAAGCGGTTTTACCCACGCCGTCGTTACAGGTGCCGGTGTGTTCCATGCGCATGCCGTCGTTGTTGAACGCCGCATAACTTTGCCCCGCCGAGCCGTGGGTACGGACGATGATGGTGTCATCGGCCAGATAGCGGCGGCCATGCTGGTTAGTATAGATAATTTTTGACGCGGCGAGTTGGTCGGCACTCAGTCCATATTGCAACAAACGCTCAATGTCGATAGCGGTTTGCCCGCCTACCGTTTTGTTGCGGTTGTTCAGCTTGAACTCGTCTCCTTCAACGATTACCTGCTTTTGACCTTGTTCGAATAGGGCCGTTTTGACTTGGGCAAAAATTTTGTCGTCGATGGTAAAATCTTTTTCCAGATAAATCGGTTTTTCAATTTTAATTTCCTGGATTTCCGCCAGTAGTTTATGTAAGTGAATTTGACCGACCATGCTGGAGTGGTTGATTAAATGCAGCAATTCAGTTTGACCGCGAATGTCCCGCAAACTGGCGTAACCGAGGTTGGCCAAAATTTCGCGTACTTCTTGGGCCAGGTTCATGAAAAACTGCGCCAGTACCCGCGGATCGCCTTTGAATTCTTCATGGGCGGTGGTCAAGCCGGCTGGGCAGCGGATGTTGCAGTTTTTCGCCATCACGCAGCGCAGCATCATCAGCGCTGTGGTGCCGAATTCGAAGGAGTCGCCGCCGAGTATGGCGGATTTGACCACGTCGACACCGTTCTGGTGCGCGGCACTACAGCGTAATACGATTTTTTCACGCAAACCGTTTGCCGCTAATGCCTGGTGTACCTCGGCGATGCCGATTTCGGGTGAACGGCCGGTGTTTTTCAAACTGGTTACCGCGGCCGCGCCGGTACCACCGGTGTTGCCGGCCACGTTAATCACATCGGCACCGGCTTTGGCCACGCCGACGGCGATGGTGCCTATGCCTTCGGAAGAGACCAGTTTGACAACCACTTTGACCCGGGCAGCCTTGGCGTCGTGTATTAATTGACCCAAATCTTCGATCGAATAGGTGTCGTGATGCGGCGGAGGGCTGACCAGTTCTACTTTGGGGGTACCGCCGCGCAAGGCGGCGATTTCCACCGATACCTTGGGTGCGGGTAATTGGCCGCCTTCGCCGGGTTTTGCGCCTTGGCCGATTTTGATCTCGATTTCTTCAATGGTCGGATCGGCCAGATAGCCAGCCCAGACCCCGAAACGTCCGGAGGCGAACTGTTTGATTTTACTGGAGCGTAGCGTACCAAAACGGCTGGAATGCTCACCGCCTTCGCCGGAGTTGCTTTTCGCGCCGGCAATGTTGGTGCCTTGCGCCACGGCTTCATGTGCTTCCGCTAATAAAGCCCCGTGGCTCATTGCACCGGAGGCAAAGGTGGAGGTGATTTCGTGCGCAGGTTGCACCTTGTCCAGGGTAATAGCGCTGCGGGCCGTGCGCAGGTTGTTCAGATAGTGGTAAACGACGCTATCGCTATCGTTGACGCGCAGACTGATGCTGGTATTTTCTACGGTTAAACCGAAATCGTAACCGGCAAAGCGTGCTTTGAAATGCTCGGCCAATTGTTCCAGGCGGGCTTTGCGGTTGTCGTTGGTCAGGCTTAGCGTAAAAACAACGCCATTGCTTTTCTCGGCGTTTAAGCCGCGAATCACAAAATTGTTGTTACCGATTAAATTCTGGCTGCCCAGCAGACGGTCAAAATCGGCTTTGCTGTTGGCGGCGGTAATATCGATCGGGAAGTCCATTACATCACGTAGCGCGGCCGGGCGGTTGGCCCGCTCCTGGGCCAGATTGCGGCTAAAGCTGCGGTAAGCCGGGGTAATGCCGAACGCGTCGATTTGTTCGGGGGTGCGTTTTTCGTAACCGAAGTCCAAATAAGCCGTGTCGCTGGCTTCGGCGGCTTGCTCCCGCGGAATGTACAAAATGGGCTCATCGGTCATGTTGATATATTCGCGTACCGCAGTGTTGCCAAAGGTATGGCCGGCGCCTTCCTGACGCTCTTTGAACAACCCCAGGAACGGAATATCGTTTTCGTCTTCGACGGACAAGGCTTTGTGGTGCCATTCGGTGGCGCTGGCGGCAATGTCCGAATAGCGGACGCCGCCCACTGAAGCATTGATGTTGGGAAAATAGGCTTGTAGTTTTGGTTCTTCTGTATCCAGATAGTTGGATTCGAAGAACTCGCCGCCGATATAACTTTCCGCTGTACACAGGCCGAATTTGCCCATGGTTTTCATCAGCGATTTTTCCACGCCTTTTTGGAAGTTATTTAAGGCTTTTTGTCGGCTGGCGGGGTCGCTGTATTCGGTCATCACCCGGTTATGAATACTCAGTGGGCAGATCGCGGAAGCGCCGAAACCCAGTATAGTGGCGACATCGTGCGGGCTGGCGGCTTGGCCGGTTTCCATAATCAGTGAAGAATTAAAGCGTAAGCCGTGTTTCACCATATGCTGGTTGGCGGCGGCGACCATCAGCAGCGCAGGTATGGCTGCTTTGGTTTTGCTGATGTTGGCGTCGCTCAAAATGATAATACCGGTATTACCGCGCGCGGCCAGTTCGACTTGTTCGCATACATTTTCAAGCGCCAGTTCAATGGCTTTCTCGTTTTGCACGGCATCGTCAAAGTCCGGCGTGTACAGCATGTCTAGTGTGACGGTTTTGACTTGGACTTGCCTGCGTATCTGTTCCAGTTGGGTGCGCTGCAGGATTGGCGATTCGATCATCAATTGCTTGCTGTGGCTGGGTGCGAAGGTCGGTTTGGCGCCCAAGGCTACCCGCAAGGTCATGCCGTCGCTTTCGCGCAGCGAATCCAAAGGCGGATTGGTTACTTGCGCAAAGCGTTGGCTGAAGTAGCGGGACATGCCGCCTTCCGCCGCGCTCAATGCATTTGGCGCCAAACCGTAGCCCATGGCGGAAACTTTTTCCAAGCCGGTTTGCAGAATGGGGTCCAGTAAAAACTTAAAACTTTCCTGGTTCAAGGAATAGGCGGTGTGGCGCTGATCGATATTCAGTTCGTGATCGTTGCCGATCTCGGCAAGCTCGACCTTGGGTAGATCGTTCAGGTGCAGGCTGCGCTCGGCCAGCATGGCTTTGTAGTCATGTTCCTTGGCCAGGCGCTCCAAAACCTGAAGGCTATTGTAGGATTGGCCGGTGCCGTGATCGAAATACAACATGCCGCCGGCTTCGATACGGCCGCGGTATAAAACGTCTTCCGGTGGAAAGTCTATTTGGCCGGCTTCCGACATGACGGCCAGATATTCGGTGGTTTCCACCGAGCGTAAAGGACGTAAACCCAGACGATCCAGACGGGCGCCGACCCGGATGCCGTCATTGAAAATTAACGCGGCCGGACCATCATTTTTTTCTTCGTATAGGCTGAAGAACGCCAGCATTGCCCGCACATCGTCAGACAAGGTCGGGTCGTTTTCCCAAGCCGGCGGCATCATGGCCAAAATAGCGGTTACGATGTCCAATTCGTCTTCGTTGATGCGGCGGGTCAGGGTTTGGTCTAGTCGGCCGGAGTCGGATTGTCCGCATGGGAAAACCACATGTTTATTGTTTTGGCGGGCAATGGCGTTTTCGCTGAGACGGTTTTTCTTGTCCGTGTTTAACTCGCCGTTGTGTGCCATGTAACGGAATGGCTGAGCCATCATGGTGGCCGGCGCGGTATTGGTGGAAAAACGGGTATGGAAAAACAGCGTGCAAATTTCGTGGTCTGTATCGTACAGATCGATGAAATAAGGGATTACCTCAAAGGAGTTTAAGCGGCCTTTATAGACTTGCGTGCGAGAACTCATGGACAGCGGGTAAAAGCCTTGCAATTCAGGGCGGCTAAAACCATCCGCTTCAATCGTCAGTAAAGCTTTTTGGATGTGGCGCTCAAATTCGTGGTGGCTGGCATTTTTTAAAGCGGCGGGACGGCCGAAAATCAGCTGTTTAATCGGTAATTGCGCTTTGACGGCGGCTGCATTTAACACTGATTTGTCTACCGGTACCTCGCGCCATTTTATGACCGGCAGGTCGAATTCTTTCAGGTGATCTTCCACTAACTGCGTTGCGGTGGAGTCGTAATGGGCATGATCTTCCGGGAAAAAGAAATTGGCCACGCCAAATTGGCCTAATTCTAAATTGTCGATACCGGTAATTTTTCGGAAAAACTTTAAAGACAGGTCAATGTTTACGCCCGCGCCGTCACCGATACCTTCGGCACTCATGCCGCCGCGATGCGGAATGGTGCACAAGGCTTCGTGCGACTTGACCAGAAGAGCGTGCGTCTGTTTGCTGTCTTTGCGAGTGATAAAACCTACACCGCAGCTGTCCTGAGATAAATCGGCGTCGTAAAGCATATGTGTTGCGTTGTTTTTCTGGGCGTTATTGATCATTGCTATCCAGATCCTGTCTTGCTGGTTAATTGCGTTGCCAGGTAATTACCTTATAGCAAACGCTGTTTATGGTTTTTCTCTCTGCCGCGTGTTAGAGTCGTCGAAAGCGGCAACAAGCTTGCGAGGTTGTTCTAAATTTCAGTTAGTGAAACTTTCCAATCATAACACGCAGCGGCTTTCCTGTCATTTCGCGAGCCGTGTAAATACTGGCTAGGTTGTCAGGCTAATGTTTTAATACTCTGTGACAAAATATGAAACCAAAATTTGATGTGTTGATAGTTGGCGGCGGCATGGTCGGCGCCGCGGTTGCGTGTTGCCTGGGCGGCAGTGGCCTTAAAGTGGCGATTATCGAGGCCCAAGTACCAGACGCGTTTTCGCCCGATCAACCGCATGATTTGCGGGTTTCGGCATTGAGTATCGCTTCACGTAATATTCTGGATATGGTTGGCGCCTGGCAAGGCATCACCTCGAGGCGTTATTGTCCATTCAAGCGTATGCGGGTTTGGGAAACTGCCGGCGACACTACCTTTAACAGCGACGATGTGCGAGCCCCCGAGTTGGGGTACATCGTCGAAAACAGAATTACCCAATTGGCACTGCTGGAACGTCTGGCGGATTTTAGCAATGTCACGCTGTTAATGCCTCAGTCGATTAGTAAAATTCACTATGACGGTCGGGAAAGCGAAGTGGTGCTGGCGGATGGGCAGGTATTACAGACCCGGTTGCTGGTGGCTGCCGATGGCGGTCAGTCCCGTGCGAGGCAGGCGGTAGGGTTAGGCGTGACGAGGCGGGATTATAACCAGCACGCACTGGTTATTTATGTGGAAACCGCTTATCCACAGCAGGATATTACCTGGCAACGTTTTGTGCCGAGCGGCCCGCAAGCGTTTTTACCTTTGACTGGAAATTATGGCTCGATCGTATGGTACCAGTCCCCCGATGAGGTTCGGCGTTTAAAGGCTTTACCTTATGATCGGCTCAAAGACGAGTTGCTGGCGGCTTTTCCCGACTGTTTGGGGCAAATAAATCACGTGCTGGGCGTGGCGAGTTTTCCGTTGAAGCGTCAGCATGCCCAAAGCTATATAAAACAGGGGGTGGCGCTGGTGGGTGACGCGGCGCATATGATCAATCCGTTGGCGGGGCAGGGTGTCAATATCGGCCTGCTGGACGCTGCCGCTTTGGCGGAAGTATTGGTTGATGCGCATAGACGAGGTAAGGATATTGCCGAGGTTTCGGTTTTAAAGCGCTATGAAGCCATGCGGCGCAATGAAAATTTGAAAATGATGACGGTAATGGATGTGTTTTATCAGTCGTTTAGCAATAATATTTTACCGGTCAAATTCATTAGAAACCTGGGGCTGGGCTTGGCGCAACGCCTGGCTCCGGTCAGAAACAAGGTCATGAAGGCGGCCATGGGATTGGAAGGGCGATTGCCAAAGCTGGCGAGAGGACAAGGTCTGGATACGCACTGAAAACCTTCGTTCTGCGAAATATTCAGGATGAAGGTTTGTTATTTTTTGGGGTAAAGCCAACGGATATGCATTAATTTTTGTCGGCCAAGTAACGTAGAATCGTTGCGCTGATTCTGGCTTTTTCTTGCGGATCCAGAATAGGTTGGCCATTTTGATCCGTGACATAAAACATGTCTTCCGCCCGGCTGCCGATGGTGGTGATTTTGGCGTCGTGCAGTTGTATGTTCAGCTCCGTGAAGGCTTTGCCTATGGTGGATAGCAGGCCGGCGTAGTCGGTGGTAATCAGTTCGATAGTGGTGTGTTTGCTGTGCGGATTGTCCAAAAGGGTCGCGCTGGTTTCGATTGGAAAGTGGCGGGCCTGCCTGGATTGTTTGTGAATATTTTTCGACAGGCTGACTTTTTTGTTAATCAAGCCCTGCCGTAAGGTATCGCAGATATGGATTTCCCGATACAAATCGTTGATCGCTTCCCCCGATTGTTCCAAAACCTGAAAGCTGTTTAAAACGTATTGATCTTCGGTGGTGATGATGCGGGCATCTAGAATCGTCAAGCCCAAGTGATCCAGTGTCCCGGTGCAAATGGAAAATATCTGAGCTTTATTGCGAGTGTAGACAAAAATTTCGGCGCTGCCGCGTTGGGTTTGTGGGCGCAGCAAGACCAAGGGTAATTCTTCTTCTGTCGAAGCTGCAATGGCAATGGTGTGCCAGGCAATTTCGTCGGCGGAATAGCGTAAAAAGTAATCGCCGCTTAAATGTTGCCAGGATGTTGAAATAGCGCGTTTGCTTATGCCGAGTTTGATCAGTTCGCGGTGTGCCTCTTTCTGGGTTTCCTTGATGCGTTCGGAATGGGCGACCGGGTTTTGCAGTCCGCGATGCAGTGCGCGATGCGTGGCGATATAAAGTTCTTTTAATAGTGCATCTTTCCAGGTATTCCATAAGCTGGGATTGGTGGCCCTTATGTCGGCGACGGTCAATAAATACAGATAATTCAGGTACTCGATGCTACCCACTTGCGAGGCGAAGTTGTGAATGACGTCAGGGTCGCTTATATCCTTGCGTTGCGCCGTCATCGACATCAACAAATGGTTGCGAACCAGCCAGGTAATCAACTTGCTGTCCTGTCTGGATAGGCTGTGTTGCTTGCAGAAATCTAGGGCAATTTTCTCGCCCAGCGAAGAGTGGTCACCGCCGCGGCCTTTGGCAATGTCATGAAACAGGGCGGCGATATACAAGACATCGGGCTTAGGTGTGAGCAGAAAAATATTGTTGCAAAACGGCAGTTCCTTGCTGTGCTTGTTCAATGCAAAGCGTCTGAGATTTCTAATCACAAACAGCGTATGTTCATCCACGGTATAGATGTGAAATAAATCGTACTGCATGCGGGCGACGATGTTGGCAAAATCCGGTAAATACGCCGCCAGAACGCCGTAGCGGTTCATGCGTTTGAGCTGGTGGGTGATGCCGCGGGGTTGTCTGAGTATTTCGATAAATAGCCGGTTGGCTTGCTTGTTGCGGCGAAAGTCTTCGTCGATCAAACTCAGACTTTTGCGAATAAGTCTGATGGTGCTGGCGCGAATGCCTTTTAGCGAGGGTGATTGCTGAAGCAGCAGGAAAATTTCCAGTAGCGCCAAAGGATGATTTTGAAACACATCTTCGTGGCTGACTTCCAGGTAGCCGGCAATGGATGAAAAGTTGGCTGTAATCGGGCTCGGGGTGAGGGTTTCGTGATTATTAATCAGGCGTTCGTTCAACAATTGCAGCAGCATTTCGTTAAGTCGCTCAATATCCACGACTGTTTTAAAGAAAAACTGCATAAACTGTTCGACATCTGGATTGCCGTCTTCGTCGGTATGGCCAAACAAGTCGGCCATTTCGCGTTGATGGTCGAATAATAACCGGTCTTCGCAGCGGCTGGTCAGACAGTGTAGGGCAAAGCGCAGTCGCCAGAGTATGTCGCGGGCGGCTACCAGACTGTCGTATTCCGAGCGGGGCAGAAAGCCGTACCTAATTAGTTCGCGCAGGGAGTGTGCGTTGTAATGATGCTTGAAAACCCAGCTGATGACTTGTATATCTCTAAGCCCGCCCGGTCCTTCCTTAATGTTGGGCTCCAGATTGTAAGCGGTGTCATGGAATTTGCTATAGCGCTGCTCTTGTTCGCTCATTTTGGCCAGGAAAAACCGCTCCGAAGACCAAAGCTGGGTGTTGATGATTTGTTTGGAAAGTGCTTCGAATAAATCTGCATTGCCGTTGACCAGACGCATTTCCAGCAGGCTGGTGAAAATGGTTTGGTCCTGTAGGGCGAAGGCTACGCATTCGCTGGTAAAACAGGTTCTGAGGCCGGGCTTCAGGCCGATATCCCAAAGAAAGTTACTGAAAGCGGACAGGCCGTTTTGGGTTTTATCGCTAAACTCCTGATTTAAAACAATCAGGATGTCGATGTCGGAATAGGGAAACAACTCGCTGCGACCATAGCCGCCCGTGGCGATTAAAGCCTGATGATCGGCTTCATCAGCCAAAAAATGCGTCCAGCAGGCGGATAGAAGGTTATCGATAAAGCCGGCGTTTTCGCTGAGCAGGTCCGTCGGCGATTGGGCGGGATTAAAACGAAGCTTTAGTTGTTCGTTTTCGCTGGCAATGGCATTTTTAAAGGCCGCGATAGGTTGAGGATCTTCAAAGCTTTTGGCGAAATACGCTTCGGTAAATATAGAGTCGGTCACCGTTCTTCCTGGCGCAAGGTCAATATTTCGTAACCGGAATCGGTTACCAGAATTGTGTGTTCCCATTGGGCGGATAGGCTGCGGTCCTTGGTGACGGCGGTCCAGCCATCGGAAAGAATTTTCATGTGCCGTTTACCGATATTGATCATGGGCTCGATAGTGAAAATCATCCCCGGCTCAATCACTGCCCCGTCACCGCGTTTGCCAAAATGCATGACATGTGGGTCTTCGTGAAATTTTTTACCGATGCCGTGGCCGCAAAATTCCCGAACCACCGTGTAGCGGTTGCTTTCGGCGTGTTGTTGAATGGCATGGCCGATATCGCCGAAATGGGCGCCGGGTTTGACCTGCTCTATGCCCAGAAACATGCATTGGCGGGTAATTTCAACCAGACGTTTGGCGTGTGGGCTGACATCGCCAACGCAAAACATTTTGCTGGTGTCACCGTGGTAGCCGTCTTTGATAACGGTAATATCAACATTGACAATATCGCCGCTTTTGAGTTTTTTATCGCTGGGGATGCCGTGGCAAATTTGATGGTTAATCGACGTGCAGATCGATTTGGGGAAGCCCCGATAGTTGAGCGGGGCGGGGATGGCTTGTTGTTCGTTAACGATGAAATCGTGACAAATCCGGTCGAGCTCGTCAGTCGTGACGCCTACGATCACATACGGGGCAATCATTTCTAATACATCGGCGGCAAGTTTGCCTGCAATGCGCATTTTTTCAATTTCGTCAGCTGTTTTTATAGCAATGCTCATCAGGGTATTTGGGGTAAATTATGAAAACGAGGTGGCTAATATAGAGGGTGTTGCTATCTTGGTTTAATGACAGTCTATCAGACTTGGTATTGTTGTGAAATTGTAATCATGGTATAAAGTGAAGTTCACTATGTTTAATACTCACGTCTGTCGACACGATTGATGGGGTGCCGGTTGCAGTGGAAACACGGTAATCGGTCATCAGTCGGGACAGTGCGGAGGCGTAACCCAACGCCGAATCATTCGGCAAATCTTTAGGAGAAATAAATGGCAGCAGTGTCAATGCGTCAAATGTTAGAAGCGGGTGTTCATTTTGGACACCAAACTCGTTACTGGAACCCTAAAATGGCTTCCTATTTATTCGGTGCCCGTAACAAGATCCATATCATTGATTTGGAACAAACGCTGCCGATGTTTAACGACGCGATGAATTATCTGGGTCAAATGACAGCCAACAAAGGCAGTATTCTGTTTGTTGGTACCAAAAAAGCCGCCCGTAAAGCGGTGGCGGAAGAAGCAAAACGTTGCGGCATGCCCTTCGTTAACCATCGTTGGTTGGGTGGTATGTTGACCAACTTCAAAACCATCAAAAAATCCATCAATCGCCTGAAAGAACTGGAAGCGATGAAAGCCGACGGTACTTTATACCAACGTTTCAGCAAAAAAGAAGCTTTGGGTATGGAGCGTGAATTGGAGAAGCTGGAACGCAGTCTGGGCGGTATCAAAGACATGCGCGGCACTCCCGATGCGATTTTTGTATTGGATGTTGGCTACGAAAAGAACGCTATTATGGAAGCCAAAAAACTGGGTATTCCTGTTATCGGCGTGGTTGATTCCAACAACTCGCCAGACAATGTCGATTATGTAATCCCCGGCAACGATGACTCGATTCGTGCGGTAACCCTGTATTGCCAAAGTGCGGCAGCTGCTGTTTTGGAAGCTAAAGCTTTGCGTATGGATGCCGGTACAAAATCGGATGATTTCGTCGAGGAAGTTGCAGCGGAAGCGTAAGTTTTTGCAGCTCGGAAATTTAAACCGGGCGCACCCGAAGCCGATTGATGTCGGGTTCGGATTTTAGTCTTTTAAACGCCTCCTTTGTGAGGCGTTTTTTTAGTTAATAATACTTGAGGAAAAAATAATGAATATTAGTGCGGCGATGGTTAAGGAACTGCGTGAACGTACAGGTTCTGGGATGATGGAATGTAAAAAAGCCTTGGTTGAAGCCAATGGCGATATGGAATTGGCCATCGAGAACATGCGTAAATCCGGTCTGGCTAAAGCCGATAAAAAATCAGGTCGTATCGCAGCCGAAGGCGTGATCGGGGTTAAAGTCTCCGCGGATAACAAAACTGTGGCCATGGCGGATGTGAATTGCGAAACCGATTTCGTTGCCAAAGGCGATGATTTTTCCGCTTTTGTAACCGACGTGGTGAATGCCTTGTTGTCGGCTGATGTTGATAACGAAGAGCAATTGCAAGGCATGGTTTTGGCAAACGGTCAAACCCTTGACGAAACCCGCCGGGCACTGATCGCCAAATTAGGTGAAAACATCACTGTGAGACGTTTTCAAAAATTCGTTACCGCGGAAGGCGGCCAAGCCTGCTACCTGCACGGTAGCAAAATCGGCGTTATCGTTGAATTAGCTAAGGACGACAGCGTACTGGGTAAAGACATTGCCATGCATATTGCCGCTTCCAAGCCAGAATTTGTGTCTGAAGACCAAGTGTCCGCCGAGGTGATTGCCAAGGAAAAAGAGATTTTTTCCGCCCAAGCCTTGGAAAGCGGCAAACCTGCCGAAATCGTTGAGAAAATGATTGGTGGCCGTATCAGCAAATTCCTGGCTGAAATTACTTTGGTTGGTCAAGCCTTCATCAAAGACGACAGTATGACTGTCGGTAAATTGCTGTCTTCCAAGGGTAACTCAGTGGTACGCTTCGCTCGTTTTGAAGTCGGTGAAGGTATTGAGAAGAAAGAAGAAGACTTTGCCGCTGAAGTAATGGCGCAAGTTAGAGGCTAAAGCCTCGTGGAAAACCCGGTGAGAACCGGGTTTTTTTCTGTGCCGGATTAATTGCTTTAACCCTTCAACCTTGGATACTTCGATTATGAGTCAGATCATTTGTCAGAGAATTTTACTTAAATTAAGCGGTGAAGCACTAATGAGCGAAAAAGGGGGTAGTATCGATCCCAACATCGTTCAACGTTTAGCGCAAGAAGTTAAGGATTTATGTGATGCCGGTATTCAAGTAGGTTTGGTAATAGGCGGTGGGAATATCCTGCGCGGCGCGGAAAAGGCCTCCGACGGCTTGAATCGGGTTACCAGCGATCAAATGGGTATGCTGGCCACTGTTATCAATGCGTTGGCAATGCAGGATGCCTTGGAATACCTGGGGCAACCAGTACGGGTTATGACCGCATTGAAAATTAACCAAGTTTGCGAGGATTACATTCGCCGTCGCGCCGTCAGGCATTTGGAAAAAGGCCGGGTGACTATTTTTGCCGCCGGTACCGGTAATCCGTTTTTTACCACCGATACCGCCGCCAGTTTACGGGCCATTGAAATCGACGCTCAATTGATGATCAAGGCCACAAAGGTCAAGGGCGTTTATTCAGCGGATCCCAACAGGGTAGCCGATGCCGTGTTTTATTCACGTTTAACTTACGACGAAGCGATAGACCAGCGTCTAAACGTAATGGATACCACGGCCTTGGTATTATGCCGTGACAACAACCTGCCCATGCGGGTAATGAATATTTTTGAGCCTGGAGCGGTCATGCGTTTAATGCGCGGTGAAGACATCGGCTCTTTAATTGTGAGGAAATAGAATGATCAGTGATATTCAACAAGATGCCGCAGCGCGAATGGCAAAAAGCATAGAAGCGCTGCAAAAAGCCTTTACCAAGATCAGAACCGGACGGGCCCACCCTAGTCTGCTGGACCAGATCAGTGTGAGTTATTACGGTTCTGATTCGCAATTATCGCAAGTCGCCAACGTTTCGGTTGAAGACGCCAGAACCCTGAAAGTGGTGCCTTGGGAAAAAGGCATGGTGCAAGCCATTGAAAAAGCTATTATGTCTTCCGGTTTGGGCTTAAACCCGGCAACCCAGGGAACGGTGATTCGGATTCCGTTACCGGCGTTAACCGAAGAACGTCGCCGCGAGTTGGTGAAAGTGGTAAAAAACGAAGCCGAACAGGGCCGGGTTTCGATTAGAAACATTCGCCGCGATGCCAATGCGGCTATTAAGGACGCCTTAAAGGAAAAACTGATTTCCGAGGACGATGCCCGGCAAGGCGAAGATAAAATTCAGAAATTGACCGATCAATACATCAAAGAAGTGGAAAAGCATCTCGAAGAAAAAGAAGCTGATTTGCTGTCCATGTAGATGATCGAGCACACACATGGCAAACGAACTGGGTAGCAATTTGATAATCAACGGAAGCAATCCGAAGCATATCGCCATTATCATGGACGGTAACGGTCGCTGGGCGCAAAAGCGTATGATGCCAAGAATCATGGGACATCATGCGGGCGTAAAAGCGGTTAGAAAAATTGTTGAATACTGCGCCAAGCAAAACATCGAAGTGTTGTCGTTGTTTGCCTTTAGCAGTGAAAATTGGCGGCGACCCAAGGAAGAAGTCAGTTTGTTGATGGAGCTATTCATGAATACGCTGAAAACCCAGGTCGATAAGCTGGATAAAAACAATATCCGGTTGCGTATCATTGGCGATAAAGCGGCGTTTCCGGAAAAGTTGCAGGAAAAAATCCGTGCCGCCGAAGCGCAGACCGCTCAAAACGACGGTTTGACCTTGTTGATTGCGGCTAACTACGGTGGCCGCTGGGATATTACTCAAGCGGCGCAAAAAATTGCCGCCGGCATCAAAGCCGGCCAAATTCAGGAACAGGACATTACTGAAGAATTAATTAACAGCCATTTGGTAACGGCTGATTTGCCGGAACCGGATTTGTTCATTCGTTCAGGTGGCGAAGAACGGGTGAGTAATTTTTTACTTTGGCAATTGGCTTATACCGAATTTTTCTTTACCGATGTACTATGGCCGGAATTTGATCAAGCCATGATGCAAAAAGCCATTGATAGTTTTAAGAGTAGACAGCGGCGATTTGGTCATACCGGCGAGCAAGTCATTGATAAGCGTATTCTTTAGGCACTTTCCATAACCATAATAATTAAAAGTAAACTATGTTAGTACAACGCATTTTAACGGCATCGGTATTAGCGGCTGTCGTCGTTTTGGCAGTTTTGCAATTGCCTGCCATCTATTTTTCATTGTTTATCGCTGTTATTACTTTCGGCGCCGCTTGGGAATGGTTATCACTGACCAGCGTGGAAAAGCCGAGTAAAAAGATATTGTTTTTCGTGGCTTTAATTTTCCCCATGCTGGGCGTCACGTATTGGACGGTGTTTCTGGAATTGTTAGGCGAAGCCATGGAATGGCCGGAGGTCAAAGACTACTCCGATGCCCTGGAGTGGTTTGTGATTGCTCCGGTATTGTTTTGGGTGCTGGCCATGATAGTCATCAGACAATCGGCAGCACAGTTGTTGACTATAGACTTTAAACCGCGCGTCAAAGCCTTTTTGGGCTGGTTGGTATTGCTGTCCGCCTGGATGTTCTTGACCAAATTAAGGGCCTACTATGGCCCAAGTATGGTGTTGTACTTCCTGGTTTTAATTTGTTCGGCGGATATCAGTGCATATTTTGTCGGCAAAAAATGGGGCAAAGATAAATTGTCGCCGGAAATCAGCCCGGGAAAAACCGTGCAAGGCATGTATGGTGCAGCGGTGGCGGCAGTGATCTGCGCCATAGGCTTGCGTTTGTATTACGGTTTGGAAGCTTTGCAATCCGACGATGCGGCATTGGCCATTCTGATGACCATAGATTTACTGATACTCTCGGTTTTGACCGTACTGGTCTCCATATATGGCGATTTATTTTTCAGCCTGGTTAAAAGACAAAAAGGTGTTAAAGACAGCGGCAGCCTGTTGCCCGGTCATGGCGGTATTTTGGATAGAGTCGATAGCATCATTGCCGCCGCACCGTTTTTCTATGCCGGCATCGTGCTGATCGGCCGGAGCGTATTCGCATGAAAGGTATTTGCATTCTCGGGGCCACGGGCTCGATAGGCGTTAGCACCCTCGACGTGGTAGCGCGCCACCCCGACCAATATCGAGTAATTGCGTTAACCGCCAACGGCAATATCGATGCGTTGTATGAACAATGTGTCACGCACCACCCGGAATATGCGGTAGTGGCTACCGAAAGCAAGGCCGAGGAATTCAAGCAGCGGATAGCGGCATCCACCGTTGCGGATATTAAGGTTTTGGCTGGTGCCGAAGCATTGACACAAGTGGCAACGTTAGAAAATGTCGATGCGGTCATGGCGGCGATCGTCGGCGCGGCCGGCTTATTGCCTACCTTAGCGGCGGCCAAAGCCGGCAAAACCGTATTGCTGGCCAATAAGGAAGCGTTGGTGATGTCCGGGCAAATCTTCATGCAGGCCGTCAGCGATTCCGGTGCGGTATTGTTGCCGATAGACAGCGAACATAATGCCATTTTTCAATGCATGCCGTCCGGCTATACACCAGGGCATACCGCCAAACAAGCCCGCCGAATTTTGTTAACCGCGTCCGGCGGCCCTTTCCGTAAATCGCCGCTTGAGACATTAGCCGACATGACCCCGGATCAAGCTGTGGCGCACCCGAAATGGGACATGGGCCGGAAAATATCGGTGGACTCGGCCACCATGATGAACAAAGGTCTGGAGTTGATCGAAGCGTGTCTGCTGTTTAACATGGATCCCGATCAGATTCAGGTGGTGATTCATCCGCAAAGCATCATTCATTCCATGGTCGATTACGTCGATGGATCGGTATTGGCACAAATGGGTAACCCTGATATGCGCACTCCGATCGCCCATGCCATGGCTTGGCCGGAACGCTTTGATTCCGGTGTGACGCCTTTGGATATTTTCGAAGTAGGACATATGGATTTCGAACGGCCCGATCTGCAGCGCTTTCCTTGTTTAAGGCTGGCTTACGAAGCGATTAAAGCCGGAGGCATCATGCCGACCGTCTTGAATGCGGCCAACGAAATCGCCGTCGAAGCCTTTTTAAATGAAGACGTTAAATTCACCGATATCGCCATCATCATTGAGCGCAGTATGGCTCAATTTAAACCGGACAATGCCGATAGCCTGGAATTGGTTCTACAAGCAGACCGGCAAGCGCGGGCTGTAGCCAAAACGGTTATCGGACGCTTGGCGGCCTGATGGAAACCCTGCATACCCTGTTTTACTTTAGCGTAGCGATTGCGGTGCTGGTTGCATTTCATGAGCTGGGCCATTTCTGGGTGGCGCGGCTGACAGGGGTCAAGGTGATTCGTTTTTCGATCGGTTTCGGCAAAAAGTTGTGGGCTTACCAAAAAGCGCCGGAACAGACTGAATTCGTGGTGTCCGCCATACCCCTCGGCGGCTACGTCAAGATGGTCGACGAACGGGAAGGCGAGGTGGTGGCCGCGGATTTGCCCTACGCATTCAACAGGCAATCGGTCGGCGTCAGGACGCTTATCGTTGCCGCCGGTCCGGTGTTTAATTTAATCCTGGCGGTGATTTTGTTCTGGGTGGTCATGGTGGTGGGTGAAACCGGCTTAAAACCCGTGTTAGGCGAGGTCACGACCGGCACCCTAGCAGCGGAAGCCGGGTTTCAAGCGGGCGACCAAATTATCAGTGTCAACCAAAAACCCACCCCTACCTGGGCCATGGCCTTGGATGCGTTGTTTTCATTGGCTATCGATGGCCAACGCGATATCGTTGTCGATGTAATAACCCGCGACGACCAGAAGCAATTTCGGGCGCTGGTTCTGACCGATGGCGATGTGCAAAGCCCGGAGGTTTTGAACGAACGGCTGGGTTTAAAGCCGTTTTTGCCGGTCATTAAACCGATTATCGGCAAACTGATGGAAGACGGTTCGGCCAAACAAGCCGGCTTGCAAACCGGCGATTTGATAGTGCGCGCTGACGATCAGCCGATTGAGGATTGGCAACAATGGGTCGATTACATTCAAGCCAAGCCGGATGTCGAGATTAATGTCACGTTGGAACGCAATGAAGTACAAACGCAAATCAAATTGACACCGCGAAAAGAGGAACAGGCGGACGGCAAAGTAGTCGGAAAAATCGGCGCCGGGGTAGAGATACCCGAGGCAATGATGCGTGATTTGCAGGTAGAGTATTCGCTATCGCCCCTGGAAGCCATTCCGGCGGCATTCGAAAAAACCTGGTTTTATTCGCTGAGCACCGTAAAAATGATCGGCAAAATGTTTGTCGGTTCAGCCTCGGTGAAAAATTTAAGCGGGCCTATCAGTATTGCCCAGTACGCCGGCCAGTCGGCCGAAATGGGTTTTACCGCCTTCCTGAAGTTTTTAGGTTTAATCAGTGTCAGCTTAGGTGTTTTGAATCTTTTGCCGGTACCCGTCCTGGACGGTGGTCATTTGCTTTTTTATGCGCTGGAAGTCATTAAGGGCAGCCCGGTTTCGGATCGGGTGCAAATGGTTTTTCAGCAGATGGGTATGCTGGTATTAATGTCTTTAATGGCGCTGGCTCTGTTCCTGGATCTGGATCGTTTATTTCAATAGCGCTGAACGAAATGTTCGGTTCAAAGTCCACCTCACTTTATCAAAACCTCAAAATTGGTCATACCATGAAAAAAATCTCTGGAATTTTATTGTTTGCGGCCGCTATGCTGACGGTCAATAACGTTTCCGCGGACGAAGCGGCAATTAAAAAAGCCTTAGGCGACTTTATACCGGGCGCACAAGTCGATTCCATCAAGCCAAGCGAAATTAAGGGCTTGTTCGAAGTGATCGCCGGCGGTAATATTTTCTACGCTTCCGAGGATGGCCGCTACTTGTTGCAAGGCCAGTTGTTCGATGCAGTCGAAAAGAAAAATATCACCGAAGGCAAGCTGGCGAGTGTACGAAAACTGGCTTTGGATAAAGTCGGTGAAAAAAACATGATTATCTTCAAGCCGGCAACCAGCAAACATGTGGTTTCAGTGTTCACCGACATCGATTGCGGCTATTGCCGGAAATTGCATTCTGAAATCGACCAATATATGGCACAGGGTATCACCGTGCGTTATTTGTTCTTCCCCAGAGCGGGTAAGGGTTCGGAGTCTTATTCCAAAGCCGTTTCGGTTTGGTGCGCAGCCGATAAGCAAAAGGCCTTAACCGACGCCAAAAAAGGCGATTCGTTGGAGTCTAAAACCTGCGACAACCCAGTTGATCAACATATGGCCTTGGGCGAGGCGTTTGGCATGAGTGGTACGCCGATGATTGTCACCGAAAAAGGTAATATTCTGCCGGGCTATGTACCCGCGGCACAGTTGGCGAAAATTTTAACTAACGAATAAATTTGGATTCGTCGGTATTTGTAAGTCGTAACGAATAGGTAAGAATGGACAGCGGCTTGGCCCCCATTCTTACCCGCTATTTAGCGGTTTGCTCGAGCTATTTCCATTCCTTCAACATTTTCTTCAATCGATACAATTCATCCAGTGCCTGACGCGGACTGAGCTGATCGGGTTCGATTTCCTCCAAAAGCACCACCGCCGGATGACATTCCCGGCTGGTAAATAAATCCAACTGATTTACTTCAAGATGACTTTGCTGTTCGATATAGGCCGTGTTTTCCAATTGTTGCAGTTTGTGTTTGGCGTGCGCAATCACGCTTTGCGGTACGCCCGCCAATGCGGCCACTTGCAGCCCGTAACTCTGGCTGGCGGGGCCGTCTTTCACCGCGTGTAGAAACACGATTTTGTCGCCATGCTCCATGGCATCCAAATGAATATTGTTGATGCCGGTCTGCTCTTCCGCCAGAGTGGTTAGCTCGAAATAATGGGTGGCAAACAGCGTATAGGCGCGGGTTTGCCTGGCAAGATAGTCCGCGCAGGCCCAAGCCAGCGATAGGCCGTCGAAAGTGCTGGTGCCGCGGCCGATTTCATCCATCAATATCAAGCTGTTGCTAGTGGCGTTATGCAGAATGTTGGCGGTCTCCGACATTTCCACCATAAAGGTCGAACGGCCGCTGGACAAGTCATCCGAAGCGCCAATGCGGGTAAAAATTTTATCGATTGGTCCGCAGCGCAAGGATCGCGCCGGGACAAAGCAGCCGATATGGGCCAGCAATACGATCAAGGCCGCCTGACGCATATAAGTCGATTTACCGCCCATATTCGGGCCGGTAATCACCAGCATCCGGCGTTCGTTGGAAAAATCCAAATCATTGGCCACGAACGGGATGCCGGACAGTTGTTCCACCACCAAATGGCGGCCAGCAAGGATGTTGATACCGGGTTCCTGATCGAGAACCGGCTGCGACAAATTCAAGGTCTCGGCGCGCTCGGCAAAATTGACCAGTACGTCCAACTCGGCCAGCGCCTCGGCGCACACTTGCAAGTCAGGTAAGGATGCCGCCAGAATAGTCAACAACTCCTCATACAAGGCTTTTTCGAACGACAGCGATTTTTCGCGGGCGCTGAGCACCTTGTCTTCAAAGCTTTTTAATTCAGCGGTGATATAACGCTCGGCGCCTTTCAAGGTTTGTTTGCGGGTGTAATGGGCCGGTACCTTGTCGGCCTGGGTGTTGGATATTTCGATGTAATAGCCATGCACCCGGTTGTAATTGACCTTTAGATTATTGATGCCGGTGGCGGCGCGCTCGCGCAACTCCATATCGATCAGAAATTGATCGGCGTTTTGGCTGAGATTGCGCAGTTCGTCCAGCTCGGGGTGATAGCCCGGCGCGATCACACCCCCATCGCGAATCAAGACCGGCGGGTTGTCGATGATGGCGCGTTGCAGCAGATCCAGCATGCGCGGTTGTTCCCGTAGCGATAGCCGCAGTTGCTCCAGGTGCGGGTTATCACTATCGGCCAGTTGAGTTTGCAAGGTCGGCAACACCTCCAGAGTCTGGCGCAAAACCAATAAATCCCGTGGGCGGGCGGATTTTAAAGCAATGCGCGAGCTGATACGCTCTATGTCTCCGACCTGGCGCAGACTGGTTTGTAAATCCCGGAATAGCTGGTTGTCCAACAAGCTGGCTACGCAGGCATAGCGGCCGTTGATGACGGCATGATCGCGCAAAGGGCGATGTATCCAGCGCCGCAGGCAGCGTCCGCCCATGGCTGTGGCGGTTTTGTCCAGCACGCCTAGCAAAGTGTATTGCAATTGTCCGCTGGGATGGCTATCCAACTCCAGGTTACGGCGACTGGCAGCATCCAGACTGATGCCGTCGTCGGCATCTTCGACCCGGATGCCTTGAATATGGGGTAGGGCGCTCTGCTGGGTGTCGCGCACATATTGCAACAAACAGCCCGCTGCGCAAATAGCTGCCGGCAGGTGCTCGCAGCCGAAGCCTTTTAAATCATGGCTGTTGAACTGCTTTAAGATCTGTTGTCGGCAGCTATCCAAATCAAAATGCCAAGGCGGACGTTTACACAAGCCGCGGCGTTCCTTGATAGCGGCAGGTAATACTGTCTCTTCGCTATATAGCAATTCGGCGGGATTCAGTCGCTCGACCTCGCTGAGCAACTGGGTTTCGGTGTCTTGCTGTTGCAGCACGAACTTGCCGCTGCCCAGGTCCAGTGTTGCCAGGCCGTAATATTTATCGAACACTGCCAATGCAACCAGCAAATTGTCCTTGCGGTCTTCCAGCAAGGCTTCGTCCGTAACCGTGCCGGGTGTGACAATGCGCACCACCTTACGCTCGACGGGTCCCTTCGATTTGGCCGGATCGCCGATTTGTTCACAAATAGCGATCGATTCGCCTTGTTTAAGCAGGCGGGCAATGTAATTTTCCGCAGCATGGTAGGGAATGCCGGCCATCGGAATCGGTTGGCCGCCGGAATGTCCGCGCGCGGTGAGTGTAATATCCAGCAACTGCGCGGCTTTTTTGGCATCGTCAAAGAACAGCTCGTAAAAGTCCCCCATGCGGTAAAAAAGTAACGTGTCCGGATGTTGCGATTTGATGCGCATGAATTGCTGCATCATCGGGGTGTGTTGAACGGGCTGATCTTTATTCATATCTTGATAATCATGGTCTGTAGGCTTAAATAAGCCGATTTTAAGACGTTGTCTATGTGATGTATAAGCTGCTATCTATGGCCAACTAAGGCTAGGCAAAGTTGGCTTTTTGGCGTAACAATTAGGCGATAAAAATTGAATGTTACGCCTGTTCGATGCTAGGGCGGCTAAAGCTCTGCTGCCTGGACAACCTATAATTATCTCTGATTATCCTGGGTTGCGTCTAACTGCAAAGAAGAGAAGGGTCAAAGAGAAGAGAAGGGTCAGGCCTTACATTTGACATTTTTAGGGAAAATTTTCAGCCCCCCCCCGATAACAGCCCACGTATGTCATTCATCGCTATCCACCACAAAATTGACATCATCGCTCCCCATCAACTCGATAAATTCCTTAGGCGACATAGCGTTGATAGTCTATGTCGTTAAGGGTGGAATGCTCTCAAATCCCCATCTGTCTATCGCTTGGCATACTCCTTTCCTGTTTTGGAAAATGCGCTTGTCTCAAAAACATGCACCCGATTACGCTGCGCTAATCGAACCTACGCGGGCTGGCGATTTAAAGTTGCCGGAAACGATCCCGCTTATTCCAGCCTACATAGCCAGGAAGAGTCGGTTAAAGACTGGCCAACCCTTGATTCAAAGGTCGCCAGAGATGGACAGCCAAGTACGCATATGGTGCGTTCAGGATGAAGTAGTTCCACCAACAGATAATGTGCAGTTTAAAAGAAATTGTTCCGATTTTCGGTCTCCCCCTCTGGCTTTGGGCTCAACCCGTCTACCCAATTGTTCTTGAATACGTTGCTTAAAACGATCATTGCCTAATACCCAAGCCTTATTGGTCGCCTCTCTGATTTCGGTAATACTGTTATTAGAAAGTTGATGCTTGAATAACGCGCGATAGGCAGACTGACGGGCTTCGTTCGACTTACCCAAATGCTGGAATTCGGGATGAGGTAGCACTAAATCATTAGCTTGTCCCAGTGCATTGTAATGATAACTTGACCAAGGGTAGTCAGCCGGATTGATGACCATGCCTGCTCGCACCGGATTCAGCTCTATGTAGCGCATACAGGTAAATAGATAGGCCTCGGAATCAATTAGTGTCGCTTTGTAGCGGCCTTCCCAGAGTGTGCCGGTGCGCTGGTAGCAATAGTTATAGTATTGCACATAGTAACGCCCCAGCATTTGCATGGCTTTACCCAGGCTTTGTTCGAGATGCGGCGTTATGAGCAGATGCACATGATTGGTCATTAGCACATAAGCGTGAACGGAGCATTCGTGCTTGTCACAGGCCAATTTGAGTTTTTCAAGATAGAAGTTGCAATCCGCATCGGCGCAGAAGATTTCTGCTCGATTATTACCTCGAACAATCACATGTTGTGGCTGACCGGGGATCACAAATCTCGGTAAACGGGCCATTTACTGCTCTCTTGCTTTTTTTAACAGCAGACATTATAGATAGTAAATACTACAAATCAATCGAGTCTGACCCCATTGATTCCCGACAGGCTTTCTCGGCGCGTTTTTGCTGGCCGATTTGTTGGAACAAACCCAGGCCAATGTCTATAGCCTGATCCGGGCGGCCGACGAGCCGCAGGCCGTTAGCCGGCTGGAAAAGCAATTGGCGCGTTACGAATTGCTCGATCGCATCGATTGGCGGCGGATCATTCCAGTGTGCGGCGATTTGGCGTCCGAACGCCTGGGGCTTAGCGAAGACCGTTACCGGGAAATTGCCGCTAATGTCGATGCGATCTTTCACAACGGCGCGCTGGTCAATTTCGTGCAGCCTTACCGGGCGTTGAAGGCCGCCAACGTGTCGGGCAGCGTCGAAGTCTTGCGTTTGCCGGCGACGGAGCGGCCGAAGGCGATTCATTACGTCTCGACCTTGTCGGTATTTGCCGGCCATCCCGCGAGTCCGCAAGGCTTTAGCGAAACCGACGAACCTTTACTCGGCGACGCATTGACCGGCGGTTATGCGCAAAGCAAATGGGTGGCGGAAACAATATTGCGCGCGGCAAGCCTGCGAGGTTTTCAGGTAGCCGTTTACCGGCCGGCGACAGTGGCCGGCGATAGCCGCAACGGCGTCTGGAATACCGACGACTTTGTCTGCCGGGTGTTCAAGGGGTGCATACAGATGGGCTTGGCGCCGGATGCCGACAGTCGATTAGACATGGCGCCGGTCGATTTCGTCAGCGGGGCGATCGTGACCCTAGCGCAAGAACCCGATGTTGCCGGCGGCATTTTTCATTTGAATCATCCCCATCCGCCAACCGCAAATGCCTTGTTCGATTGGTTTATTGCCGCCGGTTTTCCGTTGCGCAAGGTGTCGGCTCGGCAATGGCGGGCGGCAATACAGGCCTCCGCGGAAACGATAGCCGATTTTGCGCTGGCGCCGTTGCTGACGGTCTTTGCCGAGGAGGCGGTGTCGGACGAGTCAATGGATCAAAACGCAGGGTACGACTGCTCGGCAACGCAATGCAGGCTTGAGGCGCGAGGCATGGCTTACCTGCCAATCGACGATAACTTGCTGGCGCGTTACCGTGACTATTTCGCACGTAGCGGATGGATGAATGCCGGCAATATCGAAAAAATAGTTAATGGCGATGGGGAGAACGGGCTGTGCTGTCGTCTTCCGGGTAGGGTGCGTATGTAACAGCCTTGAGTTCGGTTGGGCGCTCCGTCATTCATTATTTAATCATCGGAACAAATCATGAGTCATTCAAGAAAACATTACGGTTTCAAGGTTAGCAAGCAACAAAAGGGGAATAGGCAACGGCATGCCTTAAAAGCGGTTGCTCTGTTGTGTGCGATGGCGGCTTCGGGCGCGGCGATTGCGGACAATGCCGGCAGTGCCGAGGTCTACAAGTTCAATATTTCCGCCGGCGACATGTCCGCGGCGCTGAACAAATTGGCGGAAACCGCCAATGTGGAACTCAGCTATCCGGCTGCGATGGCGAGCGATATGAAATCCAATGGTTTGAAGGGCAATTACACGGTCGAACAGGCGTTGCAGCAATTATTGAAGGGTAGCGGGCTGAATTACCGGGTGGCTGGAGGGAATTCGATTACCGTGGAGAAGGCGCCGTTGGCGCAGGCGAATGAGGCGACTATGGCGGCGGTGACGGTGACGGGAATTAGAGCGGGTTACGACTCGACCGATCCCTATACCAAGGATTACTCGGTGCCCCGTTCCAGCTCAGCCGGTAAAACCGAAATGGCTCTGATGGAAACGCCGGTCAATGTTCAGGTCGTGCCTAGAACCGTTATGGACGACCAGCAAGACATCGAAATCACCGAAGCATTAAGTAGAAACGTCAGCGGCGTTCAGCGCAGCCCGGAATACGGCGATCTTTATGAAAATTTTAATATCCGGGGATTCAGTACCAATTTTTCTACCTATCGGAACGGACTACGGCGCTATACCAACTACTCCGATCCTGCGAACATCGAGCAAGTGGAGGTTATTAAAGGCCCGGCGGCGGTGCTTTACGGACAAATTCAACCCGGCGGCATGGTCAACGTCGTCACCAAAAAAGCCTTGGATAAACCCTATTACTCTCTGCAACAACAATTCGGTTCCTACGATCAATACCGCACGACGGCTGCGGCTACAGGTCCCATCGACGATGCCAAGACACTGAAATATCGCCTCGATGCGTCTTACCAGGAATTAGGCTCGTTCAAGAAATACGTGGGGGACGAGCGGGTATTCATCGCGCCCAAACTGAGTTGGACGCCGAACGACAGGTTCGAAGCCAACGCGGAGCTGGAATTCAAACACGATAAGCGGGTAGACGACAACGGCATACCAACGATAGGCAAGCGCCCCGCGCCGGTACCTTTCGATACCTTCCTCGGCGATGTAAACAAAGGCCCCACCATGAATTCCGTGCTGACGGCATTCGATTGGTCTTATAAATTCAACGACAACTGGAAAGTGAATAACCGCTTTATGCACGAAGATTGGGATATCAATTATTTCGATCTTCAGCCCCAATTCATGCTCGATTCCACGACCTTGAAACGGTTTCCCATCACGGGCATGGCTTATCACGATACTTACGGCACCAATCTGGATTTGATCGGAAATGTCGAGTTATTCCATACCAAGCACGAGTTATTAATCGGCGGCGACTTTTCGAGAAGAACTCGAAAGGCCGATAAAAACCGATTCGCCTGTTGCAGCGGAAACAACACCGGCGGAACGGTCGACATTTATAACCCTACTTACAATAGCGTCGATTTAGCCGCCATTTATGCTTCGCCTTACGATTATGCGGTGAGAGAAAAAGAAGAATGGTTCGGCATTTATTTTCAAGATCACATTACCCTTTTCGATAAATTACATATTCTCGGTGGCGGCCGTTACGATTGGGCGACTTTCGGCAGGGGGGCGGACTTTGCCACCGGTAGCTACGATGTCGCCAGAGCGAATTACCAAAGCTACGACAATCAAAAATTCAGCCCTAGGGTTGGCATTTTATATCAACCGATGTCTTGGCTTTCGGTCTATGGAAACTATACCGAATCCTTGGGTAGCGCCAACACGGGCATGAGTTACGGTAACCAGTCGCTTAAACCCGAAATTGGCGAGCAATTCGAAATCGGCTTTAAAACGGAGTTTTTCGATCAAAGGTTGTCGAGCACCGTATCTTTCTACCATTTAACCAAACAGAATCTCCAAATCTCAGATCCCGCGCACTCCGGATTTACCGTTACGGCCGGCGAAGCGAGAAGCCAAGGTATAGAAGCCGATATTAAGGGCCGAATTACCGACCAACTGAATATGATTCTAACTTATGCCTATACCGACGCCAGAATTATCAAAAATGGCGAAAACACCGATGGCGCACAGGGAAAAAGACTTATCAACGTTCCCGAGCATCAGGCCAGTTTATGGGGAACCTACCAATTTACGCCGGAATTTAAAGCCGGCATTGGCGGTACCTTGGTCGGTTCGAGAGCGGGGCAAACTTGGAGCAATCTGGAATTGCCGGGATATGCGCGCATGGACATGATGGCGGCCTATGTCAAACCGATAGGAAAAACCCGGCTGACAACTCAATTGAATATCAACAACGTATTGGATAAGGAGTATTACGCGGGCGCCACTCAGCAAGGCGCCAGCAATACAATTACCGGAAACCCGCTCACGGTAATGGGTTCGTTGAAACTGGAGTATTAACTCCAAAATATACGGATATTTAAAACAAATTGGCTGAGCGGTGGCTTGAAGCCTAAGCTCGGCCTTGGAATGTTATTTTTCGATAAGCATATCCATGATAATTTCTCGTAAAAATATTCGAGGATTTTGGCTCAAACTGCATTTAATACTGGCGTTGATTTTTGGGTTGCTATTCGCGGTTCTTGGTTTAACCGGCTCCAGCAACGTGTTTTATTACGAATTGCGCGAATGGGGACTACCAAAGCCCGTAAAAGAAAACACTCAAGCGGCATTACCGCTGGATGCTATTTTACAAAGCGTTAAAGCGCAGCATCCGCAGCGAAACGGCGGCTGGTCTTTTTTGTTACCCGGTTATGGCGCGGAATATCTTCTGGTCGAATATCCAAGACCCGAAGAAACTCGGGAAAAACTTTTTGCGCCTCTGGAAATATTGATTGATCCTTACACGGGGCAAGTTGCCGATCAACGTTTTTGGGGACAGTCCGTTCCTAGTATGCTTTACGAGTTGCATGCGGCCTTGATGCTGGGTGAGCTGGGAAAAAATGTCGGCTTAATAGGATTCAAATTCGTCAGTGGCTTAGGTGCCGCGTTATTCGTATTGTGCCTAAGCGGTTTATATCTTTGGTGGCCACGCAATGGTAAGTTCAAGCAAGCTTTGACCGTTAAGCATCGAGCCAGACCGGAGCGCTTGTGTTATGACATGCATAAGATTTTCGGTTTTTATGGTTCTTTGATTTTATTAATCTTGGCCTTTACCGGTTTTTCTTTTGCGTATTCGGACGTGTTTCTGCCGATCGTGAGACTATTTTCGCCGGTTGACGACGAGCATTTGCATGAGTCCAAATTGAACTCGGTTCGAGCAGAAGCTACAAAAAGCGCTTTGACGATTAGTGAGATTTTAGCAATTGCGGATAGGGTTTTTCCAAATGCGGAGTTGCGCATGGTTAATACACCGGATGGTGCTGATGGCGTGTTTATGGTTGCCAAGCGCCAGCTAGGCGAAGCCAACCGTAAACGGCCGCGCAGCAAGGTTTGGATAGATCAGTACAACGGCAAAGTGTTAGCGGTACAAGACCCTAACCGTTTTACCTCCGGCGAAACGTTTTTCAATGTGCTATGGCCGCTTCATGACGGTCAGGCTTTGGGAATCGTTGGACGGATTGTCTGGTGTTGTGTTGGCTTTATTCCTTTAGGTTTGTATGTGACAGGGATTTTGTGGTGGCTATATAAGGGTAGGAAAAAACAGTTGGTTTGATTTGAGTTGTAAATACTTTAAGTAATCGTTTTGTCTTTTTGGGAAGGCTTGATATTCAATAATATTTTTAAGTGAATAGCAGAAAGTTCGTTTGCATTGCTTGGATGGTAAAAATAATTGAAACGAACGTCCGGCGATGTACTTATTTATAATGAGTATGGTTTGTATGATATTGTTTGAATCTTGGGCTTTAAGTTAAAAAGAGAGTTTTTGATATGGATGAAACATGTGGTCCCGTTTTTATATTATCGTGTGTTCGTTCTGGTTCTACATTATTGCGATATGTTTTAGATACTCACCAAAATATCTGTAGTCCTGGGCATTTGAACTTGGGTGTGTTGTGTCACAACTTATACCATGCCGCTTACTTGTCGATAGGTAGTTTATCTTCGGTTAAAAGCGAAAAGCAAAGAGATGGTGTGGCTATTGATGAGGTTAGGCGCGTCGTATACGGTTTGATGAATAACTATGCACAAGGCAAAGGAAAAAAAAGGTGGTGTGAAAAATCGACAGACAATATTGATTATTTGGATATTATGGAAAAAGTATTTCCGGATGGGCAATATGTCTGTCTTTATAGAAATTGTTTAGATGTGGTTTATTCATGCGTCAACGCTAGTCCGTTAGGCTTTATGTCTGAATTGGCTCCTTATGTTAGGAATAGGCCTGAAAACTTCGTGGCGGCAGTGATCGAATATTGGCTTGAGGAGAAAAGGGTCAGGCCTTACATTTGACATTTTTAGGGAAAATTTTAAGCCCCCCCGATAACAGCCCACGTATGTCATTCATCGCTATCCACCACGAAATTGACGGCATCGCTCCCCATCTGTCTATCGCTTGGCATACTCCTTTCCTGTTTTGGAAAATGCGCTTGTCTCAAAAACATGCACCCGATTACGCTGCGCTAATCGAACCTACGCGGGATACGTGGTTCACGGTATAAAGGTAGTAAAGCTGTTTGCTTGACCAATTAAATTCTTCAATCAGGTAAACGACCTGATCCCTCTTTGTCCTCAGTCATTGCTGAAATCGGCCTGATGAATTTTAAATTGCTTGCGGCAGTGTAATAGGGCCCGAGCTAAAAGTTTTTCCACCGCGCTATCGGAAATATTCATTTCAATGGCAATTTCGGCATATGTCATGCCATAAACACGATTCAAAATAAATGCTTCTCTGGCGCGATCCGGAAGTTCGTCAACGATATTGGAAAAAATCGATAGTTTTTCATTGGCGATTGCCAGCTGTTCAGTGGAAGGCAGTTCGTTACAAATAGTTAGTGTAGGGTCGGTGTTGTTTAGATGTTTTTCAACAACTTTACGGTGCTTGATATGGTCATAAGCCAGGTTTTTAGCGGTTTGAAATAGGAAAGCTCGTGGGTGTTCGATAATCTGCTTGCGCGCTTCCCTGGAAAATATAATAAAACATTCCTGCACGAGTTCTGCGGCGATATCCGGGCAATCAACAATACGTGATAAATGAAGTTGTAGCTCCGATTGATGGTCGATGTACACAGATTCAAAATTCATGTTCAATTTCCTATTGGTTGTTTTGCCAACTTAGTCAACTGCATTGACGTGGGCTGCAAAGTGTCACATGGCTAGTTTTTTCGCTAAGGGTATGTAAATTTCATAATTTCCAAGCGTTTAAAGCGGTTATCGTTTAGGCAGAAATTTTGCATCAAAGTTAAAACAACAATCGGCTAGATCAGCAAAAATTGAGCCAATAATTAATTTTTTAAAATATCAAAAAGTTGCGTTTGCATGATCAAGAAACTAGGCATCAAAGAAGTGAGATGCCACATATCAACACGCTATATGACATAGTTTAATTGTCGTGACTGATCTACTTTCCTTTAGCTGGGGTGATTTCGCATTTAAAGCGTCTTCTATATGACATGACTGTATAACCTAATCTTGTATTCTGATTGGTCTTCTTAGGTGCTGCAATCTTGATGGAATGGTCGGCACCTTCCGCCCCTTTGTAAAGCAAAGATATGGTTGCAAATAACTTCCCGCTATCCAAATTACATGGATATGGAAGGAATTCAGCCATCCATGACTTCCGGCAATCACTGTTGGAACGACGACTTTTTGCATGCAGATTCCAGTTCTGGAAGTTATTCCAAACCAAATCCTAAGCGTTTGTTTTAGGTAATACAAAAATGCTTGGTAGTTCATCGTAATCACAATGACAAGGTGTTTTGCTCTATGGTTTTAAAAGTATTGTCGCCGGATGTTTTAACGCAAAAACCGAAATTACTCGCGTTACGGGATTATTTGACCAGCTGGCACGGCAGAGCTGATATTATAAGTTTGGGATTGCCTATGTCTTTTCTGGCAGGCGAACCACAACATAAACTGGTGTTAAAGCCGGAATAATCCAGCTAAACGATAATAAAACTGAGTCAAGTAAATTAGAATTCGTTAAAATATCGGATTGTTTTTTATAATAGCCAAGTGAAAATTTTGGATTCCGATCTTAATGACAATATAGACGAACAGGCCGTGGCATGGTTTATCCGCTTGCGCTCTGATAACGTCAGTAGAGAAGATAGGAAGTCTTTCGATCAGTGGCTTGAGCAAGCCGCCGATCACCGGCATGCGTTTGATGAGGTTTGCGCCATGTGGGGTGATACCGAGCTACTAAAGAGTCTAAGACTCAATGCAAAATCACATGGCATTGCCCCGAAACGTTCTAAAAAGCGTTACATCAATCCGAAAATACCCTTGGCTTTTGCTGCTTGTTTGGTGCTTGCCGTGTCATTTTCCGGTCAAATACAGGTTCTATTAAAAGCGGACTACTCATCAGCCATTGGCGAGCGTAAAACTGTTCTACTGGCGGATGGCTCCACCGCCATGCTTAACACTGACAGCGCTATTGCTGTCAATATGAAAGACGGCAAGCGTTCTGTGGAATTATTCAAAGGTGAAGTTTTTTTTGATGTTAAACCAGATGCCAGCCGCCCGTTTTTAGTCCAGGCTGATCATTCAACGACGCGCGTATTAGGAACGCGTTTTTTTGTTAATCATCGAAAAGAAAGTGACGAGATTAAGGTGCTCTCCGGTCGTGTCGAAGTATCTGATAATCAAATTTGGAAAGATCCTGTCGTTTTAGGCAAGGATGAAATGGTAACCGTTTACGAGACATCATTTGGGCAGCCAAAAAAATTGGATTCGAAACTGACCACTTCCTGGATTGACGGGTTTTTGGTGTATGAAAACGAAACGCTAGAGGCGGTAATCGAGACTATTAACCGGTATCGTCCAGGAATGGTTTTCTTTAGAGACGATTCATTGAGGCAATTAAAAATCAACGGTCGCCTCAGTATCAGGGAGCCCCATGATATGCTGAAGGTTCTGCAAAGAACCATGAATGTCAAGATGACCTATGTAACCGACTGGGTAGTTATTGTAGGTTAAGCCATTATCTTTTTGATGCAGATTGCGCCTTAGATTTCAGCCTAGGGTGATGTGTTGACAGCGAAGATTCCAAGCCAATAATGTACTGGGAGGGTCTATAATTTCCAGCCATTCAACGATATCGTCTCATTGGCTCATTTTGGCCGAAAAGATGGCAAGGTCGCCAGCATGTCGTATTACCAAGCGCCGGCGGAATGTATGGAAGAGCGCGAACAGGCTGCTGTCTGGACGCGATGCGCGTATGATGCGGCATTGCGTACACAGCGCAAAAAACGTAAAAGAAAAACGCCGACTGCGAGCAGAACATTGAATACGTAAACAACAAGCTAGAGACATCCATGGGCAAGCGCTTTAACGAACTATCCGAGAAACATATCCGTTTTATTGTCGAACAAAAGCTGTTTTTTGTTGGGACGGCGACAGCCGACAGTCGGGTTAATATTTCGCCGAAAGGCATGGATTCGCTCAGGGTTCTGAGTCCGACTCGTGTGATTTGGCTAAACGTGACAGGCAGCGGCAACGAAACCTCCGCCCATGTGCAAATCGATCCGCGCATGACCATCATGTTTTGTGCGTTCGACGGGAAACCGCTGATTTTGCGGCTTTACGGCACGGCCAAGGTCGTCCACACACCCGACCCGGAGTGGCAGGCGTTGTTTGCGCATTTCGAAGCCTTGCCCGGTGCCCGGCAAATTTTCGACGTCAGTGTCGATTTGGTTCAGACCTCCTGCGGCATGGCCGTACCGTATTTTTCATATACCGGCGAGCGGGAGATGTTGTCCGATTGGGCCATCAAAACCGGCGAGCAGGGCATAAAAGCCTATTGGGAAGACAAAAATCAAATCAGCATCGATGGCATACCGACGCATATCCTGGCAAAAAGAGGATGAAGACCAATATCAACAGCGGCAATGCAATGGCTCGATACATCGTGCACGCCAAGGCCAAATCACATGAATGAATGCAGTTTGTCACCCTACAGGTCCAGATAACGCCAAAAGATCAAGTACATTGAGTTTAATGGCCAGTTTGGTTAATGCGATATCGCTGGCAACACCGAGTTTGCTTTTGATCAAATAATGACAATTGCCGACCGTTTTGGTGCTAATGCTGAGAAGGTTGGCAATATCATCATGGTTTTGCCCATCCATCAGTAACCGTAAGATCTCGAACTCCCGTACCGTCAGGGTTTGCAAGGCAATTCTGTCACTACCCAGTTTTTCCAATGCCAATAGTTGAGCGATGTCCGGACTTAATACATGCTGACCTGAAGACACATCCAGAATCGCGCGCAACAACACTTCGGGCTCGCTGCTTTTGCTTACATAGCCTAAGGCACCGGCACGCACGGCCTGCTCGGCAAAGGCCGGATTTTGATGCATGCTGAACACCAGGATTTTGGCACGGGTGCATCGTTGTTTGATGCGGTAGATCAGTTCAAGACCACTGCTGCCGGGCAAAGAAATATCGGTTATTACCAGATCAGGTCGGCATTGTTTAAACATTTGATAGGCTTGAAGGGCATCTCCTGCTTCCGCCACTACTTGCAAGCCGGACTGTTTGGAAAGTAATCCTCTATAGCCCTCACGAACAATGGCGTGGTCGTCGACCAATAAAATGCTAATCATGGTGTGTACTCGAAAGGCCTGCCATTGGCAAGCAAACCTCAACGATCAGGCCCTGTGGGTTGGCAATGGCCAGTCGCAACCGCCCTTGTAAGGCAGTGACACGTTCACGGATGCCCAAGAAGCCAATGCCGGTGGTATTGGCAAACGGTAATGTCTTAGCCATGCCGTCGTCTTTAACGGTCAAGCTTGCAGAATCTGAACGAATGCTCAGGTTTATACTGACATGATTTGCTGTCGCATGTTTGGCGACATTGGTCAGACATTCCTGGGTAATCCGAAACAAGGTTATTGCCTGGGCTTCCGACAGTGAAGAACAATCGCCGCTGATATGCAGTTGAAAACGGGTTTTGCTGCCGCTTCGCGCATTCCATCCTGCAACCAGACTATTGAGGTTGACGGCTAAGCCCCATTCAGCAAACTCAGCTGGTCGTAAAAGACCCAGCAAGCCGCGCACGCTGTCCAGCATGTGGGCGGTAATTCGAGTGATGTGATCGGTTTCGGCGACCAGTTCCGGGCATTGTTTTGCTGCGGTTTGTTTGATCGAGGTAGCCACAGCATTGATAGCCGCCAGACATTGGCCGAATTCATCGTGTAGCTCTCTGGCTAAATAGCTGCGCTCATCTTCCTGTAGATTGATTAACTTCACAACCAGCTTTTGGCGCTCGTCCAGCAATTGTTGCTGACTGTTCGCCAGTTGGTTGATGGCTGCGGCAATTCGTTGCCATTCATTTAACTCAAAAACGGGTAGACGGCAGTCAAGATGTCCGGATTCCATGTCTTTGATGCCTGCAACGATGGTTTTTGCCGGTTGCAAGGCATGATTGATATTCCAATAAACCAATAGACACACTGCAAAGACTGTAACGCTGGATAAGGTCATCAAGCTGAGAGTCTTGTTCCAAGCGCCGGCAATTTCCAGCTCGGCACTGGGTGTCATTGTCAAGGTTCCGTAAATCAGGCCATGGAATACAATAGGCCTCGCTACCGCTAATCCAGGGTAAAAAATTTGCCGATAGACTGTTTCAAAGAGTGTCGGCCATTCGGTCTGGCTGAGTTTACTACCGTTACAAAGACTGCGTGACATTGTGCCCACGGTAGGGACATACCTCAAACAGATACCGGGTTGGCCGCCGGATTGCTTCCAGATTTCAAAGTCGGGGAAAGGCTGGGCTTGGCCCAAGCCAGCATTGGTCAGCAATAATTGCGATTCCAGTTGCTTGCCCAGCGATTCGACCATTTGCCGGGTGTTTTCTGCGGCCATGTGATGGCTTTGATACAGCACGTAGGCTGCAATGATTAGCAAGCATGCCAAAGCCACCCAGGCGATCCGGAACAGCAAATGCAGTTGTAAGTTCATACCACGCCTAAGTTGAAAGAATTTGGTATTGCTGCATTCTACGAGTCGGCAGCCTAACTGCAAAGTCATCTCAAAATACGCGGGTAAATTGCCCGATTTTGGCGGGTAAATATCGGCTTACGATCAGTCAGGTATTGCCTATGCTGTGGTCGCCTGATCGGTGATTGGATCGGGCGCAATGTTTCATTGACCCACTTCATGACGAGGATACCCCCTATGAGTCAAACCTTATTCGACGATAGTCATATCCACTGGCAAACCCTGGCAGGTTTCGATTATTTGCACTATTCGATACTGGATATTGACGAGCAACGCCACATTATCGATGCCTTGTTTAAATTTGCCGCTAACCGGCAAATTGTCTTACACAGGCACAAAGTCTTAAATAAAACCTTTGTCATTCAGGGCGAACATCGCTTGTATCACGCCGACGGCAGCCTCAAGGAAATCAGGCCTGTCGGCCAATACACGTCTAGTCCAGCCAGCGACGAACCGCATCGGGAAGGTGGTGGTGAGGTGGATGTCATAGTGTTGTTCAGCATCCGAGGTGGCGATGGTGTTTTGTATGAAATACTGGATGACGCGCAGGATGTTATCGGCGAACTAAGATGGCAGGATTTCATCGATCTGTATGCGGCGCAGAAGCAAATTTAGGCGGCGGACATGACGCAACGGATCTTCAAATTCATCTTATCGGCACTGCTAACGCTTAGTCATCATGCGGTCGCCAGGCAGCGTGTTGCGGTGTTGGATTTCGAACTTAACGACAGCACGCTACTACCCAACACCGTAGAGGAGCAACGACGGACAGAAAGTCTTCGCCCTTTGCTGGAGCAGGCGCTGTTGCAGAAAGGCGATTACGAAATCATCGTCGTCAATGCCGAGGCTCAGGCGACCTCCAATGCCGGTTTTGGTTACTTGTTCAGCTATCATGACCTGGCGGCAAAACTGGCTGAGCAGTTCGGCGCCGATTGGGTGATTGTGGGGCAGCATAATAAGCCCAGTTTCCTGTATTCCCATTTGATAGCGGACTTGGTTTACGTCAACACTAAAAAATGGGTTTCGCGATTCGATATCGAGTTAAAGGGTACTCATGAAACAGTCACCCGGCATGGTGTTTCTGCCCTTGCCGATAAGATTACTAAAAGACTCGTTAGGCAATAAAGCGTTAAGCTACAAATATAAATTTTTCGCGGTGTGTTCGTTTTTTAAACCGTCAAAACTGGCAGTTGCTGTAAGATCTTCAATAATAAATGGTTCCCGCAATACGAGGTGCCCGATAGCGGTATTATGCATTCAGAGCAGTTTTTAGCCTACCGCCAATTTGGCGCAGCCGACGGCCAGCCGGTGATCTATTTCCACGGTACGCCGGGTTCGGCTGACGAATGCGAAATTTTTGATCTGCATGGCAAACAACATCAGCTGACCATCATTTGTTATGACCGCTCGACTATAGCCCCTAAGTTGCAAGGCAACGCTTATTACCAATGCCTAGCCGATGAGATTACCAACAAGGTTGGCGCTAAACCGGTCGATTTTATCGGCTTTTCGATCGGCGCTTTCATTGCCTTGCAAGTCTGCCGGGCGATGAACGGCAAAGTCCGCAGCCTGCATTTGGTTTCCGCGGCTGCGCCTCTGGACGCCGGCAACTTCATCGATGCGGCGGCGGGAAAAGCCGTTTTCCGGCTGGCTCAAAATCATCCGTCTGCATTTCTGCGGCTGGCTCGCGTACAAGGGGAAATAGCGCGTAGGTTGCCTGGCCTGTTATTGCGGATGTTATTTTCCAGCGCGGTCGGTGAAGACAAGGCTTTAGCAGAAGACAAGACGTTTCGGGCCGCCATGACCCAAACGCTCAAAACCTGTTTCAAGCGCGATTCGCTAGGCTATGCTCGTGACGTCATTGCCTACGTGCAGCCCTGGAAAGCGATGTTGGCCGATGTCAGCACCGATACTTATATCTGGCACGGCGCGGAAGACAACTGGTCGCCGGTTGCCATGGCGGATTTTTTGGCAACGGCGCTGCCTGGTTGTTCGAAAGTCACGGTACTGGACGGACTTTCCCATTATTCCTGCCTGTATCGAGCCGCGCCGACGATATGCCTAGCGATCAAAACGTTCAGTTAAACAAGGAGTTTACCCATCTATGACGGTATCCATCGCATTGCTCGGCGAATACACGCCTACATTTCCGCCTCATGCTGCTACCAATACCGCTATCGAACATGTCGAGGCGGATTCCGGTTTGGATATTAGCGCCGACTGGATTTCAACCGCCGACATTGATCCATCGTTGTTCGAACGTTACGCCGGCATCTGGGTGGCACCCGGCAGCCCGTACAAAAATCTGGACAAAACCCTGGCGGCAATTCGTTATGCCCGAGAAAACAATATCCCATGCTTCGGCACCTGCGGCGGCTTTCAGCACATGATTATCGAATATGCTCGCAACGTGTTGGGGTTTAAAGACGCGCAGTACGCCGAGTACCATCCGTATGCCTCGAATTTATTTATCTCGCAGTTGACTTGTTCACTGGCCGGACGCGAAATGCAACTAAGTTTCGAACCCAATTCTCGCGTGGCAGCCATTTATGCTGCGATAACGGCTACCGAGCAATATTACTGTAATTTCGGCATCAACCCGGACTATGTCGATGCTCTGAAACAAGGCCCTATGCAAATCAGCGGCGCCGATGCCGAAGGTGATATCCGGGTGATCGAGTGGCCTAGCCATCCGTTTTTCATCGGCACTTTGTTCGTGCCGCAAGCCCGATCCACGCCGGAACAGCCGCACCCTTTGGTTTCGGCGTTTTTAGCTGCAGTGAAGAACGGCGATTAATACTGCCGGAAATGGATAACGCATTCATTATGACCTACAGCTACAGAAAAGCGATTGCAATGGATCAGGAAGCGATTTTCGAATTGTATCGCCAAGTCATGGGCGATTATATTTCTGAAATATGGGGCTGGAATGAAGACTGGCAAACTAACGATTTCGCCGCACATTTTAATCCTGACGGAATAACGGTAGTTTACGAAGGGAAGCAACTGGTTGGATACGCCCACATTGACAATAATACGGATCACTTATTCCTGCGCATGTTGGCTATTCATCGTAACCATCAAAGTAAAGGCATAGGGACACACTTACTGCTGTGGCTTATTACTTCCGCTACCGAACAATCCAAACCCGTCGGTTTAGAAGTGTTTAAAATTAACATGGAAGCCAAGCGATTCTATGAAAGGCATGGTTTTAATGTGGTAGGGGAATCGCTTCATAGCTATGTTATGAAATATTACGTTTCCAATACCGGACAGTAACGGCCAAAATGTATATTCCCAAGTATTTCGAAGAACCCAGACTCGATGTCATGCAGACATTGATACGTGACTACCCGCTGGCGACGTTAGTCACCTTATCCGCCAATGGTCTGAACGCGAACCACATTCCTCTGCATTGGATGCAGGATGACGGTTCACCTTACGGCAGCTTGCGCGGCCATATCGCCCGCTCGAATCCGCTGTGGATGGATTTCGATCCGCAAGCCGAAGTGCTGGCGGTGTTTCAAGCAGAAAACGCCTACATCTCGCCGTCCTGGTATGCGACAAAACCTCAAACCGGTAAGGTGGTGCCGACCTGGAATTATGCCGCCGTGCATGCTTACGGCAAGCTACGGGTAATCGACGATCCAGACTGGATTCGCCGGCAATTGGATGCTATGACGCAGGAATTCGAAGCCGGATTTCCCGAACCCTGGTCGGTAGCGGACGCGCCTGCCGATTTTACCGAACGCTTGATAACACAGATTGTCGGTATCGAAGTCAGCGTGACGCGGCTGCAAGGCAAGTGGAAAGTCAGCCAAAACCAGCCGCCGGAAAACCAACGTAGCGTGATCAAAGCTTTGCGCGAGTCCGGCCAGCCGGCCATGGCAAACGTAGTGAACGAGGCCGGCCAAGACAAGAATAGCGGTTAAGCGGGTTGATGTTGTACTTTAAGCGTAATACGGAGAAGGTCCGGGGTGTAAGGGCCTCACATCGTCGCGGCTATCGAATTCCTCGGACAGTCAGTATGCATTGACGTTATATGGGCACAGGGATATATTGCTTGTATATAGCATTGCGGAGAAGCCCATGACCACCAGCACCGTTTTCACCAACAACCGTAGTCAGGCCGTTCGCCTGCCTGCCGACATGCGTTTTCCCGACAGCGTCAAAAAAGTTGAAGTTCGCGCCGTGGGTCAGGAGCGTATCATTGCCCCGGCGGATGCGGCCTGGGACAGTTTTTTTCTCAATGGTCCTACCGTCAGCGACGATTTTCTAAACGAACGGGCCGGTCAGCAGCAAGGCGAACGCGAGAGTTTCTAGCTGCGCATGTTGAAATATCTGCTCGATACCAACATCGTCATCTATGTGATCAAACAACGGCCGATCGAAGTATTGGCGACATTTAACCGGCATCACGGTCGCATGGCGATCTCCGCGATTACGCTAGCAGAGTTGATTCACGACACCGAGAAACGCCAGTTTCCCTCCCGAAATCTCGCCACAGTAGAAGACTTTTATAGTCGCTTGCGGGTATTGCCCTACACCGACAGCGCCGCAATGCATTACGGCAGCATACGCGCCGCGTTGGAAAAAATTGGACAGCCGATCGGTGTCAATGACCTGCACATCGCCGCCCATGCCCGCAGCCAGGGGTTGGTGTTGGTCAGCAATAATCTAAGGGAATTCGAGCGGGTGCCGGGGTTGTTGATGGAGAATTGGTTGGATTGATTCTTTTTGTGGGTAGGATGTATTGTATCGTTGGCGCGACGGCTGATTTTGAAGTCGGTTAGGCGTCAGCTGCGCTACAGGATTAGCTCGGCTATTCAACCCGCCGAACGTCCGTATCCACTATCGATCCGGGTGTGCAACGCATCGCCGAGCAGCTGCAGGCCCATGATGACTTGACGCCGCTGACTGCTTGGCTGCGCAGGTAGGCTTGTCGCCATCGCGCTTTCAGCATCTGTTTAGCCGACAGGTCGGCGTGCCGCTCAGGCGTTACCGGGCTTGGAACCGTATGCGCCAGGCGCTGACCTGCATCGTTTGCGGCGATAATTTCACGGCCACCGCCCACGCCGCCGGCGTTTGCGATTCCGCCCTCTTCAGCCACGATTTCCGCAAGACTTTCGGCGCGCTGCCAAGCGTCTGCAAAATGACTTACAAAGCCTGCAGTTTCACAGTGGCCATGAATAGAATGGCTAACGGTTGGTTGCTGTCTGGATCGTTGGGTTCGCGGATTTCGACGATCTCGAAGCCGTTGCCGACGAATAAATCCACCCAATTGGAGAGGGTGCGGAAATAATACGGTGGTGGATTGCTAAAGTCCGGGCTGAACCCTTGCCACGAACCGGCGCGCCAGCCGTCTTTGTATGGCTGGTCGCTACAGGTTGCATGTGGATGCAGGGTTTGCACGATCAAGCGGCCGTGTGCAGGCAATAAGCCGGCAGCGGCGGCAAACAGTGCTTCGACTGAGGTTTTTCCGAACAGGGAAAAATTGCAAACCAGTGCGTCGGCCTGAAACCGGAACCGGCCGTGGGCAATGTCCTGGTAAGACGCCAGGTAATAGGTTTCCGGGCCGGCTTGGCGGGCTTGTTCGATCAATATTGGAATGGCGTCGACGCCGGCCGCCTGAATGCCGCGTTCGGTCAATGCCCGCACCAGCCAGCCTTCGCCGCAGCCGATATCCAGTACCGACTGCGGCGCGCAATCGACGACGGCGTCGATGATGGCCCGGTCGGTGGCTAGGCGGCGGCTGGCGATTTGCCCTTCGCGTACGGCTGCCGTCCACGGCCCGGCATTGGTTGCCCACGACACCAGAATGCGGCGGTCGTTGGCTTGATCGGTTGCGGCGGCAAGCGGTTCGGCCTCGGCCGCAGGCGATGCCGGCAAAGCTGTTGTCGACACTGAAGGCAGTACCGGTTACTCGCGCCCGGACATCGTCGGCTATCGCCCAAAAAGGCCGTTGCGGTGCATGCGCCACCTCGAAAAACACTTCGCCACGTAATAGTCGCACGCTACGCGAGTTGTCTTGCATATCAATGCTTACAGCGGTATCGGTGTTGAGCAACAAGCGCGAACCGTCGCTCAACTCGACATGCCGTTGCTCGCCGGTATCCGTATGATAATCGCTTTGCAGATTTTGTATCAGCACCGGGTTAACCAGAAATATCAAGATACTTGCACAGACGGTAACTGCGGTCGCAGCTCGCCGTATAGGCAGACGGCGACGGCGGATAACCGTGTTCGGCTTGGATTTGCCGATTGCGAGCGCGGATTTTTCCCGCTGGCGAATTGCCGCGGCCGGTGATTCCAGAGCCATAAATAGCTCTTGTACCTCGTTCCAGGCTTGAGCATGTCGCGGGCTGATCGACAGCCAACTGACAAATGCCTGCTTTTCGGCTGCGCTGACGTCTTCAGCGCGCAATCGGAAAAACCAGGTATTTGCTTCGTCAAACAGGCTATCGGACAATGGGGGCGGTAGCGGATCGATGATGCTGACTCCGGACAAAATGAGGCAAGTACAGGCTATTAGGCCCTGCGGGTAGGCGGCTATTTAAACAGTCATCAGGATTTTGTCAAAAAACTTCGGCATAACAATAACGCCTGCCGTAAATGATGCTCAACAGTGCGTTCTGAAATATTTAAGCGGCCAGCGATTTCTTTGTAGCTTAATTGATCGATGCGATAGAGCAAAAAAACTTCCCGGGTTGTGTCCGGTAAAGTGGCAAGCGCCTGCTGTAGTTGGTTGCTCATGCATTGCTTGATGATGATGTCTTCTACACTTGGCTTTGCATCGGGAATGTCTATATCCAATGGTACAAACTCTCGGTTTTGTTCCCGGGCGAGGTTCCGCAAGTAATCGCGAGCAAGATTGGTGGCAATAGTGAACATAAATGCGTTCAAATCCTGAATTGAATTTGACCGGGGTTGCTTCAAAAATCGGAAATAAGTTTCCTGTGCCAGCTCTTCAGCAACTTCGTATGAACCTACTTTCCAGTAAAGAAATTTTTGAAGTTCCGACTGACGAGTTTCAATAAAATTAATAAGTATTTGATTGGTCGGTACATCAATGGAAGTGATTGTAGGCATAATGTATTCAATTATTCCGGCACCAAATGTAAAGCAAGAATAAAGCCACATGATAAATCTGGACAAAGGATCCGTTAAAAAAAGCAATTTCAAAATATTAAAATGCGGTAAATGCCCTATTTTGTTTTTTACTAGGGGATATGCCGCAATTTAGTCGCCGACAGCTAAAAGTTGTTTAGGCGGATGCTAATAATTCGAAGGTGCTTAGTGCCGTCACAAGTACCAACTAAATTTTACCCTGCCAATAAAATATCTCGGTGGACCATTGAACTGAGACCTGTGGACTTTGACATCTAGGTTGGTCTTGCTATCGTCGAGAGTGGAGACCAATGGCTGTCCACTGGCCGGATACCTAAATGTTGCTCGTGGAGGACCAGCTGCTCTCTTGATTGGTCGTGCACTCGAGCTTTGCCCAATCAGCAGGGCGTTGTAGTCAAGGGCTTAGCCAACATTCAAGTGGATTCGGCCAATGAAGTCGGCGCCGCGTTACATACATCTGTGACCGGAGTTGCTGCTGATGCAGGGAAATCCGCGGGTACCTGTGGAGCCGTAGGGAGATGATTACTGGGGTAGGCTCAATTGCAAGAAAGAGGGTGCGAGCCAGCTCAGTGGAAATATTATCGATCAATTGTCGAATCGGCCACATGTCATTCGACTATCAGATGGCACTCGGTTACGGTAATTGCTTACATTGAAACAGAAGAATGAATATTAATATAATTCCGGAACATACCGCCGACCGTGAAATCGTCATCAGTCGTGTCGTCGACGCAGCTCGCGAACGCCTCTGGGAGACGATGGTCGTCCTGCGTTGGTGGGGGGCGGACGATGTCGATTATCCCTACTGTAGCGGCTTGTTTATGCGCACGGCGGCGGCAAAAATGACGGTCCAGACGTGCACTTTCTCGGCAGTTGGGCGTTTGATGCACTGAACTCCCGAACTCAGCTGGCGCTAAGCATGATTTTGGATTCACCCAGTAATCGCGACGTCATCGTCAACGAATACGGCGCTATAGACCGAGGCCGCCAATGCCTTGACCGTCTCACGGGTTTTCTGACATCGGTATGACAGCTAACGGAATTTCGACGCCAATCGACAAGAAAACGGTGCATGATGCCGTGAGCGGCATTTATCGCCTTGAGTCTAGCCATGTCCTAGCCACGCTGATCCGTCTGCTTGGTGATTTTGATCTGGCGGAGGAAGCGCTGCACGACGCCTTTCGTGCCGCATTGGAGCAATGGCCACGCGACGGCATCCCTGCCAATCCGAAAGCCTGGTTGGTATCGGTCGGTCGTTTCAAAGCCATCGACAATCTACGCCGTCGGGCGCGTTTTGAGATGCTGGAGGATGTCGACACGCTGGCCGACCCAGCAGGCGAAAGCGGCGATCCCGATGAAGAGCATCTGGAAGACGACCGCCTGCGGCTGATCTTCACCTGCTGCCACCCGGCTTTGTCGTCGGAAGCGCAGGTGGCGATGACCTTGCGTGAAGTGTGCGGCTTGGCGACCGAAGAAATCGCTCGCGCCTTCCTGACGCCCGCACCTACGCTGGCGCAGCGTATCGTTCGAGCCAAGGCCAAGATTCGCGATGCAAAAATTCCTTACCAGCTGCCGGACCCCGCCGAATTACCGGAGCGGCTGGACAACGTGTTGCGCGTGGTTTATTTGGTCTTCAACGAAGGGTATTCAGCTTCGTCGGGCTCGATGCTAACCCGTCATGATTTATCGGAAGAGGCGATTCGCTTGGGCCGCTTACTGGCCGAGCTGTTGCCGGACCCGGAAATCCTGGGCCTATTGGCCCTGATGCTGTTGCACGAATCCCGCCGCGCCGCGCGCAGCTCGCCGGATGGTGAACTAATACTATTGAGCGATCAGGACCGCTCCTTGTGGAACCGAGAACAGATCGCTGAAGGCTCAATAATGGTGGAACGAGCTTTAAGGTCGCGACGATTCGGCCCGTATACGCTGCAGGCGGCCATTGCGGCGGTACACGCCGGCGCGGTGGAGGCCGCGGCCACCGACTGGCCGCAAATCGCCGCACTTTATACAGTCTTGCTGCGTATCGAGCCGTCGCCTATCGTGAAATTGAATCGAGCCGTGGCGATTGCGATGCGGGACGGTCCGGACGCCGGCCTTGTGCTGATCGACGCTATTCTGTCGCGAGGCGAATTGGCCGAATATCAGTTGGCACACTCGGCTAGAGCGGATTTGTTAAGGCGTTTGGGAAGAACGAACGAAGCCCGATCCGCTTATGAACGCGCCCTGAGCTTGACCCGGCAACAGCCGGAGCGGCGTTTTCTGGAGCGACGCTTGCGCGAATTGTAAGCACGGGCCGACACACAGGCCTTCGTCAACCCGACTAATGACGAAGCAGGCACTGCCGCATTAATGCGGCGAGCTGGACCATTGCCTGGTCGATATATGCGCTGTTTATCATGCCTAAGCCGAAGGCAAAGCCGTATAAGCGGCTGTTGGCGACGGTAAGCGGGTCAAAGCATAGAGTCCTATAACCTTTATCGGCTGCGCGCACGGCGATGTCCTCGGCTTGCAAGCGTTAGTCATTTAGCAAGGCCGTTTGACAGTATCGGCGGCGTGAAGAATAAATCAAAAATTTCAAAACGGTAGCGAGTGGCGTGAAATTTTTTTCGATTTTCTATCCCGGTTATGTCGAAATTCTCGAAGCGGAAACGACTATTAGGCGTCTAGCGTTTTTAACTAACAGGAGCCGAACATGAAATACCTCTGCCTGATTTGTGCCGAAACCGTGATGGAGCACATGACGGAAAGCGATGCGAGCAAGCACTTTGACGAATACATGGCATTTACTCAAGCCATCAAAGATAGTGGTCATTATCTAGGTTGTAATCGCTTATTGCCCGCCAATGAGGCGATTACGCTGCGGGTTCGGAACGGCAAAACCACCACCACCGACGGGCCCTTTGCGGAAACCAAGGAACAACTCGGCGGCTATTACCTGATCGAGGCCATGGATTTGAATGAAGCAATCCAGGTGGCGTCACGAATCCCGGGAGCGAAACTGGGTTGCGTCGAAGTGCGGCCGGTTGCCGAAGACGCGCAGACCTTGCAGGCACTGGGTCTTGCCGTTGCGGATATGGTCTGTTAGATAGCTTTAAAGAAATTTCGGGCGACTTGTCGATTTCGGCAAACGCTATTCGACTATCGATTGTAAGACCGCCAATTCCACTGCTCGACCGGCTTCAACAGGAGAAATTTAATGAAATGTATGGTGATTGTTAAGGCAAGCAAGGACAGCGAAAAGGGTACTATGCCTAGCGCCGAATTACTGACTGCGATGGGTCAGTACAATGACGAGTTAATCAACGCCGGCATTATGCTGGTCGGCGCTGGTTTAAAGCCCACCTCGCAGGGGAAGCGTGTCAGGTTTTCCGGTACCCAGCGCACCGTCATCGACGGCCCATTCCTGGAACCGGAAGATCAGATTGCCGGTTACTGGCTTTGGCAGGTCTCATCGTTGGATGAAGCCGTCGAATGGGTGAAGCGCTGTCCGAATCCCATGCTGGAGGACTCCGACATTGAAATTCGCCCGGAGTACGAAGAAGCAGATTTTGCAGCCTACTAACGGTAACAAATCTGCGGCAATGAACGGCATTCCCGGTAGGAGCGACGCGTAGTCGCGACAAAGTGTCGCTCCCACGGTGAATTTCATACTAATTTTGACGTTATCCCACCGATGGAGGAGGGACATGATGAAACCTGCAAAAAATCACGATTTGCCTCTGGTACAACGGCGACGCCGAAGACGCGGCGCGGTTTTACGCCGAGACCTTCCCCGATTCCTCCGTCGACGCGGTATTCCATGCCCCGGGAGACTTTCCGTCCGGGAAGAAAGGGGATATGTTGACGGTCCGGTTCAGCGTGATGGGCATTCCCTGCCTCGGGCTTAACGGCGGACCCGTGTTCAAGCACAATGAAGCGTTCTCGTTTCAGGTTGCCACCGAAGACCAAGCCGAAACGGATCGCTACTGGAACGCCATCGTCGGCAACGGCGGCGAAGAGAGTGCCTGCGGCTGGTGCAAGGATAAATGGGGCGTGTCCTGGCAGATTACGCCGTTGGCTTTGACCGGCGCGATCAGCGGTCCCGATCCGGCTGCCGCCAAGCGCGCGTTCGAGGCGATGATGCAGATGAAAAAGATCGATATCGCGGCAATCGAGGCGGCGGTTCGCGGTTGAGCATACAAAACATTTTCCACAAACAGGAGGATATTATGACCACTCAAATCAAACCTATTCCGGACGGTTGCCATACCGTCACGCCCTATCTGACGGTTCATGACGCCGACGCGGCGCTGGCGTTTTATAAAACAGCCTTCGGCGCGAAGGAAGGTTTACGCCTGCATATGCCGGACGGCAAAGTGGGGCATGCCGAATTCAAGATCGGCGAGTCAAACTTCATGCTTTCCGACGAATATCCGAATCCGAATTCCACATCGCCGCAAACCTTGGGCGGCAGTTGCGTCAAGTTGCATTTGTATGTGAGCGATGCCGATGCGGTGTTTTCGCAGGCTATCGCAGCGGGCGCCAAGCAAACCATGCCGGTCGAAAATCAGTTTTGGGGCGACCGCATGGGCTCGCTGATCGATCCCTTCGGCCACCATTGGCTGATCGCCACTCATGTGGACGATATCGATCCAAGCGAATTGCAAGGACGGATGGAAGCTTTTTTCGCCGCGAATCAAAGCCGCGACAACTGACAAACTGCAAACCACTCGCGCAAAGGAGAAAAATCATGAACCAACCCTGTAACACACATGGCGCCTTTAGTTGGTGCGAACTATTGACCAGCGATACCGGTGCCGCCAAACAATTTTACGGCAAGCTGTTCAATTGGACGCTGGAACCCGCGCCGATCTCCACTCCGGAAATGGAATACACCCTGGTGAAATACGCTGGCGAGCCGAGCGGCGGCATGATGAAGATACCGGCCGCCGCCGAAGGCATGGCGCCGCAGTGGGGCGTTTATGTCACGGTCGACGATGTCGACGCCACCGCAAAGCTGGCCGTGGAACTCGGCGGGAAAATTTGTCTACCGCCGCAGGACATTCCGCAGGTCGGACGCTTTTGCGTGCTGCAAGATCCGCAAGGCGCCGTGATCAGCATCATCACCTATGTTCAGCATTGCGGTTGATGTGCGGTGCGGCGGCGCATATCGTCCGAAAACCCGCTGATCCCAGCTTGAACGAGAGCAGATAATGAAATACATGTTGTTGATTTACTTTGAAGAACAACAGTTGGCGGAGAGCGAGCGCGAGGCGTGTTACGTCGAGTCCACCGAACTGGCGCACGATCTGAAGGCGAATGGACAATATCTGGCCGCCAGTCCCTTGCAACCCACCGAATTGGCGACCAGCGTCCGGATACGCGACGGCAAGCGTTTCGTCACCGACGGCCCGTTTGCCGAAACCCGTGAACAGTTGGGCGGCTATTATCTGATCGAGGCTCGGGATCTGGACGAAGCCATCGGCATCGCCGCACGGATACCGATGGTGCGCAAAGGCACGGTCGAAGTCAGACCCGTGATAGAGCTTCCCGGCTTGCCGGGCGATTAAGCCCGCCCACCTAGAGGAAAAACCATGATCAAAACCATTATTATCGTCTTAGCCGTGCTGCTCGTCATCGTGCTGATCTATGCGCCGCCAAACCCGACAGCTTCCGGGTCCAGCGCGTTGTCGTCATCAAGGCGGCGCCGGAAACGATTTTCCCGCTGATCAACGATCTACACAGCATGCAAAGCTGGTCGGCTTGGGAAAAAGTCGATCCCGGCATGAAGCGCAGCTACGGCGGCGCGCCTAGCGGGCCGGGTGCCATTTACGAATGGGAGGGCAACCGGGAAATCGGTCAGGGGCGCATGGAGATTCTGGAATCGGTGGTCCCGACCAGGATAACGATCCGCATGGACTTCATCAAACCCTTCCAGGCCCCAACACGTGCATTTCCAAATTGATGAGCCTGGTGTTCAGTATGGACAAGATGATAGGCGGCAAATTCGAGGATGGTCTGGCCGGGTTGAAGTCGCTTGCCGAAAAAAACAGCGGCGCCTGAGCCGAAACAAACCGGGGAGGCGCGATGAAATGTTTTGCTTGGGGTGACTTCGACCGAGAGCAGAGGCCTGTTTACGGGATGCGCTCGATGCTGTGATGCGCAGTCAGGAAGGCCGGGAATTTTCGGGTTTTGGTGTTTGCCGAGCCGGTCGAGCGCTCGTAAGTCCGGCAGGCTACTCCGGTCTGTGAGCCGATATAATGGACCTTAAACCAGTTTTAAACGGAAATCTAAAGCATGAGATATTTATTCGTCGCCTTCTTGCTGTTGATTTGCCGGCAAACCCATGCCCTCGATTGGTGGGATAGCCCGGCGATCGGCAAGCTGTTTGCCGATGCGGGCGTGCAGGGGACCTTCGTTTTGTATGACGCCGATGCGAAGACTTTTATCGGGCATGATCGTGTCAGGGCCGAGACTCGCTTGGTACCGGGATCGACCTTCAAAATCGCCAATAGCCTGATTGGGCTTTCGGCCGGTGCGGTCAAGGATGTCGACGAAGTCCTGCCTTACGGCGGTAAGCCGCAGCCATTCAAGGCGTGGGAGCGCGATATGAGCTTGCGCGAGGCGATTAAGGTTTCCAATGTGCCGATATATCAGGAACTTGCCCGCCGTATCGGCCTGCAGCGCATGCGCGATGGCGTTGCCGCGCTGGAATATGGCAACGCTGAAGTCGGCGAGGTGGTCGATCGGTTTTGGCTGCGCGGCCCGCTGAAAATCAGCGCCGTGGAACAAACGGCTTTTCTCGCCCGTTTGGCTCAAGGCGAGTTGTCGTTTCCTCAGGATGTGCAGGAACAAGGCCGCGACATCATCCGGATGGAGCGAGGCGATGGTTGGATTCTTTACGGCAAGACCGGCTGGGTCGACGCCTCCGAACCGGGTATAGGCTGGTGGGTTGGATGGGTCGCAAAACAAGGCCATGTCTACAGTTTTGCTTTGAATATCGATGTCTTGCAGCAAGATACATTGGCCAAACGCATAGCATTGGGCAAGGCCAGCCTGAAAGCCTTGGATGTGCTCGACTGACGCTCGCCGGCGATCGGCTCTGCGTCATGCGCCTTACAAACTCATCCAGCGTTTGCCCTGCGGAATCGGTAAACGTGGCGTTTTCGGGTTTCACGCTTTGAATTCGGCCCAAACGAAAATTGCGGAAATCGTCGCGCAATTCGCACCAGCCGACCAAGGTCCAGACACTACCCCAGAAGTAAAGGCCTAAAGGGCGGATGCGGCGCAGGCTCAGTTCGCCGTCCAAATCGGGGCGCGGTCCGAAACGCCGAGCGAACAGTTTGCTGTTTTCGATTCTGTCCCGTAGTTCGTCGGGAATCACCGCCGTGATTTTGTCCAGCGCCGATGGTTTTAAACTTACCCAACCTGGTCACTCGGACCGGCACCCAATTGGCTGCGCCGGGTGCTTTACCGAGTTGACTCTAAATAAACAATGAAAAGAGGCGGCGGATCAGGTGGTAGTTATCCCGCGTAGAAACGCTAAAAATTAATCGTCAAAGGGGGCGGACTTCACCGGAATCGGTGGCTGCTTTGCTCCGGAATACGCAACAAGGTTTGTTGTTGATATTTGTGACGCGACATTGCCGTAGATATTTTAAGCCGCATCCAGTAATGCCGCATTCAGGTTCGGGGTAGAAAGCCGGTGTCGAATGTTTTCAAGCATACTTAAAGAGTTGGAGTAAGTCGAGTAGCATTTCAGGGCTGAACAGCCGGGTGTTTATTATTTTTATGAGGTTGAAGTCCAGTCGCTCATCCGTTCAGTTTTTTCTGAACCAGCTGCCCTAAAGTCACCAACGCTTTGTTCAACCGTTCGTCCCAATCCACCGCGCAATTCAGGCGAATAAAATTCCGGTACTTTTGCGTGGCGGAAAAAATCGGTCCCGGAGCAATACTGATACCCAGGGCCAGGGCCTGTTGGGTGAGGGTAATGGCGTCGACTTTACCGGGCAGTTCCACCCACAACAGGAAGCCGCCCTGCGGTTGAGTGATTCGGGTGCCGGGTGGAAAGTACCCGCCAACCGCCGCTGTCATCCGCTCCACGGCTTGCCGGTATTGCTGGCGGGCCCGGCGCAGATAACGGTCGTAACCGCCGTGTTCCAAAACTTCGGCCACGATCAATTGCGCCAGCGTCGGGGTGGCCAGATTGGTGACGTATTTTAGATATTCGGTTTTCTCATACAGGGCGCCCGGTACCAGCCAGCCCACTCGTAGGCCGGGGGATAAGGATTTCGAAAACGACGAGCAATACAAAACCCGCCCCTCGCTATCCCAGCTTTTGACCGTTGACGGCCTTTGCAGGCCAAATCCCAGATCACCGTAAATATCGTCTTCTATCAACATGATTTGGTGGCGGTTGATCAGTTCGACCAAGGCCTGCTTACGCAGGTCGGACATGCAATAGCCGAGCGGATTGCTGTAATTGGCCACCACAATACAGGCTTTGATCGGCCACTGTTCGCAGGCCAGTTGCAGCGCCTCCAGGGCAATGCCTTCGCGCGGATGGGTCGGAATTTCGATAGCCCGCAAGGACAGCGATTCGATGACTTGCAGCAAGCCGTAAAAGGTAGGTGATTCCACGGCAACAATGTCGCCGGGTACGGTGATCGCCCGTAGCGCCAGGGTCATGGCCTCCTGGCAGCCGTTGGTGATCAGGATGTCGTTGGGATCGATCGGGCAGCCTTGTTCCGACATGCGCTTGGCGATTTGCCGGCGCAGCTCCGGCGCGCCAGGCGGAAATTCGTAACTGGACATGCGCTGCCGATAACGCCGAGAGGTGGTTGCCGACAGTTGCGCCACTTTTTGCGTAGGCAGGAAGGAGGGCGCCGGTACCGCCGCGCCCAGCTGGATGAATTGCGGATTGTTGGCCGCTTTCACCAGCCGCAACACTAGCTCCTGACCGGTCACTTGGGTCGGTTCCCGCGAAGGCGAGGACATGGTCGGTTCTTGCAGAACAGAGCGTAGCCGAGGCCGCACATAATAACCGGAGCGTTGCCGGGCCTCGATCTGACCTTGGTCCTCCAACAGGCGTAACGCCGATACCGCAGTCGCCGTGCTGATCTGGTGTTGCTGGCTGAGTAGTCGCACACTGGGCAAGCGTTCACCCGCTCGATAGATGCCCTGAGTGATGGCTGTTAACAAATGTTCGGCAACGGTTTCGTAACGTAGCGTCATTGGCATTTCAATACAGTTGGGTCAATTCACAATCGATACAACGCTGCATGGTTGTTAATTGTATCGATATAAATTAACTATTCTGCAACTGTATCGGTATGGCTATCTTAGACTAAAGTAATGCCTCCCATCAAGCGACTGAAAACCATGAAAACTTCACTTTTTATTATCGATGCATTTACCGATCAAGCGTTTCACGGCAACCCGGCGGCGGTTTGCCTGGTAGACCCTGATACGGATGACGCGTGGATGCAGCACGTTGCGGCGGAAATGAATCTGTCCGAAACGGCTTTTTTGTATCCGCTGGATGCGGATTTGTGGTCGTTGCGCTGGTTTACCCCGACCACGGAAGTCGATTTGTGCGGTCATGCCACCTTGGCGGCCGCGCATGCATTGCGGCATGAATTGGCATTGGCCAATGGCCCTATGAACTTCCGCACCCGTAGCGGTATTTTGACCGCAACCTCTGTAGGTACTGCAATCAGTCTGGATTTCCCCGGCTTTATCGCGGAGCCGGTCGAATTGTCCGCGGCTTTCGATGCCGCAATCGATGCGCAAACCACGGCCGCGTTACGTGCCGGAGCTCACTTGATTCTGGTGTTGCGGGATGCACAAACCGTGGTTAGCCTGAATCCCGATTTGGACCTTATTCGTCGGTTGACGGCACGGGGTGTCGCTGTTACAGCGGCCGCGGCGGCCGATTCGCGCTGGGACTTTGTGTCTCGGTTTTTTGCGCCGGCGGTAGGCATACCGGAAGATCCGGTAACCGGTTCCGCGCATTGCAGTCTCGGTCCTTATTGGGGAAAGGTCCTCGGGAAAGCGCAACTGACCGCCTATCAGGCTTCGGCCAGAGGTGGTGAGGTTGGAATGGAATTGCTGGGAGACAGAGTGCGGTTGTTGGGTCAAGCCAAAACCGTCGTCAGGGGAGAGCTTTGTGCATAAACTATCGACGACAACTCAAAATGCAGCAGCGGTCAGACGCGCTTATCTGTCGGGTATGCTTGGCATCGTTGGCTTTAGTCTGACGTTGCCGGCTACCCGCTTGGCAGTGATGGATCTCGATCCGGTGTTTGTCGGGCTTGGCCGGGCAGTGGCGGCTTCGATATTGGCGGCGGTGGCGCTTTTGATGGTCAATGCCCGGCTACCTAGCAAGCGTGAATGGCTGAGGCTGGGTGCGACGGCGACCGGTGTGGTGATCGGTTTTCCGCTGTTATCGGCCTTGGCCATGCAAAGCGTTTCCGCCATTCACGCTGCGGTCATTGTCGGATTGGCGCCTTTATTTACCGCCTGGTTTGGGGTGAGGCTGTCAGGTGAACGTCCATCGCGGCGATTTTGGTTAGCCACCACGGTCGGCAGCATGGCGATCCTGGTTTTCGTGGCTTTATCGGGAGCCGGTACCCTGCAAACCGCCGATTTGTATCTGCTGGCGGCCGTATTGTGTGCTGCTTTCGGCTATGCGGAAGGGGCTCGTTTAACGAAAGAATTGGGCGCTTGGCAGACCATCAGTTGGGCGTTACTGGCCGCAACGCCGCTATTGCTGCCCTGGGTGGCGATGGCGGCGCCGGCGAGTTTCAACCAAGTCGGCTGGCTTAGTTGGTCGGGGTTTGCTTATGTCAGTGTAGTGAGTATGTACTTGGCTTTTTGCGCTTGGTACAGAGGGTTATCCCTGGGCGGTACCGCCCGTATCGGCCAATTACAGCTGTTGCAACCATTTTTGACCATGGTGGCCGGCGCAACGTTGATGGGTGAATCCCTCCAACCCCTGCAACTTGCCACGGCTCTGATTGTAGTGAGTTGCGTAATGGTAGGAGGTAAGCGCTGATAACCAAAATGGCTATAGCTACTTTTTTGAGGAAAACGATATGAACGAAAAAGCCTTGTGCTGGCTGAACGGCGAACTTATGCCTGCCGAACAAGCTTGTATCCCGGTCAACGACCACGGTTTGCTATATGGCGACGGTGTATTCGAAGGCATACGCTTTTACAAGCGCCGGGCTTTCCGTCTGCAAAGGCATTTGCAGAGGCTGCAGATGTCGGCGCGGGCGATTGCGCTGGCAATACCGCGCTCTAATGAAGAATTGACGGCCGTCATCGAACGGCTGATCGACGCATTTGCCGACGACGACGGCTATATCCGCCTGATGGTGACACGCGGTCCGGGTTCGCTGGGCTTGAATCCTAAGGGCTGTTCGCAGCCGAACGTCATCGTCATTGCCGATCAACTGTGCATGGTCGATCAAGCCAGTCGGGAGCAGGGCGCGCGACTGATTGTCTCCTCGGTGCGCCGTCTGCCGGTCGACAGCCTGGATCCGCGCATCAAAAGTCTGAATTATTTGAACCATATTCTGGCCAAAATCGAAGCCAACCATGCCGGCGTCGACGAAGCCGTGTTGCTGAATGCGCAAGGCCGTGTAGCCGAAGGTACCGCGGATAATATATTTATCGTGCGGAACGCTTGCCTGTTGACGCCGCCATGCAGCGAAGGTGCACTGGAAGGCATCACTCGCGAAATGATTCTGGCCTTGGCGGACGCGGCCGGCATTAAGGTGCGGGTGCAGCCGCTCGGCGTTTACGACCTGTATGCCGCCGACGAATGTTTCTTGACCGGCACCGGCGCGGAACTGATTCCGGTTGCCAGTATTGATTGCCGATCATTACCTAGTTGCCCTGGCCCGGTATTCCAAAGCTTGCAACTGGCCTTTCAGCGAACCATAGACCAAGAGTGCGGAGGCGAGTGATGAATTGGCTGGAGAATTTGCTGTTGCAGGCCCGTTACAGCCAGTGGGTCAATCAGCGTCTGTACGACGCTTGCACGACCTTGGCGGATGCCGAACGCAAACAGGATAGGGGCGTATTTTTTCATTCCATCCACGGCACCTGGAACCATTTGCTGTTGGGCGACCGCGTCTGGCTGGCCCGCTTACAAGGTCACCCGGTGCCATACCAACGCTTGGATTTGGCGCTTTACACCGATTTCGGCGAATTGCGGGCGGCGCAAACCGATTGCGACCAAGTTTTGCTGGATTGGATTCAAGGCTTGAACGAAGACGCCTTGCAACGTCGCATCGCCTTCCGTAGCCTGTCCACCGGTCAAGATAGAAATCTGTCCGTGGCCAGCATGTTGACCACATTGTTGATTCACAAAACCCACCATCGCGGTCAAATTACCGCGCTGCTGGGTCAGTGCGGTTGCGATTACGGCGACATCGATTTTATCTGCGCGCCGTTTGTCGACTAAGCTTGCATTTTTTAACCCTTTTTGGATTATTCTCAATGACTGAGTCAACGTTCCCAATTGCCGCTGTAGCGGATCAAGTGCCGCCGCGCACCAGAAAATCCTTGTATCCGCAAGCCATTTTGGACGCGCATGGCGCCCGATTGGAAGGCCGGGAAAAGCGACTGTTAGGCGAATTGTTCGGTCTGCAAAACTTCGGCGTCAATCTGACTCGGTTGGCGCCGGAGGCTATATCGGCTTTGCGTCACGCGCATAGCCAGCAGGACGAATTTATTTACATCTTGCAAGGTTGTCCGACCCTTTACACCGATGCCGGCCCCACGCCCTTGTCGCCCGGCATGTGCGCCGGATTTAAAGCCGGCAGCGGCGATGCCCACCGGCTGGTCAACGAAACGGCTAACGACGTCGTGTATCTGGAAATCGGCGACCGCAGCGCCGGTGACCAAGTCGTTTACCCGGACGACGACTTGCAAGCTGCGTTTGTCGATAGTATCTGGCGGTTTTTACACAAGGACGGCACACCGTATTGAGTACTTAGAAATTTTTCACCGCCGAAGCGGATGATGCCCGTTACATCGACAGGCAAAGCCACCATGCAAATCACCCTGTTAAGATGCGGCAAACCGGCCGTCCATCTATCAGGCATGTCCGGCATCCTCGACCGGCCGCCACCGGAAATCTTGGCGGGACTGAGCCATGCCAACTACGTGGTGCGTAGCGACTTGGCGCGCTGGGGTTTGCCAATTTGCAGGTGGTGGATAGCTTGTTTCGCGAATCGGCGCTGCCGCCTTTCGGCGGCTAAGTTAATAGCTTGCGTCATAGGGCTTTTCAAAGGGTATGAATAAAGACAGCCGACGCAGCATCCGGATGAAGTTCGCCGCAATCCTGCATAACCTATTGTCCACCGCCTATAGTCGGGCCTTACGAATCGCCAGACCCTACCGGGGTGGTCGATTCTCGGTTGTCGAACAGCGCGTGATTATCTTCGATTACTCAGACTTACCCTAACTGCTTGAAAGCCTTTTCCTCGGCATGTAGTGCCGGGAACGGTTGCGGCGCTTGAATGACGTATTACATTTCATAAATTCTTCAGCTAAGCGTAACGCACTCTTAACCGTTGCAGGTTTAAATAACTGTTAACCAGTTCACGGCACTGGCGGCTTAAATCCTGTTTGGGATCGCGGCCGCCTTTTTTCGGTTTCAACGTTGCAGAGATAATCCAATAATGAGCATTAACCCTTCATACGGCTTCCAGCGCTTGATATTGGCGGCTTCGCTTGGTATCTGCGGCGTAGCGCAAGCTGCTACGCCGGTATTCATCAACGAATTGCATTACGACAATGCCGGAACCGATGCCGGAGAAGCAATAGAAATCGCCGGTCCGGCCGGTACAGACCTGAGCGGCTGGTCGTTGGTACTGTATAACGGCAGCGCTACTCAACTGAAGCAGTACGATACGATTAATTTATCCGCTGTGATCACCGATCAATCGGGTAGCGGTTTCGGTGTTTTGAGCGTGCCCGCGCCCGGCTTGCAAAACGGTGCGCCCGATGGCGTGGCATTAATCGATGCAAACCACGGCGTCGTACAGTTTTTAAGCTACGAAGGCAGTTTTACGCCAATCGACGGCCCAGCGGCCGGGATGACGGGAACCGATATCGCTGTAGTGGAAACCGGTTCCACACCAGTGAGCGTGTCGCTACAGTTACAGGGTAGCGGTAGCCAATATGAAGATTTTACTTGGGCCGGCGAATCGGCTGCTTCTTTCGGCACCATCAACACGGGGCAACGTTTTACGGGCGGGAATAGCGGCGGCCAGCCGCCGCTGTCGCAATGCGGACAGCCGTCAACGTTAATTAGCGCTATTCAAGGCACCGGTTCAATCAGCCCGGTTAGCGGCGCTGTGCGGCACGTGGAAGCGGTGGTCACAGCCAATTTCCAAGGCAGTGGCAATCTAAGCGGGTTTTTCCTGCAACAAGCGGAGACCGATGCCGATCCGGCTACTTCCGAAGGTTTATTCGTGTTTACCAATACAGCGGTAAATGTCGGCGACCGTGTACACCTGGTCGGTACAGTGACTGAGTTTAACCAGCTAACCGAGCTGAATAACGTCAGTTCGCTGGACATCTGTAGCAACGGCAACCCCTTGCCGGCGCCGATTCAGGTGAGTCTGCCGTTTGACCAAACTACGCATAATCCGGAACGCTGGGAAGGCATGTTGATTAGTCTGCCGCAAACCCTGACTGTTACCGAAAACTATAACTTGGCTCGTTTCGGTGAGTTGCTGTTGTCGTCCGGCGGGCGCTTGTTGACACCCACCCAAATCGCGCTGCCGGGGCAGGCCGCTATCGATGCGGCAGCCGGCAATGCTCTGAATCAACTGCTGGTGGATGACGGTTCCAATATGCAAAATCCGGATCCGGTGATTTATCCGCAACCCGGCCGGCTGAGTGCCGTCAATACGTTACGCAGCGGTTACAGCTTAACCGGCGCGACCGGGGTGTTGTCATACGGTTTCGGCGCTTACCGCCTGGAGCCTACCCAGGTATTGAATTTTGTCGCCGATAACGGCAGACCGGCGGTTCCGGGCTCCGACGCTACGTCAGCCTTGAAAGTCGCCAGCTTCAATGTATTGAATTTCTTTAACGGCAACGGTTTGGGTGGTGGCTTTCCAACGCCGCGCGGCGCCGATACTCAGCAGGAATTCAGCCGCCAGCGCGACAAAATCGTCCATGCCATTCATGAGCTAAATGCCGATGTGGTGGGGCTGATGGAAATCGAAAACGACGGTTACCTAGCCACCAGCGCCATTGCCGATCTGGTCAACGGTTTGAATCAGCTAGCGGGCGCCGCGCAATATGCTTTCGTCGATCCCGGTGTCGAAAAAATCGGCACGGATGAAATCGCGCTAGGCTTGATTTACCAACCGGCCAAAGTACAAATTGTCGGCACGGCGGCGATACTGAATTCTGCGGTAGACCCGCGCTTTATCGATAGCAAAAACCGCCCGGCTATTGCCCAGACCTTTCTGGATAAGACCTCGAACAAAATGCTGACAATCTCCGTCAACCACCTGAAATCCAAGGGTTCGGCTTGCGATGACGTAAACGACCCGGATAGCGGAGACGGCCAGGGCAATTGCAATATCACCCGTACCGCGGCAGCTGAAGCCTTGGTCGGCTGGTTAGAAAACGATCCCACCCTAACCGGTTCCCCTAACGTTTTGATCATCGGCGATTTGAATGCTTACGCGCAGGAAGATCCGATTGCAGCTTTGAAGAGCGGTGGCTACGTCAATCTGATCGAGAGTCTAGTGGGCAACCAAGCGGCGTATAGCTTTGTGTTCGACGGTGCTTCAGGTTATCTGGACCACGCGTTGGCGAATGCACACCTGACGCCGCAGGTTAAAGCGGTCGGTGAATGGCATATCAATGCCGATGAACCGAGGGCGCTGGATTACAACAGCGAATTTAAGTCCGCCGGGCAAATAGACCGTTTTTATGCGGCGGATGCGTTCCGCTCATCGGATCACGATCCATTGCTGGTGCAAGTCTTCGTGGCCGGCGATTTGGATAACGATGGCGACGCGGACAATACGGATGCCGGCCTGTTCCGGCGGCAACTGGGTACATGTATCGGTGCGCCCGGCTTTAATGCCGAAGCCGATTACGATCATAGCGGTTGCGTGACCATGGGCGACTACCGGATCTGGTACGGATACTACAAAGCCTACTCGGTAGCCGACAATTCGAATTAACTCAAGGCTTTCAATCAAGCCGCCTTTTATACCATTAGGTTAGGAACAATTTGCATGAAACCTGTATTCAAGACTTTATTGCTGATGCTTGTCAGCTTTGCCGGCACGCTGGCTCAGGCGGCGGTATTTTCATTAAATCCAAGCAGCACCACCATTCAAGTTGGTGATCAATTCGATATCGAGGTGTGGGTGCAAGATGCCTTTATTAACAATGCCGCAGACGAATTGTTGGGCTTCGGGTTCAACACTCAGCTCAGCGGGATAGGCGAAGTGCGGTTTTTAGGCGGCACGCTCAACCCATTATTTGACGATATTGCCGCCGACCTAAGTCTGGATGCGGCGGGGTTCGTGTTTCCGGGGTGGGATCTGAATACGATCGGCTCGTCATTCTCTCTGACTACTTTGCACTTTCAAGCCTTGACGGCCGGTGAGGCGTTCCTGGCCGTCGGCAGCGACCTGGCGGATTTGAATCAGGGCCTGATCTTTCTGACGCAAGGTAATTTAGCCATCGATGCCGGCTTAAATCTACGGATCACCGCCGTGCCGATACCTACCTCTGCCTGGATATTTATCACGGGCCTGATCGCTTCGGGTGCCGTTTCCCGCCGGCCTTTAGCTGTTTCTTAAGGAGTTACCAGATGAAAATGGATAAATGGGTTATCGGTATTGGCTTGGGTTTGGGTTTGATTGGACAGTGCCAAGCTGATGGGCATAGGCATGAAGCGAAACGGCATCATGAAAATCATCACGGAAAACACCACGGAAAACACCACGGCAACGTCACCGTAAAAATCGTCGCATTCAATGACTTTCACGGCCAGCTGGAATCGCCGGGTGGTTTTCGGCAAACGCCCGCCGGTCCGGTGTCAAGCAATATTCCGGTCGGCGGCGTTGACTGGATGGCAGGTTATATCGACGATTTTAAAATGCAAAATCCCAATACGCTGGTGGTTTCCGCGGGCGACATTATCGGCGCCACGCCGCTGGTCTCCGCGCTGTTTCACGACGAAGGCACCATCGAGACCATGAACCGCCTGGGTCTGGATATCAATGCCGTGGGTAACCACGAGTTCGACGAAGGCAGGGATGAGCTCTTGCGGATGCAAAACGGCGGTTGCCATCCCAGCGACGAAAATACTTGCCGCGGCGCCGATGTGGGTACGCCGGTGCCGTTCGAAGGGGCGCAATTCAAGTTTCTGGCCGCCAATGTGGTCGATACCGCCACGGGTAAAACCTTGTTTCCGCCGTACCAAATTAAGACCATAGCCGGGGTGCGGATCGGATTTATCGGCATGACCTTGAAGGAAACCCCGACCATAGTGACGCCCAGCGGTGTGGCTGGTTTGGAATTTACCGACGAAGCAGCGACCGTGAACGCTTTGATCCCGAAATTGCGCAAACAGCATGTGCAAGCCATCGCGGTTTTGATACACCAAGGCGGCGTAGTGCCGGTAACGCAAAGCGCCGCGACCATCAATCAATGCGAAGGTAATCTGGAACTCGATTCGCCTATCAAGGCTATCGTTAATCAACTAGACGACGCGGTGGATTTGGTGATTTCCGGTCATACTCACCAGGCTTACAATTGTCGGGTTGCCAACCGGGACGGCCGTTTAATCTCGGTCACCAGCGCCAATGCGCAGGGCAGGGTGCTTACCGATATCGACTTGCTGATCAACAAAGCCAGCGGCAAGGTACTGGATGTGGCGGCCCAAAATATCGTGGTTGACCGCGGTCATTCCCGTATCAGGCCGGATGCGACTTTGAAAACCATCGTCGACAATTACAAAGCCATTGCCGAGCCGGTTGCGAACCGGGTGATAGGAAGCATTAGCGCCGACATAACCCGGAGTGCCGGTGCAGCCGGCGAATCCGCGTTGGGCGATCTGATTGCGGACGGACAGCTGGCGGCGACTGAAAGCGCCGAGTTTGGCGAAGCCGTTGCCGCGTTTATGAACCCCGGCGGTATTCGAGCAGACCTAAGCTTTGCCTCCAGTGTCGCCAACGAAGGCGATGGCAAGGTCAGTTACGGCGAAGCATTTTCCGTGCAGCCCTTCGGTAATAGTCTGGTGACTATGACCGTAACCGGCGCACAATTGCATACTTTGTTGGAACAACAATTCACCGGCTGCAGGCTGGATTATCCGGCAAACGCACCGGCCAGCGGCCAACCCTTTAACCGGATTTTGCAGGTTTCCCAGGGCTTTAGTTATAGCTGGCAGGAAAAAGGCACGCCTTGCGATAACGTCGATCCCGTCAGCATCAAGATCAATGGCGAGCTGGTTGATCCTGCCGCGCCTTACCGGATTACGGTTAACAGCTTTTTGGCGGCCGGCGGCGATCAGTTTTATGTGTTGAACCAAGGGACGGACCGGCTCGGCGGCGCCTTGGATTTGGATGCGCTGGAAAATTATTTCAACGCCCATCCGTTGGTGAGTCCGGGTTTGCAAGATCGGATAATGCTGTTGCCGTAAGATTTAGTGGGTTTCTTTTAAGGCCTGAGCCTCGGGCCCGCCGGTACACTCCCTGCCCGGCGGGCTTTTTTTTGTGGGTCAATACAAGCAGCGTTGCCGATTAAGGGACTAGGATCGGCAAGCGGTTTAACGAAGTTTGCGATGCATCGTTAAGCGCTGTGGCGAAAATCGATGCTGTCTTTCATGAAAATCATGTATCCGGCAATGTGGCAGCAATGTTCCCCGCAGTCTTCCAATACTTTCATCATATGCATCAGTGTCAATGCCCGGCTGATGCGGCGCGCATCCTTGATGGCAAAGTCAAGCTGTTGTCTGATACCGTCGCGGAATTCAGTTTGACAATCCCGCTCGTTTTCAAGCAGGGCGTAGGCGGGTTGGACGTCGTTTTTTTCCAGCACCAGGATTAGCCTGTCCAACATGCTTTTGACCAAATTGCCGAACTTGGAAATTTCCTGCAGCAAGACATGATTGGGGTTGCTGGTGTCCGGGCCGAATAGATAGGCCACTAGACCTGCAAAGTCGATAATGTCATTACCGATTTTTTCCAGCTCGACGGCAATTTTGGAAATGGACAATATGGTACGTAAATCGTTGGCTACCGGATTGCGGCGGGCCAGGATATTGAGCACTTCGCTATCGATGGATATTTCATATTGGTCGACATTTTCATCACCGATTACAACCTGTTTGGCTAATTCGTCATTACCCTCATCCAGCGCCCGCAGGGCTTGCTCCATTTGTCGGGTGACCAATTGCGTCATTTCAACGATCAGTGTATGGACATGATTGATTTCATTGTCGAAACCGCGTACTAAGTGTTCAGTATTGTTTGACATGACCGGGCTCTTGGGAAAGTGTTGCAAATCCAAATCTTATAACACTGCGATGTTACATAAATATGACAAGCGTCTGAAAGCTCGCATACCCGTCTTGTCCGCTCGGCTCCTATTATTAAAGGTAAAAACCGGATGAAATCCGGGGTACAAGGTTAGGCAAATTTACGACAAGGCGCTCATCAAATGCGGCCTTGATGATGCTCGATAAGTGGCTGCCGTCTAGTTAGCCCGCACGTTGAGGGGGGCCACCGATACCTCGCTATTCAGGCTGATCGATACCAACTACGGCGGTGAATCCCCGGCTAACCGGCTGCCTTGGTCGGATTCCAGCTATGCGAGCCGGTTGTTCCAGACTTGTTATGGTTCTCCTCGGCATGTAGGGTCAATGCATCAGCGGACATCATTTTATGCTTGATTTTTTCGGCTTGCGCGGCGGGCCTATTTATCGCCCTGGCCGGGTATTTCGCTTCATCGGAACAGTCGGCGGCGGTTCCGGCAACCACTATTCGAATTAGCAGCAAACAAAATCCGTGCTGTATGCCGATGCCTGAGCAGCAGGATGGGCGGTCAATAACATTCCATCCTCCGGTGCTATTTCAATTAAGGATGGATTTTGTAGTTATTAAGTCGGCCTTGTCCGATAAAACCGGAAAAGGCCGAGAGGTTTTCTTAGGCCGTTTTTTGAGCGAAATTAACCAAGGCCTTCACCCGTTGCTTGGTTTCGGCAATTACTACATGGCTGCGACAGCAGTCCCGGCAATGAGTGTCTAGGCAGGGGGGGCGAAATTTCGTAACAACACTCCGTCGATATGCGGAAACAAGACCTATCCACGCCTGCGCACAACCTGATAGGGACGATTGAAGTAGCCCAAGGGCACACTCCAGACATGCACCAAACGACTGAATGGAAACACCAAAAACAGCGTCATGCCGAAAAACAAATGCAGTTTGAACAGGAAATTGATGTCGGCAATCACATCGGCCGCGCCGCTTCTAAACGTGACGATGCGTTGCGCCCATTCCGACAGCAATAACATGCTGGAGCCATCGTAATGATAAATCGATACCGGCAAGGTGAATAGACCCAGCACGAGCTGAAAGCCGATCAATAGCAAAATAAAAATATCCATGCGGCTACTGGTCGCCCGTACTCTGGGATCGGTTAAGCGGCGGCGGATTAACCGATATATTCCTGCCAGACAGATGCTGCCGAAGATGCCGCCGGCAATAACCGCCAGAATTTGTTTGGCAGAGGTGGAGATGCCTAAGCTGTGATAAACAGCTGGCGGGGTCAACAGGCCGACAAAATGCCCGAAAAACAACAGCAATATGCCGATATGAAATAAATTATTGCCCAGGCGAAAATCCTCGTCAGAGCTTAATAATTGGCTGGAACCAGTGCGCCAGCTGAATTGATCGCGTTCGAAACGCGCCAGGCTGGCGACAAAAAATACGCTGATGGCTAGATAGGGGTAATAGCCGAACAACAAAGTATTTAAATAGTTCATAGTCTAATCCTCCTTCAAAGCGAACGGCCGGGCGACGCGTTTAAAATCTGATCGCGCGGCGTAATGGTGATGGGATTAACCGTGCCGGTCTGCGTGTGACAAGTATCGCCGGCCACCATGAAACTGACGGCTTCTTCCTCCCAGATGGCATCCATATTCGCCAGCGTTTCATCTTCGCCTTCCACGGCGGCCTGTTGCCGAATGTCGTCTATATCTTCCGGTTCGCCGGCCAAATCCGCCAAGGCGTCGAAAATGGCATGAAACTCGCTGCCGCGCTCCGCCAGACGGGCGCCGAGCAGACTGAGCACCGGCATGGCATCGCGCAGCAGTTGCATGGCTTGTTCGCGCGAGTCGAGCTGGGCCAGAAATTCCAAAAATAACGGAATGTAATCCGGCAGTTCCCGGACAGTCAATTCGAAACCATGGGACTGATAGAGCTGCTGCAGATTGACCATGGCTTGGCCGCGATCGCGCGATTCGCCGTGCACATGCTCGAAAATATGCAGTGATAAAAACCGGCCGCGGTCGAATAACGCCACATAACGCTCCTGGCAATCCAGTAAATCGATGCCGCGCTGGGAATCGATCAGCGAATGCAGTGCTTTTTTAGGGGCTTTGGATAAATCGGCATCCCTTTCGATAATCTCCGCCATTTCATTGAGCGCATTCAGCATCTCGGGTTGCGGATAACTGAGTAGCACCGACAAAATTTTTAATGTAAGCATGATGACCTCGTTATTTTACCGGTTCCACTTTTACCGGAATTTTGATCGGGACTTTGCCGCGCTGCGTCAGCTTGCCGCCGCCGAACAGATTGACTTTGTCGTCGCCGGAACAGCCGTTGCCGAAACTGAAACCGCAGCCGCCTTGTTCGCTGTAGGCGTCGAATGCGGAACCCGCATATTCGCGGTGGCTGGTCGGAATCACGAAGCGGTCTTCGTAGTTGGCGATGGCCATGTAGCGGTACATGTCTTCCACCTGCGCCTGCGTCAAGCCGACCTGATTCAGCACCTGGGTATTGATTTGGCCGTCCACGGTTTTGCTGCGCATATAGCTGCGCATCGCCAGCATGCGTTCCAGTGCCAGCGCCACCGGTTCTTCCTTGCCTGCGGTAAGCAGATTGGCCAGATAACGGACCGGAATGCGCAAGGAACGCACGTCCGGGATATCATGGTTCATGCCGATCCAGTCGTTTTCCGCGGCTGCCTGTATTGGCGACAACGGCGGCACATACCAAACCATCGGCAAGGTACGAAATTCCGGATGCAATGGAAAAGCCACCTTCCAATCCAGCGCCATTTTGTAGACCGGTGAGGCTTGGGCGGCGGTCAACCAGGATTCCGGTATGCCTTCCTTGCGCGCTTCGGCCAACACCGCTTCATCGAAAGGGTCCAGGAACACATCCAATTGTTGTTGATATAAATCCTGTTCGTCTTCGCAGCTGGCCGCCGCTTCGATGCGGTCGGCATCGTACAGCAACACGCCCAAATAGCGGATGCGACCGACGCAGGTTTCCGAACAAACTGTGGGTTCGCCGGCTTCGATGCGCGGATAGCAGAATACGCATTTTTCCGATTTGCCGGTTTCCCAGTTGTAATAGATTTTTTTATAAGGGCAGGCGGACACGCACATGCGCCAGCCGCGGCATTTATCCTGGTCGATCAAGACGATGCCGTCTTCCTCGCGTTTGTATATCGAGCCGCTGGGACAGGCGGCGACGCAGGTCGGATTGAGGCAATGTTCGCACAGCCTCGGCAAATACATCATGAAGGTATTTTCGAATTCGCCGTACATGTCCTTTTGCACTTGCTCGAAATTGACATCGCGGGAACGGGATTCGAATTCGGTGCCGAGAATGTCTTCCCAGTTCGGGCCACCTTCGATTTTTTCCATGCGTTCGCCGGTGATCACCGAAAAAGGCCTGGCAGTCGGCGGCGTTTTCGATGCCGGTGCATTTTGCAAATGACCGTAATCGAAATCGAAGGGTTCGTAATAGTCTTCGATGCCCGGCATGTTGGGGTTGGCGAATATATTGGCCAGGGATTTCAGCTTGCCGCCCTGTTTCGGCTCGATCTTGCCGTTGATTTTACGCACCCAACCGCCGTTCCATTTGTCCTGATTTTCCCATTGCTGGGGGAAACCGATTCCGGGTTTGCTTTCCACGTTATTGAACCAGGCGTACTCGGCGCCCGATCGCGAGGTCCAGACGTTCTTGCAGGTGATGGAACAGGTGTGACAGCCGATGCATTTGTCCAGGTTCAGCACCATGCCGATTTGTGCGCGAATTTTCATTTATGCATCCTCCCGCTGTTCGGAGCTTTGACTGGGTTCATCCAGCCAATCGACTTTGTTGGTTTTACGGACAATCACGAATTCGTCCCGATTCGAGCCGACGGTGCCATAGTAGTTAAAGCCGTAACTTTGCTGAGCATAGCCGCCGATCATATGGGTCGGCTTCAGCGTCACCCGGGTGACCGAATTATGAATGCCGCCGCGACAACCGGTAATTTCCGACCCCGGCGTATTGATGGTTTTTTCCTGGGCGTGATACATCAAAGTCATGCCTTCCGGCACCCGTTGACTGACCACGGCCCTGGCCGTCAAGGCGCCGTTGACATTGAAGGCTTCGATCCAGTCGTTGTCTTTAATGTCCGCTTTGGCGGCATCGATTTCGCTAATCCAGACGATAGGCCCGCCGCGCGACAAGGTCAGCATTAGCAGGTTATCGGTGTAAGTGCTGTGTATGCCCCATTTTTGATGCGGAGTGAGGAAATTCAATACCAGCTCCGGATTGCCGTTGGATTTTTTTTCCAGCATCGGTTCGATCGTGCGCGTGTCGACCGGCGGTTTATAGACGCACAAAGTCTCGCCGAAGGCGCGCATCCAGCTGTGATCCTGATAAAACTGCTGACGTCCGCTCAGAGTGCGCCAGGGGATACGTTCATGCACGTTGGTGTAGCCGGCGTTGTAACAGACTTTTTCGGATTCCACACCGCTCCAGGTGGGCGAGGAAATAATCTTGCGCGGCTGCGCCTGAATGTCGCGGAAGCGAATTTTGTCATCTTCGCGCGGCAACGCCAGCGGGGTGTGATCCAGTCCGGTAAACTTGCCGAGCGCCGTCCAGGCCTTGACCGCGACCTGACCGTTGGTCTCCGGCGCCAGCGACAGTATCACTTCGGCCGCGTCGATGTCCGAGTCGATACGCGGCAGGCCCTGACTGATGCCTGCTTCGGTCACCCGATGATTCAAATTGCCTAAAAATTCGACTTCCTCATCGGTATTCCAGGCAATGCCTTTGCCGCCGTTGCCGATAGTGGTCATCAACGGACCCAAGGCCGTGAACATCTTGTAGGTATTGGGATAATCGCGCTCCACCACGACCCAATTGGGCATGGTTTTACCGGGGATAGGTTCGCATTGGCCTTTTTTCCAATCTTTTACCTCGAATGGCTGCGCCAGTTCGGTGGGTGTGTCGTGTAATGTCGGCACGGCGACGATGTCTTTCTCGATCCCCAGATGTCCAGCCGACAATTCGGAGAATTTGCGGGCGATGCCTTTGTAAATCTCCCAGTCCGAACGCGATTCCCAGGCCGGATCGACGGCTTTGGACAGCGGGTGAATGAACGGGTGCATGTCCGAGGTATTCAAATCGTTCTTTTCATACCAGGTCGCCGTCGGCAGCACGATATCCGAATACAGGCAGGTGGTGGACATCCTGAAATCCAGCGTCACCAACAAATCGAGCTTGCCTTCCGCAGCCTGCTCATGCCAGACCACTTCGGCGGGCTTTTCGCCGCCTTCGGTGCCCAAATCCTTGCCTTGAAGGCCGTGCTGGGTGCCCAGCAGATATTTCAGAAAATATTCATGGCCTTTGGCGGACGAGCCGAGCAGGTTGGAACGCCAGACGAACAGGTTGCGCGGAAAGTTTTGCGGATGATCCGGGTCTTCGCAGGACATTTTCAGGCTGCCGTCCTTTAAACCGGCCACGACAAAATCGACCGGCTTTTGTCCCGCCTTTTCGGCCGCTTTAGTCACCTCCAGCGGGTTGGTTTGCAACTGCGGCGCCGAAGGCAGCCAGCCCATGCGTTCGGCACGCACGTTGTAGTCGATCAGGCTGCCGGGCCAATCCTTGGGATCGGCCAGCGGTGACAGGATTTGGTTAATTTTGAGCTTCTCGTAACGCCACTGGCTGGTGTGATTATAGAAAAACGAAGTGCTGTTCATATGCCGGGGCGGACGTTTCCAGTCCAGGCCGAAGGCCAGCGGCAGCCAGCCGGTTTGAGGGCGCAGTTTTTCCTGACCGACATAATGCGCCCAACCGCCGCCGGATCGACCGATACAACCGCACAGCATCAGCAGGTTGATGATGCCCCGGTAATTCATGTCCATGTGATACCAGTGATTGATGCCGGCGCCGAGAATCACCATCGAACGGCCTTTGGTTTTTTCCGCATTGCTCGCAAATTCGCGGGCTACCGCGATGACTTTTTGGCGTTTGACACCGGTGATTTTTTCCTGCCAGGCGGGTGTGTAAGGTACGTCATCATCGTACGAACTAGCGACATTACCGCCAGCCAGGCCGCGATCGATGCCGTAATTGGCCACCAACAAATCGAATACCGTGGTGGCCAACACCTCGCTGCCATCGGCCAGGGTGATTTTTTTGACCGGGACCTGGCGTTGCTGGATAGACGCGTGCTGCGAATGGGTAAAATGCGGATGTTCCGAGCCGCCGAAATAAGGAAAGCCGACGCTAACGACCTCGTCTTTAGTGTCGATAAGGCTGAGGCGCAGCTTGACCTCGGCCCCGGCCGATTTTTGTTCGATATTCCAGTGCCCGCTTTCGCCCCAGCGGAATCCTATCGAACCGTCGGGCGGTACGATCTGACCGTTGATTTCATCATAGGCGACCGTTTTCCATTCCGGGTTGTTCTCCTGTCCGAGCTGACCTAAAAAATCCGAGGCTCTGAAAAACCGGTCCTGTACATAATAGCCGCCTTGTTCTTTCAGCATCACCAGGAACGGCAGGTCGGTATTTTCCCGAACATACTCGGTGAAATAGGCGCTTTGCCGTTCGATATAAAATTCTTTCAGAATCACATGACCCAACGCCATGGCTAAAGCGGCATCGGTGCCTTGTTTGGGATGCAGCCACAGATCGGCGAATTTGCTGGCTTCGGAATAGTCCGGCGTCACCACCACAACCTTGGCGCCTTTGTAGCGGGCTTCGGTCATGAAATGAGCGTCCGGGGTGCGAGTCTGCGGCACGTTGGAGCCCCACATCATGATGAATCCGGCGTTGTACCAATCCGCCGATTCCGGCACGTCGGTCTGCTCGCCCCAGGTTTGCGGCGAAGACGGCGGCAGATCGCAGTACCAGTCGTAGAAGCTCAGGCTGACGCCGCCGATCAACGATAGGTAACGGGTGCCGGCGGCATACGACACCATCGACATGGCCGGAATCGGAGAAAATCCGACGATACGATCGGGACCGAATTTTTTGGCGGTATAAACATTGGCGGCGGCAATGATCTCGTTGACTTCCGCCCAGTCGGCCCGAACCAATCCGCCCATGCCGCGTTTGCTTTTATACGCCTTGGCTTTGGCCGGATCTTCGACAATGGCGGCCCAGGCATCCACCGGTTCCAAAGTGGTTCGGGCTTCGCGCCATAGGCGCACCAAATGACTGCGTATCAGCGGATATTTCAAGCGATTGGCGCTGTATAAATACCAGGAATAACTGGCGCCACGCGGACAGCCGCGCGGTTCGTGATTCGGCAGATCCGGTCGGGTACGCGGATAATCGGTTTGCTGAGTTTCCCAGGTGACCAGGCCGTTTTTGACATAGATTTTCCAACTGCAGGAACCGGTGCAATTGACGCCGTGGGTCGAGCGGACGATTTTGTCGTGTTGCCAGCGTTGACGATAGCTGTCTTCCCAACTTCGATCTTCATTGGTGACGATGCCATGATCGCCGGAATAGGTATCGACTTTTTTCTTGAAAAACATCAAGCGGTCGAGAAAGTGACTCATAATGTGTACCTGCTTGTCGTCAGTTAGCGAGAGAAAACGGGTCGGATTAGCGGGCGTTAAGCCGACGTTTGATAAATTTATTCAACACGGCATCGGCGCATTTTTGCGGGCGTAATACCACCAGGTTATACCGATACAGCTCAGATAAAAACCGATAAAGCAGTAAAAAGCGGCATCCGGAGCGCCGGTCAGGCTGATCGAGGTGCCGTAGCTTTTCGGGATGAAAAAAGCGCCATAGGCGGCAACGGCCGAACTGAATCCCAAGACGGCAGCGGACTCCTTGGCGGCGTTGCGCCGGGCCTGGTTGATGAACTCTTCGGCTTGATCCTCGGCTGCGCGCAAGCGCTCGGTCATGAAGATGACCGGTATCATCCGGAACGTGGAGCCATTCCCGATGCCGGTGGTCAGGAACAACAGCATGAACATCATGAAAAAGCCGGCGAAACTGCCCGCCGTCCCGTCGTGCGGCATGAAATGCAATACCCCGAACACCGCAGCGGTCATCACAAGAAAATTCCATAAGGTCACCCGGGCGCCGCCCAGCTTATCGGCCAGCCAGCCGCCGACAGGCCGGCTCAGCGCACCGACCAGTGGCCCTAAAAAGGCAAACTGGGTGGGGTTCTGTTCAGGAAACAAGATTTTGATCAGCATCGGAAAACCGGCCGAATAACCGATGAAGGAACCGAACGTACCCGTGTACAACCAGCACATCAGCCAGTTGTGTTTACGTTTGAAAATGACGGCCTGCTCTTTGAACGAGGCTTTGGCCGAAGCGATATCGTTCATGCCGAACCAGGCGGCAAGGGTGGTGGCCAGAATAAACGGCACCCAAATGAAAGCGGCATTTTGCAACCAGACCGATTGCCCGACGCCGTCCTTGATCCAGGTCTGCGGTTCGCCACCCAGCGGACCGAATACGCTCATGGCAATCACCCAGGGCACGACAAATTGCACGGTACTGACGCCGAGATTGCCCAAGCCGGCATTCAGACCCAAGGCCGTGCCTTTTTGCGCTTGCGGGTAGAAAAAGCTGATGTTGGCCATGCTGGAGGCGAAATTACCGCCGCCGAAGCCGCATAACAAGGCCAGAACCACCATGAGCAAATAAGGCGTTTCAGGATTTTGCACCGCAAAGCCTATCCATATAGCAGGTATTAATAACGATCCCGTACTGATGCTGGTCCAGCGGCGACCGCCAAAAATAGGCACCATGAAGGAATAGAAAATCCGCAGCGTGGCGCCGGACAAGCCGGGCAATGCCGCCAGCCAGAATAATTGGTTGGTGGTATAAGTGAAGCCGATATTCGGCAGGTTGATCACGACGACGCTCCACACCATCCAGACCGCGAACGCCAACAGCAAGGCCGGGATACTAATCCACAGGTTGCGGGCCGCGATGCGCTTGCCGGAAGCTTCCCAGAATTTTTTATCCTCCGGGTTCCAGTCGTTCAGAACCAAAGACGATGGATGGCTCAGTTCCGGCAAGTCGGTGGATATTTCAGCCAGACCCGGTACGGCGCTGCGTTCGGAACGAATGATAGCGAAGTGCATCCAGGTCAGCGCGATCATCACCAGCACGAACAGCAGCATGAAACAGCTGCTCCAAAGGTTGGTCAAGTCGTTCAGCATGCCGAAAGTCAACGGCAGCAGAAAACCGCCCAATCCGCCGACCATGCCGACGGCGCCGCCGACCGAGCCGACATTATTGGGATAGTAGACCGGAATATGTTTATAAACGGCAGCCATGCCGAAGGACATGAACAAACCCAATACCGCCATGATAGAAATAAACCAAACGGGTTGAATGGCAAAGGCGAAATTGATGTCGCCTTTGATGCCATGCACGGTGTAATCGGTCGGCGGATAGGACAGTACAAAGGTACAAGCGGCCGCGACGATAAAGGTCCAGTACATGATGGTACGAGCGCCGAAGCGGTCAGCCAGCCAGCCGCCCAGGGCGCGGAATGAACTGGCGAAAATCGAGTAAATAGCCGCCAGCATGCCGGCGGTTTTAATCTCGAAACCGTAAGCGCCCATCATGTAGCGCGGCAGCCATAAAGCTAACGCGACAAACCCGCCGAAAACGAAGAAATAATACAGCGAGAATCGCCAGACCTGAATATTTTTCAACGGCTGGAGTTGCGCCATGAAACTAACGCCTTTGATATGGGCCGCTTGCCGGGTTTTTAAGGACGGGTCGTCTTCGGTCGTCAGCCAGAAAATGGCGGCGGTCAAGAGTAAAACGCCCGCCCACACTTGGGCCACAGCATGCCAGCCATAGGCGACCATCACGAACGGTGCGACAAATTTTGTGACTGCCGCACCGATATTGCCCAAGCCGAAAATCCCCAGCACGGCGCCTTGTTTTTCAGCCGGGAACCAGCGCGAGACATAAGCGATACCCACCGCGAACGAACCGCCGGCAACCCCGACGCCCAATGCCGCAAGCAGGTACATGATGTAGCTTTGGGCAGTGGTTAATAACAGGGTGGCGATCGCGGCGGTAACCATCACCAGCAGGTAGACGATACGTCCACCGTAGATATCGCTGCAGATCCCCAACAGCAACCGGACCAGCGATCCCGATAAGATCGGCGTGCCGAGCAAAAGCCCGAATGCCGTTTCGCTTAACTGCAAATCATTTTGGATTTGCAGGCCGATAATGGAAAAAATGGTCCAGACCGCGAAACAAACCGTAAAGGCCAGCGTACTGGCGGTTAAGGCCCGGGTTTGAAGAGAGGTACTCGCATTGCTAACCATTAAAGTTACCTTTTATTTAAGAGATGGTTACGGGTTTCTAAATGGGTGTTAGTGAAAATGCGTTATTGCCTTGCAGCCAGATTTTTGCGATGTCGTGTGGTTCAGAGGTCGGCGCGTCAGCGGCACCCGCATGATAGACGTATTTGGCTAACAGCGAATAATGTGTACGGAATTTATTCATAGCTTGAAACCGGTATTCGTCTACCATCCTGTTGTTGCAGGGCAGCGTTAGCGGTCACGCCGAGGACGGTCAATCATCCCATCAGGCGATAAACGAGCAACAAACGAACGGGTCGCCAGCGACTTTATCACAAGCCTGGTTGAACATTCAAAGTTCATTATTTCCCTGGCTTGTGGAAGAATTAGAGCCGTTGACGACGATATAACAAGAGTCGGCGACGATCCGGTAATGTTGAGACAACCATGCAGGTGCGACAGCAGCGCCTAAAGCGAACACAAGCGGTTTTAAAAGAACGGCGGATCTAACGGTTAACTATGTTCGGCAGGCATTGCCGGTGACAATTCTGCAACGGGCTCGAGAGTGTTATGTTATCTGAGAGCCGGCCCCTAGTGAGACGTCGGCAGCTGATAATCGGCAGGATTTGCGAGATTCAGAATGTCTACAGGATTATTTGCCATGCTAAATTTAAGGTTTACAAGTAACCCCGCATAAGATAAAACTAATATTATCCGGCGCGGGCGGCGCAATCACAGTTATCAGGCATTCACCGCCTCTTTTTGCACCTACGGGATCAGGATGGCTCGAAAATGTTTATCAATCTGCGCGACATGAAAGTCGGCGACTGGGGACGCGTCGCCAGTTACGATCAAAACCTATTGCCTGACCGGCAAAAACTATTAGCCATGGGCTTGACGCCCGGCACGGAATTCAAAGTCATACGAGTCGCGCCTCTGGGCGATCCGATTGAAATCCGGATGCGCGGCACCGATCTCAGTTTGCGTATGGATGAAGCGGCTGGCTTGAACATCAAACTCATGGACAACCTCGCAGAGTCTTCAAAACCCCTCTCTCAGGAAGAATACACCGTCGCCGTCATCGGCAATCCCAACAGCGGAAAAACCACCCTATTCAATAGCCTGACCGGCGCGCGACAGCATGTGGGCAATTGGGCAGGGGTTACTGTCGAGCGGAAAACCGGCTGTTACCGTTACTGTAACAAAGCCGTCGAAGTGGTCGATTTGCCCGGCATTTATACCTTGGACGTCAACGAAAAGCTCACCTCGCTGGATGAAAAAATCGCTCGGGATTACATCCTGTCCCAAAAAGCCGATCTAATCATCAATATTGTCGACACCTCGCATCTGGAACGCAATCTGTACCTGACCACACAGCTGCTGGAAATGCGCTTGCCGATGCTGGTGGTGCTGAATAACATGGACGATGCCACGGGTTGCGATCTAAACATCGACAGTGACGAAATCGCCCGTCGACTCCAGTGTCCGTTGGTGTCGCTGGTGGCCACTCGTGCAGACGACACCCGGAAATTGAAATCCAGCATCGATCGCTTGGCGGAACACAACATCCTGGCAGATTTTGCCATCAGTTATCCCACAGCGATTCAAGCGGCGCTGAAAAGTTTGACCCCGCTGGTCGAACAACAGCTGGAAAAACCCATCGGTGATACTCGTTGGTTTGCTCTGAAACTGTTGGAGCAGGACGAGTTTGCGCTTGGTCAGGCCGATACAACCCTAACCGAAACGGCAGCACAATTGCGCCATGCCATCGAGCTCGAACTCGGCGACCAAATCGACATCGCGATCGCGGATAGCCGCTACGGCTTTATCAATCTTCTGGTACAGGAAACCCTACAGAGAAAGTCGGAAATTGGCCGCGACCTATCCGATAAAATCGACAGTGTGGTGCTACACCGTGTTTTCGGGATTCCGATCTTCTTCGGCATGATGTATTTGATGTTTACCTTCACGATCAAACTCGGTCGTGCCTTCAAACCGTTTTTCAACGATCTGGCCCAGGCACTCTTCGTCGATGGCGTCGCACATGGCCTGGCGTTACTGGAAAGTCCATCCTGGCTGATCATGCTGGCAGCGCAAGGCGTCGGCAACGGTATCCGCGAAGTGGCGGCTTTTATCCCGATTTTGGGTTTTCTGTATTTGTTTATCTCGGTACTGGAGGAATCGGGCTATATGGCAAGGGCAACCTTTGCGATGGATAGATTGATGCGCGGATTGGGTTTGCCCGGCAAGGCCTTTGTGCCGATGATTCTGGGTTTCGGCTGTAACGTGCCTGCCATGCTAGCGACCCGAACATTGGAGAATCCGCGCGACCGGTTGTTGAGCATCCTGCTCAATCCCTTTATGACCTGCGGAGCACGCCTGGCGGTTTTTACCTTATTTGCCGCTATATTTTTCCCGGACAACGGCGAGATGATCGTTTTCATCCTGTATTTGATAGGGGTGATGTTCGCCGTGTTGACCGCTCTGCTACTGAAGCACACCTTCCTGAAAGAGGCATTCTCTTTGGTATTGATGGAAATCCCCAACTACCATGTGCCGAAGCTTAAAAATGTGTTGATCAACACCTGGACTCGGGTCGAGACTTTTGTCATGCGGGTTGGAAAAATCATCATCAGCATGGTCTTGATATTGAACATTCTCAGTTCACTAGGAACGGACGGCTCCTTCAAAGCCAATAACATCGAACACTCGGTACTCAGCGCGGTCGGACGTGCGGTGACGCCGGCACTGACGCCAATGGGTATAGACCAAGACAATTGGCCGGCCACGGTTGCGTTGTTCACCGGTATTTTGCATAAAGTCGTTGCGATCAGTACCCTGAAAACGATTTACGCGGAATCCAATCAAACTAAATCAAACCATCAGGCTGCAGCATTTGATTTAGTCGACGCCGTCAAACAGGCCTGCATGACCATTCCGATGGGCTTGAAAAAAATGTTGGGCATAGCCTCCGTCACTCAGTCGGCAGGTCAGGATCATTTTGCTGCCGCACTGCAGACGCATTTTCACGGCCAAATCGGGGCGTTTGCCTATTTGCTGTTCATGCTGCTGTATTTTCCGTGTATTGCCACATCAGCGGCGGCTTACCGCGAATCCAGCCTGCGCTGGTCGGTGTTCATGGTGTCGTGGGCCACCGGTTTGGCTTATCTGACCGCGACGCTGTTTTATCAACTGGCAACCTTTAGTCAGCATCCGCTCTCTTCGAGCAGCTGGCTGTTGGGGATAATTGCCATTGCCTGTACAGTAGTGCTGGTATTCCGTTACTGGGGCAAAAGTCGGCCAAGCGACATTTGAACCCGCAAAAGGATAATTTTATGCCTTATAAATACTATTTCGACAAAATCGACGCCGAATTGCTGAAAATCAGTCCGCGCGGCGACATTATGCTGCTGCGCGTCATCGCCGCTCTCATTCCCGTAGTGATGTTCGGTTTGGATGCACTCTATGACCTGCCGGTTTTATTTTGGTTGGGGATACCATTTTATCTTGTCTGCCTGGGGATTTATCTTGAGGCCCTGCTAAAAACCATACTGTTCATGCATAAAGTTTCGGCGGAGTTGTTAATCGTATTGGTGATGGCAGTGACACTGGTAGACGGCACACCGTTAAGCGGGGCGATGGTGGCCTGGTTTATCGGGCTGGGTTTATACATCTCGTTTACGATTATTCGCAAAAACCGGGAAAAAATCGAAAGCCTGATTCAGGAAGGCAAAAAAACCGCCCAAGTGCTAAAGGATGGCACTATTGAGGAGATACCGATCAACCGGGTTCGTCAGCATGATGTAGTGCTGATTCCGAAAGGTGCGATGGTGCCGATAGACGGCATCATCATCGAAGGCGAGTCATCCATAGACGAATCGACGATTACCGGCGAACCTTTTCCCGTCTATAAAACCACCGGCGCCGAGGTGACCTCCGGCACGCTGAATCTGACCGGACCGTTGCAAGTCAAGGCGGACAAAAACGGCGATGATTCGTTTCTGTCCGTGATTACCCAGGAAATCGAAAACAGCCTGCTGAATAAATCGGCACTACAAAAGCGTGCCGATACTACGGTACAAATTCTACTGCTGTCGGTCACAGCTTATTCATTTTTACTGTTGTTTATCACCGGCAGTCTGCATCTGATGGCGACGGCGCTGGCGGTAGTTTGTCCCTGCGCCTGGGCACTGGCGATGCCGACGGCGTTCGCCGCCAATATCGGCCGTCTGGCTCGCTCCAATATCCTGGCTCGAGGCGGCGAACCGTTGGAAAACATGCAGGACATCAAAACCCTGATTCTGGATAAAACCGGTACGGTAACCTTGGCGGAACCCGAAGTCAGCCAGATCATCGAAATCGGCCTGCCGCGGCAGCGACTATTGGAACTGGCCGCCTCGATCGAATCCCGCTTCGATCATCCGATTGCGCGCGCCATCATCAACTTCTCGAAAGCGCAGGGGATAACCCGATTGCTGCCGGTCGAGCAGGCGGAAGATTTGCCGGGCCGAGGCATACAGGCTCTTGTTGACCAACAGCATATTTTGATGGGCAGCGCCGAAACGCTTAGCTACCAGGATATTGAATTGCCGGCCATCGAGTATGCCGGCCGCGCCATTTGGCTGGCCGTAGACCGGGAAGTGAAAGGTGTCATAGTGATTCGCGACATCATGCTGTCGGAAATGCAGGGTTTGGCAGACACCATTCATGCCTGCGGCATAGAAAAAGTGATTCTGGCGACCGGCGACAACGAAGAGCAAGAAGCCAAGCGGGTGGCCGACTATATCAATGCTGACGAATATTATTTTAATTGCACACCAGAGGTTAAAACCGAACTGGTAAAAAAATACCAGACCCAGGGTAAAGTGGCGATGGTGGGCGATGGCGTCAACGATGCGCCGGCCCTGGCGGCCGCCAATGTGGGTATTGCCATCGGCGGCCATAAAAACGTCAATCTGGCGATTGTTTCGTCGGATGTGGTCATTCTCGGCAATGATGCCCAGGATTTGGTCACCATTTTGCGACTCAGTCATAAAATGGGTGGCATCATCCGCCAAAACTATCTATGGGCGGTCAGTTTCAACAGTATCGGTCTGGCAATGGCCACCTTCGGCCTGCTCAATCCTATCCTTGCCGCCTTATTGCATCACGTCAGTTCGGTATTCGTGGTGGTCAATGCCGGTCGGCTGTATTTCACCGGTATAGAACAATCCATTATCGGACCTGTGTTTAAAAAAATGGATCAGATGGTTAACCGCGCGCAGCACTGTCAGCCTGAGCCGTTAGCAGCCGCCCCTGAAATAGTTGCAGAACCAGAGCGCTGATCATGTTGCTGTGGATAATCGGCTTCAGTATCTTGGGTAGCATTGGTGCGGTCGGTTGTTCCGTCTTACTTTTGGTTTTTCCGGAAGGTATTCGTAAGGTTCTGCTGCCTTATCTGGTTAGCTATGCCACCGGCACTTTGCTAGGTTCTGCGTTTCTGGGCATGATTCCCGCCGGGCTGGAACGGGCGCCGGCAGACTCATTCATGGCGACGGTATTGGCCGGCATGGTGGGGTTTTTCGTTTTGGAGAAACTGGTTATCTGGCGCCACTGCCATGATGTAGACTGCGATGTTCATAGCCGTGCCGCACCGCTGATTCTCATCGGCGATGCCTTCCATAATTTTGTCGACGGCGTGGTGATCGCCGCAGCCTTTCTGACCTCGATTCCGTTGGGTATCGCGACATCGTTAGCGGTTATTGCGCACGAAGTGCCGCAGGAGGTCGGCGACTTTGCCATTCTGCTAGACAGCGGCTATAGCCGAACCAAGGCCTTGTTGCTGAATGGGCTGTCATCCACCAGTACTCTTCCCGGCGCACTGTTCGCCTATTTCTGGCTGGCCGAGATGAGCCAGGCGGTACCCTATATTTTGGCGATTTCCGCCGCCAGTTTCATCTATATCGCAACCGCCGACCTGATTCCTGGATTGCACCGGCATGTCACGCCTATGGCCTCGTTGCGTCAACTATTGCTGTTGCTGGCAGGCATTGCCAGCATCCTGTTCTTTCATTTAGGAGCTTAAGATATGAACGAGCTATCGGAGATTGAAATTCAGGCACTGAATGAAGTGCTCGATGACGAGTATCGCGCCTTCGCGACCTACGAACAAGTGCTTGCCGATTTTGGCGATGCTCGGCCGTTTAGTAATATTCGCGATGCCGAGGCGAGGCACATAGAGGCGCTTTATGCGCTGTTTGCGCGCTATGGCCTGACTGTGCCGGAGAATCCCTGGCCGGGCAAGGTTGAGCGATACGCCAGCCTGCATGCCGCTTGCGAAGCCGGCGTCGCCGCCGAGATTGCCAATGCCGAACTCTACGAACGCTTGCTTAAAGCGATAGGGCATCCGGATATAGTCAGGGTGTTTCACAATCTTAGAGATGCTTCGCAGCAGCGGCATCTGCCGGCATTTCAGCGCTGTGCGCAAGGTTCTGAAGCTGGCGGTGGTCATCATGGTCACGGTGCGGGACGCCAGGGTCGGCATAGAGGGAGGTTCCGCCAAGCATAAATCGGAACGTCATAAATCTTGCAGAAAATACCGTTCGAACCCTTAAAATATTTGGTGCGAACGGTATTCAGCAATTTAGCTGCCGTTACGAGGACTTATTCTTGCAGCCGAAAAAGGTATTCAACCAATGCCAGAATACGACTGCGAGCGGCTGACTCGCTATCGTGCGAGGGATAGTTGTCAAAATATAATGACGTTTGGTTGTTGAAGGCATTTCCCCAAACCGGCATCTCGCGCGACCCATGCGATTTGACCTCTTGCCGCCCGTCTATGATCTGATAGACCCGGTCGAACGGGAATACCCCTTTATTATTTTTCGCCAGTACCGTCAGATTAGGTACCGGCTTCACTAATAGTGCTTTTAACGGGCCATCGTCGCCTTTGCCGTTAAGTCCATGGCAAACGGCACAAACCGAATCGTATTCTCTTTTTCCAATATCCAGCTTATCCGCCGCAAGTGCATTAGCGGATAGGCCGATCAGCATGACGCCAATCGGTATTAATGACATGGGTTGGAATTTCTTGATAATTTTCATGTTGCCTCCATACGCTTTGTTCAACAACGTGCCGATTATTTGCAGATTTATACTATAGTTTTTTGCCTGAGAAATCCAACCAATGACCATAAAGTTTTTATGCCTTTAGGGTGTTAACGTCCATTTACGGTCCGGTTCCGCCGCCATTTCGTTTTGTGGCGGCTAAAAGGGATAACTCAAGCTCCTGTGGAAAAAATTCCGCGCACCCACTCAATGTCCTGTGCAAACATTTCCGGATCGGAATCTCGGATGCCTTTAAAAGGTATCTCAATATGTCTTTTGTGAAGTTCATCCTGAAGTTCTTTCATAAATACCCCTGAATGAGCTAGTAAATGTCTGTCTTGACAATGAATTGCGCATCCCGGACTCATTGGATTGCCGCCAAGGATGGCTAAGAGCTGATATCCCTGCTTAGTGTATTCTTCAAGGCGGTCTACGATATCGATACTGATTTTTCTGCAACAGTCACGGCCTGCATCGTTATCGAGTGCATCTCTAATGGATTGGCCAGGTTGTCGTTTTCTTTCAAAACCCAAAAAACGTATTTCAGGACACGGCATTTGTAATATGCCAACATTGTATTGGTTGCATAGATCAAGAATCGGCCCGTTAATCGCTGGAAAGTTTGCAGCCCCGGCATCACGAGCATTCTGATTAACAATACATTCAATCTGAAGTTTCCCAGAAAATAATCAAGCCACCATGCGCAGCAACACCGAGACCAGTGAATTTTTGGTGGGATTGCCGGGTTTTGGGCAAACCCTATCGAA
>NZ_JALOBS010000057.1 GCF_023228165.1 Methylomonas sp. | reverse complement strand
AGCGGCCCAGCCTATCCAATTTCCACACGACCAGCACATCCCCAGGACGGACGAAGTCCAATGCATTGGTCAGTCCGGAACGATCATCCTTGGCCCCTGATGCTCGATCTTCAAAAAGATGCCGAACATCGACACCGGCGGCCAGCAACGCATCACGTTGTAAATCCGTGCTTTGCCGATCCGATTCCGATGAAACACGCATATAGCCAATTAACATAAACAGAAAACCATAAATTTGATGTTTCCGTATAATATCATTTTACGACAGTGTTTTACGTATATTTTCTAAGCTATTAAAGAAGCACTTTGGTCATAGATCGCATACATGTCGTAAAACAGATGTTTTACGATAGACCAATCTCAGTTTGCGGCAACCTTTGGATGCTGGCCGGTTTATTTGAGGATGGCGATACGTATTCACTCGCCAGATGACCGGCCTTTATTACCGTTCATGATCGAGTCTCAATTTTCCTGAATAGCTGCTTACGGGAATACCTGCGACCTGGCGGTTTTGGCTGCTACCGGTCTTTCCCGTTTGTATCAATAAACGGACCGCTTCGCAATCCACTCCTGACGCTCATGCCAGATAAAAACTAAACAACCACCTGCTAAAGCAGGTGGGTTTGAATAACGGACTGAAAGTCCGGATACGCGTCGACTGAACGACGCGTCATTAGGGCTCAAATACTGGATAGATTTTTATGTTGCCCTTCAATTTTTTGATCAACATTTACTGAATCTGTGATTCTCAAATAGCCGTATTCATGCCGACCTACTTCTTTCTAAGTCAGCCTTTCACCCAAGCATCAGAAAGATTTGTAGCTAAAGCTGACCGGCTGAAGCCGGTGGTTTAAACCTTATGATGGAAAATTAATGTCCCGCTCCACGAACCATCTCGGCCATATCCCGATTAGCCGTAATCGCTTGCTGGTAAAGATCGATCACCTCTTGGCTGTGTGCCTTTAGGTCGTTGGCATGCCTGCCGTACAAATAGCGTTTGGTCTCGAATTGATTAAGGAATTTTTGATGCTCTTCAATCTTGGCCTGCAATTCGCTAGCTTCTTCCTCAAAGTGCTTAGCCAATGCGGTATGTTGTACGTCCAGATCAACATCCATGGCATGGGGTTCCATGAAGCTACAGGCTGACAATAAGCATTGGGCTAAGGCTAGAGGAATCAGTAGTTTAAATGTCATGGTTATCTCCAAAATAGTTTAGCTGTAGAGTTTAGGTGATGTTCGGTGTGAATACCGCTCCAAACGTTTTCAACAACGGTTCAGGCTATTGAATCACTGTATTTTTAGGTTGTAGCAATCTCAATCCGTTTGCCACAACCAATAACGAAGCCCCCATATCGGCGGCAATGGCTTCCCATAAGGTCGCCACTCCGGCAAAGGCGAGTACAGCGAATGCAGCCTTGATCGTCAGCGCAAAGATTATATTCTGCCGAATGATCGCCAGCGTTCGTTTGGAATGTCCGATCAGCCAAGGCAACTTGGACAGATCATCGCCCATTAAGGCGATATCGGCTATTTCGATAGCCGCATCCGAGCCTAATACCCCCATGGCAATCCCCAGATTGGCCCGCCCTAGCGCCGGTGCATCGTTGACACCATCGCCGATCATCGCCACCTGTCCGTATTGCTCGACCATTTGACCGACGATCTCCACTTTATCGGCTGGCAACAATTCAGCATGTACCTCGTCGATGCCAATTTGGGCCGCGATGTTATTGGCCGTCACCTGGTTGTCACCGGTCAACATAGCCAGATGTTTAACACCAGCCTGTCTCAAGGCCTGCAAAATCGATTTAATGTCGGCACGGGGTTGATCGGCAACCGCAATCAGGCCGCAGATGTGCCGGTCATTGCCAATCGCAATCACGGTTTGTCCGGTCTGTTCCAAGGCAATGGCTTTGTCACTGATTCCGGGGATTTCCTGACTGCGTTCCAATAGATAACGACGCGATCCCAGCCAATAATCTGTGCCATTAAATAGCCCGGTAACGCCTTTGCCGGGCAATACCGTCACATGGTCAGCACTGGCCACACGGATACCGAGTTTTTCGGTGTGGCGTAAAATGGCTTTCGCCAGTGGATGATTGCTGCGCACTTCCAATGCGGCCGCACGGCTTAACAGTTCCGCTTCGCTATGGTCATTAAACGGGTAAACACCGGTGACTATCGGCTCACCGGCAGTCAGCGTACCGGTTTTATCAAAAGCAATCGCATTAAGATGGGCCGGCGTTTCGATATAAATGCCGCCTTTGATCAGAATGCCTTGCCGGGCCGCACTCGCCAATGCGGCGACAATGCTGACCGGCGTCGAAATGACCAATGCGCAAGGGCAGGCAATCACCAATAACACTAAGGCGCGGTATAACCACTCGTCCCAGACGCCCGCTAAAAACAACGGCGGAATGACCCAGACGGCCAGCGCCAAGATCATCACCACCGGCGTATAAATGCGCGCAAACTTCTCCACCCATTGCTCGGCTTCCGCCCGCTTGCCATGCGCTTCGCCAACCAGACGCGTGATCTGTGCCAGCGTGGTGTCCGAGACGAGTTTAGAGGATTTGATCTCCAGCGTCGCTTCACCATTGATACTGCCGGCAAACACGCTATCGCCGACTTGTTTGGCCACCGGCATGCTTTCTCCAGTAATAGGCGCCTGATTGACTGAACTGGAACCTCGGGTGACTTCGCCATCGAGCGGGATTTTATCACCTGGGGCGAGAACGAAGAGACTGCCTATACTGACTTCTGCGGCAGACAGGATACGTTCCTGTCCACTGTCATCCTTGACCGTAACCGTCGATGGCGCTAAATCCAGCAAGGCTTCGACGGCATGACGAGCGCGGCCTATACTCCAGCTTTCAATTGCCAAGGACAGCGCAAACAGGAAACTGACGGTTGCCGCTTCGAACCATTCATTAATGAACATGGCGCCGATGACGGCAACCGTCATCAATAAATTCATATCGGCACGCAAGCGTCTCAGCGCATAAAACGCTTTAACAATCACATGTCGACCACCGAAGATCACCGCCAAGCCAAAGGCGATTTTCTCAGGCAAAGGGATAGCTTGCTGAGTATGCGCGTTAAACAAGCTAGTGAGATACTCGGCAATAACCTCCCAGTTTAGAGACCCGTTTTCCGGGTGGCTGAGAAAAGCTTGCGCATCGCCAAATCCACCAGCGATAGCGATATGAATCACCATGCCGACAATAATAAACAAACCGCTGAGCACGGTATAAGCGGTCTTCGAACGATGCAGTTGCTTGGCATCGGTATCGGTCTGACCGGGTTGCCAAGGAACAGCTTTCATACCGGTTGCAGCGACCGCTTTGATGATGGCTTTTTCGGACACGGGTTCGGCATCAGACAACAGCATCATGCGCCCGTTTAAAACATCGAATGCCAGCTTGTCGCTGCCGCCCATCAGAGGACCGATTGCACTTTTCAAGGTGGCGACTTCTTCGGCGCAGTCCAGACCCTCGATCTTGAACGTCATGCCACTCGGCGGTATTGATACGTTTGCCTGATCGTTATCCGAATTCTCCCCAGCACAACCGCAGTGTTTTTCAGACTGATTGCATGATTTCATCATTCTTGCACCTATTAAATTCAGAAACCGTTGTCAGGTAACGGCTTGCAGTTAAAACCTGCCCAGCCTGTAGTCTTATGCCGATGTTTCGAGCAGGGCATGGATAATCGGGCATGAAACGGAATCGGTATTGCCAGTGCAGCTTTCGACCAAATTGGATAAGGTTGTTTCCATCGTGCGCAGGCTTTCAATGCGCTCGCGGATTAAAATCAGCTTTCGTTGAGCCATTTCTTTGGCTTCCCGGCACTGTTGGCCATCCTCAAGACTCAATAATTCCATAATCTCATCGAGCGAGAAACCAAGCTTCTGGCCTTGCTTGATGAACCGCACCCGCTGTACGTCGCATTCGGTATACCGTCGAATGCCTTTGAACGGCTTGACGGGTTGCGCCAACAGGCTTCGGCGCTGATAAAAACGGATGGTTTCGACATTGACACCGGCTATTGTCGCCAGCACGCCGATCGTAAAATTTTTTTGTGTCATAGGGCTTGTTTCCGTACTCAGGTACGGTACTTATAATACAGTAATAGCCCAAAAGAGGTAATTATTATGACTCCAAAGCAAACCCTCATTGCCGGCGTGCTTGCCGGGATAGGCGCGAGCCTTTGTTGTGTCGGCCCGTTGTTATTGCTGAGCCTGGGCCTTGGCGGGGTTTGGGTAGCCAACCTGACCGCCTTCGAACCGGTGCGCCCGCTGTTCATGGGTCTGGCATTGCTGTTCATTGGCCTGTCATTCCACAGGCTCTATTTGGCCAAACCGGCCTGTGATCCTGGCAAACCCTGTGCCGACGACGAAGCCATCCGCAGGCAACGCCTTATTTTCTGGGGCGTGACCATCCCGTTATTGGGTCTACTGGCGTTTCCGTGGTTCGCCCCGCTGTTCTATTGAGGAAAACCCGATGAAAACCAACATCTTTTTATTCTTGCTGGCGTTTTCCGCACTATTCGACACCGCGTTCGCCGCATCGCGTACGGTCACGCTCGCTGTACAAAACATGACCTGCGCCGTCTGTCCAATCACGGTCAAGAAAGCTCTTTCGCAGGTCTTAGGCGTGACGCGGGTTTCGGTCGATTACGCGAGCAAAACCGCGATGGTGAAATTCGACGATACCGCCGCCACGGTGGACAAACTGACCGAGGCGACCAAGACCGCTGGATATCCGTCTACCGTTAAGGAAAATCAATGACCGCCGTCATCCTTGGATCGACCCTCACTTGCCCACACTGCGGTCATGCCGAAACGGAAATCATGCCGACAGATGCCTGCCAGTTTTTCTATGAATGCAAGTCCTGCGGCATCCTGCTCAAGCCCAAATCAGGTGATTGCTGTGTGTTTTGTTCTTACGGCACGGTCAAATGCCCGCCTATCCAGCAGCAGCGGCCTTGTTGCGCGGGATAGGACAAACTATTAGACAAAACTGTGCGGACGGTTTACCTTATTTAAAAGTTAACTGTCATTTTAGAAATACATGGTGATCACAGCGTTGCGTGCCCGAAGAAATCGCCCTTACCTGCGCACGGTACTATTCGTGCTGCTAGTGAGCTGGCTGTCTTTGGCCATTTCGGCGACCTGCACCATGCCCATGTTTTCGGCATTGACGGTAATGTCTGAACACATGCCTGGATGCCCGCAATTCGGCGCATTTGAGCATCCGCATCATCAAGCCCCTGCGGCCAAAACGATGCCCGATTGCTCATTCAAGCCTTGTCTTGATTCGCAAAATAGCTCCCACACCCAACTGAACAGCCCGGCTAAACTGGAGCTACCGGTTTTTATCCTAAGCCTCATCGGAGCATTTTTCTGTTTATTGCTAAGCTATACCCCCACGAAAGTCCCTCTCAGTAAAACCGATCCGCCGCTAGGGCGACGGGTTCTGCTCATCTATCGGTTCTGCACCCTGCTGAATTAGCCACTCCTCGAAATTGAAGAACCTGCCACCCCATTGACGGGGCGGTGCACGGCTACTCTGCGCTTGCGGAGCCTGCTTGTTCTGATTTAAGAGGAAAACCCGATGTTTTTTAATATTTATCCGTGGCCGCCACGCCGCGCTTATCCGGCGTGGGCGGCGGTTATTGGGCTGGCGGCTCTTTCGCCCGGCCTGGTTATAGATAGTCCCACCAACACATTCCGTATCGATTGGGCTAAGGCGCAAGCCGAACCCAGGCCCGCTAACGGAAATGAAGCCATTCTGACATTGGACAAAGCGGTTGAGTTTTCGTTAGCCGGTAATCCCGGCCTTTCAGAAATCAAGGCGCGCGCCGAGGCAATGGCCGCCGTGCCTTCCCAGGAGGGCGCCTTGCCCGATCCTGAGCTAAAATTCGGCTCGCTTTATCTGCCGACCAATAGCTTCAGTCTACAACAGGATGATTTCACGATGATGGAAGTCGGAATCAGCCAAAAGATTCCCTTTCCCGGCAAGCTTGCGCTGCGTGAAGAGATAGCCGAACACGAGGCGGTCGCCGCCACTCACTCCGTTGAAGAAGCCCGATTGCGGTTGGTGCGGGACGTAAAACAAGGCTGGTGGCGGCTGTTTTATTACGACCGCGCGTTAAACCTGTTGTACGAGTCCGAAAGTTTTTTCCGACAACTCATCGCCATCGCCCAAGCCAAATACCAGGTGGGTAACGGAGCGCAACAGGATGTGCTGCTGGCCCAGCTTGAACTCTCCAAGCTCAAGGACGAAAAAATGAACCTGATCGGTATGCGTGACGCTCAGCATGCTCGCCTTAACGCCTTGCTGGATCGTGCCGCGGAAACGCCGCTACGGATACCGGCGGAAGCTGGGTTCAGGTTGCCGGCTATTGACGGATCGGCCTTGCAGGACAAGACCTTGCATACCCGTCCGTTATTCGCGCAACACCACAAGATGCTGGATGCGGCGCAGGCCAAGGTCGATCTGGCGAAACGAGATTTCTACCCCGACTTCACCGTGGGCGCTTTTTACGATGCCCGCCAAAACACACCATCAGGACAGTCGCGCAGCGATTTCGCCAGCATCCAGTTGAGCGTCAATGTGCCGATTTATGCCGACCGCAAGCAAGCCAAGGCCTTGGACCAGCGCCAGAGCGAACTCTTGCAGGAACAATATGCGTTACAGGACGAACACCGCAAAGTTCAGGCCGAAATTGCCGCCAAATCCGCCGAATATCGACAGACCAGGGATCGGTTGCTGTTGCTGGAACATGAAATTCTCCCGCAGGCACAGCAAACCGTCGATTCCCTGCTGGCCGGTTATCAAGTGAGCCAGACCGATTTTACCGACCTGCTGCGTACGCAACTGAGCTTTTTCCAATATCAGAGCCAGTATTGGCAAGCCTTGGTCAGTACCCAACAACTGTTAGCCGAATTGTCCGCCGAAGTCGGCGAGGAGCTGGACCATGATTAAGTATGCCGGCTTGACCGTCATGTTGTTGCTTGGCTTGGGTCTTGGCTTCTGGCTGGGACAACAGCAATCCATGCAACCCTCAGCCATTCCTGCGATGGCCGAACGGAAACCGCTGTATTACCGCCATCCGATGAACCCGCAAGTGACCTCGCCGACACCCGCCAAAGACGACATGGGCATGGATTATCTGCCGGTTTACCCGGTAGACCGCAGCCCGCCGGAAGCTAAGCCGCAATCCGGCAAAATCCTCTATTATCGCCATCCGATGGGGGCGCCGGACACCTCGCCGGTGCCGAAAAAAGACGAAATGGGTATGGACTACCTGCCCGTTTATGAAAGCGAACCGGAATCCTCCGGGCAGGTTCGGATTAGCCCGGAAAAAATCCAGAAACTGGGCGTCAACACCGAAACCGTGGCAAAGCGCACGCTGACCCGTAGTATCCGCGCGCTGGGCAGTATTCAGGTTGACGAGCGACGCGTGCATGCCGTGACACCACGGTTTGAAGGCTGGATTCAGCGCCTGTATGTCAACGCCACCGGGCAGGCCGTAAAACGCGGCCAAGCGTTGCTGGATAGCTACAGTCCGGCGTTGATGACGGTGCAGCAGGAGTACCTGGTCGCCCTGCAAGGTCAACAGGCTTTGCAACAGGCCAGTAAACAGGCGCAAGACACGGCGGCGCAACTAACTGAAAATGCGTTACAGCGTTTACGTTATTGGGATATTGCGCCGGCGCAGATACAGCAGTTAAAAACCCAACAAAAAACCTTGGATAGCTTGCCACTGGTATCGCCAGTCAATGGCGTGGTCGTGGAAAAACCCGCAATCGAAGGTATGCGTTTTATGCCCGGCGAGTTGCTGTTCCGCATCGCCGATTTAACCGAGGTCTGGCTGTTGGCGGAGGTGTTCGAGCGGGATATAGGCGGCGTGCGGCCTAGCCAAGCGGTGCAAATCAGCATCAATGCTTACCCTGAGCGTGTGTTCAGCGGTAAGGTCGGCTTCATTTACCCGACATTGGCGACGGAAACCCGCACCGTTAAAGTCAGGGTGGAATTGCCCAATGCCGACGGTTTGCTGAAACCGGGACTATACGGCAGCGTGACCCTAACCACTTCGGCTGAAGGCGATAAACGCCTGGCTATTCCCGATTCGGCCTTGATCGACAGCGGTGTGCGGCAAGTCGTGCTGTTGCAAAAAGATCAGGGACGATTCGAGCCGCGTGCCGTGAAACTGGGGCAACGAACGGACGGTTACTACGAAGTGCTGGAAGGGTTGGCAGAGGGAGATGAAGTCGTTACCCGCGCCAATTTTCTCATTGACGCTGAAAGCAATCTCAAATCGGCGTTGGAAAGTTTCAACAAGCAGGGCGCCGACGCCAGCCAGGCAACGCAAGAAACACAACACGGAGGCCATTAGCCATGTTGAATCCTGTCATAGCCTGGTCCTTGCGTAACGTCTTTTTGGTGCTGCTGGCTACAGTCGCTATCGTCATCGGCGGCATTTATGCGCTGGTAAAAATGCCTCTGGATGCGCTGCCTGATCTGTCCGACACGCAGGTCATCGTCTACACCGAATATCCCGGCCAAGCCCCACAAGTCGTCGAGGATCAAGTGACTTATCCGCTGACGACGGCGATGCTGGGCGTGCCGCGCTCGAAAGTCGTGCGCGGTTTTTCATTCTTCGGCGCATCGTTTGTTTATGTCCTCTTCGAGGACGGCGCCGATATTTACTGGGCGCGTTCTCGGGTATTGGAATACCTTACCTCGCTGGCCGGACGCCTGCCGCGCGGCGTCACGCCGCAACTGGGGCCGGACGCCACCGGCGTCGGCTGGGTTTACCAATACGCGTTGCTGGCGAAAAGCCAGTCATTGACGGAACTGCGTACCCTGCAAGATTGGTTTGTGCGTTATCAATTAACCAAAACTCACGGCGTAGCTGAAATCGCCAGCATCGGCGGCTTTGTGCAGCAGTACCAAGTCACCGCCGATCCGCGCAAGCTGCAAGCTTACGGCATTCCATTACGCGCACTGAGCGATGTTATCCGCAACAGTAACCGCGATGTCGGCGGCCGGGTGATCGAACTCGCCGAAACCGAGTACATGGTGCGTGGACGCGGTTACCTACGTGGCCAGGCCGATTTGGAACGGTTGGTGTTGAAAACCGAAAACGGCATCCCGGTGTTGGTGCGCGATGTCGCACGGGTGGAACAGGTGCCCGACGAGCGGCGCGGCATCACCGAATGGAACGGCGAGGGCGAGGCGGTTTCCGGTATTGCCTTGGCACGTTACGGTCAGAACGCCTTGGAAGTGATCAGTAATGTCAAAATCCGGTTGCAGGAAATCACTGCAGGCTTGCCCGGCGATGTCAGCGTGCAGACGGTTTATGACCGCTCCGAGCTGATCCATCGCGCCATCGAAAATTTGCGCCATACCTTGCTGGAAGAAAGCGCGGTGGTCGCCGTAGTGTGCGCCTTATTCCTGCTGCATATCCGTAGCGCGCTGGTGGCGATTGTGATGCTGCCCGTGGGTGTGCTGTTCGCCTTCATCGTCATGCAGGCCCTGGGCATGAACTCCAACATCATGAGCCTCGGCGGTATCGCCATCGCCATCGGCGCGATGGTGGATGCCGCCATCGTCATGATCGAAAATCTCCACAAGCATCTGGAGCGCGATGCCGGGCGTCTGCCGCGTTTTGACATCTTGCTGAACGCCTGCCGGGAAGTTGGTCCGCCGCTGTTTTTCAGTCTGCTGATCATCACGGTTTCTTTCCTACCGGTGTTTGCGCTGGAAGCACAGGAAGGCCGCTTGTTCCACCCCCTGGCCTATACCAAGACCTTCTCAATGGCCGGCGCGGCGCTACTATCGGTGACACTGGTGCCGGTGCTGATGTCGCTGTTCGTGCGCGGCAACATCCTGCCCGAAAGCCGCAATCCGCTCAACCGGGTGTTAATAGGGCTGTACCGTCCGGTGATCCAATGGGTGATGCGCTGCAAAAAACTGACGCTCGCTTTCGCGCTGCTGATGTTGGCGGTGAGCTGGTATCCGGTGTCGCGTTTGGGCGGCGAGTTCATGCCGACGCTGAACGAAGGCACTTTGTTGTTCATGCCGTTGACCTTGCCGGGATTGCCCCCGACCAAAGCCGCCGAATTACTGCAAACCCAGGACCGCATCATCAAAAGCTTTCCCGAAGTCGAGTCGGTGTTCGGCAAAGCCGGGCGGGCGCTAACCGCCACCGACCCGGCACCGCTGGAAATGTCCGAAACGCTGGTTAACCTGAAACCCGAATCGGCCTGGCGACCCGGCATGACGGTCGACAAGCTGATCGCCGAGATGGATCAGGCGCTGCAAATCCCTGGTGTCAGCAACTCCTGGACGATGCCGATCAAAAACCGCATCGACATGCTGGCTACCGGCATCCGCACGCCTATCGGCATCAAGCTGTTCGGCAAGGACCTGGCGGAAATGGAACACCTGGCGCAACAGATCGAACAGGCCGTCAAGACCGTCCCTGGTACCACCAGCGCCTATGCCGAACGCCTCACCGGCGGGTTTTATCTGAATATCACGCCTGATTACGAAGCGTTGGCGCGTTACGGCTTGCCGATTGGCGATTTGCAGGACATCATCGCCACCGCCATCGGCGGCGAAGCCGTCACGACGCTATTGGAAGGCCGCGAGCGCTTCGCCGTCACCGTGCGCTATCCGCGCGAACTGCGCGACAACCCGCAAGCCATCGCCGCCAATGTGTTGGTGCCTACCGCCAGCGGCGCCATGGTTCCGCTTGGGCAACTGGCGCGACTAAGCCTGGACAAAGGAGTGCCTGCCATTCGCACCGAGAATGCCTTGTTGTCTGCTTATATCTATGTCGACATGCGCGGGCGCGACATCAACGGCTATGTGCGGGACGCCAAGCGGGCGGTGCGGCAGGCGGTTAAATTCCCCGCCGGTTATTACATTACCTGGAGCGGCCAGTTCGAATACATGGAACGGGCCAAACAACGCCTACAATTCGTCGTACCACTGACGCTGGGCATCATTTTCGTGTTGCTTTATCTCAACTTCAAACGCCTGACCGAAACGCTGATCGTGATGCTGTCGGTGCCGTTCGCGCTGGTCGGCGGCGTCTGGCTGGTATGGCTGCTCGGTTACAACATGAGCATAGCCGTCGGTGTCGGTTTTATCGCGCTGGCCGGCGTTGCCGCCGAAACCGGCGTGGTGATGCTAATTTATCTCGATCACGCCTATCGGGAAAAACAGCGGCAATGCCGGGAGGAGGGGCGCGCGCTTAATCGGGACGATTTGTACGCAGCGTTGATGACCGGCGCGGCGGAACGTTTGCGCCCGAAAATGATGACCGTCGCGGCGATCATGGCCGGCCTGCTGCCCATTCTGTGGAGCACCGGCACCGGCTCGGAAGTCATGCGCCGCATCGCCGCGCCGATGGTCGGGGGCATGGTGTCGTCAACGCTGCTGACCTTGATCGTGATTCCGGCGCTTTACGCCTTGTGCAAACAATTTTCCATCAACAAACAATCCCAATAAAGGAGGTAACACTGAGACATTCGCTAACACTATGAAAACCCCTATTTTTTAACATTGCATGAATCTGGAGAAAACCCATGAAAACGAAATTACTGATTACCCTACTGTTGGCTTTTGGTTTACTGACCGCCTGTGCCGAATTTGACCCGCATTCGATGGATATGAACCAAGCGCTACATAACCCAAAAACCAAAGCCGATCACGAGGCGTTGGCGCTGCACTATGAGGCCGTAGCTCAGGAAATGCAGAATAAAGCTGAAGAACACAAAAAAATCCTGATCCATTATGAGCGCGAGCCGTGGTTGATGGGTAAGCAGGCAGCCGGATTCGACGTCCATTGCAAAAATCTGATTCGAATCTATAGCCAGGCGATGGAGGAAAATCTGGAAATGGCGAAGAAGCACAGGCTGATGGTGCAATAATAAAGTTGTCATAAGCACACAATAGCCCAGTGCCTTGTAATCTGAGGCACTGGTATGGCACTGCGTTCATGATGAAACTTGTTAGGGGTGTACCTGCCTATTGCCACCTCGCGAAAGTGGATTTAAGAACTATTAGAACCCGTATTTCCCTGTTCGTCCTTACGATGCGCAAACCAGTATAAAATCGGCAACACCAATAAGGTCAGCATCGTTGACGACAGAATACCGCCGATCACCACGGTGGCCAGCGGGCGCTGTACTTCTGCGCCGGTACCGGTGGCAATGGCCATCGGTACGAAACCGAATGAGGCCACCAATGCGGTCATCAGTACCGGTCGCAGTCGCGTCAAAGCACCCTCTACAATTGCCTTATCCAGCGACATGCCTTCGTCACGGAGGCTGCGGATAAAGGCAATCATCACCAGACCGTTCAGTACCGCTACACCCGACAAGGCGATGAAACCCACCGCCGCTGAAATCGACATCGGAATATCGCGCAACCAAAGTGCGACCAAGCCACCGGTCAACGCAAAGGGGATACCGCTAAACACCAGCAAACCGTCCTTGGCGTTGCCAAACATCATGAACAGTAGCGTAAAAACCAGGATTAACGCCAAAGGCACCACAATCTGTAAGCGATGGGCCGCCGATTGCAACTGTTCGAACTGTCCGCCCCAACTTGTCCAATAACCGGTCGGAATTTTGACTTTCTGTTGCAGCTTTTGTTCGGCCTCTGTGACAAAGGAGCCGATGTCTCGGCCTCGCACGTTGGCACTGATGACGATTCGGCGCTTACCGTTCTCGCGGCTGATTTGGTTCGGGCCGGGGGCCATTTCCAGACTGGCTACCTCAGCCAGTGGGATATAGCTGGTTCGTCCGTCTCGGTTTTGCCCACGCGGCAATGAGATAGGCAAGCGGTTGATGGCATCCAGATTGCTGCGCAGGTTCTCCGGCATACGCACGATAATATCGAAACGCCGGTCGCCCTCAAACAAGGTGCCGGCTTCGGTGCCGCCAATCGCGGTCGCCACCGCGTCCTGCACATCGCCCATGTTTAAGCCGTAGCGTGAGGTTTTGTCCCGGTCGATATTCAGAGTCAGCATCGGCAAGCCGGTAGTTTGCTCGACTTTAACTTCGGATGCACCGGGAATCGCTTCCATGACCGCCGAGATCTCAGTCGCTGTGTCGTTCAAGACGTCCATATCATCGCCGAACACTTTGACGGCCACATCGCTACGCACCCCGGAAATCAGTTCATTGAAGCGCAACTGGATAGGCTGGGAAAACTCGTAGAGGTTGCCGGGTAGTTTGTTGGCTGCCGCTTGTATCGCCGCCAGCAGGTCGTCGCGTGATTTATCGGGATCAGGCCATAGCTCGCGCGGCTGGAGCATGATGTACCCGTCCGAGATATTGGGCGGCATCGGGTCGGATGCGATCTCGGCGGTGCCGGTTCGTGCAAATATCCGCTCGATTTCGGGAAACTGCTGCTTCAGCGCCTGTTCAATCTGCTGCTGCATGGTGACCGATTGCGACAAACTGGTGCCGGGAATGCGCATCGCCTGAATGGCGAAATCGCCTTCATTCAAGCTCGGCACAAACTCACTGCCCATCCGCGTCGCCAACAGGCCCGACAGAATCACCGCCACCACCGCAAGCGTGAGTATGACCGGCTTGTTGCTCATGACGCTATCCAGTACCGGCGCATAAACACGCTTGGCGCTCTGCATCACCACATTTTCCTTTTCGGCGACTTTATCGCCGATAAAGATTGCCACTGCTGCCGGAATGAAGGTCACGGAAAGAATCATGGCACCGACCAAGGCAATCACGACCGTAAACGCCATCGGATGAAACATTTTGCCTTCCACCCCCGTCAGCGCGAAGATGGGCAAATACACGACCATGATGATCAACTGGCCAAATAACAGAGCACGCCGTGCTTCTTTCGACGCTGTAAACACTTCATGAAAACGTTCATGACGCGTTAGCGAACGTCCCTGCTGTTCCTGCGCGTGGGCCAGCCTTCGCACACAGTTTTCGACGATCACCACCGCGCCGTCGATGATCACACCAAAGTCAAGAGCACCCAGACTCATCAAGTTAGCACTAACCTGGTACGTCACCATGCCGGTAAACGTAAATAGCATCGATAACGGTATGACCATTGCGGTAATGATGGCCGCACGAATATTGCCGAGGAACAGAAACAGAATCACAATGACCAGAATCGCCCCTTCGGTTAAGTTCTTCTTGACCGTATTGATGGCTTTATCGACCAATACCGTCCGGTCATAGACCGTCACGGCCTGCACGCCTTCGGGCAACGTGCGGTTGATGTCCGCCATCTTTTTGTCGACCGCTTGCGAGACGGCACGGCTATTCTGACCGATCAGCATAAAGACCGTGCCCAATACCATCTCTCGGCCATTTTCGGTCGCAGCGCCGGTGCGTAGTTCTCGGCCGATTTCGACCTCGCCGACATCGCGAATTCGAATGGGCACGCCCTGGACATTGCCCAGAATGATGTTGCGCATATCTTCCATCGAATGCACTTGGCCCGGCGCACGAATGAGATATTGTTCGCCACGCTTTTCGATGTAACCGGCACCGACATTATTGTTATTGCGATCCAGCGCGGTGACGATGTCTTGCAAGGTCAGGCCGTAGGACGCGAGTTTTTCAGGAATCGGTGCCACCTGATATTGTTTGGCGTAGCCGCCAATGGAATTGATTTCGGTGACACCCGGCACGTTGCGCAGCTGCGGTTTGATAATCCAGTCCTGGATTTCACGCAGATCGGTCGCGGTGTAAGGTGAACCGTCCGGCTTTTTGGCACCTTCTTTGGCTTCGACTATCCATAAATAGATTTCCCCAAGACCGGTGGATATGGGACCCATCGCCGGCGTGATACCGGCAGGCAATTTATCCTTGGCTTCCTGAATACGTTGATTCACCAGTTGCCGGGCGAAATAGACATCGGTGCCATCCTGGAAAATCACGGTGACTTGCGATAAACCGTAGCGAGACAATGAACGGGTTTGCTCCAGATGGGGCAAGCCGGCCATGACGGTTTCAATGGGGTAAGTAATGCGTTGTTCGGTCTCCAACGGCGAATAGCCGGGAGCCGTGGTATTGATTTGTACCTGAACATTGGTGATGTCCGGCACGGCGTCGATGGGCAGAATCGAGTAATTAAAAATACCGAGGCCCGCCATACCCAGTACGGCCAGCATCACCAGCCAGCGTTGTTCTATCGCTAAACGAATCAGCCGTTCAAACATGATGCAGGCCTCCTGTATTGCGGGTTTTCCTACCAAAACCGAATAAACCGCGCACTAAGCTTCGCCGTGCCAGCCCATCACAATGATCAACATTCCGAACAAGGCGATTCCTGCGCCTGCCCAATCCAACACAGATAATTTGACGCCATCCACCACTCTGAGCCAAACGAGAGCGGTAGCCACGTAAACACCGCCATAGGCTGCGTAAATCCGGCCACTGGCGGCCGGGTGTAGCGTGAGTAGCCACACGAACAGCGAAAGGCTGATCATAGCCGGCAATAGTAGCCACGGAGAGCCTCCCTTGCGGAGCCACAGATAAGGCAGAAAACAACCGATGATCTCGGCAAGGGCTGTCACAAAGAAAAGAGC
>NZ_JALOBS010000056.1 GCF_023228165.1 Methylomonas sp. | reverse complement strand
GACCGCTATGTCGGATTTTGACGCGGCCATTGAGCGCGCCGTTTTTATTGTCAGCCTGAATGCTGGTGTTCGGAAAATATCGGCTTTTTCAGGGACGACTAATTAGCAATGATGAAGTTAATAAAATGTTTGGCAACATACCCTAAAATACCATGCCGCGAATGGTTACGAGCCCGCGTAGATACGATTAGCGTAGCGTAATCTGACGAAAGAAACCATGAACCTTCAAGTCAACAAGGCCATAATATGCGCAGAATTTTTAGGGTGCTGCCGTCAGACGCACCGATCGCGGTTCATGCTAAAAACGACTAACTCGCCAGCATAGATGCCCCCAAACATCACCACCCGCTTGGTGGCCGAAACCAATCCGGCCTACCTGCAAGTCGGCTACCACTATGACGTGCAGGGATGCACGAATGCCGCGAGCGCAGGACGCGCAAGAGCGGCCGACGGCGCCGGCCGTTTGCTGAACCGCATCCTCAGCAACGGCGCGATTACCCATTACGGCTGGGACGCGGCCGGCCGCTTGACGCGACTGAAAAACACCACCCTCACCGGTGAGCTGGTCAACGATACGCAGTACACGCGCGACCGGCTCGGCAACATTCTGAGCCAAACCGCAACCAACGCGCTGGGCCAGGTCAATATGAAATATGAAATGGTTTAATCATCCCGGACACTTCGAAAGACACCCTTTATACTGTCTTTAGAGGTGATTATGAACGAGAGCAACAAACACAAACGCCCCAAATATACGTTGGAATTTAAGCAAGATGCGGCCAAGTTAGTGCTTGAAAACGGTTATACCCAACAGCAAGCCGCCGATCATTTGGGGATATCGTTAAGTGCCATTAGGCGTTGGGTCGCCGCAGAACGTAAACCCACCCATAAACCCGATTCGACGGGGAAGAAAACGGTATTGCCCTTGGCCGATCAAGCTGAATTGATGCGGATGCGGAAGGAAATCGAGCAGTTACGCATGGAGCGAGAAATTTTAAAAAAGGCGATGGTCTTCTTTGCCAAAGAAGCTCAATAAGATACGGATTTATTCGAGCGCAAATGAAGACGTACCCTGTAACCGTATTGTGTCGGGTGATGGAAGTGAGCACCAGTGCCTTTTATGCCTGGTGTAAACAGCCGGAAGACAGCGAAAAAACAAAACAAAAACAGCGCCTTGAGGACAAGGTTAGTCAGATTTTTATTCAAAACAAGCAGAGTTACGGTTCACGCCGCTTGTCGAATGAGTTGAAAAAACAAGGATTTGCTGTTGGTCGCTATAAAACGCGTCAGGTGATGGGGCAACTCAAGCTGAAGGTGCGCTATCCCAAACGTTATAAATCGACGACAGATAGCAATCACAATGAGGCCATCTCGCCCAATCGCCTGGATCGGCAATTTAATGTCGCAAAACCCAATCAAGTTTGGACGACTGACATCACCTATATCTGGACATTGCAAGGCTGGCTGTATCTGGCGGTCGTGATCGACTTGTTTGCTCGGCGCGTGGTGGGTTGGGCGATTGACGACCATATGCGCACTTCACTGTGTGTGCGAGCCTTGCAAATGGCATTCTGGCAGCGAAAGCCCGATAAAGGCCTACTGCATCATTCAGACCGCGGCAGCCAGTATGCCAGCCAGGAATATCGACAACATCTGGCAGTGATGGGGATGCAGCAAAGTATGAGTCGCAAGGGAAACTGTTGGGATAACGCGCCCACGGAACGTTTTTTCCGCAGTTTGAAACACGAGCAACTTGAATACGAGACCTTTAGAACCAAAGAGGCCGCAAAACAAAGTCTGCTGGATTATTTGGCCTTCTACAATGGTCGCCGAAGCCACTCGACCTGTGGCTACCAATCCCCGCTTCAATTCGAGCGGGATTATTTGAAAAATGTGGCTGGGTAGGTGTCCGGTTTTAGTTGACCATTACACCAAAAATCAGTCCTATCGATAGGGACAGGGCCGCAACAATTCCTGTGGTTTGTTTTGTCATCAAGAATTCCCTCTATTATGCTGTAATCAAAACTCTGGCAAAAACTCGACTGCGTAACCCCGGTGTAACCCCGAAAATAAAAAAGGCCTTAGATTTTCATCTAAAGCCTTGATTTATATGGAGCTGGTGATGGGACTCGAACCCGCGACCGGCTGATTACAAATCAGCTGCTCTACCAACTGAGCTACACCAGCAATTATTTATTATTAGGCTCTATCGACCAATTCGACATACGCCATTGGCGCATCATCACCTGATCTGAAACCGCACTTAATGATTCTCAAATAACCGCCTTGCCTTTCTTTATATCTAGGGCCAAGGTCGTTAAACAGTTTTGTTACAACCTCTCTATCCCGCAGCTTTGAAAAAGCATGACGTCTTTTCGCAACTGTATCTTCTTTAGATAAAGTGATCAACGGTTCCGCCATCATACGCAATTCTTTCGCTTTAGGCAATGTAGTTTTGATCAGTTCGTGCTTGAATAATGAACAAGCCATATTGCTGAATAACGCGCCTCTATGGCTGCTATTTTTGTTTAATTGTCTACCTGATTTACGATGTCTCATTTCTATTTGCCTTGTTTATATACCGATTTGGGATTGATCTACCAGATTCTCTGGTGGCCAGTTTTCAAGCCTCATACCCAAAGACAAGCCTTTTATAGCAAGTATATCTTTAATTTCAGTAAGAGATTTTTTTCCCAAATTGGGTGTTCTTAATAATTCCACTTCTGTCCGCTGAATCAAATCGCCAATATAGAAAATATTCTCTGCTTTAAGGCAATTAGCTGAACGAACTGTTAATTCAAGATCATCAACCGGTCTTAATAAGATAGGATCGAATGCCTCTTCCTCAACCACATTTTCTTCAGGCGTTTGCTCTTTGACTTTTTCGAAGTCAACAAAAACTGATAGTTGATCGTGCAAAATTGAGGCGGCTAGCTTTATGACCGCTTCGGGATCAACTGTTCCATTAGTTTCAAGTTCCACAACGAGCTTATCGAGGTTGGTTCTTTGCTCAACCCGAGTGGTTTCAACGTGGTAAGCAACCTTAACAATTGGACTGAACGCAGCATCTACCATCAATACGCCTACAGGAGTATCTTCCATCTGCTCTTTCCGAACTGCAGCAGGAATATATCCGCGGCCTCGTTCGATCTTGATTTTAATATCAAGCTGCTTATCTTGAGTAAGATTCGCGATCACAAGACCTGGGTTGATAATTTCAACGCTACTAGTGGTTTCAATATCCGCAGCTGTAACACTACCTATTCCGGACTTTGATAAAGTTAAAGTAATTTCATCTTTACCGTGTAGGAGGACAGATAGCTTTTTTAGATTCAAGAGGATGTCTATAACATCCTCTTGAACGCCTTCAATAGTTGTGTATTCATGCAGCACCCCAGCTATCGAAACTTCTGTAACTGCGCAGCCCGGTATTGAGGACAGCATAACTCTGCGTAGAGCGTTACCCAAAGAATGACCATAGCCACGCTCGAGGGGCTCGATGACGATTCTTGAATGGTTTGCTGTATGGCTAACTACTTCAACTAATTTTGGCTTTAACAAACCCGCAATAGAACTCTGCATACCTTAATCCGACTAATTACTTAGAATAGAGCTCGACAACCAACTGCTCATTGATCTCCGACCCCAAATCAACGCGGTCTGGTAGAGATTTAAACGTACCACTCATATCCTTTGGGTTAACTTCAACCCATTGAGGGAAGCCATACTGCTCGGCAACGACAAGCGCTTCTTTGATTCTCTGCTGGCTTTTTGCTTTCTCACGAAGAGAAACTTTATCACCAGCAACCACTTGGTAAGAAGGTATGTTAATCAGCTGATCGTTGACAACAATTGCTTTATGAGAGACCAATTGACGCGCTTCGGCTCGTGTTGAAGCAAAACCCATTCTATAGACAACGTTATCTAAACGTGACTCAAGGAAATTAAGTAGGTTTTGACCAGTGGCGCCTTTTTGTAGGTCAGCAGCTTTATAGTAGTTTCTGAACTGCTTTTCCAATACGCCGTAAATCCTGCGCAGTCTTTGCTTTGCTCTCAATTGCAATGCATAGTCAGAATTTCTAGTGCGTTTTGCACCGTGCTGACCAGGGCGCTGATCCAGCTTACACTTACTTTCTAACGACTTTCCTCTGCTTTTCAGAAATAAGTCCGTTCCTTCCCTGCGACTTAATTTGCAGACGGGTCCAAGATATCTTGCCATTTTTTACTCCAAAACCTTTATACGCGACGCTTTTTAGGCGGACGACAACCATTATGCGGAATAGGTGTTACATCCACAATGTTAGAAATTTTAAAGCCCATACTATTCAATGAGCGAACAGCTGACTCTCTTCCAGGCCCCGGCCCTTTGATCATTACATCAAGGTTTTTCATGCCATATTCTTGAGCAACTATGCCTGCCTTTTCAGCCGCAACCTGCGCAGCAAAAGGCGTGCTTTTCCTTGAGCCTCTGAAACCAGAACCACCCGAGGTTGCCCATGAAAGAGCGTTACCCTTTCTGTCAGTGATTGTCACAATGGTATTATTAAAAGATGCGTGAACGTGGGCGATGCCATCAGCCACTTCTTTTTTTATGCGTTTTTTAACACGGTTTTGGGTTGCCATTAACTTGCCTATTTAAAAACTTTATTTTGTAACTGGTTTTCTAGGGCCTTTACGGGTCCTTGCATTTGTTCGTGTACGCTGACCTCTTAAGGGCAGCCCTCTTCTATGTCTAATGCCTCGATAGCACCCCAGATCCATTAGCCGTTTGATGTTCATAGAAACTTCGCGTCGCAAATCACCTTCCACAGTCATTGTGGCGATAACCTTACGAATATTTTCTACTTGATCTTCGGTTAATTCTTTGATCTTTACGGTAGTTTGTATGCCAACCTTAGCGCAGATAAGCCGTGCCGTCTGCCTTCCAATTCCGTATATAGCAGTCAATGCAATTTCTGCGTGCTTATGATCAGCTACGTTAATACCGGCTATACGAGCCATCCAGATACTCCTAAAGTTTGATTCTTAAGTTAATCGAGAATTATAACATCATTCTTTTAAAAAACAAAATTAACCTTGCCGTTGTTTGTGACGACCATCTTTGCAGATGACCCGCACAACGCCGCTTCTTTTGATGATTTTGCAGTTCTTACAAATTGGTTTTATTGATGCACGTACTTTCACGGCAAACTCCTTATATTAATTTAAGTTCTTTTTAAATTTGCTTTTTTCATTAAGCTTTCATATTGCTGGGACATCAAATGAGTTTGCATCTGGGATATAAAATCCATAACAACCACAACAATAATCAGCAGCGAAGTACCACCGAATGAAAATGGAACGTTCCAGTATACGATCAAAAACTCTGGAAGCAAACAAATCAAAGTTATATAGATAGCTCCTACCAGGGTCAAACGCGTCATAACCTTATCGATATAAGCTGTTGTCTGTATGCCGGGCCGAATACCGGGCAAATACGCGCCTGATTTCTTTAAGTTTTCCGCCGTTTCCTTTGAATTAAAGACCAGAGCGGTGTAAAAGAAACAGAAAAATATAATTGCTAGCGCATAAAACATCACATATACCGGCTGACCGGGTGATAACACAGTAGATATATCTTGCAGCCAGGCGAAACCTTCTACATTCCCAAACCAACCAGCAATTGTGGCTGGAAACAATATTATACTTGAGGCGAAAATAGGCGGTATTACACCAGCCATATTTAATTTTAACGGGAGAAAAGATGTCTGCCCCGCATATACTTTATTACCTTGCTGACGCTTGGGGTAATTGATGGTTATTCGGCGCTGAGCGCGCTCAACAAACACCACAATTCCTGTCACAATTATTGAAATTGCAAACAGTAAAATTATGAATGCGCTATTCATCTCGCCTGTTCTTGCCAACTCAAGCGTACCACCAATTGCGGAAGGCAGTCCCGAAACGATACCTGCGAAGATAATCAAGGAAATACCGTTCCCAATCCCTCTTTCGGTAACTTGCTCACCAAGCCACATCAAAAATATAGTACCAGTTACCAAGGTAAGCGTGGTGACAATAATAAAAGCCAAACCGGGATTAATTACAACAGACATACCGCCAGCTGTTTGGTTTTGTAAAGCTATAGATATACCAATCGACTGAAACATTGCCAAGACAACCGTGGCATATCTAGTAAATTGCGTAATCTTTCTGCGACCGGATTCACCTTCTTTCTTCATTTGCTCCATTGCTGGCACTACAATGGTCATCAGCTGCATAATAATTGACGCAGAGATATAAGGCATAATACCTAGGGCAAAAATACTCAGCCTCATCAAAGCACCACCTGAAAACATGTTAAACATGTCCAGAATAGAACCAGATTGTTGAGCAAACATCGCCGCTAACGCATTCGGATCAATGCCCGGAACAGGTATGTGAGCACCAACTCTATATACTACAAACGCACCCAATACAAATAGTAGCCTTGACTTCAACTCCCCAAACCGGAATTTTCCAGCGGAAACATCATACCCTTTTGTGCTCACTTACGCCTCGACTTTGCCGCCGGCAGCTTGAATAACTTCAAGAGCACCCGCAGTAACTGATATACCTTTTAACGAAACAGCTTTAGAAATTGAACCTGAGTTAATCAGCTTCACCTTCTTAGAGAAAGAAGGCACAATATTGTTATCGATTAAAACCTGCAAATCAATAACGCTTGCATCTAAGCTTTCTAATTCATGCAGCCTAATCTCTGCAGTAAATTTTTTCATTCTAGATGTAAAGCCTACTTTTGGTAGTCGTCTTTGCAAAGGCATTTGACCGCCTTCAAAACCTACTTTATGAAAACCACCGCTACGTGATTTTTGGCCTTTATGACCTCTACCGCAGGTTTTTCCATCAGTACAGCCGATACCACGACCCACTCTTTTCGCTTTTTTTCTCGCACCATAGGATGCTTGAATAGTATTAAGGTACATCAAATTTCCTCGACTTTTAGCATGTATGCAATTTTATTGATCATTCCACGGTTTTCGGGAGTATCGATAACCTCAACAGTTTGTCGAATTTTATGAAGACCCAAACCTTTTAAACATTGCTGATGACTTTTTAAGCGACCGTTTTTGCTTTTTGTCATCATTACACTTAATTTTTTGGCTACCATGAAAATTATCCTGTAATTTGTTCAACACTCAAACCGCGTTTAGCTGCGATTTGTTTAGCATCATGCATAGAGGTCAATCCATTGATGGTTGCTCTAACAACATTAATTGGGTTACTTGTACCAATACATTTGGCTAACACATTGTGCACACCGACAACCTCAAATACCGCCCTCATCGCACCACCCGCAATGATGCCTGTACCTTCCGAAGCTGGCTGCATGTATACTTTAGCAGCGCCGGTATTTGACATAATGGAATATTGCAGAGTGCCTTCTTTTAACGCCACTTTACGCATGTTTTTTCTAGCTTGTTCGAGTGACTTTTGAATGGCAACAGGAACTTCCCGAGCCTTCGATACGCCATATCCGACTCGTCCTTCGCCGTCTCCAACAACTGTAAGAGCTGCAAAACCAAAGACCCGTCCACCCTTTACTACTTTAGCTACACGTCTTACGGATACAAGTTTTTCTTGCAATCCATCTGTACTACCTTGAGCTGGTGCTGTTGCCATTCTATTTCCCCTAAAACTTCAATCCAGCTTCACGTGCAGCATCAGCCAATGCCTTTACGCGGCCATGATATTTAAAACCTGAACGATCGAATGCTACGTGAGTAACACCAGCGGCAATTGCTTTTTCGGCAATTTGCTTTCCGACTTCCATTGCTGCATTGACGTTACTTGTATTCTTGACAGCGGTTTTTATGCCAACTTCTAAAGTTGACGCAGCAGCCAATGTCGCCTTTCCATCCACACTTAATACTTGTGCATAAATGTGTTGAGACGTTCTATGAATGGTTAATCTATTAACTTCTTGCTTTTTAATTTTGCAACGTAATTTCAAAGCTCTTTTCAATCTAGCGGACTTTTTATCCATCTGTTTACCTATTTTTTCTTGGCTTCTTTGCGAGCGACATATTCATCAGCTAATCTAACACCCTTACCTTTATAAGGCTCGGGCGGACGGAAAGATCTTATCTCTGATGCAACTTGTCCAACTTTTTGTTTATCGCTACCTTTGACGAGAAGTTCGGTTTGAGAAGGCAGCTCTACAGTCACTCCATCCGGGACCGTATATTCAACCGGATTAGAATAACCAAGCGATAACGTTAATAAGTCACCCTTAACTTGAGCTCGGTAACCAACGCCAACCAAAAGCATTTTTTTAACAAATCCTTCAGACACGCCTTTAACCATATTGTTAATTGATGCCCTTGCCGTGCCAGCGAACGCTTTTGCATTTTTTGCGCTTTCGTCCCAAACGATTTTGATTTCACCTTGAGCTATATCCAGCTTTACAGCCTCGTGAAGACCAAAAGATAATTCACCCAACTTGCCTTTCACTATCATCAAATTTCCATCGACTTTTACATCAACGCCCGATGGTACTGTAATAGGAGCATTTGCTACTCTTGACATACTATCTCCTAAGCCTTAGCAAACTGTGCAAATCACTTCGCCGCCATGCCCAATAGCACGTGCAGCACGATCTGTCATGACACCATTGGAAGTAGAAACTATCGCAATTCCTAAACCACCCAGTACTTTTGGCAATTCGTCTTTCGATTTATAAATACGCAAACCTGGACGACTTACTCTTTTCACATTTTCAATTACGGGTACTCCATTGAAATATTTCAATTCAACCGTCATTTCCATGTGATTGCCGTTTTGTTCTGCATTAAAATCGGTTATATACCCTTCATCTTTTAATACTTTCGCAATAGCTAGTTTTAGCTTAGAGGAAGGCATTTTTACACTTTTTTTACCTGCAGATTGACCATTTCTAATTCTGGTCAACATATCTGCAATTGGATCTGTCATGCTCATTAATATTCTCCAAAAACGTAAGGAACAGAATTACCAGCTGGCCTTGGTTACACCAGGTACATCACCACGCATAGTGGCTTCTCTCAGTTTATTCCGGCTTAGACCGAATTTTCTGTAATAACCGTGCGGACGACCCGTTAGGTTACAACGATTACGCAATCTGGATTTACTTGAATCTCTTGGTAACTTTTGTAATTGAAGTTGAGCAGTTTCCTTTTCTTCATAAGAAGCATTAGGCGATCTAATAATTTCTTTTAAAGCGTTTCTTTTTGCTTGATATTTTTTGATTAAGTTTGCACGCTTAACTTCACGCGCAATCATTGATTTTTTTGCCATATCCGTCGCCCTTAGTTTTTGAATGGAAAATTAAATTGCTTCAGCAACGCCAGCCCTTCTTCATCAGATTTGGCTGTTGTAGTGATGCAAATATCCATACCACGCAGAGCGTCTATTTTGTCATAGTCTATCTCTGGGAAAATTATTTGTTCTTTTATGCCCATAGAATAGTTACCACGCCCATCAAAACTTTTGGAACTCATCCCTCTAAAGTCACGTATACGCGGAATCGCAATAGTAATCAGCCTATCGAAAAACTCATACATTTTCTCGCCACGTAAAGTTACCTTGCAACCGATTGGCATGTCATCGCGAATTTTAAACCCAGCGATCGATTTTCTTGATAAGGTAACAACCGCCTTTTGGCCTGCGATTTTTTCCATATCAGCAACAGCAGATTGGAGAATTTTCTTATCAGCAATTGCTTCCCCGACACCCATATTCAAAGTAATTTTTGAGAGCTTAGGTACTTGCATGATTGATTTATAACCAAATTGCTCTTGCATTGCCTGAACAATTTCACTTTTGTATTTTGATTCTAGTCTAGCCATAGCTCAATTACCTTATAGACCAACAACATCATTAGTTGATTTAAAAAATCTGACTTTTTTTCCGTCTTCCAGAATTCTAAACCCTACACGATCTGCTTTTTTAGTCTTAGGATTGAATAAAGCCACGTTTGAAATATCGACAGGCATATCTTTTTCAACAATGCCGCCAGAAACACCTAGGTTTGGATTTCCTTTTTGGTGTTTTTTGACTGTATTGATACCTTCTACCAATAACTTTTTGTCGTTCAAAATCTTTACGACCTTCCCTAGCTTGCCTTTGTCTTTCCCTACAATCACGATGACTTCATCGCCTTGTTTAATTTTTTGCATTTTGATACCCAATAATTAAAGTACTTCTGGAGCCAGTGAGATAATTTTCATAAATTTATCTCCTCTTAATTCCCTTGTAACTGGTCCAAATATACGGGTACCAATGGGCTGAAGTTGGTTGTTTAAAATTACGGCGGCATTGCCATCGAAACGAATAACAGAACCGTCAGCTCTACGCACGCCTTTTCGGGTTCTTACTACAAGGGCATTATATACTTCGCCCTTTTTAACCCGGGTGCGTGGCATAGCATCCTTTACGCTGACCTTTATAATATCGCCTATACCAGCGTAGCGCCTATGTGAGCCACCTAATACTTTGATACACATGACCTTTTTTGCACCGCTATTGTCGGCAACGTCAAGGCTAGTTTGCATCTGAATCATTTTAAATTCCCAACTAAATTCGAATTAATTATCTGTTAGAAGCTTCAAGCACTTCTACTAATTTAAATGTTTTGTTTTTGGACAAAGGACGACAAGAAGCAATCGATACAATATCGCCTTCATTGCATTGGTTATTTTCGTCATGTACTAAAAACTTGGTCGAGCGTTTAACATATTTACCGTAAACAGGGTGCTTCACCAATCGTTCCACTAGAACTGAAACGGTTTTGTCCATTTTGTTGCTAACAACGCGACCGGTTACTGTACGGATTTTCTCTGCTTTCTCATTCATAGTTAGACTCTCGCCTTTTCGCCTAAAACAGTATTGATACGAGCTATATCGCGTCTCACCTGCTTTACTTGGCTAGACCTGATCTGTTGACCCGCGCCTTTTTGCATACGCAAATTAAATTGCTCACGAGCCAACTCCAAAAGATTGGCCATTAACTCATCTTTTGTTTTATTTCTTAATTCTGTCGCTTTCATTACATTATTGTCCGTGCAGAAAATGTTGTCTTAACAGGAAGTTTCGCTGCTGCTAAATCAAACGCTTCACGCGCAAGCTCTTCAGAAACGCCTTCTATTTCGAACAACATAGTTCCTGGTTTAATTTGAGCAACCCAGTATTCTACACTACCTTTACCTTTACCCATACGAACTTCTAATGGTTTTTTGGTAATAGGCTTATCAGGGAAAACACGTATCCAAATTTTACCGCCCCGCTTTACGTGGCGGCTGATTGCCCTACGAGCCGCCTCAATTTGGCGGGCCGTCATTCTACCACGACTAACTGACTTTAATCCATACTCGCCAAAACTAACGGACGACCCTCTAAGGGCTGTACCGTTGTTTCTACCAGTATGCTGTTTACGAAATTTTGTTCTTTTTGGCTGAAGCATTATTCTATTCCTTCAACTATTTTTTAGAATCGGAGTTTAATGAAGCTGCATGCGCATCCATATCAAACACCTCACCTTTGAATATCCAGACTTTAATACCGATGATACCGTAGGTTGTTTTAGCTTCAGCGGTACCGTAATCGATATCGGCACGCAGGGTGTGCAATGGAACGCGACCTTCTCTATACCATTCGGTACGAGCAATTTCAGCACCATTTAAACGGCCGGCTACAGTAATTTTAATACCCTCGGCACCAAGGCGCATGGTATTGGTAACTGCCCTTTTCATCGCTCTGCGGTACATGATCCGCTTCTCTAATTGCTGAGCAATACTTTCCGCAACCAGATAAGCATCGAGCTCAGGCTTCCTGATTTCTTCGACATTCAGCTGGACGGGCACTCCCATCATGGCTGAAATATCTTGTCTCAAGATATCGATATCCTCGCCTTTCTTACCTATCACAATACCTGGTCGCGCGGTATGCACGGTGATATTAGCGTTGTTGGCAGGGCGATTAATCTGAACTCTGCTTACAGATGCGTGAGCAAGTTTTTTCTTAATATATTCGCGAACTTTCAGATCTTGTAACAGAAGAATTGGGTAATTCTGGCTATTTGCATACCATCTGGAAGTCCAATCTTTAACAATCCCTAGGCGTATGCCCGTGGGATGAACCTTTTGACCCATTTTCTACCCCTATTAGCTTTCTGCTACTTTAATTGTTATGTGACAAGTTCTTTTCAGTATGTGATTTGCACGTCCTTTAGCTCTGGCACTGATCCTTTTCATGGTTCGGCCTTCATTCACATATACTGTTGATACTCTCAACTCATCAACGTCCGCACTTTCATTGTGCTCCGCATTTGCTATAGCAGACTCGAGAATTTTCTTGATAATTGCCGCCGCTTTCTTTGAACTAAAATTCAATAGATTAAGCGCCTTTTCAACTGGCAATCCCCGTATTTGATCACCCACTAATCTGGCTTTTTGTGCAGATAGTGGAGCATTACTCAATTTAGCTGAAACTTCCACACTAACTCCTATCTCGATTTTTTATCAATAATATGGCCTTTATAAGTTCTAGTAGGCGAAAACTCTCCTAACTTATGACCAACCATGTTTTCCGAGATCAAAACAGGAATGTGCTGTTTACCATTGTGCACAGCTATGGTCAGGCCCAACATATCTGGGCTAATCATGGATCTTCTTGACCAAGTTTTAATCGGTTTCCGGTTATTTGCTCTCACTGCTTCCTCTACTTTCTTCAGCAAGTGATGATCAATAAATGGACCTTTTTTAATTGAACGCGGCACGAGTTATACCTCTTATTTTTGCTTACGGCGTCTAACAATCATATTGTCAGTACGTTTATTTTTGCGAGTTTTGTAACCTTTAGTAGGTGTACCCCAAGGCGAAACAGGGTGTCTACCACCCGAAGTTCTACCTTCACCACCACCATGAGGATGATCAACCGGGTTCATCGCCACACCTCTTACGGTTGGGCGAACACCTCTCCATCTTTTGGCACCGGCCTTACCTAGCGAGATCAAGTTATGCTCGGAATTAGAGACCTCGCCGACCACACCTTTGCAGTCGGACGGTACTTTACGCATTTCACCAGAACGCAGGCGAATTGTTACGTATGCACCATCTTTTGCAACTAATTGAACCGATGTCCCGGCACTTCTCGCAATTTGCGCGCCTTTACCCGGCTTTAATTCAACACAATGGATAGTTGTACCCAGCGGCATATTCCGGAGCGGCATACAATTTCCAGGTTTCACCGGCGCAGTTTCTGCACTAATTATTTCCTGACCAATTTCAATACCTTTGGGAGCAATAACATATCTACGCTCACCATCCTTAAACAAAACCAAAGCGATGTTCGCTGTTCTGTTGGGATCATATTCAATTCTTTCAACAACAGCAGGTATTTCAGTTTTATTGCGTTTAAAGTCAATAATGCGGTAGAACTGTTTATGTCCACCACCAACGTGCCGGGTTGTAATCCGACCTGTATTGTTACGACCACCAGATTTGCTTTTTTTGTCTAGTAGTTGCGCAAATGGCTTACCCTTATGCAAATCATTATTTTTTACACGCACTACAAACCGAGAACCCGGAGATGTCGGTTTAGATTTTAGAATAGCCATGCTTTTCTACCGCTCCTATTGATCTTTTATTAAGCTGTTGCTAATTCAATGTTGTGTCCAGATTGCAATCTGACATATGCCTTCTTCCAATCCGATCTTTTACCCAATGTACGTCCAAAGCGTTTGATTTTACCTTTTACATTTAAAACGCGCACAGATTCGACCTTTACTTCGAACATCATTTCCACCGCATTTTTAATTTGTAATTTGGTAGCATTTTTTGCAACTTTAAACACAAATTGATTGCCTTTGTCGGCGACTATAGCGCTTTTTTCTGACACAATTGGCGCAGAAATGATGCTGGCTAACTTAATTTGTTGAGTACTCATGCTAAACGCTCCTCAATCTGCTTTAGTGCAGCAGTTGTTGCAATTACCTTGTCTGCTGAAACCAAAGATACCGGATCTACACTAGTGGGAGTTACAACAGCAATGTAAGGTAAATTTCTCGCCGCTAGAATTAAATTTTCATTTAATTCTTCAATAACCACCAAAATACGTTTTGCATCAATATCTTTAATTTTTGCAAGAAACTCTTTGGTTTTTGGCGAGGAAGGCATAATGTCGTCACATACTGCGATTCGATCTTGTCTCAGCAATTCCGAGAAAATCGACCGAATGCCGGCCTTATACATTTTTTTATTTAATTTTTGATCAAAAGATCTTGGCTGAGCCGCGAAATTCACACCACCTGTACGCCAAATCGGGCTGCGAGTAGTACCCGCGCGGGCACGACCTGTTCCTTTTTGTCTAAAAGGTTTCGCGCCACCACCGCTTACTGCGGCGCGATTTTTTTGCGCTTTCGTGCCTGCTCTCGCTGCTGCCATGTATTTGACAACTAGCTGATGAACCAGGGTTTCATTAAAATCTTGGCCAAAAACCAATTCGGATACATCTAATGCTTGTGATGTACCTTGATTACTGATTGCAGGTATTTGCAGACTCATCACTTAACCTTTATTTAACATTTTGACTGCAGGCGTAATAACAACGTCGCCACCTTTAGCACCAGGAACAGCGCCCTTTACCAAGATCAAATTTCGTTCGGCATCAACGGCATGTATCGTCAAATTTTGAACGGTTGTTTTAACCGCTCCCATTTGACCGCACATTTTCTTACCTTTAAAAACCCGACCCGGCGTTTGGTTCATACCGTTAGAACCAGGAACCCTATGCGATCTAGAGTTACCATGCGTAGCATCCTGCGTTCTAAAGTTATGCCTTTTTACCGTGCCGGCAAAACCTTTACCGATACTGGTACCGGAAACGTCTATGGTTTGACCAGCTTCAAAGACGTTCACAGTCAATTCTGAACCGGCAGATAACTCAACACCTTCATCGTCTTTTAATCTGAATTCCCACAAGCCACGACCAGCCGTTACATTTGCTGCTGCATAATGACCAGCCATAGCTTTATTAACTTTCGAAGACTTGACATCACCTGCCGCTACTTGAACGGCTCGGTAGCCATCGCTATCAACACTTTTCACTTGAATCACACGGTTTGATTCGACGTGCAAAACTGTTACTGGCACTGAAGTACCGTCTTCACAAAAAATTCGGGTCATACCACATTTACGACCAACAAGACCTATTGACATCTGCCAATTCCTCTAAATATTTCTAGCTTTTATTTAAGCTTAATTTGAACATCAACCCCAGCTGCAAGATCCAACTTCATCAATGCATCTACAGTTTTATCGGTTGGCTCGACGATGTCGAGCAGCCGCTTGTACGTTCTCAACTCATACTGATCACGCGCATCTTTATTTACGTGCGGGGATATCAATATCGTGAAGCGTTCTTTTCTTGTTGGCAGCGGGATCGGGCCTTTAACTTGGGCACCGGTTCTTTTCGCTGTTTCAACAATTTCACCCGCCGATTGATCAATCAATTTATGATCGAATGCTTTCAATTGGATACGGATAGTTTGATTAGCCATTTTTTATTACTCAATGATAGAAGCAACAACACCCGCACCAACGGTACGACCACCTTCACGGATAGCGAAACGTAAGCCGTCTTCCATCGCGATAGGTGCAATTAATTTTACG
>NZ_JALOBS010000075.1 GCF_023228165.1 Methylomonas sp. | reverse complement strand
TCCTCGACCTGGACGACCCCAGCCTGCCGACCGCAACGGCCGGCGAAGTGTTCACCCATTGGCAATGGCCGTTGCATTCCGGTCAAGCCTTCGGCATGACCGGGCGGATTTTAGTGTTCATCACCGGACTCGCCTGCCCGCTGTTGTTCGTCACGGGACTGATCCGCTGGCTGCAAAAATGGCGGGCCAAACGCGCCAAAGTTGGCTGTTGAGGCTAAGTTAGACCGTGAACTTCGACGGCCATTGAAAAACAGAGGGCCGTAGGCCCGATTAGCGAAGCGTAATCGGACGCATGTTTTAACCTCGTTCCTCCGATTACGCTTCGCTAATCGGAGCTACGCGGGCTGAAGGCGTCTATAAAATAATGAAGAAGGACGTGACCGAGTTAAGCCGCTTTATCGGTTACCGCGATGTCGCCGTCGACCAATACAGCGGCGAGATAGCCCGTGTAGGTTGGGGTGAGGTAACGAACCCCAACATTTTTGGTATTCAAATCATCGGTAACTTTGATGTTTTGTTGCCGATAGTTGGAGGGTGGTTTTGCGGTTATCGTGTTGGGGTTCGTGCCTCACCCCAACCTACGCTCCTACAAAAGCGTCAGGCAAAACGGCTAAGTCGCTCCTAGGCCAAACCTTCCCGAAATTCGTTCATGTCCCGGTTGTCGACCCGGTCGTAGATGTCTTCGACTGCTAAAGCCAGACCGATGGATTCAAACCAAATCTCATCGCCCAAAAAATAATATTCAGGCAGCCAATTTTTGTTTCTGCGCAGTACCTGCACGGAAACAATATCCGGTTCGATCAACACATATTCCTGCAGGGACGGCAAATTGATATAGCGGATCAATTTTGTCGTCGTATCCATTTTGCGGGTGGAGCGGGACAGCACTTCGACGATAATCACCGGCGACGTCGAAAAATAATCGTCGCCGGACATTTTGCTGCAATCCACCAGCACATCGGGATAGACATAATCCTTGCCCAAACGGACTTTGATGTCTGCCATAAAAGTCGCGCAAGGTGTGCCTTTCAGGTGATTCCCTAACTCGCGTAGCATGTTAGCCGAGATGCAATTATGGTTATAGCCCGCACCGGCCATTGCATAGACCTGGCCGTCGATATATTCGCGTTTTACCTCGGAAGCGGGTTCCGTCGCCAGATACTCCTCTTCGCTTAGATAAATGTTTTCATGCACTTTATCCAATGCCATCGTTTGCTCCAATGATCTATTGCTGATTCATATTGTTAGCGACCAGTGATTGAAAAACAAGTATTACAAGTCGGGTTGCCCCGTACTTTGGGCTGGTAGGCTTTGGTTTGCAACCCTAGCCTGTCGGCTGCCGTTGAAAAACAGAGAGCGAGGTTAACAGACATTAGGCGATATGCCGCAGTAATGCGGCATATCCCGCACATCAAATCAGCCAGGACATTAACCCGCCAATATTGCTTTAGTTGGCGGTACAGAGTGGCAGGGCCTTCCGCAAGCCAACCCACCGAGATGGCGCGCTTTCTGCTTAGCCAATTGCCTCGACTCACGCAAAGCCCCTTGATCCCCCGCGCATGGCTTTTTCCGACCACGACGTTTACCGCACATTTTTAAGCATTCGGCCGCAAATCCAGCGCTTTTTGCAGCAGCGCCTGCGTTGTCGGGATACCGCTGCCGACTTGCTGCAGGACATCTACTTGCGGTTGATGCTGTTGACGCCGCCGCCCGCCAGCGAAGTGGAGGCGCGGGCCTGGATGTTTACCGTGGCGTCCAATCTGTCTATCGACCATCTGCGCGGCCAAAAGCGTCGCGGCGATTTGTTGGATCAATACTTGGGCGAGGAAACCGAAGCCGACGCCACCACCGAGCCCGAGCGGATGCTGCAAGCGCAAGACCAGCTCCTGCAAATTCAAACCGCGTTGGCGCAATTGCCCGACCTGTGCGCGGAAATTTTATATTTGAGCCGTATCGAGGGGCTTAGCCATGCCGAAATCGCCAATCAGTTAAACATTTCCGTCAGCTGGGTGGAAAAGCAACTGGCCAAAGCCTTGCTGCACTGCCGGCAAGCGGTTGATGACGAGGACGCATAGTATGGCTATATTCGGACCGGATCGTTATAGTAAACAGCCATTACCAGACGCCGTACTGCCATGAACGAATCGCACACAGCCCAGCACGACACCTTGCGGCAGCAAGCCGTGGCCTGGCATCTGCGCTTGAGCTCCGGTGCCGCCGACGACAGCGTATTGGCGAAATTCGAGCGCTGGCGGCAACAACCCGAGCACGCCCAGGCCTATCGCGCCGTCGAAGCGCTGTGGCAACAACTGCCTCAGCCTTTACTGGCCGACCGCCGGCGCCGCCGGGCTCGGGCCGCCAAACAGCGGCGCACAGCCCTGCTGAGGCGCGGTCTGAGTCTGGCCGCCGCAGCGTCCTTGCTGCTGGCGGTCGCGACCGGCTTTTACCCGGATTATCTGCAACACCCCTGCGCCGATTACCGTACCCGCGTCGGCCAGCAAATGTCGATTGCACTGACCGACGGCAGCACCGTCTATTTAAATACCGACACCGCAATTGATGTAACGATTAGCGCCAGCGAACGACGCCTGGAGCTATTGCACGGCGAAGCCGAGTTCGAGGTGGCGCATGACGCTAGCCGGCCGTTTCGCGTGACGGCGGGTTCCACGACCACCGAAGCCTTGGGTACCCGGTTTATCGTCCGTTACCGCGGCAATACCGGCGCGGTCACTCTGCTGCAAGGCAAGGTACGAACCAGCCGGCCTTCCGCGCGCGGCGCACTAACCGATAGCGCGACCTTACAGCCCGGCCAACAATTAACGTTCGCTGCCGACATGCTGAGCCCACCCTATGCCGTGGAATTAAGTAACGCCGATGCCTGGCGCCGCGGGCGTTTGTTGATGAACTTCGTGCCGTTGAAGCAGGTGGTTGCGGAAATCAACCGCTACCGGCGCAGCCAAATCCGCTTGCTGGACAGCGAACTGGGCGAACGGGAAGTCAACGCCGCCATCGACATACAACACATCGATGCCTGGCTGGATGCCTTGCAACAAACGCTGCCTATCGAAGTTATTCATGCCGGGCCGTGGGTGTTTTTGCGGTCTTGAGCAGATATAGGCGTAAACGTATCCGCCTCATAAACCTGTCATTCAACCATGCCACGCGACAACCTGTTAAAAGGCCGTTATTCCCAGGCTCAGCAAATTTATCATGTGACAATTTGCACGGAAAAGCGCCTGAATTGGTTTAACGATCTACACTGCGGGCGGATTGTGGTCCATCAAATGCAAAACTTGCATGAGCAAAACAAGCTGAAATCGATGGCCTGGGTAGTCATGCCGGATCATCTGCACTGGTTGTTTCAATTGGGCGACAGCAAAACCTTGTCGGGCGTCATAAAACAGTTTAAGGCAACTTCAGCCTTGGAAGTGAATGCTTTTTTACAACGTAAGGGCAGACTTTGGCAGCGTGGCTTTTACGATCATGCCTTACGCGGAGAGGAAAATATAAGACAAATCGCCCGATATATCGTGGCTAATCCAATACGGGCCGGTCTTGTGGAAAAAATAGCCGATTACCCGTTATGGGATGCCATGTG
>NZ_JALOBS010000074.1 GCF_023228165.1 Methylomonas sp. | reverse complement strand
GCCGAAACGCTAATCCATTACGGGCCGGTCTTGTGGAAAAAATAGCCGATTACCCGTTATGGGATGCCATGTGGCTCTAAATGACCCAGCCTATATCGAGGCAGCGTAGGGGCGAATTCATTCGCCCATCCATCGGCATACCGCAATGCGGGAATAGGCGAATGAATTCGCCCCTACCTGCCACCTGCGACAATTTGCCGCGTCTTTAATAGTACGGCTACACCGTCCGCGAATCGTTCTCAGCTTGAATACATCAACCGAGGACAGCACGTGAGAAAAAATGGAACTATTGCCAGAACACCTGAAACCCTGGCAAATCGCTCGACCGCTATAGGCATACTGCCGCTTTGCCTGGGCTGGCTGGCAATCGCTACGCCATTAAGTGCCCAAGCCGAAACGCCGGCCATCGGCAGTACCCGCAGCTTTAATATCGACCCACAGCCTTTGTATTCCGCACTCAGTGCGTTGGCCGAACAATCCGGCGTACAGTTTGTTTACAACTCGGCGCTGGTTAAGGGGGTTAGCTCGCCGGGCGTCAGCGGCAGATACTCGTTGGAAGGTGCCTTGAAACGATTGCTGGTCGGTTCAGGGGTTTCTTATTACTTTGGCGCCGGCAACACTGTGACGCTGGAAAAAACGACCGGGTTGGAGCCACAATCGGCCGCCACGATGCAGGCGGTGACCGTCATCGGCAAAACCGATCTCGACCCCGACGATCCTTATAACCTCAGTTATACCCGCACCAACACCGCTCTGGCGACCAAAACCGACACTCCCCTCATGGAAACCCCGGCCTCCATTCAAGTCGTTAACAAGGCGGTTCTACACGACCAACAGTCCTACCGCTTACAGGACGCGATCAAGAACGTCAGCGGCGTTCAGTCTTATCATTCATACGGTGGCGAACACGAACAATTCGTGATGCGCGGTTTCCTGCAAAGCACCGTCAACTATCGCAACGGTATTCGGATACCGTTTACCAAATTCGATCTGGCCAACGTCGAGCGCGTGGAAGTGATCAAAGGTGCGTCGGCGATGATGTACGGCTTTGGAGACCCCGGCGGCTTGATCAGTACCGTGACCAAGCAACCCAGCTCGACACCCTACTATTCGGTGGAACAACGCTTCGGCTCCTACGATTTCTACCGTACCGAAGCCAGCGCGACCGGACCGGTCAGCAAGGAAGCCGGCTTGAATTACCGGCTGGACATGTCTTATCTGGATACCGGTTCGTTCCGCGACAACATGAGCAATGACCGGATCTTTTTTGCCCCGACCTTAAGCTGGGAAGCGACGCCGGACACCCAATTCACCTTGTCCTACGAGTATTTCGACGAGAACAACGCCTATGACTACGGTATTCCGGCGATTGGAAATCAATTGGCGAGAATCCCCATTTCCAGAACCTTCGTCGGCCGCTCGGATTTACGAAACTCCACCACCAATAATTTGGTCGATTTCCGCATAGACCATCGCCTCAACGATCAGGTCAAGCTAAACGCAGGCGTGGTCTCATCCCAATACCAGAAGGATTGGCAAGGCTTTTATACCGGTCGCGTCAACGAGACACCCGGCAGCTCCTTCGGTAACGCAACGCGTAATTACTGGTTTAGCCCGGAAAACGCCGAGTCCCTGACAGCCTGGGTTAACGGCACTTTCGATTTCGAAACCTACGGTGTCAGACACAAGCTGCTGCTCGGTGGCGAGTATTACAACAGTCAACTGAAATACCAGGTTGCCAGCGGTAGCGTTGACACCATCAATATCTTTAACCCGAATATTCCGGCGGTTTCCGACGCCCAGTTAAGCCAAATCCGGAATGCGCCGTTCAACAACGTCATCGCTACCGAGAACACCTCCAAGGCCATTTACGTTCAGGATCAAATGACGCTCTGGGACAAACTGCACATCATGGGCGGCTTCCGCTACGACTGGGTGGATCGGACGCAAGATCTGAGTTGGTGGGCGCCGGCCGGCAAGGATGCCCGCAATGATGATGTGGTCAGCCCCCGAGTCGGCATCGTTTACCAGCCGGTCAAATGGTTGTCGTTGTTCGGTAGTTTCACCGAATCGTTCGGCCCCGCCAACGATTACGATACCGGCGGCGCCAAACTCTACGACCTATTCAATGCCGTCCAGTTCGAGGGTGGGATAAAAACCCAGTTTTTCGATGGCAAACTCAACGCCAGCGTTGCTTACTTCGACTTGGAAAGGACTCAATTTTTCCAAGACCCCAGCAGCAATCTGATCAATATGCAGGTTCCGGTCAAGGGCGGCAGCAAGGGCGTCGAGCTTGACGTGCAAGGCCAGATTTACGAGGGCTTGAGCGTCATCGGCACCTACGCCTACACCGATGCCAAGATCATCGACGACATTACGGCGCCGGCCAACGTCGGCAACCGTATGCCTTTCGCGCCGAGTCATCAAGGAAGTGCCTGGTTGAAGTACGACTTTAACCAAGGCTTCCTGCAAGGCTTCAGTTTGGGGGCAGGTGTTTACGCTTCCGGCCGGCGCTACGGCGATGCGGCAAACAGCTATTACGACAGCGCTTATGCCCGGCTCGACTTGATGGCGGCCTATAAACGCAAACTGGCCGGGGTTAACTTGACCACTCAAGTCAATGTAAATAACGTCAACGACGCCGAATATTTCATTTTGCGCTCGCGTCGAAGCAATCTTCCCACCGAGCCGTTAACGGTCATGGGTTCGATCAAGCTGGAGTATTGATCGGCAGAATCGACCGGAATCGGAGACCCGGTTTGACTGAAGTCCGGCTGATTAGCTTGGGGTGACCGGGTTAGGCGCATTACCGCTATCCTGTCCGGCGAAAATACCGCGGTGTCGGCAACAGTCGTGAGGGCTTCCGGCACCGAAACGTCTAATTGACCATCCGCCGCCGCTGGAGAACTTCGCGATCAGCTTGAGCTCCGGTATTTTTTACACAACCACGCTACCGTTTTTTGTCACCACCATGAACGCCAGTCGCCACCCCTTGCTCCCTAAGTTTCGCGAAGATCGGCGCATAGCCGAATTGTCCCGGCTGAAATCCCGCCGCAAGCTTTGGCTGGACGTGCATTTGTGGCTGGGTTTGTCGCTGGGGTTTCTGCTGTCTATTTATGGCGTTACCGGCAGCTTTCTGGTGTTCTACGCCGAGATCGACGAATGGTTGCATGCCGATATGCTCGTGGTGAAACAGCCGGCCATAGCCCAATACCGGCCGCTGGCGGAAATCTTCGCCGCCGGCAAAACCGTGATGCCGCCGACTGCGAAACATGTATTTTCGGTGTATCCGCGCAACGAGAGCGCGGCTTTCAAGCTGCGTTACCAATTCCCGACCGCCGATAGAGAAAACGAACGCTGGATCGTTGGCGTCGATCCGTATACGGCGCAAGTGACCGGAAAAATGTTGCTGACCCGTTCAAGTGATTGGTTGCCGGCCACCTTTATCGATTGTGTATTCGAATTGCATTACGCGTTGCTGATTCCTTTCGACGACATCAGCACCGTCATAGTCGGCATCTCGGCTGCACTGCTATTCATCTCAACCTTGACCGGTCTGATCGTCTGGTGGCCGTTGACCGGCAAATGGTGGCAGGCGCTGACGTTTAAATCCGGAGCAGGCAAGGTGCGTTTCAATTACGACCTACATAAAATCAGCGGTTTTCACACGGCGCTGGTGATG